>NZ_RIAX01000009.1 GCF_003719725.1 Planococcus salinus | reverse complement strand
TCACGCAGGAGATCGCCGGTTCGATCCCGGTCGGGACCGTCTCAGTAGTAAACAGTAAACACAGCAGTCTGCTGTGTTTATTTTTTTTGTGTATTTTCCCGCTTGTTATTCAGCAGTTGATTAATATATTTTGATTTCAATCCTTAACTCCGCTAAACTATGTAAAGACTAATAGAGGTGAACAAAAGAGATGACTTACCAAATAAAAGTAAACTCTCCTAAAGAGACGGAAGAATTCGCTGCCAGACTGGCTGCTCTGCTTCAGGGACAGGACATCCTGACATTGGAAGGAGATTTAGGAGCAGGGAAAACAACCTTTACAAAAGGGATTGCAAAAGGCTTAGGCATAACCAGGACGGTTAACAGCCCAACCTTTCAGATCGTGAAGCAGTATGAAGGAAAACTCGCATTAAACCATTTTGATGTTTACCGCTTGGAGCATAGTGATGAAGATATAGGATTTGATGAATTGTTCCTAAGTGAGGCCGTATCGGTGGTTGAATGGGCAAAATTTATTGAAGAGTATTTACCGGAAGAACGACTCGAAATCATCATTCTGCGTCACTCGGAAGATGAGCGCTTGATTGAATTAAATCCTATAGGGAAGCGTTATGAAACTATTTGCAAGGAGCTTAAATTATGATTTGTTTAGGAATCGATACTTCGAATTCCCCTTTATCTATTGCTTTGGCGAAAGATCAGACAGTGTTAATAGAAGAAATCTCCAATTTAAAAATAAATCATTCGCTAACTGCGATGCCGGCAATTGAAGAGATGATGAAAAAAGCCAACGTAATGCCAGCTGATTTGACTCATATTGCTGTTGCACAAGGACCAGGATCTTACACGGGAGTACGCATTGGGTTGACAATTGCCAAAACATTGGCTTGGTCTTTGAAAATACCACTGCACATGGTATCCAGCTTGAAAGTACTTGCAGCAAACGGCCAGTATTTTGATGGAATTATTTGCCCAGTAATGGATGCTCGCCGAGGCACTGCGTTTACCGGTGCATATCGAGGAGGCACCTTAGAAGAGGTAATTGCTGACCGGCACAGTGATTTTAAAGACTTTCTTAAAATCTTAAAGTCGTTGAATGAGCCTGTACTGTTTACAGGTGAAGACGCTGCTGTTCATGAAAAAGCAATTCGTGAAATCATGGGAGATACTGCTTTTTTCAGTGCACCTCAAAATCGTTTGCCAAGAGCTTCCCATTTGATTATGCTGGCACAGCAAACAGAAGCAAAAGATGTGCATTTTGCTGTTCCTGAATATCAGCGAATCACAGAAGCGGAAGCTAATTACTTAAAAAGTCAGGATGGCCAGTCAATATGACTTCACAAGTATCCTTTAGAAAAATGACTGTTGATGATGTTGACGCGGTTCACCATATCGAAAGTTTATCGTTTTCATTGCCTTGGACAAAAGAGGCTTTTCAGCAGGAAATGCTGAACAATGACCATGCATATTACGTGTTGGCAGAAACGGAAAACGGTGTGGTGGGATTTTGCGGGATGTGGTTGATACTCGATGAATGTCATGTGACGAATATTGCGATTTTACCGGAAGAACGGGGCAAAAAGCTCGGGGAACAATTGATGAAATCGGCGATTGAAGTTGCAAAGGCTCAAGGAGCAAAACTGATGACGCTGGAAGCAAGAGTTAGCAATCATGTGGCACAGAGTTTATATCGTAAATTAGGATTTCAAAATGGAGGCATTCGTAAACGGTATTATTCCGATAATTACGAAGATGCCTTAGTGATGTGGGTGAATTTTGATGAATAAAGACAGATATGTATTAGGAATTGAAACAAGCTGTGATGAAACAGCTGCATCCATTGTTAAAAATGGTACAGAAATCGTGGCAAATGTGGTAGCTTCTCAAATTGAGAGCCATAAACGATTTGGTGGAGTAGTGCCGGAGATCGCTTCTCGGCACCATGTGGAGCAAATCACCATTGTGATTGAGGAAGCCTTGAAGCAGGCGGAAATGGTTCCGGAGCAATTGCATGCCGTTGCTGTCACGGAAGGGCCAGGTCTCGTTGGCGCTTTGCTGGTTGGTGTCAATGCAGCCAAGGCATTTGCGTTTGCCCACCAGCTTCCCTTGATTGGTGTCCATCATATTGCCGGGCACATCTATGCAAATCGACTCGAACAGGAGATGCAGTTTCCATTATTGGCGCTTGTCATTTCCGGTGGTCATACGGAGTTGATATATATGAAAGAGCATGGCTCGTTTGAAGTGATTGGGGAAACGCGGGACGATGCAGCAGGGGAAGCATATGACAAGGTCGCGCGTACATTGAATCTGCCCTACCCAGGCGGACCTCATATTGACCGGCTTGCTCACACAAGCAGCAATCCTGTGCCGTTTCCGCGTGTTTGGCTCGAAGAAGATACGTATGACTTCAGCTTCAGCGGTTTGAAATCAGCTGTTTTGAATTACATGCACAATGCCACGCAGCGAGGGGAAGAGGTGCTGCCGGAAGACGTAGCGGCTGGTTTCCAGAACAGTGTAGTGGAAGTCGTGACAGGCAAAACCTTGCGTGCTGCCGAGGAATACAAGGTGCAGCAGGTAATTGCTGCTGGCGGAGTGGCTGCCAACAAAGGATTGCGGAATTCGCTGGAAAAAGAATTTAAGAAACTCGGGATTCCTTTTTATATTCCTTCTCTTCCATTGTGCACAGACAATGCAGCAATGATCGCTGCGGCAGGTAGCGTAATGTTCGAAAAAGGGATACGCAGTAACATGGCCATGAATGGCCGGCCGGGCATGGAAATGTCATCATGGATCTAAACTTGAAAGCAAAGACTTCCGTCTTAATCGATGGAAGTCTTTTTTATGTGAAATATTCTGTTAATAAATGGACAAATTTAAGGTTATTTGTCAATAGGAACATTTGTACTTATGCACAATTTGTGTATAACTTGTTTATAACTATAGGAAAAACCCACTGAAAACTACATATTGTGTATTGCTGAGGGGAAAACTATGTGGATAACATTTTCTTTATCTGTGGATAATGTGCAAAAACTTGTTGATAGTTGATTTTTCAACAAAACCGATGTGCGTAAATCTGTGGAAATAAATTATCTTAAAAAAAGCTATTGACCTAGATGTAGAAAAAGAAAAACCGTATACCAAAGTATACGGTCAAGGGTTGATCTGTTCAAGCTGTTCCTGCAATTCAAGCCAAAATGTCATTTTTTCTTCATGGGAACTTTTCAGCTCTTCCAGTTCTTTCTGCAACGGAACGAGCCGTTCATGATCCTGAAAGATTTCAGGATGGGTGAACTGTTCTTCGACTTCTGCAATTTGCTGGTCAAGCGTATCCATTTCCTGCTCGACCTCATCCAATTGGCGCAAAAGCTGACGTTCCAGCTTTTTGGCTTCCTTGTCAATCTGAGAAGTTGAAGGAGTTGTCGATGACTGGACAACTTTGGTGGTTTGCTGCATCTCCAAAGCTTTCAGTTCTTCCATTTCGAGCTTTTTTTCCACATAGTAATCGTAGTTGCCCAAGTATTCTGTCGTGCCTGTCTGAGTCAGTTCCACCACTTTGGTTGCCAGCCGATTCATGAAATAACGGTCATGTGACACAAACAAAATAGTGCCAGGGTAGTCCAGGAGGGCATTCTCCAAGACTTCCTTACTATCCAGATCCAAGTGGTTGGTCGGCTCGTCCAGCAGCAGTACATTGGCTTTTTGCATCATCAGTTTTGCCAGAGCCACACGAGCTTTCTCTCCACCCGACAAGGAAGATACCGGCTTTAAGACATCGTCACCGGAAAAAAGAAAACGTCCCAAAACACCCCGGATATCTTTTTCGTTGATATGCGGATAGTCATCCCATAACTCGTTCAGCACCAGTTTATTACCTTGGAGATTGGCCTGTTCCTGATCGTAATAACCAAACTGGATACCGGTACCGTAATGAACGTCTCCTGAGAGCGGTATCAGCTGTTTGGTGAGGGTCTTCAATAGCGTCGATTTGCCGACTCCATTCGGACCGACGAGTGCCAGGCTTTCCTGCCGGTAAAGCTTGAATGAGATGTTCTCGGACACGGGCATACCCTCATAGCCGATTTTCAGGGACTGCACGCTCAAGACATCATTGCCGCTCTTCTTTTCAATGGTGAAGCCGAAACGCGCCGATTTTTCGTTGCCGTCCGGCGCTTCCATCCAGTCGGTTTTTTCAAGGACTTTGCGCCGGCTTTGCGCCATTTTTGTGGTTGAGGCACGGACCAGGTTTCGCTGAACGTAGTCCTCAAGTTTTGCTTTTTCGCTTTGCTGCTTTTCAAACTGCTTTTGATCCAATTCGTACTGCTTTGCTTTCTCATCTAAATAACGGCTGTAGTTGCCTGTGAATTTTTTGACACGGTGGCGGGCTACTTCATATACAATCGTCACGACTTGATCGAGGAAATAACGGTCATGGGAGACGATCAGTATGGCACCGGGGTAATTTTTCAAGTAATTTTCGAGCCAGCTCAATGTTTCAATGTCCAGATGGTTGGTCGGTTCGTCCAGTATCAGGAGTTGCGGTTTGCTCAGCAATAGTTTGGCGAGCATTAAGCGGGTTTTTTGTCCCCCGGATAACGACACGACTTTCTTTTCATAATCGTTCGGGTAAAATTTCATGCCATGCAGAATGGTCCGCGTATCAGCTTCGTACTGGTAACCGCCGGCTTCTTTAAAGTCATGCTGGAGAATGTCGTATTCCTTCATGACTTTTTCATATAATGCTGTCTGTTCATAGACGGCAGGATCAGCCATTTGCTCTTCCAGTTGACGGAGTTTGGTTTCCTGCGCCCGAAAGCGGTCAAAGATTGACATCATTTCCTCCCAAATTGTCGCTTCCGACTCCAGGTCTGTCTGCTGTTCCAGATAACCTACGGAGAGATCTTTCGGCATGATGATATCGCCGCTGTCATAAGACATTTCACCGGAGATGATTTTGAGCAATGTCGACTTGCCTGCTCCATTCCGTCCCACTAAAGCCACGCGGTCACGGTGTTGGACTTCCAGTTTGACACCGGATAAAATTTCGTCCGCTCCGAACGACTTGTGGACTTGGTTTACTTGTAGCACTATCATACGGGTCACCTCTATTCTTCTTAAGTGTAGCGGATGGCCTGGCTGTTCGCAATAAAGCCAGCTTTACATATTTCGTCCCCTCATGTAAGATAAAGTCGATTTGACAAGACCTCAGGAGGTAAGCTTGTATGTCACAAGAAATATCAAAGATTCCGCAAGCCACTACCAAAAGACTTCCACTTTACTACCGTTTCCTTCAGAACTTTGCAAATGCAGGAAAGCAACGCATCTCATCACAGGAGCTGAGCGAAGCGATGAAAATCGATTCAGCGACAATCCGCCGTGATTTTTCCTATTTAGGGGCTTTGGGAAAAAAAGGATATGGCTATGACGTGCAAGACCTTTTGGCATTTTTTCGTAAAACATTGGATCAGGACGAAGCGACGAATGTGGCGTTGATCGGTGTCGGCAATTTAGGCAGTGCTTTTTTGAAATACAATTTCCGTCGAAACCATAACACGAAAATCATTTTGGCATTTGACTCGAACAGTCCGCATGAAGGGGAGAAGATAAGCGGTATTGATACATTCCATCCCGATCGGATTGAAGAGAAAATTGAAGAGTTCGGCATTGAATTGGTCATATTGACAGTGCCGTCGAGATCAGCTCAGGAAGTGACTGACCGGCTGGCTAAGACTTCCATCAAAGGAATTCTGAACTTTACACCCGTGCGAATTTCGGTGCCGGATTCCATCCGTGTCCAGACCATCGATTTGTCTGTAGAGCTTCAAACACTGATTTACCAAATCAAGCAAAGCTGACGAAAAACCTTCACATTTGTCAGCCTTTCGAAATAGCCAAAGCGGCTGCAATGCTGTAAAATATAAGCCATATACAGGAGGTGTCACTTATGCCAGGTCCATTAAGTTTAGTTGTGATCGCAGTTGTAGCATTGCTTATTTTCGGCCCGAAAAAATTGCCGGAACTGGGGAAAGCATTCGGTTCTTCTTTACGTGAGTTCAAGAACGCTACAAAAGGACTTGTCGATGACGACGAAGTCGATGTGAAAAAGAAAGACGAGCAAAAGGAACTACGATAGGATGTTTTTCCGATGAACGAAAAAGATATGACTTTAGTTGAACATATAAGCGAATTGAGAAAACGGCTGACCCTTATAGTCGTTTTCTTTCTATTCGCCATTCTTCTCAGTTTTTTTCTCGCAGAACCGCTGATCCATTATTTGCAGTATACGGAAGAAGCGAAGAATTTAACGCTGAATGCCTTTAAGATTACCGATCCGATTAAAGTCTATATGCAGGTAATGATGATATTGGCATTGATCATTACTTCTCCCTTGATCATGTATCAGTTTTGGGCATTTATCAGTCCGGGACTTCACGATAAAGAGCGGAAAACGACGTTGAGTTATATTCCGTTTTCCCTGCTGTTGTTTGTTGGAGGAATCGCATTTTCTTATTTGGTGCTGTTTCCTTATGTTATCGGGTTCATGCTGAATATTTCAGATAATCTGGATATCCAGGAAACCATCGGCATCAATGAGTACTTCCAATTTCTGTTTCAGATTACGTTGCCGTTCGGTTTTATCTTTCAGTTGCCGGTATTGATGCTGTTTTTGACACGCCTTGGGATTATTACGCCAATGATGATGACAAAGTACCGCAAATACGCGTATTTGATCCTGGTGATCATCGCGGCGTTCATTACCCCGCCGGATATCATTTCTCACTTGATCGTCACACTGCCCTTGATCCTTTTGTATGAGTTCAGTGTATCGATTGCCAAAATTGGCTACCGGAAATTCCTGAAAGCCGAACAAAAGCAAGCGCTTGAAGAACAAAAAAGCCTTCCACCGAAATAATTTCGGGGAAGGCTTTTTTGGTGCTGTTTTCCGGTGCTTTTGTTATTGCATATTTTCAAGCTGTCTCAAAAAGGTTTCAATTTCGTCTCTATTCAGCTGCATCAACATAACGTATCCATTCAATAAGACATGGGCGATGATCGGTGTGATGATCCGCTTGGTATGCCGGTATAAAAACGCCAGAATCAAACCGGTGGTGAAGTATATCAGCAGATGGCTGAAATCCACATGAACGGCAGCAAACACGAGGGCACTGACGGCCGTTGCCACAAAGAAATTGGTGGTTTGGTTTAAAGAGCCGAAGATGACACGGCGGAAAACGAGTTCTTCCAGGACCGGTCCGAACAATACGACTGCGATAATGGCGACCGGGACGACCTCGGCAATGCTGACTAATGTGGCCGTGTTTTCAGAGCCGGGATCGATGCCGATGGCGATTTCAATCATTGCGGCGATGCCTTGGCCGATTAACAGAAGAAAAAACCCCAAAACGCCCCAAAGGATGGATGCGACAATCCCGGATGGCTTGCCTTTCCAAATATCGAAAAACTTCCTATCCCGGAAGATGACAATCCAAGTAATGAGGAAGCCAATCGCCATTGCCAGGAAAATCAGCCAGCCGGAAGTCGCTGCTTGCGCGGTAGGGCCGTCAAGTCCCTGGCTGACGAAATAATCGTAAGTTGGTACAACGAACAGAACGGGTGACAATTGGACAAAGACAAAAATCAATAAAACATATAAGGGTGTTGGCTTTGTTTTCTTTTTTCGTTTCGGATCTTTTGTTTTAAACAAATCCAAAAAAGATTGCTGATCATTTTTCATGAATGTGAATTCCTTTCATTATGCCGGTCGTTCCTCTATTGTAGAACTTTCTCTATTTTTGCGCAAAGAATTCAAAATACTGAATGTTTTGCTTGCAAATCGCAGAGGATTTTATTAAACTGATTATGGGTTAGCACTCGAGAGGTGAGAGTGCTAATATATTCTATCTAGATAATTTGAGGAGGGTGTTTCAATTGTTAAGACCATTAGGAGATCGTGTTGTGATTGAATTGATCGAAGCGGAAGAAAAGACTTCCAGCGGTATCGTATTGCCTGGTTCGGCACAGGAAAAGCCACAGGAAGGCAAAGTGATTGCTGTAGGTAATGGAGTCGTCCGCGACAATGGACAGCGCGTGGAACTGGAAGTCAAAGAAGGCGACCGCATTGTCTTCTCGAAATATGCTGGTACAGAATTGAAATATGACGGATCTGAGTACTTAATTTTACGCGAAAGCGATATTTTAGCAGTCTTAAACTAATCAATTCATATGAAACAGGAGGAAGCTAAACATGGCAAAAGAGATTAAGTTCAGTGAAGATGCACGCAGTGCAATGCTGCGCGGTGTAGATAAATTAGCAGATGCAGTAAAAGTGACGCTTGGGCCAAAAGGGCGCAATGTCGTATTGGAAAAGAAATTCGGTTCTCCATTGATCACAAATGATGGTGTGACGATCGCAAAAGAAATTGAACTGGAAGATGCATTCGAAAACATGGGTGCCAAATTGGTTGCTGAAGTAGCATCCAAAACCAACGATATCGCTGGTGACGGTACAACCACTGCAACGGTATTGGCGCAGGCGATGATCCGTGAAGGCTTGAAAAACGTAACAGCTGGGGCAAACCCGGTGGGCATCCGCCGCGGAATCGAGCAGGCGGTGGAAAGCGCAGTTGCTGAATTGAAATCCATTTCAAAACCGATCGAAGGAAAAGAATCAATTGCACAAGTTGCAGCGATTTCCTCCGGTGACGAAGAAGTCGGCAAGCTGATTGCTGAAGCGATGGAACGCGTCGGCAACGACGGTGTCATCACACTCGAAGAGTCAAGAGGTTTCACAACAGAGCTTGACGTCGTGGAAGGGATGCAGTTTGACCGCGGTTACCAGTCTCCTTATATGGTAACAGATTCTGAGAAGATGGAAGCGGTTCTTGAAAATCCGTACATTTTGATTACTGATAAAAAAATCACCAATATCCAGGAAATCCTTCCTGTCTTGGAGCAAGTCGTTCAGCAAAGCAAACCGCTATTGATCGTCGCTGAAGACATCGAAGGCGAAGCAATGGCGACACTTGTGGTCAACAAATTGCGTGGTACATTTAATGCAGTAGCCGTCAAAGCCCCTGGATTCGGAGATCGCCGTAAAGCGATGCTGGAAGACATTTCTGTATTGACTGGTGGCGAAGTGATTACCGAAGATCTAGGCCTTGATCTGAAATCGACCAATATCATGCAACTTGGACGCGCAGCGAAAGTTGTTGTATCGAAAGAAAATACGACAATCGTAGAAGGCAATGGAGATCCTGAGAAAATCATTGCACGCGTCAACCAAATCCGCAGCCAATTGGAAGAAACAACTTCTGAGTTCGACAAAGAGAAATTGCAGGAGCGCTTAGCGAAATTAGCTGGCGGTGTGGCAGTTATCAAAGTCGGAGCGGCTACGGAAACGGAATTGAAAGAACGCAAGCTCCGCATTGAAGATGCGTTGAATTCAACTCGTGCAGCTGTGGAAGAAGGAATTGTATCCGGTGGTGGTACAGCACTTGTCAATGTATATTCGAAAGTGGCTGAACTTCTTGAACAGGAAGAAGGCGACGTAGCGACTGGTGTCAACATCGTTCTCCGTGCACTTGAAGAGCCGCTTCGCCAAATTGCGACAAACGCAGGAATGGAAGGCTCCATCATCGTTCATCGACTGAAGAGCGAAGAGGCTGGCGTAGGCTTTAACGCAGCCAACGGCAAGTGGGTCAACATGATCGACGAAGGCATTGTCGATCCGACCAAAGTGTCGCGTTCAGCACTTCAAAACGCAGGATCTGTGGCAGCTATGTTCCTGACGACTGAAGCAGTTGTTGCGGATATTCCGGACAACAATACTGTCGGCGGTGGCGGCGGTATGCCTGACATGGGCGGTATGGGCGGCATGATGTAAATCAGTCCCCAAAACTTAAAAGCGTCAACTCCTTTATTGAGGGAGTTGGCGCTTTTTGTCTGGAAAAAATAAGTGGAGACAACCAGCAGTCGAGCTGTATCCAGGTGGAACAGGCGGTTTTCCGGCTTCTCCACAATTTTTCCATTACAGGCCAATGACTTCAATCGTTCAGCGGAAGTTGTCTTCAAATTGTTGCGGGAAAGTGACAGAACAGGCCGGTGCTATACATCGGGAGCTTGTTTAAAGCATGCCACTTTCCACAAACGCGTGACTCGTGTAAACTGTATAAGGTTAAGAAAAACGAAATGAGCTTACAGATAGATTTGATGTTTATTGATCTTTAATATAGTCAGGATAAGAATTTTTGGATGAAGGACTGGCCTTCCTCCCGTAATGAAAGGATTGGAAGTTGAGTATGAAAGAGAATTTTTGGCAGGATCTGCCGCGTCCGTTTTTTGTATTGGCGCCGATGGAAGATGTCACAAATGTTGTGTTCCGCCATGTAGTGGCTGAAGCAGCGAGACCGGATGTATTTTTCACCGAGTTTACGAACACGGAAAGCTACTGTCATCCTGAAGGGATTTTCAGTGTACGGGGACGTCTGACGTTCACGGAAGACGAACAGCCGATGGTGGCGCACATATGGGGAAATAAACCCGAACATTTTCGTGAAATGAGTATCGGTATGGCGAAACAGGGGTTTAAAGGTGTCGACATCAATATGGGATGTCCTGTGCCGAATGTCGCAGCAAAAGGAAAAGGCAGCGGACTGATCAATTATCCGGATAATGCAGCTGAAATCATTCAAGCCGCAAAAGCAGGAGGATTGCCGGTCAGCGTCAAAACGCGTCTTGGCTATACCGATGTGGACGAGTGGAGAGGCTGGCTGACGCATGTGCTGGAACAGGACATCGCCAATCTGTCGATCCACCTGCGTACGAAAAAAGAGATGAGTGCTGTGCCTGCGCATTGGGAATTGATTCCTGAGATCAAGCAATTGCGTGATGAAATAGCGCCGGATACCTTGCTGACGATTAATGGCGATATTCCCGATCGCCAGACGGGCATGGAGCTGGCTGAAAAATACGGTGTCGATGGTGTCATGATCGGACGGGGGATTTTTCACAATCCGTTCGCCTTTGAAAAAGAGCCGAGAGAACACAGCAGCCAGGAGCTGTTCGATCTTTTGAGGCTGCACCTGGATCTGCATGATCAGTACTCTACAGACGTCGAGCCAATCGCATTCAAGCCGCTCCGCCGTTTCTTTAAGATCTATGTTCGTGGAATTCGAGGAGCCGGGGAATTGAGAAATCAATTGATGCATACCGAGTCGACTGATGAAGTTCGTACATTGCTTGATAATTTTCAGTTGGTCGCAAGCGGAAGCCACAGCGAGAATAGCTGAATTTGAAGAATGCCGTTGAAAGTTAATAAAACTTTCAACGGCATTCTTTTATTTTAAGAAACAAAGCAGCTAAAAAAGTTTGACTCTTATAAGGTGGTAAAGTAAACTTTACGTAAAGCGAGCTTTACTTTCAGGAGGGTGTCATGAAAAACATCATAAAAGAAAAACGCAGCGAACATCAGATCACCCAAGAGCAGTTATCCATACTACTGAATGTCTCCAGGCAAACCGTCATTTCCCTTGAGAAAGGCAAGTACAAACCGTCGCTTGTACTTGCCCATAAGCTCGCTCAAGTTTTTGAATGTTCTATTGAAGATCTATTTCAATTTGAAGGAGATGAAAACATTGAATGACATGCTGAATCATTTATTCGGTTTTGGAGGCTTGGTTTTGGGAGTTTTAAGTGGCTTGGTTGCTTATTTGATTGCCCGAAGAAATATGAAAAAGAAGCGGCAATTGGATGAACGCTTCGAAAACATCCATGTGCACGCAAGGTCATCGGCATGGGTGGCCACCTCTGCTTTAATCGTCATCGCCTGGGCTGTCATTATTCTCGTAGAAGGTGCTTCGTTCGCCTTTTTCGTCATGAGCTTCCTCTATATTGCCCATTGCGTCGCTTATGGGGTGACCAGCCTCCAACAGGCAAAACAGCATTAAGGCATTCTTCAGCTAATGAAAAGTCCATCCTATAAAAAACAGATGAGTACGGCAGGCAGTTAAAATCTAAGTGAAGTTGGGACGCGTAGTGGGTTAACTTATCATGTTCAGGCAATCTCGTGCTATAATGAATAGCTTAGGAAAATCATACGTTTTTCTTAATATGATGGAAGCCCAAAAAGCCTCCAGTCAATTCAATGTGGAGGTGTAAGCAAATGAATAAACGATGGACGATCGACAAGATAAGAGAATTTACCGAAAAGAACTCAGACAGTACATTGCTGTCGACAGAATATCACGGGTTTTCACAAAAGCTGCTGTTTAAATGTGCATGCGGCAATAATTTTGAAAAGACCTTTACGAAGTTCAATAAGAACAACCAACGCAAATGTGAGGTGTGCCAGCCGCCGAAAGAACCGCGGGGCTCACAAGCTTGAATCGAAGCGCTGATTTCCACTGCGGGAAATCAGCGCTTTTTTGTGTTGTTCGCGGTTATGTGGTGAAAGAGGAATTTTTTCAGCCTCTCACACCAAAAACAGTCAAATTGACTTCGTGAAATGGTTTCTATATATTAAGGGGCGAAGAAAAGGAGCAAAGTGACTCGGTTGCATCGGCTTATTAAGCGAGCGTCATAGCCAGGTATGCAGAATCTCAGAAAAACAAGAAATGAGACCAACGGCATCTGCAGTTTTTATTTCCGAAAAAGTTAGTGGAAGCCCAAAATGCATCATAAAAAAGAAAAGACTCAAGCTGATGGCTATGGACGAGGAGTGCTATGGAAAAAGCGAAGCACTGAAAGCCCAGCTTAGATGATTAACTAGAGGTTGAATCAGTTTGCAACTTAAAGTAAGGAGGGCTGACATGTTTGCGTTGAATATCCTCGATTATTCCCCAATAGATGAAGGGGCCACAGCCAGAGAGGCGCTGCTTCAGACGACCGAGCTGGCGAAAAGTGCAGAGGCACTCGGTTATCATCGCTTTTGGGTCGCAGAGCATCATCAGGTGCTGTCTGTGGCCGGCAGTACACCGGAGATGCTGATGATGCATTTGGCGGCATCAACGAAAAAAATCCGCATTGGTTCCGGTGGCGTGATGCTGCCGCATTACAGTCCGTATAAAGTGGCGGAGAACTTTCGCATGCTGGAAGCTCTTCATCCGAACCGGATTGACCTGGGAATCGGCCGTTCGCCGAGTTACCGGATCGTCAATCAAGCACTGAATGAAGCGAGGAGAAAGCGGCTTCCTTATTTCCAACAAGTTCAGGATCTGCAAAAGTTCTTTACAGATGACACGGATACTGACCATCGCTTTCAGGAGTTGATTGCCACACCGATGGCTGAAACAGCACCTGAGATCTGGATGCTCGGAACCGGAGGGGAAGGAGCAGAAATCGCTGCCAGGCAAGGAACAGCATTTGCCTATGCCCATTTTGCCAAGCCTTCTGAAAAAGGCATCGAAGTGATTGAAAACTACCGAAGCGGTTTCCGGCCGTCGCAACTGCTTGATGAACCGAAAGTGATGATTGCGGTGTTTGCAGTCGTCGGAGACACTGCAGAAGAAGCGGAAGAAATCGCTAAAGCTTTTGATTTATGGTTGTTGTTCGTGGAATCGGATACACCACCGCCTTATTATCCTTCGATTGAGACGGCCAAGAAACGGGGCTTCAGTTCTGCAGAGCTAGAAAAAGTGAAACGCAACCGGCATCGGATGATTATCGGTGACGCAGGGCAGGTCAAAGCGGAAATAGAGCGGATTGCGGCTCTTTACAAAGCCGATGAAGTGACCGTTATCCCGAATGTTTCGGGAGCTGAAAACAGGATGAAAGGAATCCGTTTATTGGCGCAGGAGTTTGATTTGCCGTCTCGTTGAGTCAGATGGTTGAACGCGATGAGATCATTGCTGGTCTTTTCGGTTCCTTAAAAATTCATAGAAAAGCGCGAACCAATTTTATTCCGGTTCGCGTTTTTTGTTATCGGTTTTTGGAATACTCGGGTTCAGCTGCTTTTACGAGCAGTTTTCCGGTATTTATGCCTTTGAACAGTCCGAGGAAAGCTTCCGGAGTTTTTTCAAACCCTTCTACGATGGTTTCCTTGTATTTCAGTTTGCCTTCCTGCAGCCAGTTCGCCAAATCATTTCGGCCTTGTTCAAATTCGGACGCATAATTGCCGACGGTGAAGCCTTTCATCAAAGAACTGGTTTTGATCAGTGTCGGCTGAACACGAGGCCCTACATCCTGCCCTTCGGCGTTATAAGAGGAAATAGAACCGCAGACTGGGATACGGGCATGGTTATTCAATAAACGCATGACTGCATCTGACACATCACCACCGACATTGTCAAAATACACGTCAACTCCATCAGGCGTGGCGGCTTTCAATTCTTCTTTGAAGTTTTCGCTTTTGTAATTGACGGTTTCGTCAAATCCGAGTTCGTTTTTGATATACGCCAGCTTTTCATCAGTTCCGGCAATCCCGACCACTTTGGCGCCTTTCAACTTGGCAATTTGACCGACCGCAGAACCAACGGCTCCGGCAGCACCGGAAACGACGACAGTTTCACCTTCCTGTGGTTTCCCGATATCCAGCAGTCCGAAATAAGCTGTTAACCCCGTCATCCCAAGTACGCTTAAATAAGCGGTGAGTGGTGCAAGATTCGGGTCGATTTTTCGCAGCTTCGTTTCTTTTGCAACGGAATACTCGGCCCAGTTAAGATTGCCAAGGACGAGATCTCCCCGCTTGAAAGACTCCGATCTCGACACAGCTACTTCTGCAATTACTCCGCCGACGATAGCTTTATTCAGTTCAAACGGTGGGATATAGGATTTGGTATCATTCATTCTGCCCCGCATATACGGATCGACTGAAATGTAGAGAGCACGAACCAACACTTCGTTTTCTTTCGGTGACGGTACGTCGCATTCCACAAATTTGAAATCTTCTATAGCAGGCGTGCCTGTTGGACGATTGACCAGATGGATTTCCTGTTGTTTTGTTTGAGTCATGGTATTTCCCCCTTTGGATAAGTGCTTAGAGCAAAAGTTTACCATTGTTAGAAAATTTGGTCAAAGGAAGGTTTGTACCGTAGTTTTCAATAAAAGTAGTGAATAAAAATTGCATAGATACGAAAAAAATTTATTCCAATTCGAACAGTCCGCAAAGTAAAACAAATCAAATAAAAACAAATGCAAACCGACTTGAATATACCAAGTCGGTTTTTTACGTACATAAAAAATTTTAAACTTTGAAAACCGCGCCAAACCAGCAGATATGAAGGATTAAAAAAACTAACTAAAAAAATTATTCAGAAAATTGTTTACTTTATTTTTTCATCCATGTAAAGTATAAGCATAAGAAGAATAAGTAATATTTATAAATCCAGTGATACCAATGATTTTTCATTTTCCTATATGAAAAAATGTAAACGGTTTCTTTTGCGTATATGAAAAAGAAGAAGGAGGGCATGTCAGGTGACAAAAACGAAAGAAGTGGATGTTGGGACCAGATTCGAAGATTTCACGTTTCGACTGGAGGCTGGAAAAATCAAAGAATTGGCACAGGCGATTGGCGATGACAACCCTGATTATCTAACCGGGAAAAAGTTGCCTCCGACAATTGCGACAGTGATTGATTTCTGGGGTGGCGGAGAGTCCTATGGGAAACTGTTGGACCTTGATCTCGAGAAGGTGCTGCATGGGGGACAGAAATACGAATACATACTTCCTCTTTACGCTGGAGATGACATTTCGGTGTCGACAGAAGTAGTCGACATCCAGTCCAAAAAAGGGATGGATTTCTATACGGTCCAAAGAACATACAAAAACCAAAAAGGCGAAGTCGCCATCAAAGGGTATGCCACCATCATTGAAAGAGGATAAGGAGGATTACCAATGAATAAAGGACACGAATTTCCGGTTCTGGAAAAAGAAGAAATCACTCATACTCAATTAGTTCGCTATGCCGGAGCCTCCGGGGATTTTAACCCGATTCATACAGTGGTGCCAGCTGCTGAAAAGGCTGGGCTCGGTGGTGTAATTGCTCATGGCATGCTGTTGATGGGATTTGTCGGGCAAGCGATCGGCACCTGGTTTCCGGATCAGGAGATGACTGAGTTTTCTGTCCGCTTCAAAGCCATGACAAGACCAGGTGAACAAATCACCGTTACAGGCCAAATCGTGGATGAAAATGACGAGGAATGGTCATGTACAGCGTATGCAAAAAATCAGGATGAAGTAAAGGTATCTGCGGAATTTAAAGTGAAAAAGCGGTAAAGGTGCAATTAATATGCAGGTGAAGGAGGAATGCAGATGGAAACCGGCGTTAAATGTGAAATAAAGAATCACGTTGCTGTTCTGACACTGGCCAACCCCTCGGAGTTAAATGCGATCACCATTGAGATGCGAGAGGAATTTTTAAAGCTCCTGGATGAGCTTGAGCAGTCCGATGAGGTGAAAGCAGTGGTGTTGAAAGGCAGTGAAGGGAATTTCTGTTCAGGCAGCAGTGTCAAAGGAATGGGCAAACGGACAGTGCTGGAGACCTTTGATCATATGGATGTCTTCAGTTCAGTCATAATGAAAATCCACCATATGAAAAAAATCGTCATTTCAATGGTTGAAGGCTATGCAGTCGGTGCGGGCTTCAGTTTGGCATTGGCAGCAGATATTGTTTATGCAGCGGAAGATGCAAAGTTCGGCCTTGCGTTCAATAAGCTGGGGTTGATTCCGGACTGCGGATTGAATTATTTCCTGCCTCAACTGGTCGGACCTTACAAAGCGAAAGAATGGATTTTGAGCGGTTCCATGATTAAAGCGCAGGAAGCCAAAGAAAATGGCGTAGTAAATGAAATTTTCCCGACAGAACAACTGCTGGCGGAAGTCATGGAAAAAGCAGAACGTTTTGCCGCGGGTCCTTACTACACGAATATGATGACGAAAGACTTGATCAATCAATCCAGTCAGCGGACGCTAAAAGAAACACTGGAAGCAGAACGTTTTGCCCAGACGATTCTTCAGCAGACAGAAGATCACAAGGAAGGTGTAAACGCTTTCCGAAACAAAGAGAAGCCGGTTTTCACTGGGAAGTAAGCAACAGGGACAAAGCAGTATATTCAGCAAATAAGAAGAAATTACTCTTTCGGAAAGAAGGTCATGGATGATGAAATTAACGGATAAAATAGCAATCGTAACTGGAAGCGGGCAAGGAATTGGCCGGGACACAGCTTTGGTCCTGGCAAAACACGGAGCTGACGTTGTAGTGGCGGATATGAACATGGAAGCCGCCGGAAATGTAGTGAAGGAAATTGAAGAACTGGGCAGAAAAGCAATTGCCTGCAAGGTCAATGTCGCGGACAAAGAAGACGTCAATAAAATGATTGAACAGACGCTGGAAACTTTCGGAGACTTGGACATTCTCGTAAACAACGCGGGAATCACACGGGATGCAATGATGCACAAAATGACAGAAGAGCATTTCAATCAAGTCATCGACGTACATATGAAGGGTACGTTCCTATGCATGCAGGCTGCAGTTCTTCATATGAGAAAGAAAGGAAAAGGAAAAATCGTCAATATTTCGTCCATTTCCGCAAAAATCGGCAATATGGGCCAAGTTAATTACGCAGGGGCAAAGGCTGGCATTGTAGCAATGACAAAAGTGGCGGCGAGAGAGTCAGCCAGATATCAGATCAATGTCAACGCCATTCAGCCAGGTTTTATCGATTCGGATATGACACGTGCAATGCCGGAAGACGTCCGACAGGCCCGTATCAAAGAAATTCCGTTGCAGCGCGCAGGTGTTCCTGAAGATGTGGCAAAAGCGGTCGTGTTTCTTGCTTCTGAGTACTCGGATTATATTACCGGAACGGTCACAGAAGTAGCAGGCGGACGTTCAATGTAACGGACGGCAACAAGCAACCATGTTTCAAAAGCAATTATAAAAAAGGAGTGAATGACCATGTTGAAAAAGAAATTGGGTTTTTTGGTAATGTTGATCTTTGTTTTGGTACTGGCAGCATGCGGCGAAGACACAGGAAGTTCCGATGGAGGAAGTTCCGGTTCAGCGAGCGAAGGCGGAGAAGGGACAATCGAAGGTCTGCCTGATGAGATGGTTTGGAGCGTCTATGATGTCGGTTCAGGCGGATATACGGAAGCCACAGCCATTGCCAATGAAATGACCAAGAAATACGGAACGCAAATCCGTCTTCTGCCATCTTCAGGCGGAGTAGGAAGAATGCAGCCAATGGTTAACGATATGGCGGACCTTGGAAGACTCGGAGACGAATACCAATTTGCTTTCGAAGGAAATTACGATTTCGCGACTGAAGAGTGGGGGCCTCAGGATGTAAGAGTTGTTTGGGCACCATTCAGTTTTCTAGGGTTTGTGGCGTTGGCGGATTCTGGAATCCAGTCGATTGCGGATCTGGAAGGCAAAAAAGTTCCTTATATTACCGGGAATCAGTCAGTGAATTTGAAAGCAGAAGCAGCTTTGGCCTATGCAGATTTGACATGGGATGATGTGGAGCGCGTGGATTTGTCTGATTATGGCGGTCAGCCGGATGCCATGAGAAACGGACAAATTGATGTAACGTTCATGAATCCGACCGCTTCTGCACTGATTGAATTGGAAAGCATGGAAGAGATCGTTTGGCTTGAAATGGAGGAAGACCAAGAATCTTGGGATCGTGTCCAGGAAATCGCTCCGTGGGTAGTTCCTTCTCCGATGGACAATGGTGCAGGCATGTCTGAAGAAAATCCAGTTGTACTTATGGGATATGGTTATCCGGTCGTCGCTTATGCTGATCAGTCAGCAGAAAGCATGTACGCATACGTAAAAGCGATGGATGAAACATATGATTCTTGGAAAGATGCTGCTGCCAACCTTCATAACTGGCACAAAGACAATATTCTGGTGGAACCTTACGGAGTGCCGGTACACGAAGGCGCCATCAAGTATTTTGAAGAAGAAGGCATGTGGACAGAGGAGTATCAAGCAAAGAATGACGAGTTGATTGAGCGTTTTGAAAAGTTGGAAGAGTTATGGCCTCAAGTACTTGAAAGTGCCAAAGAGGAAAACATCAGCCAGGAAGAATTTTCAGATTACTGGATCCAGAAGAAACAGGAGCTAATTGAATAAGTGGAGAAGTGCGCATCGAAGACATCGTCTTCGGTGCTTCTCACTAATATGAGGGTGGTGAAGAAATGCAACAAAGATTAAACAGGTTCTGGGGCAGTGTTGTTATTCTTTTGACGGTCATCGGTGTCTCCATTACAATCAACCAGCTGTTCTATTTGGGGATTTTTGGATTTAACCCGATAAATTCCGCTTACCTTTATTATTTATTGGCGATGTTTATGCCGATCGCTTTCATTATCCATCCTTTCAGCAAGAAAAAGGAGGACCAAAGAGTTAAATGGTATGACGTCTTGTTGATGGTTATATCGTTTGTCATTCCTTTTTACATGGGGTGGAATGCACAGCAGATTATCAGTGAAGGCTGGGAATATATTTCACCAACCATCGCTACCGTGTTCAGTGTGATTTTCTGGTTTGTTCTATTGGAAGCGCTTCGGCGTGTAGCTGGACTGCCAATCATGATCATCAGTGGGGTATTCTCTTTCTATCCATTGATTTCGGGCGCGGTGCCGATCGGCTTTTTGTCGGGCCAGACATTTGATTTCCTTACGACAGCGAGAAACCATGTGATGAGTACAAACAGTATCATTGGCATCCCGTTTGATACAGTTGGTTCGTTGCTGATTGGCTTTATGCTGTTCGGTGTTGTATTGACCGCTTCAGGCGGAGGAGATTTCTTCTTTAATCTGGCACAGTCCGTTTTTGGCCGCTTTCGCGGTGGAGCTGCGAAAGTATCAGTTGTCAGCAGTGCTTTTTTCGGCATGTTGAGCGGCAGTGCCATTTCGAACACAATCACTACTGGTGCCATGACTATCCCTTCCATGAAGAAAGCGGGATATCCTCCGCATTATGCAGGTGCCATTGAAGCGACTGCTTCAACGGGTGGAACGATCGCACCGCCAATCATGGGGTCAGCGGCTTTTATCATGGCTTCGTTTATCGGTGTGCCATATATCGAAATTGCCATGGCCGCGGCCATTCCGGCGTTTCTCTACTTTTTTGCCCTGCTGATCCAAGCGGACGGCTATGCGGCCAAAAATAATTTGAAAGGGATCCCACGGGCGCAATTGCCTTCACTGGGGAAAACCTTGAAAACAGGCTGGCCGTTCCTGACAGCTTTGGTGTTATTGACATACTTGCTTGTTGTTATGCGAAACGAAGGACAAGCGCCATTTTACGTCAGCTTGCTTCTTTTTGCTTTGGCTATGACAAGGAAAGAAACCCGTTTTACGAAAGAAAAATTTTACAATTTGGGGATTGATGCCGGAAAAATCCTTACCGACCTGACATGCTTGATTGCCGGAATCGGCTTTATCGTTGGAGCGTTGTCCATTACGGGTGTTTCGTTCTCGTTCTCGAGAGAATTGGTCTCCGTCGCTGGAGACAGTATGTTCCTGATTCTGGTAGCGGGCGCCATCACCAGTTTTGTGTTGGGAATGGGTATGACCGTTTCGGCAGTTTACATTTTCCTGGCCGTGGTTATGGCTCCAGCACTGGTCCAGCTGGGAATTGACCCGATTGCAGCCCACTTGTTTGTGCTGTACTGGGCTACAGTTTCCTATATTACACCTCCAGTGGCTCTGGCTTCATTTGCGGCAGCTGGTATAGCGAAATCCAGTCCGATGAAGACCGGATTTACCTCGGTACGGCTCGGAATCGTCACTTTCCTTGTACCTTTCATTATTGTGTACAATCCGGCATTAATCGGTCGGGCAGAAGTATCGGAAGTCATTATGGTGGCAGGAACCGCCTTGATCGGGGTGTTTACCTTATCTTCTGCTTTGGAAGGCTACATTATGGGAGCCGGTATCATAAAAAACAAAGTACTGCGTCTTTCTTTAGGGGCTGCATCATTAATGATTATTGTACCTTTCATCTACATCAGCTTGATTGGGATAGGAATATCATTGGTGCTGTTTTTCCTCATCCGGCTATCCAATAAAAACGCAGTCCGATCGGAAGAAGTTATCACCTGACTGAACATTCATCCACCTGAATATAGAACATCCAAACAGAGTAAATGAAAGGGAGTTGCATATGCCTACAGAAACATTGAAAGAGTTTTTCCATCCCGAATCGATCGCGATTATCGGAGCCTCCGCAGATTTTACAACCATCAGCGGAAAGCCGATGAAAAACTTATTGAGAAATGATTACAAGGGGTCAATTTACCCTGTAAACCCGAGGTACGATGAAATTGAAGGTGTTAAATGCTACGACAGCATCCTGGATATCCCAGGACAAGTGGATTTGGCGATGATTGCGGTATCCGCAGCCCGTTTAATTTCCATTCTGGAACAGTGCATCGAAAAAAACGTGCAGAATATCCTGCTGTTCAGTTCCGGTTTTGCTGAAATCGGAGAAAGCGGCAGAAAAATTCAAGACGAAGTAGCGAAGATGGCGCAGGAAAACAATGTCCGGATCATCGGTCCCAACAGCGTAGGCTGCCTGAATGTCAAAGACAGCATCCCTATGGGCTTTGCCACTTCCCTTGAAGCAGAGAACGGATTCAAAACAGGCAATATCGGACTTGTTTCACAGAGCGGGGCACTTGGGTTTTCTGTTTTCGGGCTGGCACAGGAAGAGGACCTCGGCTTTACTTATGTCGTGAATACAGGAAATGAAATGGATGTCACGACCATCGATACGATGGAGTTCATGCTGGAAGACGAAGACACGACGGTCATTGCTGCCTACATGGAGGGTGTACCGAATGGCCAGCAATTGATCAACGTGGCAAAGCGGGCAAAAGAACTGCAGAAGCCGCTGATCATTCTGAAGACAGGGAAGTCGGAAATCGGTAAAGAAGCCGTTTCCTCGCATACCGCATCTTTGGCAGGATCGGAAGAAATGTTCCAGGTCATCGCAAAACAGTATGGCATAATCACGGTCAAGGATATAGATGAGATGATCGACGTAATGAAAATCGTATCAAGAAGAAAATGGGCGAACGGCAAAAAGCTCGTCACTGTTTCCAATTCAGGAGCAGCGGGTATTGCCATGGCCGATTTGAGCGAAGAGTTCGGCCTGTTGCTGGAGCCTTTAAAAGGGGAGACCAAGGAAAAGATTGAAGGCACAATCCCTTCCTATGGTTCAGCATTGAATCCGATTGACATTACAGCACAGGCATTGAAGGAACAGCATATTTTTACGGATACACTGGAAACATTGGTGAAAGACGACAATACCGACATCATCATTATCCAGACCACATTCGGCGGTGCATTAGGGGAGCAGATTTGCCGGAAAGTTGCAGAAATCGATAAACGGGAAGCAAAACCGATTATTGTGACGGTGACGGGAACTGAAGAACTGACAGGAAAAGGCCGTCAGGTTTTGCGTGAATACGGTGTGCCGGTTTACAAAACGACATACGATACGATGGTCGCAGTCAAGCACTTATCGAATCTTTCCGACTTTTACAAAACAGAACTTGCTGCTGAAAGGCCAGCTGTCAATGCTGGAAAAGCCGAAAAAGAAGAATATAAATCGGGAGTTTGGACAGAAGAAAAATCCAAGCGGCTTCTAAAGCAACTGAGTATTAAAGTGCCTGAAAGTGCCGTTGCGGAGTCACTCGGAGAAGTGGAGCAGCAAATTGACGGACTGGCGTTTCCATTAGTGGCCAAGATCATTTCCCCCGACATCCTGCATAAAACCGATGCTGGAGGCGTGAAACTGCACATTCAAAATGCAGCTGAAGCAAAACAGGCGTTCAATGAAATCTTGGAAGCCGGCAAAAAATACAAAGAAGGCGCACAGATTGAAGGCGTTCTGTTCGAAGAAATGCTGAGCGAAAAAGGTGTCGAAATGTTTATCGGGGTGAAAAAAGACCCGCAATTCGGCAGTTTCCTTGTATGTGGACTGGGTGGCATTTTTATCGAAGTGCTGAAAGACATTTCAATCCGCCACGTTCCGGTTGATAAAGCAGGAGCGAAGTCGATGGTGGAGGAATTGAAAGGCTACGCCATGCTGCAGGGAACGCGCGGCAGTAAAAAAGCCGATATCGACGCGTTTGCAGACGCATTGGTGAAGATATCCGATTTCGTGCACCAGCATAACGGAGATTTAAAAGAAATGGACATCAACCCGGTGGCTGTGCTGGAAGAAGGACAAGGAATTGTGGCCCTCGATGGGTTGCTGGTATGGAACGAAACAGAGCAGGCAGACTTGATCGCCAATCAATAAGGAGTGAAAAGATTTGATGACAACAGAAACAGATTACCTGGAATGGCTGCGGGATCATTTTGAGAGTTCCACTTACTGGAAAAACCTTGGTTTTACCTTTCATTCACTGGAAAAAGGTGCAGTTAGTGTAAAAGCAGTCGTTTCCGATGGGATTTTAAATGTTAATAAAACCCTTCATGGAGGGGCCATTCTTTCATTGGTGGATGTAGCCATCTCAGCGACGTTGCGCTCCATGCAACCGAATATGGTCACAACGGTTTCATTGACCACCAACTTCATGAACCCGGCGAAAGAAGGGAAGACGGTATATGCAACTGCGGACATCGTCAATTCCAAAAGCCGGATCCAGTATGTAAATGCGAAGGTGGAGGACGAAGACGGAGTGGTCATTGCCGATGCCATTGGTGTTTTCTCGATTTTGAAAGAGAAAGATATTAACTGACTATTGATGTGAGTTGAACCACAGAAAGTAATTTCATTCATCGTTACGCCCTGAGGGAAGCGGCGTTGTTTTGCGGAACATCCACCAGTTATAAAATTGATAAATCTTGGAGGAGAAGCTATGAACTTCGAACTGTCTGAAGATATCCAGTCAATTACCAAAACTGTACGGGACTTTGTTTACAATGAAGTCGATCCATATGCCAACCAGATTGAAGAAGACGATGACATTCCGCAATCCATCCTTGATAAAAGCAAGGAAATGGGGCTCTTCGGCTTAAGCATTCCGGAAGAATATGGCGGCCTGGGCATCGGCATGGTCGGAAAGTGTGCGATTTTCGAAGAACTCGGCAAAACGGCAAACAGTTATACCACTGTGATTGGAGGCCATGGCGGCATTGGAACAGTCGGGATTGTCGAAATGGGGAACGAAGAGCAGAAGAAAAAGTACTTGCCGAAATTGGCTTCAGGCGAATACATCGGCGCGTTTGCGTTGACCGAGCCAAGTGCCGGATCCGATGCTTCCAATATTCAAACGATGGCGGTCCGAAAAGGGGATAAATACATCATCAACGGTTCAAAGCATTATATCACCAATGCTCCAATTGCCAGTGTTTTCACAGTTATGGCAGTTACAGATCCAAGCAAGGGAGCCAAAGGCATCACTTCTTTTATCGTAGAGCGCGATAATCCTGGGTTGATCATTGGGAAAAATGAAGCGAAAATGGGGCTCCGTGGCGCTCATTCAGTGGAGCTGTTTTTCGAGGACTGTGAAGTGTCGGTGGATGATGTGCTTGGAGAAGAAGGAAAAGGTTATGTCAATGCATTGAAAATTTTAGCCAACGGAAGAGCGGGACTTGCTGCCAGAAACCTTGGTTCTTGTGTAAGACTTCTTGAATTGTCGGTGGATTTCGCCATGGAGCGGGTTCAATTCGGGAAGCCGATTTTTGAACAGCAGATTATCCAGCATTATTTGGCGGAAATGGCTTTGGATATCGAAAGCTTGCGCAGCCTTACATATCGTGTAGCCTGGATGGTCGATGAAGGAAAGAACGTCATCCAGGAAGCCTCCATGGCGAAATTGCTTGGCTCGGAAGTATACGGACGAGTAGCGGACAAAGCCGTGCAGATACATGGCGGACTGGGGTATATGCAATCTTATCCGATTGAACGTTTTTACCGTGATGCCCGAATTTCCCGGATTTACGAAGGGACTTCGGAAATCCAAAAAAATATCATTGCAGCCCAGATCCGCAAAGCTTACAACCAAAAGAACGAAACAGTGAAAGTATAAAGACAACCAAAAACTGGAGGCGGAAAAAAGATGGAATTCAAAACCAATGTGGGAATGTCAGAAACAGATAAAATCAACGTACACGGCTATGACCTGGTAGAAGATTTAATGGGGTCGATTACACTGGCCGATATGGCTTTTTTGGGTGCCAAGCACAGAAAGCCGACAGAAGCTGAATCGAAAATGCTGAATGCCGTAATGGTGGCAATCTGCGAACACGGGTTTACACCAAGCTCCATCTCCACAAGACTGACTTACCTGGGAGCACCGGAAGCCGTACAGGCTGCTGTAGCCGCCGGGTTGTTGGGGGCAGGTACGGTTTACCTGGGTGCCATGGAGCAAGTGGCGGAAATGCTGAAAGATGGCATGGACAAACACGGAGCAGACAAAAGTGCAGCTGAATTAGCTACGCTTATTTTGGATGAACGAGCGGAAAAAGGGCTTCAACTTCCTGGATTCGGACATCCGATTCACCGCCCGGTTGATCCACGAACTGTGAAATTGTTTGAAATTGCAAAAGAGCTTGGCTTTTATAAGAAAAACTCAGAGACGATCAACGAAATCAGCAAGCAGTTCAATGAAAGAAAAGGAAAGCCGATCACGTTGAATGCCGTTGGAGCCATCGGAGCTGTATTGGCGGATATGGACTTCGATCACCGCGTCATGAAATCGTTTGCGGTTGCTTCGAGAGCAGTCGGCCTTGTAGCTCATATTGTGGAAGAAATTGAAAGCGGCCGCAAAGAAAGTGTTGGCCAGCAGTTATTTGATTATGTGGAGGAACATACGGATTATACGGCTAAATCAGCTGCAGCAAAGTAAGTTGTTGGTGCCATGAAATTTGTTTCGTTTCATTTCGAACATTGACCTTGAGAACACTGCCGTCAGAAAAAGGGTGAAGATGGAAGAAATAATGAATTGAGGTGGAGAAAATGCAAAACCCGAAAAAAAAATATTCTGTCCCGGCAGTTGCCTCAGCTTTCAAGATGATCACCTTATTGAGCAGAAAAAAATACCAAAGCAGCACTCTTACTGAAATCTCCAATGCCTTATCGATCAATCCCACTACTTGTTACCGTGTGCTGTATGAGTTGCAGGAATTGTCGGTAGTGAAATACGATGCCAGAAGCAAACGGTATACACTCGGTCCGTATCTTGTGGTGCTTGGGGAACGGGCAAAAGAGCATTTGTTCGATTTATCACTTATTAATGCTCATCTTGAAAAGTTAACTGCGGCGACCGGCATTACCAGCTTTTTGGTATCGCGGGTAGGAAGAAACCGCTCCACCATCGTGTCTAAAGTCGAAGGTGAAAATTTCGGCGTCAGGGTGTCGGTTGGCCGTCATTTTGATCTGGCGGATGGTGCTTATGGAAAGTGTCTGATCGCATACGCGAGCTCTGAAGATGTGGAATACTCCCTGCAAAAAAGTGAAAGAATCAGCCGCTACAATGAGCAGCAACTAAAAGAGTTTCGGCAGGAGCTGGTGGAAGTGAAGAAAAACGGCTATGCGGTTTCCTATAACGAAACCATCAAAGGCATTTTTGGCGTCGGTGCCCCGATTGTCAACTTCAACAACCAGGTGGAAATGTCCATCGCATTTGCAGGTGTCTGTGCGCAGTATCAACCCGATGAGCTTCAGCCGCTCATCGACTTAATCTCGACAGCGGCGAGGGAAATTTCGGTGGAATTAAATAAGGAATTCATCACCATTTAACATTCAGCCACTCGTTTCGGTGTGGAAAAGAATCCGTTCGATTAGTGAAGGGAGACTGAAAAGTGGAAACGACCTTAAAGAAAAATGAAAAGACCGGCAATATGCCGGATACTGAAGGGCTTAATTTTTTCGAAGAAGACAAGCAATTGTCCTATCTTTTGAACCGCATGCTTTCAGAGAAGGAAGTGGAGCAGGCGCAGGCCATGCTTTCTGAATTAGGGGGAGTGGCTGGTGGTGAGCTCGATCAATTGTCACGCACTGCTGACAAAAACCCGCCGGTGCTGCAGTCCTTTAATGAGAAAGGCGAACGCGTTGATCACGTTGAATTTCATCCTTCTTATCGGCAAATGGAACGACTGGGTTATGGGCGTTTCAATATGGTGGCCATGTCCCACAAAAAAGAAGGCATCTGGGGATGGGATACCAGGTTTCCATATGTATTAAAGTATGCTTCCTGGTATTTGTTTGCCCAGGCAGAGTTTGGACTTCTTTGTCCGATGAGCATGACCGATTCGGCGGCCCGTGTCCTCGACAAATTCGCCAGTGAGGAAATGAAACAAAAATACCTTCCCCGTTTGACGAGCACGGATCTGGATGAGTTATGGACAGGTGCCCAGTTCATGACTGAAAAACAGGGAGGGTCTGATGTCGGGGCCAATACGATGAGAGCCGAAAAGGCCGGCGACTATTGGAAATTATGGGGAGACAAGTGGTTTTGTTCCAATGTTTCTGCTGATGTGGCGCTGGTATTGGCGCGTCCTGACAATTCCCCATCAGGCACAAAAGGTTTAGGCATGTTCCTGGTGCCGAGAAGGCTGGAAGACCAATCGCTGAACCATTACCGGATTAACCGCCTGAAAGACAAGCTGGGAACGATGAGCATGGCTTCCGGAGAAGTCAGTTTTGAAGGTGCCGTCGCTTATGAAGTGGGCGAGATCAACAATGGCTTTAAGCAAATGATGGCCATGGTGAATTCATCCCGGCTGTCAAACGCTGTCCGTTCCACCGGCATGATCAGACGCAGTTTTGTCGAAGCGCTTGAACATGCCCGGGGACGAGCTTCTTTTGGCAAAGACTTAGCGGAATTGCCTTTGATGCGAGAAAACTTATTTGAACTTCTGCTGGACAGTGAAACCACCACATCAATGGTGCTGCATACTGCGGGAGTCTACCAGCGGGCAGATGAAGGAGAAGAGAAAGACCAGGCGCTGCTGCGCATTCTGACTCCTTTATTGAAAGGATATATATGCAAAAGGGCCAGGTATCTAACAGCCGAATCAATGGAAGTGAGAGGCGGCAACGGTTACATCGAAGACTGGGTGAATCCAAAGCTGCTACGAGATGCCCATGTCGGTTCCATTTGGGAAGGTACGACCAATATCCTGGCACTGGACGTTTTGCGCTCGTTGAGCAAAGACCGTGTAGGCGCCGTCTTCTTTGACGACTTGAAAGAACGGCTGGCGAAATTGGAGCAACCAGCAGCCAAGCGTCTTGGCCAGGTAATGTCTGCCATTACGGACAAAGTTCAGCAGCAAACGGACAGGGCTGTCGCTCTCGAAGGACCTGCACGGGAATTGCCCGCCAAACAGTTGATGAACCGCATGTATCATCTTTATGCCGCCAGCCTGTTGCTGGAAGAAGCGGAAGATGAAATCTCCACACAGCAAAACTACCGGAAACTGTACTTGGCTGTCCAATACATCTCCCGCTATTTCCTAGCCAATGGCTTTGATGATTTCCATTCGAGCGATCCTTCCTTGTTGGACGCATTCAATCAGCTCATGGACTGGGGACGAGTGGAGGAAGGCGCAGCAGAAACGATGCTGCAGCAGTTGGAAAGCGCGGTAGGAATTTAAAGCTATGGTCAGCTGGGCCACAGGGAGCGCTGGCGGAAAGGTTGCGATTGCTGATGCAAACAAACCAACAGCTTTTTTCCGCCGGGCAGCCCCAGTGCAGGTCATATACTGCGCCATTACATATGAAAGAAGGAGAAAGACACTGAGCCATTCATCAGCATAATTTATTTTATACAATGCGGCAGCTGTCCGGCGAGGATGTTTTGAGAAATGAAAAAGTCCGTTTTCTGATCAAGTCATACTGTGCTATTATAGTAGGTGACAGAAAAAATCTGAATTATTCAAATCAATTGAAAACAATGGAGCCAGACAATCGGAGGAAGGCAAAGGGAATCGGGCAGAATCGCTTCTGTTTGCCTGCAATCGTTTTTCTGCAATTGGATACAAAATCCGTTTTCTGAACCGATTCGTACGGAAGGAGAGACCGTCATGAACTACCCAAAAGAAATACGCATCAATGAAATGGTGCTGCGGGACGGACTGCAGCTTGAAGAAAAAGTATTGAGCGTGGAAGAAAAGCATTCCATCTATGACAGCTTGAAAAAAGCGGGAATCCAATCATTTGAGTTCGGCTCGTTCGTGCATCCCAAGCTGGTGCCACAGATGGCCAACAGTGGCGAATTGTTTACGGAAATCGCCCAGGACGCGGAAGGAATTGAACTGATTGCTCTGGTGCCGAACTTAAAAGGTGCACAAAAAGCACAGGAACTCCAAGTCAAAGAAATCAATTTCGTCTTTTCGGCAAGCGATACCCACAATATGCAGAATGTCCGTAAAACGACTGAGCAATCGATTGAAGAGCTGAAAGAGATCCATTCTTTCAGCAAAGAATCAGGGATGAAATTGAATGTCACAGTGGCTACGTCTTTTGGCTGTCCGTTCGAGGGGGAGATCCCGGAAAGCCGCGTTCTTTCCTGCCTCAAGGAATTGGAGCCGTTGCAGATCCATACGGTGACGCTTGCTGACACGACAGGGATGGCGAACCCGAAACAGGTCTCTGAGCTGATGAGCAAAGTCGTTTCCGAATTTCCACAATTAGATTTGGGGCTCCATTTCCACAATACGAGAGGAATGGGACTGGCCAATATCCTGGCGGGAATTGAAGCAGGGGTGACGCGTTTCGATGCTGCGCTTGGCGGTCTTGGCGGCTGTCCATTCGCACCGGGTGCGACAGGCAATGTCTGCACAGAAGACGTCGTCCATATGCTTCACAGCATGGGAATGGAGACGAATGCCGACTTGAGCGCTTTGCTGGAAGCGTCGGCTTCCCTGGAAAAGCTGATCGGCCACCCGAACAAAAGCTATATTTTAAAAGCAGGGCCGTACGACCGGAAATACCCAGTACCGGAATTGAGCAATTAAGTAATCTGTATCGGAGGCTTATGGAATGGAAAATTATGAAACGCTGAACGTGATCACGGAGCATGCGGATGATTTTGTATATATTCTTGAATTGGACCGTCCGGATGCGATGAACTCATTAAGTACACAGATGGCAGTCGAGCTGATCGAATGCCTGAAGGACCTGAAAGACCGGAAAGATATCCGCGTGCTGATTTTGACGGGTGCCGGGGAGAAAAGCTTTTGCACAGGCGCCGATCTGAAAGAACGGAAAACGATGAACAACGACCAATGGAAAAAGCAGCACGATATTTTTGAAGATGCTTATCAGATGATTCGTGAATTCCCGTATCCGGTCATTGTAGCAGTGAACGGTTATGCACTTGGCGGCGGCATGGAAATGATGCTGAGCTGTGATCTGCGCTATGTGGCCGATCATGCCAAAATGGGGCTGCCGGAAGTGACGCTGGGCATTATTCCGGGAGTAGGCGGTACTCAATTATTGCCGCGTGCCATCCCGGTGGCATTGGCGAAAGAATTCCTGCTGACAGGCAAGCACATTCCGGCTGAACGAGCGCTGGGAGCAGGCCTGATCAATGGCATATTTACCGGTGCGGAGCTGAGAGAGAAAACTTTGGAAGTGGCGAAAACCATCGCCAAAAATGCACCGTTGTCACTCCAATCCATTAAAAAATCAGTCGACAAAGGCCTCCAGACGGATTTGAACACCGCATTGTCGATCGAATTGGATCAATATTATAAATGTGCCAATTCCGAAGACCGGCAAGAAGGGGTTCTGGCTTTCAACGAAAAGCGGAAACCGAACTGGCAAGGCAAGTAAATACAATATACCAAGGAGGAAACGACAATTATGACAACACAAACAAGCTCATCCGAAGATTTGGAACTGATCAGAGAAAGCATCCGCAAACTATGCTCGAAATACCCGGAAGAATATTGGAGCGGTCTTGATAAAAACCATGAATACCCTGAAAAATTCATCAAGGAACTCACGTCCGAAGGCTGGCTTTCGGTTTTGATTCCGGAAGAATACGGCGGCGCCGGACTCGGAATGGCAGAAGCCTGTGTGATTTTGGAAGAAATCAACCGTTCAGGCGGCAACGCCGGGGCGGGCCATGCACAAATGTACACCATGGGCGCTTTGTTGAACCATGGAAGCGAAGAGCAGAAGCAGCGGTTTCTGCCAAAAATCGCATCAGGTGAATTGCGCCTTCAGGCATTCGGCGTGACAGAACCGACAGCGGGCAGTGATACGACCAATATCGATACGGTGGCAGTCCGAAAAGGCGATAAATACATCGTCAATGGACAGAAAATCTGGATTTCACGGACGCGTTATTCGGATATCATGCTGCTGTTGGCCCGTACGACACCGAAAGACCAAGTGAAAAAGAAAACCGATGGCCTGAGCATGTTCCTGCTCGACATGAACGATCAAAAAGACAATATCACCATTGTGGATATTGATACGATGATCAACCATGCGACAACGGAAGTTTTCTTTGAAAATGTGGAGATCCCGGTTGAAAACCTGATTGGGGAGGAAGGAAAAGGCTTCCATTACGTCTTGAGCGGAATGAACGCGGAGCGGATTCTGATTGCTTCGGAAAGCATCGGAGACGGCTATTATTTCGTAGACAAATCCGTTCAATATGCAAAAGAACGCGTCATTTTCAACCGTCCGATCGGCCAAAACCAGGGCATTCAATTCCCGATTGCCAAAGCTTATATGGATATCGAAGCGGCGAAGCTGATGCGGGACAAAGCGGCTGCGGCGTTTGACAACAAGCAAAAGCTTGGAGCAGAAGCCAATATGGCCAAGTATCTGGCTGCAGAGGCGGCATGGAAAGCAGGAAATGCGGCGATGGATACGTACGGCGGATATGGATTTGCCACAGAATACAATATTGAGCGCAAATTCCGGGAAGCCCGCCTATTCATGATTGCACCGATTTCCAATAACCTGGTGGTCAGCTATGTCGGCCAGCACGTTCTTGGATTGCCTCGCTCGTTTTAAGTTGCCGGCCCTTGTGTAAGAAGCAGGGGCCTTTATGTGTTTGATACAAAGGAGGAGAAGAAGGATGACATTAAGCCAAGCATTGGCCAATTACCAGACGAAACTGACGTATGAAGACCTGCCTGAAGAAGTGGTTTCATTCGCGAAGCTCTGTATTTTAGATTATTTCGGTTCGGCATTAGCCGGATCGACAAAAGAACCCATCCTGATGATTTCCGAAACGATCGAAGAAATGGGTGGAAACCCACAGGCGACTCTCGTGACAAAAGGAAAGACTTCGGCATTGAACGCGGCTTTGGTAAACGGTGCTTCCAGCCATATCGTCGAATTGGATGATATCCATAAAGGATCCATCATCCATGCGGCCACAGTCGTGGTGCCGGCAGCATTGGCTGTGGCGGAGTGGAAGCAATTGAGCGGCAAAGAGCTGATTGTGGCTGTCGTGGCTGGTTATGAAATCTGTTTCCGAATCGGCGAAGCAGTGTCACCGTCGCATTACTATTATTGGCACAACACCGCAACCTGCGGAACGTTCGGTGCGACTGCAGCTGCGGCGAAATTGCTGGAATTGACGGAAGAACAGACAGTACATGCCATCGGAAACGCGGGAACACAAGCGGCCGGCCTGTGGGAATTTATCGTAGACGGTGCCATGTCCAAACAACTTCATCCCGGAAAAGCGGCGATGAACGGCTTGCTGGCAGCTTTGCTTGCGGAAAAAGGATTTACGGGTGCCCAAAAGATCCTTGAAGGCGACCGTGGCTTTTTCAAAGCGATGAGCGAAGAATACGACGAAGGAAAAATTACCGTCAATCTGGGTGAGGAATTCAAAATTCTGGAGAACGCCTTTAAACTCCATGCTTCCTGCCGACACACCCATGCAGCCATTGATATCGCAGTGGACATCGTCAAAGAAAATGACTTTACTGCCGAAGATATTGAGCGCGTCGAAGTGGGTTGTTACAAACCGACGATGGACATCACGGACAATATCGATCCGCAAACACAATACGCCTCTAAATTCAGCGTCCAGTATTGCACAGCGCTGGCGCTGGTCAAAGGAAGTGCGAGTTTGGAAGACTTCAACGAAAAGGACTTATGGGATACGACGATCCGCGGCGTAATGGCAAAAGTGGATGCACAGCTTGACCCTGAAATCGCAGCAGCTTATCCGGAGCGCTGGGGATCCAAAGTCAAAGTTGTGCTGAAAAATGGCCAGGAAATTGAAAAGCAGGAAGACTACCCGAAAGGCGATGCTGAAAACCCGGTTTCTTCCGAAGAGCTGCAGGAAAAGTTCCTTCAATTGGCAACGGTTCTTCCGGAAGACAAACGTGTAGCTTTTTCAGAAAAAGTGCTGGACCTTGAGCAGCTGGAAAACATCGCTGACTTGATGGAGCTGGTTTATACGCCGGGAACGGAAACTGTGACCCGTTAAAAAAAGGGGCTGTCTCAAAAGGTCATGAAAAATGACTTTTAGGGGCAGTCCCTTTTTGCATCCAAAAGAAATGGCTGAGGTCCATTCCGACAGACGCTTTCCGCGGGCACAGCCTCAGCCGGATCTGAAATAAGTGTACAAAAATCGTCCGGTCCAGTAAATGAGAGTTACCACACAACCACTTTTTTATAAAGCGATATTAATATTTCAGAATAATTAAAACCATATCTAAAAGATGGAAAATTTTCATTTTTCTATTATTTTTTGTGTGAAAAAAGCAGCTGAAGAATGCATTTTTGAGAAAGGGATATCAAACAATATTATTTAAAAAATCAATAATTGTCTTTTGTTTGATAAAGTATTCAGCTATAATAGTAAAAAAAGCAAGGGGGTACAGATATGAAACAGAATAAGTTAAGCGTTTTCATGATGTCTGCAGCTGCGGCATTGGTTTTGGCAGCATGTGGAGGCGGAGAAGAAACATCTTCCGGTGACGGAGGCGGTGGAGACGGCGAAGGCCTGGAAAGCAACATCGTTACAATTGCAACCGGCGGAGCATCCGGTCCTTATAATATTATTGGAACAACGTTGGCTGAAACTTACAGCGATGCATACGGTGTCAACTCCAGAACACAAACGACGGGGGCTTCTGTAGAAAACGTCAACTTGATGAAAGAAGACAAAATCGAAATGGCATTTACGATGAGTGACGTTGTCAGCCAGGCGGTTGAAGGGGAGGAAAGCTTCTCGGAGCCGACAGACAAAGTCAACCAGATCGCTGCACTTTATCCAAACTATGTTCAAATCGTAACAACAGCTGACTCAGGTATTGAAACATTTGAAGATTTGCGCGGAAAACGGATTGCAGTAGGGGACCAGAACTCCGGTGTTGAAGTGAACGCCCGCACCCTGCTGGAAGGCCATGGCATCACTTATGATGATATTGAAGTCGATTACCTGGGGTATGCAGAAGCGGCGGATGGATTGCGTGCCGGCCAGATTGATGCAGCATTTTTAACAAGCGGCTTGCCGAATGCGTCGTTGCTTGAGCTTTCTGAAACATTGGATATTCGATTGGTAACAGTGAATCCGGAAGATGTGGAAGAAATCGCACAGGACAAATCGTATTTTGTGGCACTTGATATTCCTGCAGACACTTATGGCAACGAGGAAGCGATTCCAACAGCGGCCATCATGAACGCTTTGATCGTTCATTCGGATATGAGTGAAGACGATGTATACGAATTGACAAAGACGTTCTTTGAGAATCTCGATACACTTGAGAACTCTCACCAGGCCGCTTCCGATATCTCGCTTGAAGCTGCTCAAGAAGGGCTCGTAGCACCATTGCATCCGGGAGCAGAACGTTATTACAGTGAACAGTAAAGTCTTGGGAGGAGGAGCATGCTTATTGGTGCTCCTTTTTTTCCTGCTATGGAAACTGCCGGTGATCCAGTTTGTTCTTGGCGATGAGGTGTACTATTTGAAAGAATCGTCGTTTACGTTGAAATGGATTCATTCAGTGGAAAAAGAAGAATGGCGGGAACAGTACGAAAGGGATGGCGATAAACTGCTCCTGACGGAAACCATTTTCAAGACGTACGGTGCCGGAGTGCCTTCGGACGGCGAAATTATCCCTTCCGAAGATGGCTATGTCCATATGCGAATCAATCGACAGGTCCAGGAGATGAACTTGACCGTTTCAGAAAATGCACAAACAGCGATTGAAACCGACGACAAAGAGATTTTACTGTATGAGTTAACACCAGATTATGAGTTTGTCACAATATCGGTGAGGCATGTCCATCTTTGGGAATATGTAGGAGGTAAAACCTTATGACGAAAGATAACAGAGATTTGAATATAGAAAGCATATCTGAGCACGCTGAAGATAAAAGCAAAAGCCAGGAAGTGCTGGAGAAATACGATACGGACGCCAAAGTCCGCAAATTAAAAAACCGAAAACTGGTTTTTATCATCGCGGCGATTGCCATTGCCTATTCACTTTATCATTTGTATGTAACATTCAATCCGCTTCCGGCGCTGCAGGCACGGTCTATTCACGTGGCAGTGGGGATGGGACTGATTTTTCTTGTGTATCCGACATTCAAAAAGCAGGATCGTTCAAAAATTCCATTCTATGACTGGATTTTATTCCTTTTCAGTTTGGGTACCGCCGGTTATCTGATCTATGAGTACAATGACATTGTCACAACACGTGGCGGGATTCCGAATACAATGGATATTGTCTTTGCCATTTTGACAGTGGTCCTCGTCCTGGAAGCTGCCAGACGAGTGACCGGCCTCATCCTGCCGGTTTTGGCTTTGGTGTTCCTGGCTTATCCGTTTGTCAGCCATTTTCTGTGGATGCCGGATATGCTGATGACGCGGCCATTCGATTTGGGCGATATTTTCGGCCAATTGTATTTGAAGACGGAAGGTTTGTATTCGACAGCCATTTCGGCTTCGTTGCAGTTTATTTTCCTGTTTATCCTGTTTGGTGCATTCCTTGCGAAATCGGGAATGGGGCAATTGTTCAATGACCTGGCCATGGCGCTTGCAGGAAGCAAGCAGGGCGGGCCGGCAAAAGTGGCCGTCATTTCCAGTGGCTTTATGGGAAGCATCAACGGTTCCGCGATTGCCAACGTCGTGGGAACCGGTTCTTTCACCATTCCGCTGATGAAAAAAATCGGCTACCATAAAAACTTTTCCGGCGCAGTTGAAGCCAGTGCGTCGGTCGGCGGACAAATTCTGCCGCCGATCATGGGGGCCAGTGCCTTCATCATGGCGGAAACAACCGGCATCGCCTATGGAACGATTGCTTTGGCGGCATTGCTGCCGGCCGTTCTTTATTTCCTTGGTGTAATCATGCAAGTGCATTTCCGTGCCGGCAAAGAAAATCTGCGGGGAATCCCGAAAGCGGATTTGCCCCGCACTAAAGAAGTGCTGAAAGAAAAAGGCCACTTGCTGCTGCCGATTGTCGGTTTGGTGTTCATGCTTTACACCGGGCTGCCGATTGCCTATGCGGCGTTCTATACCATCGTTTTGACAGTGGTCGTGGCAGCGTTCAGAAAATCGACGCGCATGAATTTCAAAGATATTCTGGAAGCGCTGGAAGACGGCGCGAGACAATCGCTGTCCGTCATGATTGCCTGTGCGGTTGTCGGAATCATTATCGGGGTGGTCAGCCTGACAAGCTTCGGTACGGTGATGACATCCGCCATCACAAGCTTTGGTGCAGGATCGTTGTTCTTTACACTGTTCTTGACGATGATCGCTTCCATTGTTTTGGGAATGGGCTTGCCGTCGATTCCGGCGTACATTATTACGGCCACTATGACAGCACCGGCGCTGGCTGAGTTCGGTATCCCGGTACTGGTGGCGCATCTGTTTGTATTCTATTTCGGAATTTTCGCCAATATCACACCGCCGGTTGCACTGGCAGCTTTCGCTGGAGCGGGTGTTTCCGGAGGCGATCCGATGCGTACCGGTTTCAATGCCCTGCGCTTGTCAATTGCCGGATTTATCATCCCGTATCTGTTCGTTTATAACCCGGCGATGCTGATGATCGATACGACAGGTGTAGCTGTCAATGCGACGGAATTCGGCTTCCCGTCCGTGCTGGAAATCTTGCTGATCACGGTGACGGCTGTCATCGGCATCATCGGGCTAAGTGCGACGGCAGAAGGCTTTTTCAAGACAAACCTGAACATCTTCACCCGTTTCGTACTCGGCGCAGGCGCGTTGATGCTGATCATCCCTGAGAATTTGACCGATATCATTGGTTTGGTAATTGTGTTGGGAATTTTCGCGCTTAACTATGTGAAGAACCGAAAAGAAAGCACCGTAACAGCTTAAGCAATAAACAGAAACACCGTTTCGGCATGAGAGCCGAAACGGTGTTTTTTTTGTCTTAAATAACGCCGATGAAAATCGAAATCACTACCAGCACTATACTGAATCCCCACATGATCGGGAGAGAATAGCGGATGTGCCTGCCCATCTCGAGACCTGCCAAACCGAGTGCAAGCCACAAGGCAGGGGAGAACGGACTGACAAAAGTGCCGATGATGTTGCCAATGATCATCGCATAAGCGACCGATAAAGAAGAAACGCCGAAACCGGTGACAACTTGTTCCACAATCGGGAACAAAGCAAAATAGTAAGCATCGGTGCTGAGCAGCAAATCGAATGGCACACCGAAGAAACCGATAATGATGTGCAAATACGGAATGATGGCAGCGGGCAGAATCGTCACGAGGTCAGTGGCGATGGAATCGAGCATCAACGTGCCGTTCAGAATTCCGAGAAACGATCCTGCTGCCAGGATGATGGCAGCCATCAAAAGAGCATTGGGTGCGTGATCTTTAATGCGCTCCATCTGGTCTTTCATCTTCGGGTAGTTTAATGGCAAAGCCAAGCTGACGCCAATCATGAAGGCAAATCCAGCAGGGACGATTCCCCAAACCAGCACGCCGATGACAGCCACAGCCAGTAAGGCATTGGCCCAAAGAAGCTTGGGGCGGCGAAGGGAGGCAGCTTTTAAAGAAGCTTCGTCCTGCGCCCCTTCAACAGGAGCCTGCGCTTCTTTGTAAATTTCTTCATTCAATAATCCGCGTTTGGCAATAAGGCGCTTTTCACGGACGGCCAGAATGGCAGCCAGTCCCATCAGCAGCACCAAAGCGATCAGTTGGACTTTGATGAGAGGGCGCCACAATTCTGTGACGTCCATACCAAGTACAGCTGCTGTGCGGCCAAGCGGTCCAGCCCACGGCAGCATATTCATCACACTGGCCGATGTTCCGATCAATAACAGCAGCAAATAAGGATTCATCTTTAAGCGTTTGTACAAGGGCAGCAAAGCGGGAATCGTAATCAGGAAAGTTGAAGCCCCGGAACCATCCAATTGGGCAACAGCTGCGATTAATACGGTCCCGACAGCAACGGCAATAATGTTTCCTTTGGAGATGGCGATCATTTTGTTGATCAGGGGATCAAACAGCCCCACGTCCTGCATAATGCCGAAAAACAGAATGGCAAAGATGAACATGATGACGACGCTCATTACAGATTCAATTCCACTGTTGAAAAACCCGCCAATTTCCTCGAAGTTGAAGCCGGCAACAAAAGCACCGACAATCGGCACAAGGACAAGCGCGACAATCGGGGTGATTTTGTTGCTGATGAGCAATGCCACAATGACCAGAATAGTCAGCAAGCCAATAATACTTAACATATAACTTCCTCCTACTGTTTCTTTTGTGATGCGAAGAGGAAAAGAGCCTGATTGTAAACGCATACAAATTGCCTTTTGGTTATGGAATATTGCGACAATTACAGGCAAAATCCCTCTTCTTCCAAGTTGTATACCATACAACTTATCACAGAGGGACAGGCGGATTAAGCTTATTCAATTAAGGGAATTATTGATCGTTTTGGGAGTTTTGATCATTTTGTTCATGTCTGTAACGCCTCTCGGGACGACCGATTTCACCATAGACCAACTGCGCTTTTGCTTCGCCGAGAGAGACGAGATATTCCAGGTAGCGTCTGGCTGTCGAGCGGCTGACACCGACTGCTTTGCCGGTTTCCAATGCATTAATGCCAGCGCCGGCCACTTCCGTCAGGATTTCTCTCACTTTCTGCAATGTAATCTGGTCGATGCCTTTGGGAGAAGCGGCGGCAGAAGGGTTTTCAGAAGCAGGAGATTTCTGCAAACCGATGAGCCGGTCAATGTCTTCCTGTTCGAGCTCCTGTCTGGAAGACAAAATGGACTGTTGTTCAGCGTAATGCATTAACGTCTTTTCAAAGCGGCTGAAGTCCACCGGTTTGATGATGTAGTCAAAGATACCGCCGCGCAAAGCTTCTTCAACCGTTGCAGTTTCTTTTGCCGCCGACAGCATAATAATATCAATCTGATGGTAATTTCTGCGGATTTCCCAAAACAGACTGAGTCCTGTCCGATCGGGGATATAGACGTCCAGCAGGATCAGATGAGGGAGCGAAGGCTGGCTCTGCAGAAACTGAATCGCCTCTTCGCCTGTTTTCGCGATGCCGATGACCCGAAATCCTTTTACTTTTTCCACGAGCTGCCGGTTAATGTCCGCCACCCGGAAGTCATCTTCCACGATCAATACGTCAATGCTGCTCTTCATGTTGTCCTCTCCTCTTTCGGTAATGATATAACAAAACTTGCGCCGCCTAATTCACTGGTTTCCAAATGCAATTCACCGCCTGCATCATGGACAAGGCGATTGGTCAATGCCAGTCCATAGCCACGATCGGAACCCGGTTTTGAACTAAAGCCCGCTTCAAATATGTGCTGGACATCTTCTTCGGCTATGCCATGTCCCGAATCGTCGATTTCAAACAGAATATCGTCTGCGATGTCGGTGAAGTAAACAGCGATTTGCCGATGCTCTTTGGGTCTGTCCTGCACTGCATCGATGGCGTTGTCGATTAAATTGCCGATTGCGGTCTGGAGGGCCTTGCTTTTCTTTTCCGATAAGCGGGAAGTGAGTGTGGAATCCGGATCTATCGACAAATCAATCTGCAATTCACTGGCCTGGTTCATCTTGCCGAGCAGCATGCCACTGACAAGCGGATCACTTACCTTGTCGATCAGCAGGCTGATCCACTTTTGCTGTACATCGTTTTCCATGCGAATAAAATCCAGTACTTCTTCTTTCTTGTTCAATTGGACCATACCTGAAATGGCATATAATTTATTGGTGAACTCGTGAGTTTGCGCACGTAAAGCATTGGCGTATTGCTTGATGCGGGACAGCTCTTTGGTCAGCAGCTCAATCTCCGTCTTATTGCGGAACGTGGAGACGGCACCGATCATGGAGCCATCAGCATAAATCGGAACGGAATTGATATAGACAATATGGTTGCCGAAAATGTGCTCCGTATCGTTTCGGCTTTGGCCACTTGCCAGCACCGACGGAAGTTCGGATGCGGGCAATACCTGGTGGATTGGCTGCCCGATCAAGTCATTAGCAGAAACGCTGCTGTCGAACAATAAATGCAGCGCCGCTGCGTTTACCATGGTGATGGCGTTTTTGCTGTCAATTGCGACGATGCCTTCATGAGTGGATTGAAGAATCGTTTCTTTTTGGAACAGCAGGCGGGAAATTTCTTCCGGTTCCAAGCCATACAAAATGCGCTTTATATAGGAAGAGATCCAAATTGCCCCCAGCAGCGCCGCTGCTCCGATCAACCCCAGCACAAGCCACAGCTCCTGATTGTAATTGCCGATGATGGTCTGGACATCATCGGCCAAGAAACCGACAGAAACGACGCCGATTATTTCTCCTTCCTCAACCACTGGTACTTTCGCACGCAGGGAACTGCCAAGCGAGCCTGTCGCTCTGGAAATGTAGGATTCGCCTTTTAACAGCGCACGTTCATTGTCTTCGCCAACCATTTGTTGACCGATCTGTTCCGGATTGGGATGGGAATAGCGGATTTCATCCTGATTTCCGACAACGATGAATTCGGCGCCGGTTGCTTGCCGAACCGGTTCAACAACAGGCTGGATACTGGCGGCTGGATCTTCTTCACTGAACGCCTCAACAATCAGCGGATTGAGCGCCACGCTTTCAGCCACGCTCATCGCGCGTTCTCCCATCTGCATTTCCAGCGTATCCGTAACGAAATAATCGAGAAAGATTCCGATGACGATGACAATGGCGAAGATCAAGAATCCGATAAGCAGTATCATTTTCATTTTTAAACTGATGGCCGTGTCGGGTTTTGCGGAGCGGTTTTGTATATTTTCTTTCTTAAAGTGAATCATGCTGTAGAACTCCTTAGTGGCTTTCTGTGTTTTTGCCATAATACCATATAGAAGGAGAAAGACGGGTTTTTTATACAGAAAAAGTCCGCCTGCCGGGAGTTGGCGGGCGGACTTTTCAAAGTGGTATTCACAGCCAGTGGAAAATGCTGCCTGTTCTGCTGATTGACGTTTTATGCAATGTTTCTGCAAGCTTCTGCGCATTTAAAGCATGCTTTCGCACATTCCTGGCAGTGATCGTGGTCGTGTTTTTCGCATTCTTTTCCGCAAGCTTCACAGACTGCTGCGCAAACTTTTGCGAGTTCTGAAACGAATGGGGAGTTTCTGCTGATTGCCTGTTCCAAAAACGCGCATATATCCGCGCATTCACGGTCCAAACGGATGCACTCGGCCATCATTTTCACGTCTTCTTCCTGTAAACAAGCGTCAAAACAGTGGTTGCAGGTCGCCGTGCAATCGTGCAATGTCTGTAGAAGTTCCGCATGTTGTTGGTGTGCCATCATAAAACCTCCATTTGTATTTTTGTCTACAATGTTTCTAATTCCCGCTTTGTTTCAAAGTAAACGAATTTTACGAAAGGCATTTGGCAGTGAGAGTCGAATACTATGCAATAAGAAGATTTTTTAAAGGAGCACGTTATGTTTTTATACAAAGTGGATGAACAGCTGTCACTGAAATTAATGGAAGTGGACGATGCCGAGCAGCTTTTCGAATTGATCGAAAAATCCCATGATTATTTGAGGCAATGGCTGCCGTGGCTGGATTTGACGACGACGCTGGAAGACACCCGGTTATTCATTCAGGCGGCAAAAATGGACAGCGCCGAAGGGAAAAGTTTGAATGCTGCGATTGTCTGGAATGGCAAAATTGTCGGGATGGCCGGCTTCAGCTCCATCGATCAAATAAAGAGAATCGCCAAAATTGGCTACTGGCTGGCACCTGAATTTCAAGGGAGCGGTATGATGACAACCGTCGTCAAGGCGCTGACTGATTACGCCTTTGCCGGCATGTCGCTGGACAAAGTCGAAATCCGCGTGGCAACGGAAAATGCCAAAAGCCGTGCCATTCCGGTGCGTCTCGGCTATACCGAAGAAGCCACACTCCCGCATGCAGAGTGGCTGTATGATCATTACGTCGACCATGTCGTTTACACGATGCGTGCGGAAGAATGGAATCAATAATAAAACCTTTTCCTCAGCTTAGAGTCAGGAAAAAATTACCTGGAAACGGTCCAATGAAAAATGGGAGATGTCGAGTGATGACTGGCCTTCCGTTACCAACTCACTGAGGATTTCGCCAACGACGCTGCTGAACTTGAAACCGTGCCCGGAAAATCCGCAGGCGACGATGACGCTCGGGTGACCAGGGAGGCGGTCGATGACAAAGTCGCCATCCGGTGTGTTGGTGTACGTGCAGATTTTGCCGTCTTTGTGGACCAGTTTTTCTGACATGTGACGGTCAACAAACTGCGTGACCTCCTGTACGTCTTCAGGATAATCGCCAAATGAGGCGAGTTTATCTTCTGCTGAAACTGCAACTCCCCGGTCATGCCGTCCGATTTTCAGCCCTGCCTGTGCAATGCTTGGAAATCCGTAATACGTGCTTTCGCCGTTTTCAAATGACCAGGCTGGAAAGGCATCCGGCCCATAGACGGCTTCGGCAGCGTTAAACCAGGAAAACGTTTTCCGGACCGGCTGCAGCGGCAGGGAAGTTCCAAGCAGGGAGAGTACGGCGTTCGTCCCTTTTCCGGCGGTCACAATCAATTGTTTCGCTGTGAATTTTTTGTCGCCTGCGATTATGTGGATGGCTCCTTCCTGGTCCACCATCTGTTTCACGCGTGTATTTGTCATCAAATGAGCGCCCTGCACAACTGCCAGTTCGCGGTAGGCCCGGATGATTTCTTCACTCAGCAGAACGCCGGAATTCGGTTCAAAACAGCCCATCAAACTGTCCGGCAATTGAAATCCGCCCCAGCGGCTGTTGATATCCGATGCAGTCAGCCGTTCATGAGGCAATTGATGCGTTTCGGCAGACTCGATGACATTATGCAGAAACGAGGAGCTTTCCGTGCCGATATTCAATACACCGGTTTGATAAAACAGCTTTCGGCCGGCTGCTTGCTCCAATTCGAGCCATAATGTCTGTGCGCGCAGCGCCAGGGGAACGTAGTTGCCGCCTTCTCCGTATGCATGACGGATCAGCCGCGTTTCGCCGTGATGGGAACCTTCTGAATGGGGCGGATCGAAGGCGTCAATGACGGCCACCCTTTTACGGCGCTTCGTTAAATGGTAGGCGGCCGCCATTCCCATCGAACCGCCGCCAATGATGATTGCATCGAACTCCATGTCACATACCTCCCGAAATTGTCACTTGCTGTAACTTTTGAACAATTATATCCTATAATAAGAGACGCTGTCTGCAGACGATGTGCTTTCATCATGGGGCGAAAGCTGAGCAGTCACGGACATCATATACGAGGAGGAAACAGGATGAAATACTTTCTTACAGGGATCGGAGTTGCGATATTGAGCGCCGTCATCGCCTATCTGGCTGATAATTGGTCGTTGATGATTCTTATTGCCGGTGCGTTTGGACTTATTTGTCTTATTTATGCGGCGATCTTGTCAATTACTTCAGCGAAAGGTGGCAAAGACAAGCGGAATTTCGCTTCGGAAAGAAGACGGGAACAGCGGGAGCGATCCGCACGAATTGGCGGTGTTCTGCTGATGGCAGCGCCCAATCTGCTGCTCGCTGTCATCGGCTTTGTTTATCTCGGCTGAGCATCGAGTCGATATAAGTGATGGAATGAACAGTCCGGTCCATATTTTGGGCTGGGCTGTTTTTATGATTTGAAAAAGCGATGCATGGAATGGAGGGGAAAGCTTTGAAAAGCTGGTTTTCACGAAATTGGCATTGGTTGTTTTTCCTGCTGATCAGCGTCAGTTTTATGGCTGGCTTATGGAATTTTACATTGGAGGCCACGGCTGTAGTGGGGCTTGTTTTTGGCGGTATAGGAACAGTCAGCGTTGGGATCCTGGTGTATTACATAGAAAAGGAAAAGCGGCAGACAGGAGACTGAGTCTGCCGTTTTATTTTACCTGTACGAAGATGCTGTATGGAAGTCAGCTCCATTCCGGATTCCACACTGCTTCCCATAAATGGCCGTCGGGATCTTGAAAATAACCCGCGTAGCCGCCCCAAAATGTGTCATGTGCCGGCACTGTGATGGTGGCTCCTGCCTGTCTCGCTTGTTCCATGACTGCGTCGACTTCCTCCTTGTTTGCTACATTATGGCCAAGTGTCATATTGATGGGGGTGGATGGACTGAGCGGCAGGTTTGCGTCATGTGCAATATCCGAACGCTTCCATAACGCCAATTTCAAGCCGTCCTGTAAATCAAAAAAGGCAACTGCCCCATGCTCGAATTCAGCACCAACAATCCCGGATGATGCCCACCCCAAATCATCCCTGTAAAACTGAAGCGACTTTTCCAGGTTCTCTACGCCTAATGTGATGACTGAAATGTGTGGTTTCATTCCCATTCCTCCTAAGATTTTTGATTCAATCAAGACTGGCCGTGTTGCTGTTGATTTTATTATACCGGCTGAAGCAGGTGGGTGGTGGCTGTTTTCTGCAGGTGATCGTCGATTTGGACTCCAGTGATGGAATAAACAGTCGGGTCCCGGGGATGAACCGGCCTGTTTTATTTGCAGAAAAATCGCTTGAACGGACGAGTTGCAACTTTTCATTCAGAGGGACAAACGGGAGAGAGGGCGAAAAGAGACATGGCAAAAGCACTTGTTTCTTGAGAGTGTTTGCGCCAAAACCGGGTATAAATGAGGCAAGGAGTGGATGATGATGGCGTTTAACTATGAGCTGGATTACAAAAACCTGGACCTGCGGAAGCAGCCGGAATTGTACCGTGTCGGCAAAGGCGAGCAGGGGGTGCTGCTGGTGGAACCGTATAAAAGCGAGATTCTGCCGCACTGGCGCTTCAAGACGCCGGAGATTGCCCAGGAATCATGCGATAAAATCTATGAAATGTTCGAGGAATACAGGCGGCAGGATGATTTCGTCGGCATGGACATGGCGCGGAAGTATATCCAGATGGGCTATACGCGTGCGCGGCGCTATACGAATTACAAAGGCGGCCGCAAATATAATGAAGACGGCTCGATCAAAGAGCGCCAGATTGACCCGGTAAAAGAGGAAGCGGCGGCTATTTTCAAGAAGAAATGGGATGAGATAAGACAAGATGAGGACTACCTGCGCCGCAAAAAGCAGCACCAGAAAGAATATGGATGAACGGGTTAGAGACAATTCAGCCTCAAAGAAAACGGAATTTCCTGCGGGGCTTCCGTTTTTTTGAGGTTTGCTTTCATTGTTCGGAGAAGTCGGGTTTCAGCCGGACCGGAAAACAAACCGTTGAAAGCTTCAATTGGCGCGGGAAGGTGTATACTTAATATTGTAAGAAAAGCGGCATGTTCTTTTTGGAGGGAAAATGATGTACAGCAATATTAAAGTAAGTGACTTAATTCCAATGATTGAAGAAGAGAAAATGGTGCTGATTGATGTCAGGTCACCATCTGAATACAACGACTTTTCGATTACGGGAAGTGTCAATATCCCGTTTTTCAGCGATGCCGAACGGGCGGAAGTCGGCACGCTTTATAAGCAAGTGAGCGTGGAGGCGGCAAAAGAGCGCGGCCTTGAGATCATTTCAGCGAAGCTTCCGGAGTTTGTCCGGCAGTTTCAGCAGATCAAAGGAGAGAAAACGGTGTTTTGCTGGCGCGGCGGCATGCGCAGTAAAACGACGGCCACGCTGCTGGATTTGATGAATGTCCATGTGCACCGGCTGGAAGGTGGAATCCGCGAATACCGCAAATGGGTGATGGGTCAGCTCGACCGGCAGGAATCTCCGTTTCCGGTGTATTTTTTAAACGGCCTGACGGGCACGGGGAAAACGAGAATCTTAAAGCGGCTGCAGGAAGAAGGGTATCCGGTGATGGACCTGGAAGGGATGGCCAATCACAAAGGATCCATTTTCGGGCATATCGGCGCCGAGCCGCATAACCAAAAAACCTTTGATGCTTTATTTGTCCAGCAAATGCGGAAATTGCAAAACGCGCCGTATATGCTTGTGGAAGCGGAAAGCAACCGGATTGGAAAAGTGGTGGTGCCGCCATTCCTGAGCGATTTGAAGGACCACAGCGTGCAACTGATCATCGACATGCCGATGGAACAAAGAATCCAGGAGATTCTGGAAGATTACAATCCATGGGAGCATCAACAGCAATGCATGGAAGCCTTTCAGCGCATCAAGTCCCGGATCCACACGCCGGTCGCCAAGCAGATCGAAGAGGATCTGCAAACCGGACAGTTCGCTTCGGCGGTCCGATTGCTGCTGGAGAATTACTACGACTCCCGCTACGAGCATACCGGGCTTCAATACGATGAAACAAAGAAAAAAGTGCTGCATGTTGAGGACATCGACGAAGCGGTCCGGGTAATTAAAGAAACGATTTCTCAGGTCAATGAAAAAGAGCTGTTGGCAAATCAACGGTTTTAATGAAACAAAAGCGGTTCGCTGAGGCGGGCTGCTTTTATTTTTTTGGTTGGTTTTGCTTTGGTGGAGCGAATTCCGACCTTTTGCCGGTGAGTTCCGACGGCCAGCGCCCGAGTTCCGACGTTTTGACCGTGAATTCCGACCAATCCCGATTTTGGCGGATTTTATCTGATGACCGATAATTCACGCATCTTTTATTCGTCTCATGTCGTCCTGTAAGTATCAAACTGACAGGAAATGGGTGAAGAAGATGAAGAAAAAAGTGGTGTTGGCCGGCGGGACTGGTTTTATTGGACGATATTTGGAGCAGCAGTTTACGGATACCGGCTATGAGGTGCTTATCATTTCAAGGCAGCCGCAGCATATCAGTTGGGACGACAAAAACGGCATCATCGACGCATTGGAAGGGGCGGAGATGCTCATCAATTTGGCCGGCAAGTCGGTCAATTGCCGCTACACGGAAAAAAACAAACGGGAGATCTACAATTCGCGTACCATCACTACCGAAACGCTCGGTGAAGCGATACAGGCATGCTATAATCCGCCGCCTCTGTGGATCAATTCCAGCACGGCCACGATTTACCGTCATGCCGAAGACCGGCCGATGACAGAAGCGAACGGCGAATTGGGCAGGGGCTTTTCGGTCGATGTCGGGAAAGCATGGGAACAAACCTTGTTTTCTTTCCAGCTTCCGCGGACACGGCAAGTGGCGCTGCGGCTGGCGATCGTCCTTGGTCAAGGGGGCGGTGTCATGACGCCGTATGAAAATCTTGTGCGTTTCGGACTTGGTGGCAAACAGGCGTCCGGCAACCAGATGTTCAGCTGGATCCATATCGAAGACGTCTACCGGATCATCTTATTCCTGCAGGGGCGCGACGACTTGAGCGGTGTATTCAATTGTTCAGCGCCAAAACCGGTCACCAACCGGGAATTAATGAAGCAGGTGCGTCGTGCGATGGGACGCAAAATCGGGTTGCCGGCTCCTGCCTGGCTGCTTGAAATGGGGGCTGTCTTCATCCGGACCGAGACAGAGCTGATTTTCAAAAGCCGCTGGGTGTTCCCCGACCGGCTGCTGAAACAAGGATTCCGTTTTAAATACCCTGCCATCGATCAGGCATTGCGGCAAATCGTCAAGCAGTAGCCGTTTGGCAGATCAAAGTGAAGAGGGAGCGGTTCGCCAGAGGCGGACCGCTTTTTTGTGGGTGGGATATTGCTTGTTTGGTGCGAGTTCCGACGGCCCGTGCCCGAGTTCCGACGTTTTGACCGTGAGTTCCGACCGCCATCGATCCCGCCAGGCTAGTGGCCAAGTGAAGCCAAAGTGAAAACGTATGTCCCTTCAGCAGTGCCACATTGACTCTTTTCAGTTTTCTCTCCAGCGATTCACTGGTAAAATAAAGAAATGAAACGGAGGAGAAAGAGATGGACAAAAAATTATGGGGCGTTATTTCTCTTATCCTGCTCATGGTGCTGGCGGGCTGCCAGGACAGGCAGGCGACACCGGAAGAGCGGTTGGCAGATTACATAGAACACTGGAATGACGGCGATTTTGCTGAGATGTACCGTGATTATTTGAACGAAGGAACCAAACAGGCGTATGCGGCGGAAGACTTTGTCGAACGGCAGGAAAAACTGCACAACGATCTGGCCATCGAAAATCTGGAAGTAACATTCACGGAAGCACCGGAAGACACGGAGTGGGATCCGGAGCAGCCGGCGGATTTCCCGGTCCAGATTACGATGGATACGCTGGCGGGACCGGTCGAATTTGACAAGACGATGACGCTGCTCCACGAAACGCGCGAAGAGACGGAAGGCTGGTTTGTGGAATGGAATCCGTCGTTCATTCTGCCTCAATTGGAAAAAGGCGATGAAGTGCGGATTTCCTCAACTTCAGCGGCGCGCGGGGAAATCGTCGACCGCAACGAACGCGGCATTGCCATCAACGGCACGGGTTATGAAATCGGCATCGTGCCGGAGCGTTTCACGGACGATTCAAAAAAAGCCGAAGTGGCTGAACTGTTGGGCGTTTCGGAAGAGCATATCGACAATCAGCTGAATCAAAGCTGGGTGCAGCCGGAGCATTTTGTACCGCTGACAGTCGCTTCAAGTTCTGACCAGGAGCTGCTGAGTCAGGCAGTGCAAATACCGGGTGTCACCTATCAGGAAACGGAGATGCGTGAATATCCATACGGCGAAGCATTATCGCATCTGGTCGGATACATCGGACAGATTACCGGCGAACAGTTTGAGGAACTGAAAGAAGAAGGCTACACCGAAACCGATTTGATTGGCCGGCAGGGGCTGGAGCGGCATTTGGAAGACCGGCTGCGCGGCACGGACGGCTCGCTGATTTATATTCAGAAGCCGGAAATGGATCCCATCACAGTAGCGGAAACGCCGGCTGAAGACGGGGAGACCATCGCGCTGACCATTGATGCGGAATTACAGAACGCGACATATGAAGCGATGCGCGGAGAACCGGGGGCAAGTGCCGCGGTTGATCCGACTACCGGTGAAACGCTGGCGCTCGTCAGTTCGCCGGGGTTTGTGCCGAGCGAATTCATGCTGGGCATCAGTGGAGAAAAGTACACGGCGTTGACGGAAGATCCGCTGAACCCGCTGTATAATCGCTTTGCCGCTGCCTATGCACCGGGATCAACCATCAAACCGGTCACCGCAGCGATTGGCATGGAAGCGGGTACGCTCGATCCGTCAGCAGGTTTGACGATCAACGGACCGACGTGGCAAAAAGACGATTCCTGGGGCAATTACCGGGTGACGCGCCTTCATCCGGAAGCGCCGAACCCGATCGACTTGAACCGCGCGCTGGTCTATTCGGACAATATTTATTTTGCCCGGCAGGCATTGGAGATGGGACGCGAGACTCTGGTGAGCGGCTTGGAGAGTTTCGGCTTTGGAGAAGCGGTTCCGTTTGTTCTTGACTTGAGGTCTTCGCAAGTGTCGAATGACGGCACACTGTCATCCGAAGGACAGCTGGCGGATACGTCATTCGGGCAGGGGCAGATGCTCGCCAATATCCTGCATCTGGCGACTGTGTACCAGCCGATTTTGACGGACGGCATCATGTATGAGCCGACTTTGCTGCTGGAAGAAGAAGATGCGCAGGTGTGGAAGGAAAATCTGCTGAGTGCGGAAAACGCCGAAGTGCTGCGCGGCAACCTGCGCAATGTGGTGGTCGACGGCTTCGCGCAGGCGGCCAATCTGCCGGATATTCCGCTTGCGGGCAAGACCGGTACGGCTGAAACAAAAGCGTCAGCAGAAGACACCGGACAGGACAACGGCTTCTTCATCGCTTATAACTCCGAGAATCCGGACTTTATCATCGCGATGATGATTGAAGATGTCGCGGATAATGACGGCAGTGGATACGTCGCCGAACTGGTGGCGGATGTCTACACTGATGAAAGATAAATGGACAGAACGGGCAGGCGGCTGACAGAACGCCTGCCCATTTTTTGTCAATAGACATACGCTGAGAATATGGTAGTATAGACAAAGTTAAATAGAAATTAAACTCGAACTAATCCATATGAGAGGTGTAATATGAACAAAGCCACACAAGTATTTTGGTATGCAATTGCGATTTCAATCATTGTCGTTCTATGGGGCGCGATTGCTCCGGAAAATCTGGAATCCTTTACATCGACCGTTACAGGCAACCTCACAGCCAGGTTTGGCTGGTTTTATCTGCTGCTGGTCATTGCGATTCTGGTTTTCTGTGTGTACATGATGTTCTCCCGCTTCGGCAATGTGAAACTGGGGAAAAAAGACGACGTTCCCGAGTTCAGCCGGCTGTCATGGTTTGCCATGCTGTTCAGTGCTGGAATGGGGATGGGACTGGTTTTCTGGACGACCGCAGAACCAATTTCCCACGCCTTCACCAGCAGTCCGTTGGCTGAAGAAGGAAGCAATCAGGCAGTGCAGGATGCGCTGAAGTATTCTTTTTTCCATTGGGGAATCCATGCCTGGGCGATTTACGGCATCGTCGGACTGGTGTTGGCTTATTTTAAATTCCACCGTGGCACGCCGGGTCTTATCAGTGCCACATTGACGCCGTTGTTCGGCCACAAACTCATGAAAGGTCCGCTTGGCAAAGCAATCGACGTGCTGGCGGTATTTGCCACAGTGGTCGGCGTCGCGGCGACGCTCGGCTTCGGTTCCGCACAAATTACCGGCGGACTGTCATTCCTGTTTGGTACGCCGAATAATTTTATGGTCCAGTTGATTGTGCTGACCGTTGCCACAGCATTATTCATCTGGTCGGCCTGGTCCGGAATCGGGAGGGGCATCAAATATCTGAGTAACATTAACATGGGGTTGGCCGCTGTATTATTGATCCTGTTGTTTATCGTCGGGCCGACGATGTATATCGTCAATATGTTCACGCACACACTCGGTGTTTATATCACGGACTTTTTCCGGATGAGTCTGCGGCTGGCGCCGATGAATGAAGACAACCGGAGCTGGATCAACGCCTGGACCATTTTCTACTGGGCCTGGTGGATTTCCTGGGCACCGTTTGTCGGCATCTTCATCGCCCGCGTTTCCAAAGGGCGGACCGTGAAAGAATTCATGTTCAGCGTGCTGCTGCTGCCGTCACTCGTCTGCTTCATCTTTTTCTCGGTGTTCGGCGTCTCGGCACTGCAGCTCGAACAGCTCGGTACAGCCACAATTTCCACCTTTACACTGGAAACATCGACGTTCGGCGTATTGGCGGAATATCCGCTCGGCACATTCATGTCGATTCTGACCATTTTCGTTATCGCCATTTTCTTTATCACATCAGCCGACTCGGCGACGTTCGTGCTCGGCATGCTGAGTACAAATGGCACATTGAACCCGTCCAACTCCGTGAAAATCACGTGGGGACTGATTCAGTCATCGGTCGCTGCCGTTGTCGTTTATTTCGGCGGGACGCAAGGGTTGCAGAACATGCTGATCATCGCAGCGCTGCCTTTTGCCCTCGTCATTATTCTGATGGGCATATCGTTTCTGAAAGACATCCAGACGGAAATGCCTGTGCGGCGAAAATAATAAAATCAGTGGCAAGCATCGTTTCCCGGAACTGGGAAGCGGTGCTTTTTTCGGTTAGCGTCCGAACATCAACGGTTCCTGTTACACTGGATGATGGAAGGTTACATATTAAAATGAGAGATTTTCTGAAGAGGTGGTTTCCATGCTGTATGCAATCAGTTTATTCGTCATCGCAGGCTTGGCAGAAATCGGCGGCGGTTACCTGATCTGGCTGTGGCTCCGCGAAAGCAAACCGTATTACTGGGGACTGGTCGGAGGTGTCATGCTGGCGCTGTACGGCGTCATCGCCACACTGCAGCTGTTTCCGTCGTTTGGCAGGGTCTATGCCGCGTACGGCGGTGTTTTTATCATCCTTTCCGTCCTCTGGGGATGGGGAATTGACCGCAAAACCCCTGATTTCTACGACTGGCTCGGAGCCGGGATCTGCCTGCTCGGTGTTGCGGTAATGCTTTTTATGCCGAGAAATTAAAGAAAGAAGCCGGTCCTGGCAACGGGAAAGGCTTCTTTCTTTGCTGGCGGTTGTAACTCAGCAGAAAAGCCGTAACTCTTGCGCCCGGTTTTGTTAAATAAATGATATCTTAATATTCTGTGCAATGATAAAATGAGAGAAAAGGAGGACGTGGGATGGAGAAAAAAATGACAGGAATAATTTTTCTTTTATTAATTTTCCTCCTGACGGGCTGCCAGGAAGAACCAGAGCAAGTGGCGCCGGAAGAGCAGGTTCTCGAACAATACGAGACGCCGGAACACCGCCTGGAGGAATTCATCAGCCTGTGGAACGCTTCGGATTTTTCCGCCATGTTCGAGGGCTACTTGGATGAGCGGTCGAAAGACGCGTATGGCACGGAAACGTTCATCGACTGGCAAAACCAGTTGCATGACCAGCTGGAAGTGAAAAACGTCGAAGTCAGCTATACGGCTCCTGAGGAGGACGCCGTCTGGGATTCAGAATTGGCCGACTTTCCCGTACAAATCCAAATGGATACGGTCATCGGGACGATTGAATTCGACAAGACTTTGACGCTGCTTCATGAAACGCAGGGAGAGAGTGAAGACTGGTTCGTGGCCTGGGATCCATCGTTCATCGTGCCGGAACTTCAAAAAGGCGACACGGTCCATGTCACAACGACCGATCCGCTGCGCGGTGAAATCGTCGACCGCAACGAACGTCCGATTGCCGTCAATGGCACAGGCTATGAAATCGGCGTCGTACCGGCGAACTTCACGAAAACAGAAGAACTGGCACTGCTTCTCGGCGTATCACCGGAATTCATTGACGATAAGCTTAACCAAAGCTGGGTGCGGCCGGGGCATTACGTGCCGATCGAGCGGATCACGGGCAATGACCCGGAGCAGCTCGAACGGATTTTTGCCATTCCCGGTACCGTGCAGAAAGAAGTGACGATGCGCGAATACCCGTATGGGGCGTCACTGTCTCATATTTCCGGCTTTATCGGGCCGATCACAGCGGAACAACTGGAAAACCGCGAAGGCCAGGGGTATGGCCCCGATGATCTGATTGGCCGGGAAGGCTTGGAAGAAATGCTGGAAGACCAGCTGCGCGGCAAGCAGGGCGGCCGTATTGAAATCGAAAAAGCAAGGCAAGGCGGCGAACGGATCACGTCTGTGGAAAATGAAGCGGCCCAGGGTGAAACCATCGCGTTGACCATCGATGCCGATCTGCAGAAATCAACGTATGACGCCATGCGATATGACGCGGGAACCGCTGCGGCAGTCGACCCGGAAACCGGCGAGACGCTGGTCCTCATCAGCAAGCCGGGCTATGACCCGAACGAATTTGTCATGGGCGTCAGTGGCAGCCGCTTCCGGGAATTGGCGAACAATCCGATGGAGCCGATGTTCAACCGCTTTGCGGCAAACTATGAGCCCGGTTCGACCATCAATCCGATCACAGCGGCCATCGGTTTGGAAGCGGGAACGCTCGATCCGGCAGAAGGCTTGACCATCAACGGCAAAACCTGGCAGCGCCATTCATCATGGGCCGGCTACCGCGTAACGCGCCAGCATGACGACGTGCCGAACCCCATCGATTTAAATAAAGCACTCGTCTACACGGACAATATCTACTTTGCCCAGCAAGCGATGGAAATCGGGCGTGAAGGGTTGGTGGAAGGATTGACGCAATTTGGCTTCGGCGAAGAAATCCCGTTCACACTCGAACTGACCCCGTCCCAAATTTCCGGCAACGGTGTGCTCGGTTCGGAAGGGCAGCTGGCAGACACGTCATTCGGCCAAGGGCAGATGAAAACGAACATCCTGCACCTGGCGTCCATGTATGAACCGCTTTTGACGGACGGCGTCATGTACAAGCCGACCTTATTCCTTGATGAAGAAGACCAGCAAGTGTGGAAAGAAAATCTGATCAGCGCGGACAACGCCGAAACTATCCGCAACGGCCTGCGCGATGCCATCGTCCACGGCCATACCCAGTCGGCGAACCTGAACAATATCCCGATTGCCGGCACATCGGGCATGGCCCTGGAACGCGGCCAGAACAACGGCTATTTCGTCGCCTATCACGCCGAAAACCAGAACTTCATCCTGGCAATGATGATCGAAGACCTGCAGGACGGCCAAAACAGCGATTACGTAGCAGCGGCCGCGGCAAAAGTCTTTCAGGCAGCTGAGCAGTAGGAACAGTGAGAATAGAGGAGAGGCAGTTCGCTCCGGCGGACTGCTTTTTTATTGGCGACGACGGCGGCGAGGGACCTGTTTTGCCGAGGTCGGAACTCGAGGGGAGAAGGTCGGAATTCAAGCGAGAAAGGTCGGAACTCGACGCAAATTGGTCGGAACTCATGCGTCCACATGACAGCAGAAGTGATAACATTTATCCATCACCTCCATAAAAAAGAATATAAAAATAATTCAAAATAATATTGACAGTACAGGAAAAAGCATGTAAATTGTAAATTACAACTTAACAGCAAAACATTCTTATCAAGAGAAGCGGAGGGACTGGCCCTTTGAAGCTTCGGCAACAGACTCATGGAGTACTGTGCCAAATCCAGCAAGCGCATGCGCTTGAAAGATAAGAAGAGCAAATGACATATGTTCATGCCCCTCTTCTTATGGAAGAGGGGCATTTTATTTGGCCAAACGGAATGTCCGGAAGCTGATTGGATGACCAAAAGCTGCCGGTGAAAGTTGTGAAGTTGACTACATTAAGGGAAAGGAGAAGCTAGGATGGGAAAAATAGAAGCTTCGCAAATAGATCATATTGTCTCGACATTGGAAAACCTGCAGTACGGATCGGTGGTGATCAGCGTACATAATGGTGAAATTATGCAAATTGATGCAACGGAGAAAAGACGGTTTGCGCCGTCCAAGCGTTCCGCCTCTCCGCGTGATACCAAGTGAAGAAAACACCAAAACCAAATACCATGCCGATTAGACAACTAAAGGCATCTTTATTCTGAACCATACAGAATAGGGATGCCTTTTCGTTTGCAAAAAAGGAGAGAAGCGCCGTGATTAAATTTGAAGAAGTCAGCAAAGTTTTTGGAACAGGAGACAAGACGGTCCAAGCCGTTCAAAATGTTTCGTTAACCGTCAATAAAGGAGAGATTTTCGGCATTGTCGGTTTCAGTGGGGCCGGGAAAAGCACATTGATCCGATTGGTCAACCTGTTGGAACGGCCCAGCTCAGGAAAAGTCATCGTCAACGATTTCGAAATCTCTTCCATTTCCAAAGATGAACTCAGAAAACTGAGAAGAAGAATCGGAATGATTTTTCAATCGTTTAATTTATTTAATTCCCGTACGGTTTCCGGCAATATCGCCTATCCGCTGAAACTGACCAGAACAAATAAGCAGGAAATCGACCGCCGTGTGAAAGAACTGCTGCAGTTCGTCGGACTCGAAGACAAAGCCGATAAATATCCCGAGCAGTTGTCAGGCGGGCAGCGGCAGCGGGTGGGCATCGCCAGGGCGCTGGCCACATCGCCGGATATCCTGATATGCGACGAAGCCACTTCCGCATTGGATCCCGAGACAACCGGTGAAATCCTGAATCTGCTGAAAAAAATCAATAAAGAATACAATATTACGATTTTGCTCATTACACACGAAATGCACGTCATCCGAACCATTTGTGACCGGATGGCGGTCATGGAGAACGGAGAAGTGATCGAGGAAGGAAACGTGTACGACATCTTTTCCAACCCGCAATCGAAAACCACGCAGAGTTTCATCAGCTCGGTGCTGAATGACAAATTATCTCCGCGGCTCTTGGCAAAGCTGCACGAAAAGCCCGCTGCCCGGCTTTACCGGGTCGTCTTCACAGGAGAGGCTTCCAGCGAACCGCTTTTGTCCCGCGTGACAAGAAAGCATCAAATCGACTTCAATATCATCTATGGCAGCATCAATGAACTGCAGGACCAATTGTTCGGCAGTCTGGTTGTGGAATTTTATGGAGAGAAAAGTGAGGTAGATAACGTGGTAAAAGAACTCAGTGAAATTGTTGAAGTAAGAGAGGTGGCACACCATGGGAGTTGAGTGGAGTACATTTTGGCCGAGAATCGTGGAAGCGACCGGCGAAACGATCATGATGGTCATTCTGACACTGATCTTTTCGAGTATATTCGGTATTTTGATGGGCCTGCTCTTTTTTGTGACACGTGAAGGAAACATTCTGGAGAACAAACTGATTTTCAACATCTTGAATTTATTCGTCAATATTGTCCGTCCCATCCCTTTCATCATTTTGCTCGTCGCCATCACACCGATGACGCGGGAAGTTGTTGGGACGACAATCGGCACGATGGCCGCTGTTTTCCCGATGACGATCGCTGCGTCGTTTGCCATCGCACGAATTGTCGAGAACAACCTGGTATCAGTGGAACCAGGGATCATTGAAGCGGCGCAGGCGATGGGCGCGAGACCGGTACAGATCATTTTCGGTGTCCTGATACCCGAAGCACTGGGACCGCTGATCATGGGCTTAACATTCATCACGGTCGGCTTGATCGACTTTTCCGCAATGGCGGGAACAGTTGGCGGAGGCGGTTTGGGAGATTTGGCGATGTCCTACGGCTACCAGCGTTTTGATACATCGGTGATGGTTGTCACGGTCGTTATCCTGATCCTGCTCGTCCAAGTCGCACAATTTACAGGGAACTTTTTGTCAAAAGCAGTTTTAAGAAGGTAATCAAAAACATCTAACAAAGGAGCAATTAAAATGAAAAAAACAATTTTATCATTCGTAACACTACTTTCTGCATTGATCCTCCTTTCCGCCTGCAACAGCACATCAGGAGAAGAGCTGGAAACAGTGACAATCGGCGTGACAGGAGCGGACGGCCCCATATGGGAGGTTATGAAAGAAAAAGCGGAAGCGGAAGGCATCAACATTGAACTGGTGGAGTTCTCGGACTATATTCAACCGAATAATGCTTTGGTCAATAAAGAAATCGATATGAACAATTTTCAGCATTTGGCTTTCCTGGCACCTTTTATGGTGGAAAACAACATTAGTGGAATTGTTCCCATCGGTTCCACTTCTACTAATCCAACTGCTCTTTACTCGGATAAATATCAAGATATTTCCGAACTTCCTAATGGCTCGCTGATCGGTGTGTCTGATGATCCAGCAAATTTGGGACGCGGATTAAAACTGCTGGAAACGGAAGGGTTGATTGAAATAGATGAAGCTGCCGGCATCTACCCTACGCCAGACGATATCATCAGCAATCCGAAAGAATTGGAATTCCACACGATGGTGTCACAGCAAACCGCACGCGTCTTGCCTGATGTTGCAGCTTCTCTGGTTAATGGAGGAATAGCAGGACAAGCTGGATTGACGGTGGAAGAAGCTCTTATCTATGATGATCCGAACAGCGAAGCGGCACGGCCATATATTAGCGTGTTCGCCGTGCGTACTGAAGACAAAGACAAGGAAGCGTTCAAAAAAATCACCGAGCTCTACCATGAGCAAGATGTCTACGAAGCGGTGAAAGAAGACTCGAATGGAGTCACAACAGCCGTAAAAGTAGCTGCAGAAGATTTACAGAAAACGCTTGATGAACTGATGGGAAATATCAAGTCGCAATCAAATTGATCTGAAACCTAATTAATTATATTTAAAGAGATGGAGCAAAACAGCGGAGACTCCCNATATTTAAAGAGATGGAGCAAAACAGCGGAGACTCCCGCGGGAGCAGTAAACGTGTTGGGCCACCAACACGTTTGCGATGAAGTGCCGAAATCCACTCGGGCGGTTAGCCCGAGTTAGTTCGGCGCAAGCCCGCGGGAAAGCGGAGCTGTTTTGCGGAATATCGACAGGTAGGGAGTCAGATCATTAGTTCATCTTATTTATAGAAAGGGAGCTCAAAAATGACCAGACAAATCCACTTGAACGCTTTTGATATGACGAGCGCGATGCACAATTCCCATGGCCTTTGGAAACACCCGAACAGCAAGCGGCATCTCCATTACAAAGACCTGGATTACTGGGTCGAGCTGGCGAAACTTCTGGAAAGAGGAAAATTCGATGCCGTCTTTTTTGCCGATGTACTCGGCATATATGATGTCTACGAAGACAGTATGGACCCTGCGATACGGGACGGCGTGCAAGTGCCGTTGAACGATCCGGCTTTTGTCGTGCCGGCGATGGCTGCAGTGACGGAGCATTTATCGTTTGCCGTCACGGTAAGCACGACCTATGAGCAGCCGTTTGGCAATGCGCGCAGGTTTTCCACATTGGACCATTTGACGAAAGGCCGAATCGCCTGGAACGTCGTGACTTCTTATTTGCCGAATGCGGCCCGCAATTTCGGCTTGTCCGATATGATCAAGCACGACAAACGGTACCAACTGGCAGATGAGTTTCTGGATGTGTCGTACAAATTATGGGAAGGCAGTTGGGAAGACGGAGCAGTGACAGCAGATGTGGCAAATGAACAATTGGTGGATCCGGCAAAAGTCCATACCATCGACCATGAAGGGTATTATTTCCAGGTGCAGGGCCCTCATTTGAGCGAACCCTCGCTGCAGCGGACACCGGTCATCTACCAGGCAGGAACATCCGAAAAAGGCCGGGAGTTTGCGGCGAAACATGCGGAATGCGTCTTTGTCGGAGGGGAAACGCCGGAGAAGATCAAGTTTTATATCGAGGATATCCGTGGGCGGGCTGAGCGGTATGGCCGAAATTCAGCTGACGTCAAAGCCTTCACTTTTCTCAATGTGGTCGTCGCGGAAACGACCGAACAGGCAGAAGCGAAATACCGGGAGCTGGCACGCTATTGGAGTCCAGAAGCGGCCAAAGCCCAGTATGGCGGTTCGAGCGGCTACGATTTATCCCAGTATAAAGAGCTGGACAGCCCATTTGAATACAAACACACGGAACATGGGCAGTCCCGCGCAGCATCGCTGACAAAAGACGCGCCCCAAAAATTGACGGTAAGGGAAGTGCTGGGACGGTTCGAGACGTTGAACCGAAACAACATCCTGGTAGGAAACCCGTCTGAAGTGGCAGACGCCATCCAGTTCCAATTCGAAGCATCAGGCGTTGACGGCTTTAACCTTGCACATCTGGTGACTCCTGAAAGTTTGCAGGATTTTGTCGATTTGGTGGTTCCCGAGCTGCAAAAACGCGGCATCTATAAGAAAGAATACGAACAGGGCACATTCCGTGAAAAACTGTTCAAAGACAGCACAGGGGTATTGCCGGAAAGCCATCCAGGGAGCAGGTATCGAATCAGCGCGCGTATTGAAGTGAATCAATAACAGAGGAGTAGATGAAAAATGGAATACCGGACAATCGGGAAAACAGGCATACACGTTTCTTCGCTGTGTTTTGGCACCATGTCTTTTGGCGGGAATGCCGATGAACAGACGTCCAAAGCAATGTTCAATCGCTGCCGTGAAGAAGGGATCAACTTTTTTGACTCCGCTGACGTCTACAATGGAGGCAGAGCAGAAGAAATATTGGGGGAGTGCATAGCCGACTGCAGAGATGAAATCGTTCTGACGTCCAAAGCCGGCTTGCCGGCAGGAGACGGCATCAACCAAAAAGGGGCTTCCAGAAGGCATCTGTTCCTGTCGGTCGAAAAAAGCTTGAAAAGGCTGAACACAGACAGAATCGACTTTTACTTTATCCACCGGTTCGATGACAGCACCGATATAGAAGAAACCTTAAAGGCGCTGGATGACCTGCAAAAGCAGGGGAAAATCCTGTATCCGGCCGTCAGCAACTGGGCTGCCTGGCAGATCGCCAAAGCGCTGGGCATATCCGAGCGGAAAAGCCTGGCAAGCTTCGCCTTGATACAGCCCATGTACAATTTGGTGAAACGCCAAGCGGAAGTGGAATTGCTGCCGCTCGCCGAAGCGGAAAACCTGGGCGTGATTTCGTACAGTCCGCTCGGAGGCGGCCTTCTGACTGGAAAATACGGAATCGATAAGAAGCCGGACAGCGGGCGGCTTGTGGACCAGGCAAATTACACAGCCCGTTACCAAAACGCTTCTTATTACGAAACGGCGAGCGCTTTTCAAGAGTATGCCAGAGAACTGGGCGTATCGCCAGCGTCCCTGGCAGTGGCATGGGTCGCAAAAAACAAAGCCATTACGGCTCCCATCATCGGCGCCAGAAACCTCCTGCAACTCGAAGATTCGCTCGCGTCTCTCACAATTTCGCTGGATGACGAGCAATGGAATAAACTATCCTCACTGACAGCTGAACCGCCCCTCGCAACGGACCACAGCAAAAGCGAGTGGCTGGTGAGAAGTTAAGACAGCAAAAGCAGTTCGCTTTGGCGGACTGCTTTTTTCATTGGCGCAATGGCGTCGGCGAGGATGAGGGACCCATTTCACCGGAGGTCGGAACTCGAGGCGAGAAGGTCGGAATTCATCACGAGAAGGTCGGAATTCAAGCGAGAAAGGTCGGAACTCGCCAAAACCCATCTCCAAAAAACAAAAAACCGTTCGCCCCAGCAAACGGCTTTCATCTCAACGATCAACAAACGTCAAACCACCACATCTTCCTGCTCTTTCTTGTCTTCTTGAAACCCTCTCACCAGACGCGTAACGACCCACGCCATTCCCAGCGAACTGACCAACAGGATCAGCCCAAACGGCAGGGCGTTGGCGTAAATGTCCGAGCTGTCCGTGAGCGCGAGCCACTGAGGCTGATCGGGCGGCACGAACATCAGCAGCACGGCAATCGTATTGTTGAACACGTGAAGCAAAATCGGCAGCAACAGATTGCCGGTGCGCAAGTACAGAAGCGAAGCGATGACGCCAAACAGGAAAGCGCCGACGATGTCTGCATGCAAAATGCCGAATAGGATACTCGAAATCAGCACGCCGCCCCACATCGACGTCTTTCGGATCAGGCGTTTCAGCAGCAGGCCGCGGAAAATGAACTCTTCAGCGATCGGCCCGATGACGGACAAAATGAGGGCGGTCAATACGAGGTAAAGCGTATTGTCCGGCAACGGAACCGGCTCCAGGATCAGGTCGACCAGCCAAGGCGCCACCTGCAGCAGCGCCAGCATCTGCAGCCACATCATGCCGGTGGAAAATAAAATCAGCAAAACGACCACACCGAGCATCGGCGCAATCCAGGATTTGACACCTTTCGCAAAGACGACGCGGCTGAGCGGCACCTGCTGTTTCTGGAAATGATAGGCGAAAAACCAGCCCGGTACAACGATGTACATGATCACCTGGACGATCAAGTCACCCGTGTACGCATCCATCGGCAGCTGCAAAAACCAGACGATTGCTACGACAAACCCAACAAAGCACCAGATTAAAAAATGACGGATCTTCATTTCTTCGAACATGCACGTCACCTCTCTTTTGTTATTCTACGGAAGGTAGAGGAAATGGTTTCGTTTCGATGTCGACAGGAAAGTGAAGAGTTTTACAGTAGCTTCCATCAAATTATTTACAAAAACAACTGTGTTAAAATGAAGAAAAAATGAAGAAGAAAAAAGGAGGGCAGTTGCCGATGGAAGAAGAATTTCACACACAGCCTTTGAAATTGCCGAACATCAGCATGCTCATCTCATTTTCCATTGTCTTGCTCATCAGCTTGTCGATGAGCGGCGCGCTTTACACATGGCTGGCTGTCGTGAGTGCAGCGCTGGTTATTTACTGCATAATCCAGCTGAATACAAAGTACAAACTGATGGTTGGGAATGAACGGCTGGTTTGGACAACATCCCGTTTCGGGAAAAATCTTTCCACCAGAAAAGCGGCTGCGCCAGACATCAAAGCTGTGACATTCAAGCGGTTCAGCTTTTACCGGATTGTGCGCATCCACTTGAAGCAAGGTTTTCGTTGGAAGCTGGTCAAGTCCAAGCCGGACAAGTTGGATGAAAGTTTACAGCGGTTTGCGGAAAAGCATTCCATAGAAGTGCTGGACGAAAATCAGTAATTATTCTGCCCATCGGAAGAAATCCGCGGTTGCCTCGGCAGCCGTTTTTTGAGGAAGCGGAAAAGATCCGGCAGACATGTCACCTGCCGGGAGCCACAGGGATTGAAGGTTTTATTTCGTAAACACTCCGTGGAAAATTCCAGTGTCACACCTTTTATACCGCCGATTCCACTTCCGGCGCACCGAGCTTGTCGGTCAGGGTGTTGTAGATATCATCAAAATGCTCGCCTTCGTACCACATTTCATTATAGGAAGCCGAACGGATAATCGCTTCCTTATCCACTTTCACCACTTCAATCTGAACCGTATCGCTCTTGCCGGTCTCATCGATCTCACGCTGTTTTTCCTTCATGAACATCTGGGTATCCGCCGCTTCGTATTTTTTGAACGCCTCAATGACTTCATTGAAAACCGTCATGGTATTTTCCTCGCTTCTGAACAGCCAGAAATAATCCTTTTGTTCACTGGACAGATGCAGGTTGAGTTGGTAATGCATCGATTTGCCTCCTTTGGGAATAAAAGATACTGGATTGAGTATGCTGTTCTATACCCGAATTGGAGGAAGGGAAATCTTGAAGGAACATTTTTGAGGGCAGCCGCAGAGAGGAACGTAACCGGCAGGCTAGCTATTCGGTTTCAGGAACAAACCAGCGACGAAGGAAAGTACAAATAACCTTGGGATTTTTAGATATTTTATTAATTATGTTGCTCCCTGGGAAGCAAAAAAAGCATAAAGAATACTAAGGGAAGGTGAATAGGGAACAGCGGAATGCAAAACGCCCGGACGGAAAAATCGTCCAGGCATTTTTTGTTATTTCTCCAATTTCTCCATCACCGCAAAGTAATTGTCTTCATCGTCTGCGAAATTAAAAACTCTGCCGGTGGGCATATTGACGAGCTCGCCGACCGTTACGCCTTTTTCCTTGAAGTCAGCGTACAGTTTTTCAAGTTCATTTGTGTAAAACATCAAAGAAGGGGTATCCAGATTCAAATCAGGTGACATTTTGGAAACAACTTCCCTGTCGTGCAGCACGATAGTGGTATCGGGGTCTTTTGATGGAGCAATTTCAATCCATCTCATTCCTTTGTCCTCGCCTACATTGGTAATTACACTGAATCCCACTTTTTGGGTCCAGAATTTCACAGCCTTGTCCTGATCATCCACGTACACCATGACTTGCCCTAATTTGCTGATCAACTTGATCACTCCCTTGAGGATTTTGTTTGGTTCATCCCTATTATACTGGGTGATTTGGAATTGGGTGCGTGCCAGGCACCAGATGAAATACAGGATTTTGGTTATATATTATGTTCGGAAAATTGTGATAAATTAAAGATGAATAACGAGAAAAATGTTTTCCAACTCAGGGGGGTGAATGCATACGAATCAATCAGTTCAGTATTCGGGAAGAAAGGAAAGGTGGGCGCATGAATACAGTCGTAAAGGTCATTTGTTTTAGTGCAGTTTTCCTGCTGTTAACGGGTTGCGTCGGCAATAACAATGAAGAAGCCACCACGGATGCTTCAGAAGAGATTTCTGCTACGGAGTCAGCAGAAGAGCCATCAATCGGTGAAGGAGATGAAGCAAATATGAACAAGGAAAATGAAGTTTCGTCAGAAGAATCGGCTTTGGTTGAACCGGACGGCAGCACCTCCAACACAAGTGATCAGAAAAACGAAGAATCCTTATCCCAGTATCCCAGCGAGCACATCGAATACGCCAGAGTGTGGCTGCAGCTCGGGGCGAACCAGGATATAGACGGCTTGTACGTCAATAAAATTCCGGCCGGCACGCTGCTCAATCCGGATGACGAAACCAGTGGCGTCTACCCGGAAGATGTGATTCAATTAGCCGGCTCGCGTTTGATTGACGGGTCGGTCACATACAGCGGCAACGGAGACGGCACGATTAATGTGTACCCGGTTCCGCTGCGCTGGGACGGGGAGTATCCGGCGGGTGAAGAGTTTTACGAAGAGATGATCAGTAATACGGAGCTGGTATCTGTGGACGTGGGGGAGGACGAGGAAGTTATAAGGCTTATTGAACTGCTGGAAATCCAGGAATGACCAGTTGACGACAGGATAGTCCATTCAGATACTATTAAAAATATCAATTATCACTTGAATTCGACAGATTTTCGAACCTGCGAACTCAGGTGTTTTTCTGTCGGAATATAAACGAACATTTGGCTTTCTGCCGCATCCATCATTGTGTCAATCACCTTGTGGAAGGCATCTGTAACGGTCGAAATCTGAACAGCAAGTTCGCATAGAAAGCATCCTTCAGGGTGTTTCTTTTGCTTACTAAAGGAGTTTGATTATTCACCTAACGGGTAATTGGGTGTAAGTAGACTTTTCAAACGAGGGGGAGTTAATATGGAAAAAAATAATCGTGATGAATCTGTCCGGAAAGAATGGGAAGACGAACGTCAAAAAAGAGGCAGTTCAGACACCAACAACGATAGTTCGAACGAGCCTTACCTTGCAGATGGCGACACCACAATCAGAAAAAAAGACCCAAATCATTCACCGGACTGGCGGGAAGATGTTGCACCTAATCCGAGCAATGAAACAAGCGGGTGGCAGCGTAGTAATGAAGATGATGACGCGATTCGGGAACCAGAGGGAACCTTTACAACGGGGGAACGCGGAAACGTAATAAACAGCGCAACTTGGGATCCGGAGAATCATACAAGTGAAGAAGACGTGGAGCACGTAGATGTGAACGATTACGACAAAACCGCTTCGCCTAGAAACCATAAGGATAAGGATAAGTAAATGTAGGAATGCACGTGGTGGAGGAAATTGTGTGCGTGCCAGGCACCAGATACCGATCGTAAGAAAAAACGCTTGGGCAGAAGAAAATGCTGTCCAAGCGTTTTTTCAGTTCAGCGGCATCCTATAACTATCGCCGCCGCAGTTCTTCAGCGATTTCCTTCAGATAAGCGTTGCGCTCTTTCGACAGCTTTACCCACATGACGATGACGAATACAGCTATCGCAATGGGAATCAAAGAAAATAAAATCGATAAGATTGGCAAAAACGTAAAGTAAGCATCAGACATAGTCAAACTCCCCCTTAGTTCTAATACGGAGAAAAGGAGAAAGAGTTTCAAATGAGTGAGTGCGTTATTGAAGAAAAATTATGTGTGCCTGGCACGTATCAGTCACATGCCAGACGCTTTTTCCTTATTGCACTTTTTCAACAGGCGAAAAACCCTGTGTCTTCCTAAACTTCATCTGATGCTCGAAATAATTGTGTGCGTGCCAGGCACCAGATACCTATTCTGAAAATGGATCAGCGCGAAGCAGTGCAGGTGATACGTGAAAACCGTGGAGCAGATTTTCAATTAGCAGTGCTCGGTGGCAAAAACCTGAATGCTGTTACAAGAGTGTATGGTGAATATGCGCCTTACCACGCTGTCTCCTCTCTTGATGAATTGCTTTCTTACGTGAAGAAAAAGCCTCTCTACAATTAAACCAAATAAGGAACAATGGATTCAAATGGGTCCGCCTTTTCTCCGCCGCAAAATCATGGGATGACAGATACCCTATAACCGCCTTTACTATTTAAGTGATGTACGTTATAATGTACATAATAGGAGGCGATGAAGATGTCAGCAATTACTGCAACAACACCAACTAATCTTAGGAAGAATTTATTTAATATTCTTGAGGATGTTACAGAAGCCAACACTGAAGTTATCATTACGCTAAAGTCAGGAAAAAACGCCGTATTAATTTCTGAAGACGAATTGAATGCCTATCGTGAAACTGCTTATTTGATGTCTACTAAAGCGAACAGAGACAGGCTTAATGAAGCAATTACGCAGTTAGAGAATGGTGAGGGAAAAGTTCGGGATTTAATTGAGGACGGGGAAGATGCTTAAAGTATGGGCTGATCAGGCATGGGAAAATTACCTTCACTGGCAAGATACCGATAAAAAGATTGTGAAAAAAATAAACAGATTAATCAAGGAAATTGAACGTCATCCGTTTACAGGTCTTGGCAAGCTAGAACCACTGAAACATGACTGGACTGGATATTGGTCAAGACAGATTACTCATGAACACCGACTTGTTTATAAAGTTGAGAAGGATGCAATAAAAATTGCACAAGCAAGATTTCATTATTAGGGACGCAGTAATACACGCTTCAAGCTATAGACAAACTATAAAATTCGAGTATTATTCTGAAGTGGATCTAAACGGGTCCGCTTTTTCTTTGTAATAAAACCTTATCAATTACCGGGATTTTACAGAAGTAAGAAAGGATAGTACGATATAAAATGACCAAGCCCATGCTCCTTACGAGGACTGGGCTATTTTATATTGAGAGGAAATCTCCACCACTTCCCCATCAGCAAATCGTCGCCTCACCCATTTCAATATCGCCACTTTGCCCATCGACATAATCGATGCCCCATTCGCAATTTCCTTCGTTTTCCCATTCAACTACATAGTGCCCGTTTTCATAGCTGGTTGAAATGATTTCGACCATTCCAAACGAATTCGCATGGCGCTGCTCGACCATCGCTTCTGCCTCCGGTTCCGTGATAACCGGCTCCGCGTTGGAGCACCCGCTGAAGATGAGAAGGAATGCGATTAAAATGCTCAAACTGATTTTTTTCATGTTATTCACCTCTGAATAGGTAGACGGGCAGGGGGAATTAAGGTTACAGAAGGGAGTTGGACCAAAAAAAATTCAGGAAATGATGATTGCGGAGAATTAAAAACAACAGCCTCTTTCTTCAAGGTACATCGAAGAAGAGGCTGTCGCGTTATCCTTACAAAATAGCTTCCGCAATCAACTTATCCAGTTTGCGGATATCCACTTTTTTGTTCAAGTTCAGTTTGAATTTCCCGGCCCGTGTCCACAGTTCCAGCTCGGTGTTCAGGTCGAATGTCCCGCCATTTTCGGTGGAATACATATCAACCGATTTGAAAGGAATCGTGTAGACCTCCACTTTCTTTCCTGTCAATCCCTGCTTGTCCGAAATGATAATCCGTTTGTTCGTCACCACTGCCACGTCGCGAATGGTCTTATAAGCGATGTGCGCTTCTTCCCCTGTCACAAGCAAGTCATTGATCGAATCCGGTATATCTATTTCCTGCGTGAATGTCCATGCCATCATTTGATTCAGTTCTGCCATCTTGCATTCCTCCTTGTGGTTTCTTCTTCCATTGTGTCATGACTTGGAAGGCGGGAAAAGGGAGGGTATAAGACCCAATCTCCGCATCTTCCACTTTGACAGTCAAGTTGTTTTTTGAATACGAAAACAAAATGAAAATGGCCAGAAGAGGTAGCTGTTCACTTCAGGCCATGATTAGTTGATGAATATATAGGATTAATCTTCGTAGTCTTCCAAGGCTAACTCCAAATCATTTAATTCCTGGAATAGCTTTTCAAACGTTCCATCTCTCCAAACTTTTTCATATACAGCCTCTGGAATTTGAATAAACTTGTTTTCTTTTAAATTGTATAAGCGTTCTTCATCTGCTGCAAAAAGGAAAGGATAAAGAAGAAAATCTTTGATATTAGCTGTGACAAGAATGCTGTCTTCATAATAAGCGCTAAATAAAATACGGGCATCAGATACTCCACCGTATTCCATCTGAGGAAAGCCTATGTCATTCTTGTATTTTGAACGCAGATACGCTGACATCTTTCTTATATGATGCTCTATCTCGATTGATACAGGAGGAGCAATTTCAAGACAGTGAGTCAATAAACTCTGAATCTTACTGTTCTCACTCACTTTCAAAGTATGGGACTGTACTTGCAGTTCCCGGACAACTTCCGCAGGAACCAGAATGACTGCCTCGCCTTTTTCAACTTTTTCTTGTATGGTCTGCCAAAATATCCTTGCGGCTTTCTTTAACTCTTGCTTACCCGTTTTATTGGTGTCATGTCTAATTACGTTCGTATCGATTGTATATTGCTTAAAGTCTCTCATTTCTCAGTTACTCTTCATCCTGAAAGCTTTGGATTACCTCATCAGCAAGCCCAAGTGACTGTGTTTTAATCCTGGCCCGCTTCTCGATAAAACGATCCCAATTCGGTTGGCTCATCAATTGCTTCGCTTCGATGCGCCATTTTCCGCTGCCTTCAAACGTCTGTTGCGCCGCCAGTTTTCCTTCAGCGCAATGTCTGCGGACCATTTGAGGACTGATACCCATGATGTCTGCCGCGTCACGTACGGTCACATATGGAGGAAGATTGTATTCCAGGCTCAATGCCTCGAAGGCTTCCTGCTTTTCATCATCTTGTAACTCGCGGGCTCTCTTTTTGATTTCCCTTTCCACTTCTTCAGCAATTCTCATAAGCTGTACATATTCTTTTACACGTTCATTTTTAATCGATTCATCGGAAGGGCGGGGTTTGACATTATCGAGTAGATTCACCATCGTAATCACTCCTCATTATCTTTCTTTTTATTATACAATTTCTGAAGAAGAAACTAAAGAAATAAACGAAACTTTCGAAACTAATAAAACCTAGCTTAAATTGTGTGCGTGCCAGGCACCAGCTACTTTGTGAGAAAACTCAACAAATTATGGTCAAGCAGCATAATTAACCCTATTTTGTGGTAAAATTATCTAAATGATAGTGGATAATTGAAAGGGGCCGGACCATGGTTTATCAATCCCGGACACAGTCCGAAGCGCAGCTGGAAAACGAGATGATGGAACAGCTGGTTCAGCTGGGGTACGAAAAAGTCTCGATTCCATCCATCAAAAATTTACAACAAAACTTCCGCATCCAAATCGATCGATTAAACAAAGAAAACCTCAATGGCACACCGCTGTCCGATAAAGAATTCGAGCGCCTGCTGTTGACGATTGAAGGGAAAAGCGTCTATGAATCGGCGAAGCTGCTGCGCGACAAGCAGACGATTGCGCGCGATGATGACAGCATCCTGTACCTTCAATTGATGGATACGAAAAACTACGAAAACAATCGTCTCCAGGTCACCCACCAGACGACCGTCGTCGGGCGCTACACCAATCGCTACGATGTGACGCTGCTAGTCAACGGCTTGCCGCTCGTGCAAATCGAACTGAAAAAAAGAGGGCTCCATTTTGTTGAGAGTTTCAACCAGATCATGCGCTACCGTAAAGATTCCTACGGTGGTTTATTTAACTTTCTGCAGGTTTTTGTCGTGTCAAACGGCGTCGATACCAAGTACTTCGCGAATTCCGACCGCGAGCCGCTGAAAAGTTTGATGTTTTTCTGGTCGGATGAAGCCAATAAACGCATTACGAAGCTGGATGCGTTCACGGATTCCTTTTTCCAGCCACAGAGGCTGCAGGACCTCATCACGAAATACATGATCATCAACGACACCGACAAGCATTTGATGGTCATGCGCCCGTATCAGATCTATGCCGTCGAGCGGATTTTGAAACAGACGATTGAAAAAGAGCAGAACGGTTATGTCTGGCATACGACGGGGAGCGGCAAGACGCTGACTTCCTTCAAAGCGAGCGAGCTGCTGGCGCAGGAACCGGACATCAAGAAAGTGATTTTCCTCGTGGACCGAAAAGACCTGGATTCCCAGACCATGGAGGAGTTCAATAAATTCGAAAAAGACTCTGTCGACCGTACGACGAAAACCGGCGTCCTCGTGAAACAGCTGAAAGACCCGCAGCGCAAACGCATCATTACGACGATCCAGAAAATGGCGCATGCGGTGAAAACGGAGAAATACAAAGAGGTCATGAAGCTGTATGAAAACGAAAAAGTCGTCTTCGTCATCGATGAATGCCACCGTTCCCAGTTCGGCGAAATGAGCCTGCTCATCAAACGCCATTTCAAGAAAGCGCAGTATATCGGCTTTACCGGCACGCCGCGCTTTGTCGAGAACCGAAGCCAGGATGGCCGCACGACATCCGACTTGTTCCAGGACTGCCTGCATACCTACCTGATCAAAGACGCCATCCATGACGGCAATGTCCTCGGCTTTTCCGTCGAATACATCCGCACGATCAAAGAAAAAGAAGGCATCGACGACGTCACCAAAGTGCCCGGCATCGACCAGGACGAACTATGGATGGCAGATACGCGGATTGACATGGTCGCGGCACATATCGCAAACGTCCATGACAATAAAACCCACAACAAGCAGTACACCGGGATGCTGACGGCTGACAGCATCCCAGCAGCGATCAAATACTACGATGCTTTCAAGAAACTCGATACCGATTTGAAAATCACCACCATCTTCAGTTACGGAACAAACGAAGAAAGCATTGAGAATCAGGAACATACACGCCATTCGCTGGAACGTGTCATGGGTGATTTCAATAAAGAATTCGGCACCAATCACAAGACCGACAACTTTGCGGCTTATTTTGCGGATGTCTCGAAAAAAGTGAAGTCGGCGCAAATCGATTTGCTTATTGTAGTCGATATGTTTTTGACCGGATTCGACGCCAAAACCTTGAGTACGCTGTATGTCGATCGGCCGTTGAAGCACCACGGACTCATCCAGGCATATTCGCGGACAAACCGCGTCGAAGGGCCGAAAAAGATGTACGGCAACATCGTCTGTTACCGCAACTTGAAAGACGAAACCGACGCAGCCGTCCGCTTGTTTTCACAGACGGGCGAGACAGACACGGTGCTGATGAAAGAGTATAATGAGTATTTGGCGGATTTCAAAGACCAGCTGGATGTGCTGCTGGATATCGCCATCACACCGGAAGCCGTCGATGAACTTGAAGGCGAAACGAAAGAAAAGGAATTCGTCGTCGCATTCCGTGACCTGACCCGCATTTTGACGAAACTGAAAACCTTCGTCGAGTTCGACTTCAATCCGGAAGACATGGGAATCAGCGAGCAGACCTACAAGGATTTCCGAAGCAAATTCCTGCATCTCTATGAAAAGAATCAAAACGACAAAGAAAAAGTCTCCGTCATCAACGACGTCGACTTTGAAATCGAATTAATGCAGACCGATCGCATCAATGTCGATTATATATTGGAACTGCTGCGCAACATCAATTATGAAAACAAAAACGAACGCGACACCGCTGTGCGCCGGGCCATCAAGGAAGTCAACGAAGCATCGAGCGATGAAATGCGCTTGAAGCGCGATCTGCTGTTGGAATTCCTGCAAGGTGTCGCACCGACGATGACCAATAATGATTCGGTCGATCAGAAATTCCGAGACTTTGAAAGCGAGCGGCGCAAACGGGAAATCCAGGCGATGTCGCAGCAAGTGCATGTGGCAGAAGACAGACTGGAATATTTCATGAGAGAATACGAGTTTACGGGCGTGTCGCCGGACCAGGAGATCAATGATGCAGTTAAAGCACCTTTCAAGGAAAAACGAAAACGTGTGCAGGCACTGAAGGACTTCATCTATACGAATGTGCGGAAGTATTCCTAAAAAGCATCTGCTTCTAAAACCGCTTCGGCGCTTAGGGGATGCCTCTCGCAAGAAGCCAGGCAAAGAACGCCTGTCTTCTTGCTTCGGCTACCCCATAGGCGCACCGGCGCTCTTGGTTTGTGTTAAAACTCAAATACTACCGTGCCCCGGTGTCATACACAATTGTTCCTCAAATTGGGCGTGACGCGGGGGCGCAATTCGAGAAACGTTGAAAAATATACAGCATGACAAAGGAGAAAACACACATGACAACTTCAGAAAAACAGCGCCAGCAACAGGCTGAGTTGCATAAAAAGCTATGGACGATGGCCAATGACTTGCGTGGCCAGATGGAAGCGTATGATTTCAAGAACTATATCCTCGGGCTGATTTTTTACCGGTACTTGTCCGAGAAGACGGAAGCGCGCATTGCGAAGTTATTGGAAGAAGACAATATTTCGTATGCAGACGCGTGGCAGGACGAGGAATACCGCGAAGGTCTGATTGATGCTTTGCTGGAGGAAATCGGCTTCGTCATCGAACCGGAATTTTTGTTTTCGTCAATGATTGAAGAAATCCCAAAAGGCGAGCTGGGAAATTTCGACGTGGAACTATTGCATAAAGCAATCAAAGCCGTTGAAGAGTCGACACTCGGTACGGACAGCCAACAGGACTTTGAGCATTTGTTCGACGATATGGATTTGACGTCGACCAAACTCGGGAGAGATGTGAAATCCCGTTCGAAACTGATTGCGAAAATCATGCTGAGCATCAACGATATTCCGTTTCTTCATGACGATGTTGATATCGATGTACTCGGCGATGCCTATGAATACTTAATTTCGCAATTCGCTGCCAATGCAGGGAAAAAAGCGGGTGAATTCTACACGCCTCAGCAAGTCTCCAAAATCCTGGCGAAAATCGTCACACACGAAAAGCCGAATTTGAAGAATGTTTATGACCCGACTTGTGGTTCGGGTTCTTTGATGCTGCGCGTTGCCAAAGAATCCAATGTCCGCCTGTTCTACGGACAAGAACTCACGACAACTACTTTCAACTTGGCGCGCATGAACATGCTGCTGCATGACCTGCGCTATACGGATTTCGATATCCAGAACGACAATACACTCGAAAACCCGAAACACATCGATCTGCGTTTTGAAGCGGTCGTAGCCAATCCACCATATTCCGCAAACTGGAGTGCAGATGCTAAATACCTGGATGATGAACGCTTTAGTGATTACGGCAAACTGGCACCGAAATCGAAAGCCGATTTCGCATTTGTCCAGCACATGATCCATCAACTGGATGATAACGGGACGATGGCTGTCGTCTTGCCGCATGGTGTTTTATTCCGTGGAGCGGCCGAAGGGGTTATCCGTAAATTCCTGATCGAAGAAAAGAATTATCTGGATGCAGTCATCGGCTTGCCGGCCAACGTCTTTTTCGGCACGTCAATTCCGACATGCGTACTGGTCTTCAAGAAGACCCGCAAAGCAGATGACAATGTGATTTTCATCGATGCGTCGAACGAGTTCGAAAAAGGCAAGAACCAGAACAACCTGACAGACGAAAACGTCGACAAAATCGTCGATACGTATAAATCACGCGAAACGATCGATAAGTATTCCTATGCTGCGACGCTGGAAGAAATCAAAGAAAACGATTATAACCTAAACATTCCGCGCTATGTCGATACGTTTGTCGAAGAAGAACCGGTGGATCTGGAGGCGGTGCAGGTGCGGCTGAAGGAGATCGACCAGGAGATCGAGGAGATTGACCGGGAGCTTGAGGAGTATTTTAAGGAATTGGGGGTTGGTTTAGGTGAACGTACCTCAGTTGAGATTTAGTGAGTTTGATGGGGAGTGGAGAAATATTAGCCTTGGTGAAGTATTAAAAGAGAGTAAAGAAGTAAAGAGTGGGAAAAGCAATTTACCCATCGCAACTTCATCTCGTAAAGGGTTGTTTCTTCAAAGTGATTACTTCAATGGGAAAAGATCTTACGATACAGACGAAATAAACTTTAAAGTTGTTCCTAGAGGTTATGTAACTTATAGACATATGAGTGATGATTCAACATTTCACTTTAATATAAATCAGTTAGCTGATGAAATTCTTGTGAGTCCCGAATATCCAGTATTTACCACAAGTAAAGGAGCAGATATTCAGTTTATTTTATACCATTTAAATTCCCACGGTAACTTCAAGAATTTCTGTATTATGCAGAAGTTAGGGGGAACAAGAACAAGGCTATATTTCAAGAAACTACAGAATTACAAGTTATTTATACCGAGTATTGAGGAACAACAAAAAATTTCTACTTTCTTGCAATTGCTTAACAAAAGAATTGAAAAGCAAGAAGAGAAAATTGAGAAGCTGGAGCAGTATAAAAAAGGTATGATGCAGAAGATTTTCTCGCAGGAGTTGCGGTTTAAGGATGAGGATGGTGGGGAGTTTCCGGAGTGGCATGAGAAGCCATTGCCTGAAATAATAGAAGTAATTGATGGGGATAGAGGTAAAAATTACCCTAGTAAGAGTGATTTTTTAGAGGAAGGTTATTGCTTATTCCTTAACACTAAAAATGTAACAAAAAATGGTTTTAACTTTATAAATAAATCTTTTATAACTAAAGAAAAACATGAGTCAATGAGAAAAGGTACGTTAAAGAGGAATGATATTGTTATGACTTCTAGAGGAAGTATAGGTAATGTAGTTTTATATGATCATACTATTCCTTTTGAAGTTGTAAGAATAAATTCTGCGATGCTAATTATTAGACTGAAAGACGAAGATTTGAATATAGCTTTTTTTGAGCAGCTACTAAAATCACGAGTGATAAAAAACTTTGTTGATACATCAAGCGTTGGAAGCGCTCAACCACACATTACTGTAAAAGACTTAAATAGAGTAAGGGTAAGCATACCTTCCAATGTAACTGAGCAAAAAAAAATTGCTAATATTTCAAAGAGATTTGAACTTAAAATTGAAAAAGAAAAAGAAAAGCTAATGGTTTTGGAGGAGCAGAAGAGAGGGTTTATGCAGGGGATGTTTGTTTAAAACTGTAATTTTATTATGAGTTATTTTGCCACTCAATAAAATTGAGTGATAGTTAGGAGATGCTTATGGAAAAGTTGAAACCTCTTTTCGACCAATTGTTTGCTCAGAAAGTTCCGGATCAAGTACTAAAAAAGTCGAATTACAATGTTTTTGAGAGAATTGCAGAAACGAGAGATCTAACTACTGTACTCCTGATTAAAGAACAATTAAGAGAAATGTTTGGTAAAAAAGGAAAACCATATTCAGAAACTATTGGTATTCATCCTGACTTTATAGATTTAGAAGAAGGTGAAAGCAGGAATCAATATATATGCTCTTTGTTTTTAGATATCTCTGGATCAACCAAGCTGGGATTAAAATTTCCTTTGCCAACTGTTAAATTTTATAAAAATGCTATATTGCAGTCTGCTATAGAAATATTTCAGGTGTTTGACGGGCATATTCATAGACTTCAAGGTGACGCAGTTTTTGCTTATTTTGGTCACAAAGGAATGAAGAAATCAGACGCAATTATTAATGCTCTAAATGCTGCATCACTTATGCAAGCTTATAATAAATATACTCTTTCAGAGTTTTTTATAGAAAACGACTTAGATCCTCTAAAAATTAGAGTAGGTATAGATATCGGAGATGAACACCAAGTTTTATGGTCAGCATATGGATTAGGTCAAATTAGCGAAGTTACTTCGACAAGCATTCATACGGATTTAGCTGCGAAATTACAAGGACAAGCTCCTAGAAACCAGATTCTTGTAGGAGAAAACTTATATTCTTATTTAGATCTACCGGAGGAATTTTTAAAAGTTAAAACATATACAGAAAATGGAGAAAAAAAAGAAGCAAAACATATTCTTTATGATAGTAATTTAAAAGTCTATTATGGAATGCGGTTATTTGATTGGGAAATGTACTTAAAATCTTTTGCCTTTTTACCAAAAGAGCAAAGCGCCATCTACAAATCTCCTGAAGACTTTGAAATCATATGTCAGGTTGCAGAGGAATCGAATAATATAATCCAATACAAAAGCAACAGCCGGATACTTGAAAAAGGCGTTGCTTTAGGTTTTAAAATTTCTTTTAAAAAGAACCTGGCACTCTTAAAGCCCTCTAGCATTAAATGGACGGTCATAAACAGCGGGATGGAAGCAAGCGAAGGAGAAGATACTTTAATATTTGAAATGGAAGAATATAAAGACAAGAATATCTGTGTACAATATACTGCCTATAATGGACATCATTATATGGAATGTTCGTTTTATGATTCACAAAATAGATTAATGGGAAAAGACAAATTCGGTTTATATGTTAATGATGAGAAACTTCCGATGAAAGATATAGGTGTTTACGATACTTAAATACAAAAGCCCCAGCTCATTATGAATTGGGGCTTTTGTTTATGAGAAAACCCAGCTTAGTAAAGAAATAATGATGCCTATCATAAAAATTATAAGACCGGTTCTTAAATACTTATATTTCTTTACACATATGTTAGCTAAAGCTCGATTTTGTTTAGCCATTCCCTCTAGAAATTCTTCATTTGTTTGATTATGAATTAATGTCGTATACTCTTCATCGTTTTCAAAAGCGGTAATTCCAGCCCATGACATGCAATATTCTTTGTTTATAGAATAGCGTGGCCATACGACGATTCCAAAGAAAAAAGACGCCAAAGCCAAAAAAAGAACACCTATTATTAAAAAAAATTCTGAGAGAGAAGTTTCTGTATAGTTATTCTCTCTGACAATATTACCGAAAAAACCTAGCAAAATTAAATTAGCACTTATAGCAACACCAGCTTTGGTATCAGCAAATTTAATGTAATCTCCAATATATACTAGGTTGTGTTTATGATAATCATATAAGCGTTCAATTTTCTCTGGGCTTGAAGAATCCATTCAGTATCTCACTCCCCACCAAGATTCATCATTAGTATCTTCTCTTCGTAAATCAGTAGGCATCATATTAAACTCGAATGATTCTTTAGCACCTTCTTTTTCAATAATGTATTTGCAAAGATGATCCATTCCAATGTAATAACCTCCATCTTTAACTAGTTTTTCTAATTTGTGAGCAACATTGACTGCATGACCTATTGAAATTAACTCAGTATGCCGCTCATTTCCGAATTTTGTAACAATTGTATCTTTACCGTAAGTTAAAGTAAAACGATATTGACTTTTGAGCATTCCTTTTTTATCTTGGAGATAATGATCCATTGTCTTAATTGCATCATAGGCTCTCAGGACAGCTTTGTTCATACTCATACTTACTGCAGGAAAATGCATGCTAATTCCATCACCTGGGAATTTCTCGATGATACCATTGCTACCATATATAATATTGCTCAAAGATCTAAATAAATCTTGAGAGTCGGCAGCATATTCTTTAGCACCGTTTTTTCGGATACTTAAACTAGAATCTGCTAAATCAAAAACGACAGTAGCTGCCGGTAATTCGGCTGCGACTCCTATCATGCCTTCCGGAAGGTCAGTAATAGAAAAATGTTTTATTAAATCAGAGGCTAAAAGACTGTGCAATATCATAGTTTCTGTTACTGTCTTACCGCCAGAATTAAGCTTAACAATTTTTAATTGATTCAAATTTTTCTCTCCCCTCCTTTAATAAAATACGACTATTCAAAAAGTATATTTTTAATGTATTTATCTGTCAATTATCTCATGAAATTAAATCGCGTCTCACTGTCAGAATCAATTCAGATTATTATTTAGAAGATGCCGTATCCAATAACCTAAACAGTTAACGGTTACGGTTTTCATATTTTTATCTGGGAAGTTAAAAATTCATAATTGCTATTGCTCATTACACAGGGAACACCTGGGGATAGCTGGTAAATCAATTTTACTGATTTGTCCTGGCCATTTCCTTCATTATCATATCGATTGATTGATGGATACCTAGAATCGCTTCCCAGAGAAACGGAAGAAATTTTCAACTTATAAAATTATTCATAAAGTGACCTAACTAACCTTCTACATTGGCAATTAATTTATAGAGTAATACATGAAACTTCAACAAATCCTTTTTTAAAAAGCCTCCCTGTGTCAAACACAATTCAACTTATACAACAAACTTGCATAAGAAATCCGCCCTATTCAACTATAGAGCGGATTTCTTTTACATGAAAATCGAAAAAGCAAAGTAGTCATAATTGTTTCGCACACAGGGAGCATTTGGGGAATTCTGGAAGTAGAGGCGGAATCTTAATATCGCTTGCCAAGGAAAGAAACAATTTTACATGATTGCGGCAATACCCTGCACTTGGAAAAATTAAACAAACCTTTTAATAGTTTATAACCAATTTTCCCAATCGCTTGGAAACCCTATATGTCTCGTATCAACATAATCACGGTATTCTTCTATCAGTAATGCCAGTGAATCTATGAAAACTGCACGTTCCTTAGCATTTAGTAACTTACATGCTATAAGGATGGCAGCAAATACTTCGTCATTTTGGATTTTCTCTTGCATATCATCAAATAGCTTCGGCCGTATCGTTAATTTCTTCCCGTAAAGTCTGCCATGATGCGCACATGTATTTCGAATTGTCGTTAAGGTATGTAGCCAGCTTTGCATATAGACAAAAGGGACATTATAATATTCTTTAGAGATAACCGACTTGTCTTTGTTTTTAAGGTTTTTAAAAAGCATGGATAAAGTTGAAAAGGATAATACTTCAACTGCAACCCAAATAGGGAAAACACCTTGATATTTCGACTGGTGATGTGCGACAAATAGCTCTGTCTTATTGTCTTTAAAAAAGCGATCTAAGTTTGTTAAGAACTTTTCATGATATACCGGGCTATTGAAGTGTTTCGCTTCTTTATATCCAAGAGGGCCGTATGTATGGGCGTGATGATAGGCTATGTGGGTTCGAAATGCGATTTCAATACTCTCGATTACACCGATTAATAACTGGCGAAGTTTCTTGTCAAACTCATACAGCGCAACCAATTGATTAAAAGTAGTGTCTGGCCGGTACTGATCTTGTTGTCCGTCCTTCAGAGTTAATCCATATGCGGTAAGTCGATAGTAATTGATTCTTTTCAGGCTAGCTATTGCTTCTTGAGAATCAGTCACTTCTATCCCTCTATTTTTAAGAATATCGAGCTGCTGTTCGTATGTCTTTGCTTGCTTAATACGAATTGGTTCCGAAGCACCCATGGCCAAAACCTCCATATACAAAAAACGACCCACCGTGGTCCGCATTGTTAAGAGGCGTGGTGGGTTCTGTCAATTTTATTATAGAGTTTATCATTGAGAATGTCTGCTGAGAGAAACTATTTGACGGAATTAGAAAACTTTTAGACGCTTGCGCAGTGCCGCGCCACTGCTTTCTTTTGGGTGTCTGTTGAGTTGAAAATTAAAGTAATGCTCATTAAAAGAAATCTTGGCGTGATTGCCTGTTGTAGCGCTTCAAGGAACAGCTTTGTTTTCGTGATGGACGAATTGATTATAGGCTGGATCCATTGCACTTAGAATTTCTTTTCCAGCATCGCACGTCATCCCATCGCTTTCATATGGCGGCCGATGGTCCGTTCGTAGACTGTGAGCTGCCATAGAAAATCGCTTCCCATGTAAGAAACAATTCTAATCGATTTTGAAAATACACTACAATTTATACTCCATACATTGCTACACTTGCTGTATTAACCTTTCGGATGTGGTTTTTTCTTTTTAATCACCCGTATAAATTGTTTGGGAATTGTGTCGTTCCCTTGGAAGCTAAAGATACAATATGGAGCAAACAAGGCGACGTGATAGAATATAAGTTAACGGAACAGTAAATCTTCTTATAGAAGCCGTATCATCTTGCCCAGAAGGAATCGCAACATACATGAATGATAGATGAATTGAAAGGAATGGGATAGCAAAGTGGACAAAACCGTAGAACAAAAAATGAACGAGATGCTCGAAGTGTTCAACCGTCTTCCGAATTGCAGGATTGAACCGAATGAGGGCGATCGGCTTCTGATCGCCAGCCATAAACCGGTTCCCTGGAGTGACGCGCTTGAAAAGAAGGACGTGGAATCGTCGCATAAAATCGGGTACATTACGCCCCATAAAGCGGCGCTGGGTCTCTATATTGATTTCCCGCATAATTATTTGGATATTGACAGGGTGGAGGAAATCATCGATCCCGAAATCACATTGACTTATTACGCGCCAGGCACCAAGATGTCAAATGTGAAAAGCTGGTGGAGGTTCCGGTCAGACGAAAAGTTCGACAGCATCCACCTGGTTCTGAGAAAAACAGAGCTGGCGCTGTATGATTTCAAGAGAGAAGAATGGGTTGGGTTGATGGAAGAAATAACTGACGTTCATAAATGATTGGTAACATACCGGGATAAAATCGCTCTCTGTGTCAAACCCAATTCAGTTTATAAACCGTATGTACAGGTAAAAAATAGCCGTATCCAGTGCCCTTAAGGCTTACCGGATGCGGCTTTCGTCTTTTATCGGGGAGCTGCTGGATTATTGCCGGACCATGTCTCTGCCACCGAACACCTGTATCCGCACCTGCTGGCCGATTATCCACATGAAGTGAATGAAATTTATACGGCCTATATTTACCGCCTGATCGACCGGGCTTCCAACCGCAAGGCACATGTCTGGCATTGCTTAGTTGTTGCGTTTCAGGAAGATTCTACTGGAAGGAACGATTTTCAGGACTGCTTTCTCGGAAAAGAAACAAAAAAACGCTTCGTGAACTACCCCCACTTAAATCTTTCAGATTTTGAAGTGGGGGCTTCTCGACTTATCGCCACTTCTGCTAGCTGACGAAAACGGACCGAGCTACCCCTCGTGTTCCACGAGTTCTTGTTTTCAGGACAACTCCAGCATCAACCGTCCTTCGTTCTTGATGTTGATGGCGGCGTTCCAGTCCCTGTCGGAGACGAATCCGCACGCACAAGAGAAAGTGCGTTCCGACAATGGCATGTCTCTTCTATGACCACAACTCGAACAGGTCTTTGTCGAAGGGAACCACTTGTTGATTTTGACCAGTTTCTTCCCTTGTTCGCCTAATTTATAGTGGAGGAAAGCCGTGAACATTCCCCATCCATTATCGCCCACGCTCTTGCCGAACCGGAGGGTTTGCGCCATTCCCTGCATCTGCAAGTCTTCAATGACCACACAATCATAGTGCGTCACCAATCGTCTTGCTGTTTTGTGCAGAAAGTCCTTCCGCTGATTCGCCACGTGTTCGTGCAGGCGGGCGACTTTGATCCGCTGCTTTTCGTAGCGGGAAGACCCTTTTGTTCTGCGCGACAAGATCCGCTGTTCTTTTGCCAGTTGTTGTTGGGCCTGCCGGTAGAAACGAGGGTAATTGGCTATCTCACCCTGCTCACTTTCGACATACAGCCCGTTCATCGCAAAGTCGAGTCCGATGATTTTCTTGATCTCTTTTTTAATAGGAGTACATTCAAATTCCGTCAGAATGGAAATGTGGTATTTTCCCGTTGCAGAACGGGAAATGGTGCAAGACTTAATCAGGTGGCAAGAAGGAATTTCCCGATGCAGTTTCAATCTGACGAGTCCAAGTTTCGGTAATTTGATCTGGCTCGCCAAAAGCAGTATATTCCCGTTCACCCGATTCGTCGTATAGGACTGCTTCGTTTTGCGGCTCTTGAACTTCGGAAACTTTGCCCGTCCTGCGAAGAAGTTGGTGTATGCTTTTTGCAGGTTCAGCTGGGCATTGGCGAGTGCCAGGCTGTCCACTTCTTTGAGCCACTCAAAATCTGTCTTGTACTTGGCGGGAGTCGGGAATTTCTGCTTCTTCAGCAGTTCCTTATCGTCTTTGAATTGCTCATAGATTTCCTTGCGTTCAGCAAGCATTTTGTTATAGACAAAACGAACACAGCCGAACGTTTTCAGCAGTAGCTGTTCCTGTTCGTTTGTTGGGTACAGACGGAACTTATACGCTTTGTTCGCCATATCAAATCACCTCGCTTTCTTACTTTGATTATACCCAGAAAGGAAAAGAAAGACCATTTTGGCTGCGCCAATCGAAATTCATCTCCCCCTTACCGCTGGGCTTCGCCCGTTACACACTTGAAGAGGGAGACTTCTTTCGGGAAACGTTAAAAACTAAGAACCAGTTTTGTCATATTTCTGGTGGGGGATTCTCCTCTGATTTTTCCCGGGCTGGAAGAGGCTAATCGGGTAATTTACTCGCTGTAAAAATAATCATCCTTCCATTAAACTGAAACCCGCTGTCTTGTGTTCCCGCTTTTTTGTAAAAAATATGGTATCATGGAGATAAAATTTTTAGTTGGAGACATCACTTTATTGCTAAAAACAAGACTTTTTGAAAATGTGTACTTAAACTGACGTGGCAGTTAATTTAGCGATACTATTTTCTTAAAAAAGTTGAGAGTTATGAATACAATAGTCTGCTACTGATTATAGAAACGAGAATGTATACGAGGAAAAGGGGATGTATGTGCGAAAAATCGGTAAATCATTTTTAGTCTACTTTATTGGGATTCTCATATTAGCATTAGGAATTTCTCTCATGATTCAATCTCAATTAGGCGCTTCGCCATACGATGCATTACTCGTTGGTTTATATCGTACATTTGGATTAACCATAGGTAGTTGGGAAATTATAGTGGGGTCTGCTGTGGTTTTGCTTAATGCAGTAGCTTCAAAATCAAGACCCGAACTATTAGCTTTGTTGACCTCCCTTGTAACAGGAATTGGTATTGATACATGGCTTTGGTTGTTAGGAGAATGGTTAATACCAGATCATTTATTGGAACGAGCTTTATTAGTAATACTAGGCATTCTTTTTACTGGAATAGGTATTGCGATTTACTTGGAATCAAGCTTTGCACCGAATCCTATGGATCGTTCGATGGTTATTTTAACAGATAAAACAGGGTGGTCTTTTAGTAGGTCACGGGCGATCATTAGTATTGTATTTGTGGTTATCGCTTTTTTTTTCAATGGAGATATTGGTATTGGAACGTTGCTAAACGCATTAATCACAGGGTTTATTATCCAGTGGATTCGCCCATATGTGTTGGTCATTCTTTATAAACATCCTGTCCCAAAGGCGAATGCCAGTCAATAGTTCCATAATCTATACATTTTTTTAATCGCGCCCAGAAACAATTACCGTTATACAAAAATAGTGCATGAGGAATTCTGGAAATCCAGAGGTGGAGGGATTCTTCATGCATTTCATATCTTGGCGTAAATAGCCGTAATTGAGCCGTACACAGTGGTTGCCCTATAGAAAAACACCTCCCTGTGTCAAACACAATTTAAGTTATACAATAAACCTGCATAAGAAATCCGCTCTGTTCAACGATAGAGCGGATTTCTTTTCGATAATATTGGGAAGCTAAATATTCATAAGTGTTTGTAGCACACGGGCAACCTGGGAACTACTGGAAACGGAAAGGTGGAAAAAGCAGTGAATGACACTTTAAAAGAACGCTTGTCAATAAACTTTTCTCTTTCTTACTTTTATGATTGAGAAGTTAAAAAAGATCCTCATAGACGCTCAAGGGCAGAAGAAGATAAAGAAAAGTTATTGATGACAGAGTTGCCGGATGGGAAACTGTCGATTGCGATGTCGCAGCTCTTTAAAGCGGACCAAAAAGCACGTAGCGACAATCAGATCAACGTAACGAAAGAAGTGCGTTATAACGACTACAAACAACCGACAATTTATATTCCATACATTGACACACCCGCTGCATCAGCATTTGGGTGTGTTTTTTAATTCAACTATATACACACCCATGCAGTTCAGGTTCTTCGTGCAGAGATAATCAACAGAGTCTATAGTGGCCACGTCGTTAAAATCTTTATTGGTATAAGGAAAAATTCAAAAGAACGATTAGTCAGAAGAAATCCGATGGAAGTTTTAAAAAGTAGACAGAAATATATAAAAATTCAACTGGTAATATGTTACTGTTAAAGGGTAATTATAACTATGCTCATGCTTTTGAATATGAATAAAGAAATGCGGAGGTATATTCTATGGCAACAATATATAATGCTATTTACAGAAGTAATAACAGAGAAGAAATAATTGATATATTTGCTATTAACCCAAAAAACTACTCTGAAAAATACAGGAACAAATTATTCTGCAGTGAACCGAATTGTTTCGCTAAGTTGTGTTATGTTGTCATGCCGGGGAATAGTAAACGCAGCTATTTGAGGAAATGGAGAAATAGTCCTCATAACGAAAACTGTTTTCATTATACAGAAGAAGTGAAAAACGGGGTTAGAAAGCACAGTAGTAGAACAAAAACTGTAATGGCATCAGAAGAGCAAATCAGCAGGTCGTTAAAACGTGCTTTAGAATTAGAGTTGATGTCCGAAGAAGAAAGAGAAAAAAGAAGAGAGGAAGACAGAAGAAAGAGGGAGAATGGAATTCGGCGTAATAGCGGTAATAATAGTTCAGAACAACTTTCAATGGAATTAGTAACAAATCCGGAAGAGTTGGCAGCTGCTTCAGATGAAACAAAAGGCAGCAGATTATTGACCAGAAACATTGATGCTTTAAAAAACGGAGACGTAGGGAAAACGCGGACCGTTATAGGTTCATTTTTAGAGTTAGAGCATACAAAAGAAAGAATGATTGTAAGAGTTGTGAGAAATAGTAGTTTCTTGGATATTAAATTTGAAGAAGCATTCTTTGTAGCCGCTCCTGAATATAGCGATATATTTCATTTAATCGAGAGGTTTGCAAAAGAAAACAAGCAAACGATCATTTTAGCAACTGGAGAAGTAAGAAGAAGCGAAGATAAGAACGAATTCAGTGTAAGTGTTTTTGATAAAGCCGGGTTATCGGTGCATGGTAAAAGGTTAGTGGATTTGGCAAGAGAATATTCTTTAGGTCACTTTAATTTTTGACGTAGTTTCAGCTTTTTGAAATTTCTCTTTAATAGGAGGTAAAAAAGATGAGTGATCAAAACCAATTAAATTTATTCGAAGAAGAAAAGGTAAAGTCGGAGAAAACTACTTATTTGCAAGTCATTCTGAATGGCGAAGTTAGAACGATGTCGTTGGAAGAGCTCTTTGATGCAGAAAATTATACCGAGCTAAAAGCTGTTTCTTTTGTAGCTTCACATCATTTCTTCTTCAAGACTACCAAGCGTTTTCAATCCGTTCAATTAATCTTAGGCATTGAAGATGGCCATGTGGCAGGAAACTTTACCGAAGGACTCCAAGGTTTATTAGACATTGAAAAACGCATTAGCTACTTTCAATCCTTGCCAAAAGATGTGCAACGGGAAATCCAAAACAATCGGTTTCAAATCCGGTATTCGAAAAAAGGAACTCCCATCCATTCGAAAATTTATTTACTAAGTGGAACTCACAGTAATCGTGTAATAATTGGGTCGGCAAATTTTACTGAAGCAGCTTTAGGGAACCAAAAGCAATATGAAGAATTGTTAGTATTCGATAACCATAATTTATTTGGTATTTATCAAAAACGATTTGAGTATATTTATCAAGAAACGGTTGATTTTATTCCGGAGAAGGTTAAATCAAAAATCATGTTAGAACCAGTCAATATAGCTGATCCCGAAGTTTTAATGGATATTCTTTTTGACGAAGCAGAGAAGAAACGGATAATGGTTGAACTGACAGAAGCACAAGTTGAAGAATTCCATCAGGCGGCTGACAAGGTCGAGAAACAGAAAGAAGAAGTAACTCAGTTCAATCAAGTAATTGAAGTAATCACTAAAGTTAGCCGGAAATCAGGAAAGCGAGAATTATTGCCGATAAAGACTTTAAGAACGAAAGCCGTCACGATAAAAAGCAAGATATCAAAGATGAACAAAAAATCAGCAGAAGCAGACCACCGTCAACAACTCATCTACCACACTGCCTCCGAGAGTCTCTATGCGCCAGCTCCTTATACTGAAGGAGAAGAAGAGAGCCCGCTTATTCAATTCACTCAAAAGATTAAAAATGTTGAATCCCTGAAACAGCAACTCGAGCTTATCAATAAGTTTATCGATTCCTATCATTTGTTTACAGTCCAAAACGACCCGAAAGTTCAATCAAGAATTGCCGAAGCTATATTGTATGCATTTGTTTCCGCGCATATTTGGAGAATGAGAGATCATTATGCTAACGAGGAAGGACGTGAAAATGTCCGCAGACATGTACCGCCTTTTTTGATAATCGCTGGGCGATCAATGTCGGGTAAAACATCGGCGTTAGAATTTATCAGTATGTTGCTTGGGAATACCAATCCATATATGTCTTATGAACAAGTAAGTGCAAGAAATATGTTAAATGACTTTTTTCATTCTTCAAATGTAAGTCCTTTATTAATAGATGAAATCGATGCAAAATTTTTCCGCAGTACAGCAGCAGACAAAGGGGAGCGCTTAATAAAAGACATTACCAATAATCTTACTGGCCCTCATCCTGTATTGATGGGGACAACGAACGCTAGTGGATTTGATGCGAACGCTCAATCCTCGTCCCGCATTTACTATCTGCAAATCAATAACACTTTTCAAAATCAAAAATTAATAGAATCCAGTACTTACCTCAGCAATTTAATGAATGAAACGAATCCAACTCTTTATAAAGATTTCACTTATCGCATGGGAGAGAAGATTAAACACGGTGAAGAGTTTTATTCTACAGAAGACTTTTTGAGTGGAGCTAGAGAGATTTTTAAAGAATATTACAAAGAATGTGATATGCCATTGCCAGTCTGGTTTCCAAAATCAAAATTTAACGATTACCAAGAAAGAGGACAACGCCTGTGGCGAGAATTATATAAAAGTCATTCGGATTCGTTTGATTTCCGAAAAGAGAATACCGTTCTTGTCCACATTGATAACTTCTCAAGTCAAAATCGACGGGATCGTGATACGCTTGTAAACTATCTTCCTCCAGAGTGCATCAATGAAGACAGTTCTGTGTTATTGCTGAATCAGAAATTGTTTAAAGAGTACATCGAATATGATAAGTACTTTAAGAAAAGTATATTTAGACGGATATTTAAATAAAAAAATGGCTTATACAAAGGGAGAGAAATAAATGGCGACTTACAAAGATATTCAAATTTATATTAAAAGTGAAAATGGATATGTAGCAAAAACGTGTTGGATCGCTCATATGAAAGAGCTACATGGGTTGAAGCCAAGAATTTCAGCAAGAAGAATATCGCCTGATAAACGGATGCATCCCTGTCCAGAAAATAAGAAAGCAGATATTCTGGCTGCATTTAAACATTTTGGGATGGTATCAAGTTAAATAGGAAGAATAGACAGAAAGAAATTTTGAAGAGAAGACATTTGAAAATGCCTTTCAACCAAATCATTGTATATTCATAAATAATATAGAAGGATAGGGGGAAGTAACTTGGTTAATTATCTAATACCTTATGTGGACCCTAAGCAAAACGATGGTGAAGAAGATCCAATGTTCCAGGAGTTTACTTATGGAGACAAAGGGAGAAGAGGGCTTAAGTTGCTCACTACAGTAAAAAAAGGCGATTATTTGTTTTTTCATACGAGTAAAAATCAGAAGCGGTATATCATGGCATTTTATAAAATTGAAAAAGTTATGCCTATCGATGATGCGCGGAATGATTTATTGATTAACCAAAAATATCAGAATCCGCATCTACTGAGTAGGCTTACGCGGGAAAATGAGGTGATTGTTTTTGGACATCCGATTGATTCTTTTGAGTTAGTAAACCCCCTAGAAATGAATGAAGAACTTCTTGATTATTTAGGAATTGCCTTTGATCCTTATACAAATGTTACTGTATTCGGCGCGCTCACGTCCAAATTTAGAAACTGGCATACTCTTACTGACAGACAGGTTGAACTGATAATAAGGAAAATCTTTGCTACCTCGCAGCAAAAATTCTCTGATCCCAACGTCCAGCTCTCAAGCAACGAAATCCCGCAGCTCCTTGAACGAGATATTGAGGACCTGATTGCCAAAGCTCCAAAATTAATCGGAGAAAATTTTGTTTTGAAAGAACAGCAGTATGTATTTGGAAATACGAACAAACGCTTGGACCTTCTCTTAGAGGATTCGGTAACTGGAGCACTCACGATTGTCGAAATAAAAAAAGATGCAATCGACCTCAAGGCTCTTACGCAATTGGATAATTATACTAAAGAGTATAAGAGGGCATCAGGAATTCAGCATATTAACGGCGTGTTAGTTGGAAATGGGGTGCAACCTTATTTTGAAGAGAAGGTTATTGAGAAAATTAAGTCTAAGAACTGGAAACTGTTCACTTATGGATGGCTGTTTTCAGTGAAAGAACCTTATAAAGTTCATCTATCTGAGAAGACTATAGAAAATAACAATTTTAAGCTTCTGATTACCGAGTCATCTAACAACAGTTTTCAACTTCTCTTATCCAATGACACGGAGCAAGATTTCAATGAAGTATATATTAATAGTAGTGGTTTTATGAGTGAAGATGAAGAGCTTTTTTCTTACCAAGATGCCAAATGTATAAAAAATGTTTCGAAACAACAATCATTTAAAGTGATGGATATGACACCTGCAGATTTAGATTTTGTTACAGAGTATGAAATTGAAGGATACACGTCAAAATCTGTAATCTACATGAAATTTGAAAACAAAAAGTTACGGAATGTCATTGATTATACCAATCCTTTCAGCAATAAAAAAAGCTGGTTAGTACCTTTAATGAAAAGTGATATAATCCCGATTGCAAAAATTGTACGGGCAATTTTAAAAGGTATGTACGAGACGGCTCCACCCATCCAAAATAAATATTATATGAAATTGATAGAAGACCACCCACATAGCACAAGAATAATGGAAGAATTATACGAACTTGTGGAGGATTATTATCGGGGGGACAAAGCACATACTGAAGAAAAGTGGGACATTGCGAGTGAACTGGAAACGAATCATAATGTTCAGTTTGAACAATCAGAAGGGACTGAAATCCTGTTGTCCTACTGTGCAGCTTGCCAAGAATTCTTTGATTTATCAAAAGGTGACATAATCAAATTGTTCCTGAAATATGCCCTATAAAAAGCTGCAATTATAAATCATTTCCCTACTATACTAAATAGATAGACGGCAACACAAAAACCATTGTTTTCCGGATATACAAGAAGTACCAATCGCAGAACTTCCGAAACACCCACTCACCCAAAAGGAGCTGAAAACAATGGTTCTGTCTGCATCTAACTATATTCAGTGGGCAACGGCAGTCATTGGAACCGCTTGATGCTTGAAGATAATGGAAGCGCTGCTGGCCGATTACCCGCATGAAGTGAATGAAATCTATACAGCCTATATTTACCGCCTGATCGACCGGGCTTCAAACCGCAAGGCATACTGGAGCGCCTGCCAAAAAATCAAAGGTTACAAACAAGCGCTGGGGGCTGAAGCGGCGGGAGTGCTGATTGAGGAGCTGAAGTTCATGTACCCGAAACGGAAGGCACTGATTGATGAATTAGGGAAGATTGTGTAGAGATAATTGGAGTTGCTCCCTGGGAAGCGAAACCGAATTCATTATAAATAATCAAATCTGAAAACCTAATATGCTATGATTTAGACATAAAAAAGACCGGGTGCGTCAACACTCGGGCGATGCAATATTGTGACTCCAGTGGTTAAAGCTGAAGCGAGGAATACGCCGTTTTCTAACTTTCTGGCTCGTGCTTTCTGATGGTAGTGTTATTAATTACAGCTAAAGCAGGATTGTGTTTATGATATGATTATGTGGTAGCATACAGCGGAAGTTCATAGGCGGTTGCATATCTTACTTTCCAATCAGCGATTTGCTGAGGGGGAAGGAGGTGATGCAAATGACAGTATTTCAAGCACTAACATTGATGATTAGCTTTTCGGGGTTAATCGTTTCAATCATCGTGTTGTCATATACTTTTTCGAAAAAAAAGTAAACCGCCTGTGCCTCCCAGCATAAGGTGCGGTTTACTTCTGTACTGATATGCGATCGCCTTTGAAGCGATGCTTTTATGTTACTGGACGATGGGTGTGTCCAGCACCCGTCGGCTTTTTTATTGCTTTGTCTACCTTCATTATAACTACTATCAAATTATTTTGCAATTATGCGATAAATTATGGTTTCACTTCCAGGGAAGCGAAACCGCACTCATTATAAATAACAGAACCTAAAAACTTAATACCTGTAATCTAGACATATAAAAAGACCGAGTGCACTACCACTCGGCCGGTGCAGTACATACCGCAGGAAAGCGGATGGCCAGATTGAAGATGTTTAAGTCAAAAACTAATCGCCTACAATCCTGCCTGGAAGAAAGCGTTCCTTTTTTATCTGCATTCTTTTATTCCGTTTAATTCCGTAAAATAATATAAACGACATAAACGATATAAATGACGGCCAAAACCGACCCTTCCATCTTTGAAATCGTATACTTGGTTCTTGCAAGGATCATTAAAAGAACGGTCACAGCGATCATCAGCCAGACATCCGAAAAGATCTTCGAATCGACAGTTAAAGGATGAATCGTTGCGGAAGTTCCTAATATAAAGAAGATATTAAAGATATTGCTGCCGATGATGTTTCCCAAAGCAATGTCCACCTGCTTCTTCAAAGCTGCGGTTACAGAGGTGACCAGCTCCGGAAGCGAAGTACCTACAGCCACTATCGTCAAACCGACTAAGGTCTCGCTCATTCCAAGGGAAAGGGCGATCTGGATGCTGTTTTCTACTACGAGGCTGCCGCCGAAGATGATGCCGGCAAGCCCGCCGATTGTTAAGAGCGAATTTTTTACCCTGGACACGTTCGCGGTATCAGCGGGATTTTCTTCCGTGTTCAGGCGATCTTTCCTTGCCACTTCGAAGATATAGTATAGAAATACTGCAAAGAAGAGCAGCAGCATAATGCCTTCCGTTCTTGTAATGAGATTGCTGCCTGCGGATTGGAGTTGAATATCGCTGATAAGGAGCAGCAAGGCAACTGCACCAAGCAAGGCGAAGGGAATTTCTTTTCTTATCGTTTCGCTCTGAACCACTAAAGGGAAGACCAGGGCGGTAACTCCTAAAATGAGAGTTATATTAAAGATGTTGCTGCCGACTACATTCCCGATCGCTACATCACTGCTTCCTTCGAAGGCGGCAATAAAACTGACTGACGCTTCCGGTGCACTTGTACCGAAAGCCACAATCGTTAAGCCGATCAATAAAGGCGAAACCCTCAAGCTTTGCGCTATTTTTGAAGCTCCTTCCACAAAAAAATCAGCTCCTTTGATCAAAAGAGCGAACCCTACCAACAATAATAGATAAGTCAAATGCTGTTCACTTCCTTCCTGCATTTTATAAACATTCAATCAATTTTTAAAAAAGTAATTCTACTCTTTTCTATGCTCATACCCTGCAGATGATTCTAAAAATCATCATGAACTGTCACTCTGTGTCATAACGATTCTAAGCGTTTCAGACAACACAGAACCATAAATTAATGACGCGTCCCTGTCTCATACGCAATTCAATTCATACACTAAACATGCACAAGAAATGCGCGCTATTTCAATTACATACGACCGCTTCAGAAACCAAACTACCCTTCCTCGCCTGAATATCAGAAAATAGAAGCCCAAGTGAATTTTCATATGTCTCAAATCACTGTATTATTTCACAATTCAGGCAAAAATAATATGGTGTTTTCTTTCGGATGGTGCTATACTGACGTTACAACTCAATAGACTTTTGACATTCGTCAAAGGGGAGTAGCTATAGGGAAACCTATTTCACAGTCGTCATTACGTGGTTAAGAGCCACCGGCTGTGATAGCAGTTAATTTTGCTTAGCAAGACCTTTGCCTTTAATTAGGCTGGGTCTTTTTTGTTGCAAAAAATTAGCTGGGGGTTTGGAAGATGGAAGCGATTTTGTTGGAATATGTGTGGGTGCTGCTGGTCCTTGTAGCACTTGAAGGGTTACTGGCCGCAGACAATGCGGTGGTGATGGCGGTTATGGTCAAGCATTTGCCGAAAGAGCAGCAGAAAAAAGCGTTGTTCTATGGCTTGCTGGGAGCGTTCGTTTTCCGTTTCGCAGCGTTGTTCCTGATCACGCTGCTCGTCGATGTTTGGCAGATTCAGGCGTTGGGGGCGGCTTACCTGTTGTTTATCGCCTTCAAGCACATTTATGATCAGCGAAAAGGCAAGGAACACTCGCTGGAGCCGGAAGCGACAAAAGGCTCCGGTTTCTGGATGACAGTTTTCAAAGTCGAGTTGGCGGACATCGCCTTCGCCATCGACTCCATGCTCGCGGCTGTCGCTTTGGCGATGACGTTGCCTCACCTGGGTTCGATGGAAGTGGGCGGCATCAACGGTGGCCAGTTCGGCGTCATGCTTGCCGGAGGTTTGGTCGGTCTTGTCATCATGCGTTTTGCGGCACATAAATTCGTTAAATTGCTGGCGAACTATCCGCAACTGGAAACAACCGCGTTCGTCATTGTCGGCTGGGTCGGCGTGAAACTGACCGTCCTGACGTTGGGGCATAAAAATCTCGGCATCCTGCCTTACGATTTCGTCCACTCGGCAGAATGGAAGCTTATCTTCTGGGGAGTATTGCTTGCCATTGTTGCAGTCGGGGCGTTGGTCAGCATCAAGAACAAGAAAAAATCAGAGGTTCTCTCTTAATACAGGAATACACGGAAAAAGAGCCACATCCAAACGAATGGATGTGACTCTTTTTCACTTTTACTTCTCAATATCTTCCGGCAGCAACTTGCAGGCCAGCTGAAGGTTCAGGAGGTCATTGGAATCCTGCAAATCGACATGGAGCAGTTCCGATATCTTTTTCAAACGGTAATGCAGTGTATTCAAATGAATATGCAATTCTTTGGCAGCTTGTCCCGGACGTTGAAGAAATTGAGTATAGGTCCTGAGTGTCTTCAGCAACTTGCTGTCTTTTTCCTGGTCATACCGGATGATGGCTCCTAATGTCGACATAACGAACGCGTCGATGTCTTTATCTTTATTTGGGATCAAAAGGCGTTCGAATCCGAGTGACGCGCTGTCTATGACGTTTTCACGAGAATCGGAATCATGCAGAAACTGAAGGACTTTGATGGAGTCTTCGATGGAATCAGGCAGTTCCTCAATGTGATGGACGCACTTGCCGATGCCTAATTTAATCGTGAGATTCTGCACTTGCTGATTGATGAGCCGTTGCAGATCGTCAGCCAGCCGTTTAATTTTTTTCAACAGGAACGGTTTCGAAATGTCATCCCGCACCGATAACAGGACAATATAGCGCTGTTGTTTTTGGACGACCAGGCTCCCTGGGAAGTGCTGGTTTACTTCCACCTGCAGCAAATTGGCGATTTCCCGTTTCCAGCTGAAATCTGTGATGCTTTCTTCTGTTGACGTGGCTTCTGTTATAGCGGTCACCGGCAACAGCAAATTGTCGATATCGAGTCCAAGCCCTTTTGCCCGTATCAGGAAGTCCTCTTTTAAAATGCCATTCAACAAATCATCCATCAGTTCGGATTTAAAGCGGTGTTCGACTTCCCGAAGAGCTGATTCCCTGTTGATTTCCAATGTGAAGAACAAAATGCTTTGCTGGATGAAATAGCAGTCCGTATCGGAAATTTCATGTCCAGGCTCTGTAGAGACAAACAATTTGCCAAGCAGCAGACGGCCGCTTTGAATCGGAAATTCGTTCGTTACAAAATGGTCTTTCAAGTCGCCAAGCTGTATATGTTCTCCATATATCGTCAATAAAGAAACAGGCTTTTGGATTTGCTTGCTCAGCTGTTCCAGCATGGAAGCCAGTCCTGCACCGGCATTCATCTTCAGCAGCAATTGCTGCTGATAAGTGATGATTTGCTCGAACTGCTCGTTCTTTTCCTGCAGATCAAAATGCAGCTGCGCTTTCGAAAGAGCAATGGCTGCCTGCCCGGCAATCGCTTGCAGAAGCCGTAGATCCTCCTCTGAAAACGTACCTTCTTCGGCAAAACCATTGAGCGTGATGGCGCCGATGCAGTCATCGTTTTCAGTGATCAGCGGAACACACATCACACGGAAAGCGTTTTGTCCGGAATGGACGGCAAGTGATGCATCAAACAGTCGGCGGTTTGATGCTGACATCGATTCAGTTTCAGCAGCCAGTTCTTCAGGAGAAGTAATGAGGATCGGTTTCCGGCTCGAAAAGCAATTTCCGGTAATCGATTCATTCGGGTCCAAAGAAATTTTGGTGACGGTTGGAGTGAAGTTAACAAAAGAGGGACAAACCAGTTTGGCGAGTTCTTTATCATATAAAAACAAGACACCGCCGTCTGCGTCTTGTATGGCTTTTATGGATTCTTCCAAAGTCAATTGGAACAGTTCTTTTAAATTCAGAGTTGAGTTCACGGCTTCTGCCACTTTTATCAAAGCTTCCATTTGCGACTGGGAAAATGAGTTGTGCAACAGCGGCATAGTAACGGTCATTCCCTCCATTTTTTTGATTCATTGTAATCAATCATACAAAAGAAATTGAAAAAATTCAAAAAAAGAAAACGGCTCTCAAAAGAGCCGCTTTCTGCGCCAAATTATTCCGCGTTATCATATTCAAATAAAATAGCAGCGAATGACTTTGCAGTGTTCAGCATCGCGGTTTCGTCAAAATCGAACATAGCGTGGTGATGCGGGTAGATTGAACTTTCTTCATCAACCTGCGCTCCTGCGAAAATAAATGATCCCGGCACATGCTGTGTATAATAGGCGAAGTCTTCACCGGGCATGACCGAAGGTGTTTCAGAAACGGCATCCGGGCCAAGAACTTGCGTCATTGCCCTTTTGGCAATCTGCGTCTCGGCGGGGTGGTTCCATAAAGCGTCATAGCCATTATCAATTTGGACATCAGCCTGTGCGCCCATTGCCTGTGCCACTTGGCTGGCAATGGAAGAGAGACGCTGTGAAGCAAGGGTGCGGATTTCCGGTTCGTAAGAGCGAATGGTGCCGGTCATCACAGCTTCTGTCGGAATAACGTTATTTGCTTTTCCGCCGTGGATCGAACCGACTGAAACGACCAATTGCTTTAAAGGATCCGTATTCCGGCTGACGATTGTCTGGAGCGCCGTGACAATATGGGACGCGATCACAATCGGATCAACCGTTTCATGAGGAATGGCGCCATGGCCGCCTTTTCCGTTAATGGTGATAGTGAAAGTATCGACTGCTGCCTGGATATAGCCTTCTTTATAAAACATGACACCTGAAGGCATGGTACTTTGAAAGTGGCAGCCGTAAATAGCATCGACTCCGTCGAGACAACCATCCTCAATCATAGCTTGAGCACCGCCCGGAGTTACTTCCTCGCCGAATTGATGGATGAAGACGACATTATGCTGCACTCGCTCGGACTGATTCACCAGGCTTTTGGCGAAAACCATCAATGCGGCAGTATGGCCATCATGCCCGCATGCGTGCATCACATTCTCCACAGTAGACTTATATGGCACATCTTTTTCATCCTGAATCGGCAAAGCATCAAAATCTGCACGAAAAGCGATGGTTTTAAGGGGAGCGGCAGCCTTGAACGTGGCCACAACGCCGCGGCCGCCTACGCCAGTCCGCACTTCCAGGCCCAGTTCCCGGTAATATGCCGCGATTCGTTTCGGCGTTTCCACTTCCTGATGGGAAAGTTCGGGATATTGATGGAAATGCCGGCGGATATCGACCATTTCAGGAAACAAATTTTCCAGGTCCCGGCAGATTTCTTCCAACCCTTCAGTAACTATGGACAAACTTCCGGTTTCGCTGGTCATGAACCAATTTCCCCCCTTTATAAACTGAATCTATATTGCGGAATGCCTGGATGGTGTTTTCCGGATCTTCGTTCAGCAAGATAAAATCAGCCGCTTTGCCTTTTTCGAGTGAACCGACAGTATCCTGCACATTCAGTACAGCAGCGGCATCATATGTAGCTGCCGTAATGATGTCGAGAATCGTCATGCCGCCTTCGTGCATCAGTTCCAGCTCTTTGGCAAAATCGCCGTGAAGGTTGAACGGTGTTCCGGCATCGGTTCCTGACGCGATTTTCACACCGGCTTTTACAGCTTTGTTGAAGCTTTCTTTATGTGCTGTAAAGCAAGCAACCGCTTTTTTTATGGCGTGTGGAGGAATACCGCCGGTGTTTGCATTTTGAACGATGTAATAAGGCGCGGCGAGCGTCGGCACCAAAACCGTGCCGTGTTTGATCATCAATTCAATCGTTTTATCATCCAGGAAAATGCCGTGTTCAATCGTCGTGATACCGGCGCGCACAGCGTTTTGAATGCCGATTGTACCTTGTGCATGAGATGCGGTCGTTTTGCCTGCATGAGTTGCCTCTTCGATGGCCGCCTGCATTTCTTTTTCGGACAATTGCGGGGAACCGGGGTCTACGCCAGGCGTCATGACGCCGCCGGTCGCCATCAATTTCAATACGTCGGCTCCCTGTTTCAAAGTTTGGCGGGCCACTTTTCTGATTTCGTCTACACCGTCTGCTTCGGTAGCGAGAGGGTAGCCGTGTCCGCCTGTCATAACAATCGGCTGGCCTGAACCGTAGACTGTCGGACCTGAGAGCAGTCCGGAGTTGACAGCATCACGGTAAGACAAGTCAATATGCCATTTCGAACCGAGGTTCCGTACACTTGTGACTCCCGATTGCAGTTGCTTAATAGCATTGACTTGGTGGCGATAGGCGGAAGTGGCTTGTGTATCTGTTTCAACTTGTGAGAACGGATCTGCAATACCGTCCATCCCAAGGTGGACATGCATATCGAAAAAACCAGGAAGCACTGTTTTTCCGCTGCCGTCAATTGTTTCAGCCGCTTCCTGCTGAAGCGCTTCGTCGCCGGAAGCGATGATTTTATCGTCCTGAACAATAATCGCCGAATTGGTGAATTTCTTTCCTGTACCTGTGTATAATGTAATGTTTTCAAATTTGATGGCCAAATCTATTCCTCCTCAATTATGGTAAGTAAATGTTACCGCCAGGGCCCAGCGGGAGTCCGAGCAGGAACCAGGCGCTGAACAGAACTGTCCAAAAAATCGCAAAAGCGATGGAATATGGCAGCAATGACGCAAGAAGCGTCCCGATTCCGATATTTTTGTCGTATTTCTTCGCAAATGTCAGCAAAATCGCGAAATACGCCAGCATCGGTGTAATCGGATTTGTAATGGAATCTGCAATACGGTAAGCGACTTGCGTCACGGCCGGGTCATAGCCGAGCAGCATGAACATCGGGACAAAGACGGGAGCGAGAAGCGCCCATTTCGCAGAAGCACTGGCGACCAGAAGATTGATCAAACCAGCGATGACAATAAAACCTAAAATCAATGGCAAACCTTCGAAGCCCATATTTTGCAGGAAGCCTGCACCTTCGATGGCGATAATCGGGCCAAGGTTGCTCAGTCCGAAGAAAGCGATCATTTGAGCTGCAACAAAAGCCAAAACGATATAACCGCCCATGCCACTCATTGCTTTGGTTAAGTGCTCCGCAACATCTTTGTCGTTTTTCAATACTTTGGCACCAAAGCCGTAAGCGATGGCCGGGATGAAAAAGCCGAACAGCATGATTGGAACAATGCCGGTCATGAAAGGAGATACAATAATCCCGCCGGTTTCCTGGTCACGTAAAATTCCGTTTTCCGGAACAACCAGCCAAACGATGAGTGCTGCATAAAGAGCGAGCGTCACTCCTGCCCAGATCAGGCCGCGCTTTTCATCGGCAGTTGTTTTTTCCAGCTTTTCAACTTTTCCTGTATAGACGCCAAGACGCGGTTCGGTGATTTTCGTAGTCACCAGCGCGGCGACAGGAATAATGACAAATGTCGAAGCAATCATGAAATACCAGTTGATCGCCGGATTAGCAGTATAATTCGGGTCGATCAAATTGGCGCCGGCTTGGGTAAAGCCGGACAATAACGGATCCAGCATGCTGACGATCAAGTTGGCACTGAAAGCACCTGTAACCGTCGCATAACCGGCGATGAGCCCTGCAATCGGGTTACGGCCGAGAGCCGCAAAAATCATCGCTGCGATCGGAGGCAAGACAACTTGTGCAGCGTCTGCAGCCGTGTTGCCCAAAACAGCAATCAAAAGGATGGTCGGCAAAATGATCTTTACCGGTGCGTTCAAAATAGTCGTCTTCATAAATGTCGTAATGAGGCCGGTCGATTCCGCAAGACCAACTCCGAGCATGACGACCAATACAAGGCCGAGCGGAGGGAAGCTGGTGAAGTTCGGTACCAGCGTTTCGACAATTGTCCGAATCCCTTCGCCATTCAGCAAGTTGACCACATGGATTTCTTCACCCGTTCCGGGGTGAACCGACTTGATGCCGAGTTGTGCAAATACAGCTGAAGCGACAAGTATGATCAATGTAAACACAGCGAAAAGAGTTACAGGATCGGGAAGTTTGTTCCCGTAAATTTCCACTTTGTTTAAGCTTTTTTCCAAAAATCCTGGTTTCTCTGCTTTGGCTTTGAATTCTTCCGTATCCAGTAACTTGCTCACAAACTCACTTCCTTTAATTTTTAATTGTTTAAATATTATTACTTTTTACAAATGAACTATATAGGAGAACCCATGAAAAATGAAAAGAGTTTTTGTGGCATCCCACAAATTCTGGAGATTTGTGGAGCGAACAGGAAGAGAGGCACGAAAATACCCCGTAAATTCAGCGACTTTTTACAAGTTACTGAATTTACGGGGCTTTCTTTAGCTTTAAAGAACTTCCGAGCGTGTGGCGCCTTTTCCTTTGTAAGGTGTAATAGAGTTTGTTGGAATAATCGATAAGAAAATCATTTTAATAGATGGGGATACGTTGACTGAGTATATGTTCACTTACGATAGAGGTGTCAGCTTCCAGAAAACTGTTGTGAGTAAGAAATTCGATGAGGATGATGTTTAAGGTGATAATTCATTCCAATAAAAGGATTTTCATCACCTTCTATTGAATACATCCCGTATGAAGCACTCAAAGCTTAATCCGTTTGGTGGGGAGGCAGATGTCATTTATGAACTTATTATTTTTCTTTCTAATTGTGTTCGCAATAAATTACATTTTGAAGTTTGCACTTCGAAAACTATTTAAAATTGAACCGAGCAAGAGAGAGTTCTTTTCCTATAACCACATCAACGACCAGCACCGGAAAGTCGACTGGTTTGTGAGGGGCGGCACGCTGATTGTGGGTCTGGTACTCCTTTATTTCGTGGCTTTGGATAAGTATCCGCCGTCGTACTATTTGGTTGCGGTTATTGCATTGATTGTGGTGGACCATCTGGTCAGGGCATTCTTCGAGTGGCGTGCATCTGAAAATCCGAAGCAGTCGATTCTCACATTGACCCAAATGGCTGTTTTTGTGGCAGCGATTGTGTTCGTTATCCAATTCAACTTCTTCCTTTTCGGCGGATTTGAGGGAGTGGTGACCGAAAAGACAGATACGAGTTTCATGGTCGAAGTGACTTCGTTCAACTTCGGGACCGGATCGACCGTCCATGAAGTTCATATGACGGATCATACGCTGTTCAAGGGGGAAGTCCGTGGTTTTGATGAACTGGAGGAAGGAACTCTTGTCCGGGTGATGCCATTCGATTTGCCGTCGGATTTCCCTTACAAGCTGGCTTCGGAAGTGATTGTGGAGTGAAGACTGTATTGCACTGGTGGCAGTTAAGTGAAAGCCGGAAGGAGTGACCCTCCTGATTTACGTTAAAATCTTCCCTGTGTCAAACCTATAGAGACTTCTCAACTGAGAGGTCTTTTTTAGGAGGTTAGACATACTGTGAGAAATCGCTTCCTGCTGGAGATTTCTGTTTTATTCAAGACGGAAGGCGTTAGGAAAGGAATAAAGCCCGCCAGGAAGTGAAATTTAATATTAAATAGTTTGATTATTCGTGAAATTAAGGTAGAGGAATGATAATATTTCATTAAAACCCACTTGGAAAGGAAGTTATGAATGGATTACGTATTTGTCAGTAAAGAGAAAAACGAAACTGTCCGGTTTTCTGAATTGGCTCAGGAAAAGCCCGTTCTTCTGGTCTTGCTTCGTCATCTGGGCTGACCGATTTGCCGCAATTTTCTCGCGCAGTTGCGTGAGCACGCAGAATCCATAGAAGAAAAAGGGGTATCACTGGTAGCGGTGGTTCCCGCAAACTCGGAGCAGCTGAAGGATTTCATCGATGTATTCGGTCCGTATCCTTTTCCGATTTTAGGAGACCCGGAACAGCAGGCCTATAAGGATCTCCGGCTTAAAAAGGTATCGGCTGTGAAATCCGGAAAAATTATTTTCAAGTATTTAAAAGAAGGAAGAATGCGTGAGATTTTTCCGAAAGACCGGAAACAGGCGAAAATCGTCAGAAAGGCGATGCTCTCGCAGGACGTTTACCAGCTTGGCGGAACCTGGCTGATTGACACAACGGGAGAAATCCATTGGCATCATATCGACGAAGAGCCTGCTGATCACGCGACGATACCGGCGATTATGGAGGCTTTAAACAAGCACGCTCCCACTGCCCCATAAAAAGCCTCGTTGTATCAGAAGCAATCTCATTTATTCAAACTAAGTGCATGAAGAATCCGTACCAATCCTGGGCTTACAGATTCTTCATGCTTTTTTATTGCTCACAGAAAAAAAGCATAGACGCTCAGCAAAAGAACAATCTATTGCCCTGCACGCATTCTCTGGCTGAGAAAATCTGACGTTACTTCGGACCGGACCCTGTGTGGGCCACCATTGTTCTAAAATAATGGGATTGTGCCGCTCGCGGTGCAGTGACTGAATAATTTGAGTTTACAATCAGCTAAGAGTAATCTTAACGTAGAAACGAAAGGAGCGGAAGTAGATGGAAAGAACAATACCAGAAGTGACATTGAATGACGGAACAATTTTGCCGGTGACCGGACTCGGTACATACGGGCTGTGGGGGAATGCCGGTGCGAACTCGGTCAGCAGCGGAATCAATGCCGGTTACCGGCTGATCGATACAGCGTATAATTATGAGAACGAAGGAGCGGTCGGGGAAGGCATTAAGCGCAGCGGCATTTCCCGTGAAGATTTGTGGGTGACTTCCAAATTGCCTGGCCGATATCACACGTACGAAAAAGCGCTGGTGGCGATTCAGGAATCGCTGTATCGCTCCAATCTGGATTATTTCGATCTCTATTTGATCCACTGGCCACTGCCAAATCAGGATTTATATGTGGAAGCATGGCAAGCCTTGATTGATGCGCAGAAATGGGGGCTCGTCCGGTCGATTGGGGTAAGCAACTTCCTGCCTGAGCATCTGGAGCGCATTATTCAGGAGACCGGCGTGACGCCAAGCATCAATCAGGTCGAATTGCATCCGTTCTTTAACCAGGAAGAACAGCGGAAAGTACATGCGGAATATAATATTCAAACGCAATCATGGAGTCCACTGGCCAGAGCGGCAGATATCCTGTCGAATGAGACGGTCAGAAAAATTGCCGAAACCCATCATAAAACTGTTCCGCAGGTGGTGCTGCGCTGGCAATACCAAATCGGTTCGGTGTCAATCCCAAGGTCGACTTCCCCGGAGCGGCAGCGGGACAACCTGGCTATTTTTGATTTCACGTTAAATGAAGAAGAAATGACCGCGATAGCAGCGCTTTCACGTCCTGATGGCAGACTGTTTGATATGGATCCGGCGACGCATGAAGAGTTTTAAAGAAGCGCTGGTAAGTAACTAACTTTATCGAGTAGGCAGCATTCTAAAAAGAACCATACAGGAGGCGTACATATTGGGTTTGTTCGATAAGATTTTTAAAAAGCCGGAAAAAGAAGAAGCGAAAATCATCGGGATTTCGTTGAAGAAAAAAGCGGCAACGATTGTGCTGGAGAAGAAGAAATTGACCGGGGTCACCGCCAAAGTCGGCGTGGTGCTTGATATTTCCGGTTCGATGAGAAAGTTGTATAAGGAAGGCGTCGTGCAGGAAGTGGTGGAGCGGGTTCTTGCGGTCGCCAGCCAGTTCGATGATGACGGCGAATTGGATGTCTGGGTCTACGACAATGAGTTCTCGCGTCTGCCGGGAGCGACCGAGGCGACGTTTATGGGTTATGTGGAGAAAAACATCCTGTCGAATGACAGCGTGCACAAATTCGGCCGCAACGACGAACCGAAAGTGATGGAAGATGTGATCCGCAAGTATACGGTGGAAGATGCGAGCGACGAGCCCGTGTTTCTGGTATTCATCAATGACGGCGGATGTAAATCGGGGATCAAGAAATTCATCGTCGAATCATCAAACCAGCCGATTTTCTGGCAATTTGTCGGGATTGGCGACGCGAATTTCGAAGTGCTGCGGAGGCTCGATACGATGGGCGGCCGGGTGGTCGACAATGCGAATTTCTTCCATCTCGAAGACATCAGCCAAGTATCCGATGAAGAATTGTATGATCAGCTGTTGAATGAATTTCCGATGTGGCTGAAGGAAGCGAAGGAGAAGGGGATTTTGCGTTAAAGGCGAAGTCATCTTCAGAGTAAGAAGCTGTCGGATGATTTGGGGCGAAAATACAGCTGAGTGATCATAGAATGTCGATTTTTGTTCATAGAATCCAATGAGTAATCATAGAACTCGGAAGACCGCTCATAGAACGGCCGAAACCGCTCATAGAATTTGAGGTCCATCCGAGTGTTGATTTTGCAGCCATCCTTTATGCTAAATTGAAACAAGACCTGTCCTTCTGTAAAACAGAAGGGCGGGTCTTGTTTATTGTAAGCTTTCGCGAATTAGGAATGGTTTATTACATTCAATGTAAAATAATGTATGCATGCAAGTTGGAATACACTATGATTAATGGAAAGACTTATAAAAGGGGCAAGCCATTAATGGAACTCAATTACAAACTCACTGAAGAAGATTATCTCGATTTCAATTTATTTCATGCAAAAAATTCTCCGGCGGTGCAGAAGCAAGTTACCATGCAGCGGATATTTGTACCGCTTCTGTACATAGGGATAGCGATTCTGGCTTCAATGTTTCTGGACATGCCGTTTCTCGTACTGTTTATCCCGTTTCTCATCATGGGCACCTTATGGGCGATCTTCTACCCGGCTTACTTCTACCGGCTGATCAAGCGGAACGCGACCAAAATGATGCGTGAAGGAAAGAATGAAGGGGTGCTGGGAGCGCATACGATGATTTTTACGGAAGACGGCTTGCGTGAGATCAGTCCGAAAGGAGAGATGAGCATTTCCTGGAGCGGTATTGAAAATTTCGGCGAAAGCCCATCCGGTTTTTATTTATACAATAGCGGCATGTCCGCGCTCATCATTCCGAAGAAAGAACTGGGGGACAGTGGGGAAGTCAGTGCTTTTTTGAATGGGAAGATTAAAAACAGATTGTAAGTTGGATTCGGAAGAGCTTGATATCTATGCGTCGAATAAAGATTGCGTCTTGCAAGCGAAAGGAAATCATCTCGATATTTTAGGTGATGTGTAGTTAATTTCCAAGGAGGTGAAAATATGGATATCAGTATACTGGTTGCGATATTCGTAATTTTTCTTGCAGCTTTGGGTGGCGGATATTATGCAAAAGACAAGAGGAAAAAATAAAATCAGGAATTCCTTCCAAACAGAAATAAGACCTGCCCATCTTTTTACGGATGGGCAGGCCTTATTTTATAAGTGATTAAAAGGAAATATTCTTAGAAGAATCGGAGGGCTTGTACATCACCATCGCACTGAAGAAAAAGATAGGCGTGGCGAACTTTATATCTACCACCTCTGCAGCAGCGCCTTCAAGGAATTCATTTACTTTGCGGTCCATTCCTTTTTCGCTCCAGGCATAAAACGTTTTCACTCTCATTTTGAACGGCTCCTTTGAAACTTGTCATACTAGTTCTACGGACAAGAAAGGTTTTGGTTTCGACTGACTTTTCTTACGAGAAGTGAGCCGGTAAAGCCGTGCTTTTTTAATCGCTTTCTATAGCCTCCAATCCGATTTCAGCAAGTACAGCCTGCCCTTTTTCTGTCGGGTGAATATCGCCGGCGATGATATAGTCTTCCTGTTTGTCGCGGTAAGCTGAGTAGGCATCAGCCAGATAGACGTTCTCGTAGCTTTCGGCAACCTCTCCGAATGCGGCGTTCACTTCAGGGAGAAAGGCCTCGCCGATTTGGTGCATATAGCTGTGAGGCGGAAAAGGATTGTAAATGGTGTAAAGAAGGATCTGTGCGTCTGTCAGTGACTGGATTTCTTCAATGAGTTCACCGAGTTCATTAAAAAAAGTGTTGCTGCCGAGCTCTTGGTTCAGGATTTCTTGCATCCGTTCCGGATCACCGGCACTTGCGGTTTCGACCATGCGGAGGATTTCCAGCAAATCGTTTCCGCCGATTGTCATGGCGATCACATCGGCGCCTTCGACCTTTTGCCGGTGTTCTTCGTCTTCGCGAAGGGCTTCCATGACATGTTCGGTTTGCCAACCTGACACAGCAAGGTTATGCACTTCGAATCCGGCGTCTTCACCGATCAAATACGGATAAGCCGACCGTCCGCTGTCTGCGAGGTTGGCGCCGTAAGTAATGGAATCGCCTAAAGCCACGAGTGTCCCTTGATCGGTGTCTTCCTGGGCGCAGCCGCTCAGAAAAACGGCTAATAAGACAATCCATGCATTCCGGATGGCCAATTTGATTTTGGGCATAGTGGAACTCCTTTTGTTTTTTTCAATATAATATGGAAACGAGATAGAGGAACTGTGTTCTTTGAATATACAGCGAGAAATTTATTGAAATTATCAGCATTTTTCTGTGATATGATAAATTTATCTTCCATAACGAGTTTATGATAAATGGATAAGCGGTTCAAATTTAACGGTGTTTTGATTCTGATTCCGAGAAGAGGATGGAGTATGAAGAAAGCAGAAAAAATCATGCTGGAACAGGTGATCGATTGGAACTTTGACACGGGCGGTTATTCGCTTTGCCACGCTTCGCTTGGTCCCGGGGGTGAAATTTGTCTGCTGTTTGCTTCGTCCACACCGGATTTACTGGAAGGCAGCTTTCCGCCGATACGGACGGCTGAAGCGATTACCTATAAAGCGCTCTTTATCAAAGACGAGACGTACAGCGAGACGACAATCAGCAACCAAAAATGGAACTATCATTTTTTGCAGCCGATGGGCGAAGATCATCTACTGCTTGCCTGTGCACGGTCTATGAATTACGGCGGCGGGCGAGTGGATGAAAATGCACGGCTGTTTGACCGGGAAGGAAATTTCATCCGGTCTTTTTGTCTCGGAGACGGCATCGAACATTTATACACAACCGGGGACGGCCGGATTTGGACAGGCTACTTTGACGAAGGCATATTCGGCAATTATGGGTGGGATGATCCGATTGGAAAAGCCGGCCTCATTTGCTGGGATGCATTTGGGAATATTTCCGAGCTGTATGAGCAGCCGAATGCGCATTTTATTGCGGACTGTTATGCATTGAATGTCGCTTCCGACGACGAAGTGTGGTTTTATTTTTATACTGATTTTCACATCGGAAAAAGGAAAAACGGCAAGACGGAATATTTTATTCCGGATATAAATGGTGCCACCGCTTTTGCCGTCTGCCAGCATCTCTTGTTGTTTAACGGCGGCTACGGCATACATGACCGTTTTTATTTATTCGAAAAGAACGCGTCCCGTTACCGGCGGCGAAGAGAAATCGTCTTTGTAAACTCCGCTGGAAAGAAACTGAAGCCGCTGTTTATGAGTGCGCGCGGATCGAAGGTGTTGTTGCAATGCGACACGGCCAGCTATGTATTTGATTTGAAAAGTCTGGCGAAAGACCACTCGTGAAAGTTTTAACAGTTTTACCTATTAATGATGAAGGAGTCGTCATCCATGAAACCATGCCGCGATGAAGTGCTGGCTACTACGAAACAATTGGTTCAAACAGCGAGCATTGTAAACACTGAAGGGGAAAAAGAACTTGCGGAATCCATGCATGCATTGATTTCCTCTCTCCCTTATTTTAAAAAGAACCCCGAGCATGTCCGGTTGTCCCGAACGTTTGGAGATGAGCGGGAGCGATACAACGTACTGGCGTTTGTAAAAGGGACAAAAAGAGCAAGCCGGCGGACGGTCGTTTTGATGGGCCACCTTGATACCGTCGGAGTAGATGATTTCAATCAAATGAAAGACGCTGCCTTTGATCCGGAAACGCTGAAGGAAAAGCTTAAGGGCGAACAGCTTCCTGCTTTTGCGAAAAAACACGCTGAGTCGGCGGACTGGCTTTTTGGACGGGGAGTTCTTGATATGAAGAGCGGCGTTGCCAGCAATTTGTATCTTTTGAAGTATTATTCCGAGCATCCCGAAGAATTGGAAGGCAATATCGTGTTTCTTGCAGAATGCGATGAGGAAGACGGGTCGCATGGAATTCTTTCGGCGTTGGCAACTTTTAAAGAGTGGAAAGAGGAACACGGATTTGACTATATTGCAGCGGTCAATGCGGACTTTGTTTCACCCCGTCATGAAAATGATCCGAACCGGTATATTTACCGGGGAACGGTAGGGAAGCTGCTGCCGTCCTTCTTTATCACCGGTGCGGAAACACATGTCGGTTCTTGTTTTGAAGGGCTCGATCCGAACTTTATCGCGGCTGAGCTGACCAGGCAGATCAATTACAACCCGGAGCTTTCGGATGAAGCTTTTGGGGAAATCACTGTGCCGCCGGTAACATTGAAACAGACCGATTTGAAGCCGAACTATACTGTCCAGACGGCTTTATCCGCCTTTGTGTACTTTAATTTCTTTGTCCATTCCTGGACGCCAAAGGATGTATTGGACAAATTAAAAGAGCAGGCGTTCATCGCTTTTGACAATGCACTCGCTTCTTATGGGAAAAGGTACAAGCAATTCAGCGAGATGAGTGGGGACCCGTATCCCGGCATCCCGTGGAAACCGAGAGTGCTGAGCTATGAAGAAATGGAAAAGCTGCTGGTCATGGAAAACGGCGCGGATTTTATTTCTCATATGGATGAATTCAAAGCGTCGTTATTACAGAACAAGGAATTGGACACTCGGATGTTTTCCGTGAAAGTGGTGGAAGAAGCATGGAAATGGATGAAAGACAAATCTCCTGCAATCGTTTTATTTTATTCTTCGCTGTACTCGCCACGGATTGAAATAACCGGGAAAACACAGGAAGAAGAAGCGTTAATAAGTGCTTTAGACCAGGCTGTCGAAGAAGTTCAGCCGTTCTACGCGCATCCAATTGTCATCAAGAATTTCTTTCCTCATATTTCCGATATGAGTTTTGTCGCAATAAGTGATGACGAAGAAGGAATTCAAGCCGTGTCTGCCAACAATCCTTCATGGGGAACCAAGCATTATGTGGATTATGAAGAGATCCGGGAATTGAATATCCCGGTCGTCAATATTGGTCCATACGGCGTTGATGCCCATAAAAAATTGGAAAGAGCCGAAATGACGTATTCTCATGAAATCGTGCCGAACTTAACAAACAGGGTGATCGAGCTGTTACTGGACAGGGAAGAAAGGGAGAGCGCTGAAACATTCGGTCATGCATTGGCTGGGGAACCGGAATATTTCGGATGATTCCTTTTCTTTTGCAGCATTCGTATTTTAATCAGAAAAAGGACAAGCCATTGTCACTTCGGAACGGACCCTGTGTGGGCCACAATTTGAGGAACAATTGAGTCCCACACAGGGTCCTCGCAGCGAGGTGCTGAGGTGGAGTTGCTGGGATAGCAGCTTGGCTTGTGCTTCGCTTCTTTCGGAGGGAGAGGGGATCTTTTTCTCTAACATCAGCCCATCCTAAATTCGACAGCTCCATTCAAGCTTGGCGGTATTCGATTGTCTTATGATTTCTTTGCCTGCTGTGCGGCTTTCACGCTGGTCGGATCAAAATACTTATCTACTAAATCATAAATCGTGATGAGTTCGTAAAGGATCGTGAATTCCGGCGGGAACAGGGTCGGGTGCATGGCATCGTTTGCCGGCACCCGCTTGCTGTTTTCCCAGAACAGATGCGTAATGCTTTTTAACTGGCGCTGATGCTTTTCGTGGTTGTAGTGGGTGGAATGCCTCAGGTCGTCCGCAAGCGCCGCAGCGGCATGCATGATAATCTCCCGCTCGGCTTTTGTCCACTGGATGCTCTGCAGTGGGACACGGAGCAGGGCGTTCAAATGGTACTCGAAATTGTCCAGAAACAGCAATTGCCTTTCCGCCATCCGAAGCTCAGCTTCCCGGTTACGGATCCAAGGATATAAACTGGCTTCATCCCGCTGGAAATGAATCAGTTTCTCCGTCTTCCTGATTTCCGTTGTCAATTGTTTCGCAATCTTTCGGTCTTCCTGAAGGTCCACATCCTTTTCAAATAGAATCGTGCGGAAAGTATGTTCCAGCATGCTTCCTGCACGCGCACTGATGCTTTGGATGCTTTTCAGAATATCAGGCCGGTAGTCCGGCGGAAAGACGAGCATGTTGACAGCGGTGGACACGAGCAAACCGACCGTTGTCGTCCCCAGTCGGATGAAGAACGAGACCAGGACATGATCATGGATCACTTCAATCATCGCGACGGATGTCAATGTGGCAACAAGCAAGCCGGCATGCAGATTGAGCTTATAACAGACCAGAATCGTGGCGACTGCCGCGAGTGTATAGGTGATCGGGGCATTCCCGAAGAGCGTGATGAAGAGAACGGCGAATGCAGAACCGATGGCGGATGCCGGAAAGCGGACAATTCCTTTTTTGATCGAATCGCTGACCGTCGGCTCGACCGTCACGATGGCCGTGATGACCGCAAAGACAGGCGGCCAGTTAAGCCACACACAAATAGTGGCTGTTAAAAAGATGGCGATACCGGTTTTCAAAATCCGGCTGCCATTGAAATGAAGAGAGCGCAACTTAGATAACATAAATAACCCCGTATCTCCTTTATGCAATATTTCCACTATAGTCCAGTATATCATTCATTTCGGTATGTACTTCAAGGCAATTATAATCAGCATTGAAGACGGGAAAGCAAAAGGCAGTGATTTAGTTTGGGAATTGTGCAACATACAGAGACCATTCATGAGTTACACTTTATGCACGGCGTACTCGGTTGAAGAGACAGGGGTGGCAGCGGTTCTACAGAAGATGAACAGCAATGCGACCAAGGCGAACGCCAAAAAGGCAAAAGTATAGGACATTTCTTCGATTAAGACGCCCGCCACTGCAGACCCGATCGATTGACCGATGCCTAAGGCGAAAAAAGATAAGCTCACGCCGACGGCAGGGGTAGTTGGAAAATGACGGGTCCCCCAGACAATAAACAAGCCGGTCATGAAAATAAACGATATGCCAAAGAAACCAGCCGACAGAAAAATGGCGGCTGAATAAGGAATGGTCAGGCAGACAAGAGAGGCTGTGACCACCAAAACCCCGAGGCGGTAGGACCACGAAAGCCCAATGGATCGGATAAGCGCACCCGCAAGGCCACCGATGATGCCGGCTGCTCCCATGACAATCCAAAAGATGATGCTTTCATTCACCGAGAAATCGTGCACGGCAGTCAGGTAGCTTCTTGAAAAGGTCCAATAAATAGAAGAACCGAAGCCGATGCCTGTAGCAGCCAGAACCATGAAACGCACTTGTGCGAATGAACTGAACTTAAACTGATCATTGGAGGTGGCACTTGTTTCCTGTTTTCGACTCTCGATTACCCGGGCGTTCCACCAATAAGTGACGAATGCAAAAGCAGCAAACAGCACATAGCCCCAGCGCCAATGTTCGGAAAACATCAAAGCGACAGGACCGGTAATGACAACCCCGAAGCTTGTGCCGGTATTGATCCATGTGTTTCCTTTGTCCTTCAAGTCAGCGGCAAGAGACTGCGTCACGACTTGGCTGAAAGCGGGAGACACCCAGCCGCTTCCCAGTCCAGCGACAAATGCACTGACTGCCAGTGCATAAAAGTTGTGAGACGCCGCCATTCCCAGCATACCGATAAAGGCGGTAGCTCCTGATAGCAAAACGATGGGGCGTGCACTGAACTTTCGGATAAAGACAGATGCCGTCACCAAGGCAAGAGTATAGGCGATATAAGCTGCCGAACCGACCACTCCCGCTTGACCTTCGGATAGGTTTAGCGCGGTGCTGATTTCGGGCAGGAACAAACCAAAACTGTATCTGGCCAATGCATAAGTGACAGCAATCATGGCGATGCCAGGCAAAACTGTTTTCCACATGGATTTCAACCTCCTTTAATTAGATAGATCGATCACTCTATTTTTAGCCAAAAAAGTAAGCGAACCACTTACTTATACATGCTTCACCATCGACACCAAGGCATTTTCGACGTCATCCATCGCTGTCGTTTCAGCCAAAGAAGTGGACCCTTCAAACAGGAGGGATAACTGAACCGCTTGGGTGGGCGTAAGTCCGTTCGCCTGGAAAAACTTTTTCTGGTTTTCTTTATGGACAGTGACTTTCTGGACAATCGGGTGATCCGGCTCACTCGTGAATTCTTCTTTTGCACGCAAAAACAAGCAGCCATTGGAGGAATTGTCTTTTAACCAACGCAAATGGCCGGATGCAAGACGTAAGGCGACGGAACCCGTTGATTCTTGTGTGGCTTGCTCCAGATAAGCAAAATAAGCTTGTTCTCTTCTGGTTAAAATACTTAAAATCAATTCATCTTTCGAATTAAAATGATTATACAAGGTCATAAGGGCGACGCCTGCTTCCTGAACAATCGCTTTCAAGCCAATGGCATGAAAGCCGTGGCGGTAAAAGAGCCGCTCTGCAGCAATAAGTAAATCCTCTTTTTTCGTGCTCATTGTTCAATACCCCCATTTTTATAGATATAACGGTCATTCTACAATTTATCATGCAATAACGGTTGATACAACCGGGGAACCGAAATTTAATCCGGGGGGCATTTTTATCAGGCAAAAAGGAATACAAGGATTAACAGTAGCAATAAGTGAAAGAAGTCGGTTTACAAGAGAACAGATTTCTTTTAAATAAAGCTGGACGGTTATGAGCAGTTTCGGAAGAATCTGAGCAGAGGGGTGCACACGATGAAAAGAACATTGGCCATCAGTGATATTCACGGAGAACTTGGGCTTTTTGAGGAGCTTCTGGAAAAAGCGGAATATGACACCGCCAAAGACCAGCTGATTTTACTGGGGGATTATGTGGATCGCGGTCCGAATTCAAAAGGGGTTTTGGAGCGGGTCGTCGAATTGAAAAAGCGGGGAGCTATTGTATTGAGGGGCAACCACGACCAGATGATGCTGGACGCCGCAAATGAGGAACCCGGCGCGAAGAGGAACTGGGCAAGAAACGGGGCGCTCTCGACGCTGAAGAGCTACGATTCATCTATAAAAGACATGACGTTTCCGTCGGCAGCTGTCTTTTGGGAACACGTCGATTTCATTAACGAAATGGGCTATTACCATGAGACGGATGATACTATTTTTGTGCATGCGGGCGTTCAGCCGGGCGTGCCGGTTCAAGAGACAGACCCGTCTGTATTGATATGGATCCGCGAGGAATTTCATACAGCCTATTCGGGCGAGAAAACGGTTGTCTTTGGCCATACACCGGCGTTCCTGCTAGGAGGGGCAAGCGATGACAATGTCTATTTTGGTGACAACGGAATCATCGGGATAGACGGAGGTGCGGCTTACGGCCGACAGCTGAATTGTCTGGAGTTGCCAGGCAGGAAAATCTATTGTGCGAAGAAACGTTAAGGCCAGGGCTACGCATCGCACCCACTGAAGAATGTCTTCGGAATTTTCTTCTTTGGATCTGATTTTGGGTACAGGTGCATTCATTTCTATGGAACAGGGCGAAACCGGTGACGACAATGATTCGGGGTTTCCGAAGGCTGCACAAGGTGCCGGTTTACAAAATCAGACCCCATTGGTATATTTGGCGTTACTAAGATCGCCCACAAATACGGATAAGGAAAGAGGTTGAAAAGATGAATGTGAAATTTCCTATTGGAGAATTGCAGGTTCCCGACAACGTGACAGCTGAACATATCCAGGAGTGGCTCGAAAAAATCGGCAGTTACACGATGCGGCTGCGGGAAGTAGTTGATGGATTGAGTAATGAGCAATTGGCCGAAAAGTACAGGGAAGGCAGCTGGACTGTGCGCCAGCTTGTGCATCATATTGCGGATTCGCAGCTCAATATGTATCAGCGCCTGAAACTGGCTTTGACCGATGACAATCCGACGGTTCCCGCGTTTGATCAGGAAAAATGGACGGAGCTGCCGGACAACGAATTACCGGTGGAAAGTTCAATCCGAATGCTGGAAGGGCTGAACGAACGGATCGTCGCACTTGGGAAAAATTTGACGGACGAGCACTTGGGCCGCGTCTTCACCCACGAAACGAACGGTGAAATCAGCGTCGCGACGAAGCTTGCAAAACTGTGCTGGCACGAAGAGCATCATTTGGAGCACATAAAGATTGCTTTAGGGAATTGAGTTGCATCCCCGGCTGAAAAGCACATCTGACCGATTCTGAATAGACAATTCATATTCCATACCAGGACACACCCGCTGGAGCACAAGCGCGGGTGTGTCTTTTTCGTTTTATCCATCTCTTTGGCAGGGGTTTCACAGGAAAGCAGTTTTGCCGCAAAGCCAATTCGGGAAGAGATAATGAAGGAGAGTTATTTATAACAAGTAAGCGGAGAGCAGCTATCAGCCGGTAAGCGTCTTATGTTGCTCAGCAGAGGAATATTCATTGGAAAAAAAGATTGAAAGAAAAATAGCTAACGAAAGGATGAAATCGTTATGGATGAAAACACGCTGAAGAAAGCAAAGGTGTTCACGATTTTGAACCTGGTTTTTTATTTTTTAACGCTCGGCGTAAACTATCTCGGGTCTTCAGGGTTTTTTAATGGTCAAAGTCAGGGGGACATCTCCGATAAATACACGACGCTCATCTCTCCGGCACCTTTCACGTTTTCGATTTGGGGCGTCATTTACAGTTTGCTGCTGATTACGCTGATTTATCTATTTGTAAAAAGGAAAAACCGGAACATCAGCAGGCTGGTGCTGTTGATTTCACCTTTGTTCATCGTGAGTTCTCTCTGCAATATGGGGTGGATTGTTGCTTTTTCGTATGAACGGTTGGGCATCTCAACGCTGCTGATTTTTGGCATGCTGTTCTCCCTGCTCATCATCGTGGAACGGATCTACAAAAATCGCTTTGAGTTTCCTTCCACTTTGGCAGGACTCAGTTTCACCTTCTATGGTTCCTGGGTGTTCATCGCAACCATCGTCAATATCTCGTTGTTTTTAGTGCAGCTGGAATGGAATGGATTCGGCATTTCCGATTCTGTCTGGACGATGATCGTATTGGGGCTGGCCATCGCATTTGTCCTCTTTTACTTGTCGCGGTACAAAAACGCCGCCTTTCCGATTCCGTTGGCATGGGCTTTCTTTGGAATCTACAGTTCGTATACGAGCGGACGGCTCAATCCGTCCATGGACACGGCCATTCAAGGCGTTCTGTTGGCGGGCATCGGAATCTTCCTTGTCGCGGTAGTATGGCGGTTTATCAAAAACGGAAACGCTCTTTTCCTGAGACATACGGGGTAAGGGACGGTTTGAATAAGCGAGTGATGTCCAATTCGATTATGGAGAACGGGAGGAGATCGAGTGGCGGGTTACAGCAGCAATGTATTTCACCGGAATCTTATGACTGATTATCCAATGGCTCAAACTGCGGAAGGAATTTACATTTACGACGAAAACGGGAAAAGTATCTTGACGGAAGCTCCGGTGCATTGGTATCGAATGTCGGACATGGCAATAAAGAAGTGATCTCCGGAATTCTGGATCAAGTTAAAGAGTTGTCATTTGCCCATACCAGTCAATTTCGGAATCGGCCGCAGGAGGAATACGCTTCGTTGATTTCAGAAATTACACCACCTGCTCTTGATTATGTATATTTTCTGTCCGGAGGTTCAGAGGCAAACGAAACGGCTATCAAGATGGCCCGGCAATATTTTATAGAAAAAGGGAAGCCTTCAAAGTACAAAGTAATTGGCCGCTGGTCCAGCTACCACGGGAACACATTGGGAACATTAAGTGCCGGTGGCCATGTTAAGCGCAGAATGGCTTATACACCGCTGCTTATTGATTTTCCTCATATCGATTCGCCTGACTGGTACAGAAATCCAGACGCCGACCCGATCTACTATGCTGATTTACTGGAAGCAGAAATAAAACGACAGGGGGAAGAACAGGTAGCCGCTTTTATGTTGGAGCCGGTAACCGGCACGTCCAATGCAGCTTCTTGCAGCCCCTCCGTTTATTATCAAAGAATACGGGAGATCTGTGATCAATACGATGTGCTGTTGATCTGTGACGAAGTGATGAGTGGCTTTGGTCGAACCGGTAAATATTTTGCTTCCGAACATTTCGGTTTTATTCCGGATTTGATTACAGGCGGAAAAGGAATAAGTGGGGGATATGCACCTCTTGCTGCCGTGATCGTAAAAGATTCTATTTTTAAAACCTTTTTCGAAGGCAGTGGCCAATTTTCACATGGGCATACGTATATCGGAAATCCAGTAAGTATGCAGGCAGGTTTGATGGTTTTAAAATATTTGAGGAAGTATGATGTTGTGGAACATGTTTCTGAAATCGGAAAGTACTTACTCTCAGAACTCCAAAATGTGAAGACCACATCAGACATTATTGGGGACGTACGCGGCCTCGGCTTGATGATAGGCGTGGAATTCGTAGCCGATCAAGAAAATAAGACGCCGTTTCCACCTGAAGCGAAACTGGCGGAAAAGGTTAAAAAGGTGTGTTTTGAAAATGGATTGATTGTCTATCCTGGTTCAGGCCATATAAACGGAGATCAGGGGGATACGGTCCTGATTGCGCCACCGTTTGTCATCACAAAAGAGGAAGTAGACGAATTGGTTGGGAAATTTGCTGAATCTGTTAATGAAATTTCGAGGGATCTGTAGCGTAACCCTTAGTAGAAGATTGGACGTGCTGCGGGAATATCCCACAACCGTTTTCTGACGTTTCGGACGTGAACTTCTTTAAATGTATTCACCAGATTGAATTTAAAAATAAGAGGATGTTTTCAAATTACGCAGAACAGGTAAATAAGAGAAATTCACGATTCGGGAGGGATTTTATGAACGAGAAGTTTTTTTGGAATGGTCTGCACGGTGAAGGAGCGCACGTGGATACGGCGACGGTTTTTGATGGATTGGACTGGCAGCAGGCGGGACAGAAAGCGGGAAATTTCCCGCATTCGGTTTGGGAATTATTGTTTCATATGAATTATTGGCAGAATTTCATGCTGGATTTTCTCAAGGGGGAAGTGCCAAAAAGCGGGGATCCCGACGCTGAATCCTGGCCGGCTGCGGCGGCGCCGGAAACAGAAGATGAATGGGATTCAGCTGTTGCCTATTACCTGAAAGGATTAAAGGAAGCTGAGCAGGAAGCGGGGAAAGAATTATCGGAACAAGTGGTTGCCGGACGGGAAGAGACCCGGGCCGACTGTCTGCAAACCATCGTGCTCCACAATACGTATCATGCCGGGCAAGTGGTCTTTGCCCGAAAAATCATCGGCGCCTGGCCGCCTCAGCGCGGGGGAGAAGCGGAGTGAAAGGAATATGTGCCATTGCTTCAGCATCTGCCATACACAAAATTCAAGGACACCAGCGGATGTTTTTCGCCGTGCGAAAAACTCCAATCCCTTAAAAGAAGGCTTCGCGGATGCGGAGCCTTTTTCATTTCAAGGGATCTTGGCCGGTATTTAATGCCCAGTGGCCAGTATTTTTTCTGTAAGAGACAGTATTTCATTCATATTGGCCAGTATTTCGTCTGCAAGAGACAGTATATCCATAAAAATGGGAATTTTCTCTTTTCCGCGATTCCTATTACCGCAGTTCGGATAAAACGCAGGAAACTCTCTTCCTAACATTTGATCAAGAGGTGTTTAAGAGTCTGAACTATGGAAAAAGCGAAATATCAGTCTTTATTATTCCGTAAAAGGATTGGAAAATAGCAAGGCAGTCAGAAGTTTTCTGCTGGATAAGACCACGCGATTACGTTTAGATGAAAAACAAAATGCTGCACCCGTTATGAGATTTTTTTTATGGAGCAAAAAACGATGGTGCTTATTCCCATTTTCAGAGCCATTTATACTATAATAAAGTGATAAATGTGAACGGTAAACTACTCATCCTGAATGAGTCTGGAGGTAAATCATGGAGAATGAAAAATGTGACTTGGTACACGAAAACGGTGTTAAGGAAAAGAACCTTGAAGTGATTGACGGCTATACGATAAAGTATCATGCCAATGGAAAAACGATCTGGTCAAAAGGAAAAATGGTTGATGATAAGCCGGAGGGTTATTGGGAATGGTATCGTGCTGATGGGACATTAAAGCGGTCGGGTTATTTTGAAAAAGGTGAGCCTGTGGGTGAATGGATCACTTATGACAGCAAAGGTGAAAAATACAAAACCACTGATCGAGGTAAATAATTCCCCTGTGCTCAATCGGTCATTTCTACTTAACCACGCGGTTGAAACGCACAAGGATTTGTGGTGTAAAAGGTAGGAAACAATCATCTTCAGTGGGTGGAATGAAAAATAATTTATCGGTCATATAATTATTAAAATTTATATATCGATGATATTATAATAAGTGATTCACGCGAAAAAAGATTTATACATATAAAAGAAGTGCCGGCTTTCGTCCATCCCTGATTTTTGAACAGAAAGGGGATTCAAACCCCTCAATTGCACTAAAGCCGCCGTTTCAAGCTGCTGCTTCTTCTATATTGTGATGCCCGCAGCTTCTTTGGTTTCGGGCTTACAAACATTTAGCAGACGGAGTTTTCCTGGCACTTGGTTGAAGATGAAAGACCGTTGCATTTTCAGCGCCACGAAAAGGAGATGAGCGTAAATTTCTTTGTTGCAGGGCGCTCTTTAGCCTGGTATTGAAAAATTTTGGCGACTGCCCAGAAATACGCTATCGAATTTCCGGGAGGACGTATGCCAAAGCCACTATGCTCGCAGCACCCCATTACTGATATGATGCAGAAATGCCGTATGCTTTATTCAATCCCAAAAAATCGGGAGGTAATGAAAGTGGTACAGCGAATGAATAACGCATTTTCGGTTGCGCATGGAGAAGGCGACGCCTATTGGTTCAGAGTCACCTTACTGGAAGTGAAAGCGACCGGCGAAGACACGAATGGTGCATTCAGTCTGATCGAAGAACTGCACCCGCCGGGATGTGAATCGCCTTTACATGTGCGAAACAATGAAGAACTCACGTATTATGTTCTGGAAGGCGAAATGACATTTACCATCGGCGAAAAAACAATCAAAGGAGTACCGGGAACTTGTATTTATGTGCCGCGTCACATCAAGCACAAATACCAAGTTGGAGGGGATTCGCCTGCAAAAGTGCTGAGCATGTTTACGCCTGCCGGAGGAGAACAGTTTTTCATTGAACGAAGTTTACCAGCCGAGGAATATAAATTACCGCCGGAATCTGTTGAGGTTGATGGCGAATTTGATATGGACAAACTTACTGCAACTGCACAGAAATACGGAATTGAAATACTGGGGTGAAACAAGGTAAGGCGGCCATTCTGCACGACACCCTGAGGGATTGGACGAGGCGGCTCAAGAAGAAACTTCAACCAGGGGAAGTTTCTTCTTCTCCTACTGAAGAAATACAGAACAATGGAGCAGAGTAGGCAACAAGAAAGCAAAAAGGGCCATATCGGTCCTTTTTGCTTTTTTAGGGACAACTCGGGATACTGATCATCCGTGTTGTATAATCAGGGACAGATTATCATTTCGTGCAAACCTTGGAAAATCATTTCCAAAAGACGCGAAGTTCTTCTATCTTGTTCTCCGGGTCCCTGGCCAGCCGCAAGATGATGAACAACAGCAGCGCCAAACTAATGATCAGCACAATCAGGTTCGGAATGCTTTTCGTATACAGGTCATTGATATTCATTACCCTCAGCCATTGCGGAAAAGATGGATTGACGAAACTTTGATAGACGGCGACAGTGTTGTTGGCGATGTGCAGTAAAATCGGCACAAGCAGATTGCCGGTCTTCACATACAGCAGCGACGCCACCACTGCGAACAGAAAAGCACCGAAAAAGTTGATGTGGAATATGCCGAAGATCAGACTCGTCAAGCCGAGCCCATTCCAGAAGCCGAACGTCGCGATCAGCCGATTCAAAACCAGCCCGCGAAACACGAATTCTTCCGCGATTGGTGCAATGACCGCTATTACGAAGCCGGTTGCGATCAAATACCATACTGCATCGGGGAGTGGCTGCGGCGTGAGTGCAACATCGATGGCAGTGGGAGCAATGGGGATGAGCGCCCGCATCAGCAGCCAATAGATGCTCATGGAAAACGCCACCACCAGCACTGTAAGTCCGAAGACCGGCAATAACCAGCGCGCAGTTCCATGGAAGAAGACGACCTGGCGCAGTTTCACGTTGCGTTTTTTAAAGTGGTGGCCGAGAAGCCACGCCGGCAGGACGATGTAGAAAACCAACTGCATCAAGACACCGGTGAGGAGCACGTTTTCCGTGGCCTGCAGCACGATGAATATCGCCACGATGGACGCACTCAACATCCAGCCAAATACAAACCGGGATCTCATTTCCTCAAACATCCTCAGCGCCGCCTTTCTTTTTGGACTGCTTCCAGGAAGTAGGGCACGTAAGCTCAGCAATGAAATTATGTTAAATACATGATGAGAGATCTCGATATTAACAATAATTTGATTTTATAATACCATGACTTTTGGTTTTACAGAATATGTGCCGAGCAGTTTGATGTACATCCTTGCACAATCAACAAAACGGCCAGCAAATTAGGGGGCAATTTGCTGGCCGTTTGTGTTTACGTTTTGCGATAGATAACGAATCCTCAAGGATTTCGGTTATTGTCGCTGTTCGTTAACTTATTGTTTTCGTCTGGCGTACGGGCATTATCTTTTATCGATTGGTTTTTTTGTTCCTGTGTATTGGAATTTTGCTGTTTTGAAGTTTCCGCATCCTTTTCTTCAATCAGCTCGTTCATTTTCTGAATGTTCTTTTCTTGTGCAGATGATTGGTGATCGCTCATATAACCGCCCTTTCATAACAGTTTTTGTTTTAATTTATATTCCCAAAAGGATGCGGAGATAAACGTTGGTTAGTGATTGCTCCGCGCTAGAAAAGAAAAGGCCAAACAATTGGCGGTTTCTTGGTACAATCGAGTTAAGAAAGGTGGTATATAAGATGAAGTCCTATATTATTCGAATTGAATTGCGACAATAATACGAAACCGATGGTCAGTTTCGTATCAGTGGATGGTTTGTTCATGACCTAACCTGCAACGATAAATGGTACGAACCCAACGACCAACAGGAGCCGAATGACTTGAAAATAAGAAATGATGCCGATTTCTTTAGCTTTTCTTCTTCGGCAAAGACAATAATCTGACCTAAACCTCCCGGCATAGCGGCCAGTACAGCAGCTTTCAGCGGAATCTTCGACCATTTTCCTGCCAAAAAGGCAATGCCAATCGAGCCATCGATTAAGATGACGTTCAATGTAATCATATAAAACAAAATAGATTTCATCATGCCGAATAAACTGATATTAAATTGTATACCAATCACCGTACCGACCATGACAACGCCTAAATCGCGCATTTTTCCAGACCATTTGAGCGGTTCTTTATAAATGAATTGGGTTAATATAACGACAACAATTGGACCAAGCATCCATGGGATCGGAATGTGCAGCAGGCTGAAAAGATAACCACCGATTAAAGAAAAAGCCAACACCCGTAACATCGCTTTCAAGCGTAACACCCTTTCTGCAATCTCGAATAAAAACAGCGAGCTGCAGAATAATTAATCATTGCCTAAAAAAGAGGAGGAGTTGGATGATGGGCAGATTGGATGGCAAAGTGGCGATTATAACCGGAGGCGCCAGAGGGATGGGGGCATCGCATGCGAAAAGGTTTTCAGAAGAAGGGGCGAAAGTTATGATCACCGATATTTTGGAAAAAGAAGGTGAAGCGATGGCAACTGAACTGGGAAGAGACGTCAAGTTCATGAAGCATGACGTCACGAAGTCATTGGATTGGGAAAGGGTAGTCGCTGAGACGGAATCAGCATTTGGGCCGGTCAGCGTGTTGGTGAACAATGCAGGGATTGCTTTGCTCAAATCAATAGAAAAAATGACAGAAGCACAATATCGGAGAGTCATAGATATCAACCAAGTCTCGGTCTTTCTAGGGATGAAGTATGTACTTTCGTCAATGAGGAAAACGGAGAATGGTTCTATCATTAACATTTCTTCTATTAGCGGTTTGAAAGGGAACAGTGAGTCGATAGCTTACAGCGCTTCAAAATTTGCCATACGTGGCATGACAAAAAGTGCAGCCATCGAGTTCGGAGCGGAGGGAATCCGTGTGAATTCCGTTCATCCCGGAATTACCGAAACGCCGATGGTCAGGAAAAGCCGAGTCAGTAAGCTGGCTAGGGAAATTCCTTTGCAGCGCACAGCCCAGCCGGTGGAAGTGAGCAACATGGTTGTATACTTGGCTTCAGATGAATCCAGCTATGTCACCGGGGCTGATTTTGTGATTGATGGCGGCTTGACGGGAAAATTATAAACGGGAGAATATAATCGCTAACTGAGTAAAAAAATTTAAGCGATTCTGAAAAAATTCCAGATATTGAGAGTATTGGAGGTTTCGAGAAACAGGTGGAAGTGGCTGTTTCAACTGAGTTCGTTTACCATTGACAGTAGAAGGTAACGACAGGAATCCACGAATCCGAATACGAAAGAGGTTTTCATATGGAAACGGCATTTGAAATTGTCCTTATAGTCTTGCCGATTGTGGCAGTAGGAGCGATTGCATTGTTTGTCATTAACAGACTCAAGCAAAAGCGAGACGCCCTTGGCAAGAAAAAATCAGCGTCTGCCCAAGATTTATTGGATAGTTTAATTCCTGTTGGGATGATTTTCGGAAGCGCTTTGGGTATAATTTTCAGCTTGTTCTTTCCAATCTCATTAGCAATCGGAATTGTCTTTGGCGCGAGTATCGGTTTATTGGGTGGCTATTTTGCTTATGAATTTTACAGCAAGAAAGAGGAAAGCCGCCCGGATAATGAGGGATAAGAAATCCTTGAAAAAGGAGAGAGGCTTCCTTCTATGAAAAAATAAAAAAGCATCTCATCAAAACGATGCTTTCCATCCTATTCTCAATTTCCTGTTATTCATCAAGCGTTATGCGTGTATAAAGATGATAGGGCAGGTCAATGATGGCTACGTCATATTGCTGTTTGATGTCGGCGATTGCCCCGAATCGACTTTTCCCGTCAATCCGAAATATGCGATGTTTTCCCTTGAACCATGAATCACAATCGGGTTAATATCCCGCCTGACAATATCAATCCCCATCGACAATGCCTCGACCAATTTCGTTTGGATTCCGCAGCACGGATCGATTGCTTTGACTCCAGCAGGCTCAGAAACAGCGATATTGGCGACCGCGCGTGCCACTCTTGTGCTCAGCGCTGCGGAATACTCGCGCGGTTTTTGCTGATGCGTAAACTAAACAGCCTCGCTTTGCTGGTATATGCCAAAATACCAGCGTCACTCGAATGGCATAAGTCCGAACGTGACATCGGGGTTGTGGACAACCGCTTCCCCGGTAATGGCAGCACCGATCAACCGTTCAATTTCGCTTTTTCCCCGAAATCCACGTTATCAGACACAGCCAGCCCGTTGATTTTCGGGAAAATCATTTAAAATGCGGCCATTTCCATATACACCTCAGCCGACTGCTTCAAAATATCCGGCAGTGCCGTGGCTTCAAACAGCCCCTCAATCCGCTCTTTGATAAACGGGCTTCTGCTCGGATCAATGCCGCATGAGCTTTTGATGATTTTCGTTTCTGTATCTTTGCCAAAAAAAGAACGCATTTCCAACTGTTATAATTCTTTCTCGTCTTCAGTAGATGCATAAGTATGAATAAATTCACCTGTCGGCTTTAATCGTTTCTATTCAATCCGCCCTTTTTGTACGCCTTGTCTGCGCTGCCTTTAGTTAAGTATACCAATAACAGCAGAAGAACATGTCTCTGGAAATAAAATCGGTTCGTGGACTTTTTGAAAACCTGATGGAACGCACAAAAAAGAACAGGTCCCTTGCATCTAGCAGGGAGCCTGTTCCTTTTTTACTGATTAATGGCGTTTATGCTTTTTGCCATGGTCATCATCATCGTCATGGCCATGTAACTTCTTGTTTTTTTGGTAGAAATGCTTTTGCCAGTAATAGTGTTTTTTGCCGTTTTTGTAGTAAGCATGTTTATGAAGGTAGAAATTTTTATAGAATTTGTATTCATTCTTGCCGTCATTGTATTTGCCATTGTCGTTGTGGCGTTTGTCTTCTTTTTTGCCGTCATGGTTTTTGCCATTGTCGTTATGGCGTTTGTCGTCTTTTTTGTCGTTATGGTTTTTGCCGTTGTCGTTGTGGCGTTTATTGTCTTTTTTATCGTTATGGTTTTTGCCATTGTCGTTATGGCGTTTGTCGTCTTTTTTGTTGTTATGGGATTTGCCGTTGTCGTCTTTTTTGTTGTTATGGGATTTGCCGTTGTCGTCTTTTTTGTTGTTATGAGATTTACCGTTGTCGTTGTTGTTATTACCTTTTTTATCTTTCTCCTCGTACTTGTGGCCATCATTGTGATCACCATCTGCAAAAGCTGCAGTAGAACTAATACCAAATATCAGAAAAACCGCCATCACAATCGTAAAAAATTTTTTCATTCTTCTTCTCTCCATTTCATAGTTAGAATGTGTTCATCCTCTAAGCAGAAGGGGCATAGAGCTGGGAACTTTCCTAATGATGGACTTTGAGAGAATAAGACCTCCTTTAATCGGGTATTAAAAATAGAAATGAATATTTCTGTAAATACCCTGGAAATGATAAATTTTTATTATGTGCACGCTCATTCTATAACAATAATCAAAAATATACAATGGTATTTTGAAAATTTAAATAATTTATTTTTGCGCTCTCTTAAAGTCATTCGAGTGACCTTTTACTGGCACGTATTTTTCTGACAAAAGAGGGAGAGGCCAAAAATCTGACCGGCCATCAAGCTATTAGAAATCAATCAATGATAATTGCCTTTCCTTGATCGCGCAGTGCCTTTAGGGAAGTAAGCATATGATCGATTTCGTCATTGGAATGCCTTTCCCACGAACCTAATTCAGCGATGATCTTCAAAGGAGATTTGGATCTGTAAGAACGGGTGGGGTTTCCGGGAAATCGTTTATCAGTCAAGTTCGGATCATTTTCAAAATCACCCGTCGGTTCTACAATATAAATTCTTTCCGGTGAGTTGGATGCCGCTAATTCAGCGCCCCATTTAGCAGCGTCCAATGTGGCTGTGAAGTAGATATAATTAGATTTTTTATCCTGGTAATTGGATAGATGCTGTGGTGCTAAGAGATCTCCGATCATTAATGCCGCTTTTGTTCCGTGAAAGAAAGGACCGTGATCCAAGACGTCTTTTTGTTCAGCCATATTAATCTGCCTCCTTCGTATTGTATAAAACAGTATAGGGCAGGAATTGCGGGAAGTGTAGTCTGTAAATAATATTTTGTTAGCGGTATAATAGAAGTAGAAAGAATGAAAAGTATTTTATTGTGCAAGCGAATTTGAGAATGACATGTTTTGGAGATTTACTGAACGCTGCCTACCCGCTCTGATCAGGAAAGGGCGGCTTTTTCCATATATGCAGATTTCAAGTCATTGATAAATGTAGAGGAGAGATGGCATGGAGCGACGTAACTGGCAAGCTGCGGCGAGTTCACTTGCAGACATCAAAGTGACAGCGAGCGCTGACAATGAACCTGTCAGCGTATTTGGCGCTGTGGATGGGTTTCGCTGCATAGGAGTCGGGACGGATGCGGCAGTGTTTCAATCTTCCCTGATTCCGGAATATGCCTTTAAAGTTTACGCGGAAGGAAAAAAAGACAAGCTTGAGTCCGAAGCGGAAGTCTATGGACAAATCGGTTCATCTCCTTACTTCTCCAGTTGTTACGGCAAGGATGACCGTTTGCTCATTCTGAAATATGAAGAAGGGCCTACTTTGTTTGATTGTCTTCTGCAGGGAATTTACGTTCCAAAACAGGCGATTCAGGACGTGGAAGATGCCAGGGACTATATCCGGCAAATTGGTTTGAATCCGCGGGATATTCATTTGAAGAATATTTTATTGCAGCATGGACGTGCCAAACTGCTCGATGTTTCTGAATATAATAAGTCCGGCAATGATTTTCGCTGGGAGCACCTGAAAAAAGCTTATGAAGAGTATTATTCGCTCATCGATGGCAAACCGGTACCGTTCTGGCTGCTCGACACCATCAGGAAATGGTATCATCACTGGCACCGTTATTCTTCTACGTTTGATGAATTCATGCGCATTGTTTTTAGCCAGATGAATTACAGAAAGTGAAGAGAAAACCGAATGCAGAACTATAAAAAGCCGCCATTCCAAAAAAAGAATGACGGCTTTTTGTCATTGTCCGTATTGGGTTTTCGCCAGCTCGAACAAATCCGTTTTCCGCAAATACTGCTCTGGCGCCAGGAAGGTAACCGTGACAACACCCGGATGCCGGCCGATTTCGATGGCACCGGTAATCGTCGAGCGGTTCATGATTTCCGGGACAGTGACACCGAAGAAATCAGCGGCACGTTTCAGGCCGTTTTCCGTTGCGTCATTCAAGTTCGGTCCTGAGCCGATAAACGATACCGGATACGACTCTTCAATCTTGGCGACGTTCCACTTGTCTGCAATCTGGCGGGCAGATTGCTTTTCTTCTGCAGTAAACGGTTTCGCTGTGTATGGCAGGTCTTCCACATTCGGCAGCAGGATCGGCCCTTGGATGTTCATCCCTTTCAGCACACTGACCTGAAGATGGGCGATGCCGGAGACGTCGGTTGTGTGGCCGGCAATTTCGCCGTCGCCTTGCATGGCGTGCATATCACCGAGATAGACACCACCTCCGGCAACTTTCACAGGGCAGATCAATACAGCACCCGCCCGCACACGGTTGACATCCAAATGGCCGTCGGTGCGGTGCGTTTCCAGTTCTTCTTGCGTGGCCGAATAATCATGCGGTGCGCCGACCAGGAATGAGCCGAAGTCGCCGGCGTTATGTGAGTCGGGTGTCGGGCGCGATGGCGTTGTCCCAAGTTGCCCCAGGAAAGGGCGCATGCGTGCCATTGTGCCGACCAAATCATGCGGCGCAAATGTCACCACCGGGTTCTGCACAGATTCGTCAGGTGTTTTCATATAGGCGCGGCCGTCGCGCGCAATCGTTTCGGCAGCTTCCTGCGGCAAGGTCAAACCGACATCGCCTTTTTCACCGAAGAAAATCGTATAGCCGTTCGTAAAGACGAAAGGCGTCGCGTCCGCTCCACAGTTTGCGCAGCGTATCGCTTCCATACCAATGCCTTTGATGACCGTTTCCGGGTTCTTGGTACCGCATTCCGGACATTTCGCAGCCACGTAGCCGTCGCCGTCTGCCCGGTCTTCAATCATTTTATCGTTGCCGGAAGCAGTGGCGTGTGATGTCACGGTAATCGATTCGATCCGAATGGCGATGGCGTCTCCGGGTTCAGCCCCCTCGACGTAAACCGGCTTCGTCACTTCATGGCCGCCGATGATGCTTGGTGTGATCATCGGTCCCCAACAGCCTGGCGCCGTATTGGCAATAATTGTTCCGCCGTCTTTCACAGGTCCTAGCATTTCTTTTCCCGGATCTAGAATGCCGTCTACAAAATGGTTCACGAACAATGTCTCAACCGCTGTTTTTGTTTTGTTCACAAGTATCCTCCTTTTTTTATTTAAAATTTCTGACTACTTAAAGTATAATAGGTTGGCGGCTCTATTAACAGTTTTCCGCGCTGCGGGAATCAAATTCAGTAAAGAAGGGCAGTCATGCTGAAATAAAGGAATTTTCCGTTTGACGGAGAAATGGTTTTTAAGTAACAAAGAGGAGGTACGGAGAGATGGACAATGTTACGGAAGGATTTATTCCGATGACCGGAGGGAACGTCTGGTACCGGATCACCGGCAAGGGGCCCGGCATTCCGCTGGTCGTTTTGCACGGCGGACCTGGAGCGAAAAGCAGCGACAGCGATCCACTGCGTCAGTTGGGTGCGGACCGGCCGGTGATTCACTATGACCAGCTTGGCTGCGGAAAATCAGATCGGCCGACGGACACGTCGCTTTGGACAGTGGAACGCTATGTCGAAGAACTGGAGCAGGTCATCGAGGCATTAAAGCTGGAAGAATTCCATCTGCTCGGCCATTCCTGGGGCACGATGCTGGCAGCTTCTTATTTGTTTAAAAAGCCAAAAGGCGTCCGCAGTGTCATTTTCTCCGGACCGGCATTGGATGCGCGGAGATGGGAGCAGGACCAGCGTAATTACTTGAAGCAGTTTCCTCAGGACATCCAGGAGACGATTGAACGGAGCGAGCGGGAACAAACCACCGACTCTGAAGAGTATGAAAAGGCGATGATGGCCTATTATCAACGTCATATGTGCCGCGTCAATCCGTGGCCGAAAGAGATGGAAGAAAGTTTGAAAGACATGAACCAGCAAATTTACAACTTCATGTGGGGCGCTTCCGAATTTACCGTCACAGGCACATTGAAGGAGTTTGATGCGACCGGACGCCTGCACGAAATTGACATTCCGGCTTTGTTCTCCTGTGGCCGCTTTGACGAAGCCACGGTGGAAGCAACTGAGTATTATGCAGGCCTGGTCCCGGATGCCGAAGTTCATGTTTTTGAAAACAGTTCCCATATGCCGGGAATCGAGGAGCCGGAAGCATATGTGGAGATGGTCCGTGAGTGGGTCAATCGGCAGGAACTGCGGCCGGGTGCGTAGCCGGCAAAAGAGGAAAAAGCGAATTTACATCCAAGAAAAATAATGTGTACCCGTTACATCCAGGACTCCTGGTTAAATTGACAAAGAGCCAACCCATCGCTTCAGTCTTTCTGAGGCGGTTGGTTGGCTTTTGGGTTTATTTGCATTTTATTTTGCTGCACTCGTCCTCAGTGGCTGAATTTGTTTTCGTTATATCAATAAAAATATCAGAAAAATCAGTTTTTTATAAAATAACATGGTATATTATTGAAAAGGAAGTGGATTCGTGGAAGGCATTTTCGCATTTCCTTCAGGAGTCGCAGCGGGGGCTGGGCTGGTCATCGAACTGATCGTTTTCCCATTTTAAAAACGGTTCGAAAGGATCCAAAGACTTTCAGGCAGAGGAGGGTGCCGTAATGTGGAGTTTGAAGAAGACTGTTTTTATCGACTGCAGAGTGAGGGAAGTCCATCAATTCGCAACGAATCCGAGATTCTGGTACCAATGGTACGCCGGTTTATCCGAACCTGAAAACCTGCTTGGAAACGGCGGCAAAGGCACAAGCATGGATTTGAATTATACCTTTTTCGGCAGATATCTGGCGCTGCATGTGCTTGTGGTGGAAAACGCGCGCGTGGATGACAGTTATGTTTGGAGGTGTCTGATTACAGGCGCTTTTGAAGCGACCCAAACGTGGCGTTATTTGCCGAAAGAAGAAGGCACCGAAGTCCGTTTTGAAATGGACTATGAATTGCCGGGCAGCATTCTTGGAAAATTGGTCAATACGCTTTACCTCAAGAAGCTGATGGATAATTCGGTGGAACAGACATTGAAGAACCTGAAAGATATATGCGAAAGCGATTGACGACAAAAAGAGTGTGTGAAAGTTGCGGCCCTTTGGTTTCATGGCTGCAGGTTCTATTGGAATCACGGCTTGTCCTGAATGAACATCTCCCTGGGGGACGTGTATGACTTGATTGGCACCTGTCCCGCATAGGTCTGGGCAACTCTCTTTATGCTCGGTAAGCCGCCTGATATAATAAGGGAATCATGAAGGAGGGCTTGCATGACGATTCCGAAACCCCTTGTACAGACGAACCAGGCTTTTATCGTCGTTACCGTTGTAGCGGCGCTTTTGCTCCATCCGGTCATTCTGCTTTTGCCGTTTGCTGTGGGAGCCTATACATTGATGACAAAGAAAAATCCGGTGATTCAATTCAGCAGGCGCTTATTGAAAAAGCCGTTGACAAGCTATCACCAGGAAGACAAAGACCAGCAGCTGTTCAATCAATGGATCGCCACGATTTGTTTGGGCTTATCGCTTGTCTTCTTTTCACTCGGCATCCAGCTGGCTGCCTATGCCTTCAGCATTATGGTCATTACCGCAGCCGGCGTGGCGTTGATGGGCTATTGCATCGGCTGTACCATCCGTTACCGTTATATGATGTGGAAGCATAAGCGCACAAAAGCACAGGCATAACCGGAAAGGAAAGGAAGCGAATTGCTTTCTTTCCTTTTTGATAGGCATATTTTCCTTCATTTTTTAAAAATCCACAAGAATTTGTATGCTAGTATGACTCGATTTCCAATTTACTGGAACCATTTCAGAGTCCGTCCGTATAAAAGATATACGCATCAATTGTAAATATATTTATAGAAAGCAGTGATATAATGGCGAAAGTATGGGAAGCGGTTTACGAAGGAAGAGCAATCCGCGTGGAGAATTCATGGTTTGGAGGGGAAAAATTGTTTGTCGACGACAGGTTGGTGGATGAACAGGTCGGACTTCGTTTCAGTTCCAGGTTATTCGGGACTGTAAAAGATTCGGAAGGACAGGAAAAAGGGATAAAAGTTTCCATCGGCTCCGTAATTAATGTCCATTGCAGCATATTCGTCGATGATCGGCTCGTGTATTCTTCCGTGGAGCAAGGAAAATATAAATAGATAATTTGCTTGGAAGTTTTACGGTTAGAGTTGATAGTGAATCTTTGAGGTAGTTTATTATAAGAATTTATTGGGAGGATGGATCATCATTATTGGCGATAAGGTAACTTGCTATAACTGTGGAAGAGAAGTAAAGAAAGAGGAGAAAATGGCCATTATCACGAAACCGGCAGAACTAAATGGCTTTAATCATTTAAAGAACTGGGCTACTGACCGAAGAATATATTGTTCACAATGCTTTGGCGAGATAAAATGAACTTCTTTTAATTGATGTAAAAAATGTGAATAATAGTAAAAACCGTTAATCCTGATAGAGGGTTAACGGTTTTTTGATTTAAGGCAATAAATCTTAATATCTTTTCCATGTAAGAAAGTCATCAAACGTAATTCGCGCCAACAAGCTCTACGATTAACCCGAAAAAGCAGATGGCACCAATAAAGAACTGTAATGCTGCTGTCTTTTTGCGCTGGTCAAGATACTCATAGATACCTGAAAAAGTGAATAATGCGAAAGAGAGTGCAAAGAAAAAAGTCATGTTTCCTGTGAAATTCGGATTGAAAAAATGATTGGCTGCGACAAGTAGAAATAAGGCGCCAGTCAGTCTGGATATGAATTTAAAAAATTTCAAAGAATCCCTCCTGTGATTATAGTGGAACTGTGTCTGCTAATCTTTATATTAATCTTATCATGGGTGATTATGGTTTTAAATGGAAATAAAGGAAAAAGGGTTATGAGGTTTTTCGGGTTCGCGAGCGTTCTTCAGCTCACGAACCCAGCAGTTTGCCGTGGCAAACTGTTCCGTTCAATTGTTTTTGTTCTGAGGTTTTGGATTAAGAATTTGATATTGGCGTTATAGATAATATGGTACGATTAAAGCGTGAACAGTACTTCGTTCACAGCAAGAATAGTAGGCGGAACTTGAAAATTTGAAGGGAGTGGAACGTATAAAAGCGGAGCTGGATTTACTGCCCAAGACTTTAGCGATTGAATGTTTATTGAAACGCCTTCCTTCCAACCATAAACAGCGTGGATATCTGGAAAACCAATTGCACCGGGCGACTGCCGGCATCCGCGGCGAAGGAAAGATGATCAAGAAGTTTAAAGAGTTTTCTTACGAAGGCAATTGTTTGCCGGTGTGGGATCTGAATATGAAGCTGAACGAATGGGCGGTTCAAATCGATGGCCTGTTGCTGACAGATCGCTGTGCAATTGTGCTGGATTCAAAAAATGTCAGCGGTGAAATCCATTACGACGCGGTGAATGAGGAATATTATAAGAAGACCATGCCGGGTGGGGAAATACTGACTATGGAGAATCCGGTGTTCCAACTGAATAAGCATATCCATTTTGTACGGAAATGGTTTTCGCTCCACAATATTTACTTGCCCGTTACGGGTTTGATTGTATACACAGCTAACAATTGCGTGTTTAAAACGAAGCCTCCTGACGCTTTGATTTGCAAAACGTACCAGATGAATGCATATCTCTACCAAATTCTTCGGGACAGCCCCCTAACCGCCGTTTCCCATCCGCTCGAGGACATCGGGAAACTGATTGCGGCAAACCAGGTCCCCTTTAAATCATCCCCTTTGAGCGAGTTTTATAAAATCGATTTGCGTGATGTGAAGCCTGGTGTCTATTGCAAGAAATGCTGCTGCCACGGAATGCAGCGTGTAAAGAAGTCTTGGATCTGCGCGGCCTGCGGCAACAAAGATGCGACCGCCGACCGATTGGCGGTGCAGGAATATTTTTCATTGATAGACAGAGAATTGACGAATAGGAAGTTTCGGGAGTTTAGTGGAATCGAAAATTCTGACGCAGCACGACGTGTTTTAGCTAAGTATGACTTGGAGATTACAGGCGATAGAAAAACGCGTGTCTATAAAATAAAGAATAGGTGAAGGATGCGGTATTAGTTAATATTTTTGTTGGACATAAACGATGAAAATTGGATGAATTAGGAGAATCGCTGATAAACGGTGAAGAATCGCTGATAGAGTGGAAAAGATAGCTGATAAACGGTGAAAGATCGCTGATAAACCATCAAAAATCGCCGGTAAATCCAAAACTCAGCCTCTACCTCTCACCACCAGCCCAAAGGAGGAAGCTTTTCGCGCGCGAAAAGCCCCTTATTAATTCAAAACATAAAAAAGATGGCCGCGAAACCCTTCGCGGCCATCTTTCATATTAAATACTCTCTATTTCTCTTTCATTCCGTTTAACCGCGGGGCGCGTTAACGAGAAGACGGCAAAACCGAGCGCTCCGAGAACAATGACGGCGCCGACCCAGGAGGTGCTGGTGACGGAACCAGTTTGCGCCAGCGTAAAGCCACCGATTGCAGAACCCAATGCGATGCCGACTTGCAGCGCGGAGTTGTTGAAACTCTGCTGAATGTCGGAAGTGGTGGGGTCTGTTTCGATCAGGTAGCTTTGCTGCGGCGGAGCGAGAGCCCAGCTGAGTGCTGCCCACACGACCATCACCGGTATGAAAATCACGAGTGAAAATGTGGTAAATGGAAGCAGAAACAGCGAAACCGCGAATGCGGAAATGACGATCAGGATGCTTTTCTTCGAGCCGATCGAATCGGACATGGTGCCGCCGATTGCGCCGCCGCTTACTGCAGCGAGGCCGAATATGAGATAACAGACGCTGACCCAGAAAGGATTCAAGTTCATCGTCGTCTCAAGAAACGGCGTGAAATAGGCGTAGACCGTATAATGACCGGCCAGCATGAACATCGTCGCCAGATGGGCCGTGCCAATTTTTGAGCTGGCTACTGCTTTTAATTGCTGCTTCAGCGGAATGGCCGTACTGCCCGGAATCGGCTGAATGTAAAGTGCGATGAGCGCCATCGAGCCGATGGACAATGCGGCGATGCCGAGGAAGATGAAGCGCCATCCGAATGCATCCGAAATGAGGATGCCGAGCGGAACGCCGAGAACGAGCGACGAAGAGACGCCCATGAAAATAAGGCCGATTGCTTTCGCGCGGTATGGCGGTTCGACAATTTTCGCGGCGATGGTGAGCGACAGCACGATGATCAGCGCCGTACTTGCAGCGGTTATGATCCGTGCGATCATCATCCAGGTGAAATCAGGACTGAAAAACGTCATGAGATTGCCAAGAAAAAAGATGAACAACGAAATCAGATAAACTTTCTTGCGTTCAAATCGACTGGTTGCGACCAGCAACACTGGACCGGCAACCGCATAGATCAACGCGAAAAGCGTAATCAGCTGACCGGCTGAACTTACCGAAACGCCGAATTCATCGGCGATTGTCGGAAGAATCCCGCCGACAATCAGTTCCACGAGCCCAACAGCGACCGTGGATAAGGCTAAAATATAAACTTTCAAATTCATAGTAACTGCGCTTCCTTTCAAATAAAAAGTGATTATCAGAAAATATAAAAAAATCCTGATTACAGAAAACGAAAAAGTCGTTTTCTGTAATCAGGATTTTGCGGTTCCTGGTAGAGACCCTTAAGCCGTATTCTTAAGGTTATACAGAGAGCATGGGTGGTTTGGTTGATCACTTTGAAAATTTTACTACATAAAAAATCTTTCTGCAAGTCGGCAGCGTAGACACAATAAGATTTGAAGGGTTCCGTTACAAAAGGTATGATTTTAGAAACCATACTTATGCATGAAAAGGAAGTGACGACAGTGCAGAAAAAATGGCTGATTTACGGTGCTTATGGCTATACAGGGGAATTGATCGCCAGGGAAGCGAAGAAACGTGGCATGCGTCCTGTTCTGGCAGGGCGGAATCCCGATAAGCTCAAGCCGTTGGGCGAAGAGTTGCAATTGGAAACGAGGGTTTTCCCGGTTGGTCCTGCTGCGGCTGAAAGTCTGTCGGACATTGCACTTGTGCTTCACTGCGCCGGCCCTTTCCAAAAAACCAGCGCACCAATGATTCGGGCATGTCTTGAGGCGGGAGCGGATTATTTGGATATTACCGGTGAGATTTCCGTGTTCGAGCACAGTTTTGCACAGAATGCAGCGGCAAAAGAAGCGGACATCACCGTTTGCTCGGGTGTCGGATTTGATGTGATTCCGACGGACTGCACAGCGCTCAAGCTGAAAGAGCTGATGCCGGATGCTGAAAGTTTGTCTCTCGGGTTTGATTCGAATTCGGGGATTTCGCCCGGTACGTTCAAAACGATGATCGAAGGGATGGGTTCCGGAAGTGCAGAGCGCCGGGACGGGCAGATTATTCCGGTGCCGCTCGGGAGTCAGCGCCGGATGATCGATTTTGGACGGGGTACGCGCTCAAGCATTGGAATTCCATGGGGCGATGTGTCGACTGCTTTTTACACGACGGGCATCCCGAATATTTCCGCATGGATTCCCATGAAAAAATCGCGTATCCTCGGTGCTCGGATTTTCAGTAGAACCGGTTCAATTCTTACATTGCCGTTTGTCCAAAAAACCTTGAAGAACTGGGTGGAGCGGCGGGTAAGTGGACCGGACGAAACGTTGCGTGCCGGAGCCCCGGCTTATATTTGGGGAGAAGCGGTTAATGCGGAAGGTGTCGTACAAACCGTACGGATCCAAACGGCAAACGTCTATGATGTGACGGTTTACGGTGCACTTAAAGCCGCCAGCCGGTTACTGGACGGTGACTTTCCATCCGGCAGCTTTACACCAGCCGCATTATTTGGCGCTGAATTGATTGAACAGCTGCCGGGTTCGGGGAAATTTGAAGTGGAGACGGTTTATCCGGGTTGAAAAAAGCCTTTCCGATTGACTGAGGGCTTCTGGCGGTACGCATTCGTATGCCTGTCGAATTTTTGATGAACAATACGAATTAACGAAAGTGAAGGCCTGGCGCTATAGAGAAAGTGAAGAGGGGGAATCGCTTGTTTAACGGGTGGAAATTGTGCGGAGTCTCTGTGAACAGGTTTTAACTTTCCGAGAATGAGAACACCGAGGTCATAATGCAAATAGAATAAATGGAAAAGAAAAAGGCGCACTCAACTGAAACGAGTGCGTCTTTTGCCTATCCAATTTTTATTAGTATTTGTAAGACTGTCCGACGCAGCGAAATTCATCAACGCTTCCGTGACCATTATCTCAAAATTTTCTATTCTCGGGGTTCTTCAATACGCTGTCGGTCCATCGTTTCTTTTTTAGATAATAATAAATTCCCACCGTTGAAAGAGCGATAACAATAAGAGCGATGGGATAGCCGAATTTCCATTTGATTTCCGGCATCGTTTCAAAACGCATAGCCCAGATGGCTCCCCACGCCGTGACAGGCGCGAACAGTACGGTGATGACGGTGAGGGTTTTGACGATTTCGTTTCCGCGATGAGAGGAAATGACAGTTTCGAGGTCCACCATTTCGCGGAGTTGCGCATCGTATTTGTCGATGATTTCCTGGCAGCGGGTGATGCGCCGGTGCGTACGCCGGAAATGCCGGCCGCTTGAGACTTCACCGTCGAATGCTTCTTGGACAGCGCTCCGGATCTCCGCAATCGGAATGAGGAGATTGATCCACACGAGTGATTCGTGTCGCCTGTCCATAATCTCATCGAGAACATTTTCGTTGTTTTTAGACTTGACGCGCCAAAGTAGATCCTGCAATTGATTTTCGAACTCGTCGATTCCTTGAAGAAAAGAAGCGACAATTTCGCCGAGAAGAATCATGAACCCTTCGATGGCGTTTTCCGCCGTGTCCATGTTTTTCATTAATTGTTCTTCCGACGTCGCGCGAAATAACGAAAAATCGATCTTGCTGGTGATCAAGGTTTCTTGGGAAAGGGAGTAGTGGAGAACGGTCTGTTCGCTCTGGTCTTCGGCGTCCTGGTAATAGACGATTGACCCCCATATGAATTCTTCACCTTCTTCACTTGTATCCATTTCGAGACTGCTGTTTTGCTCTTCTTTCAGCGATTCAATCCATTTTTTCTTCACTTTGGGCAAGTTATGAAGTGAAGCAACATCCTGATCCGATGATACATCCACAAAAGTCCATTCCCACTCGCCCTTATAAAATGATTGCTTGTCCATTGTTTCTCCTCCCATGTAACTAGTATTGCTTATTTTGGGCGTTTTCAAACATCAAAATAAAGGTGGGGAGAAAAGTTGCGTCACTGCTGTGTCAAGTAAGGAAATCGTTCATATAAGCATTTCTCTATATAAAAAAGCCGTGGTCAGGAAAAAGTTCCTGACCACGATTTTCATTAAGTCGCAAGTTATTTGGTGTTGGTGAAACCGCCATCGATGCGGATGGTGTCGCCGTTGATATACTGCGCTTTTGACGTCAGCAGGAACGCCACGAGTTCTGCGACTTCTTCCGGCGTGCCGAGGCGTTTTTGCGGAATGCCGGCTTCGGCGTTCGCTTTCATGTCCGGGTTGTCTTCAAAGAACGTTTTGACCATCGGGGTCTCTGTTGGTCCCGGTGCAATGGCGTTGACGCGGAGGCCGTCTTTGGCGTATTCCGCCACGAGGCTTTTTGTCATGCCGACAATGCCGTGTTTTGTAGCGGCATAAGTAACGACCGAATCCTGGCCGATGACACCGGCGCTGGAAGCGGTATTGACGATGGAGCCGCCCCCGTTTTTCAGCATCGCTTCCGCCACGTAGCGCAGGCCGTAGAGTGCCCCCATGAGGTTAATGCCGACAATCTGTTCGATTTCTTTGATGTCGGTTTCAAGGAAATATTTGCCGCTGCCTGAGATGCCAGCGTTATTGAAGAAATAATCGATTGAACCGAAATGTTCGAGTGTTTTATCCACATAGTTTTTTACATCTTCCGCTTTTGAGACATCAGCTTTGATGAAGAGGGCGTCAACGCCTTTTTCTTTCACCTTGTCGACGGTTTCACTCCCGCCTTTTTCGCTGACATCGACGACCGAGATGTTGATGCCTTCTTCTGCCAATCGAAGTGCTGCGGATTGTCCCAGCCCACTGCCGCCGCCTGTGATAATTGCTGTCTTACTCATGAATTTTTCCTCCTCTGATTAAGTGCTTTGTTTCAAAACTGCTGCCTTAACTGTTTTCCCGAAATGGAGAGCTTTAATCAGCAAACTGTCATCTGCAGCATGCGAGGGTTCCATAAGTTTATACGCCGGAAAACTTTATCGCTGTTTAATTGCCAGGGGTTCGCTTACAATTTAAGAAACGGCGTAAATGCGATTTTGTCAAAGCTTACCATGGCTTTGATATCATCAGCCCGAAAGCGGAGATCAGCAGGACGGCAAGGGATTTCCTGATGAAATCTTTCAAGTATGCAACAGAACATTATTTTGCACCACAGGAAGAGTGATTTGCATTTCACTTCATTAAAAAAATTCTTTGTGAGGAGGGCATCCATGAACATCGGAATTATCGGAACCGGCAATATCTCAGCGTATTTATTGGAGCAGGTGAACAGCAAGAACCTGGCCGATGGCAAAGTAACAGCGATTTTCGGCCGCAACCAGGAAGTGGGGCATCGATTGAGCGAACAATTCGAAGTCGACTTTTACACAGATCTTCAGGGGTTTTTGAAGTTGCCGCTCGATATCGTCGTGGAGGCAGCGACTGTGGAAGCGGCTGGACTTTATCTGAAAGATGTGGTCGCCCAACAAAAGGATCTCGTTGTCAGCAGCATCGGCGTTTTTAAAGATGTGGAGTTTTTAGAGGAAGTCAAAGCGTTGGCAAAGGCTGCAGGCACACACATTTTCCTGCCATCCGGTGCGATCGGCGGACTGGACGTATTGCAATCAGCGAAAGCGGCTGGCGGGCTGGAGCAGGTCCAGATTACGACGAGGAAATCGCCCGCATCCCTTGGGATGGAATCGGACGAAGAGCAGGTGGTATTTGATGGCTCCGCATATGACGCCGTCGAACAGTTTCCGAAGAATGTCAATGTGGCGCTGGTGCTGGCGATTGCCGGAATTGGGGTGGAGAGAACGAAGGTGCGCGTCATTGTCGATCCGGCCATTGAGCAGAACACCCATACCATCGAAGCGGAAGGGGATTTCGGAAAGATGCAGCTGCAAGTCGAAAACAATCCGATGCCAAGCAATCCAAAAACGAGCCTTCTTGCGGCATTGAGTATTTTGGCTGTGCTGCAGAACAGAAACCAGGCGTTGAAGATCGGAAACTGATTCTTAGCATGCCAAGCGAAAGCGCAGAAATCACTTCACGCTGCCGGCAATGAACATCGAAGCGTCCTGTTTCATGAAAATCCGGTTTCCATGGTGGAACGTCCTGATTTCAACCGATTTGAACCCAACTTCCGTTAATGTATTTTTCAATGCTCCGTGCGAAAAACCGTTATGGACTTTCGGATGACTGATTTTCTCATTTTTGTCAAAATCGACGATAATGAGCTTGCCGCCGTTTTTCAAAAGGCTGAACAGGTTCCGCAGAATGTTTTCAGTATCGGGAATATGAAGAAGGACCAGAGACATAAAGACGATATCTGCTTGGAGTTCAGGCGTCTGTTGTGTGAAATCTGCCTGAAGCACTTTCGCGTTGGTGATTCCGTGGCGTGAAATTTTTGCTTCTGCGACGTCCAGCATTTGTTTTGAGGAGTCGATAAGCAGGATGGAGTCCACGAGGTTTGATAGCTGAAGGCTGACGAGACCGGTGCCACTCCCATAGTCGATCAGCGATTTCGATTGACTGTTACGCAATTCGATTTTTACTTCTTTGGCTATCACTTTCGCCAGTTCGATTCGTTCTTCCGTATCGTATCTTTTGGCCATCTGTTCGAAAACATTGGTGTCCATGTTTTAGTTCCCCTTTCAGGTTAAAGTGGCGCTCTGTAGTAGTGTTCATTATAGCAAAAAATCAAACCAACGCCGCACCCGGAAGAACCAAATCTTCCAAGAGCGGCGTTTTGTTTACACCGACACAATTTCTCGGCTTTTTTTCTTTGACCACCTCTTGACGGCCACAAACGGCAGCCACATCAACAGCGGATAAACAATCGCAGCAAGAAAAATGCTGGTGCCGAGTTCGGCTTCGATCGGGGGTTGTTCCACCGTTGCGACGGCGATCCATAGGCCGATGATCAAAGCCGCTCCCCAGTAAGTGAACACATACAGCCAGCGCAAGTAGTGGCGGAGGCAAAAGAAGAACAAAAATCCACCCATTGTAAAAATCACAAGGCCCGGCAGGATGTTTCCGGGAGACAGAGGCAGATTGCCGCCGATTTTCGTGTAGCCGTAGGACAACAGCATGATTACCATAGCAGTCAGCCAGATCGTCGGAATCCATGTTTTGTATGTGTGCTTTTGACGGGCTTTTTTAAATTCGGGGTTTCTTTCTTCTTCCTCGGCGATAAACGCTTCTGCTTTTTCCTCCCATGTTGGACGGACAGCTGCTTCATCGGCAAGCCAGGATCCCGTGAACGGAAAATCGATGACTGCATTCCCTGCATCAAAATATTCCAGCCGCTGTGCGTCAGTCAGCGACTGTGTATCGGCGCGATAAAGAGTGTGGGCCGTAAAGCGGAGCGGAATACCGGCTTTTTTGAAAAAACCGAGCCACACGTTGATGCTGTCATCTCCATGGTTCGGGAAAGGAAGATTCAGCACGTTCTCCTGACTGTTTCGCGTATAGCGGATATACAAAATCGGTCCGGTCTCGGTGACGGTATTGTTAAAGCCGTGTTGTGGAATCGTCTGTCTGATGACATAAAACGAAGCGGTGACGGACGTGATTTCAGCGAGAGGAATTTCCCGCTCCACCGGCGCCTTGCTGTAAGGTTCGACCCATTCCGACGCATGGATTTTATGGTTATATAATGTATAGGAAGACAAATGGCTGTCTTCCCACATCAGTTTCCGCAAATGTCGAACCAGCCGGTAAACAATCCATATCCCGAGTGGAATGAAAACGAATGAAATCAAGATCCACTCATTTTGGTATTTCAGAAAATAATAAATGGGAGCAGTGACAAGCCAAGCTCCGAAGAGAGCACCCACGAGCAATGCCACAATATAGGCAATTCGCCAAAAAGTTTCCCGTGGGGGTTTTGTGTAAGTATGTATAAGCTGATGTTGTTCCATAAGTCCTCCTAGGTGAGAATGCGTTGTCTTTCATCTTACGGAACACGGAGCGAAAAGTTTCACAGTGAAGAAGCGAAAGGAAGGGTTCCTTTTGCTTCTTATAGCTTACTACAAGCAGCCTATAGATAAAAAACAGAAAATTTAAAAGGACGAATGCGGTGAAGAAAACCATTTTCGTATGTGACATTTCTTTATCCAAACACAACCATTTTTCATTTATATAAGCGGAACCAATGATTTTTACCTGTCGATATTCCGCAAAAACCTTGTGCTCTTGTCTCTGTCACTGCAGCGCAGCGATGCAGGAGCACCGGTTCATGCCAAAGCGATGTATAAAAGTTAATTTCTTTACTTCAACATATTTAGTTTTGAAAAAGCAGAATTAGAACTAGCTGTAGTTACTGACACACATATGTTAAAATAATCGGAAGCAATTGAATAGGGAACTCAAGGGTGATTGGCCACCTCCGATAGAAAGGGGGTGGTAAAGATGACAGTATATGAAGCATTGATGTTTGCAGTAACATTTGCAGGCCTCGTGCTTGCGGTAGCGTCATCGGACCAAAAAAAATAATCCGCCCTTGAGTTGACCACTCGGCGGATTACCCTACTACTATTTCGCTGCTGATTCCCTTGAAGGGACCTATTGATTGCTGACCGTCTGGTGTTGGGTGCACCGGGCGGTTTTTATTTTCTTATAGATATCATATACCCAGCCAGATAGAAATTCAACCGTTCCTATTCAAAAAGCAGGCACTTACAATTTTGAGACACTGTCTGCTTTACTTTTCAACCGACTTCTACACAAGCTGATAATACAGTCCAAACCGCGTATCATACCACAGCAACTTGCCGTGTTTGCGTTTCGGGATACGGGTTTGTAATCCCCATTCCGGGAACTGCTTGATCAATTGGATTTGGTCACCCGTCGCAAACGCCAGGAACGAGATGTAATGATCTTTTGTCATCGGGTGGTCGCTCGAAACAAACCATTCCTGGTCGCTTTCTGTAAGGATCAGCTTTTCCTCATCTGTTGCTTTCTTCGCTTCCAGCGGCTCCAGCTTTCTCCCGCAGCATGACAGCGTGACGTCTCCGGTAGCCAGTACAATGTTATTGCACGACGCACAGACAAAATAATTCGATTTTTTCATATTTCCTCCTATAAAGTCATTCAACGGCAATTCACCGTCCAGAATATTTTCGATATTGACGCCGAGTACAGCAGACAATCCCGGCAGCAATGCTACATCCGGACAGCCATAACCGCGTTCCCATTTTGAAACCGTCCGATCCGAAATGTTCAGTTGATCGGCCAATTGCTTCTGCGTGACCCTTTTTTCTTTCCGCAAGCGATAGATTAATTCTCCAACTTTCTGATTGTCCATTCTTTTCTCCTCCTGCACTTCCTTCATCTTAAGGAATAGGGAAGACAACTTCAACAAACGCTCCGTGGAGTTCGCGGACAGACCAATCGGTTTGTACAAAAATATTCGAAACGATTCTGATGATATACTATAATACCTGTAAGAGGGGTGATATCAGGTGGCAATCCAACTTCAACTGCCAGTGTCAGGAAAAACTCATGCAAAGCCTGTGGTACAGAACGGCGATCCTTTGTATGGGGCATCAAGCAACAACTAAATCGCCCATGGATGTGTCATTCTCCGTATACGGCTTCCTTATAGCTCGACCCAACAACTGATAAGGAGTGGCTTCAATGATACATGTGAAAGAAACAACCGATAAAACCGGAAACACAGACAACCGTCCGGAAGCGTTCATCCGGAACGACCAATACAACTTCATCAAAGACCAGGCGCAGATTCTGGTGAATGGCCAGGCAACCGGCAACGATGCCGAAGTGCTGAGCGTCCTTCGCCACCTGTCGCATGAGAAGGTCTTCAAATTGTTCCCGTCACTGGACGACGAACAGAAAGCGGTTCTTAATCCGCTCGCGACTGTCAAGGAAACGGCCGACGCGGAAGCGTTTTTGGAGCAACTGACGCCTTATGTCATCCCGTTCAGGAACGTGACAGACCAGGGGCTGAAAAAACTATTCCCGAAAGCGAAAAAACTGAAAGGCCCGAAACTCGAAACCGTCGATTTCAAGAAACGCTCGTATCTTGGCTGGATTGAAAGTTCCACCTTGATGTACCTGGTGATTGAAAAAGATGGCCGTCTCGAAGGCCTTCACGGGAGCTTTACCCGCAGTGCCAAAAAAGGCATCTGTTCGATCTGCAACCGCCACAGTGAAGTTGGCATGTTCACTGCGAAAACAAAAGGTTCCAGCCAGGATCATTTCATCAAACGCGGAAACTACGTCTGCCAGGACAATGAAACCTGCAACCGCAACATCAATACATTGGAGTATCTGCACGAATTCGTGGAGCGGCTTCAGAAATAAAGAAGAAAAGGCTTTTCGGGAAACTGGAAAGCTTTTTTTGGGAGAATAAATTTACGCACTTCGATAAACGGCCATCAGCTCTTTCTGAAATTCAACCGTTAGAATGCTTGAACCGCATCGTTATAACTGCAAAACAAGTGACGTCACCATAGCTTTAAAAACAAAATCCAAGGTGAAAAGTACCGCTTTTCACCTTGGATTTTTCATGTTCTATTCTTTTTCCGTCAAGAATGTAATTACTGCAAACATCAGGAATGCGAGCAGCAGCAGGGTGCCCCCGACGATGAACAGCACCATGACGAAGGTGTCGTTCCAGTTGAAAGGGTTCAGGTTATACAGCCACATGCCTCCGGTCAGGCCAACAGCGCCGACCATCGCCAGAATGCCGTGAACAGTGACGAGTTTCTTGTATTTGATCGTGTAGGCATGATAGAAAATGCCCCAGGCAAAAACGGACAACCAACCTACAAGTAATATATGTGCGTGAATCGGGCGCAGTGCGTAATCCATTTGGCCCGCCATATGTGAACCCAGGTATGTGCCGATAAAGCCGAAAATTGCCGAGAAGCGGATCAGCCGCAGGCTCCAAACTTTTTCCATAAATAAAAACCTCCAAATTATGTTTGTATCATATCGGGATGCGGCAAAGTGAGGATGAACTCACTGCCTTCGCCGACATTACTGTTGACTTCGATATGTCCATGATGCAGTGTAATGATTTGTTCGACAATGGACAGACCGAGTCCGGTTCCATCCTTCTTGCGTGCAGCATCACCGCGGTAAAAGCGGTCGAACAGCTGCGGAATGGCGTGTTCCGGAATACCGGCGCCGCTGTCTTTGAAAGAGACGGTGATCTTGTCGTCGTGCGATTGCAGAGCGATTTCAATGTTGCCATCGGGTTTATTGTACTTAATGGCGTTCGTCAGCAGATTGTCCCAGACGTTATCGAGCAGTTCGGCGTCGCCCCGGAAAAGGACAGGCGCCAAGGAATAGGAAAGGTGGATATCCTGCTCCTCAAGCCGCCATCGGTATTTCCGGACAACAGCTTTCAGCTGTTCATCGAGCTGAAATTCCTCTGTCTTCATCGGGTATGCGCCCTGGTCGAGCGACGTCAGCAACAGGAGCTGGCGCGTCAGGCTCGACAGCCGTTTCGCTTCCTGATCGATGATTGAAGTGTAAGCAAGTCTGTCATCGTCCGGCAGGTCAGGTGACTTCAAGAGGTCCGCATAGCCCTGGATGTTCATGAGCGGCGACTGGAAATCATGCGAGACATTGCTGATGAACGATTTACGCGCCAGGTCGTTTTGCTTCAGCTGTGTCTGCATCAAATTGAAGCTCTCCGACAGCTGGCCGATTTCATCATTGCGCTGTATGTCGAGCGGGTAATTATAGTTTTCGCGCGCGATGTGTTTGGTGGCTTCGGTCAGCTGAACGATTGGACGCGTCAATTGCCGCGCCAGCCAGATCATGCCGATGATGCTGACAAGTCCGATAGCCACGACAAAGCCGATCAGCACTGAATGGATATCGGTTCCCAGAAGTTTGGTATCGGGCCGGATGAATAAGCCATAGTTTTCGCCGTTTCGCTCAAAAGGGACACCGACTGTATTATGCAATTCATTTGTGAAATGGCCAATCATGAAAATCTGGTCCGTAAAACTGTCGAGTCCGGTATAGGTGCCATTTTCAGTGAGGACGCGTTCGGCTTCATCGGGGAATGATGTGTCATCAAACGGTTCTCCGAAAAATTTCATGTTGCCCGAACTGTCAACGAGGGCAATCTGGTAGCCGAGTTTAGCGACAGCCTGCATATAACCATCAAAGCCTTCATCTGAATAAGGCACATTTTGGACAGTTGCCACGATTTCTTGAGCGATGCCGACATTCTGTTCGATCGTCTCTTCTTTAGTGACAGTGATATAGAAGATATTGGCGATGGTAAAGCCGATCAAGATGCTGATGGCCAGGATGAACAGCGTGGCGACGGTGAATTGGCGGTACAGAGTTTTCATTTCAACGCCTCAAGTTTATAGCCGATGCCGCGCATCGTGTGAATTTCAACAGTGGCCCCGTAACGTTTCAGCCGGTCACGAATACGGTTGATGTGTGTGTTCAATGTCATTTCACTGACATCATGCTCTTCACCCCAGACATATTCAAACAGCAGGCCGCGGGGAGTGGCCAGGTTGGCGCGGGACACTAAAAGAGACAGGATTTCAAATTCTTTCAACGGCAAAATGACGGTTTCATCGTCGATCGCCACTTCAAAATTCCGGCGATTGATCGCCACATTCCCCGCCTGTAAATTTTCCTGGACTGACCGTTCCGAGCGCCGCAGCACCACCGCGACACGAAACAGCAATTCCTTCGGCTCGAACGGTTTAACCACATAATCTTCGGAGCCTGATAAAAACCCTTTTTCCTTGTCTTCAAGCTGACCTTTTGCTGTCAGAAGGATTACCGGTATATTGAGGTCACGTGTCAGAATGCGGGTCAGATCAAAACCGTCCATCCCTGGCATCATTACATCGACGATTGCCAGGTCGACAAGCTGTTCTTCCAGCAGCAGCAATGCTTGTTCTGCGTCTGTTGCCTTGAAAACGGTATAGCCTTCATTGCCTAAATGGATTGCCACCAGCTGTTGAATATAGAGATCGTCATCAACGACGAGTATTTTCATGCAGATTCCTCCCTGAGAATTGGAAGCCGGTTCGCACGGCTTCCGCTTACTTTCAGTATGCAGGGTTTACTTATCTTTTTCAAAAAACAGTATCAATGCCGGCAGCAGCATGCCGCGGACAAGGAACGTATCGATCAGGATCCCGATGGAGACCATGAAGCCGAAGACGAATAGATCGGCAATCGGCATTGTAGTCAACGCGGCAAAAGTCGCCGCAAGGATGATACCGGCTGAAGATATCACGCCGCCCGTATTCGTAAGAGCGATTTCCAGGGACTCTTTGACCTTGCGCGACTTGCGTTCTTCGATAAAACGCGATACCAGAATTATATTGTAATCGATGCCGAGCGCTACAAGGAAGATGAACGCATACACTGGCACGCGGGTGCTGATTGCGTCAAA
>NZ_RIAX01000008.1 GCF_003719725.1 Planococcus salinus | reverse complement strand
TTATTATTGACGTTTTGCTGTTCGGTTTTCAAGGTTCAATTTGTTTCTCGCTCATTTGCGACTTGATTAATATAACACGCTCGTAAAAACGCGTCAACACTTTAGCGGAAACTTTTACAACTTTATTATAACAGAAAATTCTAAAAGTTAAATTACAAAACAGTTACAATTTTGAAAGGGAATCGGCTCTTTACATTGAAGGTTTTGTCAGCGCTGTTCTGAAATTGAAAAACGTCGGTTAAAAAGCCTCCTCTTCATTTTCCAGCTCGCTGCTTTTGGCCTGGCTTCTTTTCCGGTTCGCTTGGGTTTCCATTCTAATGACTTCCCTTACACAAAAAAATCCGCCAGATTTCTGGCGGATTTTTCTTTAAGCGATAAATATAAAATATAGAAGGAAAATCACAAACAGCCCGTACATAATTGGGTGAACCTGTTTGCCTTTTCCTGCAACCAGCATCGTGATCGGATAAAAAATAAATCCGATGGCAATACCCGTTGCGATACTATAGCCAAGTGGCATCGCAATCATAGTCAGGAAAGCCGGAACTGCGACTTCGAATTTCGTCCACTCGATTTTTCCTAAGGCGGAAACCATCAGCACGCCCACAATGATCAATGCTGGAGCTGTGACAGCACTTGTAATCACTTCAAGAACAGGATAAAAGAAAATGGAAACCAGAAATAAGAATCCTGTAACTACTGCCGCAAAACCGGATCGTGCTCCAGCCGCAACACCTGAAGTCGATTCAATATATGAAGTGGTCGTGGATGTTCCGAAAATGGCTCCGCTCACTGTCGCAATTGAATCCGCCATCAATGCTTTACCGGCACGTGGAAGCTTGTTTTCTTTCATCAATCCGGCCTGGTTGGCAACCGCCACCAATGTACCGGCAGTGTCGAAAAAGTCGACGAACAAAAATGTCAGGACTATAACGAGAAACTGAATGTTCATCAAGGAGCCGAAGTCATTAAGTATGGGTTCCAGCGCAACCCCGAAAGTCGGGGCCATACTTGGCACGTTGAAGTCGACAATGGCACTCGGCAAGCTGACTACGTTGAATATCATTCCCACTACAGCGGCAATCAGGATTCCGAAAAAGATCCCTCCCTGCACGCCCCGTACCATGAAAATGACTGTGACAACCAAACCGAAGATTGCCAGCAATGCCGAACTGTTCGATAAATCACCCAATCCAACCAATGTATCCGGATTGCCTACGATGATTCCTGCGTTCTGCAACCCGATGAATGTAATATAAAGCCCAATTCCGGCACCTACGGCGTATTTTAACTGGGCAGGAATCGCATTGATAATCAGTTCGCGAAGACCGGTTAATGTAAGGGCAATAAAGATAAGCCCCGAAAATAAGACACCGGTTAAAGCGGTTTGCCAAGGAATTCCATAAGTCAATATAACCGTATAAGCAAAAAATGCATTCAATCCCATTCCAGGTGCAAGGGCAATCGGGTATTTGGCCAATATCCCCATTACCAGACACCCTACTGCAGCAGCCAAGGCTGTAGCCATGAAGACGGCTCCGTAATCCATTCGCATGGCATCCGGAAGATCCGGTACCGATTCCATGGTCAAAGTCAACGGGTTGACCACCAGGATATACGCCATAGCCAAGAATGTAGTTAAACCACCAATAAATTCACGGCGGTAATTTGTTCCCAGTTCTTCAAACTGAAAATACTTTTTCATAATGATTCCTCCGAATGCCAGCGTATACGTTCCGCAACATAAAAACGCACACGGCAATATGCCGTATGCGTTCGATTTCCTCTTCACTTCCCGCAAAGAGACTTCCCTTGTAGCAGTGGGAAATAAAATCGTAGTCAAGTTATTTACGGTAACTCGGTAGAAACTTTCGGGCCATATCCCCGATACTATACGACAGGCTTATTTGATTTCATATCGTAATATAACATGATTTTGCATGGTACACAAGACGAAACACGAACAATTATCCATTTAAGTTAAGTAAAGTTCGTAAAAAAGCCATTAAGCAAGTATTTCTGCTTAATGGCTTTTGAAAAACTCTGTTATTCCCACTCGATGGTTGCAGGCGGCTTGCTCGTGATATCATACAGAACGCGATTAATGTAATCTACTTCGTTGACGAGTCGGACGCTGATTTTCTCCAATACATCCCACGGAATGCGGGCCCAGTCAGACGTCATGCCGTCGATGGAAGTAACCGCGCGGATGCCGATGGCGTAATCGTATGTGCGGGCATCTCCCATGACTCCGACACTGCGGATATCCGGCAGCACGGTGAAGTATTGCCAAATATCGCGATCGAGTCCTGCTTTGCTGATTTCATCGCGCAGAATCCAATCTGATTCGCGGACGATCTCCAGCTTCTCTTCCGTTACTGCTCCCATGATGCGGATGCCGAGGCCAGGTCCCGGGAACGGTTGGCGCCAGACGATTTCATCCGGCATGCCAAGTTCTGTGCCAAGAACCCGCACTTCGTCTTTAAAAAGCGTATTCAAAGGTTCAATCAATTCGAACTGCATGTCTTCCGGAAGTCCTCCGACATTGTGGTGAGATTTAATGGTCTGAGCAGTGGTTGTGCCACTTTCAATAATATCGGTATACAAGGTGCCTTGTGCCAGGAAGTCCATGCCTTTCAGCTTGGAAGCTTCATCATCAAAGACATAAATGAATTCATTGCCAATGATTTTCCGCTTTTTCTCAGGATCCGTTACACCTTCCAGCTTTTTCATAAAACGGTCACGTGCATCGATTTTGATGACATTCATATGGAAGCCATCCGCAAATGTCTTCATGACGCTTTCCGCTTCCCCTTTACGCAGCAATCCATGATCAACGAACATACACGTCAATTGATCGCCAATTGCTTTGTGGATCAACACTGCAACGACCGAAGAATCCACACCGCCGCTTAATGCGCATAAAACCTTTTTGTCACCCACTTGCTCGCGAATCTTTTCAATTTCCAATTCAATATAATTTTCCATTGACCAATTGGCTTCCATGCCGCAAACGTCAAAAACGAATTGGCGAAGCAGTTCGTTGCCGTAAATGGAATGGCGTACTTCCGGATGGAATTGAACACCGTAAAAGCCGCGTTCTTCATCAGCCATCGCCGCAATCGGGCAGCCGGCGCTTGTTCCGGTTACATCAAATCCCGGAGGAGCCGCTGTTACCAAATCGCCATGGCTCATCCAGACAATCTGTTCTTCAGGCAATCCTTTGAACAAGGAATTTTCTTTTGTCAGCTTGAGTTCCGCTTTACCGTACTCACGGTTTTGTGCTTTTTCCACGTGGCCATCCAATCGCAGCGCCATCAATTGCATGCCATAGCATATGCCCAAAATCGGAAGACCCATTTCGAAAATCGCGCCATCAATCGAAAAGGCATTTTCATCATAGACGGAATTCGGTCCACCGGAGAAAATAATTCCCGTAGCGTTCATCTCTTTGATTTCCTGAGCAGTTACTGTATGAGGATGCAGCTCACTGTATACACCGATTTCCCGGATACGACGGGTAATCAGCTGGTTATACTGGCTTCCAAAATCCAAAACTACTATCTTCTCTTGTTCTTTTAACATCGGACTAACTGGCACACCTTTCACCTCTTCTATTCAATTCAGGACTCTAAATAACAAAAGAACGCGAAAATCATCCTCGCGTTCTCCTGCTCTACATCAAAAAAGCGAATGCACGCATACCAAAAGAGCATGCGGCATCCACCTTCATAGTCAAGTCATTTCCGGAGACTTGGTAGAGACATCCGATCCATATCACCGGACATATATGAGGGCACCTGGTATTTATAATTTTCTCAATTGTACAAGGTACATTGTTTAAAATCAACCGCTTGTAAGATTGATTAAATTTTCCCAACTTTCCTGCAGCTCTACCCATTTCACGTTTTCAGCTTCCCCTCCGTACAAGGCTTGCTCATAAGCTGTCGTCAATCGGCTCATATCCTTGGTTCCGAAAAACGAATCAACATAAGACGCATACGACCGCAAAGTTTGTCCCTCGGCCCGTCTGATGCCGTACAAGTCCAATTGCTTCAACAACCTCAAATATGCCTTTTCAAACGAGGAACTGCCGCCTCCGCGTATCCGATAATAAGGAATCAGCAGTTTTGGCATCCATTTCTGCCTGTATCGATACAGCAGCAGGATCAGTGTACCGACACCGATCAAACTCCATATCAATTTCCCCAGATTCTCTTTTATAAACAGAAGCACCCGCTCCCCTGGAGAAGGGCCGCTTTGGCCAGCAGCTGTGCTGTCACCTTCTGTTTCTTCCTGCATTTCAGGTTGAGGACTGTCCGGCATCTCAGAATCAGCCGGCTCGGTTGGATCAATTTCCAAATCGAAGTCGACGGATGCAGAGCCTGTAAAGCCGATGGTCGGCTCAAAAAGCATCCATCCGACACCCGGCATATAGGCTTCCACCCAGGAATGGGCATTGTTGTTCGTTACCTGATATACCGTCAACCCATCGTTTGTATTCAGTTCCTCTCCTTGGTTGAAACCTTTTACCCAGCGTGCGGGAATATCGATCGCCCTGAGCAGGACAACCATCGAAGTTGAATAATTATCACAGTACCCCCGCTTTGTTTCGAATAAAAACTGATCGACGTAGTCTTGATTTTCCGCAGGAACCGGAATGTCGGTATTGCTGTATTCAAAGCCGTTGTTGCTGAAATAACTTTCAATGGCACGGGTTTTGTCATAAACACTGGTGGAGCTTTCCGTTATTTCTTCCGCCAGATCCCTCACACGCTGCGGCAGCTCAGCGGGCAACTGGCGATAACGGTCAAATTCAGCAGGCAACCGGGCCAGATCCTCCATGGTTGTATTGCGCAGAGCCGTTAAACTGTAAGAAGGTTCACTGAACGTAACTTCATACACATCCGGTTCGACCACTTCCCCTCCCCGAAACGTTTCAAAGCGCTGAATCGCCGTGTTGTATTGGTAATTGAGGGGCTGTTCCGTTACAAATGACTCAGTGCCGTATGGATAAAGGACAAATGGGAAATCCTGATCCATGGCCAGCAGAGCTGTTTCCGCTTCTTCCGGAGTACCCGGGGAAAAACCGGTATTCACCGTTTGGCCATTGCTGTAGACAATCGATTCGCCGACGTTACCGGCCGAGATCCAACCTTTTGTCGTATAGGTATCTTTTGACTCGATTTTCCAGTACTGGCCCGACTCTACTTCCGCTCTGAAAACCGGCGTGCTGTCTCCGATGAACGAACCGCCTAATTGCGTGTCGTCCACGCCATATCCAATCCTTCCCACAGAAGCTGTTCCGCTCCCGTCCCCACTTCCCCCTTGTCCTGAAAGCGAAGTGATGAAAGGTACAGGATCCGGCCATACCGGATCGGCTTTAGGCAAATACAAAGCCATCGCTGCCGAAGCGGCAATCATAGCAAACAGTGGAACGATGAATACCGCCAGTTTTTCCATCTGCAGAACAATCCGGTGGCTTTCCGTCCACCTGGCCAAATGCAGCAGCCCGGCCAATAACAAGCCGATTACCATGATCCGGATAATGGCCGTGTTCCCTGCATAAGGACTGAATGTATCCAAAACCGCTATGAACACTACCGTCAGCAGGTAAAACAGGAATATGCTGAGTCTGTAATTCACCCAGTAATGAATCAGATAGACAGCCATCCACAGCAGTGTGAAAAACAATAGAGTCCGAAAGACATCTGTTGTTTGCGCCCAGTTCTGGGAAGCCAGGGCTTGGAAGTTTTGCCTGCTGTCCTCCCATAAGAAAGACAGTGATTCGCCAGTGAAAAAGACGGCCCCTGTGTAGACATAAACGATAAACCACAGAATATAGAGGATTTTGACAGTTCCCGAAATCCACCACGGCACTTTTAAAAATGCCATCAGCAAAGCGACAGCAATAAAAATCAAAAAGAGTGGCCGGTGCCCCGTATTCGTCAATACAACAACGGGAGTCAGCCATTCCGCCAACAGAAAAAAGACCAATATATACAAACAAGCCATAAAAACTTTATTGTTTCGAACAGGCATCACGACCGCCCCACCTCCGTAAAGACACTGGCAAAAGTTTCAGGCCAAATGGTTCTGACAACAATTCCTTTTGAGCGGACAAATTGATGGACCGTGGCCTCTTCTTCCGATAACTTTTCACCTTTTCTCATGACGATCAGGCACATGCAGTTGCTCAGGCGCTGGCTGTTTCGTTGAATGGCTTCCACCATTTCGACGGTCAGCCGACTTGTTACATACAATAGGGTGGAAGCCTGGATGACCTGAAGATTTTTGTTGCTTATTTCATTGAAAGAGCGGGTCAGATCCGGCTGGACTTTGGCTAAATGGTACATGACACGCTGAAAGTTTTCTTCTGTTTGGATAAGCGGAAAATAATCCAGCGATTCACCCACCGACAGATAAGCCACACTCGAATTCGAGCGGACAACTGATTGCAGGATGGAAGCCACCAATTCAACCTGGAGTTCAAACTTTTCTGAAGGTGTCCGGTCGTCCAGTAAAAAAAGGTCCTGTGACTGGCGGTCCTCAAACTCTTTGGTCCGCATGGTCTGGGTCCTGGCAAACGATTTCCAGTGAATCCAGGATACACGATCTCCCGGCCGGTAATCCCTTAATCCCGAGGCCATTGTCGTATCTTTAACCAATGTAAAGGGTGCGGCCATCGCGCCTTGATCATATCTGGATTCCATCGGACGGTACGGAATCTCAACCGTATTCGGATAAACCAGAACCGTCTGCTGCAACGGCACAAGCCGCTTTTTTTTGACCCAGCCGAAAAAATCGGCAATCTCCACCTCCACCCCTTCCAGGATATGTTCACCTCTTGGCATATCATCAATTTCGTATTCCCATCTGTAGGAGGTTCTAAATCCCGGTATGATCATGTTCCGGTGATTTCCTGCCAAACGTTTTCTCAACGCAGGCGAAGTCGTCTGTTCCTGCACAATGGTATAAAGCAAAGGAAAAGGGATCTTGCGCCGCAAAGTCACGGCAGCGGCGAACTTATTGCCGTTCCGAATCTGGGTTGCCTGCACATCTCTCAACAGTTGTATGTCGGTCAGCGGATAAAAAGTAAGCAATAAAGAATATACAATAAACGGCAATGCCATATAAAAGATGAACCAACTGACAAATCCACCCTGGAACATGGCGTACGAAAAGGTCAAAACAAGGAGGAGCAATACAAAAAGCAGCCTCCCCCACAACTCCATCATTCTTTTCAGCTTGTTCATTGGCCTACAAGCCTTTGAACAGGCACACGGGTTTTAGCCAAAATACGGGCTGTTATTTCTTCGGCGGTAATGCCATCATAGCGGGCTTCCGAACGCAGCATAATGCGATGGCCAAAAACAAATTTCGCTAAATACTGCACATCGTCCGGGGTAACGAAATCGCGCCCCTTTAACAGCGCATACGACTGGCAGGCTCTCATCAAAGCGATGGACCCACGCGGGCTGACCCCCAAGTAGACATACGAATCAGTACGGGTTTTTCTTGCCAGTTCTACTATATAATTGCGGATGGTCTCGTCCACTTTGACAGTTTTCACTTGTTGCTGCAGTTTTATGAGCTCTTCCAATTCGATGACCGACTGCAGCTCTTCAATGGGAGCAACCGCCTGGACGCGAGCCAATACTTCCATTTCTTCTTTCGGCGTCGGATAGCCCATTTTCACTTTCAGCAGAAAACGGTCCAACTGGGCTTCCGGCAAAGGGTACGTTCCTTCATACTCAATCGGGTTCTGAGTGGCCATCACAAAGAAAGGTTGCGGAATTTGCATGGTGACACCGTCAATGGTCACGGAAGCCTCTTCCATTGCTTCCAACAGTGAGGATTGCGTTTTAGGGGAGGTACGGTTGATTTCATCGGCCAACACAATGTTGCCCATAATAGGGCCAGGCCTGAAATGGAATTCCATGTCCTTCGGATTGTAAATGGAGATACCGATTACATCAGATGGCAGCAGGTCCGGAGTAAACTGAATGCGTTTAAAATCTGCCCCCACCGATTTTGCCAATGCTCTGACCAGCATCGTCTTCCCGACTCCAGGCACGTCTTCCAGCAGAACATGCCCTTGTGACAACATGGCCACGATGCTCAATTCGGCGATATCCCGTTTACCGATAATCACTTTTTCTATATTGTCAATCACTTTATTCAACTGGTCTTTTGCTTCCATTCCATCTCCCCCTCAATGCATGTAAAAAGCATTCGAAATTATCGGATTCTTATCATTAGAATAACGAATTCCGGTTCATAACTCAACTTTGTCGGCGCAAAGGGTATTTATGCCCAAAAGAAAAACAGGGCTTTAAAAAGCCCCGTTTGTCTTACTTTTTCCAGAAGTCATCGAATACCGTGACCGGCAGATGGCGTTTGTGCTGTGTGCGCAAATAATGCCCTTCCAATATCTCCTGCGAATCTTTTGGTATTTCTTTGCCTTCCAGATAATCGTCAATCATGTCATAGGTCAGCCCCAGGGCGACTTCGTCCGGAATCGCCGGCTTGTCCGCTTCAAGATCGGCAGTCGGGATTTTTGTGTACAGATGTTCGGGGCTGCCAAGTTCTTTTAACATGGCGCGGCCCTGCCGTTTGTTCAAACGGAACAGCGGTGTAATATCAGCTGCTCCATCTCCGTATTTGGTATAAAATCCGGTGATGGCTTCTGCTGCATGATCCGTTCCGATGACTACGGCATTTTCCATTGCCGCAATTGAAAACTGCACTTTCATCCGTTCACGGGCTTTTTCGTTCCCTTTGACAAAGTCACTCAGGGCAATCCCCGCCTCAGCCAAAGCCCGTTCGCTGGCATCTACAGCTCCTTTGATATTCACTGTGTAGGTTTTTGTCGGATTGATGAACTTCAGTGCATCCTGCGCGTCGTCTTCATCAAATTGCTCGCCGTAAGGTAAACGAACCGCGTAAAAACCGTATGTTTGCTCACCCGTTTCTTCATTCAATTCGTCTACAGCCATCTGAGCCAATTTACCGGCCAGCGTGGAATCCTGCCCTCCTGAGATTCCCAGCACAAAACCTTTCAGAAACGAATGTTTCACTAAATACTCTTTTAAAAATGAAATCGTCCGTTCGATTTCTGCTGCGGGATCGATGGACGGCGAAACTTTCAATTCTTCGATAATTTGTTGTTGTAAAGTCGTCATGGAACTCCTCCTAACCTTTTAGTTCAGTGATCGCTTCTTTTACTTCCTGGATGTTCCGCATTTTGTTGTCCCAGCATTTCTGGCTTAAATCGACCGGATATTCTTCGGGATTCAGTGATCGCTTGTATTCTTCCCAAAGCAACCCAAGATTGCTGTATGCGTATTTCTGAATTTCCGGCAAAGGCGGATTTTCATAGATCACTTCGCCTTTTTTGATGACCTGCTGGTGGATGTTTACTGCATCAAAATTCGAGACAAACTTCGAGACAAAAGTATGAATCGGGTGGAACATCTTTAAGTGATCTTCCGAAGCGGGATCTTCATCCTGCATGGTAATGTAATCACCTTCTGACTTTCCATTTTCCCTATCTATAATCCGGTAAACGTTTTTCAATCCGGGAGTCGTCACTTTCTCGGCATTCCCCGAGATTTTGATGGTATCCTCCATTTCACCGTGTTCATTTTCAATTGCCACGATTTTGTAGACAGCACCAAGTGCCGGTTGATCATATGCGGTGATCAGTTTTGTCCCGATCCCCCACGAGTCGACACGGGCTCCTTGTGCTTTCAGGTTTAAAATCGTATATTCATCCAAATCATTGGAAACAACGATTTCTGTCTCTGTAAAGCCGGCTGCATCCAGCATTTTGCGTGCTTCTTTCGACAGGAAAGCAATGTCTCCGCTGTCGAGACGGATCCCCAGAAAGTTGATCTTATCTCCCAGTTCTTTTGCCACTTGAATGGCAATTGGCACGCCTGATTTCAACGTGTCGTATGTATCGACCAAAAACACGCAATCTCTGTGCCGCTTTGCATAGGCATGAAATGCTTCATACTCGTTCTTGTAGGCTTGCACAAGCGAATGGGCATGGGTCCCCGCTACTGGAATACCGAATTTTTTGCCGGCACGGACATTGCTTGTCGCTTCCAGGCCGCCGATATATGCTGCCCGCGTTCCCCAGATGGCTGCATCCATTTCCTGAGCACGCCGTGTACCAAACTCCATCACTCTTTCATCCTGAACAATCTGTTTGATGCGGCTTGCTTTTGTTGCGATAAGGGTCTGATAATTGACGATATTGAGCAATGCTGTTTCGATTAATTGCGCTTCTACGAGCGGGGCTTCAACACGGATCAGCGGCTCGTTCTGAAAAACCAGCTCCCCTTCTTTTACCGAGTATACATCACCTGTAAAACGAACCGTCTTTAAATATGCGAGAAAATCGTCTTCATAGCCGACTTCATTTTTGAGATAAGCAAGATCTGAATCCGTGAACCGAAAACCTTTTAAATAATCCAGTATCCGTTCCAGCCCTGCAAAAACAGCAAAGCCATTGCCGAATGGAAGCTTTCGGAAGAACAATTCAAAAACTGCTTTTCTTTCATGCATGCCATCCGCCCAATAAGCCTCCGACATATTGATCTGGTATAAGTCCGTATGCAGTGCCAAGCTGTCATCTGAATATTTCCCCATAAAAATCTCCTTCTCCAAGAAACCGTAATTTCTATAATTATACACTAAATTTTCTGCTGAAAAACCTTCTATATAAGTTGAACTAATAATCTTTAGTAATCGATATTCCGCAAAACAGCTCCGCTTGCGGGCCCACAGGATGTGGGTCATGCAATAGGCGCGACAGGACGTCGCGCTGCCTATTGCCAAAACCCGTGCTCCTGTCTCTGCATCGCTTNTCCGCTTGCGGGCCCACAGGATGTGGGTCATGCAATAGGCGCGACAGGACGTCGCGCTGCCTATTGCCAAAACCCGTGCTCCTGTCTCTGCATCGCTTCGCTAGCTTCGAGACATGAAAGGGCGTTGCATCGCTTCGCTAGCTTCGTCGCCAAGAGTTGCCCTCGCAAGCTTCAGCCAACTCTTGGCTCGCGCTGAGCTAACTCGGGCTTAACGCCCGAGTGGATCTCACCACTTCGCTTGGTCCCCTGGGCGTCCTCGCTGTTTTGCTCCATCTCTTTAGTGACTTCTCTCAGCGTCGAAGCGTTAGATAAAGGATAATTCTTTTGTTCAACTTAAATATCATTATAGTTGTGCTTTTACAGGCAATTTTCAGCCCTCAGTGCATTTCATTGACAATAGTACTGTAATATGCGATAATAACTCAGTTAACAAATAAGGTAGCTGGTAGATTTTGATAATCTGGCATTCTACGTAATGTTTTTGAGAATACTTATTCACACTGGCGCGATTTCAGGATCGCAAGGACGTAAAAGAAGGTAGGGTTTACGTTGCTTAAGTTAGAAAACCTCCAGTGGAACAATGACCGCGGCACAGAAAGTTAATCCTTTCAATGGAAATGATTCCCCGAATCTTCGGGTTGAAAAATTGAGTCAAAACTATTAAATGTTACCTTAAAAAACAAAGGGATGTCCTCAACTTGAGGGCATCCCTTTTCCAATGGCTTATAACTTATACATTCAGGGAAGTCGCTTTTTCTTCCTGACGGTTTAAATAATCGGTAACGGCTCCTCTGGAAGAGCAGGTGACGTTGTGTGCATATTTTCCAAGGGCGCCTTTTTTATGAAGCGGTGGTGCGACCCACGCTTGACGACGCTCTTCCAGTTCCGCATCTGATACATCCATGAAAATTTCCTGGGTATCAGAGTCAATCGTGACCATATCGCCTTCTTTCAATAAAGCGATTGGACCGCCAACCTGCGCTTCCGGTGCAATATGCCCGACGACCAAGCCGTGCGTTCCGCCTGAGAAACGGCCGTCTGTCAGAAGAGCTACCGTTTCGCCCATTCCTTTTCCGACCAGGATGGCTGAAATCGACAGCATTTCCGGCATTCCCGGACCGCCTTTTGGTCCTACGTAACGAATCACCAAAACGTCTCCGTCATTGATTTTATTGTCCATTACTGCAGCTGTCGCTTCTTTTTCTGTATCAAAGACGCGTGCTGGGCCTGTATGGCGCTTGACTTTGACGCCGGACACCTTGGCTACCGCCCCTCTAGGAGACAGGTTCCCCTTCAAGACAATCAATGGACCGTCTTTGCGCTTCGGATTGTCAAACGGCATGATAACTTTTTGGCCTTCCTGCAAAGTAGGTGCGTCTTTTAAGTTTTCCGCCACTGTCTTGCCGGTGACCGTCATGCAATCGCCATGCAAGTATCCCGCTTCCAGCAGCATTTTCATGACTGCCTGAACTCCGCCGACACGGTGAAGATCCTGCATGACATATTGTCCGCTCGGTTTCAAATCAGCCAGATGCGGCACTTTCTTTTGCAACCGGTTAAAGTCGTCAATCGTCAAATCGACTTCCGCCGCATGGGCAATCGCCAGCAAATGCAGGATGGCGTTGGTCGATCCACCAAGTGCCATAACAACCGTGATGGCATTTTCGAACGCTTCTTTTGTCATGATATCTTTCGGGTAAATCCCCTGCTCCAGCAAATTATAAACTGCTGCGCCCGCATTGGCACAGTCAGCCAGCTTTTCTTCCGACTCTGCCGGGTTGGAAGAACTGCCTGGCAAACTCATTCCCATCGCTTCAGCTGCAGACGCCATTGTGTTGGCTGTGTACATGCCGCCGCATGAACCGGCTCCAGGGCAAGCGCCGCATTCGATTTTACGGAGCGTATCATCATTGATAGCGCCATTATTGTGTTGCCCCACTCCTTCAAACACAGAAACGATGTCGATGTTTTGGCCATTGTGGACACCGGGAGCAATAGTCCCACCGTAAACGAAGACAGCCGGCACTTCTGAATTGGCAATGGAAATCAAACAGCCGGGGATGTTTTTATCGCATCCACCGATTGCCACTAATCCATCCAGGCTTTCTGCACCTACTACGGTTTCAATCGAATCTGCAATAAGGTCACGACTCGAAAGTGAATACTTCATGCCTTCTGTTCCCATGGAAATTCCGTCAGAAACGGTGATGGTATTAAAGATGAACGGTACGCCTCCCGCTTCTCTTGCCCCTTTTTTCGCACTGACTGCTAAATCATGAATATGTATATTGCACGGAGTCACTTCACTCCACGTACTTGCCACACCGATCATCGGCTTTTTAAAATCCTCGTCGGTTACCCCCACTGAACGAAGCATCGCCCGGTTCGGCGCCTTCATCGCCCCTTCGCTGAAAACTTTACTGTTGATGCGCAAATCTTTTGTCATAAGGTATCCTATCCTTTCTTTTCTATTATTATAGAACAGATTTATCAGAATTCAATGAATAAAAAAATTTATTTCATCAAATTCTTCAGGCTGTTAAAGAACTTTCATATGTAATCGGTTTCACTTCTGTTCTTCACCCTGTTCGGGAAACAAACTTCTTTTACCGGCCAAGTGACCGGAAAGGCTGATAATTTCGTCCAGCCATACAAAAAATGGCGACTGGAAATTCCGCCGCCACTTTCTGTCTCAGGATTCTTTGTTTAAAGGAGCCGGATCAACTTTCAAAGGAAAAGCTGATTCCGCCTGTGGTTGTTCCTGTTCCTGTTTGGCGTCCGCTGTTTCTTTCTGCAAAGATTTAAACAGCGATACGCTCATCAAAATCAATATCAGCGTAAACGGAAGCGCTGCCACCAAGGAAGCCGTCTGAAGGCCTTTCAATCCACTGCTAACGATAAGCACTGATGTAATTCCCGCCATCAGGACACCCCAAATGACTTTCACTCCTGTCGACGGGTTCAAATCTCCGTCTGTAGACATCATCCCTAGTACGAATACCGCCGAATCGGCAGATGTGACAAGAAAGATGACAATCAACAAAAGCATGATCACCGATAAGAAAGTATAAAAAGGAAATTCCTGCAGTAATACGAATATAGCGGTGGTTACGTCCTGAGAAACTGCTACGGACAAAGCTTTTTCTTTGAATAAATCCAGATACAGACCCGTTCCTCCGAAGATTGCCATCCAGACAAAGCCGATGACAGGCGGTACGATCATGACGCCGAGCACGAATTCACGAATTGTTCTGCCTCTTGAAACCCGGGCAACAAAAGAACCGACAAATGGCGACCAGGCAATGACCCAGGCCCAATAAAAAACTGTCCAATCATTGACCCATGACTCTCCTGTATACGGCGTCAAAAAGAAGCTCATTCCGATAAAATTCTGAAAATAATCACCCAATCCCACGATAAAACTTTCCACGATAAAAGTTGTCGGACCTCTGAACAGGAAGAAAACCATCAGCGTAAGCACAAGCAACATATTGGTCAGACTAAGAATCTTGATCCCTTTATCAATTCCGGTTGTCGCGGAGATTAAGTACAGCACCATGATGGCAGCAACGATGCCAACCTGCACAGCTGCATTGTTCGGAACATCAAAGACATAATTCAATCCCCCGCCAATCTGCATCACGCCCATGCCGATCGAAGTGGATACTCCAATGATTGTGGCAATAATGGCAAGCACAGCAATCGAAAATTTCAAGCGGCTTCTGCCTTTTTTCGGTAAGACATCTGTAATGGTTTCGCTGATTGTTCCTTTGCGATTGTGACGATATTGAAAATAAGAGAGAGCCAGACCGACAACTGCAAAGACGGACCATTGATGGATGCCCCAATTGAAAAATGAATAATGCATGGCCGTTCTTGCTGCGTCCGCAGTTTGAGGCTCCATCCCTGCTACAGGAGGAGTGGCGAAATGAGTCAATGGCTCTGCAACACCCCAAAATACAATCCCCACTCCAAACCCGGCACTGAACAGCATACTGATCCAGGTAAAAAATGAAAACTCCGCTTTTTCATGGTCTTTTCCGAGGCGGATATTGCCGTATTTGCTGATTGCCAGGTACAAGCAAAACAAAACGAAAGCTGCCACACTGACAAGGTAGAACCACCCGAAACCATTGCTCGTAAAGGCGAAAACAGCAGAAGCATAGGTTGAAAGAGTGCCGGGGGACAACGCGCCCCAGATAGTGAACAACGCGATAAACAGCGCTGAAACTTTAAAAGTTTTATTGTTATAAGATACACGTTTCGGGTTATTCTCCATATAGATGTCCCCTTCTCCGTTAAAATCAACAAGCAATTATTCTACGCTGGCTTCCATGCTTTACTGGCCGGATAATTTAAAGCAAACGACTTTCGGCTCCGTCATTTCCTGGATGGAAAACTTGATGCCTTCCCTTCCTAGTCCTGATTGTTTGACACCGCCAAACGGCATGGCATCAATTCGATAATCGCTGCTGTCATTGATCATGATGCCGCCGACATCCATTTTCGCAATCGCTTTATGCGCCTGATCGATGTCTTTGGTGAAGATTCCGGCCTGCAGTCCGTACTCCACTCCGTTGGATAACTCGATGGCTTCGTCCAGATCGGTGACGGAGTACAGCAGCACAACCGGCCCGAAAATCTCTTCTGTCGCCAACGTGCAATCTTCGGGTACATCCGTTAAAACGGTTGGAGCATAAAAGGCCCCGGTGCGTTCTCCCCCGGTCAGTAAGGAAGCCCCTTTTTCAATCGCTTCATTGACCAGATTCTCTACTCTTACGGCTTCTTTTTCAGTAATCAACGGTCCCATATCAGTCAGTTCTGACTGTTTATCTCCAACGAGATAGCCTGCGGCCTGCTCGATGAATTTTTCCATAAATAAATGGAAGACACTTTGCTGAATATAAATCCGTTGAACACCGAGACAGTTTTGCCCGGCTGCCCAAAATGCCCCTGAAACGCTGGAATCGACGGCATCGTCCAAATCAGCATCCGGCAGCACAATGACCGGTGAATTGGAACCGAGCTCCATGCCGATTTTTTTCAAGCCGGCTTTGCGCATGATTTCTTCGCCTGCTTCCAAGCCGCCGGTGAACGTAATCATCCGCACTGCGGGATGTGTGACCAATGCATCGCCGATTTCACGGCCGTGTCCCGTAATGACGGACAACACCTTTGAAGGCAGGCCGGCTTCTGCAAACGCTTCTGCCAAAAGCAGCGCACTGAGCGGTGTCACCGTGGCCGGCTTCACGATGATTGCATTGCCCGAAGCGATTGCCGGTCCGATTTTGTGCGCCACCAGGTTAAGCGGATCATTGAAAGGCGTAATGGCACCGATGATGCCAATCGGAAAGCGGTAGAAATAGCCGACACGGTTCTCGCTGCCGGGCGATTGGTCAAAAGGAATCGTTTCGCCATGGATGCGGCGTGCTTCTTCAGCACTGATGCGCAATGTCTGAATGGCCCGGCCGACTTCCTTTCTGGATTCACGAATCGTTTTGCTGCTTTCAGATGCAATCGTCCGGGCATATTTCTCGCTGTTCTGCTCAATATAATCGGCAGCAGCGTAGATTACTTTCATTCGTTGGTGCACAGGCATGGCAGCTGCAATTTTCGCACCCTGCTTCGCCTGCTCGATGCATTCGAGCATATCTTCGGCTGTTGCAGCAGGTACTGTACCGATGATGCTGTTGTCTTGAGGGTCACGAACTTCAATAACCCGTTCGCTGTTGACCCATTGTCCTGCAAGAAACATCTTTTGGCCTTTGAGATGAGTAGTCATACGATTACCGCCTTTGCTTCAGGATAGTTTTACTGCCTTTTTTTCACGGGAAATGGTGATCAGGTCGATCAATAAGGAAAAACCGGTTTCGACTTTTCCCGCCCCCGCACCGCTCAACGTAACTGGACCCAATAAATCCGTCTCGTACGTGATTGCATTGATGGCACCGTGAACAGAAGCGAGCGAATCCGCCAGATCGACTTTTTCCGGAGCGATGGAAGCAATCACTTTATCTCCTTCTTTACGGGCTTTTGCCAATAGCTTCCACCTTTTCCCTTCCCTTTTCGCTTCTTCAATGTCTTGGAGTGTGATATCCGTAATTCCTTTACAGAATACTTCTTCTACCGTTAAAGGGATTTTCATCACATAATTCGCCAGAATGACGATTTTATACCGCGCATCATAACCTTCCACGTCACTTGTTGGATCAGCTTCTGCATAGCCGAGTTTCTGTGCCTGCTTCAAAGCTTCTTCATACAAGATGCCTTCTGTTTCCATTTTCGTCAGGATATAGTTGGTCGTCCCATTCAGGATTCCACGGATTTCCGTGATGTCGTTTCCGGCTAATGTTGCAACCGGCATACGGAGTGCCGGCGTTCCACTCATGACCGTCCCTTCAAATCCCCAGTGCACTCCATGCTTGTCAGCGAGTTCCGCGAGTTCCCTGTAAGCCAGAGCCACAGGACCTTTGTTTGTCATCACGACATTCTTGCCAGTTTCAAACGCCGTTTTGCAATGGTCGATCGCCGGTTGTCCGGTTTTGACGTCCGTGAAAGACACTTCGATGATTGTATCCGCATTTGTTTTACGAATGGTTGTCAAACTGTCCCATCCTGTCACCAGGCCTGGAGTGTGCGGGTAATTTTCCAGATTCCCCGTTTCTTTTAGAACGTTTAACGCTGTATCAATATCGAGTCCGTTCGGATGATAAATCGAACCTTTCATCAAATCTGAAATAGCGACAACTTCCGCTTCAAATTCTTCTCCTTTTTTTAAAGCTTCTTTTTTATCGCGAAGAATTTCAGCCAACCCTTGACCCACTACGCCAAATCCGATGAACGCCAGTTTATGAACCATGATTTTCCACCTCTAACTTTTCTTTATTTGGTGAATGAATTTCGTATGTCAGAAAATTGATTGCGGTTTGAGCGAGAATTGCTGTTCCGATCGGCAAGCAATTTTCATTAATGTCAAAATTGGGTGTGTGCAAATCCCGTTGTGTTCCATCGTCAGGCGCACAGCCTAAAAAAAACATTGATCCCGGAATTTTCTGAGTGACATATCCAAAATCTTCGCCCCCCATTCCAAACGGGCGGCGGACGATCCGCATATCCGGGTAAACCTCATCGATTGTTTTCGTAAACAATCCGTTGATGGCCGGACTGTTAATCAGTGCCGGCTCACCTCTTTGAATGTTTAGCATAAATTCGCCGCCAAGATTTTCCACAATCGAAAATGCATTTTCTATTTCCAATGCCAGCAAGTCACGGACTTCTGCTGAATAACTGCGAATAGTGCCTTCGATCTGCACTTCCGTCGGTATGATATTGCTTGCTGTTCCTGCATGGATTTGGCCGATGCTGATGACAGCCGGCTCCAGAGCTGATACCTTTCTCGCCACGATTCCATGTAACGCCTGCAATACCGGCCCGAGCATCCAAGTCGGGTCTGTCCCGAGTTCCGGATAAGCTCCGTGTCCACCGGTACCTTTTATAACACCTTGAAAAACGTCTGTATTTGCCATGCTGTAGCCATCGCTTATTTGCGCATCACCGACTGGCAGCCATGGGCACATATGGAGAGCAAGCGCCACATCCACTCCATCATAAACCCCGGCTTGAATCAGGTAAGGAGAACCTGAGAGCCCTTCTTCATCAATGGTTTCCTCAGCAGGCTGGAAGATGAATTTCACCGTCCCGCGCAGTTGATCTTTTTCAAAATATTCCCCCAGCAATTGAGCCACGCCGAGCAATATAGCGGAATGCGCGTCATGGCCACAAGCATGCATGACACCATCATTACTCGAACGATAATCGCATTCGTTCTGTTCCTGCATCGGCAAAGCATCAATATCGGCCCGTATAGCAATGGTCGGACCTTTCCCGGCCTTCAATGTACCGACTACACTGGTCGATAGCCCCAGTCCTGTTTCCACTTCCATGCCGTCGATTTGTTTCAGAACTTCCGCAATATATCGGGAAGTCCCGAACTCCTGAAAGCTGAGTTCGGGATATTGATGAAATGCACGACGCCATTCAACCAGCTTACTGGACAAGCTGTTGGCCTGTCCGACTAAAGGATGGACTTTTGACATTACCTGCATTCACCTCAACTCTTGGTCTCATTACACCTTCAAAGCGCTTTCGACATGCTTGAACGCCTGTTCAAAATCGGCAATGATGTCTTCGATGTCTTCGATGCCACATGACACACGGATCAATCCTTCCGGAATGCCCATTGCAGCCCGCTCTTCCGGTGTACATTCCACATGGCTTGTTGTACGGGCAGGCCCGACCGTCGTTTCAACTGCACCCAGGTTCGCTGCACGGTTGACGTACTGCAGCTTCGGCAAAAGATCCCGGACAGTGTCAACTCCTCCTTTTACTGCAAAACTCAGCATACCGCCGAAATCTTTCATTTGTTTTTTGGCGATATCATGATTCGGATGCGTTTCAAGTCCTGGATAAAATACGTCTTCCACCAGTTCTTTTGTCTGCAGGTATTTGGCAAGCGCCATTGCGTTTTTGCCTTGTTCACGGACGCGGAGATGGAGTGTTTTCATCCCGCGCAAAGTTAAATAAGCTGCCATTGGATCCATAGTAGCGCCATTGATTTCACGGTAATGGTAAACCTGCTCAACCAACTCATGAGATCCGACCAGTACACCGCCAAGCGCATCTGCGTGCCCGCCAAGGAATTTCGTAGCACTATGGATGACCAGATCCACTCCAAGCGCCAGCGGATTTTGATTGATCGGTGTGCCGAATGTATTGTCAATGATGACGAGAGCTCCTGCTTCGTGTCCGGCTTTTGCCATTCGTTCAATATCAGTAATTTTAACTGTCGGGTTGGTCGGTGTTTCCAGGTAAAGGATTTTACAACCTTTTGCCACTTCCTCTTCAATTGCTTCGTGATTCCCTGTTTCAGCCAGTGACACTTCGATGTTTTGGCGCGGAAGGAATTCCGTAAAGATTTTGTTAGTGCCGCCGTACGTATCTTTTACTGAAACAATCCGATCGCCCGGCAATAGGAAAGTCGCTAACGTGTTGCTGATGGCTGCCATTCCTGTGGAAAAACTTGTGGCAGCTTCTGCCCCTTCAAGAATCTTCACCTTGTCTTCGAACGCCTGGACTGTCGGGTTGGTGTTGCGGCCGTAAATATGCCCTTTTTTCTTGCCGGTTGCAACGTCATACCATTCGTCCATGTCGTCGTATGTGTAAGCGACGCTCAACACTACTGGCACTTGGGAAGCACCGTGCACCAGATATTCTTTTTCTCCTGCCCATACCGCTTTTGTTCCTGTTTGTATGTTTTTATGTGTCATAAGACCACTCCTCTTAGTTTTTTGAAAAAGCCTGGTTGTTTCCGATTTCCATCCCGATATTCCGTTCCGTCATTTCCTTGTGTGCAAACAAAGCGATTGCGGTGTCCTGGACACCCGTTCCGGTCAAATCGCATATTGTAATTTGGCGATCGTCATCTCTGCCTCTGGCGCGTCCCGAGGTAATGTCCCCAAGCTCAATGACCGCTGTATCGTCCTTCAGCAAGCCGCTTTCCAGCGCATGATGCAATTCACCGAGCCGCGCACATTGTGCTTTCGTGTCGCAGACAACTTTGTCGGCAATCACCAGCACTTCGGCTTCCAGCTCTTGTTTTGATTCCGCATCAGAGCCCATCGCTGTAATGTGAAGGCCCGGATGCAGCCATTCCGCTTTGACAAGCGGTTCTTTTGCAGGGGTCGTGGTCACCACCAAATCGCTGTTGCGGACCACTTGTTCAGCGCTTTCCATTACTTGTACTTCTATATTCAATTGTGCTGCCATTTCTTCTGCGTAGTTGCGGGCCCGCTCAGCTGACCTGGCATAGACAAGCAGTTTGCTGAAATTCCTGACAAGGGCCACTGCTTTTATCTGGAGGCGGGCCTGGCTTCCTGCACCGATGACGCCGACTGTTTCGACTTTATCGCGGGCCAGGTGCTTTGCCACCACCGCTCCCGCAGCAGCGGTCCGGACTTCAGTCAAGTATCCATTATCCAAAAGCAGTGCCTGCGGAATCCCTGTCTGCGTACTGATCAGCATCATCAGGCCGCTGCCGCTCGGCAAGCCGAGTTTATAGTTATCAAAAAACCCTGATGACACTTTGATGGCAAACATGTCTTTCCCTTTTACATAGGCGGATTTGATGTCCACTTCACCATTGTGGTCATCGATGTCCACTCTCATGATCGGCGGCATAATGGCGTTGCCGCTTGCCAACACAGTGAAAGCCTCTTCGATGACAGCAACAGAGTCGCCGTTCAGCTTCACGAATTTCTGAAGTTCCTGTTCTGTAAAAACCAGCACGATTTGCTGCACCTCCTGAGACACCATCTAATAGTCAACTAAAGCCCCGTCTTTGATGAACAATTCCCTCGGCAGTTTGGCAAACGTCTCGCATCCTGTCTCTGTAATATAGAACGATTCGCTTACTTCGAATCCGGAACTGTCGAACCACATGCCCGGGATCATATGGAAAGCCATATTCGGCTGCAGAATGGTTTTGTCCCCTTTGCGGATGCTCGCTGTGTGTTCGCCCCAATCAGGGGGATAGCTCAAACCGATCGGATATCCGAGCCGCGACTCTTTTACATGGCCGCTTCTCTCAATTGTCTTTCTCCATGTTTCTTCCACTTCTTCCAACGCAATGCCCGGCTTTATCATATCCAGGCAGGCATTCAAGCCTTCGACCGTAATATCGGCAAGTGCCTTTAACGTGTCGCTCGGCCGCCCGATATTCACCGTACGTGCAAGAGGCGCATGGTAACGGCGGTAGCAGCCTGCCAACTCCAATATGACCGTTTCTCCGAATTTATAGCGCTGGTCTGTCCAAGTCAGGTGTGGAGTGGAAGTCTTTTCTCCTGAAGGAAGCAAAGGCATGATGGCCGGATAATCTCCGCCATGCTCCGCTGTGCCAGTAACTTGGGAATGAAGGATTTTTGCCGCCACATCGCACTCCCGGACGCCTTCGCCGATCAGGTTGATGCCATCCATCATCGCTTTTTCAGCAAATGTGCCGGCAATTTTCATATAGTCGATTTCCTGATCTGATTTTATGAGCCGAACCCAATTCACCAGAGTTGAAGCATCTTTGAAATCGGCGTTGGGCAACCCTTTTTTCAATTCCTCATAGCAGCGTGCCGTAAAATAGTAATTCTCCATTTCTACACCGACAGACCGCTTGTCCTGGCCAATCTGTTTCAGCACATCGGCGATAAAGCTCATTGGATGCAATGTATCGGATTGAACATAGTAATCGGGATAGGGAATAATATTGTCATGGTAAAGCCACGTGGTAAGTTTCGCTGCATTCGCATCCATTGTCCGGCCCACCCAAATCGGCTGGTCTTCATCGTCGATGACAATCAGCATTTGATGAACATAGAAAGACCATCCATCGTATCCCGATAAATAATTCATGTTCGAAGGATTCGTGATAAGCAGTACTTCGATTCCTTTTGAAGCCATCCGTTCTTTCGTTTTCCGGATTCTTTCCTGGTATTCTTTCGTTCCAAATGACATGGACAATTTCCCTCCTTGATTACTTTTCAAATTTTCGGAATACTTGATCCGTACTTGTATTGTAGTCCTTCAGCTTTTAAACTTTCATCCGTTATTCTGTATGAAGAATAAAAATGATTTTAGACAAAATATCTAAAAAGTCTAATAATTCCCAAACGAAAAACCGTCGTGAAGACCGGTACTCACCAGTTTCATGACGGTTTCTTATTTTCTGGGTCAGTTGGCGTTCCCTGACATACCAATTTTCCAGGTTTTGATGCTCAAATCCAGTAAAAATAAATCATCGGGATCCACCAAGGACAATCCCGTCAATGATTCGATTTTACGGAGCCGGTAAAGAAGCGATTGCCGATGCAGATTCAGAGCTCTTGATGTTTGGCTGACATTGCCGTGGTACTGATTGTATGCAATGAATGTACCGATCAAATCCATCTGCCGCTGCTCGTCATAACGGACCAGCGGTTCAATCGTCGATGTGATGATATCTTTCATTTCTTCGTTTTTCGTCAACGTCAGCAGGATACGGTCAACCCGTGTGTTTTCATATAATGTCCGCTGACCCTTGCCTTTTTTCCGCCTGCCAATACTGAGTGCCAGCAATGCATGCTGGTAACTTTGAGCCAAGCCCTGGAATCCTTCAACATAGTCCCCGATTCCCCAGGAAATGACAACTTCCGGCAACAGATTTCTCAGCCGCCGGTCAACAAGATCCAGGAAGTTGAGTTTATTTTCGTGTTCAGCAACCGGTGGTTTTTCCAAATAAATCAGCAAATTTTCCCCTTGATAAGTAAACATGATTTCCCTTTTCAATGATTTTGCTGCATACAGAATTTCCTCTTCGATATAACGCACCATACTCTCAGTCCATTGTGTAAAGGAATCATACTCCCGTTTCCGCTTCTCAAACAGTTCTTTGAAGTTTTCGGGATAACCGATGATGCAGGTGTACGGCAACTGCAAGTCATACCCAAGCATTTTGGCCCTTGAATTCGCTTCGTCTGCAGTAGTGAAACTGCCTTTGGCCAGTTCATGGACAAAATCACTCCGCATACTGATTTTCGTCGCTTCGATGGCATTTTGTCTTGATAACCAAAGAGAAATCGTTGTCGCCGCATGTTCCAGTACATTCATCCGGTATACTGTCAAATACGACTCGATCGATATATCAGCCGGCAGGATGACGAATATATAGCCTTGAGGACCGCCAATTGCCTGGAAAATCGGAATTTGCAGCAGCTTGTGATCAGCTGTATCGACAACCCGTAATTTTTGCGCCATGGGATCCTGGCTCGCTATATGCTGTTCCTTTGATAAAGGGACAATGCCTTCCAGCACATAATTCTGCCACTTATCGATAAATGCATGAGAATGGCCGTTGGTTTCCTGGATGGAGCCTCTCCGATCAGTAATAACAATTGGAAAACCGATATGCCGCTGGATATACTTCGAAATGGTTTTCAACTCGGAATTATTCAAAATCAGCATCAGCAGCTCTTGCTGTGCTTTTTCCGATTTGGTCCGGTCTTTATGATGAATGTCGTTAATATCTTTCATCACCGCTTCTATGATGGTGGCGAAACGTGTTTCCCATGGAATTTCAATCAGGATAAAATCATTTGCTTCCGCCAGCTCGATAACCTCTTTCGGAATATCATACACGTGCCTTCCTACAGCGATCATCAATGCCGAGGCCTCGGAATTGATCACATCCGACACAAACGAACGGAATGCCTCTACATCGTGACGGCACCCGATTGCCGTCGTCAATACGAGTTCGTTTTTACGGACAAAATTTTCGACAGGCATTTCGATGACAGACACCCATTGAACCGGTCGATCACTAAGGAATTCCTTTCCTGCCACCACCCGCACATTCTTTAATATCTCATATTGCAATACATCCTCCATTGACAGACTCATGCCATCCCCCCAAACATCATTCAACTATATTCTGGATAATTTGCGTCCATTATAACATTCGTCTCTGCTTGAGAGGAGAAGAAAAGCAGAAAGCAAAGCGGTTACAGCCCATTTTCAGCTTTATATTGCTCCATCACTTGCAGTAACACCGAAAAGTCAACGTTGTGTCCACTGATGATAATTGCCACGTCTCCTTTTTGCTCCTGGAGTTTGTTCCCCAACACCGCAGCAATACCCGTCGATGCGGCCCCTTCCATAATAAGCCGGTGATGATGGACCATGTAGGCCATCGCGAACGCAATGTCTTGTTCCGGAATCAGCAAGGTATGATCCATATAGCGGCTGCACATATCGAATGTATAGCGGTTTGCAAGTCCGATTCCACCGAGAAGGCTGTCCGCCAAAGTTTCGGTTTCCTCCATCTCCACTGGCTTTCCGGCTTTCAAGCTCTCATACATGACAGCCGACTTCTCCATCGAAACACCTGTCACTTGAATGGACGGATTATTCGATTTCACTGCCAATCCAATTCCTGAAACTAATCCCCCGCCCGACAATGGCACAACGACATCCGTCACAGTAGGCAACTCTTCCAGTAATTCAAGCCCGATTGTTCCCTGGCCAGCTATCACGTCCGGGTCGTCAAATGGTTCGATGACAGTCATCCCTTCCGTTTCCTGCAATTCATAGCAACGTACCCCTGCCGCGTCCTGGCTTTCTCCCACAACTTCAATTCTTGCTCCATAACTTTTCAAAGAAGCCACTTTCGCTGATGGGACACGGTTTGAGATGCAGACAACCGCTTTGATGCCCAATTGTTTCGCCACAAACGCCACGGCCATGCCGTGGTTACCGGTCGAATAGGTGGTAACGCCCCGGACCTTCTCCTCTTCCGTCAAACTGAGTATTTTATTGGCTGCGCCCCGTATTTTGAAAGCACCGATATCATGGACAGTTTCCAGCTTTAAATAAACTTTTCTTCCAATTTTCTCAGACAATATCGGCGATTCTATCAAAGGCGTTTTGTCCACAATAGGGGCAATCCGCTTTTTGGCCTGCCAGATATCCCTCATCTCCAATTTTCCTGTCACTGCCGTTCCCTCCCGCCATTCCTTGATGTCACGAAGATTGAAACATACTGTTCAGTTAACTGTCATAATTTCTCCTGGTTCTTTTCCTGACCGAAAGAAGGCGCCTAGCCCTTGAACGGATTTTTCCATTCCATTAATAAGGCGAAGTTATGGGACTCTTCGTCTTCCAGGTAGTTGCCAATCAAAGTCACCGGAGTACGTCCTGTGCGCAGAAGAAATGAGATAACGGGGTCTTTCAATTCTCCGGCAATGACTTTTTCAATATACTGTTGTGGACTCAGTTTCTCTGCGTGGCGGTGGTATCCCGGCATCCGTCCTCCTCCCAGAACCCGTTCCAAACCATCATGTATGACCCGGTCATACATGCCCTGCATCAATAACTTACCTAAATTCAATGCACGGAATTCGGGCTTGATGCAAACATCCACTATGTATAAAGTTTTGCCTTCCGGTCGATGAGTATGGATATAACCGTTTGCCGTTATTTCTTCCCATGTATGTTCCGGCTTTACAGGATCGAAGTCGACCAACAAGCCTGTAATGGACCCGGCCATTTCACCTTCTACTTCGACGCATAATGCCCCTTCGGGATAACGTTCCACGTGATTGGTCAGCTGTTCTTCGTTCCACCACAGGTCGGACGGAAAAGGGGGAGGGAAACTCTCCTGCTGAATAGTGATCAATTCCTTGAAGTCTTCCCGTCCATAGTTCCTCACGACAGCCTCAACCGGCTTGCCCTCCTGAAAAACATACTGCCGTTTATAGTACATTTCATACTCTCCTTTTCAAATCTTTTTCTGTTTCCCGGATTGTCCGCGCCGGATAGATCCTGCTTCTCCATTGGTTTCTGCAGTTTACAATGGAAAAGCAGTTCAGCAACAGACTTTTTGTCTGTCCATCCCAAGTCTATCCTTTTCTTTCTCTGCGTTCATAAACGAGCGAGGATACATTTTCACTTTCATATTCTCAATTGATATACACGCGCTTCGAATGGCTGCAGTTCCACATGATTGACAGTCTCGTAATTGCCAAGCAACAGATCAGCGTTTCGGGGAGCATTCCAAATACACGGTTCCCCGCTTAAATTGGAAATGATCAGCAGCTTTTCATTTGAATCTTCCCGTACATAGGCGTATACCGATGGACAGCCCACTTCTTCCAATTCATACGTGCCGTAAATCAGGACCTCTTTTTCTTTTCTCAGGGCAATCATTTTTTTGTAGAATGAAAAAATGGACTGCGGATCATTTTTCTGGTTCTCGACATTGATCCATTTGTAATTGGGATTGACTTCAAGCCAGGGACTGCCTGTTGAGAAACCGGCATTTTCCCCGTCGGTCCACTGCATTGGAGTACGCGAATGATCCCGACCGCTTTTTTTGACCATTTTCATCACGGCTTCATGCGACAGCCCTTCCGCCCGTTTGTAGCGGTACAGATTCAAGGTTTTGATGTCATCATAAAAATCGATCGTGTCGAAATCCACATTCGTCATGCCGATTTCCTGCCCCTGGTAGATAAATGGAGTGCCCTGCATGAAAAAATAGGTGAAAGCAATAGCCAGGGCACTTTCCCTCCAGTACCTGCCATCGTCTCCCCAAGTGGAGACGATCCGGGAGCGGTCATGATTTTCAACATACAAAGCATTCCAGCCGACATCCTGTGCTTCTTTTTGCCAGCGTGTCAGAATCTCTTTCAACGCCGTTACGTTAACACCGCTTTCTTCGTCAGGTTTCCGTAAATACCATGTCTGAAACTGGAACACCATATCAAGCTTGCCGTTTTCTTCGCTGATCCATTCATCAATCTCTTCAGGCGTCACGCCGTTCGCTTCCCCGACCGTCATCAAATCATACTTCGAAAACGTCTGTTCTTTCATTTCAGCCAGGAAGTCATGGATTCCTTCCACATCCGTCATTTTCTCCCAGGCCGGCACATATTCCTTGCCTTCTGGGTTTGGCATGTCCGAATAATCTTTTTTAATGTGGCTGATGGCATCCACACGGTAGCCATCCACACCTTTGTCACTCCACCAATTGATCATTTCGTATAAAGCTTGCCGCACCTCCGGATTTTCCCAATTCAAATCAGGCTGCGCCTCAGCGTAAAGGTGAAGGTAGTACTGGCCGGTCTTTTCCTCATAAGTCCAGGCAGGACCACTGAAAATGCTTTCCCAGTTGGTCGGTTCGTCACGCCACACGTACCAGTCTCTTTTTTCACTGCCACGGGACGATCGTGATTCGATAAACCAGGGATGCTGGTCACTCGTGTGATTCAGCACCAGATCCAGAATCATTTTCATGCCGCGCGCATGAACTTCTTCCAATAGCCGATCGAAATCCTCCATGGTTCCCATTTCTTCCATGATGTCATAATAATCACTGACGTCATAACCGTTGTCGACATTGGGGGATTTGTACATCGGACTCAACCAGATAATATCGACGCCAAGCTCTTCCAGGTAATCCAGCTTGTCAAATACACCTTTCAAGTCACCGAGGCCATCCCCGTCAGTATCATAGAAACTGCGTGGATACACTTGATATACCACCGCTTCTTTCCACCACGTTCTCTTCATCGCTTTCCCCTCCCCGCAAAAGCGGTTTAACCGTTGTCCTGAACCAGTAATGCAGCTCCCAGCACACCTGCTTCATTTCCGAAATGCGCTATTCTGATGTCCAAGGGATGCAGCTGTAAGCCTTTCAGCTTCTCTGTCATCTGATCAATCCATAACGGCGCCGAATCTGATACGCCCCCGCCGATTACCAGCACTTCCATGTCAAAAGCAGCTTGCAGCGTACTGATGGCAACGGCCAAATCAGTTGTGAATTCATCTGAAATTCGGGCAGCCTGCTTGTCAGACTGAGCGGATTCAAATAGTTGCTGCGGTGAAATCTTCAATTCCGCCTCCCATATCTTTCTCTTGAGCGCTGTTCCTGAAAGATATTGTTCGAAGCATCCTCTTCGCCCGCACGTACACCGGACTCCACCGGGATGCAGGATCATATGGCCGATTTCCGCAGCTCCTCCGTGGGGGCCTCCATTCAACAGCTTGCCGTCCCATAAGATGCCCCCTCCAAGACCGGTTCCAAGAGTCAGGCAGACAATCCTGCTGTAACCCTTCGCCGCACCAAATTTTGCTTCTGCAAGTGCCGCGCAATTTGCATCATTGTCCACTTCAACACGCCTGCCGGTAGCTTTCTCCAATAACCTCTTGACCGGTGTGCCGGTCCATCCTGGAAGCGTTTCGGTCGCATAGATGACATATCCTTTTACCGGATCGATAAACCCGTGGGTTCCGATGCCAATCGCTTCAATCTCCGGGTGATCTGCCAGAACTCCCAGCAATTGCTGTTCCAAATAAGGATACAGCGGCAATTCTGTTGGTATTTTTTTATCAAAAGACAAGCGGCCATCCTGTTCGACAATCGCTATGCGGATTTTCGTTCCGCCAATGTCAACACCCAGTTCTTTTGCCATAAGGCCCTCCTATCTTTGTCCGTGAAGAATCGCAGCTTATATCCTGTTTACTTGTTCTCTCAATTCATCGATCCATTTCCAATCAGCTATTTGGATGGCATCTGTTACATGATGAGGTTTACTGGCTCCGACAAGTGCAGTCGTGACTGCAGGCTGATTCAATATCCAGGAAAGAGAAAATTGCGACATATTGACATCATATTCTTGCGCCATTTTCCGGTATTGGGCCACCCGTTCAAAATTCTCATCAGTGAAATATTTTTGTATGAGTGCTTCCCCTTTCGCTGCACGGCTTCCTTCCGGCATGTCTTCTTTTGATTTGTATTTGCCGGATAACACGCCACGCGCCATCGGGCTGTAAACCAACAGCCCAACTTCTTCAGACAGGCAAAACGGAATCACTTCCTGTTCCAGTTCACGCGACAACAGATTGTACTGCGACTGGGAAGATACGAAGCGTTCCAATCCTTGAAGCTTGCTGATGCCATCTGCTTTGGCCATTTGCCAAGCTGCAAAATTCGAGCAGCCGATATAGCGCACCTTTCCCTGCTTCACCAAATCAGTTAATGCTGATAAAGTTTCTTCAATTGGTGTACGTTCATCAAAACGATGAACCTGGTAAAGGTCGATATAATCCGTTTGAAGACGGCGCAGGGAATGTTCAATCTCTCGCATGATATGAAACCTGGATAAGCCGCGGTCATTTACATCTTTGCCCATCGGCAAACCGACCTTTGTAGCCAGTACAACCTTTTCCCGTCTCCCTTTCAAATACCGCCCGATTATTTCCTCTGACTCTCCTGTACCGTGTATGAACGCCTCATTCTGGCCTTTGCCATAAAAATTCGCTGTATCAATTAAATTGATCCCGGCATCCAAGGCGGTGTCCAAGATTTCCACCGAAGCCTGTTCATCAATCCAACGACCGAATGCCATGGTTCCCAAACTTAAGTTTGAAACCTGTAATCCTGTAGACCCTAACCTTCCGTACTTCATCAAATTCCTCCCTCGATTCAGAGCAATGCTGCCCGTTGTCTTTAAATTTCATTACAGCGGACGCTTTCTGCAGACTGGACAATGCGAAAAGTGAATTCCATTATTTCGCCTTCACTAGTTATTTCAATATTCTCATTGTTTTTCCCTTTAATATCTTCCATATTTTTGGTTACCCTTCTTATACAAGTGGTATGACATGAACAAAGGAAAATTTGCAAAACAGAAAGGAATGTGAGCGAAGGATGAAGAAAAACTGGTTGAACGAAGCAAATTATACCGTCGTCTTCACCGGTGCCGGGATGTCGACTGAAAGCGGCCTTCCTGATTTCCGTTCAGCAAATCAGGGCTTGTGGCAACAAAAAGATCCGAGCCAGGTAGCCAGTGTCCAGGCATTGAACGACAATGCTGAAGAATTCATCGACTTTTACCGGAAACGGGTGCTCGGAGTAAAAGAATTTGAACCAAACAAAGGCCATAGATATTTGGCTCAATGGCAAAAGCAGGGACTTGTCCAGTCAATCATCACACAGAACGTCGACGGTTTTCATCAGCAGGCAGGCAGCGAAAACGTAGCAGAACTTCACGGTACACTGCAAAAAGTCCATTGCCAATCATGTGGCACCAGTTACAACAGCGAAGAATTTTTGGACGGAGAAGCCCGTTGTACATGCGGCGGTTTACTGCGTCCGTCTGTTGTGCTGTTTGGAGAAATGCTGCCTGGAGACCCGTTTGACATGGCTTTGCAGGAAGCGGAACGAGCTGATTTATTCATTGTGCTCGGTTCATCACTGTCCGTTTCACCAGCCAATCAGTTCCCGCTGGTCGCCAAAGAAAACGGAGCACGGCTCGTCATTGTTAACCGGGAGTCCACTCCGTTCGACGATTATGCAGATGAAGTCATTCATGAGCGTAATATTGGAGAAGTGCTGGAAGAGTGGGATGGACTTTTGAAGTGAGTGAATAAGACCTGTTGTCTGGCTAAGTTTCTGATTGCCGGTAAAAGACAAGCGCTTCATATGGCCGCAGCGTGAGTCTTTTCCCTCTGGCCGGCTTACTGTAATTGCCGATCAGGACCTCTCCGTCCGGTTGTTCAAAGCTTCTTGTGTTTGTTGAAAAATTGCAGTAAACGATTAAATGCTCTGTCTCTGTCTTTCTTTCATAGGCAAAAACTTCTTCATCTTCTTTGTGAAAAAGCATAAAGTCTCCTGCAATGAGGACAGGAAGCTTTTTCCGGAGACTGATAAGTGCTTGGTAATAGGCGAAGATTGATTGTGGATGATGGCGGCTTTCAGTATTGATGCTTCTATAATTGGAGTTGATGTCAATCCATGGAACGCCTGTGGTAAAACCGGCATTCGGCCCGCTTGTCCATTGCATCGGCGTCCGTGCATTGTCACGTCCTCTGCGATAAATTTCCTGCATGATTTTCTCATGGCTCCTGCCTTGCTTCCGCTGCTCATGATAATGATTGAGCGTTTCAATATCTTTATACTTTTCAATGCCTTCATATTGAATATTGGTCATACCCAATTCTTCTCCCTGATAGATAAAAGGGGTTCCGCGCATGAAAAACAGGCAAGTCGCCAGCATTTTGGCCGATTCCACACGGTATACATGATCATCACCAAACCGGGAAACTGACCGGGGCTGGTCATGGTTGTTCCAATACAAGCTGTTCCACCCTTTTTCTTGAAAAGCCGATTGCCATTTCTCCAGGATTTTCCTCAATTCAACCAACGAATAGGTTCGGGGTTGCCATTTGTTACCCAATTCCTGATCCACCCCCATATGTTCAAACGTAAAAATCATATTCAATTCCCTGCTTTCCGGACTGGTATAGCGCAACCCTTCTTCAGGACCTGTCTGCGGAGTCTCTCCCACCGTTACAATGTCGTAATGGCAAAGCACTTCATCGTTCATCTCTTTCAGATAATGATGGATTTTAGGCCCATTGATGAAATAAGCAGTGCCGTCACCTGCCGGTCCGTCCGGAAAACGCTGATCTTTTGACAGCATATTGATGACATCCATCCGAAATCCATCAATTCCTTTATCCAGCCACCAGCGCATCATTGCATAGATTGCTTGGCGGACACCTTCTTTCTCCCAGTTTAAATCGGGTTGCTTTTTTGAAAACAAATGTAAATAATACTGTCCACGTGCTTCATCGTACTGCCAGGCAGAGCCCCCAAAAAACGAACGCCAGTTGTTCGGCTTGTCACGCCAGATATACATGTCCGGCCGGGACCGGAACCAATCGTGCTCATCTGATGTATGATTGACCACCAGATCCATAATCAGCCGCATACCTTTTTTATGCACGTTTTCGAGCAGTTCATCGAAGTCATCCATTGTGCCGAATTCTTTCATGATTTTGTGATAATGACGGACATCGTACCCGTTATCGTCGTTGGGCGAATCATAGACCGGTGACAGCCAGATCACGTCGATGCCCAGCTCTTCCAGGTAATCAAGTTTTTGGATGATGCCTTGCAAATCCCCGATTCCATCACCGTTTGAATCCTTGAAACTTCTCGGATAAATCTGGTAAACCACCGCGTTCTTCCACCATTCTTTCATACGCCTCTCCTCCCTTATGATAGGTATACCCGCTCTTCTCTTTTTAGGAGACATGAATTGCCGAAAAAGAGTTAAGAAATAAACAAATGAAAGAGCAGTATGTTTTCACTCTTTGCTTTGTGTTAACCAATACATAAATTAAGTTGACTTAAAATTTCATTTTTTCTATAATTGCATTATCACTGGTTGAGGAGGAGTCAAATGAGCACCACAGTATCCAGAACAGCAAATCATACACGCACGTTAAAACTAGTACATATTGCCATGTTTTCAGCGCTGATGGCGATCGGGGCCAATATTTCAGCATTCCTGATTATCGGGGGCGTCCCAATTACCCTCCAAACCTTCTTTGCTATCCTGGCTGGCATCTTGCTTGGCAGCCGGATGGGCGCTTTTGCCATGATTGTCTATACTTTTATCGGTTTGGCAGGCGCACCGGTCTTCGCTCAATTTTCAGGAGGCATGGATACGCTGATCAGTCCCACATTCGGTTTTGTCATTTCTTTTATTTTATTGGCATATGCAGTGGGTTTCATCGCAGAAAAATTTCTGTCCCGCAAAGGGTTCATCGCAGCCGCATTAGCGGGGCTCTTCATCAATTATTTCGTTGGTACAAATTGGATGTATGCAGCCTATAAGCTGTGGTTCGCCGCTCCGGAAGGATTCACTTATCAAATGGCGTGGGCCTGGATGGCCGCACCGCTGCCGAAAGATTTAATCCTTTCTGTCCTGGCGGGTGTTTTCGGCTACCGGCTCAGACCAATCATTCAGAAATATCTATAACAGAAAAAACCGATTGCCATCGAAGGCCAATCGGTTTTTGTATGCTCATTTTTAAGACTTTGTTTTTTTGGGTATACTGGAAGGATAGAAAGATTTAATCTGTACAGTGCAAAGGAGAATGTGCATGGCTGTTTTTGATTCAAACGGGACAGAAATCTATTACGAAGATATTGGAGAAGGTCCGGCTTTACTGCTGCTGCATGGCTTGACGAGCAATCATGCCATGTTTTACAGGGAAATCGATTTTTTCAAAAAGAATTACCGGATTATCGCACCGGATGCGCGCGGCCATGGCAATTCCGCCAAGTCGGACTCTTATTCGTTGGAAGATCATATCCAGGATGCTGTTGCGCTGCTGCGCCATCTGGAATTGGAGTCGGTTGGCATCATCGGCGTGTCCATGGGCAGTTATACTGCACAGGGAGTGGCGATCGAAGAACCGGATCGCGTCAAGAAACTTCTTCTTGTTGCTACAAAATCGCATGGGGTGCAGTCTTCTACAGCCGAATTGTTCGCTAAACACAAAGAAGAATTGAGCGGCCTGAATCCGATTGACAAAATGAACAAAGCTTCAAAGTATATTTTTCATAATCGGCGGGCTGTTGGAAAATGGCTGAAGAAAACCGCTGACAACAGCAATCAATTGACCATCAATGAGCAGGAAATTGCGGCGCAGGCATTAAAAGGCTTCGATTTCCGGGAACAGCTCCGCAAAGTGACGGCCGAGACACTGGTGATCAGCGGCAGGCATGATGGATTGAATCCGCCTGAAAAAGGGCGCGAAACGGCTTTTCTGATTCCCAACGCCACCTTTATGGAATTCAAGCGCTCAGGCCATGCACCCAACGTGGAACAGGCGCGGCTGTTTCTTGGCATTGCAGAAAATTTCCTGGAAGATTGATGCAAAGAAAAGCGGAAGTGCCCGTTCAGCCCTGAAAGGCATAAGGCGAACCAGCGAAGTGGCGTTCTTTGCCACACAGCTGGGGTGACTTAGGACCCGAAGAGCTGGGCACTGGAGACGGGACAGGAAATACCTAATTTACAAAGCCCTTTCAAGTTTGGAAACTTATATCTTCTTGCCCAATAAAAAAAGCGGCTCATCAAACCGTTGAAAAAACGGAGATGAGCCACTTCTTTTATTTTTTCCCTGGCATCGATTGCCATTGGTCTTTCAACCATTGGTCAAAACCTTCGCCTTTGTCTCCTTTATACGTGTCGTAAATGTCTACACGCGTTTTCTGCAGCTTGGCTTCAAAGTCTTCAAAACTGTGATCGGCCGGCAGGCTTTTTTTAATACGCAGCATCGCTTTGGATGTGCCTTTGATCAGTTCGTATTTATGAGGTTCCGGAAGATGGACGTTTTCTCCCAAGTCCTTCAAACTCTCGTAAGCTGCCACTTGCACCTGGCGAACCGGATCGTGTTGCATCCGGTGAAGCAAAATATCGATGGTTTGCTCACTTTTCCATTTCCCCAGCTCTTCGACCGCAGCCAAACGCTCTTTCCAGTTAGCTGTCCGGTTGGCGGCTTTTTTCAATTCCTCGTAATTCGGCGGCAGGTTGTTCGTGTTCTGTTGTTGCTTCAAACCATTCAATCTCCTTTGGTCATTTTCCTTTGCGGAAAATGGATGCTTGCATTTCCTGTACGAAATTACAGCTCTTATTGTAGTGTATCATTATCCGTGACCACTATACAGTTAAAAACATGTATTACTGCAGTGTCTTCGAACAGGTTTCCTGCATCACATAAGAACCAGAGCCGTAAGAACTTCTATCTTTGAGTAATAGAAAAGCGCTTGTGTTTTTTACCCGCATACTTTTAACTCTTCCGCCCTTAAGATTTGATTCCAACTTTACTGCTTTTCTTTGAAAAATAATAAAAAAAAGCAGTAAATCTATTGAAGTTTTAGATAATTCAATATATTATAAAAAAGTGTCATCAAAATAATGGGAATGGAGGAATTAAAAGATGAAAAAGAGTATTGCAGGAATTTTTGCGGGATTGTTTCTGGTAATGGGCTCCACTCTAAGTGTCGGAGCAGACAATGGCGACATGGATTGCGGAGATTTCAGCAGCCATGAGGAAGTTCTGGAGTTCTGGGTAGCGAATGGTTATGGTCCTGATAATGACCCCCATGATCTTGACAGAGACAATGACGGTTTAGCTTGCGAAGTAAGTCAGAGTGAATACGATAACTACATAGCTAGCCAGGATACAAACGGCGCTTCTGAAGGAACAAGTGAAGAGCAAGAAGATGCTGAAGAAGGGGCAGCTTTGCCTAATACCGCTTCAAATGGCCCCTTGATGATGTTATTTGGAGCTGGCGCTGCCGGAATGGGCTCACTTCTTTTATTCCGCCGGAAGAAACAAATGGCTTAAAGTGAATTTAAAGCGGCAGGAATCCCCTGCCGTTTTCCTTTGAGGTGATATTGCATGAGAAAGTGGTTAGGAATCTTTCTAATCATTACAGGAGTGGTTATGGGGCTTTATCACTTTTCTGAGTGGTATACAGGCCAAACAGCTGCTGAAGATCTTACCGAAGAAGAAATTGAAACATACGAAGAAATGGTAAAAGAGCCTGAAGTACTTATGCCGCCCCCACCAGATCCTTCTCCCCTCTTTACTTCGGATATCAGCCGTGAACCAGGAGAAAAAACAGCTGTTCTGCTCATTCCAAAAATTGAGCAAAAGTATTCTGTTTATTGGGGAGCGGACGATGCTACTTTGAAAAAAGGTGTAGGTATGTTTGTCAGCGATCTGACTACCGTACCAGGGGGTCATGGCCACACGGTGTTAAGCGGCCATCGCGATACGGTATTTACCGGATTGCAGGAACTGCAGAAAAAAGATGAGCTGCTTGTAGAGTACGAAGATAAAATCTATGTATACGAAATAACGGACACATGGATTACTGATCAGCACGATCGTACAGTAATTGTAGAAAAAGACAGCTCAACTTTAACTTTAACCACTTGTTATCCATTCGATTACATTGGATTTGCTCCAGATCGGTATATTGTCCAAGCGAAGTTGATATCGACAAAGGACAAAAAGCTGAATGAGTAAATGATTACGCGAAATGAAAAGTGGCTCGGGAAATCCGCATCAGGATATTTCCGAGCCACTTTCTTGTTTCATTGTAAATTTACAAGCACACCCTAAAGATTTTTCCCTTTCTTCCGCCTTCTTTTCGCATCACTTCAACCTGTGGTTTCTAATTAACCCCCACACGACAAAAGCTACGAAGAACAGACACAAAACGACAAATATCAATCCGTATCCAGAATGACCCTCTGCATAATTCAAGTACGCAAACAGGCCCATGGTCACCGCACTGATCGAAAGACTAAGTAAGATCAATGGTTGTATTTTCACGGCATTCCGTCCTGCTCCACTGGTTTTCGACTCCTTCATTACAATTCTTCCGCAGCCCGTATAAACCGCTCCACTTCTTCCAATGTGTTATACGGTGCAAGGCCTGCCCGGACCCATGCCCCGTTTTTAGTCACATCCAAGCGATCCGCTAATGTCGATGCATAGAAATGACCAAAAGCAACGAAGATGCCATGCTGCTCAGCCATAATTTTGCAAACTTCTTCCGGTGTATAACCGGTGACCTGGAAGGCGATGGTCGGTGTTTTCGGAACGTCTGGCCCTGCTTCATACAACTTCACTTTATCAATCGCAGCCAGTCCTTCTCTCAGGCGTTTGGCCAATTGATTTTCATAAGCTTCGATTTGTTCGATTCCTGTTAAGATGCGTTGTCTTCTCGTATCTCCTTCACCGAAACTTTCAAAAAACTCGATAGCCGGCTGGATGCCCGCAATGCCTTCGTGGTTTTGTGTGCCGGTTTCCAGTTTGTCCGGATAATAGCTTGGTGCCGTTGTTAACTTATAAGGGTTCAGATTTTTAAACACTTCTTCTTTAATGGTCGCAATTCCGACATGCGGCCCAAAAAATTTGTAAGCGGAACACAACAGGATGTCGATTCCCTGTTTGTCACGGTCAATCGGGATATGAGGCGCCGCATGTACGGCATCCGCCGCCACTAATGCGCCGACTTCTTTTGCGCGTTTCACAATCGGTTCGATGTCTACAATCGTCCCGATGGCGTTGGAAGCAAGTCCGACAGCCACCAGTTTTGTCTTTTCATTGATGAGCTGATCCAAGTCCTTCAGTTCAAGTGTCAACGTATCCGTGTTGACAGGAATCCAGCGTATTGTCAGTCCCCTGTCTTCTGCCATCATAATCCACGGATCGACATTTGCACGGTGGTCCATTTCGGTGACGACAATTTCGTCACCGGGCTCAAATTGTTTGCCAAGTGCATTGGCGATGGCGATGGTCAATGTCGTCATGTTGGCGCCAAACGCCACTTCGTTTTCCTGGACATTCAAAAAATCACTGACAGCGCTTTTCGCGTCCGCAATGATTTGTTCCGTTTCCCAGCTGGAAGGATAAGCGCCGTGCAGATTCGCACCGCCTCGCTCCATATAGGAAGCGATGGCTTGGATCGCTGATTGGATGACCTGCGAGCCCCCGGGACCATCAAAATAGGCCGCATTTTTTCCTTTATAGGTTCTTTGCAAAGCGGGAAATTGCTGTCTTACTTGCTCAATCGGAAAAATCGTTTCTGTTGTTTTCATCTAATTCCATCTCCTTTATTAAATATATTCTTCAAAACCTTGCCATTTCCCCCTGCTCACTGAAAAACTCTTCAAATTTTCATACATATTGTCCTCCAAACCACAGAAAGTAAGCGATGGCACCTACATTGATGATGGTTAACAAAAGGGCGGCAATGGCCATCTTCTTTTTTTCCCGTTTGTCTGAAAACGTCAGGACCGCCAATCCCAAGGAAACAAGTGACCCGATGAAAATCGTGTAGACAAGAATCACTTCCATTCCGGTATGGAGCACTGACACCAGAAAATCAATGAAGATCATCGCCAGAGATACCACAATACTGACCCCCAAAAAAGAATAGCTTTTCCATGAATAGCGGGTTTCTTTCATTTGAACCCCTCCTTTTCTTTTTTTTCTGAAAATATAAGATACGTAAACCGTACGGGTCTTGAAGTATTTTTTCAACTGTCAAACGTTGCAACCTAGTTTGTTGCATTTTTTCGGTTATTCGCATATCCTGACGTATTAGCAATCACCTACCGGGAGGAGAAAGTATGGAGCAATTCGATCAATCTCTTGAATCTTTGATCCACAGTGCCGGTTGGCTGGCACCTTTTTTGTTTATCCTGCTTCATGTACTCCGGCCAATCCTGTTTCTTCCCGTAATCGTGGTCTGTATTGCGGGCGGTGTACTGTTCGGTTTTTTTGAAGGAGCCATCCTGTCTTTTGTCGGATTGTCACTGATGACGCTGATTTCCTATATACTGGTCAATAAATTTCCGAAATTCCGGCACAAAATGTCCCGACTGAAAAAGAAATTGTTTCAAGACCGTACCATTTCAGTAAGCCAGGTCATGATTTTGCGTATTATGCCTTTCGTTCATTTCCACCTGCTTTCACTGTATTTAATGGAATCGACAAAATCCTTCAGGGAATATATGAATTATTCGGTATTGGGTGTCATTCTTCCCGCTGTGGTCTATACGGCTTTCGGTCAAATCATAACGGAACTGTCCTGGATATCGACAGCCCTCCTGTTCCTTGCCCTGGCATTGATCTACAGCCTGGCCGGCAAATTGAACAAAGCACGGCTCCATTCCCGCACGCTTGACTCGAACAGATGAACATACAAACACAGCCCTGTGCTGTGTTTTTATTTTGGAATTAATTACCAAATCTTGTATTGCCATTGTTATTGTCATATACTAATAATGTATGCACTTCTTTTAAAGTATAGAAGATGCCACATATGAATCCACAGCAAGGAGAACGACAGCAGCACATGAGTGAATTATCGAGAGAAAAACAGATTGAACAATGGATTCGATCGATTATAGAAACAGTTGGAATAGATATTGAATTGGTTTCAAAAAAACAGGGGTGAACATGAGTTACGACTTCATTAAGCATCGCGTCGGAGTGGATGTACAGCGTGTACAGCAGGCAAACAAAGAATTGCCGGCTCCCCTCCCCCTTGAACTTTATGTCAAAATACTGACTTTGCACGAGCTCGGGCATGCCCTCGACCGTCCAGCGTTACAGGCTTCATTGCCGAGAACAATTGAAATATACGAAATGAAAAAAAAGCACCCGCTGGAAGAGCAATACACTCACCCGGAGCTGCTTGCTATGCGAATTGAAGAACACAAGATGAACATCGCCTTTGAAGAAGCCGCTTGGGCAAACGCCAGAGAGATGAATGAGCGGTACCATCTTGCCGATCAACAGAGCTTTGAACAGGTCAAAGTCCACAGCCTGCAGACTTATGAGAAAAAATATCAACGGGACTTGCAGCTGTATGTGAAATTGACTGCGGCTCAAAAAGAGTTTATCGCTTGATGAATCGCTGTTATACAATATAGAACCCCATTGGTTCAGACACTGAAAAGAGCCCTATCTGGATAGGGCTCTTTCGTTTATTTTATTCAGCTATAGGCTGGCCACTTGATTCCACTCTTCGTTGAACAATGCGCAGGCGCGTGAAAAAACCGACGGCGGCGCATGTCAACCCGATGGTGATACCGATCCACAATCCGAATGGTCCAAGTCCTGTAAAAGCAGCCAGCAAATAGCCGACCGGAATGCCGATTACCCAATAGGAAGTAAACGCGATGAGAAACGGCAGCTGCACGTCTTTATAGCCCCGAAGCACTCCCTGCAGTCCGGCTTGCATAGCGTCCGATAATTGATAAAAAATCGCGATGATAAAGAACTGCCCCGCCAATACGATGACTTCCGGGTCTTGACTATAGAGAGACGCGATCGACTCTCTGAAGAAAAACAGGAACACAGCGCCTGCCGCCAGAAAGCCAACGGCCCCAAGTACCCCCAGTTTACCGTACTCCTTGGCAGCCTGGTATTTCCCTCCGCCGACCGAATAACCGACGACGATCGTCAATGCCATCGAAATGCTTAACGGAATCATGAAAATTAGCGAGGTGAAACTCAATGCAATTTGGTTAGCCGCAATGGTGACAGTCGAAAACATGATTCCCACGAGCAAAGTGACCATCGAAAAAATACTGGATTCAAAGAAAATCGACAGTCCCATCGGAATTCCGAGTGTGAGCTGTTCTTTCCACGCTTTCCAGGATGGCAACGGCCATTTGGTGAAAATCCCGTAACTTTTGACTTTCGGCAGTTGGAACGTCATCCAGATACTGAACCCCAGCATGATCCAATAAGTAAAAGCCGTCGCATAACCGGCACCGATCCCACCGAGCGCAGGCAGTCCGAAATTTCCGAAGATCAAGCCATAGTTCAACAGGATATTAAACGGCACTGCCAATACCGTAATATACATGGTGATTTTGGTGTAGCCTTGTCCGTCGAAAAAGTTACGCAGCACATTCGCCAGGAACAGCGGAATAATGCCAAGTGATAACCCAAGTAAATAGTGGAACGCGATGTGATGTACTTCGGGCGCCAGGCCCATGAATGTCAGGATGGAATCCAAAAACAAATTGCCTGCCAGCACGACCAGCAAAGCGACCACGACAGCCAGATACAACGCCTGTGTTACTGAATAGGTGATTTTATGCCGTTGGCCACTCCCCGACAATTGGGCAATAATGGCCGTAACTGCCAACAAAATTCCGTTGACGCCCGTGAACACCGGCATCCATAAACTGGACCCGATTGCCACACCCGCCAAATCGTTTGTACCGACTCGTCCGGACATCATCGTGTCGACTAAATTCATGGCATACAGGCTTAACTGTGTGACCATGAGCGGCCATACGATCGAGAGAAATAAACTTATTTTTTCTTTCTGCGACTCTGCATGATACATACATCTTCCTCCATCTTTCGAAAGTCCAGTTCTTTATTCAGGATACTGAGGAAATCCCAGCCCAGTATACCTGCCAGGCAGCCTGCAATTTCTTTTCACTTCGTTCAGTTCCTCCGTAGACGAGTTCGACACAAATCGAGTCAATCAACGCAGAAAAAGCCATATTTGCTGTGTCAGCTTCAATTTTTTTAATTTCGTTCAGTTCAATTGCCCGTTGGAAACGTTTCAAATACAAAGAATCGACCTGATCGATATACCTGTACAAATAATTCATGACTTCTTCGTATAAATGAGCGGGCGGAAAAAAAGAAACACGCAGCCAAAACTTCAGGCGGTTGTCATCCTGGAATCTTTCAATATACCTGTAGAGCGTTTTTATTAAGAAATCATGCAGCGGTTCATCCAAATGCTGTTTCAAATAATCCTGTTTATGTTGCTGTTCCACAACAAATGCATCTTCTAAAACGGCTAAAAACAAGTCATCTTTACTTGTAAAATGCGAGTAAATCGATTGTTTTTTCATGCCGATTTCTTCTCCAATTTGTGCCAGAGACGTTCCTTCGTAACCATTTTCCGCAAATAACTTCAATGCGGCTTCTTTTATTAATTGAGAACTCATCATTTCCCTCCTGACGACCGTTCGTCAGCTATTGTAGCAGGCTTTGAAGCGTTAATCAATCGGGGCATTTTCTTTGTTTATAAAGCCGATTCAAAAGAGTGTTAAACTAAAATATTGTCGTAATTTTCAGATCTTTATGTTACACTTTGATTACAAGTTAAATTTACATAGTATTACATTTTTAAAATATGATATTCTAGTATTTAACATATATTATCTTGCTTCTTGTGTATTGATACTTCCATATAGAAGGAGGATGCTCATGTCCACTGAAAGCATTAAAGAATTGCTCGAGACGGTATGCCGTTACAACACCGTGAATATTGTTCAAGTTTTCAGCAATGAAAAAGAAGACGTAGTGGCGGTTTCCTGTGTGAAAAACACCTCTACGTTGAAAATCGTCTTCCTTCAAGAACATACAACCGAGTATATTGACAGCATCGACAAAGCAACCGCTTTGATCGACCTGCACATCAACCAGAAACAAAATTCCTGATGCATAGAAAAAACCGTCTTTATCCGCTCAGTGGATAAAGACGGTTTTCATTTTTTGTCATCCGGCCAGGATTTGATCAATTTCCTCAAGCAATTCCGCTTCCAATTCAATTTCTGATGCTTCGATGTTCGACAGAACCTGCTCCGGCTTTTTTCCTCCAGGAATAACCGCATCCACCCCTGGTTGTGCCAGAAGCCAAGCCAATGCCAGGTTTGATACATCCGTTCCTTTCTTATCGGCCACTTTTTTCAGCTGTTCCACAATTTCAATGTTTTTCTCGAAATTCCCTTCTTGGAACAAAGGAACACGGTTGCGCCAATCACCTTCCTCCAACTTAAAATCTTTGGTATAGCGTCCGCCCAGAATACCAAAAGCCAAAGGTCCATAAGGTACTATGGAAATATCATTCTGGACACAATAAGGCAGAATATCGTCTTCAATTTTCCGGTCAAGCATGTGGTACTCCAGTTGGATTGCTGAAATTTCCGCATGCGCACTGGCTTCTTTCAATTGCTCGAGCGAAAAGTTGGAAACGCCGATTGCTTTGATCTTCCCTTCCTCTTTCATGCGGGAAAGCTCAGCGATCGCTTCTTTGACCGGCGTTTTTTCATCGGGCCAGTGAATGTAATACAAGTCCACATAATCGAGTTGCAGTCGCCGAAGACTGTCTTCCAACGCATTGCGAAGATAGGTTGGATCATTGTTTCGGGTGCCGGTGCGCCAATCGCTGCCGCCTTTTGTGGCGATGACGTACTGATTCCGGTCATATTCCTTCAGCACTTCGCCGACCAATTCTTCGGAACGCCCTTTTCCGTAGGCATCTGCCGTATCGACAAAGTTGATGCCGTGCTCCAGTGCTGCACGCACCAGTTCTTTTCCTTGTTCCTCGTTCAGATTGTCATAAAGATTATGTCCTCCGACTGCGTTCGTTCCAAGTCCGAGAGAAGAAATTTGAATATCCGTCTTTTTCAATGTAGAAAATTTCATTCTAACACCCTTTCTTTCCGCTGCTTGTTTTTTATAGTAGAGAACGCTTCCGCTCAGATTTATTCACATACTTTTCCTATACCTCTTTGCTTTCTTTGTAAACAAACGGTCATGATTATTTTTTCAGGAACAGGGAAGAGAAGAGAAACAGCATTACTTTATTAAGGAGGAACCGCCATGCGACGAAAAACCAAAACTAATCTGTTTTATGCCGGCAGCGCTATTGCCACCATTCTTTTGCTTCGGGCTAACAAAAGAAGAAAAGAGAAAGTATGGATTTATAATGACCACGATATGCGGAACAGTGCTGAAGTGGATAAAACGGAAAGCCCGAACGCCCCTATGGATCCCGCTGAAAAAGGCCTGACTGAACTTGATGCCGCTTACCGCTCTGAATGGGTGGGGATGGGTTATCCCCAAACACATCACGATTTGGGTGTCGAAGGAAAATCATAAAGTTCAGTACAACTCCTGCTGACGCTTAACCTGCCTGAGAACGGGTAATGAATACTGTTTCGATAATCTTTTACATTCGAGGAGGACCTTACATGGCTAAAGAACTTGCAATGCATGAAAAACTGGAAGTGCACGAAGTGCTGACTTTTAAGACAGCCTGCGTCGCCAAGAGCAAGCTGTTCGTCGACCTGATTGAAGACGACAAATTGAAGGAAATTGTACAGGAAGACCTTGAACTCTCCACTAAAGCGATCAAGGATCTGCGGAAGATTTTGGCTGATTCGGAGAAAGAATAATTCAACTGGAAAGGAAGGATCTTATGGCGAAAAAAGACAGTGAAAAACAAAAAGACAAAGAGAAGAAAAAACAGAAGAACAAAGAAAAAGAGACAAAACAGGAATTGCCTGATGTCGCGGTCATTGATGATTTAGTCATCGCTACTGACTTACTCGTTACCGCGAAGGCGGGTGTCCGCAATCTGGCAATTGCAATTACAGAGACAGCGACTCCTTCAGTGAAGAAGGTGCTGCGACGGGAATTGGACAATGCCATCGATACGCATGACAAAATTGCCCAGTATATGATCAAAAATGAGATGTATCATGCCTATGACATCGAAGAACAAGTCAAACACGATTTGAAAAAAGCGGACATGGCCATAAAGACATCGAAAAAATAATAAGTTGTCATGGCTTACTTCCAAAGAAAAAGGCCTTTTCCACGAGCATTGGCTCCTGGAAAAGGCCTTTTTCTTTATTTAAAAATCTTCTTCATTGCTTCAGCTGTTCCTTCAGCAAAAAATGAATAATCATTCATTTTTGTAAAACGTTTTATAGTATGTACAGCTCTTTTTCCATAGACTGAAGAAAATCATTTGTTACTCTACGGGCAGAAGGTTTTCCACGGAGGGGATAATGTAAGAACGCCCTTCCTTTTCTATGAGCCCTTGATGTACAAAAGAATTTATCATATTAGCTACTGTAACTCGGCTTGTGCCGATCAAATCTGCCAGTTCCTGCTGCGTAAACTGCATCAATATCTTAACAGCCCCCTCTTCCGAAGGCTGTCCAAACTGATTTGCCAGGTGAAACATCGTATAGCGGATACGTGTTTCCGAATCATAATAGGCACCCAGTAAATTCAAAATGGCAAGCGTTTGTGCTTTTCGGTTCAGAAAAGCCGTATATTGAGGGAGAAAATCCTCTTTCCCACTCACTATTGAAGCAAAAAGCGAAGCTTCCATTTTGATATACGTCGTTTTTGAAGCTGTGATGGCATTTTCAAAATAGTTGCCATGCAGATTGGAATCTCCAATGACTGTTCCTCCGCACATGATGAGCAACGCTTTTTCCCTTCCGTCACTTGAAGTATGAAAAAGCCGCACACGGCCTTCTTTTATGATATAAACATCTGAAGCTTGTTGCCCCACCGAGTAGATGGTTTCGTTTACGTCAATTGTTTTCTCAACTCCATATTGGTATACCGACGACCAGTCACAATCCGTGTTATCAAGCCACGGCGATAGTTCTCTCAACATTGCCACCACTCCCATTACAAGTACTAAATTCATCTTATCCCAGAAAGGTTGGTAAATAAAGATGACTTCTGCAGAACATTTCAGAAAAGAATTTCCCATCTTCCAAAGCAAGATCCAACTTTCCAGCTGTTCCCAGAGTGCCATGCACTTTTCCGTGAAAAACGCCGTCAATGCTTACCTGGAATCATGGGAAGAAAAAGGCATGGATTGGCACAATTGGATGGCGGCCTGTGAAAACGCCAGAAAGCTTTTTGCCAGGCAAATCAATGCGGCTGTCGATGAAATTGCCATTGTCAGCAGCGTTTCCCACGCAGCTTCCGCCATTTCCACCAGTCTGCAACCTGCGGACGGAAGAAACCGGATCGTTGTAACGGAATTTGATTTCCCGACAATCGGTCACGTTTGGCGCTCGGCAGAACCGCAATTTACAGTGGAGTTTTTCGAGAAGAACGAACAGGGCATCAATGACTGCTCAGATTATGAACAGCACCTGCCGGATGACTTACTGTTGTTTTCCACTTCCCATGTTAATTTTTATAACGGTTATAAACAGGACTTGCAGCGGATCAGTGATATGGTTCACAGAAAAGGCGGCTATGTTTTTATAGATGCCTATCAATCATTTGGCCAAACGCCTATTGACGTAAAAGAAATGGATGTCGACTTTTTAGCCGCAGGGATGCAGAAATATGGATTCGGCATTCCTGGCATTGCCTTCCTGTATGCAAAAAAAGATATTGTGGAGGATTTGACTCCGAGAATCACCGGCTGGTTCGGCCAGGCCAATCCGTTTGCCTTTGATATCCGCGGCAACGATTATGCACCGGCAACCAAACGGTTCGATTCAGGCACATTCCCCATGATCAACGGCTTTGCTGCAGAAGCCGCCCTCACTCTGATGCATCAATTGGATATGCCCACAGTTGAGCGGCATCTGGAAAAGCTGTCAACCGTGGCAGCACAGGAGATTGAACAAGCAGGGCTGATTAATCGGAGTCCCTTTGCCGCGCAGGAAAAAGGCTCCACCACAGCTGTGTATGCTGAAAATGCCAGCGAAGTTGAAAAACTGATGGCCGCAAAAGGCATCATCGTCTCTGCGCGGAATGATGTGATCCGAATCGCTCCTCATTATTACAATACGTCCGAAGACATCCGGACAGCCGTGAACGAATTAAAAAAATCAGTGAAAAAAGGAAGCACCACAAGCTGACCTTTTCTGAAAGCTGTGCAGGAAGGTTCATTACAATCCCGCCGAAGCGAAGGCGGAGCACACCGATTTTACAAGAAAAAAGCCGGCTCTGCGGAATCTTCCACAGAGCCGGCTTTCTCTCAAAAAAACTAAAGATCCACCGTCCTCAGTTCTTTGCTGGTTTGATAAGACGAGGCGGTATGCACATTCACATCTTCCGCCCAGGCAGATAACTGGCTTACATGCCCGATTTGGTGAGCTATGATATAACGCATCACTTGCCCCCATGTATTGACATCTGCATTTCCTTTTAACGCAGGGTCGATTTGTAAAAGGCGATTTTCCATGCTGTCTTCCCATCCTTCAACAAACGCTGCTACCTCCAGTCGACAACGGCTGTCGAGCTCTCTTATTTTCTCTAAGGAATTGTACCTGGAAAAACTTCTCCGGAAATAGGATTTTCCTTGAATCAACCGGATCCATCTCCATTCCATTTCCACAATAAGAAACAAGGTCTGTAAAATGTTGCCGGCTCCCCCTGTACGCTGACGGTATAATTCCTCTTCGGGCAGATTTTCACACCATTCATACCATTGTTTTCTTACCGTCCAGTTATAGCAGAAAATTGTCTGCATAGTGTCCCCCGCCTCTCCGCATAGAAAATTCTACCTGTTAAGTAATTGAAGCTGCCAAATTGATGGTGAAAACTTTGCTTAACAGCAATTTTACACAATGGTAACATAAAATTACAAGCTGTATTTTAAAATTTCTGATAATTTTGTGACAAAATGAAAAACTTCCCTTCTCACCAAACAATTATTTCTTCTCAGTTTATTTCTCCAGCTCCATTGTCCCAGTGATATCAATTCCATTTAAAGCCTGTGTCGCTAAACGGTCCGCTTCCGCATTCCTTTTTCGTGATACGAGTTCGTATTCAGGCTGTATACCGGACTTACTCATTTTTTCTTCTATCCGATCTGCCCAACGGCTCAATTCTTTTTCCATAACCGGCCATTCTCCACCCAGCCCATTGATCACCACTTTGGAATCTCCTATGAAACGGACCGGCAAGTCATGGACACCCAATACTTCAAGTTCCTGAAGGCTGAGGAAAAATGACGCGTATTCCGCCTCGTTATTTGACAGCAGATCATCAACTGCAGCATTCTGGCGCAATCGATACATTTTCCCGTTCTGCTCATAGTAAATGACGCACCCCAGGCCCGCCTGCTTTGTTGCCTTGTCAAACCCTCCATCAAAGTAAACCTCCACATTATGCGGTTCCGTTTCAATCCCTTTTAAATAGTTTCGAAGTTCTTTTACGGTCCAGGTACTGTCGAAGCGGTCATGGAATGCCACTGTTTTTACCCGTCCTGTGCGTTCCATGTCTTCCACAAGCAGCAATGCCTGTGCTGCAGGCATTTCATCCGATAAAAACACAGCTTCGTTCCCTTTGGGTGTCTTATATGTCCATTCAATGCGAAGTTTCATCTCATTACCTCCATTTTGCTTTGTATCTGTTCTATTGCCGTTCCTTTTTGGGCTAAACAATCTAAGGAAATAAAAAGTTCCATCCTCTGTTAGAGAATGAAACTTTTCACGTTTTCGTGGTTGCTCATTACAGCGCTTCAGCTGCTTTCTGGCGTCGGCGTATGACAACTTTCACCAACGGAACGATGAACACCGACAAAAACAGAATGCGAAACAGCTGAAAAGCAGTGACCACTGTAACGTCCGCATGTACCGAAGCTGCGATAATTCCCATCTGGTCCAGACCTCCTGGCACCAGGCTCAAAAAGCTCGTGGAAAAACTAAGGCCGTACTGGCTTTGTAAAACAAAACTCAAACCAAAAGCAAAGGCAATCAGGAGTGCGCCTGAGAAAAACGAATAAAAAATAAGCCGTGGCGTCAGCTTGATATTTTCCTTTCTCAACAGCAGCCCAATATATATGCCGATGAAGATCTGCGCCACATGAAGCAGGGAGGAAGGCAATACAGGAACTTCCACATTCACCAGATTCAAACACATAATCAAAAAAACCGGTCCAAGAAGATGAGCGGTCGGTACGTGGAATTTCTTGAACAATGACCCTGAACCATAACAAATCACCAATAACACAATCAAATAAAAGGAATAATGACTTTCAACCGGCTCTTCGACATGGGGAGATCCGCCACTGGCCACCATAAAAGGAACAATCGCCACAATCATTAAGACCCTCAGCACATGATAAAACGTCACAGCCGTCAAATCGATGCCTTTTTGCTCTTCTGCAAACGTGATGATTTGTGACAATCCACCCGGCACGCAACAAGTCAGAGCAGTGCCGTAATCCACTTTTGTCCGGCTCGCCATCAAATAACTGATGACGATAAATAACAGAAAGAAAGCGATATTGACAACGAGCATGGGAAGAAAATATTGTTTCATTCCTTGTATCGCTTCCAAAGTAAAGGCAAAGCCGATGACATATCCTGCAATGACCAGCCCTACATTGCGAAAACGAGTATGCCATTTCAACGAAATGGGTGTGAATAATTGGATGAGCAATACAGCAAACAATGGACCCAGCAGCCACGGCATCGGTGCACCGATTACAGTAAACAGAAAAGCTCCAGCAAGTCCTGCTGCAAAAGCTTTTCCCATCTGGATAAAGTTCATTCAGTCATCTTCTTTCTCTTATGCAAATGTCATTTTTTTATTACAGCGCCTTTAGGCCTGTCTTCTGAAATTTCTTTACAGCCTTCCACCTAATCAGTGTACTTCAAAGTCTAGTTCTTCCCCTTTTAGAAATTTGCGGATATTGGACACAGAAACTTCTCCAATCCTTGCAACCGATTCATATGTGGCTCCGCCGACATGCGGTGTTGCGATTACATTTTCAAGAAGCGGCAATTCATTTGTCACGGGCTCTTGTTCGAAAACGTCCAAAGCGGCACCTTTGATCTGCCTGTTCCGCAACGCTTCGATCAACTCTTCTTCGTTAACCAGTGGTCCACGGGAAATATTAACCAAAATCGCCGTCGGTTTCATCCAGGACAATGTTTCCTTGTTGATCAGATGCCTTGTTCTGTCACTCAGCGAAGTCGCAACCATGATGAAATCCGCTTCCCGGAATAGATATTCGCGTTCTACGAATACAGCGTTCAACGCTTCCGCCGCCGCATGGTTTTGGTAATTGCCATAGACAATCGTTTCCATATCAAAACCTTTCGCACGCTTGGCCAATGCTTGTCCAATGGCCCCGAATCCGATAATGCCAAGTTTCTTGTTATGTATTTCAAACCCCATCGTCAGTTCCCACTGCCGGTTTTTCATCTCTTTGTCTTTCCGTGGAATTTCCCTTGCTGCCGACAACAGTAAGCCAAACCCATGATCTGCAGCAGATTGTGCATTGACACCCGGGGCGTTTGTTACGCGTATTCCTTTTTGGTTTGCATAAGACACATCAATGTTGTCATATCCTGCCCCATACTTTAAGACATACTTTAATTTCGGAGCAGCATCGATGATTTCTTTATCGATCTTCACGACAGCTACAAGGATGATATCGACATCTTTCACTTCTTTTTTCAGCGTCTCTTTATCAATCCCTTCGTCTGTATACAATGTTCTTACTTCACCAAACTCTGTTAAAGTTTCCATAAGGCCTGGGTTTGCTTCATAAAAAGGGTCCCTCAACATTAACAACAACTTCATACCTGTTCCTCCAATATCCTTCTCTGCTTTTTTCATCGCTGAACTCCAAGTCATGCCCCGTATCAAAAGATAAAGCCATTTAATCAATTATTCAGCCATTTATCAATTTTATCACTTTATGGCTGTTTGTGTTATACAAGCTGTTTTCAATAGAAAAACCCGGTGTTGCCTCATAGCGGCAACACCGGGTTTTGTGTGACAGATTACTGTTCGATGGTGACATCTCTCAGTTGGTAAATACCCGTTGCATCGATATCAAATCCACTTACAGTGTCTGCAACGCCAACCAGGTAATCCTGGTGCAGCAAGTAAGCCATTGGCGCATCTTCTGCCAGGATCGCTTGTGCTTCAGCGTAAATTTCCATACGTTCTTCTGTATCTGTTGAACGGCGTCCCTGGTTCAGCAATTCATCGAACTCAGGATTGCTGTAGAAACTGCGGTTCCCCGGGTTCCCCAGTGAATCGGTGTGGAACAACGGATACAACGTGTAATCTGCATCGCCTGTAGAGTTTGACCATCCAAGGATGAACATGTCATGATCGCCAGCGGATGTGCGTTCGATATACGAACCAAACTCCATGACTTCGATGGACACGTCGATGTTCAATTCAGCAAGAGCTTCCTGCACCAATACGGCAATTGACTGGCGCTGCGGGTTGTCGTTGGTCCAGATGCTTGTCGTAAAGCCGTCTGCATAGCCAGCCTCTTCCAACAATGCACGCGCCTGGTCCATATCGTATTCAATGGACTCGACGTCATCTGTATGACCGAAGATTCCCGGCGCCACAGGCCCTTTTGCGACCGTGCCGATGCCATCATAAATACCGGTGATGATCGCTTCACGGTCTACTGCGTGAGAAATTGCTTTGCGTACTAATGGATCATCGAAAGGCGCTTTCTGCGTATTGAATCCAAGATAAGCCAAGCTGACCGATTGCTGCTGATTAATGGAAGCAACACCGGAGTTGTTAATGCGTGACACTTCGTTCGGCTGAACCGGATCGATGATGTGCACGTTTCCTGTTTCAAGGTCCGCTGCACGAACTTGAGAATCCGGGACGACACGGAATGTTGCCGAGTCCACTTTTGCTGGTTCGCCCCAATATTCTTCGTTTTTCACAAGACGGATTTCAGAACCCGGCTCCCATGAGTCGAATTTAAAGAAGCCAGTGCCAATCGGGTTTTCAGAAACGACTGAGAATGGATCTGCGCCGCCTGCCACCGCTTCGTAATCCGCTTCAATCGAAGCTGGTGAAATCATGCCGCCTCCTGCATGTGACAAGTGAGCAAGAAGTGGTGAAAATGCATACTCCGTCGTAAGCTGCACTTCGTATTCGCTGAGTACTTCCACTTCTGAAATCATGGCAAATAAATTATAGCGAGGAGAAGCCAGGTCCTCGTCTCGGATGCGATCCAAGTTGGCTTTTACGGCTTCCGCATTGAAAGCTTCGCCATCATGGAAAGTGACATCTTCTCTTAATTTAAACTTCCAGGTTACTTCATCCACCGGTTCCCACGATTCTGCAAGGCCAGGGATAATTTCATTATTTTCATCTCTGTTGACCAATGTTTCAAAAATATTTTCCTGGATTACGGATGATGGAACATCATTCGCTCCATGGGGATCCAAAGAGGAGGCATCCGAAAGTACGGCAAGCACCAAGTCTCCGCCCGGTTCTCCGCCTTCTGTTGCTGTGCCTTCTTCAGGCTCTTCTGTACCGCCACTGGTAGAACCATCATCTCCACCGCCTGCGCATGCTGCCAAAAACAATGCCAGCACCAACAACAGTAAAAATGACCAAAGTGATTTTTTCGATAACGCCATGCTCTTTCCCCCTATAACCATATTTATCAAATATTACAAACCACATAATATTCTGATAAGTATAGTAGCACAATAAATTCCAATCAACAATATATTTTTTCATAGATGTAAAAATATTTATTAGGGACAGTGAACAAAACGATGCGGCAGTACATTTTTTCTCTATAATATAAGGAGCCATGCTTCACTAGTGGAGGCTTTAAAGATTCGATATAATGATAGAATATCATTTGGCAGAGGCAGGCCTCCGCTGAGTGCCAGGATCCACTGACCGTTCAGAGCGGGACGAACATTCATCGTATACCACAAGGAGGGCACTATGAAAGAGTTGCATGAAACAAACCCGTTCAAGAAACCTTTTGGCAGCTTGAACGAATTGATAGATAACATTACGGCTGTTCTTGGTTGTCCAGTTACCATTGAAGATGCCAATCATCGCCTTCTTGCATATAGTTCCCACGAAGACGGAACAGATTCAGCAAGAGTCGGCACGATTATTTCCCAGCGGGTCCCCGAAAAAGTGATCAACCGGTTATGGAAAGAAAAAGTGATCCCCAGGCTGATGCAAACAGAAACCGCTCTTCGCATCCCCACCATTGAAGAAATTGGCCTGCGTGACCGTGTGGCCATTTCCATTCGCAAAAACCAGGAAGTGTTGGGCTATATCTGGGCCGTCGATGAACAAAAAAAGTTGTCAGCCGAGCAATTGAGCCTCCTCAAAGACGCGGCTGGTGCTGCGACTCCATTATTGCTCAAACTCCATCTGCAGCGGAAAAGGAAAAAAGAAAACTACCAGGATTTCTTCTGGCAGTTGCTGATGGGACATTACCAGTCAAACGAAGAAATTCAGCAGCAATTCTATGAACTGCAAATTACAATGCCCGCTCAATTTGCTGTTCTGGTATTTCGATTCGAGCAGGAGATTACAGGGAAAGTTGAAGAACAAATCACTTACTTGATTGCAACCAGCCAAAAAATCACCAATCATTTTCTCATCGTGATGGAAAATGAACTGATTTTGATCGCTTCTCCCCACCCTTCTCAGCCTGATGAAAAAGTTTTCAAAGAATTCATTTCCTACTTTATTATGGAGATGGATAACCGATTTTCCATCAGAGGCATCAAGGGAAGTTCAGGCACTATTTACCACAGCTTTGACCGGGCAGAAACAAGTTACCAGCAAGCCCTGAAAGTGCTGAAATTAAAAGAACAGTTTCCCGAAGATTTACAGAAGGTTTTCCATTATCATCAATTGGGCATTTTCCAATACTTAGATGCCATTTTGAAGGAAAAGAAGACATCACCATATGAGCATCCAGCCATTACAAAATTGGAGAACTATGACCGGCTGCACAATACCAATTTCCTGGAAACCCTCGAAGTTTTTGTTCAGCATGACAGCAATGCCCACGAAGCGGCCCGGCTATTGTTTGTCCATGTCAATACATTGAATTACCGTCTGAAAAGAATCCGTGAAATTGGAGATTTGGATTTGAAAAACGCTTACGAAAAAATGGCGGTGTTAGTGGATTTGAAAATTCGGCGCCTCCAATAGCTGATTCCGTTTGTGAAATTTCACAAACGAAACCATACTGATTTTCTATTTGAAACAATGAAAAAGCTTTTCTCCGGTTCTATACTTAGGGCAACCTATTAAATTGGAACTCAAGGAGGATGCGTATATGTTAATCGGGATTCCCAAGGAAATCAAAAACAACGAAAATCGTGTGGCCATTACGCCGGCAGGAGTCGACGCTCTTGTCAAAGCAGGCCATAAAGTGATGATTGAAACAGAGGCCGGCGTCGGAAGCAGCTTTACAAATGAGGATTATTCAGAGGTCGGAGCTGAAATCGTGGAAACGGCCAAACAGGCCTGGTCGGCTGAAATGGTGATGAAGGTCAAAGAGCCGATTGCTTCTGAGTACCAGTATTTTCGCGAAGACCTGACTTTGTTCACCTACTTGCATTTGGCAGCAGAACCGGAACTGGCGAAAGCATTAACCGAAAAAAATGTTACCTCGATTGCATATGAGACTGTGGAAACGAACCGTACACTCCCCTTGCTGACACCGATGAGCGAAGTGGCTGGACGCATGTCCGCCCAAATCGGTGCCCAGTTCCTTGAAAAAGTCCATGGAGGCAAAGGCATTCTCCTTGCCGGTGTGCCGGGCGTCAAGCCGGGTAAGGTAACAGTCATCGGTGGTGGCGTAGCTGGAACAAACGCCGCCAAAATGGCAGTGGGACTCGGAGCGGAAGTGACCATCGTCGATTTAAGTCCGGAGCGCTTGCGTCAACTCGACGACCTGTTCGGGAACGACGTGGTGACGTTGATGTCCAACCCGTTTAATATTGCGGAAGCTGTCAAAGACTCGGATCTGGTAATCGGAGCTGTGTTGATCCCAGGTGCAAAGGCGCCGAAGCTTGTCAGTGAAGAAATGATTCAATCGATGAAGCCAGGGTCTGTAGTCGTTGATATCGCGATTGACCAGGGCGGTATTTTTGCAACAACCGACAAAATCACCACCCATGACAATCCAACTTATGTAAAGCATGACGTGGTCCATTACGCAGTGGCCAACATGCCGGGAGCGGTGCCGAGAACATCGACCATTGCCCTGACAAACGTCACTGTATCCTATGCTTTGCAAATTGCCAATAAAGGCGTCAAAAAAGCGGTAGCTGACAACCCGGCTTTGAAGCTCGGCGTCAACACCGCAAATGGCAGCATCACCTATGAAGCAGTTGCCAAAGATTTGGGCTATGATTATGTCCCGGTCGAAACTGCACTGGAAAAAGCGGCGGCTGCCAAATAAACCGACAACACCTCCTCTTGAATCGTCTCATGAGGAGGTGTTTCTTATGGAAAAATCAAAATCTGTAATGCCGGATTCCCGCGTTTCCGCCTTTTGTAACATTACGGGGCAGTTGATGAGTTTTTTCAAGATGGCGGTTATATGACTGTTCCACTTCCATTTCGATACGAATCAGCATCCAGACTGCCAAAGCAACCTGCAAAAAGACAAGCGCCAGAAACAAAAAGTTCGAAAAGATTTCAGTTATCGAATAAAAAGCGAACAGCAGCATCAATTGAGCAAGAAAGATTTTTCCGGTGCGCATCACCAGAGAAAGCCCCAATACGAGAATTGCCATAATGTAGATCCAGCCGTGACCTGCCATAAGAGAAGTAAACGAGAAATCGAATGAAAATATGGAGACTACTGACAAGTTGATCATTGATCGACACTCCTTTTTTTATTTTTTCAGCATCCATTTCTGACGCTGTGTGATTCTTCGTTACTTTCATTATAGATTTCTGAGCGCTCTCTTCATTGACGCACATCAATTTTTCAAATCAAATGAACCCGTCAAAATAAATATTTTTTGGCCTGTATTTTCAATTGAAATCCCCTGAATTATAATGAAATGAAAAAAGCGATTTTAAAGGGGAAGACAGAATGACACAGCCACCGGCCACACAAAAACAAGTTTTATCCTGGATGATTCTGATTGTGGGAACTTTGCTGTTGCTTTACATCACTCCAAGCATTCTCATCACCGTTCTCCTTCCTTTTTGGAAACCGGAAGATTTCAGTGCGGTTTCAGCAATGTTCGCACTGGTGGCCCTCGGCTTTGCCGCTGTTACAGCATGGGCAATGAAGCGGTCCTACAGATCATTGAAGTACAGAAAAGCCAAATCTCCTGCCCCAGCCAAAACGCCAGTCCCTGCCGCCTCCGAAAAGGAAGCCTCCTTTCTTTCAACCAAGGAAGCCGCACCAACGGAAACAAAGACATTGATTTGGCCATGGCTGGTGATCGGCTGCGGTGCCTTACTTTTAATCAGTTCCGGACCAGCCGTCGTCATGCTGCCGATTGCCCCGCTTTTCCTGGCAGCCATGTCTACTGATTCCGGCAACACACCGGCTTATGTATCCGTTTCCATTGTCATGATCGGATATGGAATGATGATCGCCTATGCCGTCCTGTTGTTCTTCGCTGTCAAAGCATTGCGCGCCCGTTAAACAAAGCGAGCTTCTTTTTTAACCGTCCAACCAAAAAAATCGCTTTGCCTCAAAGGCAAAGCGATTTCTATCTACTATTTTCCGGTCACAAGTGGACAGGACGGATCGCTCGTCCATTCATTCATGGACCCATCATAAACCGCTACGTTTTCCTGTCCCAGTTTATTGAGCATCAAGGCGTTCCATGTCGCTGCAATGCCGCCTCCGCAATACGTAATCACTTTTTTACCGGAATCCAGGGCACCCGCCTGTTCGAATGTTTTGCGCAGAACCTGATCTTCATGCACTTTTCTTGTTGCCTGATCTGCATGGACTCCAAAAAATACATTGACGCTGCTTGGAATATGCCCTTTTCTTGAATAAGTCTCAGTTTCTCCTCTGAAATCTTCTGGAGACAAGCTGTTAATAAGCACAATGTTGTCGTCGTCCATGGCTCTTTTGACGTCTTCTTTTGTCGCCAGCAGCTCTGGACGGCGCTCACCGGTAAATGAGGCTGCAGGATAATCGGCAACCTCAGTCGTCACAGGCCTTCCTTCCTCTTTCCACTTCGGCAATCCACCTTCAAGGACCGCAATATGTTCAAACCCTTCGTAGCGCATCTGCCAAGCCAGCCGCGAAGCCCAGTAAGCCGCAATGACCGGGTCCCCTACCATGGCTCCCTGGTCGTAAATTACGGTATAGGTGTCATCGCCGACTCCCAGTTCCGTCATTTTGCTGATGAACTGTTGGCGGGACGGCACGGTAAACGGCAATGACGATTCAGGATCAGAGAAGTCGTTTATCAGATCCGCAAAAACAGCTCCTTTGATATGTCCTTCTTCGTAGGAATCTCTTCCTGATTGAATCGTCGGACTTCCGCCATTTTCAGGTATGGCCATAAATGTGGTAGCATCAAGAATACGCAAGTATGGATCGTCCAGTCTTTCAGCCAGCCAGTTTGTATCTACAATATATGGTACTTCTTTCACTATCGTTTCCTCCTTTTCGGGACTCCTTGGCTTCCCGTTATTTAATCCGGGTACCCTTTCAAACATAGCCTTTAAACATAACACTACTGGCAAACCACCAAGAAAAGAAGGTCTTTCACCGCATTTTCGGGAATCGCAGTTTGATCAACCGGTAAAAATTCTGCACAATCGCTTTCCCTACCGCATAAAAAGGAATAACGAGGATCATTCCGATAATTCCCGCAAAATTCGCTCCGATGTACAACAGAAAAATAATCGTGACAGGATGAGTGGCCAGTTTTTTTCCCATAACATTGGGAGAAATGAGGTTGCTTTCAATCTGCTGGATGATCAAGATGGCAATCCCCGTCCACAATGCCAGCCACGGATCTTGAAAAAAAGCCACAATCAGTACAGGGATGGCTCCAATGAACGGTCCCAGGAAAGGGATCAAGTTGGTGAACATGGAAACGAGCGCCAAAATAATGGCATATTCAAGCCCCAGCAGATTGTAGGCAATTAAACTCAAAACACCAACGAACAAGCTTACAATTGCCTGCCCCTGGATAAAAGCGCTGAGGTTCTCATCCATGTCATGCAGGATTTTCCGTCCATCTTCCCTGGAGTCCTGCGGCACGATTTTCAGGATGTTATCCGGCATCCTTTCCCCGTCTTTCAATAAGAAGAAAAGAATGAATGGAACAATGACAAGCGATGTAACGATACCGAAAAAACTTCTCAAGAGATTGAGGATTCCTCTGCCGATATCGGTAAAAGCAAGAGAAAAATTGTTGGCAATCGACTCGGGGTCCAGTTCTGGCAAAAACGCCTGTTGTTGTATATACAGCCACCAGTCACTGGAAAGCGCTTGGTCGGCCCAGAGTTGGACACGCTGAACCGCAAAAGGAAAATTGTATGCCAGCGTCATTACTTGATCGGCAAGTCTGGGGCCGAACCACACGACCAACCAGGTCACAACACCGGTAAAAGCCAGAAAGACAATGAGAATTGCCACGACCCGGTGCATCTTTTTCTCCAACAGATAAACAAGCGGCCGAAAAATATAATAAAGCACGCCCCCTATTATGACCGTCGGCGCAATTGTGGAAATGACAATTTGTATGGGATATAAGATAAACGGAACACGCATCAATAGATGGACAATGATCAGGATCAGCACTGTGCTGTACAAAAAAAGGAACCATTTGGTTTTCGGCATACTGCACCTCTCCGTTCTGCTTTTCCGCCGTTTCCCGCCCGGAATTAAGCTAATGACTTCCTGTTTTAAAGCATTCCATAAAAAGTTGTAATCTCCTTTATTATTTCGACATCCTCCTCCAGCCGGCTTTCTGTATTTGGCGACTGTCCTCCTTTATACTACAATAGAAGAAACAAATCCTATTTAGCCAATAAGAAAGGTTGTTTACTAATGAAACCAGTCAATAATGTCACAGACCTGATCGGTGGGACACCGGTAGTCAAGCTCAATCGACTCGTGCCTGAAGGAGCTGCTGACGTTTACGTGAAACTCGAAATGTTCAACCCCACCAAAAGCGTGAAAGACCGCGCCGCCTTTAATATGATAAAAATGGCGGAAGAGCAAGGCATCATCCAGGAAAACGCCACCATCATCGAACCGACAAGCGGAAATACGGGCATCGGACTTGCCATGGTGGCAGCTGCCAAAGGCTATCGCGCCATTCTTGTCCTCCCTGACAATGCAACACTGGAACGGATCAACTTGTTGAAAGCATTTGGAGCGGAAGTAGTATTGACGCCGAATGATGAAAAAATGCCGGGTGCCATCAAAAAAGCGTTGGAGCTGAAAGAGAAGATTCCGAACAGTTTCATTCCACAGCAATTTGAGAATAAAGCAAATCCGGATATCCACCGGTCCACCACCGCATTGGAAATACTTGAGCAGATGAATGGCAAGCTGGATGCTTTCGTTGCTTCAGCGGGAACCGGCGGGACCATTACAGGAACGGGTGAAACTTTGAAAGAAAATCTGCCCGACCTCCATATCGCAGTGGTCGAGCCAAAAGGTTCACCTGTTTTATCAGGCGGAAAACCCGGCAAGCACAAACTGGTCGGCACCAGTCCCGGCTTTATCCCTGATATTCTGAATACGGAGGTTTATGATGAAATCATGGCGATAGAAGATGAAGACGCCATCGATATGTTCCGCAGAACGGCGCGTGAGGAAGGCATTTTCATCGGACCTTCTGCCGGCGCCACCGTTTATGCGGCAATCGAAATCGCCAAACGGCTGGGTACCGGCAAAAAAGTATTGTGTATTGCTCCGGACACCGGCGAACGGTACCTGAGCATGAATTTATTTAATTGAAGATTGACGGGGTTGCAAAGAAGAGAGGAGAAATCCTCTCTTTTTTCTTTGTTCAGAAGACAAAGCATCTCTGCTTGACAATTTTTTCTGGTGTACTATACTTTATGAATGTATTCCGATAGGAAAGGTATGTTTTTAGAGGTGAAGGTATGTTTATTGAGGTAAAACAATTGAATAAAGTCTATTTGGATAAAGACAAAAAATCGAATACAGTTCTCCACGATATTGATTTATCGATTAAGAAAGGAGAATTCGTTTCAATTCTCGGACCTTCCGGTTGCGGAAAGTCGACGCTGCTGTCGATGATTGCAGGTCTTGTCGGTGCCACTTCCGGTGAAATTGTTGTCGATGAAAAGAAAGTGGTAAAGCCCGGAAAAGACAGAGGCATGGTATTCCAGGAAGCTGCCCTGTTTCCCTGGATGAACGTGACCGAGAATGTCATGTTCCCATTGCGGAAAGAAATGTCGAAAAAGGAAGGCCTTGATCGAGCACGCCACTTTTTGCAAATGGTGCAACTGAGCAACTACGCCAACCATTATCCGCATGAATTATCCGGCGGTATGCAGCAGCGGGTATCCATTGCCCGGTCATTGGCGATGAATCCATCCGTATTACTGATGGACGAACCATTTGGTGCGTTGGATGAACAAACGAGAACCCGCTTGCACGGACAATTGGAAAAGATTTGGATCGACACGAAAAAAACGATTGTTTTCGTCACACACAGCATTTCCGAATCGATCAAGCTGTCAGACCGGATCATCGTCATGGGTACACGTCCAGGAACCATTTTAACGGATATCAAAGTCAACATTCCCCGGCCGCGTGAAGACCATAAGAAAGACGTGGCTGAACTGGAAGAGGAAATCATGGGATTATTGAAAACGGAGATTGATAAAGTCGTAAATGAGGAACTTGCTTATGAAGCCCGCAGTTAAGCGACTGATCTTTTTCGTTGTTCTTATTGCTTTCTGGGAACTGGGTTCCCGGTTTGAATTATGGCATGAAACCATTTTGCCTTCTCCGACAAGCGTGTATGAATCACTGGCGGCCGGTTTTTCCGACATGACATTGATCTATGATTTAGCGGCCAGTTTCCGGCGGCTTGCCATTGGCCTATTGGTCGCTTTATTGATCGGCACCAGTCTTGGCATTCTGCTCGCCCGTTCGAAAACAGCCGACGATACGATTGGATCGATGGTGCTGGCACTGCAGAGTGTTCCCAGCATCGTCTGGCTGCCACTGGCCATGATGTGGTTCGGCCTTGGTGAAGGCGCCATTATCTTTGTCGTCATCCTGGGCGGAACCTTCGTCATGACACTGAATGTTCGGACCGGTATTAAAAACGTCAATCCTTTGTATATCAAAGCGGCACGGACAATGGGATCGAATGGAATCGATTTGTTTTTGAAAGTCGTCATTCCTGCGTCAGTCCCTTATCTAGTGACAGGAGCACGCCTCGCCTGGGCATTTGCATGGCGGGCATTGATGGCTGGGGAATTGCTCAGCTCGGGACCTGGTCTCGGCTACACACTCCGCTACGCATCCGATTTCGGCAATATGTCGCTCGTCATCGGAGTTATGATTATCATCGGAGTTGTTGGTGCTGTCGTCGACCAACTGATTTTCCAGCGCATTGAAAGAAACGTCCTCAGACGCTGGGGACTGGAAACGTAAGTGCTTTTTTAAACTACAATATTAGAGGAGGAATTTTACTATGAAACGCATCTTTTTACTGATTGCTCTTGTCGCATTGGCCGGCATACTGGCTGCATGCGGCTCAACAGACGCTTCCGGTGATGAAAACGGGACTTCTGAAGGCAAAACCGTCACAATCGGTTATTTCCCGAACCTTAACCACGTGCCCGCAATGGTGGCAAAAGAAAAAGAGTTTTATCAAAAAAATCTGCCTGACGGCTCATCACTTGAATACGTGACATTCCCGGATGGCGCTACATTCATGACCGCTTTAAAAACGGGTGACATTGATGCAGGCTTAGTCGGCCCTGGTCCGGCAATGAACAACTACACAAACGGCGCTGATGTGAAAATGATCGCCGGTGGATCGACTGGCGGAACTGTCGTACTGGCAAGAGAAGGCAGCGGCATCGAATCATACGAAGACCTTGCCGGTAAAACGTTCATCACACCGCGTGTAGGCTGCACACACGATGTCCAATTTGAAACGTTCATGAAAGAAATCGGCATCACGTCTGAACGTACCGGTGGAGAAATGGTTCACCAAACCGGCAAACCGGCTCAATATGAAGCAATGTTTGAAACCGGCAAGATAGATGTTGCGGTTGCTCCTGAACCATGGGGCTCTGTGTTGGAACAAAATACAGGCGCCAAAGTGATCATCCAGCCGGATGAAATTGCTTTCGGTGAAACATTGCCGGCTTCCGTATTGGTCACATCCGGAGAATTGATTGAGCAAGATCCGGAGCTTGTCCAAGGGATTGTGGATGCACACAAAGAAGCGACGACGTTTATCGCAGAAAATCCTGAAGAAGCAAAAGAAATCACGCTCAATGATATCGAAGAAGTGACAGGCCAACGATTGGAGCAATCGGTACTTGACGGTGCATGGGAAAACACTGGGTTCAACACAGCACTCATTCCAGAAGAAATCCAGGCATTCGGCGATTCTTCTTTCGATTTGAAATTCCTGAAAGAACAACCTGATTTCTCAGAACTGACAGATACGCAATTTATCGACTGATAAAACACCAAACGGCAGAAGCGAGCTTCTGCCGTTTTTCTTTGTCTTCTTATTGAACAAACTCTGGGTTTTTCATGTGCCAATCAGTGGCTCTTTGGTATGCGTACCCCACATCGATCAGTTTCTGTTCTTCATAATGCCGGCTGATGAGCTGCATGCCTAAAGGCAGGTTTTTCTTCTTTGTATATCCCATTGGAAGTGTCAGTGTCGGAACACCCGCATTGGTAAATGGTGTTATGAAAGCCGGTGAACCGGTTTTCCCAATGCCTTCCGGCGCTGCAGATGGTGTTGCCGGTGACAGCAGAACATCCACATCATCAAACAAACCGTGCAGTTCCTGCCGAAATACCTTCCGTGTCTGCTGGGCCTGTAAATAGTCATGAGCTTGGATCTGCAACCCTTCTTTGATGCGTTGCTGGAGAAATTCACCCAGCAAATGACCATTCTTTTGAAAATTATCATACTGGTAACTCGCCGTCTCCGCTTTCAGCACCGTCAATTGCGCCTCAATGGATTTCTCGAAACCGGGTGGCATAAAGACGGTCTTTACAGAAAAGCCCAGCGACTCCAGTGCTTTTATCGCTTCTTGAAAAACTGTCATCGTTTCAGGGTCTGCTTCGAAATACGCGTCACCAATCACTCCGAGTTTGTAGCCCTTCTCTTCCCGTAGAGCCAATGGCTGCTTCGGTAAAGACCATGTGGTTTCATCTTCCCTGTCATATCCCGCCAATTGGTTATAGACGATTACGGTGTCTTCGACCGTTTTTGTTATAGCACCCACATGATCAAGACTCCAGCTGGCCGGAATTATTCCGGCTTTGCTGATTCTGCCGTAGCTTGCTTTCAATACCGTCAGACCGTTGTACGCAGCAGGGCGGGATAATGACCCCGATGTCTGTGTGCCAAGCGCAAACAGAGCCATTCCGCCAGCCACTGCAGCTGCTGATCCCGTGCTGGAACCTCCTGGCGTATGGGCGAGATGCCAGGGGTTTCTTGTTTCCGGCGGGCTTTCCAGACTGGCGAATTCCGTTGTTGTCGTTTTTCCCAGTAAAATTGCTCCTGCCTGTTCGAGCAACCGAACCACTGTGGCATCGTGTTCAGGTACAAATCCTTTCAGTGTTTTGGACCCGGCTTCTGTTGCCAGTTTTTTTGTATGGATTATATCCTTCGCTCCATAAGGAATGGCGAACAATGGCGGGTATGCACTTTCCTTGTAATTGGTTTCTTCCAGCATCTTTGCCCGCTTCAAAACTGCATCTGCCTGAACAACTGTCCATGCTTTGACCAAAGGCTCTGCTGTCTCGATTTGTTTCAGAAATAATGCAGTCAGTTCGGTTGGGGAAATCTTCTTTTGTCTGAGCATTTTTCCCGTCTCTGAAATAGTCAAAGCTAAAGTCACCGCTTTTTCCATGGGATCGTCCCTTTCTTTGAATAAAATCGAATTTTAAAATAAAGCACTGGAAAGACTTTCTAAGTGTATAAGAAACACCTTACAGCACGCAAATGAATATTGAATAATCAGTTTTTTTAACTAACACTTTTGGTTTTTGAGGGCGTATACTATAGAAAAAAAGGAGTGGCGAAAGTGTTTGAGAAGATGAAGATCCGTTATTTGTTGGCGCTGCTGTTCTTGCTCTATGCTGCAGGCAGGCTCGGACCTCTTCTGTTTCCTGGCAGTGAAGAAGGAATTGCTTTGATTACTCAATTGCTCGCTTTTTTGGTCGTTCCTCTTGTTTTTTTCGGCTATTATTTCCGCAAACAGCAATTATCAGTGAGTGATGTGGCTACCAGAAAGGGCTTTAGACGCTGGATCTTTCCAATCCTCGGCTTGGCCTTGCTGCTCGTCGTCTTGTCTTTCGGCACCATGTGGCTGAAATTGTTCCTGCTGTTTCCGATTGCCCCCTCCCTCGTCGAATCATACTTTCAGGACAATGCCGCTGTCGACGGTTCTCTTTTCTTTACGCTCAATCTGCTGCTGGTAATTTTCATCTTTCCGATTGTCGATGAATTCATATTCCGTGGCGCCATATTAAAGCGATTAATCGCGAAGACGTCCAAATGGACGGGCATACTGATTGCAAGTCTTTTGTACAGTCTCCTGTTCGCCGACTTTTTCGGTGCTTTCGTCTTCAGCGTCGCAGCTTCCCTGCTGTATCTGAAAACAAATAATTTGCTTATACCGATTGCGTTGAACTTTGCCTATACCTGGATTTTTTCTGCCGGCATGCTCTTTGCTCCCCCCGATTGGCCGGCTTGGCTGATGCTTATGGAAACATCCGACATATACTCAAAAGCGCTGCCGAATGCACTGGTGCTGCTGGCAAGCCTGTTGTTGACTGCCTGGGCCATTAAACGATTGTTGAAAGCAAAGCGGACAGAGGTGGAAGAAGAAGCAGTTGCCTCTGTTTAAAAAATCATAAAAGCCGCCACACTGAAATTCTTCATTTCAGTGTGACGGCTCTTTCCAAAGAGAACCCGAAAATCTTTTTCAGAGCTTCAATGGATGGATATCCTTGAGCCATTGAAGAATTTTTTGTCGTTTGCGTTTTTCTTTCGGCAGTAGTTCCAGAGCTCGGCTCACCAAATGCTGTTTCCACTCCTCAGCATCCGTTTTTTCCGGCCAGCAATACTCAGAGAGAAAATATTCCAGCAGCCTAAGCGCTCCAAGACGGCTTTCAACAGTAGAGGAAGGCTGTAAAACATCGATTGCATTCATCATCAGGCTGGCTTCATCGTCGTCTTCAAAGTTCTCCTTGTCGGGGCCATACTGCCGGTAAAAATTCATCATTTCATCAAAAAGTGAATCCGCTTTTTCCGTGAATAATTGTTCAACATGACCGTCATTTGAATGAATCAACATTTTCTTTCCCCCTCTATTTTGTTTTAGCATACTGTTTAATGACATTATTTATTCTCCACCGCATTGAAAAATCCCTTCTATTAATTCATAAAATTACATAAAAATAAATAAATTCTTTCTAGAGCACCATTCTCTTTTCCATGAATGTCCGGCTTTGCTTAAGGTAATTCTCTGAAAGTTTTGATGAAGAACCGTGGAATATACCAAAGAAGTTCACCCAAACCCAATAGGAGATCCAGTATCCACATACGGTCTTTCTTTTCTTCTTTCTTCATCTTCTTACCCCCTTTTTGTTTTTATATACGCTATTTATACAAAAAAAGTTTCAAAATAAAAATAACCCGGCACAATGGCCGGGCTTTCGGGAAAGAGGGTTATTCTATGCGGATTTGATGTCCCCGTTCTTCTTTTTGATCTTCTTCTGATTTTGGCACTTGCAGTGTCAATACGCCATTAGTGAATGATCCGCTGATGTCTTCCTGGTTAATCTCACCAACATAGAAGACCCGCTTGAAGGAACCGTATGATCGCTCTTTTCGGATGTAATGACCTTCTTTCCCTTCCGTTTCATAACTGTGTTCTTTTTGTCCCTGGATTTCCAAATAACCATCTTTGTATTCAACTTGGATATCATCTTTGGAGAATCCCGGAAGTTCCACGTCAAATTCGTAATGCTTCTCTTTTTCCTTAATATCAACTTGTGGGAAACGGGCAGCTTTGAAGAATTTATTGAAAAAGTCAGTCTCCATATTGCTTTCAAATAGACTAGGAAAAAACTCATCGCGTCTTCTTGGCAATAGTCTTTTCATGGCCTGTCTCTCCTTAAGCATATTCTTTGTTCGTGTATCCGGAAGCCGATGCCGCAGTTTTCCTGCACGCAAAAAAGTTTCCTTTATTCCGCAAAAGGCTGATCCCGCGACAAAAAGCCTCTCCATCTTTTGCGTTTATTGCCTCTCATCAGCTTTCTTCTCCTTTCCTGCATTTCTGTGGAATCGATTGAAAGATCGTCCCAGTTAAAGCAATCTTTTTTCGATATTATTTTATTAATTTTATGTTTTATTTGTCAAATAATCGATTTTTATTTTTTAGAAATATAGAATGAAAAATCTTCAGTCATTCCTGTCCCAGCGACTAAAAGCAAAAGGCCCCCACCAATCCTCTGAACCTTCACTGGTTGTATAAATCCAACTTTTATGAGTGAAAGTCCTGACGGCAGGGGTATAAGATAAGAAGTGCTTGTTCAGAGCGGCAGCACGGGAGTAAGGGGGATCACTATGTTCATAGTCAGCATCTTTGTCATTGTTGGATTCATGATTGTGCATGTTTTTACGAATTATATTAAGTTTCTCAGTGAAGAGCCGAAAAATGTGCTGATGTCGCTGCTTTCCGGTGGATCGATTGCCTATGTATTTTTGCACCTGGTACCTGAATTGACTCATTACCAGGAAGTTGTAAGAGAAGCCGACTTGCCGCAATGGATAGAAAACATCGATTATGCCGCTTACGTCGTCACGCTGGTGGGCATTGTTTTTTTCTATGGCATCAACCAATTAAGTGAGAAATCACAGGAAAAAAACAGAAGCAGAGAAAATCTGACAAGACCAAGCAAAATCATTTTTGGAATGGAGATTTCTGCATTCGCTTTATACAATATGCTGATTGGGTATTTATTGTCCGATTTGAGCGGAGATAACCTGGCTGCTTATCTCATCTACTTCATTGTTTTTTCTTTTCACTTCATTGCCAATAACCGCATTTTGCATTTGACCCATGAAGATTTATACACAAAAGCCGGACGCTGGATTCTGGCCTTTGCCGTCTTTCTTGGATGGCTCATATACGAAACCACGGAGACAAGTGAATTAACGGTTGCCTGGTTCTCAGCTTTTCTTACCGGAGGGGTCATCCTGAATATCATGAACGATGAGTTGCCCGCTGAAAAGCAAAGCAGTTTTATTTCGTTTGTGGGAGGACTGATTTTCATCGCTTTGCTTTTGCAGCTGATACTGTGAATAATCGGGAGTTCACAAGTTCTTCGTCACAGCTATATAAGTTGAACTAATCATTTTAATCTGACGATATTCCACAAAACAGCTGCGCTTGCCGCAGGCAAGACATTGGCCGAAAGTCGTTCGGTCAATGTCTTTGCGACGAAGCAGCGCAGCGATGCAGGAGCAGTAGGGTTTTCTCCGCTGTTTTGCTCCATATCTAAGCAGGCAATCATCAAGAAGCTAACTAAATGATTCTTTATATCACAGGGTGCTTATCCAGCGCCGGCGCGTCCAGGGGCTGGGCGGAGCTGTAAGACGAGTGCTCTTCTCGGCTTATAGCGGGAAAGGTATTGGCCAAAGGTAGTTTGGCCGATGCCTTTGCGACGAAGCAGCGAAGCGATGCAGGAGCACCGGTTTAGGCCCAAAGCGACCGAAGCGGTGGGCAAAAGGATAATTCTTTAGTCCAACTTAGATGGTCACGAAAAACAAACAGAAGCATTAATCAGTAAATGATTAACGCCTCGTTTTTTCTTAATATTGAATATAATCTGCTATGACGATAAATACCGCTCCGATGATAAACCAAATGAGAATCAGCGGCCAAATAAATTTAACCCACTTGACATATGGGACCCCTGAGGCTGCCAGATAAGCCATCAACGTGGTGCCGGTCGGAAAAATCAAATTGGTGAAACCGTCCCCCAATTGAAAAGTCAGGACGCCGGTTTGTCTTGTCATGCCGATCAGGTCTCCCAGCGGAACAATAATCGGCATAGTGGCCGCCGCCTGTCCAGACCCGGAATTGATGAAAAAGTTGATGACGGTTTGGGCACCGTAAACGCCAAGAACTTGAAGCGCAGCCGGCAGCATGACGATCATGTTGGCCAATCCGTTAATTACCGAGTCGATGATCAGCCCTTCTTCCAAAGCCACCGGAATTGCCCGTGCAACCCCTACTATCAATGCGCCGAGTGTAAACGCCTTCGCTCCTTCGATAAATTCTTCCGCAATGCGGCTTGGATTCATTTTTGCACATAATCCAGCAACCACACCCATCGCGAGAAACAGCGCAGCAATATCATTGATGTACCAAGCCCGGTTCATGACGCCCCACACCAATACGCCCAGACCCAGAACAACGGAAAGCAGGACAAAATAATGCCGGGTCTGAAACTTGGAAGAACCCAATAAATTTTCGTCTATTTTAGAATTTTGCTCCATTTCCACTACATAGCTTTTTGACGGGTCTTTTTTTACTCGCTGTGCATAACGGATGATATAAACACTTGCAGCCAGTAACAGTACCACTAGGATGATTGCCCGCAGCCAAAGGCCGGAGTAAATCGGAAGTTCCGCAATCCCTTGGGCCACGCCTACGTTGAACGGGTTCAGGAGTCCCGAGATAAAGCCACTGTATACGCCAACCAGTACCATGGATAAACCTGTGATGGCATCGTATCCAAGAGAACGGGCCAATGCAATGGCCAAAGGCACCAGCGCCATTCCTTCCACCGTCATGCCGATGGTAAAGCCTCCAATGGAAAAGAGAATCAGAAATAGCGGAATAACCAGTATTTCTTTATTTCCCAACAAAGCTGTCGCTTTCCGAACCACTGCATCAAATACTCCCGTCGCTGTGATAATCTGAAAAGCACCACCTACCACAAAGATAAACAGGATGATATCTGCCGCTTCGTTCAGTCCGGTGATAAACAAGCCGGGGATCTCAAAAATTCCAACCGGATCCTGTTCCACCGCTTCATACGATCCTGCCTCAACCAGAGTCCGGCCTGTTTCGGGGTCTTCAAACCGGTCAAATTCACCGGCAGGGATCACGTAAGTAAGAACGGACGCAGCCAGTACAATGAGGAAGAGCAGCACAAACACGTGGGGGATTTTTAAAAAGGATTTCCACCCTTTCTTTCTAGCGTTGCTTTTTTCAATCTCTTCTTTTTTCATAATGGTTCAGCCTCCCTTGACTACACACTTTGGTCAAAACAAAAAAATATAAAAATAGATTAGTCGGTTTACAAAAGAAATAAAAACGTCAACTGTTATTTACACTTGTTTTTTTCAACTGTTTACAGTTTATTTTTCTGTCAGGGAGATGTCAATGCTTCAGCCGAATTTTCCTTCTTTTGTTTGTCCCGAATCCGACCAAACGACAGTTCAGGCAAATAAGCAATCACTAAACACTGCTTCTTTTTATCTCATTTCTTACATTCAGATCAAAAAAACTGCCTCCAAGGATTTGGGTTCCTCAGAGACAGTCGATGACAATCTATAAAATTCAAGGCTCGCTAATTGGGCTGATTTCAGGCAATGGACTTTTCTGGTAATTGTTGTCCTTTCGGAAATTCCCCATTACTTCCATTGTTTCACTGATGCTGACAAAGGCATTGGGATCAATGTTCTTAATAAGCGGCCGGACAAAAGCAAGTTCATAACGGCTGATGACGGTATACAGCACTGTTAGTTTTGCTGCTGAGTATGCACCTTCACCGTCTACTACTGTCACTCCTCTGTATAAATTATCAAGGAGCTCTTTCTTCACTTTATCACCCTGGTTGGTTACAACCATCAGGCTTAGCTTGATATGGCGAGTGTGGATGCGGTCAACAACCAGCCCGGTAATATAGATGGATGCCATGGTGTACATCGCCAATTCCCATGAAAAGATAAAGCCGGAAACGAAAACCACCAGACTGTTCAAACCAAAGACCAATCCTCCCAAGGGAATGTCTTTTTTCATGGTCAGTAACAAGCCGATTACATCAAAGCCTCCCGTGGAACCATAATAACGGATGATGACACCAACAGCGGCTCCGACAATGACACCACCGAATACGGAAGATAACAGCGCATCTTCTGTTACTTTGACAACCGGAATATACAGCATGGAAATGGAGGTGACAGCGACTGAAAAGACACTATTGCCGATAAAAGTCTTCCCCAATTTCATCCAGCCGATAATCAGAATCGGGATGTTCAGGATAATCAGCCAAATTCCACTATTGACAGGGGTCATCAAGCCAAAAATCATGGCGAGGCCTGTAACGCCTCCCGACAGTATTTCATGTGGAAGCAAAAACACATTAAACGCAAAACCAAGGACAATTGAAGCTGTAAAAATCAGTAATAATCGAGACAGTTTTTGCATGGTAGTTCTCCAATCTTAAGGTAACCCTTAAAAATAATTTTGCTCATTCACAAAAGGCGCCGTTTCTGTACATTGCCTTAAGACCGGTTTATATTTCTTTCTACATTTTCACTATACTGATGAAACCGAGCAGAAAATGATAAATCGTTCTTTTTATGGAGTGACACAACGTTTCGTATTATAGGGGATAGGGAAGAAGAAAAGCAAGCTTTAGTTCTTCCTGTTTCATACAAATTTTCGGTTGCTATTTTCAGCCGGATTGCATGAAGGAAGAACTGTCTTCGCTTCCTCTTTCTTAAACCATTAGGGCCACGGGATAAAATTTATTTCACAACTTTCTACTTAAATAAAAATCAAAAATTTCTAATTTTTTTCGTAATGTGGTTTAATTAAAAGAAAGAATCGTATTTTTTATAAATCCACGTAAAAGGAGTCATACATATGGCGCAACCGTTACTTAATTGCCTGGCATTAAAGGAGTTTTTTAATAAGAACCAAACAGAGTTTGAAAAGAGACTATTGGACGAAGCCGTCAATGTTAAAGATAAAATTGATGAAATACTGACGGTAGGCAACATCGATCTTGTCAACAATGCTCATAAACTGACTGTTTACATCATTGAAGGAAAAGAAGAAGAGCTGAAATTATTTGCCAAACAAGAAGGCATTGCCTGGGCAACACATTCAATTGACCTGACGTTCAAATTGGAATGGGTGCAAGCCATTCGCCGGACGCTTTGGATTTTTATCGAACGCCACAGCGAAGAGATAAAGGGACGGACGGTTTCCGACTTTTTTGAATTGGAAAAAGAAATCAATACACAAGTCGATTCGTTTTTGAACGCTTTTTTCATTAACTATTCCGCCTACAAGGATTCTTTGATTTTGTCTCATCGCCAACTGGTGGAAAACCTGTCGGTGCCAATCATCCCCATCACCAGTTCTGTCAGCATTTTGCCGTTGATCGGAACCGTCGATTCTTTCAGAAGTGCCGTTCTTGAGGAAAAGGTATTGAATGAAATAAGTGCTTCCCGCATCCAAACCCTCATCATGGATTTGTCTGGAATCGCCGAGATGGAAACGGAAGTTATCCATCAATTGATGAAAATCATCGATGGCGGCGCTATGATGGGATGCAGAACGGTGATTACGGGATTACGGGCAGACGTCGTCAGAAAGATGATTGACCTGGACTTTGCTTTCCATCAAAAGACGAAGACACTTGGCACATTGCAGCAGGCATTGAAAGAATACCTAATCGCATAACCAGGAATAGACCTGATTGCTGTTACCAGGTAAGCCCTCCTGCAGAGGGCTTACTTGTATTTCAGTTGAAAATCCGCTGTAAAGGAGGGTGAAAATTGGACCCTTTATATATCCTGGAAAATTTGCATAAAGTAAAACCTGCTTTTCAGCCTATTGTCAGTGCGGTCAAGCATACAGTAATTGGCTATGAAGTGCTCGGGCGTATCCAGTACAAGGGAGAATGGCTGAGTCTGGGAAATTTTTTCCACGACAGTGAAGTCCCGGACGACTTTAAAGCGGAAGTCGATGGACATTTGTTGAGATTGGCGATAACGAAGATGCTGGAAAGTTCCAACAAAGGCTACCTGTTCATCAACCGGAACGCCAGGCAATTATTGATTGACGGTGGAGAAAACTTTCTTCAGCCGTTGAAGGAATTTGAGCTGCAGGGATTCCCAATGGACAGAATTGTTCTGGAAATCACTGAGCATGATTTTGACGAAGATTTTGATGTATTGAATCACCTGCTCCTGTATTACAAAACCTACGGCATCCAGATTGCAGTGGATCATGTAGGCGCCAAGAGCTCCAATATTGACCGGATTCGCCAGCTCCGGCCACATATTCTGAAAATCGATACGGGCATCATCCGCAGTCACAATCCGGAGGTCTTCCAGGACATCATTTATACATTATCCGTCCTTGCCCGCCGGATCGGTGCCAGGTTTTCTTATGAAAATATTGAAGACGATCACCAATTATCGTTTGCCTGGAAACATGGCGGGCATTACTACCAGGGCTATCAATTGGCAAAACCCGATTTCGGCCTTTTATCGAACGCTGATTTGTCCATTGACATCGGCGCCAAAGTAAAGGAATTCACGCAAAGAGAGAAATCCAGAATTTCCGGCCGGCTGGCTTTTACATTAGCCTGTGAAGAAAAAGTAAAAAAGCAACTGAGTCACTGGCAAGGCCCTGAAAAAATCGATTCGTTCATTGAAGCCATCACCTGTTCTTTCCATGATTTGAGTTTCCGTATTTATTGCTGCAACAGCGATGGCGAACAGGTTTCTTCAAACTTCCGCAAACAGCATGAACAATGGGAAGTCGACCCTCAGGCAGCAGGCTCCCATTGGGCTTTCCGCCCTTATTTCCTTGAAAACATGATGCAGATGAAAACGTGGAACAAAGGAAGATTATCAGAGACCTACTCGGATATTGAAACTGGAGAAATGATCCGGACTTTCAGTTACCCTTTATCAGACCAGTATTTTTTGTTTATCGATATCAGCTACAGCTTTATTTCCGAAAACGATTTTCTTCTTTTTTGAACGGGTACCAACACAGCAAAACAAGCCATCCTCCGAAAATGGAGGATGGCTTGTTTTATTTTCAATTTAGTTTGCTTTTGTCATGTGGGTGCAAGTCCTTTACAACTTATGTTCCTTACTCATTTTCCAAAAGCCTGATTGCTTCTTCCAGTTTTTCTTTGTCTTCACCTGAAATTTCAGGGAATTGCGGATTGATTTCTTCCAGCAGCTCCACCATCACTTGCGCAATGATATAGCGTGAATACGATTCGTCATCTGCCGGAAGAACATACCAGGGCGCATGTTCAGTGGACGTATGGTTCAGCATATCCTCAAAAATCTGCTGGTAGTCATCCCAATGCTGCCGTTCTTCCACATCACTGAATGAAAACTCCCAGTTTTTATTCGGGTCTTTCATCCGGGTAAGAAGCCGCTTTTTCTGTTCTTCTTTCGAAACGTTAAAAAAGAATTTCACTACCGGAAAACCGTTTTCAGACAAATATCTTTCAAAGTCGTTGATTTGCCGGAATCGGACTGCCCAGATGTCTTCGCCAATCACATCATCCGGAATCGGCTCTTCTTTCAACAAGTCGTGGACACGCGGTGCAATCACTTCTTCATAATGTGAGCGGTTCAATATACCGATTTCGCCCCGCGCCGGCAATCCGTCATGGATTCTCCATAAATAATCATGCGCCAGTTCCGTTTCTGTCGGTTTGCCAAGCGTCATCGTCCGCAGGCCCTGTGCATTTAAATTCGAGAAAATATAGCTGATGGCTTCGTCTTTTCCTGCCGCATCCATCGCTTGCAGCACAACCAGAATCCCCTTCTCTTCCTGTGCATTCAACTTCAAATGCAGATCTTTAAGCTTTTTCACAGTTTCCGGAATCAGTTTCTTCTGCAGCTCTTCTTCATCCGGGCGGTTGTTTTCAGCTGTTGCAAATTTGGATAAATCGATTTTCTCGTTCTCTTTCACCAAGTATCTGCTTGTATTCATGATGTCCCTCCTGATCGAACAGAATCTTTCTGATCGCACAGTCAGCGGGTTAGCCCCCCTTTAACAGGCGATAAGGCTCCACTGGGTGAAGCTGCTCTTAACTTTTTACATACCACAGCCGCCCCCGACATCAAACCATTTTGTCGAAAGCGGCTGGAGATGGACTTGATATGGACGCTGAAATGGCTGAACAGCTGTTTACAACAAGTGTTGCGGCTCCTCGAGAAGATTGATGAGGTCACTTAAAAAAGAAGCAGCCGGCGCTCCGTCAATTGCCCGGTGATCAAATGTCAGACTCAGTGGCAGTCGGTATCTTTCCACCACTTCCCCGTCCTGCATCACGAGATATGGCTCTATTTTTCCAAGCCCCAATATCGCAACTTCGGGTGGATTGATGATTGGCGTAAAAAACTGGATACGATGTGCTCCCAAGCTGGTCAAGGTAAATGTGCCACCTGATGTATCTTTCTTCACAAGCTGCTTGTTTCTCGCTCTTTCAGCCAGTTCTTTTAATTGTTTTTCCAGCTCTTCAGGCGCCAATTTATCACAATCATGCACAACAGCCACCTGCAAACCGTCCGGCGTATCAATCGCAAACCCCAGATTTATGTCTGTTCTCGGAAGGATTTGATTTCCTTCAATATGAGCATTCAGCAAGGGATTTTCTGTAAGCGCCAAGGCAACGGCTTTGGCGCTTATACTTGTCCACCCAACCGCATCGGCTTGCTGTTCTTTGCGTTTTTTCAACTCCGTGACGTCCGCCCAGGCAGTTTCGGTCAACTGTGCGCTGGTATGGAGACTTTCCATCATCCGCTTGGCAATTGTACCGCGGATGCCTGAAAGCGGTATGGCTTCTTCAGTTTGATCTCCTTCCGTCGCTGCTTGGCGAATATCAGTTTCTGTGATTTTTCCGTTGCGTCCGCTTCCTTTCACATTTTCGAGCTGAACGCCCAGTTCTTTTGCAAGCTTTCGCATTCCAGGCGTGACTCGCAGAGCTTCCTTCTGTTGGGGAGTCGTTCCAGCTTGTTGCTGATTTTCTCCTTTCTCCACCATTTTCAGCTCTTCGGGCTTTTCAAGTTCCGGTTTATCGTTATCTTGTCCTTCCTGCTCAACCAATTGCTGCTCTTCGGGCACATGTTCTTCGCCACTTCCTTCTGAAGGGGCGATGGTGGCCAAGACTTCTCCCACTTTTGCGGTATCCCCCCGTTTGACACGAATTTCCTGAATGATCCCACTGACTTCCGCTTCGATTTCTGTCACTTCTTTTTCTGTCTGGATTTCAAGCAGAGGATCGCCTTTCCCTACTTCCTCCCCTTCAGAAACCAGCCAGATGACAATCAGGCTTTCATCGGCTTCATCCCGGATTTTCGGCAGCTTGACTTCAAACATTCCAACGCCTCCCGTTATTCTTCATCCATTAATTTTTTTACCTGCTGATAAATTTTTTCCGGTCCTGGAATGACAAAGTCTTCAAGCGGGCGGCTGTAGGGAATCGGAACATCCGGTACCGCAATCCGGCGCACCGGCGCTTCCAGGTCATAAAGCGCTTCTTCTGCAGCAATTGCTGCAACTTCTGCTGTCATACCATAAGACAGGTAGTCTTCATCCACCACCACCAATCGCCGCGTCTTTTTGATGGAAGAAAGGATTGTCTTTTTGTCAATCGGTGCAACAGAACGCAAATCGATCACTTCCGCTTCAATGCCATCCTCTTTTGACAGCTTCTCCGCCGCTTCTACCGCATAATGCGTCATCATCTGAATTCCTACAATAGTGACGTCCGAGCCTTCCCGGACCACTTTTGCTTTGTCCAGCGGAACCGTGTACGACTCTTCCGGCACGTGATCCACTGCGACATCCAGCTGTTCCATCCAGCCAAGTCCCTGAAGTGATTTGTGGAACATAAACAACACAGGATTGTCATCACGAATCGCTGAGATCATCATTCCTTTCAAATCGTAAGGGGTGGAAGGAGCCACCACTTTCATGCCAGGCATATGACCAAATGTTGCATACAGGGTTTGAGAATGCTGAGCTGCATCGTTGTAACCGCCGCCAACCGCTGTCATCAACACCATGGGCAACCGGACATTGCCACCCGACATATAAGGGATTTTCGCCATATGATTATAGATTTGATCCATGCACACTCCAAAGAAATCGACAAACATCAGCTCGGCGATTGGCCGCATTCCTTCTGCTGCAGCTCCGATGGCAGCGCCAATAAAAGCCGTTTCGGAAATGGGGGTGTCCAGTACCCGTTCCTGACCGAACTTGTCGATCAACCCTTGTGTCGAGCCGAAAATCCCTCCATATTTCCCAATATCCTCTCCGAGTACAAAGACGCTCGGGTCTTGTTCCATCTCCAGTGCAATCGCTTCAGCCATTGCCTTATTTCCTGTCAGTATCCTTTTTTCGCCGTTTCCATTATTGAATGGCCCCTTTCGTTTCAGGATTGGAAGACATCGTTAAGTGCAGCTTCCGGCTCAGGATAATTGCTGTCCCGCGCAAACTGATACGCTTCGTCCACTTCCTGCTTCGCGCGTTTTTCCATTTCCTCGATTTCTGCTTCGCTGACTTTTTCTGATTCGGTCAGTCTCTTTCTCAGCTTTAAAATCGGATCAAGCTGACGAAGTCCCGGCACTTCTGCTTTGTCCCGGTATAGTTCCGGATCTCCTTGAAAATGTCCCAAAAACCGGTAAGTTTCAATTTCGATGATGGTTGGCCCCTGGCCGCTCCGTGCTCTGGCAACCGCCTCTTCAGCTGCTTTGTACATCGCAATCGGATCATTGTCTTTGACATAGGCCCCCGCCACACCATAAGCAGCCGCACGCAGATCATTCGATTCAATGGCTGTTGAGTCTTTTTTTGCAACGGAAATACCATAGGAATTGTCTTCTACTACAACTATCAGCGGCAAATTCCACAAAGCGGCCAAGTTGAGCGACTCGTGAAATGCCCCCGCATTCGCTGCACCTTCACCGATAAAAGCTACAGCCACCCAATCTTTCCCTTTCATCTTACTGGTCAGCGCAGCTCCTACGGCATGCGGAATCCCGGCCGCCACAATCCCGCCGCACGAAAACTTCACTTCAGGGTCGAATAAATGCATATGCCCCCCTTTGCCTTTTCCAAGGCCGGTTTCTTTCCCGAAAATCTCAGCCGTCATCTTTTTCAAATCGACTCCTTTTGCAATGGCGTGATGATGGGGGCGGTGTGGCGCTGTTACCGTATCCTCTTTTGTCAAGTGGACACAGATACCGACTGCCGCAGGTTCCTGGCCGGTTGATAAATGCATTTCTCCAGGTACCGTTCCCGCACCAATATTGAATACAGGCACCTTTCCTTCAGTGTATACATCAACCATCTGGTCTTCGTAATACCGGCTTTTCACCATTTGTTCGTACATCCATTTCAACTTTTCAACAGATACAGCTGGCTGTTTCTCCTCGAAAGTAGTCAAAATTTTTTCCTCCTTTTCAAAGGCTGAATGATAAAAACCCACGGCGTCAACGAAAATTTATATACTCAAGCAACTCTATCGTAACTTTTTATCCTATTAATTTCAATATTCAGATAATTATTTTATTCAATAAAAACTGCTCCTGAAAGCCTTACAGGCCTTCAAAAAGCAGCAACACGGAGCAATTTATTGATTTCTTATTTCTTCTACGAGTTCAGGCAAGCCGTCCAGAAACAAATGGTCTCCGCCTTCCAGTTTCCTGATATCGGCACTCGGCAATTCTTTCGCATAGCGTTCCACATGGGAAAACGGCACGACCGGATCTCCTGCGCTGTGATACATCACCAGTTTTGGCAACAATGAATTTCTTGATGTAAAGTTTTCCGCAAGCGTGAAATCCTCTTTTTTCCAGTCATCATTGATTCCCCAGTAAGGGGCAGCAACCGTAAAAAGCGCTGTGAATTTCTTCCCCAATTCTTCTTCAGACAGGAACTTCAGCAAAGCGGAACCACCGATTGAATGGCCGACCAGTATCGCCCCGTCATCCAGCAGGCCAATTTCCTTTCTTAACTGTTCCTGCCATTCCGCATAAGCAGGATTTTCAGGATTCGGCATTTGAGGGGCAATCCATTCCAAGTCGTCTCCCAATTCTTTTTGCAGATACTCCAGCAACCCCGTGCTGCCTTCCCCTTTTCCCTGAGGACCCGCGCTGTGTATGAACAATGCTTGTTTTTTCATACTCATCGACTCCTTGATGAATCTTCATTTACGCTTTTGCGTGATTTGCCGGCTTAAGCCGAAGCCATTTTTCGGATTTCCACAGAGAGGCCATATAAGCTTCTGATTCTCCTGTATTGGCATTGATCCAAAACTCTTCCGATACATCGCCTTCCACTTCCACTTTCCATAAAGGCAAATACACTAAAAAATGCTCCACTATTTTATGTTCCGGCTTTTTTAATGCATAAGACCGGTTAATCTGTGAATGCTGAACGTCTTTAATATAATCTTTCACTTCTTCTTCATTATGAATATGTGAGATGACAATCTGTGAAACTTCGACTTCGTTCTGAACAGCATGCGGAACGCTCGACATCAATCCCCGATAACCTGAAATGGCATCGACAAAGCACATCATCGGTGTCATTTTCGGCTTGAAAGGTCTCCTGTCCGCGATAACCAGTAATTTCGCTATCCACATCGGATGGTACATCAGTTCCTGACTTCTGATGGCAGCTTTTACCGACTCTTTAGTGATTTTGCGGCTTAGTTTGGCTGACAAGCTCAATGACTTGTAGATATATAAAGCCAGTTCTTCCGGGTCAATCATCGCATTGCCGCCGAGTAAAGTGATGCTTTTTTTCATAATTGCACGCCACCTTTCCCCTTTATTCTCCTGGTCTATCGATATGCGAATGATACCGCTCGACTTGCGCCTGTATGGCTGGTGACGGTTCTTTTGTTACGAGCGACACAATTACCATCAATACCAGAGAGACCGGAGCAGCGATGATCGGTTCTGCCACCAGAGCCATCGCCTCCGTGCTGACCAGCACCAGAAATGTAATCGCTCCACCAAGCATACCTGCGAGCGCCCCTGCCGTATTGGCCCGGCTCCACCAAAGCCCAAGGACAATCGGAAAGCCGAAAGCTGACAGCAAGCCACCGCCTACCCATCCAACCATGATGGCGATCAACTGCGGAGGGTCCAAGGCGATGACGATGCCGATGATACTGGCCGCTACCATGACCAGGAACCCCAATCTTGTCACTGATTTTTCCGTAGCGTCTTTCTTGATGTACTCTTTATAGATATCCCGGGAAATTCCAGCTGAAATTGCCAATAACATCGCATCGGCCGATGACATAATAGCTGCAAGCAGACCAGCGAACATGATCCCTGCCAGAATCGGTGGCATATAGGAGTCGATGACCGAAACAAAAATCATGTCCTGATTATCCAGTGTGTCAGCGATTCCCAATGCCGCCCCTCCAGATGCCACAACCAAACCGAATACAAAAATCAATAAGTACAGCAGGCAAGCCCACATTGCAGAACGGCGCGCTGTCTTCGCGTCGCGTGCAGCAAAATTCCTCATAACAGCAGAAGGGGAAACAATGCCGAACCAAAGGAATGCCAGAAACAATCCGAAATACGACATCCACGGTTGTGTCACATCCCCGAAATTAGGGGTGACGGCTAAAGCGTCTTCGAACAGCGACAAGAAGCCGTTATGCTGAGTTAGAATAATCATGGCCAGGATAAACATCCCGATAAGCATAACGGCCCCTTGGATCAAATCGGTGTAAGTGATCGCCCACATCCCGCCAAGAGCGGCATACAGTGTAAACCCCAACCCCAGGATGATGACGGCCGTCGTATAATCGATTCCCAGCACATAAGAACCGATCAACCCGGAGGCTGTCAACTGCGGAACCATATAAAATGTCATCCCGACCACCACAATCACCACAGCGATAATTTGGACGGAATTGCCGAAACGCTGCTTGAAGAATTCAGGTAATGTGCTGACTCCAGCCCGTCTGATTTGACCCGAGACCAAAAACATTGTAAAAGGCAGGATTGCTACAGCGCCAAATCCGTAAGCAAACAGAAACGGCACGCCAAGAGCCACCCCCGACCCAACAGCTCCCATCAGTGAACTGGAACTGGCAATGGCTGCAAACAAGGCAAATGCCCCGACAAACGTATTAATGCTTTTTCCCGCTGTCCAATAATCGCTTTCTGAGGAATGTGCTCGTCTTGTGAAATAAATGCCGATGAATGTCATAGCCAGTAGATAAATACCTAATATGATGGCTTGCATCACTTGCATAGGGCTTCCCTCCGCTTCTTAGGTTTTGGAATTAGTTGGTAGTCACCATTTACTGCTTTTCCAATCGCTCAATCCAGATAACATAAATGACAGCCAACGCAAACCAGATGAAATACGTGAAGAACATTGCCCAGCCCGCCATCGAAATTCCCAACCAATAGCTGTCTGTCGGCCACCAGATCAGGACAATCGCTGCAACGAGGAGCAGCACCGATACTAAAATAATGCCGGGATCTTTAAGCTTGGACTTCGTTTGCGTTTTCATATTGATTTCCCCTTTCGGAATAGGATGAAGGTTCATCATAAGGACAATTGCGTGCCGCCCCCTTGTTCTTTTGCTTTTTCATAAACCAGATTAGCCACTACCACATCAAACAAAGCCATGCCTGTTGACTTGAAAATAATGCTGTCTTCCTTGTTGAGGGATGGACCAGCTCCGTCTGCTAGATAAGCAGCCATCGTTTGAATGGAATCATGGCTGATCCAGCCTTTTTCAAGCGGGGTGATCAAATCTCCCGATTCTTCAATCGCGTGGTCTGTATCGACGAAAATCCGGTCAGTCAATTTGTATAGTACTTCGGGGAACTCCCTCATATCAGGCTGGAAAGAACCAACCCCGATGATCAGTTTGCCTCTCAGAAGATCAGCGTCTTCCGGCAACACCGGTTGTTTGGAAGTGGTAGTGGTAATGACGATGTCTGCATCCGAAATGGCTTGTTCAACAGAGTCCGCTGTATGGAGGCGGATGTCGGGACCAATCCACTCTTCCAACGATTTTTTGAATGCCGGTATTTTACCTGGTGTCCGGTTAAAGAGACGAACATCCGTGATGTCCCTTTCCGTACACGCAGCCAGAGCCTGATACAGCCCCTGGACACCTGTCCCGATAATGGCCAGTTTTGACGCTTCCGCCTTCGCCAGATGCCGGACCGCCGAACCGCCGATTGCTCCTGTTCTGAGTCCCGTCAGAAACGAACCATCCAAAATGCCTGTAACTTGCCCATTCTCACTATTGTTCAATACGACTACGCCGTGTATGGTCGGCAACTCGGCATTGCCCGGAAACAAGGTCACAAGCTTTGTCCCAATCGCTCCAGTGGTGAAGCAGGGCATCAGCAGAAGCGTATTGCCTTTATCATTCACTTGCATCCTTGTGGGCATTTGAAAATCTCCAGATTCATACACTTTATAGGCTTCGTCAATCGCATCGATGACTTCTTTCATCGTCACCGCTTTTCGGATATCACCTTCGTTTAAAAACAACATATACACTGTCTCCTCCTTTAAAGTTTGTTCTTTAAATAATCGCTTTTTCGATCAGCAGGTCTTTTTCCGCAAAACGTTCAAAACGCAGCGGCGACAAATCCAGGGTTTCATAACGCCCCGTCTGAATGAGTTCCGATAAACCTTTTCCCACAGCCGGCGCCTGTTGCATGCCATGGCCACTGAAACCGGAAGCTATGTAATAGCCTGTCAGCTCCGGGTGCTCACCAATGATGGCATTTTGATCCAGTATGTTATGGCTGTACATTCCCGCCCAGCCTCCTCTGACTTTTGCCCGTTCAAAATTGGGCACACGATGAGCCAATATCGGCCATAAAAAATCAGTGAAATACGACCTTTTCCATGTAAAGTCAAAGCCTGGAGCCACATTTTCTGAAAATCCGGTAAGGATGGATTCTCCTTCATGACGGAAATAGACGCCGGTCGGATCGATGGTCAAAGGCAAAGGGTTCTTTAACGGTTCTGCAATATCAAACTGGATGATCTGCCGTTTCAGCGGAACGACTGGAATAGGCAGGCCGATTTTTTCGCTTAAGGCCGGAGCCCACGGCCCTGCTGCATTAATGACGATCGGCGCTTGATAAATCTCCCCGTTTTGAAGATGCACTCCTGTCACTTTTCCTTTTTCCTGGAGAATTTCAGCTACTTCTTCGTATACATAATTTCCCCCGAGCTGCTTTGTTTTGCGGATGTATCCCTGCATCACTGAATAAGGATCCAAGTAGCCATCTTCTCCGCAATAAAGCCCTACCTGCAGATCATCCACAGTCAGTTCAGGAACAATTGCCTTCAACGCCTCTGGTGCCAGTAATTCTGATGGCACGCCGTACTGGTGTTGAAGAGCCAGTTGGGCTTCCAATTCCCTTCGGCTCCCCTGTTTTGCCAGAAACAAATAACCATATTGTTTAAAATCGATTTCCGCCTTTTCCTCGCCTACTGCCATTTCTTCAGGAAAAGCCATATATTTTTTCAGGCTATACCGGCTGATCTGGATATTGACGGCAGTGGTATACAGCTGCCTGATGCCGCCTGCACTGCGTGGAGTGGAGGCATATTCATAGAGCTGGTCTTTTTCGAACAGATGAATCTCTCCTTCAAAACCGTCGTTCAGCAAGTTATAGGCAATACTGGAACCGATCACTCCGCCTCCTATAATGATGATGTGCGTTTTCTTTACCACTGAGAAATCACCTCGAATCGAAGTTTTACTATTCAGAATATTTAACTATTATTCATTATCATACCTTTACATAACCGCATAGACAACCTTGAGTTTCCCGTTGATGTACAAACCTGCTGACTGCATTTGTTTACCTGAAGGGCAGTTACGGGTAAGGGAAATTAACATCACAGAAAGCGGGGATTCATATGCGTATGTCTTGCATGGGAAGCATTATCATTTCAATCGTTCTATCAATTATTCTTACCATATTACTGAATTTGCTTTTCTTTTAGGTTTGATTTGTCAGGAGAGCCAACTACACAATAAAAGCAGATTCCCTTCTCTCTATAATTGAAGGGGATCTGCTTTTAGCTATTACTTCAGTTCTGCCCGTGTATATCCGCTATAGTGTTTTTCCACCCATTCACCTAAAGTGAACAAGGCTTCTTCATTGCCATTTCTGCTGATCAATTGGATTCCGATCGGCATGCCGTCTTTATCCTGTCCCACCGGCACCGTCAAGGAAGGAAGACCCCATACATTCGCAAAAGCAACATAAGGCATGTATTTTCGGAAGGTTTTATTCAAAGAAAAAATTTCGTTGAAGACGACGCCGTGTTTGGGTGCCGCTGTATGATAAACCGGAAAAACCAAAATCCGTTCATCCAGGTAATAGTCGAGCAGGTGGTCGCCTTCCCGGATAAGCCGCCTGATTTTCTTTAAGCGTTTTTCCGAAGGTTTGAAGAGCGATGTGCCGGTCAGTCCCCAGGACAAATACCGGTGGATGGGTGAATTCCCTGTCAGCCGTTCGGTTACATACGCCCGCATAGGACGTACCGCAGCTTCGCCGAAAGCTTCCTGTGCCACTTTCTCTGCGCCGTCGATTGACATGATTTCCTGCCATAGAAGAGACGACTCATGGAAAAACGCCGGAACCTCCCTCTCCATCGGAAAGTGGCCAAAACCGGCTGCGTAAACTGAATCCAGCAGATGGGCAGTAGCCAGGGACAGCGGGTAGTCAGTTTCCGGCAGCACATTCACAGTGAAGGTCTCCAGCTCTTTTTCTCTTGCCGGTTCTTCAGCGACGATGTAATACATCATTCTCGCATCCCGTACTGTTTTCGTAATGGGGCCGATGCCCAGCATGCGCTCCTGAAGGTCATGATGGATCGCTGGATAACTGCCGGCAGAAGAAACTCGCCCTTTGCCGGACTTAAACCCGACCACACCGTTGAAATGGCTGGGAAACCGGATGGAACCCCCAATATCCGAGCCGAGCCCTGCTGCTGCGCCGCCGACTGCGATCAATGCAGCTTCTCCGCCGCTTGACCCTCCCACTGTGCGCGTCAGATCATGCGGATTGTTGGTCCGGCCATACAGTTTATTATCTGTTTCCTGGCAAAAACATAATTCCGGTGTGTTGGTTTTTCCAAGAATGATGGCACCTTCAGCTTTCAGCTTTCGGACCACTTCTGCGTCTTTATATGATATTGCCCCTTGTCGCCGCAGCAAACCGCCGGTTGTTTGCATGCCTTCCACATCGAACGCTTCTTTCATGCCGATCGGTACGCCGAACAATTTGCCGCCTGAATGTCCGGCTGCAATCCGGCGATCCACTTCGTCCGCTTCCAGCATTGCTTTTCCGAAACGGTTTTCCACCATGCAATTCACAATGGGATTGACTTTATTGATCTGCTCGATGAATGCTTCCGTCGCTTGACGGGAAGTGATTTCCTTATTGGCTATTTTTCCGGCCAATTCCGTTGCGTCCATGTCCAATATGGTTTGCACAGGTTGTCTGATTGATTTCACATAATCCGCTCCTTTATTTGATCGCTTCGAGTCGTTTAGTTGTAAATGTTTGTTAATTGTTGAAGAGGAAATGGAGAACAGAGGAAGAAAGGTGGCGAATAGAATGTCAGCCCACCCGTTAACGACCAAACAAAAAATGAATGCCTTTTTGCTGCGACCTCTCGTAATGAGCTTGAGCGCATTTGTACTCATTTACTTTCTCGAGTCCGGGTCTCCGAACTGGAACTCCTTAATCGGCATCGCCCTCGGGTTTTTTATCGGCAGTATAGCAGTAGGCTTGTTGTTTCCACAATGGATTCAGAAGATGGACAATAACAACTCCACAAAAAAACAGAAACGAATCGGTGTGATTGTGTTTGCGGGAAGCATTGCCGTCATCCTGCTGTTATTTTTTTTGGATACGTAATGATGAACCGCCCAGAAATCGATTCGCCATAAAACGTCAATCAACCATCCATGTCAGCTGCTTCTTGACTTAGATGGTCGATCTGATTGGCTTTATTCCATTGTCTTGGCCCACATTTTTACTTAATGGCCGCTGTGTCAGGTGAAGTGGCAGGCTTTGTTCTGGCCAGCAGGACATTGGCAAGCACCAGGCCAGCTGCAGCGGCGATGACCATAGTGACCAATGAACCGAGCAACGGAAGTTTTACTGCCATGAGAAAAAGAATTCCCACTGTCAGCATGGTCATGATGGAGACCGAACTCCACAGTACGCGGTCCCGTACCTTTCCCATCAGAGCGGTAGATAGAACAGAATCAGTTTCTGAATTGGCTGCCTGTAAAATCACTTTCAGACGACGCAGATTAACAATCGGTCCCACTATGCTGTTTGCCACCAGGATAGCCAGTGAAACGTTGATCCAGGCAATACCCCACCCCCAACCGGCAAATACGAGATATACAGCCGGCACGAGAATAAGCAGGGTGCTCAAGGGCATCAATCCATCAAGCTTCACCGCCAGTGACGACCACTGGACAATCTGTTCCCTCCCCTTTGCATGGAGCATCGATATCATCGCTGTAAACAAAATACCTATTGCCATAAACATGACCACCGCTCCAAAGATGTGAACAAACAGCACAACATTGTAGAGCATGTCCTTCTTCCCCTTTGTCGTTAAGTTACTTTCATAATATCAGAATTTTCAATAATCCAATAGATTTTTCTCTCAGGAATGAATATAATTTAAGAAACTTTTGCAAAGGAGTGTTTTTATGCAGTTTACAGTAGAAGAAGCGATGGAAGTTCTGGAAAGGACGCCGCGCACGCTGCAGTATTTTCTGTCCGGGCTCTCCGACTCCTGGCTGCAATCCAACGAAGGCGAAGGCACCTGGAACCCTTCGCAAGTCGTCGGACACCTCATTGAAGGGGAAAAGAACGATTGGATCTCCCGAATGGAAATCATCCTGAAAGAAGGCGAAAACAAAGTCTTTCCGCCGTTTGACCGGCAAGCCCATTTAACTGAGCCGGAAAAACCATTGGATCAGAAACTCGAGATATTCCAAGAGCTGCGTGCAGAGAATATCAGGAAGCTCAAGTCTTACCTGAATGAGGAATCCCAACTTGAACTCACCGGCCAGCATCCCGAATTCGGACAAGTAACATTAAGAGAATTGCTGTCGACATGGGTCGTTCATGATTTGACCCATATCGCCCAAATTGTCCGCGTGATGGCTGAACGCTATCGTCAGGACGTTGGCCCCTGGAAAGCGTATTTGGGAATATTGAACAGGAAATAATCAGCATGGAACAGCTTTGCATCCCCATCCTTCATTCCTTTATAATGAACAGAGAAACCCAATCGCCGAAATGGAAGAAGGAGTGGCAACAGATGGAAAAACAACTGCGGCAGCTGACCGTGCAAGACTTTGGGCACGTGGAAGCAATGGAGACCGGTATAACAGATGACTATGTCAAACGGGTTTTCCCCCGTATTTCAAGCGGTCATAACCGGCTATACGGCTTGTTTCTGGACGGGCAGCTGGTCAGCATGGGCGGCTATTCCATTTTCGCGGACTGCTATGCCATGCTTGGAAGAATGCGCAGCGACCGTCGTTTTAGAGGAAAAGATCTGTCTACCCAGTTAATGACGTACATTATAGACGAAGTTTTCAAGCTGCCGAACATCCAATGGGTTGGCGCAAATACACAAAGAGAGAACGCACCTGCCCGCCGTGTCCTGGACAAACTGGGGCTTACTCCAAACGCCACTCTGGTCGGTGCCACCGCTCAGGACGTATCCATGCTAGAAGCCGGCGGTCACTGCTGGAAGGAAATAAACAGCGTTGCTCAAAAAAAGCATTGGATAAATGAAGCATATGTAAAAACCGGCAAAGTCTTCCCTTATGAATGTTACTACCCTTTTCCGGCCTCTGCTGCGTTATTCCCGGATGATCAGTTAACCCAATGGACATTCTATGAAAATGAAGCAAAAAGCCGTTTCCTTGTTACAAAAAAAGACATCAAAAAGAATACCTATTTGCATGTCATTTATCCGTGGGACGATCTGGCACAGCAGGAAGGATTGTGGGAGACCGTCACTTTTGCACATCGGAAGTTGCAGGAGGGCATTGAAGAAACTTCGTATATTTGGATGGATTTACATGAACAAGCGGTTTCTTCCCTGCCGGACTCCCATCCATTCGACCTTCCTTCTCCATGGATTTTATACGGGACTGACAAATCACGGTATGAACATGATTTTGCCTCAGAAATCATTCGTGTAACAAATCAATCAACTTCATGAACAGCCGATTCGCCAGCCACCCTGCCACGCAATAAGGCGGGAAGTGGCTGGCTTTATCGCTCCGTAAATCTTCCGATTATGCACTGCCTTCCACATAATGACCACAACTGGAAGCCATTCCTTCGTCATATCCTGTTTTAAATGCATCATAGCGCTGTTGCGGTGTCCCGTGGTGCAGGGACGGATCGTCGGAATAATCTCCCCCATCATGTGTTGTTCTCATGACTTCCTCCAAATCACCCGTTTCCAGCAGTCCCCGCTCATAGACAGATTTCGTCCATACTCCGGCCATACAATCGGCATGAAGCTCCAAATTCCGTACAGCATTCCCTGCATTCGCTTCCAGCATCCCGAGGTCCTGCTGCAACGAATGGGCATATTCGTGCGCTACATAAAAAGCGATAGAGAAATCACCCGCTTCATAAGGTAACGGCGGGTCCGGGTTGGTTATAAGCCTGCCTTTCCAAACATCCAATGCAAACGCTTGGGAAATGACCAGCTGATCATCTTCCGAGCAGTACAGCGAAGTGCCGTCATTTGAATAACCGAGACCACATCCGATCGGCACCTGTTCTCCCGGCGCCGGAAATGATACAAACACGAACGGTTCGTACTGATAGGTTTTTATCCACACATCGGTCCAAAACTCATCGACGTCTTTCACAGTTTTCCAAAGATACTCTTCCATCGTATATTCGCTGCCGCCTTTGGCGATTACAACGGCCGATGCCTGTTCCTGTTCAGCCCCTCCGCTGCCTCCAGGTTCAATCCAGGTTAACGTATCCCTTCCCTCTTCCTGTTGAACAGCTTGTTCCTTGCCAGTTTCTTCAATGCCCGCCACGCTGTGGACAGATTCGGCCGGCCCGTTACACGCACACAAAATCACAAGCAGAAGCCCCATCAGAATCCCTTTCCAACTCTTTGTTGCCATCGCTGACATCTCCCCGCCTGCAGATTGGTAAACACCGCCGTTCAATTATCACAAGGACACTGTCTTTCAAAGTGGAGAATGAAAACAACCAGGTTTTTTCAAAGATACGATAATTTTAGAATGATTATAGCATTTTTTTGAGAGTAAAACGTTAGAATATTGAATATTCCGATAATATATTTTAAAATTCAAGCCCTCTCCATCAATAAACGGAAAAGGCTTGAATTTGCATATCCGCTGGCTGCTTGTTACCTGACGATAAACCAATACACACAGACAATTCCGAGGTCTGCCAATCCGTGGCCGATGACAGTAGCGGAAATCGCAGCGGTTTTTTCACGAATATACCCCCAGAACAACCCGGCAATCAGTACAGGCAGCACCGCGACCATGGCATATCCCTCCTGGAAAAGATGGATAACCGATAAAATATGGTACAACGTATAAAAAAGGGCAGTCATAACAATGGTATAACCCGCTCCTCTTTCTTTTCTCAGCTTATCGAACATATACCCGCGCCAGTAAAATTCCTCCAGAACCGGATTCAAGATCATCAGCACCAGCACCAGGCCAATTTCTCCTGGCCCCGAAAATCCCCATTCCAACAGCAGTACCCGCAGCGCATCAATATCAAGCAGGTATACGTGCAGCCAGTTCAAACCGCCAAAAATGAAAATGAAAAACAACAAGCCACTGCCCGTGCCCAATACCAGCGCTTGCCTGGTCACTTTCATGCTCCCTTTCGGAAACGTATGATCAAGCAATGGCACAGCAAGCAGCCAACTGTAAAACAGCAAAAATGTCAGTACGACATTTCCTGCCAGCTGCAGGCCGATAAAAATCATTACAGTCGGCCCGATCAAGCGGATCAAATTCTTCATAACCGCTCACCATTTTTCAATCCAGGCTGTCCATCAAGCGACTGCAAAAAATGATCCACCGCTTTATTGAATTCGGTAAAAGACCGAGGAGGCAATTGATGGCTTCCCCGTTTGATATACACAACTTTTGTTTGAGGAGCGGCTTTTTGAAAAGGAATCCGGTAATGGTGCATCGGCTTTTCCAGTGTCCCATACACAAGCAGAATGGGCATTTTCAACCGGTAAAGAGAATAGGTGGATTTGTAATCCAATCCCGTCCGGCAATATTCATATGCTCTTTGGGGATCCGTTTTGCGGGCAAGCTCATAAATTTTCTTCTCGTCTTCCGAATCATATTTGTTCAGTTTGGCCTGCAGTTTTGCCGCAAGCCGAATTTGACGGATTTTCGCCAAATACATCACTGTTTTAATAAAAAATTTTGGTGAGAAGTTATTCAGCTCGGAATACCCACCGGACAGAATCAGCGCTTTTGTCCGCTCCGGATATTTCAACGCGAATTCCTGGGCAATCAGCCCCCCGTGGGAATAGCCGCACAGTACCGCTTTTTCAATTCCGATGGCGTCGAGCAGTTTTTTCAACTGGTCCGCCAAAAGGTCGATGGTCAGCGGAGTATCGCCTTTTGAACTGAGACCATGGCCCGCAATGTCGTAAAAAATCGTTTTGTATTTCTCTGCAAGCCGCTCCTGGTGAACAAAGACAGTGTGTCCCATAACGAAAGGGTGGATGAAAACAAGCGGCAACCCTTCCCCTTTCATCTCGTAATACAGTGTTAATGACGGATCAAGTTCAGCGTATGGCATAGAACATCTCACTCCCAAAAGTAACAAGATACAATTATCATGAAGGAACAAGTAACCTCTAACTTCCCGGTTACACTTTCCCTTTGCTTACCCGATTATCGGGAAATCCAAAACGACAATTCCCAGAAGATGTACATAGCTTTTACAGCAGGTCTCAAAAAATAGAACAGCCGCCCCCACCGAAGCTGCCGGCTTCAGATAAGGATGACTGTTCTTTTGCTTCCATGACTGCATTTATTTATCTCATGACACTGCCTCCGGAAATTTTCACGGATTCCCCGACAATATTCCGGGCCGCATCCGTCAGTAAAAATGCAATCGTATTGGCCACTTCCAGCGGTGTTGAAAAGCGACTGGACGGGATGCTGTTTCTCGCCGTTTCCATTTCTTCCTCGTAGGACGTATGGTTCCGTTCTGCTTTTCCTCTGATGCTGTTTCTTGCCATGTCCGTATCCACGTATCCCGGACTGACTGAATTGACACGGACATTGTATTCAATCGCTTCAGCTGCCATCGATTGTGTCCAGCCGACCACCGCAAATTTACTGGCTGCATACGCCGTATTGCCATGCGTGCCGCGCAGTCCGGACAGCGAAGCAAGATTGACAATATCCCCTTCTTTGTTGTCCATCATTTTTCTGTAAACGGCTTTTGTTAAATGGAATGTCGATTTAAAGTTCACGTCCATCAATCGTTCAATAAACTCTTCGTCCAGGTTTTCAACTGTCCTGCCTCCTGAAACTCCTGCAGAGTTGACCAGTCCATTGATGAAACCCAATCGGTTCTCCGCATTTTCAACCAAACTGTCACGGTCTTCTTTGTCCGTCAGGTCTGCAGCTTGGCTGAATACTTTTTCTTTGTCGGTAAGCTGAAATAGTTCCTGTTCCAACTCATCCAGTTTTTCTTTGTTCCTCCCTGTAATGGTGATACGGGCTCCCATGGTCACCACCAGCTTAGCGGTTTCATAACCGATTCCTCCTGTAGCACCCGTGACTAGAACATGTTTGTGAGCCAATGCATCATTTGAAAAGATAGACATCCAATTCCTCCTTTGATATTCTTCAGTTCCACTTTGGATAACGGATATTTTCCTTCTGCTGTTCAAGCGCGGCTTTGTTGTTTTTCACCATCCGGTCGTAATGGAGGCGGAACATTTTCTCCGGATTTTCGTGTTCAATGAAATCCATGGCATCAAAAGCTTTTTTTACTTCTTCCATATGCCTTGTGATGTCTTTAAGAAAAGCCCGTGTATCTTTGTCCAGGCTTTTCCACCCATTCTGGGTTTCCAGATATGCTGCGAACGCTTCGATGTCTTCATGGTGTTTCAGCAGTACAGAACCGGATCTATACTGGAACATATCCAGCGATACCGCCGCTTTTTGGACTTTTTCAACGTCTTTTTCAGTAATCAGCCGTCTTTTCAGCACATCGTTTTCATAGTAGTCTTTATACTCTGCCATAAATTCATTGATTTCTTCCTGCAGCTTCAGCAGCTTCGCATAAGCCGCTTTTCCTGCTTGGACCTTTTCATCCCGGCTGTCCACCAACAAGTCCAGGGGCTGTGTGTAAAACGACAGCTTTACACTCGACCGCATTGTTCCGTTCTGGTAGACGTTCGATCCCAGGTCTGAGAACAATGCCAGTGGCCGGTGGGCTTTCATGGCATCTTCCACGTTTTCTTCCCCCGGAGTAAAGAACCCTGAAGCTATCGGGGTTTTACGCCTCGTATAAACGACGACATAATAAGGGTTTCCTTTTTCCTCCCAATAGATCGGATTCACCATCATGCCTTCTGTCCATTTTTTGTACTTCTTCGCTTTTTGAAGAATCGTCTTCCTGGTTTCTTTGTCCATTTTCTTCCCCCGCTTTTTTATAACTTTTTCTTTGAAGAACTCATGTTGGAACATCTCCTTTCCATTCTGATGCAAAGATTCTGAAATTTCCAGTCCTACTCTCCTTATTCTTCGATTCCTCCCTGTATGTTTAACGATGTTTTGTTTTAGGAACATACACAGTAAGAGGATTTATAAAACGGGAGGGACTTGTACATGATAGACAAAAACGAAAGAAAAGAAGAAATCGCAGAAGACTTGAAATCCGAAATGCCCGCCAAAGAAGTGAAAGACGGCGTTGAAATTTCCAACCCATTGGAAATTGTGCAACGTCTGCTTGAAGTGGCAGTAGACGATCTCGGCCTGCCGCGCGGCGTCTTCGAAATCTTAAAAAAACCGAAGCGCATCATGAAAGTTTCGATTCCGGTGCGGATGGATGATGGCAGTTACCGGGAGTTCGAAGGGTTCCGTTCTCAGCACCTGGATGTACTGGGTCCGACGAAAGGCGGGGTCCGTTTCCATCCGGCGGTCACTGAAGACGAAGTAGCTGCATTATCGATGTGGATGTCGTTGAAAGCTGCAATACTGGGTATTCCCTACGGAGGCGGTAAAGGCGGGATTGTGGTAAATCCCAAAGAACTGTCCAAGCGGGAACTGGAAGAACTGAGCAGAGGATTCATCAGAGAGCTGGAACCGATTATGGGACCGGAAAAAGATATTCCCGCACCTGATGTGAACACCACTCCTGAAATCATGGGGTGGATGATTGATGAATTCTCCCGCCTGAAAGGGAAAAACGTGCCGGGTACAGTTACAGGCAAGCCGATTATCCTGGGTGGTTCCCAGGGACGGGTGGAAGCAACAGGAAGAGGCGTCGTCTTTACCATTGCAGAAGCGGCGGAGCGGTTGGGCCTTAAGCTGGAAGGCATGACAGCTGTCGTGCAGGGCTTTGGAAATGTCGGCTCCATCACCGCAAAGCTGTTGGCAGAAAGAGGCGTAAAAGTAATCGGCATTGTTGATGCCGGCGGTGGTGTTTATCACGAAGAAGGGCTCAATATTGCGGAATTGATCGATTACGCCAAAGAAACGGGAACGGTCAACGGATTTAAAGATTACCCTTCGATGACGAACGAAGAACTGTTCCAGGCGGAATGCGATATTTTGATCCCCGCTGCACTTGAAAACCAGATTACCGGAAAAACCGGTCCGGCCATCAAAGCGAAAATCGTCGCAGAAGCAGCAAACGGACCATCCACTCCAGAAGGTACTGCAGCTATGGAAAAAAACGGCATTACGGTGATCCCCGATATTTTATGCAATGCCGGCGGAGTTACTGTCTCTTACTTCGAATGGGTGCAAAATACTACACACTTGGCGTGGACAGAAAAAGAAGTCAATGAACGGCTGTTCACCGAAATGACTGAAGCATTCAACGATGTTTTCGAAATGAAAGAACAGAAAAACTGCACTATGCGGGAAGCTGCCTACCTGGTTGCTGTGGAGCGCATCGCCCAAGCAATGGAAGCCAGAGGCTGGATATAAAAAGCCGAAAGAACAGAATGAGCCACCTTGTTCAGCAATCATTGAACAAGATGGCTCATTTTTTTCATTTAAACAGGCGGTTGAACAAACGGCCTGTCGCTTTTCCGGTTGCCCGGCGCAGCAAGCGCTTGCCGATGGTCCCGCGTTTGACGGCATTTATGTCGCCCAGTATCCTCGCCAGGAAGTAGAAAATCGACCTGATTTTGCCGATACTCATTTGGCATTCCCCTTTTTTATATGACAGTCAGCAGGACAATACCTGTCCATTTAAATCAATAAATTGAACAAAGTCGGGTCGTTGTTGATTTCTTTATAAGGAAACCCGTTTTTTGTCATCCGTTCCACAAGCGGGGCATAATCTTCGCGGCATTTCAGTTCAATGCCCACGATGACTGGACCTGCTTCCCGGTTTGTCCGTTTGGTGTATTCAAAATGAGTGATGTCGTCGTGTTCCCCCAGAACCTGTTCCATGAACTTGCGCAAAGCGCCGGCACGTTGCGGGAATGTGACGATAAAATAATGTTTTAATCCTTCATAAATGAGGGACTTTTCTTTGATTTCCTGCATGCGTTCAATATCATTATTGCCGCCACTGATGACACAGACGACATTTTTCCCTTTGATCTCTTCTTTATAGAAGTCCAGAGCCGCTACCGATAAAGCCCCCGCCGGTTCGGCCACAATGGCATTCTCGTTGTACAGCTGCAGAATCGTCGTGCAGACCTTGCCTTCCGGAACAGCTACAATGTCATCCAGCACGTCCTGGCAGATGGCCATCGATAAATCACCGACCTGTTTGACGGCGGCTCCGTCAACAAATGTATCAATCGTATCGAGACGGGTTACCTCCCCGTTCTTCAACGACGCTTTCATACTGGCAGCACCTGCCGGCTCAACACCGATCAACTTGGTGAATGGGCTGATACCTTTCATGTAGGATCCGATTCCTGATGCCAACCCGCCACCGCCGATGGCACAAAATGTATAATCGGCCGGCTCCTGCATATCGTTCAAGATTTCCACAGCCACGGTCCCTTGCCCTGCAACAATCTGGTTGTTGTCAAAAGGATGGACAAATACTTTTTCTTCCGTTGTGCAATATTCCATAGCCGCTGTGTAAGAGTCGTCAAAACTGTCGCCAATCAGCACGACTGAGACATGTTCACCTCCGAAACGCTTGACTTGAGAAACTTTCTGTCGCGGAGTGGTCAACGGCATAAAGATCTTTCCTTCAATGCCGAGTGCGTAGCATGAGTATGCCACCCCTTGGGCATGATTTCCGGCACTGGCGCAGACAACGCCTTTTTCGCGGTCTTCAGCGCTTAAGCTGCGGATGAAGTTATAAGCGCCGCGCAGCTTGAATGAACGGACGACCTGCAGATCTTCCCGTTTCAAATAGACGTTGCAGTCGTAACGAGCAGAAAGAAGCTCATTCTTTTGAAGCGGTGTTTTGATCACTACGTCTTTGAGCGCCTGATTGGCCACCATAATTTCTTCGACTGAAACTCTCGACAATTTTACGTCCCTTTCCATCTCTGTAATCGTGCTTTTTGCCATAGATGTCACCTTCTTGTTTTAGTTATTCACTTACTCTAACATAAAGTCATCAGTAATTCATGAAAAATTTCGACAATTTTCTGAAGTTCACTTTCCTGATAAATGAAAAAAGCCGCGTCCCAAAATCAGGAACGCGGCAAGCTTAACGGAATATTACGCTAAAATGTTGTAACAGGAAAAGAAATCCTTATTGAACCGTGACAATCGGCTGCGCTTGCTCAAATACCGTCCGTCCGGCCACTACTGTTTTCACGGCTTGCGCCTTGAGCATGTCTTCAGAAGTTCCAGCAAACAAATCCCGGTCGAAAATGGAAAAGTCTGCAGTATAACCGGTTTTGATCAATCCCCGTTCATGCTCTTTGCAGATGGCTTGCGCACTGCCAACTGTGTAAAGGCGGATTGCTTCAAAACGTGACAGTTTCTGTTCCGGCAAATAACCTGTATGCGCGGCTCCCGAACCAGGCTTCTTGCGTTCTACCGCTGCATAAATGGAAAGCAGCGGGTTGATTTCTTCCACCGGTGCGTCCGTACCGCCAGCACATAAAATGCCGCGGTCCATCAGTGTTTTCCATGGATAGGCATAATTGATGCGGTCATCACCAAGACGATTGATAACCCACGGAAAGTCGGAAGTGACAAAGGAAGGTTGGAGATCCACCACAACAGGCAATTTGGCCATTCTTTCAATCAGCGCTTCATTTACTACACACGCATGAATCAAGCGATCCCGCTTGCCGCTTGGAGCCGGATACTTTTCAATGGCACTCAGCACTTGCTCCGCTGCCGCGTCACCGATGATATGAACAGCAACTGCTTCTTTGTACCGGCGAGCCAGTTTCACCAACTCTTCCAGTTGTTCGTCTGTCTGGATCAACAATCCTTTGTTGTCCGGCTGGTCCGTGTAAGGTTCCAATAACGCCGCAGTCGAACCGCCCAATGCACCATCCGCGAAAATCTTCATAGCTCCCGGTTCAACAAAAGGCTCGTCAAACGCCACATTCGCTTTTTCCATCTCTTCGAAAACTGCATTGTGGCGCAGCAAATTCACACGGAAATGCCGCTTTTCACCAATCGCTCGTTTGAAGGCTGTTAAAGGATTGGTAAACTCACCGAAATAATGCATTTCTTCTGTGTGACCGCCCGTCAATCCAACAGACAGCATGTCATCAATCGCAAGATTCAAGGCTTCGGTCAAATACTCGATATAGTCTTCCCCTTCTTTCGGCAGCGCATCTGTAACAGCGGTTGAAGCCAGATCATACAGCAGGCCGTTCAATTCGCCGTCCTCGTTCCTCCCGATTTCACCGCCCGCCGGAGCTTCGCTTTCTTTCGTCAGGCCACCTGCCGCCAAAGCACTGGAATTGCCAAGCACGACATGGTGGCAAACCCGTGTCAGCAATATCGGTTCCGTCCGTATAGCATCAAGCTCTTCCTTAGTCGGAATGCGCGGCTCCGCAAAATTATTTTCATTCCAGCCTTCACCAAAAAGCCATTTGTCTGCCGGCGTATTGTCAGCAGCCTGTCTGATCATCTCCAGCATTTCTTCGGCCGATCGGGCCTTCGACAAGTCCAGACGAATCAATTTTTCGCCCTGGAAAATCATGTGGAGATGGCTGTCCACAAAACCGGGATACATGACTGCCCCCTGCAAATCCATGCACTCGTCAGCTTGGCCTTGGAGCTCCTCGACTGTTCCCGTTGCTGCAATTTTGTCATCTTCGACAAGGACCGCTTCAACTGTTTCGTGTTCCTGTTCCATTGTGTAAATTGTTCCGCCATGCCAAAGTTGTTTCATCCAAAACCCTTCTTTCTTTAATCTTGCAATATATGCGGTGTTTCCAATAAGGTTCGCTGCACCATAGCACCTGAAAAGAGCATAAAGAAAACGCCTTGAGTTGAACAAACTCAGGGCGTTATTAGTCATCGTCATAACCTCTAAGCTTTTATCTCTTTGGAGATAGCGCAACTCAATAAACCCATTCAGCTCATCGAGACAGTCCTGCAGTTATTCACTGCAAGCCCAGCATGCATCAGTGAGAGCCAATGCAAACTTCGGCGACATTTCCTTCTTCCCAGTTTCACCGTTTCCTCAAACTCCACTGGGAACTAATAAATACCGCGCCTCTACCTCACCGAAAAAAGTGAGGTTGTATTCAATTTTGATACAGTAGAATAATAGGATAAGACGGTTGAATTGTCAAGGTTCGAGTGAGGCGGGCGGGCATTTATCACTGGTGCAGTTTTTGGCCTTTTCCGAGTTGACTTTATGTCTTTTACTGAGAAATCGCTATATGATAGAGATACAAATGGACACGGCTTATTTCAAAGCCATTTGCTTCGCTGACTACAGCCGCCCGCCACCGTTGAACAGAGTTCACTTTACAGCAAAGGATGATTTTTATGAAAGCGCCCTCATTTTTACCTCTTTTGATTTTTCTGGTCCTTGGATTAAGCGCCTGCAGCAGCAACCCTTCGGATGCCACGATAAATGCAGAGCAGCTCAATGACGGCAAAACCGCCCCTGTTTTTGAATTGATGGATCTTGAAGGCAACACACATGACCTGTCAGACTACAAAGGCCAAAAAGTATACGTGAAATTTTGGGCGTCCTGGTGCTCCATCTGTCTTGCAGGAATGGAAGAACTGAATACATTAGCTGGTGAAGATACGGATTTTGTTGTTTTATCCATCGTTTCACCCGGTTCAAATGCTGAAAAAAACAGTGAGTCTTTCGCCAACTGGTTTGAAGGTGTGGACAATACATCAAATATCACTGTGCTGCTGGATGAAGGAGGTACGTTTTTCGATCAATACGGCGTCATCGGTTACCCCACTTCTTCTTACATCGGTTCTGACGGCGTACTGGTAAAAAGCGCGCCCGGCCATTTCAGTAACGAACAAATCAAAGAAACATTCAATACCATTCAATAAGGAAAGGCAGTCGATTTAAAATGACCATCAAACGATTCGGCTTGTTTCTCTTTTTGTTGCTGCTGTTAGTCGGTTGTTCCACCGGAAACATTGACAATGCCGGTGAAACCAGCGCACAGCCAGCAGGAACTCAAACCGAAGAAAGCTCTTCAAAGTTTCCTGATAATCCAAACACAGAATTGGAATTCGACACAAATAACCTGCAGGAAATCTGGCTTGCAGGCGGCTGCTTCTGGGGAGTCGAGGCATACATGGCCAGAGTTTACGGTGTTTATGATGTGACTTCCGGCTATGCCAACGGCGACACCGAAAACCCGACGTACGAGCAAGTCATCCGGGAAAACACGGGCCATGCTGAAACCGTCCATGTACGCTACGACCCGGAACGCGTAGACCTGGAAAAATTGTTATCCCATTATTTCCTGATCATCGACCCGACTTTACTGAACCAGCAGGGAAATGATCGCGGTGAGCAATACCGGACAGGAATCTATTATGAAAACGAAGCAGATCGCACAGTGATTGATCAGGTAATGGTTGAGGAATCGGCGAAATACGATGAACCAATTGTAACCGAAGTCGAAGAATTGGAGCATTATTACCTGGCCGAAGAGTATCACCAGGATTATCTCGAGAAAAACCCGAACGGTTATTGCCATGTCGAGTTCGATTCGTTGGAGGACCAGGAAATCCCGGCGCTGATCGACCCGGCGATGTACCCGAAACCGAGCGATGAAGAGTTAAAAGAAAAATTGACAGAGGCTCAATATAAAGTGACGCAGGAAAACGACACAGAAACCGCTTATTCCAATGAATACTGGGACCTTTATGAACCAGGCATTTATGTCGATGTAGCTACCGGAGAACCGCTTTTCTCTTCAGCCGATAAATACGATTCCAAATGCGACTGGCCGAGTTTCACCAAACCGATTGAGCCGGGTGTCGTTACCGAACATACAGACACCAGTTACAATATGGTCCGTGTGGAAGTGAGAAGCCGTGCCGGCGACAGCCATTTGGGCCATGTATTTGAAGACGGCCCGAAAGACAAAGGCGGTTTGCGCTATTGCATCAACAGTGCTGCCATCCTGTTTATCCCTCAGGAAGAAATGGAAGAAGCGGGATATGGCTATTTGGAAGGCATGCTGTAACATCGATCTGTTTCAAAAGGCGTATCGCCAGCTTTCAGCTGAGAGATACGCCTTTTTTCTATGCCAGCCGTTGATTCCCCTCTTATTTGGCAGTGGACAGATGTAATAAAAGCAGCCGTTTCCTTATATTCACATGGTTTGATGAAATGGATTGCTTATCCTTCGTAGGCCCGCTGAAGCGCGGGCAAATCGATTTTTTTCATCTGCATAAATTCTTTTGTCACCTTTGCAACTTTTTCACTGTCACCACTTGTCAGCATCTCATTCAACGCCACAGGAACCACTTGCCAGGACACCCCAAACTTATCCTTCAACCAGCCGCATACCTGGGCTTTTTCATCTCCTCCTTCTGTCAACTTGTCCCAGTAATAATCCACTTCTTCCTGCGATTCGCAATTGACGATCAAGGAAATGGCTTCGTTGAACTGGAATGCCGGCCCTCCATTTAAAGCGACGAATTCCTGTCCTTCAAGTACAAAATCGATGGTCATGACAGTCCCTTCCGGCATGCCGTGAATTTCATGTCCTTCTTTTCCATAACGCGTCGTGCGGCCCATTTGGGAATCTTTAAAAACAGACAAGTAAAACTGCACAGCCTCTTCCGCCTCCCGGTCAAACCAGAAGTTGTTGGTGATTTTTTGGAATTTGTTTTTCATCGGATTTTTCTTCCTTCTCGACATATTGTTTTCTAAATCTTCCATGCAGCGATATAAAGAACGGCTATGTAAACAGCGACGCCCTCTTCCCTCACCGTCTTTTTTGCACCGTCCGATATAAAGAAGCCAGGATATTTCGCAAAGCATGAACCGGTGGAACCAGGCTTCTGCTTTGCCACTGAATCCATTCCAAAGCGATGAGACTCAATATAAGCCAGATCGTGCCGGCAATATATCCTGCCAAGACATCGCTTGGGAAATGTGCGCCCAAGTATATGCGACTCATGCCAATCAAGAAAATCAACGCACTTAGAACACCGACTGTCAGTCCTTCGATCCATGGTTTTTGACGCGTGCGAATCACCAGATAAATAACAAATCCATAGAAAATCAGCGAACCCATGGAGTGGCCGCTTGGAAAACTATAGCCAATGGCGTCGATTTCGGGATTAATCGACGGACGGTCTCTGGTATAAAAATGCTTCAGCAAAAGCGTCAATAACGATCCGCCTCCAACAGCGATGACAAAAAACAAAATTCCCCACTTATCCTTCAACTTCCACCATAATATACCCAGAATAAGTGCAGACAGTCCGCCCAAAAACCACACGGCCCCCAATTCGGTAATAAACTTCATCACAGCGTCCATTGATTCTCCTGCCATCGATTCGAAAAGGCGAATGATTAAGACATCAAACAGACCAAACTCTTCTTCCATCACTTCTTCTGCCACTTCCGCGAACAGCACGATAAAAAGGCCTGCCAGCCCCAACCCGCTCAGCAACAATAAAAATGCAATTCCCGCTTTCTGACTTTCCTGCTGCATCCGACCGCTCCTTTTACGTTCTCTACTACAGTTCTTACCCGCTTTGTACGGGAGTTATGTGCTGCCCGACAACAAAAAACCAGTTCAACAGGTTTTCTGCTGAACTGGTTCTTAATTTCTTTTCTTATTTCATGACGATGGTCGCTCTTGTTACTTCACGCGCCGCTGATTTGTCCAATGCAAGCTTGATTTCATCCATTGAAAATTCGGCATCAATCATTTCATCGAACGGGTATCTGCCTTGTGTATCTGCCAGGAACTTCAAGGATTTATACAAATACCATGGATTGTAACGGACCACCGGGATAATTTGGATTGACTTTCGTGTCAACAGGCCGGGGTCAAACTCGACCATTTTCCCAGGTGTAACATTTCCGATTGTGACGTACTTGCCGCCTGGTTTGATGTAGTGAATGCCTTCTGCAAAAGCGGCTGGAACACCGGCTACTTCCATCGCAAAGTCAGCCCCGACTCCTTCCGTCAGATCAAGAACTGCGTTTGTCCGATCTTCCAGCGTCTCGTAGTCATTGAAATTGATGGTGTGATCTGCACCGAATTTTTTTGCCTGCTCCAATCGGCTTTCCACCCCGTCCACGACGATAACCGTAGCCCCTTTTTCTTTCGCAACGGCGGCTGCATTCAAGCCGAGGCCGCCCGCCCCTTGAATCACAATCGACTGTCCATATGTAATACCGGCTTTGTCCAATCCAAAATATACTTGAGACAATGCACAGTTGGCACTGGCTGCCGCTGTTTCCGAGACGTTGTCAGGAACTTTGTAGAAATACTGATCCGGATGGATGTAATAGTGCGAAGCGAACGTTCCGTGGAAATGCGGGCTCACTTCCGGCTGCTGATTCCAGAAATCATAGGCATGTTCACACAGGTGAAAATGGCCATCACGGCAAGCAGCGCATTTTTTGCATGTAATGTAGTAAGCGGAAACAATCCGGTCTCCTTTTTGGATAGGGGTTCCTGCATAATCAGTTTCGACGCCTTCTCCAAGAACATGTACTTCCCCGATCATTTCATGTCCCAGAACCCCTCTTCTTTTGGTCGGATGCTGCCCTCTCCAAATATGCAATTCCGATCCGCAGATGTTCGAGCGCAATACTTTTAAAAGAACAGCCCCCTGTCCCGGAGTCGGCAAATCGTAATCCCGATAACTCAGTTTCTCCGGCTCATCCATTACGGCGACGGTCCCTTTTTCGTTCCCCATGTTTCATTCTCCTCTCTTATGTGTACTTCCATCATTAATTATAGCGCTACCGAAATTTAAAAACTATAATTTTTCCGATTTATCAGAATAATGATTATTGAAGAATTCATCACAATAAAAAAAGGAAGGGATTTCTCCCTTCCTTCCATACTTACCGTCAAATGAAAAACGGAATAAACACACTGGCCAGCAGCAGAATCAACGCGCCACCTAAACGGGAAGAGATTTGCGCAAACGGCATCAATTCCATTCTTCTCGCAGCCGACAAGACCGCAACATCACCGGTCCCGCCCATATTGGCCATACAAAGCCCAGCCGTAATGGCAGCTTCGATCGGATAAAAGCCCATCAGTTTCCCTACAAATCCTGAACCGATAATAGCTCCGACTACTACAGCCAACACAATCAGTACGTATTCAATGCTTAACGCATTCAAAACTGCTTCCAGATCCGTGTAGGCAACACCGATACCGACCAAAAGAGCGTTGGTCCAGTTTCTGGCAACAAATTCATACCACTGGCTCGCGCCTTCGACGATGATTTCAGGCATTACATCCGCCACTTTCAAACCTGCCACCAGAATAATCATAATAGCGTATGGATGCAGCGGTATAAAATCTCCTAAAATATTGCCCAGCATGTAAAACGACACGGCAGCCAGTACACCCACACCCATTTTTGCCAGGCTGTATTCAGGCGCTTCTTTTTTCTCGTAATGGAATCCTCTGATCAATTGGCCATTCCCTGTCAAACTCGGGAATTTGTTTCCGATCATGTTCAATAAACTTGCCAGGATGATGGCAAACACATTCCCAAGCGCCAAGGCCGGAACGAGAATCGACAAATAATAACCGGGTTCATTTCCAAGCATTTCAGAATAGACCTGAGACATCGGTACAGCACCAGCGCCCATTCCGCCTCCCATGATCGGCATGGCGATGACAAGAACCGCATCACGGACATCAAAACCAATCAGCATTCCGACCAATCCGGCGAGGACCACAGCGCCTGTAACCGATGCAAGCAATGGCAGAGCATAGCGAACACCTGCTTTCACCAATATCTTTGACTCCATCCCTAAAATACTGCCGGTAATCAACGCCGCAATATAGAAGTTCAGAAAGTCGCCGCCTCTCATAAAGTCATCGATGAGAGTCGAAGTGGTTTCGGGCATCAGACCGCTATAGACCATGTAAGCCGATCCAAAGATGGCGACAATTGCACCACCGCCCAAAAACGTCCGGATGATTGGTGTATGGTCTCCGATCCAGCCGAGCAGTTCCCCCAGCACCATGATGATCAGCAACGCACCGATCATGCCGGCAGGTAAATTTTCTGTGTACATCGCATAAAGAGCGATAAATGCGAAAATGCCAAACCAAAGAATCGGGACATTAAATATGGAAAACGTCTTCATGTTCTTTTTCATCGGCACTTCCGCCGGTATTTTTCTTTTTGATTCTTCCACTTTCGTCAACTCCGTTCCTGTTCTTTTAAAATCTGGTTGTCACGTTTCAACGAAAAAGCATCCCGGTTGAAAGTAAACGCTTTCAAGCGGATGTTTTTCAGTATAGAAAAACTTTCAGACTACTCATACCTTATGAAATTATTGATAATATTGTAATTAAAAAAAGCAGCCAGGATGGCTGCTTTTACAAATAGAGATGGATGCGATCCTCTTTTGACGGCTGCTGCCGATATTGATAAATCGGTCTTCCGACCCCGTAAATCAATGTTTCCTCCAAATAGCCAATCTGTGTTAAAAACTTCAGGTACTTCCTGATGGATACTCTCGAAATCTGACTGGCTTCTGCAATCTCTTCAGTGGAAAAGGCTTCTGTCCCTTTCGAAAGAATCACTTCGCTGATCCGGCTCAGTGTAGTTTTTGTCAGGCCTTTTGGCAAGGATTGCAGTTTGGGTGAACCCGAACCCGGCTGGCTCTTTTTATGGAGCATGCGATCAAGATCCTGTTGGCTGATTTTTCCTTTGTCCTCCAGTTTAGCGTACTGGCTTCTGTATTGAGTCAACGCTTCTTGAAAACGGCTGAATTCAAAAGGCTTGATCAAGTAATCGACAGCTCCGAGTCTCAGAGCTTGTTGGATCCGACCGATTTCCGAAGCTGCAGTAATCAAAATGACATCCAAATCCAGTCTCTCTTCACGGATTTCCCTCAAAAAATCGATGCCATCCATACCTGGCATGTGTATATCGAGCAACAGTAAATTGACTTCTGTCTTTGCCAGAACTTTTTCTGCTTCCTTTGCATTGGATGAACTAGCGACAACAGCGAAACCCTCCAGTTGTTCCACATATTGGCGGTTGAGAGCCGCCACCATCGGATCATCTTCCACAATCATCACCTTAATCATCGTTTTCTCCTCCTGCTTCAAAAGGAATAATTATTGTAAACGCAGTACCTTTTTCCATTTCCGATTCGATTTCAATCGAGCCTCCCAGCTTCTCGACACTGCCCTTCGTCAAGTGAAGCCCAAACCCCCGATGCTCCCCTTCTTTGGAAGATATTCCTTTTTCAAAAATGACGTGCTGCAACTCTTCAGGGATGCCACTTCCCGTGTCTTCGACGGTCATAGTCAGTAATTCGTCAATGTAAGAGAATTCCACAACAATTCTTCTTTGTTCTTTGTCCATGACATTGTCGATTGCATTATCAATCACATTCCCCAGAATTGTAATCAGTTCGTGTGTCACTGAAGAATTCGCGGGTTTCGGTATTTCCGTCTCACAGCTCACGATCAGATTAACGCGAGCCTCTCTGGCATAGCTGATTTTACCGATAATGAATCCAGCGAAGACCGGATCTTTGATATGACGGATTACATTGCCGACTTCATATGCCTGGTGGTTGACCAGCTTTGCAATAAAATCTTGTACTTGGTCAAACTCTCTCATTTTAATCATGCCCAGCAGGACATGAAGCTGATTCATAAATTCGTGGGATTGAGCCCGCAGCGTATCCGCGTACATTTTTACACCTGTCAGCTGTTCAGCCAGCTGGTTCACTTCCGTTTTATCCCGAAACGTGGCGATTGCTCCAATGACTTGGCCGTTTACCACAAGCGGCACACGGTTCGAAATGATGGAAACACCATTGAGATTTTGTTCTTCATCCAACACTGCCTGTCTGTCACCCAAAACAGAATCCATCATGGGCACAGGCAAAAAGTCGTTTATATGCATGCCCACCGGATCCTTGCTCAACAGACCGGCTTTTTGAAAGATCTGCCTTGCCGATTTATTGACGAGAACAATTCTGGAATCTCTGTCAATGGCAATAACCCCTTCATAAACCGAGTGGAGCATCTGGTTCCGTTCTTCGTGAATACGCGCAATTGCATATGGTTCCAAACCGAAAAGGCTTTTTTTGATATATCGTGCCAACCAAAAAGCGCCCAGCACACCCACCAACAGACCGATAATCGAACCGACCAGAATTTGTTTCCTGCTTTGTTGGATGGAAGCCTCCACATCCTGCAGCGAAATCCCGACAGCTACCGCACCGATTTGGACTTGTTGATCGTTCAGGATAGGGGTAAATGAACGCACCGACCTCCCCAATGTCCCTGTTGATCTGGATGTGTACTCCTGTCCCTGGAGTGCGCGTTTTTCATCGCCGCCGACAAATGGCCCTCCAAGCTGCTCAGGGTTCGGATGCGACTTCCGGATCCCTTCCATGTCCATGACCACAACGAACAACACTTCTGTTGCATCTTGTATGGCCATCGCATAGTTTTGAATGGCCTGCTCCATTGCCTCATCCTGCAACCCATCCCGAGCTACTTGTGATTCTGCAACTATTCGTGAAACATTGACGGCTTTGCCTTCCAATTGCTTTTCTATCGTTTCACTGACCGACTCTGTCACTAGCAGACTGGTGATTACCAGAGATGTTAAGACGACCAAGCAGACGAAAAATATAATCATTGTGCTTAATTTAAAACGCGAAGGATTCATAATGGATCACCTTTCCCTGAAGCTGCAGGGAAAGCGGCGAACAACAAAATCCCTGAATCGGAAAAAAATCGCCGTTCGATTTCGTTATATTCATAAACATTTTATCGCCACACCTTTCCACATTATTTTACTAGGAGTGAAGCGGTTTGGATATGAAATAGTATTCATCGGCTGTTCTCCAGTTTGCGACACTTTCCAATTGTCCCTTGTCCTCGGTCGTGATACGTTGAAAAAGAGATGTTCAAACTGAAGAAATTTACTGTGGCAGGAGCTGATTGCATGGAACAAAATATAATAGCAGGTAAAACGGCTGTCATCACCGGTGCCAACAGCGGCATCGGCTGGGAAGCGGCGAAAAAGCTGGCGGGGATGGGCTGCCGTGTCATTATGGCAGTACGAAACGAAGAAAAAGGAAAACAGGCGCGCGGAGGGATAATGAAGGAGCATGCAAGTGCTCATGTCGAGGTCATGAAGCTGGATTTGGCCGACCTTGCAAGCATACGTACGTTTGCCGAACAAGTGAAGAGCCGGCTTGATTCACTCGATCTGCTGATCAATAATGCCGGTGTCATGATGCCTCCTTACTCAAAAACAAAAGATGGGTTTGAGCTCCAGTTCGGCAGCAACCATCTCGGACATTTTGCATTGACCGGCCTGCTTCTGCCACTGCTGGTGAAAACGGAGCAGTCACGTGTGGTGACCATCAGCAGCCTGGCTCACAACCGGGGAACCATCAATTTCGAAAATCTTGATGGAGCATTGGGATACAAAGCCAAAAAGTTCTATAATCAGAGCAAGCTGGCCAATCTACTGTTCGCGCAGGAGTTGGACAGACAATTGAAGCAGCATGGCCTGCAGACGATCAGTGTAGCTTGCCATCCAGGCATCTCGGCTACCAACATCTTTAAATTCGGCAAGCGGGACGCCCCACAATTTCTGAAAAAGTTCGCCAACCGTTTTCTTCAGCCTCCCGAAATGGGGGCTTTGCCGACCATTTTCGCAGCTACCGATCCTCATTTAAGCGGCGGCGAGTACATCGGCCCGAACGGCAAAGGCCATCGAAAAGGGTATCCCGCTCTTGAGACGCCCCATATGGTGGCAAGCGACGAGGCGACATCCCTGAAACTGTGGGAAGTGTCGGAAGAACTGACAGGAGTCACATTCGACTTCACGCCTGAGAATTGACCGAATCCGTCGCCAAACGAACTCAATACGAAAAGCCCCGCATATAATTTGCGGGGCTTTTTTGTCACTAGTGCACGTCAGCTTTGCTGCTGTTCTTTCAAGTAGTTGTCCAAGCGATCATACGTCTCCGTCATGCCTTCGACTGCCTGCATATCGATGATTTTCTGCAGCTCTTCCTGTGTTTCAAATGCGGTGCGTGAAATCACTTTGCTGCCTGGGCCTTCAGAAGAAAAATCCAGGGTGATCAGCATAACTGGCATACCCGTCACTTCGTTTCCCTGTTCGTCGGAAAATGCATCCACATATACCAGACGGTCCGGCGGGTCGACTTCCCGGTAAATGGATTTCCCCCAGGCTTCCTGGCCTTCAGGGGAACGCATGCAATAATGCCAGACGCCACCTGGCTTCACTTCCATTTTGTAGACAGTGGTTTCCCAGCCGTTTGGCCCCCACCACCGAACAATATGGTCCGGCTCGATGAACATCGAATACACCCGCTCTTTGGGAGCATCAAAAGAGCGCTCCATAATCAGTTCCAATCCTTCCACCCTTGATATGGTTTTCTTTGCTGACATGGTGTGAATCCTCCTTTTCGCTTGGATCAACGATTTGAAGCAGTCGGCTTGAACCAGGTGAATTCGCTGATATGCAAATCACGCAACTGGTATTTTAAAACTTTTCCTGAGGCATTTCTCGGCAATTCATCGGCAAACAAGAATTTTTTCGGAATTTTATGGCCATCAAGATGTTTCAGACAATGGCTCATCAATTCTTCTTCTTCAATGGTTTCCCCTTCTTTCGGTACAATGATGACACCAACGATTTCTCCCCATTCCTCTTCCGGTAAACCGACTGTTGCCGATTCAAGGACTTTCGGATGGCTGTTGATTGCTTGTTCAACTTCGACCGAGTAAATGTTTTCCCCTGCGGAGATGATGCGGTCCTGCTTGCGATCGACAAGGGATATATAGCCGTCTTCGTCAATCGTCGCCAAATCGCCTGTCAGCAGCCAACCGTCAGAAAAAGCTTCTTCGGTTTCCTCCGGCAGCCCATAGTACTCTTTCATAACCATTCCACTTTTCAGTATAAACTCACCGATTTTTCCAGGCTCTACATCTTTAAACTCGTCATCCACGACGCGGGCTTCAGTGAACAGCATCGCTTTTCCGCCGACCCCTGATTTTGTTTTATGCTCTTCTGCTGATAACATGACACCACCTGGCCCGCCTTCTGTCACAACACAGAGATTGTAGAATTGGCTGCCCCCAAAAAATTCCATCGCTTTTTCGATAAGCGAAGTCTCGATCGGATCCGCTCCATACAGGCATTTCCGGACTGACGATACATCGTATTGCTCTTTGCTCTGTACTTCAAGCAACATATTGTACATTTCCGGGAGTCCAAAAAAGACGGTGATTTGATGCTCACTGAACGACTCCATCACTTGCACCGGTTCAAAATCACGCACAATGACATTTGTTGCACCCAACAGTATGCCCGTCACTAAAAATTGGTTCAACTGAGCAGCATGAAACAAGGGAACCGCATGAATCAATCGGTCATTGGTGGTCAATCCCGTACTTAAGGCAAAAGCTGTATTCACCTGGAAGATCCGCTGGTGATCGAACAAAGCCCCTTTTGGATCCCCGGTCGTGCCGGAAGTATAAAGAATTTCCGCATCGTCTCTATCCAGCACTTCGATAGCCGGAGCTGATGCGTCTTCGCTTTTGACTTCATCCCAATGAAAATGGTCTTCCTGCTGTGCAGCGGGATTGACGATAACTTGATGCAGGTGCTCAGCCTGCTGCTTTGCTTCTGCGACAAGCTGTTCAAATTCGGCATCACAAATGGCAAAGGCACTTTCCGAATTCCTGAAAATATAGCTGCTGTCCTGGGAATCCAAGCGATAATTCACAGGCACTGCCACGCCGCCAACTCTCAGTACCGCATAGAATGCAATGATGAAATGCTCGGAGTTTTTCATGAACAGCGAAACCTTATCTCCTTTTTGGAGCCCTTTTTTGACAAGTCCATTGGCAAAACGGTTCACTTCTTCGTCTAATTCACGGTAGGAATAGGTCCTTCCTTCACATACAATGGCCACTTTTTCCGGATAGCGCCTGGCATTGACTGTCAGTGATGTTGGAATGTTCATTGTTCAGCCTCCTTTTTTCAATTTTGCGGCGTTGAGTTCAGCGGGAATGCCTGCCATTGCCACCAACTGCTGCGCACTGGCTTTTCGGTTGCGCTGTTAAAAATAGGTAGTAAAATATATTTTATAATATTCAAAAAATATAGTCAAATTCCTACTGAGTTGAAGCGGCACAAAAGTGGTGTATAATTTCCAGCGAACAAAGAAAGCCACCCCGAAAAATCCGTGGATTTTCCAGGGTGGCCTGTTAAAGTGAATTCACTGTCTTCCATCTTCGCCATCCGGACGGTGACGGTCTTCTCTCTTTTCTATTTCTACGGCTTCTTTTGTTGTCTCTTTTCGAACTGCTGTGTTTTGCGTGTCTGCAGAGGCCTGGGAAGTTTCCCGGTAATTCTGCAGATCGCGTTTATAAATAACTTCGCCATCCGGCGTCAAATACTTTTTGTTCATATCCCGTGTCGATTTATCGAAAAATGTATAGATGACCGGAATAACAAACAACGTTAACAAGGTGCTGCTGATAAGTCCGCCGATAATGACAATCCCCATTGGCTGAATAATTTCGGCCCCTTCGCCAATTCCGATCGCCAACGGTACAACTCCCAGGATCGTCGTCAAAGCGGTAATAATGATGGGTCTCGTCCGATCTTTTACACCCAGTACAATCGCCTCGACCGTTGAATGTCCTTTATCCACCTGCTGATTGATATAATCCACCAGCACAATGGCATTGTTGACGACAATCCCTGCCAAAACGATGACACCGATGAGCGCCATAATACTGATCGGTGTTTGAGTGATGGTAAGAGCCAACATAACACCGATGACAAACAACGGAACCGTGAACATGATGATAAACGGCATTTTAAATGATTCAAACTGAGCCACCATTACAAGGTAAATGAAAATCAGACCAAGAACAAAAGCCAATGCCATGTCATCGATGGCTTCGTCGAGCAATGCCTGATCACCACCGACAACAAATTCAGTCTCGCTCGGAAGATTTGCATCATCAATGACTTCCTGGACGACGGCAGATGCATCGCTCAAGTCGCTGGAAGCTTGGTACAACACATCAAAATCGACGCTCCGCACCATATCCGCGCGATTGATGGTCCCTGGTGTTTGGCTTTCGACCACCTCTGCCACTTCAGACAGCGCAACGTATTCGCCTGCCTGGTTTTGAATGGTAATAGCCTGGAAGTTTTCCGCATTGCTCAGTACATCATCCGAGTAACGGACCATGACCTCAAATGTCTCATTATTGTCTGTCAGAATGCTGGTGGCTACAGAGCCCAACGTCGCATTGCTGACAGCCGAAGCGATCTGAGCAGGAGCGAGTCCGGCATTCAGCGCAGCTTGCCGGTCAACCGACATTTCCAGTACCGGCGAAGTTTCTTCTTCAGAAGTCGTCACATCACGGATGATGCTTTCTTCTTCCAATGTCGCAGCAAGCTCTTCGCTTGTCTGCAGCAGACGTTCTGTATCCGGATCCTGCAAGGTGAAGGAATAAGTATTCGGTGATCCGCCAAAACCGGCCTGGGCAAAGCTCTGTACTTGGATATCCGCTTGTTCATCGGTTGTTTCAATATCCCGTTCAATCGATTCCACAAACTCATTCGTTGTCACATCACGGCTTCCTGCATCCACCAGTGTGACGATGATTTCTGCTGTATGGCTTTCGGAAGTCAATCCGCCTCCCGCTGAGGAAGAACCGACTGTGCTCAAGTAACTGTCGATTTCCGAACGGCCTTCGAGTTCATCCTCAATCAGCTGAACCGTTTCAAAAGTCCGGCCCAGCAACGTTCCCTGCTCATGTTCCACTTCGATAAGGAACGTCCCTTCGTCGGAATCCGGAATAAATTCAACCCCTGTAGTGGTCAATCCCAACGCCCCGATCACCAGAGTCAAAATGGTCAACATGATGACCACAGCTCTTCTGCGCAATGTCCAGCGCGAGGCGCTTTCCATCCATCTCATAAAGCGTGAATTTTTCCGCTTCCTTTCCCTGTTTTCATTCGGCGCAGCCAAAATGCGGCTGGCGATCATCGGAACGACCGTCACCGCGATGAACAGCGACGACAGCAAACTGAACGCTACCGTAATGGCCAGCGGGGCGAAAAGGTCGCTGACGATCCCTGTCACAAACACAATCGGCAGGAAAATCGACGCCGTCGTCAATGTTGACGCCGTAATAGCGCCTGCCACTTCGCGTGTCCCATCCGATGCCGCCTGTTTTGGCGGCTTGCTCATGGACAAATGGCGATAGATATTTTCCACTACCACAATCGAGTTATCGACCAGCATCCCGATACCGAGTGCCAGCCCGCCCAATGTCAGCAAGTTCAAGTTAATGTCTGTGAAGAAAAATAAGGCAAACGTGGTGATGACAGAAAACGGAATCGCGATGCCAATGATCAACGGCGTCTTTAAATTGAGCAAAAATGCAAAAAGCACGATCATCGCCAGTACACCACCGCTTACAAGCGCCACAAGCACACTGCTGATTGCCTGATTGATAAAGTCCCCTTCATCATAAAGAGTTACGGCTTCCAAATTCGAATACTGCTCTTCTTCCAACAATGCTTCCAGTTCTTCATGGAAGTCATTGGAGACCTGTGTCGTGTCAGCTCCCGTTTCTTGCATGACATCCAGTTGAATGGACCGTTCCTGATTGATTCTCGTGATGACGGAATCATCTTCTGTATCCAGCGTAACTGTCGCGATATTGGAGAGCAGCACATCTGCACCCGTTTCCGGATTCTGTGTGATCACCAGATTTCCCAGTTCTTCTCCGGAATTCAGCTCACTCACGACCCGTGTGGAAATCCGTTCTCCCGCTTCTTCATCTGTAATGATGCCGGAAGGAATGACAATATCGTTGGCTTGGATCGCATCCACGACATCACTTTGCGTCAGTGAATAAGTTTCCAGTTGTTGCTGATTCAATACCACTTCATACTGTTCCGTTAACGTACCGGATTCTGAAATACTGGCGATTCCACTGATGCGTGAGAGTTCCTGCTGCAAATCTGCCACGTCTTCCTGAAATGCGGTGACGTCTTCGCTATTCGCTGATATCGCCAGTTGCAGACTCGGGAACATCGACGGGTCAAATTGCAGGAACGCCGGGGTTCCTGCACCATCCGGCAAATCCGCCTGATTGATCGTCGTCATGATTTCATTTTCCACATCGGAAATGGAGGTGCCAGAAGAAAATTCAAGAATGATGACCGAAGATCCTTCGCTCGTCTGCGAGCTGAGCTGGTTCAGCCCCGATATCGTGGATAAATCACTTTCCAGTTCTTCTGTTACATCCGTTAATACACTTTCAGGTCCTGCCCCTGGATAAGTCGTGGCAACGGCCGCAACCGGCGCTTCCACATCCGGAAGCAACTGGATCGGAAGGCGCGTCAGAGACACGACCCCCAAGAGTAATAAAATCAGCATGATGACAATTGTGAATTTTGGACGTTTTATCGAAAAATCCCATATTTTCAAGCGCTACCTCTCCCTTTTCTTCCATTTCCTTATTATTCAAAACCGATGTTTTAATTGAAGATTACCATAACCGTAAAATATCAACAAACATCAACTAGTTTCAAACGCCGGATGATGTGGAATTGTACTTATAGCAGGCGTTCGCACAATTTTTATTCCCCTCGTTGTAGTTTTAATCTGTTATTGATACACTGAAGTGTATAAGGGTTACTTTAATTGAAATTTTTATACCATTGCTATTATCTTTGAGAAAATGACCCAAGGAGCTGAAATTATGAACACACAACAATTTGATGTCATCAAAAACGGAAAAGGATTTATCGCTGCGCTTGACCAAAGCGGCGGCAGCACACCAAAAGCGTTGAAACTTTATGGCGTTTCTGAAGATACCTATTCGACTGAAGAGGAAATGTTTGATCTCGTCCATGAAATGAGAACGCGGATCATCACCGCTCCTGCCTTCAATTCCGAATCGATTCTCGGCGCTATTCTGTTCGAACAGACGATGGAACGGAAAATCGAAAGCCAGTTTACGGCAGATTATCTTTGGGAACAGAAAGGCGTCGTACCGTTCCTGAAAATTGACAAAGGCCTGGCGGAAGAAGAAGACGGCGTTCAATTGATGAAGCCGAATCCAGACTTAAAAGATTTATTGAAAAGAGCGAACGGCTATAATATCTTCGGAACGAAAATGCGTTCCGTCATCAAAGAAGCAAATCCCGAAGGCATCAAGAAAGTGGTCGACCAACAATTCGTAGTCGCCATGGAAGTGATCAACGCCGGTCTCGTTCCGATTATCGAGCCGGAAGTGGATATCCACAGTGCGGACAAAGAGCAAATTGAGACGTTGCTGAACACGGAAATCCTGAGCCATTTGGGCAATCTCGGCAAGGAGGATTATGTCATATTGAAATTGACGATTCCGACTTTGAATAATTTCTATAAAGAATTGATTGAACACCCGAACGTGGTTCGTGTAGTCGCTCTTTCCGGCGGATACTCCCGCGAAGAAGCTATTCAAAAACTGGCAGCTAATGAAGGATTGATCGCCAGCTTCTCAAGAGCTTTGTCCGAAGGCTTGTCCGCAGATCAGACAGACGAAGACTTCAATGCGACGTTGGAAGAATCAATCAAAGGGATTTATGCCGCATCCATCACATAAACACATATCAACGAAACGTCCCGGACCTCAGCTGTTCCGGGACGTTCTTTTTATTTCTCTTTCTCTTGTTTTGCAGAAGATTCCAAAGCAGCTCCCAACGCCACACCGATTGCGATGCCGACACCGATATTCCCCATTGCCGACCCGATCACCACACCCAGCGCAATACCTACTCCCATGCCCCCACCGCGAACAGACTTGGGTTTATTATTGCCAGCCATACGATTTCCTCCTTTTCAAAAGCAATTAATTACTTGTTATACGTTTTACGGAACAATCCGTTTCAATGTTACAGAAATACCAGAAAGGGAATAGAGAACCAAGCAATGTATAGGAAAGGATTGATGCTCATGGATTCAGAAAAAATCAGACAGATACTCCAGCAGCGGACCGTTGCCCTTCCGGATGGCATCCGGTTGCCTGCTATCGGCCAGGGCACATGGAATATCGGCGATGTGCCGGCAAAAAGAGAGCAGGAAATTTCTGCGCTTCAACTGGGAGTCGAACTCGGAATGACGCTTATTGACACAGCGGAAATGTATGGGGAAGGAAAATCAGAGCGCCTCACAGGAGAAGCAATCCAAGGAAAACGGGAGCAAGTGTTTTTGGTATCCAAAGTCTATCCCCACAACGCCGGAACAAAAGATATTTACAGAGCCTGCGAAAACAGCCTGGAACGCTTAGGAACGGATACGCTCGACTTATACTTGCTGCATTGGCGCGGAAGAATCCCTTTGGAAGAGACCGTTGAAGGGATGGAACAATTGAAGAAAGACGGAAAAATCAAACGGTGGGGTGTTTCGAATTTCGATGTGGACGATATGGAAGAATTGCTGCAAATACCGGGTGGAGAAAATTGTGCGGTCAATCAGGTGTTGTATCATCTTGGCTCCCGGGGCATCGAATATGAGCTGCTGCCTTGGCATATGGAACATGGAATTCCAATCATGGCCTACAGCCCTTTGGCGCAAGGCGGCTCTCCCCACAAAAATTTACAGACCAATCAGGCTCTCAAAAAAATCGCTGAGAAACATCATGTGGAGCCGCTCCAGATTGCACTTGCCTGGACCATTCGTTCCGGCCATGTTATTTCCATTCCAAAAGCGGGCCAACCGCAGCATGTGACAGCGAACGCAGAAGCTGCCGCCATCGAACTGATGGATGAAGATTTGAAAATGCTTGATGAGGCCTTTCCTCCCCCGAACCATAAACCACCGCTGGATGTAATTTGATTTACTGCAAAAAGTGAAACTGCACCGGGCAAAGATAAAGTATGTATAACATCGGAAAGGATGATCACGATGAAAAGCAAATTGGCTGCCGGCTTGCTCGGTATTTTCCTGGGTGATTTCGGATTGCATAAATTCTATCTTGGCCGACCGAAGATGGGCTTGTTGTACTTGGCTTTCTGCTGGACAGCGATTCCTGCGGTAATCGGTTTTATCGAAGGCGTTATTTACCTGTTGTCCTCCGAAGAAAAATTCCAATCCAAATACGTAAGACGGTAAGGAATGAAACACCAGATAGGCACAGTGTCCGGATTCTTCCGGGCACGTGCCTTTTTTAATGTACTGGGACAAAAATCGTTCCACTTTACGATCTTCCTTCCTTTTTTACAGACATTCTGCTGAACAAAGAATATAATAGAAGCTGTCTGTTTTTAGTACTGGAGGAGATTTCTTGAACGCAAAAGCTTTTTCATTGGCCTTATTTTCCGTCCTGATCTGGGGTTCTTCTTTTGCGGCGATCCGCGTCGCTTTGCAGGGTGGTTATGATTCGGGGCAAAATGTTTTGGTCCGCTTTCTCGTCGCTTCGGGGTTGTTCCTGATTTACGCGTTGTGGCCAGGGACAAAATTCCGGCTTCCGCAAAAAGGGGATATGTTACGTATTCTCATCCTTGGCTGGGTGGGCATCAGTATTTACCATACATTCGTCACGTTCGGGATGGAAACCGTTTCAGCTGGAACCGCTGGAATGCTGGTGGGATCGGGACCTATTTTCACAGCTTTGATCGCTCTTTTCTTCTTGAAAGAACGGCTGACTTCCATTGGCTGGCTGGGTCTCGGGATCGGATTCGCCGGTATTTCACTGATCGCTTTCGGCTCAGAGGGGGCATCCCTCACGTTAACAAACGGGGCTCTGCTCGTACTGATCGCCGCTTTGTCGGCATCGCTCTTTTTTGTCTTTCAAAAACCGCTGCTGACTCGCTACACAGCAATCGAGCTGACCGCTTATTTTACATGGGCCGGCACCTTGCCGTTTCTCTTCTTTTCCCCGGGTCTTTTGCCGGCGTTGCAAAACGCCAGCATGGAGGCGCATTTGGCCACGCTTTACGTCGGCATTTTCCCGGCGGCCATCGCTTATGTCACTTGGGCGACCGCTTTATCCACAGCAAAAGCCAGCTCCGTTTCCAGCTTGATTTATCTGGAACCTGCTGTTGCCATTGTGGTCTCCTGGATGTGGCTGCACGAATTGCCGACCGGTCTGTCGCTCATCGGCGGGGTGGTTGCCATCGGAGGAGTAGTGCTTGTCAACGCACTCGGAAGGGAACAAAGAAAAGTTTCCAACAGGACAGCGGAATCGTCTGTCTGATATGTTGAAATGAAAAACGCAGCTGGAGACCAAACGGTTCCCGGCTGCGTTTTTTCGTCAGAAGATAAGGATCAGATCACTCCATCAAAGTTGACCTGGCCATCTCTGCGTATTCTTCGATACCCGATTTGGTGCTGACTTTTGTAAATTTTTATAATATCTTCAAATTGCTTGGAACTATATGGTATGTTTAGAAGATCATGTTGAAATTGGATGGGATAAAATTGAGAAAAGGAATGATTGCAGGAAGCTTACTCGTCCTCGGAGGAGCTTTGGGGTTATTTTTACTGTACCTGTTCGACTGGGTGAACAGTTTTGTTTATATCGGCGGATTGTTTATGTGGCTGCTGGTTTTATTCGTCATGCTGCTGGTGGTCCGGCATCACAAGCGCACGGCTTTATTTGTTGGCGCAGTTGTCGCAGTGCTGACGCTTTTGCTGCTGTTTGATATTCGATTGCTCAATTATGAGCTGGCCACACACGCCGTCACTTCGTACAAGGAACCGATTCCGGCAACGGCCGATTCCAATGTGCATTTGATGATCGTGAATACGACGACCACCGCTTATTACGGGGAAGATGATGGGTTCATCGAAGAAGGCGAAAATGTGCTGGCGGTTTATCCGATTACGAATTCGCAGCGCTATCATCAGAAAAATGAAGATTTGCGAGCGTTCGTCGAGGATAAGACCGATTATTTCGGCCAAATGCGCGAGAATGTGGAAGCATATCTCGGTTTTCCGCCCGGTGATGTAGTAGCAGCCTATAACCGGACCGATATCGAAGGAAACAGTCTCGGGCTCGGCATTGCGCTGGCTGCTTCCCTACACGTACGCGACGTGGCCAATGAAATTCCGATTGCTGTTACAGGAGCAATCCATCCGGACGGCAGCATCCACGAAATTGGCGTCGTCACTGAAAAAACGCTCATTGCCGAACAAAGCGGCTTGCCTTACCTTCTGGTGCCAACAGAAAACGCGGCTGAAGCCCGCGAAGTTGTTGAGGAAAGAAACCTGTCCATCGAAATTGTCCCAGTGGCTCACATCGACGAAGCGTTTGCATTTGTCGAAGCGGTGAATGGCAGGTAACACTGGCATAAGGCGCAGAGACGAGCTTTATTCCTTTGAATAGTTCCAGTTATTGGATATACCTTCCCTTATGCTGGATTTACTGTCTCTTCGGCGGCATTTACTGTCTCTTCGGCGGCATTTACTGTCTCTTATCAAGGAAATACGTTCCCCCGCGGCCGAAATACAGACCAAAAGTCAGCAACGCGAAAAAGCTGCACATTCCCTGAGAAGGGAGTGCAGCTTTCTTTATTTCCTTTTAAATTTTTCCACTTTTTGGATATACCTTCCCTTACGCTGGATTTACTGTCTCTTCGGCGGCATTTACTGTCTCTCGTCAAGGAAATACGTTCCCTCGTGGCCGAAATACAGGCCAAAAGTCAGCAACGCGAAAAAGCTGCACATTCCCTGAGAAGGGAGTGCAGCTTTCTTTATTCCCTTTTAAATATTCCCACTTATTGGATATACTGTCCCTTACGCTGGATTTACTGTCTCTTCGACGGCATTTACTGTCTCTCGTCAAGGAAATACGTTCCCTCGCGGCCAAAATACATGCCGAAGACCAGCAACATACAAAAAACGGCACGTCCTGAGACCAGGACGTGCCGTTTCCTTACTTCTCCCCGCGATATTTGATTGCCAGGCCTTTCAGGAAATTCCGCGTGATCTGGTCGCCGCATTCCTTGTAATTCTTATGCCCTTCTTTTCGTAAGAAAGCACCGATTTCCCCTTTTGACACGGTGAATTTCGCCGCTTTGAAAATTTCCAGCATGTCTTCACTCGTCAGCTGCAATGCTATTTTCACTTTCTTCAATACCAGGTTATTGATCCGTTCATGAGACAGCGCCGGCGTTTCAGGCTGGCCTTCCTGTCTTCCTCGCTTGAAGATGATCAGCCCATTCAAAAACGCTTCCAACGTATCGTTGTCCAACGGGATATTTTCTTTCTGCGCCACTTCTTCTTCAGCAAAGTCTGGTGTTTTGGTGAGAATCAGCGGTACTTCTTCCTGCGATACCTGCGCGCCGCCCAGTTTGAAAATCTCCGCCACGTCACTGTCTTTTATATCCAGCGCATAGCGCAATCTGATTAATATATCGTTATTGTCCATTCCCCTTCGACCTCCTGTAAAAAGTAAAACCCATTGTATATGAATCCGTTTATTCCTTTCCCATGATAGCATATGCGGGGAAAAATTCCTTCCTATAAAAATGGCGTTTCGGGTAAGCTGCAAGCTCACCCGAAACGCCATTATCCATCAGCACCAGGAAACATTTTTATTTTCTGCTTTCCGGTTCATCAGCCAGCTGGTATACCCGCGCTTCAAAAGGCTGGAGCAGACTTGTGTCGAGATCTTCATAGTTGGCCAGCAAGCAACGGGCGTCTTTCGGCTCTTCCCAGTAACACGCATACGGCGTCAAATTCGTAATGACCAGCACCGTCTTTGATTCGTCATGCCGTGTATATGCATAAATGGATTCATGCCCAACATCCTGAAGTTCATAGGTGCCATATACCAGCACATCCGTCTGCTTGCGGAGCCAAATCATCCGACGGTAAAACCAAAGAATGGAATTCGGATCTTCCAGCTGTGCTTCCACATTGATCTGCTGGTAATTCGGATTGACTTGGAGCCAGGGCGCAGCTTCTGAGAAACCGGCATGCGGACTTGCATCCCATTGCATCGGCGTACGGGAATGATCGCGGCTCTGCGCTTTGATGATGGTCATCACATCATCGTGCCCCATGCCTTCCGAGCGGCTGTAATGGTATAAATTGTGTGTTTGAACATCATCGTAATGTGACAAATCATCAAACGGGGCATTGGTCATGCCGATTTCCTGCCCCTGGTAAATGAAAGGCGTGCCTTGCATGAAAAAATACATGCAGGCGATGGCAGTGGCGCTTTCCCGCCAGTATTCACGGTCATTTCCCCACGAGGAAACGATGCGCGGCTTGTCATGATTTTCAACGAATAAAGCATTCCATCCCTGGCCTTCCACGCTTTTCTGCCATTTGGTCAGCACTTCTTTCAGCTTCGGCACATCAATGCCGGTTGTTGAATCGGTGTCCCATAATCCCATGCTTTCAAACTGGAATACCATATCGAATTTGCCGTTCTCTTCACTGATCCATTCGCCGATTTCTTCAGCCTGCGCTCCATTTGCTTCGCCGACGGTCATAATGTCTCGCTTAGCGAAAGTGTTGTCGCGCAGTTCGGCTAAGAGCGGCTGGATACCTTCCACGTTCCTCATTTTATCCCAAGCCGGCACATACAGATTTTGTTCCGGATCTTCCATATTGCTTAAGTCTTTTTTAATGTGACTGATGGCATCAACACGGAAGCCGTCAATTCCTTTATCCAGCCACCAGTTGACCATGTCATATAATGCCTGACGGACTTCGGGATTTTCCCAGTTCAAGTCCGGCTGCTTTTTGGAAAATAAATGCAGGTAATATTGTTTGGTCTTTTGATCGTATTGCCACGCCGATCCGCCAAAAATGCTTTCCCAATTGGTCGGTTCATCACTCCAGATATACCAGTCGCGTTTGTCATTCTCAAGAGAAGAACGTGATTCCATAAACCATGGGTGTTCATCGCTCGTGTGATTGATGACCAAATCGATGATGAGCTTCATGCCGCGTGCATGAACTTCTGCCAGCAGACGGTCAAAATCCGCCATGGTCCCGAATTCGTCCATAATATCCTGGTAATCACTGATGTCATATCCATTATCATCATTCGGCGATTTATACATCGGGCAAATCCAAATAACATCGATGCCAAGATCTTTCAAATAATCCAATTTGTCGGTCACACCATTAATGTCGCCAATCCCATCCCCATTCGAATCTTTGAAACTCCTTGGATAGACTTGATAAGCGACTGCTTCTTTCCACCATGTTCTCTTCATAACTGCTCCCTCGCAAAGACCTTAGCCATGCCTCCATCCAATCAAACGGCGTTCACCTTTGAGTTGTTTCGAAGACGTTCTAACATCTGTTTTATCTCGTAAATCATTTCCAACTTCCAGCAGCATGTCCTTATAAAAATGAATTTCAAATTGAAAGTGTAGCAGAATCCGCCCGAAATACCAACTAAGTATTCTTATCTTCATTAAGAGTGAAAAAGCTTTTAAGGTGAAACCTTCTTCCTCTTTGAATTTCTTTCATACAAGCTCTTTAGTGATAAAAATCTTATGTCCAGGCGAAGCCATATCTACTCTTGCTTTCCCATCCCTTAATTGTTCTTTGTCGCTTCTTCATTATTCCCTCCATCTTTAACCTCGTTCTATAAACTCGAATTCCTTTTATTCCCTGAATTTTCATCTTCCTTAACAAAATTTTTACATGAAATTCACTTAGCATCCATACCCCTGAAATACTGGTGCTCTATCATCATAACTGCAATACAACTTGCTTATATTATTTTAAGGAGGAATATGAAAATGAAACGTAATTTCAAAAAGAAGGCCGCCGGGATTTCAATCGCCGCCACTGTCGCTGTTTCTTCTTTGGCCTTCGCAGCAAATGGAACAGCAACTGAAGCAAAAGACAAGAAAAGCGAACCGACCAACGTCATTATGATGGTGATGGACGGCACGAGTGCCGGTGCTACTACTCTGGCAAGATGGTACAAAGGTGAAGACCTTGCAATGGATAGCATCCTTGTAGGTGGCATGCATACCCATTCTGCCGAATCTGCAATTACTGACTCCGCCCCTGCAGCTACTGCTTTAGCGACTGGCAACAAGTCCAACGATAAGATCATCGGCCTTCTTCCTGAACTCGTGAATACGCCGGGTGTCGATCCGATTGATCCCGAGGATACATATAAACCGGTTGCCAGCGTGTTGGAGGGAGCGGAGTTATTAGGGAAATCGACAGGAATCATCTCCACTTCAGAGATTCAGCACGCAACGCCGGCAGGTTTTTCTGCTCACGCCGTTCATCGAAGCAACTACCAGGATATTGCCGAACAGCAAGTATACCAAGACATTGAAGTTGTACTGGGAGGAGGAAAAGAATCCCTTGCTCCAGGATCGACTAAAAACGCACGCGTCGATGGTGAAAACCTGATTGATGTAATTCATGAAAATGGGTATGACTTTGTGGAATCGAGAGATGAACTTTTGAATTCAACATCAGATAAGCTATGGGGTTCATTCGCTCCTTCCGCCCTTGCATACGAATTTGACCGTCAAGAAACCAATGAAGAGCAGCCTTCTCTTGCTGAAATGACGAAAAAAGGAATTGACACCCTGTCAAAAGACGAAGATGGATTCTTCCTGTTTGTCGAAGGAAGCAAAGTGGACTGGGCAGCACATGCGAACGACACAGTAGGAATCATAAGCGATGTCCTGGCTTTTGACGCAGCGGTACAAGAAGCCGTGGATTTTGCAAAAGAGGATGGCAATACGATGGTTATTGCGGTCAGCGATCACGGGAACAGCGGAATCACCATGGGGAACGTGAATACAAACTCAACTTACCCAGCTATCCCGGTGTCAGAATATGTCGATCCTTTGAAGAAAGCGGTAATGACGATTGAAGGGGCTCTGAAAACATTAAAATCTGACCGCTCCAATATGAGAGAAGCTGCTGAACTATACGGTTTGGATAACTTGACTGAAGAGGAAGTCAATACATTGAAACAATCGGACACGCTGGCGGCTGACATGGCTGATATGCTGGCACAACGAGCGAACATTGGCTTCTCGACTGGTGGACATACTGGAGAAGATGTATTCTTATACGCATACGGCCCGTCCAAGCCGTCTGGTTTAGTGGATAACACGGACATTGCCAAAACAATGGCGACGTTTATGAACATTGATCTTGAAAAAACAACTGATAAGTTATTCGTCAATGCGAAAGAATCTTTTGAACAGAAAGGTTACACGACTCACATTGACGAAACGGATGAAAACAATCCTGTATTCATTGCAGAAAAGAACAAGATAAAAATCGAATTGCCTGTCAATAAAAACATAGCCCATGTCACACAGAATAAAAAAACGTACACAAAGATGCTGGAAGGTGTCATTGTTTATAACGGAGAAGACTTCTTTGTATCAAAAGAGGCATTCAACATGTCAAAATAAAAAGGGGTAAAGTGCTTTCTTTCAGTTATGGAAACCAAGAAAAGCACTCTTCATTTGAATGTTGAACACCTGCTTGTTCATTCTCGCAAACGGTCAACACTCAAGTCATATCCACACATCATTTTCTGCAGTTTGGGCACTGATCTGGTCTCCCGTATTTACAACTCCCTTGGGTTCCACCAGCAGAATTTCAGCTTCGTTTTTTGCATATGGCTTATGCTCCATCCCTTTAGGAACCACGAACATTTCTCCCTCTCCTAATGTGACTTCCCCGTCCCGGAATTCGATGGTGATTTCTCCTTTGATGACGAAAAACACTTCATCAGTGTCTTCATGTTTATGCCAAACAAAGTCACCCTGTACTTTGACCACTTTAAATTGATAATCATTCATTTCCGCAATGACTTTCGGCGACCATTGCTCTTGAAATTTTGTCAGTTTCTCACGTAAATTGATCGGTTGATAAGACAATATGAACACCCCTATTTTGAAATTTTTTGTTACGTACTTCTAACAAACTCGTATCTACATTTATAATCAGCTTCAATTTATTCTATACCATGATGTTTTTCATAGTAATATGCAGTTGATCTAAAACATGGCAGCCGCTTCCGGATTCTACTGCTGCTCAAACAACTATTTCGAATGATACGTCGAACTGGTTATTTTATATAAAACGTGTTTTCTCAATGGATGATGTTCCGCCAGAAGCGGATGCTCGAATTCACCAATTTTTGTCATGCCGATTCTTTTCATTACCATTTCAGAAGGCAGATTCAATGCAGAAGTGAAGGAATGGATTTCCTTCATTTTTAGTGTCTCAAATGCATAGGCCAAACAAGCTTCAGCTCCTTCCCTTGCATACCCTTTCTTCCAATATTTTTTATCCAGCCGCCACCCGATTTCAATGGCTCCTTTAAACTCAACCTCCAAGTTCACTTCTGACAAACCGATAAAACCGATGAAAGACCCATCTTTTTTCAGTTCCACTGCCCATAAGCCGTAACCTTTTGCCTCCAGGTGTTCTTCCATTTTATCAATCAGCGAATCTGACTGTGCTTTCGTTAGCTTACCGGGGAAAAACGCCATCACCGAATCATCGGCATTCATCGATGAAAACACTTCTTTATCAGTATCTTTCCACCTTCTAAAACCCAATCGATCCGATTCAAAAATATAATCGCATTTCATAAAAATCCTTTCTCCCCCACTATAGAAACTGGAGATTCAATTATGAAGTATTTGTTTCACTTTCATAAAGATGAAGAGCATTTTTTTATGAATGTTCCACCTGTAATCAATCAAAAAACAGCCATCCTCAAAAGTATTTGATTGAGACGGCTGTCTTATTCTTTCATTTATCCAGTTATGAAACCTATTCCTCCACCCGGAACCAGCCAGGTGCGTTTGTAATCATATTCCACAGATTCTCCGGAATGTCGAGTTCGTCTTTCCTGCTTAAGTAAAGTGCCTGGAAGATGTTTTCTTCCTGTCTTTTCTTCACTTTTCCAAGCCAGTCCGGATCCATCAGGACAGCATGTCCGAGTGATACAAACGGAGTGATTTCCAATGCCTCTTTCACCTGATCCAGTGTCTGAAGGCCGCCGACACCGATAACCGGAATCCGGTCGCCGATATGCTGCTGGAGAATGTCCACCCGCGAATGGCTGTCATCTTCACGCAGTGAGCCACCATGGAAATTCCCTACAGACACGTGCAGGTAATCCACGCCTTTGTCCGCGATGGCTGTCACGAACTTCAGTGTATCTTCCATAGTAATTCCCGGTTCTTCGCGTTCTTCCGGACTGATCCGGTAACCGACAGCAAACGGCTTATCCGCATAGTTTGCGACCGCCTCCTGTATGGATTCGATGACCGCCAGCGGAAACGCCATGCGTCCAACGACATCGCCGCCCCACTGGTCTGTCCGCCGGTTCGAATGCGGAGAGAAAAACTGCTGGATCAAATACGTATTGGCACCGTGGATTTCCACGCCGTCAAAACCTGCCTGGATAGCACGTCTTGTCGCCTCTCCGAAAGCGGCAATCGTCGCTTCGATTTCATCTGCCGTCATTTCACGCGGTGTTTCGGCATTCGGCCGAGGTGCCGCGATACTGCTTGCTGACACGGGCTGTTCGCCGTTCAACAGCTCACTGTTCGACATCCGCCCGGCGTGAAAAATCTGCAGAATCGCTTTTGAGCCTCCGTCCTGGATTGACCGCGCCAAGCGGGACAGGCTGTCAATCCGCTCGTCACTGTCTGCACCAAATGCGTTCGGAAAGCCGACACCAAGCGGTTCAACATGTGCGCATGCTGTTATAATGGCACCCAGTCCACTGGCTGCCCGGCGCTTGTAGTAAACCAGTTCCTCATCTGCCACATCGCCGTTCGGCAGTGAAGAGGACGTGGTCATCGGTGCCATGAATACCCGATTTTCAACAGTTACTCCTGACCGGAATGTATAGGGTTTAAAAATATTTTCTGTCTTGGTTGCCATATGAATGCCTCCTTAAAAATCTCTTTACCCGAAAAAACGGACAGATAAGCGTTTATGCCGCAGCTCTTCGCTACTATATATCCTACTGGATGCAGAAACAAAAAGGAGAGAATCTGCCTGCTTTTCGGCAAACTTCAGACTTTTGGCTGAACTGGAAAAGCCCTCCTGGATACTGCTGTCCATAGAGGGCGAAACTTACTTCTTATTTTTATTTTTATTTTTATTTTACAATACTGTAATAGACGCGTGAAGTCACCCGGTAAATCATCCAGTAAATCGCCGCGAATGCAATCACCACACCGATGAACGACAGCAGCCAAGTGACGTCATTGGTGACGCCGAAAATCAATAATAATTTCCGGACAATCGGATAGGCGAAACTCACGTGGATGGTGGCGATGACAATCGGCAACAGGAACATCCAGACAATCTGGGAACGCGTCGAATCCTGAATCATGTCCTTATCAAGGCCGACTTTCTGCATGATCTGGAATTTCTCGCGGTCGTCAAATCCTTCGGAAACTTGCTTGAAGTAAGTGATCAGCACCGTGCCGATTGTAAACAGCAGACCGAGGAATATTCCGAGGAACAGGAATCCGCCGTTGATGCTGTACCATTCTTCGCGCTGGAGAAGTCGGGCTTCATAATGATGGTCTTCGGCCCAGCTGTGTTCGTCATTCATCTGTTCCGCGAACTCTCTTTTTTCTTCTTCAGTGCCGGTGGTGTCCCAGCCGATTTCCGCATCGACCGTCAAGTAGACGTCATCTGGGAATTGCTTTTCGTAATCTTCTTTGAGCTGTTTAATATGCGAGATGTCCGGCACGACGAGTACCAGCGATTCTGTTAATGCCATTTCCTCACTGAATTCATTTTCAATCGCCGACAATCGGTAATTCTGTTCTCCAATGGTCAGTTCGTCTTTCTGATAGGTTCCTGTCGAATGGTAATACAGCGCTTCATCGTCTGAAAGAGAATACGAATTTCCGCTCATTGCATTAAAATCTTCGAGCGGCAGAATCTGCAGAAAGACCGGCAGTTCCGAACCGTCAATAAGGGACTGTTCAAATATGAATTGCTGGCCTTCCAATTGGCCGTACATGTTTTGGTAGCGATAGCTCTCCATTTCCGTCACTTCGAGTCCCGCTGCTTCCGTTTCTTCGCGCAGCTGTTCCTGAAGCTCGAAAAAGCGTGAATTTATTGCACCGATATCTTCGCTGTCACCGAAAACTTTCATATTGTTTTCATAAGGATAACTGTTTTCCAAAGTTTCTTCCGCTCCGATAAACATCGTTGCAGTCGTCGAAACGGCAATGATGACCATCGACGCCAAAATACAGATATTCGCTAAGCCCACAGCGTTTTGTTTCATGCGGTAAAGCATGCCCGAGATGGAAATAAAAGCGCCCGGGCGGTAATAAATGCGTTTGTTTTTCTTCATCGCTTTCAGGATGAAGATGGAACCTGAAATGAAAAGCAGGTATGTTCCGATAATGACAAAGAGCACAGCCAGGAAAAATTTTTCAAGGGCGGCGAGCGGATCCGGAATCGTTATGGAAATCCAGTAGCCCCAACCCAGGAAAACAAGTGCCAGGATGAAAAGGATCAGCGAGCCTTTCGGTTCCTTCTCTCCCTCTTGCTTTCCTTTCAACAATTTAATTGGATTCGCAAACGTGAACTGGCTGACATTATAAAGGAAAGTGATACCGAAAATTCCGATGAACAGACCAAATGTCGCAGCAACACTCACCAGCGAAGTCGAATAAGCGATATCTGTCGGCAGCCGCAGCAAATAATTCAGCAGCATGAACACGAGACGGCCAAAAATCAGGCCTGCCACCAGTCCCGCGGCAATGCTTAAAAGGCTTGTGATGACCGTTTCAAAAAACAGGATTTTCGCAACATGCTTTTTCTCCAGTCCCAAAATCCCGTAGAGGCCGATTTCCTTTTTTCTTCTTTTAATGAGAAAGCTGTTCGTGTATAAAATAAAAATGACTGAAAAAATGGCGATTACGATAACGCCGACCATGAACAGCATCGGCAGCGAAGCGGAACGTTCCTGTACGAATTTATTGGTCAACAAGGACACCATCAGGAAAAACATCGTGATGATTGCAGTTGAAGACAACAGATATGGAATGTACAATTGTCTGTTCGACTTGATGTTGCGCAGCGCCATTGATGAGAAAAAACGGTTATTCATCCCGCTCACCCCGGCTGTTCAGAACGGTCAACGACTGTGTAATCCGGTCCATGAAGTCATCAGCCGACCCTTCGCCGCGGTAGATTTCGTGGTAAACCGCACCGTCACGGATGAACAGGACGCGGTTCGAAAAACTTGCTGCCCGCGTGCTGTGCGTCACCATCAGAATCGTCTGGCCGGTTTCGTTGATGCCTTTCAGCGTTTCCATAAGGTTTTGGGAAGCTTTCGAATCCAGCGCGCCTGTCGGTTCATCCGCCAAAATGATTTTGGGCTGCGTAATCAGCGCACGCGCAACAGCGACGCGCTGCTTCTGCCCTCCGGAGACTTCATAAGGGAATTTATCGATATGGGCTTCGATCCCCAAATTACGCACAATCGGCATCAACCGGCTTTCCATTTCCCCGATCGGCGTTTTAGACAATACCAATGGCAATAAAATATTGTCTTTAATCGTGAAATTGTCGAGCAGATTGAAATCCTGGAACACAAATCCGAGTTTATTTCTGCGGAATGCGGATATTTCTTTGTCTTTGATCTTCGACAACGGATTGCCGTCCAGATAAACATCGCCGGACGTCGCATCGTCCAATGTTGAAATAATATTCAAAAGCGTCGTCTTGCCTGATCCGGATTCCCCCATGATCGATACAAATTCCCCTTCTTTCACGGAAAAATTGACAGTCGACAGTGCTTCCGTCTGCTGGTTGGAGAAACGGGCTGTATATACTTTTTTTAGATTTTTGATTTCCAATAAGGTCATTGCTAACCCCTCCTTGTCTTTTATGATATGACAGGAAGAAGCGGGGTGCCTGTACCTATCCTTACAAAGGAAAGAGCAATCTTACGGTTTCGTAAGATTGCTTAAACCATCCTTCCACCTCAGCTTATTTTCATAAGAACTGTGGCTTCAAATCCATTCCACTGTTGGCAATGAAAAAAATAAAGTTTCAGCGAATTCTGTTAAACTGAATATATGTAAGTTTGAATAAAGATATTAACTTTTCCATAAAGATATGGAGCAAAACAGCGGAGACTCCAGCGGGAGCAGTAAACGTGTTGGGTCACCAACACGTTTGCGATGATGTGCCGAAATCCACTCGGGCCTTAGCCCGAGTTAGTTCGGCGCAAGCCCGCAGGAAAGCGGAGCTGCTTTGCGGAATATCTACAGGTAATATAATTAGTTTAGTTTAACTTATGCAGAGCGGATAAATTCCACTTATCCAAGTCACTCATATCCCAGGGAGGTAATTAGTTATGTACATACACCCGTCCTTTTCAACGGATGGCAGTTTCACGCTGCTGCAACCCCTTTATACCACACTGCTGGTCGTATCCGTTTTGCTGTTCGTGCTGATTTTTTTGCCAATTACCCGCAGAAAGTTCATCAATGGCTTTACAGTGGTCGCATTGTCACTTCTCATGATGTGGATTTCCATCCAGCTGATTTATTTTGACGCCATCATTGTGGACGAAATCGGTCTGGGCGGAAACCCCATCACCTTTTTCATGGTAGCAGCCATCGTTGTGTTCGGCTTCGCGAATCCGCTGTTCTATTTCACAAGAAAAGCCAAACCCAAATCAACGCCAAAACGCTCTTCTTACCGATGAGCAGGGGCATCAAAACCGCTTTCGGGCTCTTCCTTATTAATCGAAAACATCCAGTTGTGCTCTCGACAGGTCAATCGATACACAGGTGCCTTTTCCCGCTTCCGACTTGATGTCCAGCTGATGGCCGAGGCGCTGGCAGATCTTCCTGCTGAGGAACAGGCCGAGACCGGTGGATTTTTCGTGGAGCCGCCCGTTCAACCCGGAATAGCCTTTATTGAAAATCTTTGGCAACTCTTCAGCCCGGATGCCGATGCCGGTGTCTTCGATGACCAGCGTCTGCTCTTTTGACGGGTCCCGGTAGATGGAAATAGTGCCTTCCGGCGTATATTTCAGGCTGTTCGATAAAAGTTGTTCCAACAGGTTCTGCAGCCATTTGCCATCAGAAAGCACTTGCATCTCCAGTGGCTGATAGTCCAGCTTCAAACCTTTGTATATAAACAGGATGGAATATTTCTTTACTGCTTTTTTAATAATGTCATCCAGATTCACTTCGGCAAATTCCATGTCCGATTCGGGTTCCTCCAGCTTTATGTAGTTCAGTGCCATGTGGGTGTAATCTTCGAGCCGCACCAATTCCTGGGAGATCTGTTTGGCTTCTTTCGTTTGTGAGTTCTGGTTCAGAAGACTGATCGCGGAAATCGGCGTCTTGATCTGATGAAGCCACAATGTAAAATAATCGAGCTGATCCGCCTGCCGCTCTGCGTGCAGGTTTTCTGTTTCGCGAAGTTCCTGCAGCAGCGAAGTCATCTTTTCAATATACACTTGGTCGGCAGGGTCCATGCTCTCCGGCATATCAGCCAAACGTCCGGCAGTCGACGCCCCCAGCTCTTTAATCACGCGATACCGATTGGCGTAACGGATATATTGGACCATCAAGTAAATGGCAAAGAGAAACAGCGCCAGCTCCAAACTGTATAAAAACAGCTCCAAAGGCAGCTCGGCCAGCAGATAGACTACACCGAATACTCCAATCACACCGATAAACACGACAAACTGCGGCCGAACCGCCGCTAAAAAACTTTTTACTGTTTCCCCAGCCGCCCTTCTATTCATGGGCGGCTTCCTTATTGAGTGCATAGCCAACGCCTTTTTTTGTCACAATGAAACCCGTCAATTCCACTTTCGCCAACTTTTTTCGCAGTCTTGCGACATTGACCGCCAAAGTATTGTCGTCAATGAAGGATTCATCTTCCCACAACTTGATCATGATTTCCTCTCTGGTGACGTATTCGCCTTTTTGCATGAACAGCAATTCCAGTATTCTCAACTCTGTTCGGGTCAGATCCACTTCCTGGTTGTCAAAATACAGCTTGGACTCCCCCGGCTTCAAAACCGTCCGCTGGAAGCTCAGAAAATTATCCGACTCGTTGAAATCGTATGTTCTTCGGAGCAGCGCCTGTGTTTTGGCGACCGCTACCGTCAAATCGAAAGGTTTGGAGATAAAGTCATCCGCTCCCATCTGAATCGCCATGACAATATCCATGTTCTCATTGCGTGACGAAATAAAAATGATCGGCACCTGTGAAATCTTGCGGATTTCCTGGCACCAATAATAGCCATTGTATGAAGGAAGTGAAATATCCATCAGCACCAATTGCGGTGCATGTTCCTGAAAGTCGTCCATCACACGGCTGAAATCTTCCACCAGAAAAGCTTCGTAATTCCATTTCTCCAGTTCCTCTTTCAAAACACCGGCAATCGTCAAATCGTCTTCTACTATCATGATTTTCAGCATCTTCTCACCCATTCATCCATCAATTTCCGATTTCTGTCGCTTGTGTAATGGTCCTTCTTTTTCATTCTATCGGAATTTCGTATGAATAAAAACAACAAGCGGCATTCCACTGGCTTGGAATGCCGCACATTGAAAAAATATTATTCCTTTCAAATAAAGTAATAGGCGCAGATCCACAATTAACGCATACAAAACTTTCTCACTTGCTTTGTTCCTCACTTACCCCTGTCCATCGGCCAATGACTTCATAAACTCATGATACCCTTGCTTGTACACAGCGTACCACTCGTCTATTTCCGGTTGAGGCGCCGCTTCCAAAGCTTCCAGCATTTCTTTGCCAAATTCCAGAAAGGCCGTGCCGTTTGCCGTAACAAGCCGTGAACTCCGAACGGCTTGTTGATGACGATAATGTTGTTCTCCGCTATAGTGGCTGCCGGCTGCCTCTTTTAAATCTTCCAATTGATTGCTTGTATGCTCCACGTCGTTAAGCAGGCCGTTTTTCCCTAAAAATACTGTTGCATCGCAAATGGCCCCAATCACGGCTTTTCGTTCCAGGGCTTTGTTAACGAGTTCCATCACCCGTTGGCTGTCATCGTTTCTCCAGGAATTTCCGCCAATCAGCACCAAGCCGGAAAAACGATCGGGAACTTCGTCAATTGAATAATCAGGCAGCACGTTAAAGCCCCCGATCGATGTCACCGGCTCTTTTGACAGCGACACGGTTTTAACGATGTACTTTCGTTCTGCCGTTTCCGGTTTTTCATTCAAGGCGGCAGCCAATGAAGCGGCTTCCCAATCTGCATATTCGTCCAGGATAACAAACAAAACCTCTTCCATTTTCGACCCTCCTTGTATTCACAATTTTCAATCTTCTTTGTTTAGGCAAATTATAGCATACCCTCTCAACAAAACCCGGAAAGGTGGCTCCTCTTCCTCCAATGTAACTTTTCAACTTCTCGAACGTACTTATCTGAAACGCATATTTAGGAGGATGGCATATGAAAAACAAGAAACGGCGCGGGGCTTTCCTGATTCCGGCAGTTGCACTGGTTCTTGCGGCTTGTGGAACAGGCGAAGGAGAAGCAAATGGGGATTCGAATACTGCTGACAACTCGTCAGAAGACGCGGCAGCAGCTGAAGTGGAACCGATGATCGAACAGCTGGACGAAAACACGTACCGTTACACACTGACCAATGAAACAGAAGAAGCAGTTACATTTGAGTTCACCAGCGGCCAGCGATTTGACTTTTCCTTAACAAATAACGATGGAGAACAAGTCTTCCTGCTGTCATCCGTCAGCGCTTATATCCAGGCATTGGGCGAAGAAACACTGGAACCTGATGAAGAGTTGGATTATGAATTTGATGTGCCGGAACTCGAACTTGAACCCGGAACTTATGAGCTGGAGGCATGGCTGACGCCAAAAGAAGGCCCCGAGTACCCAGTCACTGCAGAACATACGATAGAATGACAAAAAACTGCTCTCCGTCTTACAGATACGGAGAGCAGTTTTATCTTTGGTAAACTATTTTATTCGTGCGGCATTGCAGAAATGTATTGTTTCACCACTTCGTAAACATATTCCTGGTTGGCAATAGCCGTGTCCGCATTATAAGCACCGTCGTTTGTTTTGTTATTGGACAAAACACGGATAGCCAGATACGGCACATCGTAGGCTTTGGAAATCATCGCTACCGATGCGGACTCCATCTCTTCCACTGACGTTCCGAAATTTTCGTGGAACCACTGGATCCGGTCCACTTCGTTGTTCCAAACATCTGCTGATCCGATGGTTCCTTCCACGACTTTCCCTTTGGTATACGTATCTTTCACTGCTTGAGCGGCAGCCAATAGCTCAGGATCCCCTTCATAATAACGGGCTTTTTCAGCATTCGGGTCTTCTCCTGCGCTTCCTTCAGAAGCCATGACATCCATCGGCTTCCATTCTGTCGGTTCAATTCCTTCGCCTGCTGCGCGGTCGCCCGTTTTCAATGAACCGATGTTAACCGTCCGTTCGCCGAGAACAATATCGAACACATTCAATTCCGGATCGTGCCCGCCGGATGTTCCCTGATTGATGATGGCTGCCGGATTGTATTTTTCAATCGCTATCGCCGTAGCAGCAGCTGCATTTTCCATGCCTTTTCCTGTTTTGGAAACGATGACCGGATAATCATCCACTGTTCCAATATAGAATTTATATGTCGATCCTGATTCCTCTATTTCAACGTTCTCCAGCCGTTCCGCAAAAGTTTCTGCTTCAATCGGCATTGGCCCCTGGATCAGAATCGGCTGTTTTGTTTCTTCTTGTTCTGCTGTTGCTTCCGCTTCCGTTCCCGCTGTGCTGCATCCCGCCAGCAATGCCAGTAAAAACGCGGCTATGATGGCCAGTAAAAGATGATTCTTCAATCCGCTTCTTTCCTGCTTTTGTTTCATTCTGTCGTCCTCCTTGATGTTTGTGAATTGCCTTTTCAGCCATAGAAAAAAGGCCGAAAGCGGCAGAATGCTTCTACCTTTCCAGACCTGTCAGGATGAAAGTATGAATAATCCAACAACCCATAACTGAATGCTGAACAACCAAGCAGGACAGCAGCAAAAACTGGATGACCCGATACTTCAACCCGTAGTCCGGTTCTTTAAAGGGAACCTGGTAGAAACACTCGGACCATATTACCGAGTATATACGAGTGGTGCTGTATAAAATTTAGTACTTGGCCAATATAACAGACTCCAGGAGAGGGTTCAAGCTAAAAACGAACTTTAAACTAATATTACTACTTTATAGTTCGCCTTTTTAGGGAATTTGAATGAAATTCATGAGTTTTCGCAGCTGAGTTTCATATTTTTAATTCCCTTTCAAACAACATATACCGTAAAAAATAATTGCCCTCAAGATACTGCCCTTCGAAATTTGCCGCATGCCCTACTCTTCATCAACGTTCTGTTTATCCGGACTTTTTCTCTCCAAAAAATGAGGTATGATGGAATGAACTCATCAAAACCAACAATGTATTTAGGAGTGGGAAAATTGTATAAATTCATCAATCAACTGGCAGGAACTCTATTCCCCGGCTATTTTGCTTTTGTCATGGCGACCGGCGCCCTGTCAATTGCCGCTTCTTTTCTTGGAATGGACTGGCTGGCAGTTACTTTTTTGTACCTGAATATCGTCGCCTTCATCCTTCTTTGGTTACTGACGCTGATCCGCCTGATCCGCTATCCAAAACGCGTATTTACCGATTTGGCCAGTCACACAATCGGTTCAGGATTTTTCACAACGGTCGCCGGTACTTGTGTGCTTGGAAGCCAGTTGATCCTGATCACCGGGTCGTATCAGGCTGCCCTCTATTTGTGGGCGCTGGCCATCATCCTGTGGGTGCTCATCATGTACACTTTCTTTACGGCGGTCACCGTGCGAAGTGACACCCCTACCTTGTCGGAAGGCATTAATGGCGCCTGGCTGATTGCTGCTGTGGCTACGCAGTCCGTGTCAATTCTTGGCACGTTGCTGGTTCCTCATTTTACCCATGGCCGTGATGTCGCTTTGTTCTTCACCGTCTGCATGTATTTTCTCGGGTGTATGCTGTATTTGAATATCATTACCCTTATTTTTTATCGTTTCACATTTTTGAAGCTTGAATTTGCTGCATTGACGCCACCCTACTGGATCAATATGGGTGCTGTCGCCATCACCAGCCTGGCCGGATCCACGTTGATTCTCAATGCGGATTATTGGTCGTTTCTGCAGGAAATTACTCCGTTTCTGAAAGGGTTCACGTTGTTTTTCTGGGCGGCCGGTACATGGTGGATTCCATTATTGTTCATCCTGGCCTTTTGGCGGCATATCCACCATCGTTATCCGCTGACTTATGGACCGCAGTGGTGGGCCATGGTGTTTCCGCTGGCTATGTATACGGCCAGCACATGGAAACTTGCCGCGGCACTGGAAACCCCATTCCTCACCATCATTCCGCGCGTCATGATTTACGTCGCTTTGAGTTCATGGATGATGGTTTTCTGGGGGCTTATCCATCACCTGTATATCCGTACCGCCACTTTTTATCGATCAGAACGGCTTCTGAAACGGGCGAAATAGAAAAACTCCGAGAAACCTGGATGTTCCGGCGCTCTTTTGTTCCATCAGAATCGTATCTGCTTGAAAAACTGATTTTTAATTTGCCGCAGTTGGGGTATACACCAAAAGAGGAGCATAACAAGCCTCCTGATAAACTCACAAGAGGTGAAGGATCAATGGGATTACAGGAAATTTTCAATAACCAACACCCAGATAAACTGGCGGCTCACCGTAAATCGGACAGCGGAAAATACGGCATGGCTGCCAGTGCGATAAAAGAAGCGACAGACGCAGGAAAGAAAATACTGGAAGAAGGCGGCAATGCGATTGATGCCATCATCGCCATCCAGCTTGCACTCTCAGCAGTTGAAGGCATGAACACCGGGATTGCTGCAGGAGGTTTCCTGGTCTATTATGACAACCAGAATAATAAGACGGAAGTTATTCATGGTCATTCAAAATCACCGGAAGCTGTCACTCCTCAACTATTCGTCGATGAAAACGGCGAAGTAATTCCGTTTGAAAAACGCTCTGTCCATGCCATGTCGGTCGGTGTGCCAGGAATGATGAAGACACTCAAAGTCGCCCATGAACGACACGGAACGATGAAGCTGACACAATTGATCGACCCAGCCATTAAGCTGGCGGAAAATGACTACCTTGTCAACTCCCTTTGGGAACGGACACTCAATTTGTTTAAAGACCGCCTCGGAGAAGAAGCACGAAAAATCTTTGTACCGAACGGACAGCCGCTGAAGGAAGGGGACCGCGTCAGACAACCGGACCTTGCCAAAACGCTCCGAATCATCCAAGAGCAGGGCTTTGACGCTGTGTATGAAGGGGAAATTGCAGATGCCATCGTTGAAACAATCCAGCAACAGGGCGGATTGATGACCAAGCAGGACCTGAAGAATTATGAAGTCCGAATCGAAGAGCCGCTGTGGGGCAGTTATAAAAATTTTGACCTTGCTTTTCCGCCTCCACCCAATGGCGGTGGATTTATCGTGGCACAGCTGTTGAAACTTCTCGAACCGCTTAATCTGAGCAAGCATGACCCCCATTCCTGGAAGAAGTACCACTTGATTGCGGAAGCCATGCGCCTGGCGCTGGCGGACCGGCAAGCATACATCGAAGATCCGGATGTTATGGATATCCCGATGGAAGGTCTCTTGCACCCTGACTACCTGGAAGAACGCCGGAACCTCATCAGTTTTGAACGGCGCATGGGCGATGTGAATTGCGGGGATCCATGGCAATATGAAGAGCGGGAGCCGGAAGTGCGCAACCGAAAAGCGCCATCCCATGAAACGGGCTATGAAACAACGCATTTTACCGCAGTCGATCGCTGGGGAAATGTTGCCTCCTGCACATCATCCATTGAACGGATTTTCGGCTCGGGTATCATGGTGCCGGGATACGGCTTCCTGCTCAATAACGACCTGACGGATTTTAATCCGGAACCCGGATCGATCAATCAGCCGAACGCCGACAAGTACCCGGTCAGCTCCAAAGCGCCGACCATCGTCTTTCACGAAGGCAAACCGTTTTTCACACTGGGGTCTCCGGGAGCCGCTACTATTGTCGCGTCGGTTCTTCAAGTACTGCTGAATGTCCTGGAATACGAAATGGACCTGGAAGACGCCATCGCCGAACCGCGCATTTATAATACGCCGGACTTGTCAGTGGAATGGCAGGACGGCATTGAGGAAGACGTATTGAAAAAACTGGCGGAACTGGGGTACAAACCGGATGATAGCTTTAAGGAAGTCACCGCTGATGAGCGAATCGGAGACGTTCAGGCCATTCTGTTTAATCCCGAGACCGGTGATATGTATGGAGCCGCTGATGCTCCCCGCCCGGGAGATGCGGAAGGCCTGGACAAGCCGCCGAAAAAATGATTGGTGAGAGGAGGAAATTGATGGAACATTTGCAACCTATACCTGATCACCTGCGTAAAGGGTTAAAGATTCTGTTTGTCGGATTCAACCCGAGCATCCGGTCTGCTGAAACCGGCCATCATTTCGCCAATCCTACGAACCGTTTCTGGAAGCTCCTTTTTCAAGCGGGATTGACGCCTAAGCAATATGTGCCGGAAGAAGACGGCCAGCTGCTGAACCTTGGCTACGGACTGACGAACATCGTCGCCCGTCCGACAAAAGAGGCTGCAGAAATCTCCAAAGCGGAATATTTGGAAGGTGCTGCGCTGTTGCAGCAAAAAATAAAGAACTACCAACCGAAAGCCGTATGCTTTGTAGGCAAAGGCGTGTACCAGCAATTCAGCAGCAGACGCGCTGTCGACTGGGGCGAACAACCGGAAAGCGTGATGCCGGGAACCGTGGAGTACGTCGCCCCCTCGTCAAGCGGGTTGGTGCGGATGAAACTGGGAGACATGATCGAAATTTATAAAGGATTAAAGAAGTTCACCTGACACCTTCACAAAAAGCGCTGTCCCGAAGAAACACAAGGGACAGCGCTTTTTCAGCCGATTTCGTTTACAGCTCCATTTCCTCCATCAACCCGGCAATTTTCCGGACAGTATTCACATTCCTGACAGTCACGTGCTGATAGAGCCCGGAACCCACGATTTTTGACATCCCGCTTTTGGTGACAAGCTCTTTGTCCACCGACCATAAAATGGCCCCCGGCACATAGTAGGTCTGGTCGATAGCCGGTTTGATGACCAACTGATCAAGCACGGATTCTTCGTCAACTTCTTCCCACAGGAACAACACATCACTTTTCATTTGCCGGTCGTTTGTCCAGTGGGACGGGACCGCTTGTACAATTTGATGGAATTCATCTTTGCTGTAAACCAGCACCTTGATCCGCAGCCCGAAACAGTCAAAAATGACTTCTTCCAATAGCGTCGGCAAGTCGTCTCTTGAATGGTGGTCATCACTGAAAAGAATATTCCCTGAATTGATGTACGTCTTTACAGAGTTCATCCCTGCGCGTTCAAACGCTTGTTTCAGCAACTTCATATCGACTTTGTTTTTACCCCCGACGTTGATGCCGCGGAGCAATGCAACGTAAATCATAGGAATTCTCCCTTCTTCCAGGTATCCTGTCCTTCAGAATAAGCAATAAAAAAGTTTTTCACCAAGAATACCGGGTTTTTATTTTCAGTTTAAGGCCATACATTAACAAGTGTCCAAAACTAACACCAAAAAGCCGTATCTGTTGGATTCACTCTGACAGATACGGCTTTTTATAGACTTTCCAGTACGGACAAAGGAGCCCGGTATCATCTTTTTTAATTCAACCCGTGGCTGACCATCGCATCTGCGACTTTTTTGAAGCCGGCAATATTGGCACCGATGATCAGGTTACCCGGAGAGCCATATTGCGCTGCGGTTTCAATGCAATTCTTGTAAATTGTCTTCATGACTTGCTGCAGCTTTTTATCGACTTCTTCGGATGTCCACGAATAACGCATGCTGTTTTGAGACATTTCCATCGCAGAAACAGCCACGCCACCTGCATTGGCAGCTTTTGCGGGTGCGAATAATACTTTATTGTTAGTCAACATGCGGACAGCTTCTTCATTGCATGGCATATTCGCGCCTTCCCCTACTGCCTTTACGTTGTTTTCGACCAGCGCCTGTGCGCTTTCTCGGTCGATTTCGTTCTGTGTTGCGCAAGGCAATGCGATATCGCAAGGAATTTTCCAAATTTCCGATTTGTCTTTCCCGTAACGCGCCGTCGGATGGAATTCAAGATATTCGTAAATCCGTTTGCGGCCCACTTCTTTCAGCTGCTTGACCGTTTCGACGTCAATTCCATTGGGGTCATAGATGTAACCTTCAGAGTCGCTGCACGCAACCACAGTAGCTCCAAATTCAACAGCCTTTTCCATGGCATAAATCGACACATTCCCCGAACCTGAAACGATGACTTTGCTGCCGGCAAATGAACGCCCCTGGTCTCTCAACATTTCTTCGACAAAATAGACCGTTCCATAGCCGGTTGCTTCTTTGCGGATCAAGCTTCCGCCGTTGTCCGGGTTTTTGCCTGTAAAGACACCGGCTTCAGAGGCATTGCGAATCCGTTTGTACTGCCCGAACAAATAGCCGATTTCCCGTTTGCCTACACCGATATCTCCTGCAGGAACATCGATATCCGGTCCGATATGACGGCTGAGTTCTGTCATGAAGCTTTGGCAGAACCGCATAATTTCACGATCTGAACGTCCTTTGGGATCGAAATCAGACCCGCCTTTTCCGCCGCCGATCGGCAATCCGGTCAAAGCGTTTTTGAAGATTTGTTCGAAGCCAAGGAACTTGACTACACTTCCAGTAAGAGAGGGGTGGAAACGGAGGCCGCCTTTGAACGGTCCGAGAGTGCTGTTGAATTGGACGCGATATCCTCTGTTCACATGCACTTTCCCGTTGTCGTCTTCCCATGTCACGCGAAAATTGATGAAACGCTCCGGCTCGGAAATACGCTCCAGGATACTTTCTTCGATGTATTCAGGATGCTGTTCAAAAACAGGTCTCAAAGACTCGAAGACTTCCCAGGTCGCTTGTAAAAATTCCGACTCTCCGGGATTACGGTCTTTGACTTGCTTATGGATGGCTTTAATATATTCCAGGGCTGATTGTTGTTTGATCTTTTCTTCACTCTCGATAAACTGCAAACTGCGGTCATTCCTTTCTTTAAAAAACGGGAAAAAGGGAGCTTCCATGTACAGAAGGCCTCTTTCCCATAAATTATTATAGCGGGATTATTTAAAAAAATGAATATTTATTCATACAATTTAATATTTAAATTCTATTATACAAACTCATGCTTCCAGAAGCAAATAAATTTTCAACACGATGATCTGGATTTCTACAAAAATCCGATTATTACAAACCTGTAAAACCTATAATCGGTGAAAATGAACTGCCTCCTGATTAATCAATTTCTTCTCCATAAATTTTTTGATGATATATCAATAACTTATTTATTCTCTGCTAAGAGCCTTTTTCTTTGGCTTTAAACTTTGCCCAAACCTTATTTCCGAATTTCAGCAAACAGACCAAGATGACCGCCATTCCAACTACGGCAAGTAGGATCGTCCAGTATGACCAGCTTGTGACACTTTTTAGAATAATGCCTGCAAAAGCCCCCAAGAACGAAAAAACATATAGAAGGACACGGTCCACTTTCGGAGAAATGATCGGTTCGGTAAAGAAGTTTTTTGATTTTATCTCATGACGGTCCATATGAACCTCCTTTTTACAAGCGGAGCTCTTTCAATATTCCTGAAAGCCTGTATCTCTCATAATTGCGCCATACGCCTTTCCCTCTATGGTTCCTTTCAGTTCTTTCATCAGCCGTTCGAGTTCTTTTTCAAACGTTTCATATTCACTCCGAGCCAAGACCAGCTTCAGCAAACTTGCAACCGAAAACACCGTTCCCTTGCTCAAGCTGCCACTTGGCATTTCCAAGCTGTCTTCCACGCCATCCAGCTCCACTGGATGCAATAGACGAAAGCGGTACAGCACTTCTTCGTGCGCGGATTTATTGCGATACGGGAAAGCGACTTGCAAAATGTCGTCGAGCTCGCTTGCCTTCAGGTGAATCTGCTCGTATTCTTCGCTGAATTCCTCTGCAAAATCGTGGGCAATGCGAGTTCTCAGCTCTTCATCAATTACCTGGTAGAAATTGATGATCTGCCCAAGAGAAAGGAAATTGATCAGCACCCACAACGGCACATTTTTGTGTTTGTCATAGAACTCCCGGATGGCGGGGTATTTCACCCGATCCCGTTTTTTATGGCTTTTGATCAAATTGGCCAGTGTTGAAATGATCCGGTCACGCTCATGGTGATGATGGATGTCCGGACTGTAATTGTCTGCCCTCAGAAAGCTGTCCGTCTCCGGAAATTTTTCAGAAAACCGGTAAGCGATTTTCGATTTGATGTTTTTCTCAAACTTCAGCAATTCGTTCAGCATCAGCATGCGCAGCTCTCTGTCAAAGCGGTACAGCGCATATACATGGCCAAATTCGGTGCCTTTCCGGTATTGTTCGAGTCCATATGGGTTGAGCCGCTCGTCTCTTTCAAGAAAAGGCTCCTTATAGCCGTCGATCAGAGCGTAATAGTTCTCCCGTGACAAGATCCGTTTTGCCCCGGCTTCATCCGTGACTGATAGACCTCGGCGTTTCAGGATCGTAATTTGTTCATCATGGGAGGCAAAGACCTTCATATTCCTCACCCTTTATTATGTAATTCTGTTTCTTATTCCGCATTTTCCTGCTCTTAAATCATATCATAAGGTAAGGAAAGAGGCTTTCAAGAAACAGACCCCGCCGTAGAAAACCGAAGAACTTACCTCTTTCCGCGTCATCTGAATTTCCGCAAAATACCTTTCACTGTCACATCAGAACTGTATCGTTTTTATGAAGACAGATTATGAAAATAAAAATAATTCACTTACACCGTAAAGTTTCTTTTTGATATAGTTACAAACAGACTGAAGGCGTAACGATAAGAAGCTCCCAGACAATGTATGTTGTCTGGGAGCTTCTTATTTGTTTCCTGTTTTCTTGTCAGTTTTTCTGTTGGGTCACCGAACTCCAGCTCCTCTTCAGTCATGAGATGGTTCAGAATCAGCGGCTGGATTTTTGTGTTTCGGGGCACCCGTAAGTGTGAAAAAGGCAAGCATCCCAAGTACGGCTGTACCGAACAAAATGCCGCCCATCGGCACTGCAGAGACTTCATTGATGCCGACAAGAGGAGACACAATCGATCCGATGATCAACGGCAGCATCCCCACAATGGCACTGGCACTGCCCGCCACGTGGCCCTGATTTTTCATCGCCAGTGTGAACGAACTGGTAAACGTCATTCCCACCGCAATCATATAAACAAAAATCGAAATGACGAGTGATGCCAAGGGACCTTCGATAATGGTCATAATGAGAAGCACGAATGTCGCACTGACTGCCGTCACCACTGCTCCCTGAAGCAAGCGGTGTTCAGAAACAATGCCGCCGAACCTGCCGATGATCCAGCTTCCCATAATCATCGCGATGCCGTTGATGCCGAACAATACACTGAACACCTGCGGCGAAACGCCGTAAATGCCCTGGTAGACAAAAGGCGTTCCGGCGACATAGGCAAAGCTTCCGCCGTGGATCAATCCAACGACCAATGCATAGCCGATGAACGGTCGGGCTTTGAACAAGCTGCCCATCGTTTTGATGGATGTACCGAGCGAGCTGGGCATGCGCTTTTCCGGAGGCAGCGTTTCCGGCAGACGCAGCATCACAATTATAAGCATGATAAAACCAAGCAAACTCAAGAAATAAAAAATGCTTTCCCAGCCGGCAAACGGCAAGGCCAAAATGGCTCCACCGGCAATCGGTGCCGCCATTGGTGCTACCGCGTTGATGACCATCAGCAATGCGAAGAATTTTGTCATTTCCCTGCCACTGAACACATCACTTACCACGGCTCTGGAAAGGACCACTCCTCCTGAAGCTGTAAATCCCTGAAGAAAACGAGCAGCAATCAGCATTTCAATATTCGGTGCCACTGCACAAAGCAATGACGACAAAGCGAATAACACAACGGAGATGATCAGCGGAGTTCTTCTTCCCCGGGCGTCGCTTAATGGCCCCACAACCAGTTGTCCGGCAGCCAGACCGATCAGACAAGCCGTTAAACTAAGCTGAACAAGTGAAATATGGGCATCCAGATCCTCTGCAATTGAGGGGAAACCGGGCAAATACATATCTATGTTCAGCGGTGCCAAGATTCCAAGCATACTGAGAAGCAGTGCGAGTTCCAGGCGCTTTTTTCCTGTTGGATTGTGCATCATCTGATTTAAACACCTTTCAATGGATTCCCTGTTTCACTATACAGCACCATGCCGCACAATTTAAGCCTTTTTGGTGCGGAGTGTTTCCTCATTGCCCGCTGATCAGTCCCTGCAATTCCTTCACCACGTTCTCCGGGACACCTCCGGTCACCCCTGCCACTAAATTTTCGGCCGCTTTCATGACCATGGCTTCCCGGGTTTTTGCTGTAGCTGAGCCAATATGAGGAACCACAACCACCTGGTCCATCTTTAATAGCGGATTATCAGGACTGGTCGGTTCTTTCTCAAACACATCAAGCGCAGCCCCTCGGATCTCCCCGGTTTGCAACGCTTCGATCAGCGCTTGTTCATCCACGACCGCTCCGCGGGCGGCATTGATCAGAATCGCATTGGATTTCATACGTTTGAACTGTTCCGCACCGATCAGCTTTCGGGTTGATGCAGTCAATGGAACAATCAGCACCACGAAATCCGACTGTTCCAGCAGGCTGTCCAAGTCGCTGTAGACCATCCCATATGTTTCTTCCAGCTGTGGTTTCGGCGTTGTGGCATTATACATAACCTTCATGTTGAAACCGAAGACTGCCCGTCTGGCAATTTTTTCACCTATCCTGCCCATTCCGACAATTCCCAGAGTGGTATGGTGAACGTCCGTTCCGAATAACTCTTCTGCCTGCGTCTCTCCGTTCCAGTCGCCTTGCTTGACGTAATTGTTCAGCTCAGGGATTCTCCTCGCCGCGGACAGCATCAAGGCGAAGACAAGATCGGCAACCGTTTCATCCAGGACAAACGGCGTGTGCGTACCGATCACCCCGTATTTCTCCATCGCTTCCAGGTCAAATGAGTCATAACCCACAGCGGTATTGCTGATGACTTTCAAATGAGACGCCTGAGCCAAAAAGTCCTCAGTGATCGCGGATTTTTGTACAAGCAGCCCTTCCGCTTTTTTCGCTTCTTCCAACAGCACTTCCGGCGGGATCGGTTCTTTCTTGTCCCAGATCCGATACTCACAATGTTTTGCTATGTAGGCTTCTACTTCTTTTGATACAGGTCTACCAATAAACACTTTTGGCTTCATGGGGGTTCCTCCTTTGAATTTTATGTCTATAGCAATCATACACTTTCTATTCAGACCGAACAGTAGAAAAGACAACACAGCCAGAATTTGCTTCATCTACATTTTTGTCTTATACTTATTATAAGTAAGGAAAAGTAAGGAGTGATTGACTTGGCTATATTGAAAGCAAAAGTTACGAGCAAAGGCCAAATTACAATTCCGATTGAAATCCGCAAATTATTGAAAGCAAATTCAGGAGATGCAATTACTTTTGAAGTGAAGGAAGAAGGCATTTTCATCAAAAAAGAAAATCAACCCAAAACGATACAAGAACGTTTTGCTGATTACCATTTGGAAAACAACAAAGAAAAAATACAGGCGGCTATGAAAGATCCTGATTTCGGTTTGCCGTTAGGCGAAGAAATATGGTGAAAAAATTTTACCAGGGAGATATTGTCCTATTGGATTTCCATCCACAGGCAGGGCGGGAACAAAGCGGCAGGAGGCCTGCGGTCATCATCAGCAACGACTTTTTCAATTCGTTGAGTAACATTGCCATTGTATGTCCGATTTCAAATACAAAAAACGAGTTTCCCTTAAACTTTCTTTTGGATTCAAGAACAACCACACAAGGGTCCATCCTTTGTCAGCACGTAAAATCGCTTGATTTATCCGCTCGAAACGCAGTTTTCATTGAAAAACTTCCTGCTAATTCATTTAGCGAAGTGAAAGAAATTGTCTTCAGCCAGATGGCTTAAGCGGAAGCACCTCAACAACCAGTAATTCTGCCATAAAACAAACCGTACCCTGTATTGATGATTTCCAGGGTACGGTGAAATATGGTCAGAGCCACTTTTGATATAAAAATACATCTTTTTTCTTTTTCCTTCCGACTTTTTTGGAATGTCCCAGTTTCAATTCCAGTTACCTCGGCCGATTGAAGTCCACTGTATCGTTCAGTTCCTTCTCATCTTTTTTCGATTCATTGCCCGTAAGCTTTTTGGCGAAGTTCTTCACTGTCTTCATGGTGCTGCCTGACTGCCAGTATTCGGCCGTGTCGGCTTCCACTTTTATCAAAATGACGTTGGGATCGTCATAAGTGGTGTTCAATAATTTATCGAAAACCGGATTCCAGTATTCTTTTTTCCGGTCCAGATCTTCGATAAATTGAGCAGTCCCACTGATAGACACATAGGAATCACCTGCATACGCCAGGTTGACTGCCGGATTCTCCAGAATTTCTTCGTATTTATCCGTGTCTTTTAATGTCA
>NZ_RIAX01000007.1 GCF_003719725.1 Planococcus salinus | reverse complement strand
CTGGACAATAAGAAAAGCGGAAGTGCCCGGGTAGCTCTGGAGTCTGAACAGTATGAAAAGCGATGGCGGCCGATAGAGGAATAAAAGCGAAGAATGCGGCATCGTCAGGAGAAGAACACACGCTTCCTCTAAAAACAACAAAAAAACTGACTCCCTTTTAAGGGAATCAGCTTAATGCTTCGGTAATTACCGGAACGATTTGTTTTTTGCGGGAGACCACACCCGGGAGGAGCACACGGTTATTAATGACGCTCGATTTAAAAGCCCCTTCGATGATGTCAGCCCGTTCTCCAAGTACAATCGCTGTCGAATTATTGTTCAAAATATCCGTCACCGCAAAGACAAAGAGATCCAGATTCTTTTTGGCTACTACCTGCTCCAAAAGAACCTCCAACTCCTGTTGTCTGTCGATCACTTCTTCTACGTCAATGGCATTGACTTGCGCCACTTCAAAACGGTGATTACCAGCTTCAAACTCCTTGGAATCCAGTGAAATCAAGTCTTCCAGCGTTTTATTGCTCAAGTCGGCGCCAGCTTTCAGCATTTCCAGTCCATAAACTTCTGCATCCACTTTCGCTATTTCTGCCAGTTCCCCGGCAGCCTGGACATCCTGAGCTGTGCAGGTAGGCGATTTGAACAATAACGAATCCGAAATGATGGCGGACAGCATAAGTCCCGCAATGTCGGATGGAATCTTTACTCCGTTTTCTTTAAATAACTTCAATAGAATTGTGGTCGTGCATCCCACAGGCTCCGCCCGGAAATACAAAGGGTCGGTGGTTTCGAAATTTGCTATGCGATGATGGTCGATGACTTCGATTACTTGTACATCATCGATGTCATCAGCGCTTTGCTGGCGCTCGTTATGATCGACAAGAATGACTTGGGATACTTCATCCGAAACGCGTTCAACCAGCCGCGGCCGTTCAAAGCCGAATTTCTCCAACACAAATAATGTTTCGTTATTCAATTCCCCGAGACGGACAGGTTCTGCAGTCATTCCGATTTCATTTTTTAAATAAGCATATGAAATCGCTGAACAGATTGAATCCGTATCCGGGTTTTTATGCCCGAGCACAAAAACGTTTGACATAATTTAACCTCCTGATAGATGTTGGTTTCTGTGCTTATTTTAACACAATCCCCTGGGCAGCCAATAAACATTTTTTATGGTCTTCTTTTTAATGGAAGAACACCGCTTCCCGCATTCCAAAAAACAGCCGCCATCTGCCTGATTGGTACCGCTTCCCCTGAGTCTCTCCATCTTTTCGCCTTCGCACTTTCTGTTATTGCCACTAAAGTATCAGTTTCCCCTCTTTACTTTGGCAATCCGTCAAAAATATGCTTCTTACTGCTTGTAAAAATATTCGAATATTCAATATTAAAATGAATTGACAGAAATTATATAAAATTGTGAAAATAACTGTGTACTTTTTCGCATTGCAAATGATATAATTATCCTATGTTATTCTAACTTCCCGGAAAGAAGTGATAAACGTGACTAATATAATGGAAAAAAAATACATCCCTTTGGCAAATTATTTCTCTTCTGCCACCAATGCCACAATCACTTTGACATTCACTGAGATTGAGCAAATCATGGGGCAGCAGCTGCCAAATGCCGCTTATTTGAACCAAAGCTGGTGGAAGAAGACGAAACCGCCAGCCAAACACTTTCATGCCTGGCTGGATAACGGCTATTATGTAAAAAAAGTTGAGATAAATCGCCATGTAATCTTTGAGCACGTAGACTCAGCTGACAAAGATGGTGCTGATGAGGACGGGGACAAAGATATCCTGCTGATTCGTCCGGCCGAACATGGTGATGCGAGATCATTTATCACTTTACAAAAAGCAGTGGAAGCTGATTCTGACTTCATGCTCTACGGCAGAGATGAACGGATCCAGTCGACACAGAAGGTTCGGAAACAAATCATTGAATGGAAAAAAAGCGGCCATTCCACTATTTTCATCGCCATCTTAAACGGAGAGCATGTCGGGTATCTGATGATTATCGGAAATTCAGCTAAGCGGGCCTCGCATCGTGCATCTATTGTGCTGGGTGTCCAAGCCGAAGCCCGAGGCAAAGGAATCGGGGCTTCATTGCTTGATAAAGCTGAGGAATGGGCTCTTGAAAAAGGGTTGATCCGGTTGGAGCTGACCGTTGTCACAGAAAATACGGCCGCCCGGAACCTGTATGACAAAGCAGGATTTTCAGAAGAAGGCGTTCGCAGGAAATCATTGATTATTGATGATAAGCCGTATGACGAAATCTATATGGCCAAATTTCTCGATTAAAAGAGGCATGCAACCGCACGCCTCTTTATAATGCCCTTAATTCAAAATGGTTAACCACAAATACAATCCTGTCAACGTAATGAACAAAGTGGGTACAGTCAAAATAATTCCCACTTTGAAATAATATCCCCAACTGATGGTAACCCCTTTTAACCTCAACACATGCAACCAAAGAAGTGTAGCCAGGGAACCGATCGGCGTAATTTTCGGCCCTAAATCAGAACCGATGACATTGGCATAAATCAGGGCTTCCCTGACCACACCAGTGGTATTGGTTTCAGCGATGGCCAATGCATCAATCATGACAGTTGGCATATTGTTCATCACGGATGATAAAATGGCAGCGATAAAGCCCATGCCGATGGTTGCCGCATACAGGCCGTGGCCTGCCGTCCATTCAATAGCTGTCGCGAGCACTGATGTTAACCCAACGTTGCGGAGTCCATACACTACCACATACATACCGACAGAGAAAAAGACAATGGCCCATGGCGCTCCTTTTACGACTCGCATGGTTTCCACAGATTCGCTTCTGCGCGCGATGCTGAGGAAAATGATGGCCACTGTTCCTGCAATCAGGGAAACAGGAATGCCAAGACTTTCACTTAAGAAATAACCCGTAAGCAAAATGGCCAGAACCGCCCAGGACAACCGGAAAATTTTCAAGTCTTTGATGGCTGATGAAGGTTTTCCCAGAACATCGGCATCAAAGTTTTTCGGAATATCCTTACGGAAATACAAATAAAGAACAAGCATGCTGGCCAATACACTGAATAGATTCGGTACAATCATATGAATGGCATACTCCGTAAATCCGATGCCGAAAAAATCGGCTGATACAATATTCACCAGGTTGCTGATGACGAACGGCAAAGACGCTGTATCGGCAATAAATCCTGATGCCATGATAAACGGTAAAATCATGGCGTCTTTAAATTTCAACGCGCGTACCATCGCCAACACGATTGGCGTCAAAATCAGTGCTGCTCCGTCATTGGCAAATAATGCAGCGACAATAGCGCCAAGGATGGTGACAAGAAAAAACATCCTTAACCCGCTGCCTTTGGCAAAGCGGGCCATATGTAAGGCGGCCCATTCAAAAAAGCCGATCTCGTCAAGAATCAACGAGATGATGATCAGTGCCACAAACGTTAATGTGGCATTCCAGACAATTCCCGTCACATCCCAAACATCACCAAAATCCACTACGCCTACAATCAGCGCTACTGCGGCTCCCGCCATAGCCGACCAGCCAATGGACAAGCCCCTTGGCTGCAAAATGACAAACGCCAATGTCACAAGAAAAATAATACTCGCTAACCATACCACTTCCAAACATCTCCCTATTCACAAACTACTTTCTTTCCTTCTGCGACCAATGAGTCGATGGAACGCGCTGGTTCCGGCAGTAAACTCAACAAATGAATCAGCACCGGATATTGCGGATGGCGGATATTCAATGACCAAATCGTCCAACGGCCTTTCTTTTCTTCCTGCACCAGATCGACTTGTTTTAATTTCCGCATATGCTGGCTGATTGCCGGCTGCGTCATATCGAGCAGCTCTGTAAATTCACAGATGCACAGCGGGTCTTTCATCAAATATTTCAGCATAAGCATTCGATTGTGATCGCTGATCGCTTTCAAATAAGCTTCCATTTGAAGATACTCCATTTTTACACCTTCTTTTTGCAGAATGGTTTCATTATATAAGCCGCGACTTATACAAACAACCCCTTATGTATTTTTTCAAAAAGAAAACCCCAACGGCATAGCCGTTGGGGCTTTTCCTGCTGCTTATGATAATTGTTCAAGCACTCTCAATGATTCACGGTTGAACGCCGGAATGTCGTTCGGGTTGCGGCTTGTCACCAATTGGTCCTGGCAGACTGCCACTTCTTCGTCCACAAGGTTGGCGCCAGCGTATTCCATGTCTACATGAATGGATTTATAACCAGTGGCTTTTCGGCCTTCCAATGCCTTTGCCGTAATCAGTAGTTGAGGTCCATGACAAATAGCAAAGACCGGTTTTTTTGCGTCCATGAATGATTTTGTGAATTTGACAAAACGGTCATCGGCACGCAACTGGTCCGGAGAAAATCCACCCGGCAGGAACAGTGCGTCGTAGTCATCCGGATTCGCGTCATCAATACCTTTATCGATGGCTACAGAAGCCTCGCCTTGCTTGCCTTTGACTTCTTTGCCGGCTTCCTTTTCAATCGTGAAGACTTCGTGGCCCGCATCATTAAAGGCCTTTGACGGATCTGTATACTCCACATCTTCAAACATATCAGTAATCAGCGTTGCAATTTTTGCCACTATCTTTCACTCCTTCTTTTTAAGTACTCCCTACTTACTATTCCACAGGCAAAGAGAACTTAAACACGGAGTCTACCGGAATTTCGATACGAACGGATTCTCCTTTTCCCAAAAACGGTACGGATAGTCGACCGCTTCCAGCGAATTTCCGATGCCCACCCGTGGTCCCGTGGCAATGGCATGCACCGGATCGCCGTGAGCAATATACAATGGCCGTTCCGTAAAATGATGGCCATAATAGTCCATTGTGATGCCCATCGCTTTTGTCAGCTTCCCCGGGCCGCTCGTCCATTGCCTGATCGGCATATGCCTGCCGCGCAGTTCTGCCATCAAGTCGATGCCTTCCACCGGTTCCACAGCACGAATCAGAATGGCGCGCGGTGTATCGATGGGTCCACTGACAACGTTGATCAGCGTATGAGTATGCATTTGATACGTATAGACAAGTCCGGCTTTGCCGAACATCACTTCCGTCCGTTTGGTACGCCGGTTGCCAAAGCTGTGAGCAGCGCGGTCTTCCGCTCCCATATACGCTTCCGTTTCTACAATACGCCCCGCGACGGTTCCCTCCGGCAGTTCATGGACAAGAATCTGACCGAGCAGGCTGCGGGCCAGCTCCAGGGTCGGAGCCTGAAAAAAATCCGCAGATACTGGTGTAAACATGCGCATCCCTCCTATCCGTATTATACGGGATGAGGGAGGGTTACCGCTTGAATAAGCGGTTCAACTTCCTTGATTTTATTGTCATGAAAAGCCTGTACAATGGCACTGCCGACGATAAATCCATCAACTTCGTCTTTCAGCATGTCGATATGCCGGGTCTTGGAGATGCCAAAACCGGCATAGACCGGCACAGGGCTTTTCGCGCGGATCCGTTTCATGAAATTCTTCACTTCACCGGATAACTCATCCCGTGTGCCTGTGATTCCCGTCACTGTCACCGCATAAACAAAACCTTGGGCGCTTTTCAGAATTTCATCAAGCCGGTCTTCCATCGTTGTCAGCGTCACCAGCTGAATCAGCGGAATGTCATGCTTGTTGATGTGGGGTTGAACCAGTTCGCGGTGTTCAAACGGCAAATCCGGAATGATGACCCCTGAGATGCCCGATTTCCTGCATTCTTCTGCGAAACGTTCAGCACCGAAACGGATGACCGGATTCAGGTATGTCATGACAATCAATGGCACTTTCACTTCGAATGTCCACTGCTGCATCTCCAGCAGCACTTTTTCGAGTGTCACACCTTCCTTCAGCGCCCGGTTGCCCGCTGCTTCGATCGTGGGGCCGTCTGCTACAGGATCAGAGAACGGAATGCCAATTTCAATTGCCGTCACACCTGCTTCCTGCAGATACTGCACTTGCTCACTCAAGCGTTTCAATCCGCCATCACCAGCCATAATATAAGCTACAAACGCTTTTTCCCCCGCTTCTTTCAACGTCGTAAGTCGGTTCATGCCAATCCCTCCAATTTATCCGCATAAGTGGCCATGTCCTTATCGCCGCGGCCTGACACACAGATGACCAGAATCTCTTCGGATGTCATGTCTTTTGCGGCTTTTTCCGCTTCCGCAATGGCATGGGCAGATTCGAGCGCTGGAATAATCCCTTCCAGACGTGAAAAAGTGACCACTGCTGCCAAAGCTTCTTCATCTGTAATCGGTTTGTATTGTACACGGCCGATATCCGCTAAATAGGCATGTTCCGGTCCAATCCCCGGATAATCCAGCCCCGCTGACAGCGAGTGGGCTTCCAGCACTTGCCCGGAATCATCCTGGAGCAGTTTCATGAAAGCACCATGCAACACTCCTTCTGACCCTTTCGTCAGCGTGGCCGCATGTTTCTCTGTATCCACGCCCTGTCCCGCTGCTTCCACGCCGATCAGTTTCACCGATTCGTCTTTGACAAACGGATAAAACATGCCGATGGCGTTGCTGCCACCTCCAACGCAGGCAAGGACGGTATCAGGCAAACGCCCTTCGTGTTCCAGAATCTGCCGCTTCGTTTCTTCGCCGATGACACTTTGGAAATCACGGACCATTGTCGGGAAAGGATGAGGTCCAAGTGCTGAACCGATCAAGTAATGGGTATCTTCCACATTTGTCACCCAGTAGCGCAATGCTTCATTGACCGCATCTTTTAAGGTCGCACTGCCTTTGGTGACACTTTCCACACGGGCTCCGAGCAGTTTCATGCGGAACACATTCAGTTCCTGCCGCTTTACGTCTTCTTCTCCCATAAAGATGACACATTCCAAATCGAATAAGGCACAAATGGTGGCTGTCGCAACACCGTGCTGGCCAGCTCCTGTTTCAGCGACAATTTTCCGTTTGCCCATTCTCATGGCGAGCAATGCCTGGCCGATGGCGTTGTTGATCTTATGAGCACCGGTATGGTTCAAATCCTCCCGCTTCAAATAGACCTTCGGACCACCCCATGCTTCCGTCAGACGCTGCGCATATGTCAGCGGCTGCTCCCGTCCCACGTATTCTTTTAAGTAATGGTGATACTCTTTCTGGAATTCCGGGTCGCCTTTTGCATCTTCGTAAGCCTGTTCCAATTCCTTGACTGCTTTCATCAGCGTTTCCGGAACAAACTGACCTCCGTATTTTCCGAAAAAGCCCTTTTTTTCGATTGTCTCCTGCATCGAACCACCCTTTGCCTGTTGAATGAATTTATGGATCTTTTCGCTGTCTTTTCTTCCTTCAGTCTCCACTCCGCTTGAAACATCGACCATATACGGCTCTGTTTGTCCGATTGCCGCACGTACATTTTCAGCGTGCAGCCCTCCAGCGACAATTAAACGCTTTTTGTCAATGGTTGCATTCTGCAACAGCGACCAGTCAAAAACTCGGCCGCTGCCTCCCCGGTAATCGGTGCCTGGTGCGTCGACCAGCACATAATCAGCTTTTGAATTTTCAAGTTTCCGCACATCTTCTTTGCTGCGGATCGAAAAAGCCTGAATGACCGGTACACGAATCGCTTCGACCAATTCATCCGGCTCATCACCATGCAATTGGACCATCGTCAATGGCACCTGCATGACCGTCTTTTCTATTTCTTCAATTGTCGCATTAACGAATACACCGATCTTTTCCGTATCGACTGGGACGTGCTTCGCCAGTTCAGACGCCTGTTCAACCGTCACCTGCCGCTTGCTCGGCGCAAAGACAAACCCGATGGCATCAGCCTGTTCCGCCGCCTTTACATGTTCACTTTCTTTGAGTCCGCATATTTTCACTTTCGTCATTTCAATGCCTCCATTGCTGTTGCTTCCTGGATCCATTGGCCTGGATCATCGGATCGCATCAATGTTTCACCGACGAGAATTCCAGATGCGCCACACTTGAACACAAAAGCTGCATCTTCTTTTGAATGCAAGCCGCTTTCACTGATCAATACACGATGGCCATCAAACGGGAACTGTCCCGCCAGTTCTACTGTGCGTTCAAGTGACACTTCGAATGTCTTCAGGTTGCGGTTATTAATGCCGATCAACTGAGCATCCAGCTCCAACGCCTGCTGTAATTCCTGTTCGTCATGAACTTCCACCAGCACTTCCAGCCCGAGGTTTTTGGCATGGCGGAACAATCGATGAAGCTGCTCTTTTTCAAGTGCCGCTACAATCAGCAGAATAATCGTCGCTCCCGCATTTTTTGCTCGGTCGATCTGGATTTCACTGATCATAAAGTCTTTGCACAATACAGGAATTGACACTGCCTGCGCCACTTTCCGCAAGTCTTCGATCGACCCTTTAAAGTACTTTTCATCCGTCAATACAGAAATAGCGGCTGCTCCCGCCTGTTCGTATTTTCGCGCCTGAGCCTCGATGTCCACATTGATTTGAATGTCTCCTTTTGAAGGAGAAGCCCGCTTGATTTCTGAAATGACTCCTTTTTGGGTCAGCAGGTGATTCAGCAGTTTGGTTTTTGCAGGAAACGATCCTTCAGTCGGTTTGGTTTCCGTATACGATTGAATTTCTTCCCGTTTTGTTTCGATGATTTTGTGAAGAATGCTCATACCAGCACCCCCGCTGCCAGACGGTGAAGTTCGAAGACACGCGCTGTTTCACCGGAAAGGATTGATTTCCGTGCCTGGTGAACCCCTTCTGCAATCGTCTCTGCACGACCGCTGACATAAAGAGTGGTTCCGGCATTCAATGCCACTGTGTCCAGATATGGACTTTCTTTTCCTTCCAGTACATTCATGAAAATTTCTGCATTCCGCTTTGGATCGCCGCCGCGAATGGCTTCGATTGGTGCCGCCTCCAACCCGGCTTCCTCCGGATGGAACGTCATTTCTTTCAGCCCGTCTTCGTTGAACACAATCAACTCATTTGTCCCTGCCAGCGATAATTCGTCCAACCCGCCCGCTCCATGGATGATGGCTCCCCGTGTTCTGCCCAGCTTGACGAGTGCCTCTGCCATCGGCTTCATCATGTCCCGGCGGTACACTCCCGTCATCTGTATTTTAATCGGCAGTGGATTAGCCAGCGGCCCGACTAAATTGAAGATGGTCGGTGTATCAATACTTTTGCGAATGGCTCTTAACTTTCCAAGTGCCGGATGAATCGCCGGTGCAAACAGAAACGCAATTCCTGTCTGGTCAAGAAGCCCCGGCAGCATGTCCACATCCATGTCAGTTGAAATCCCCAGCTCTTCCAATACATCGGAACTCCCCGACTTGCTTGATACACTGCGGTTTCCATGCTTGGCTACCGTCATGCCGCAGCCGGCCAGCACAAAAGCTGTCAGCGTACTGATATTGAAGCTGTAGGAACGATCGCCTCCTGTACCGCATACATCCACCAGTTCACCTGTCACTTCCGGCAGTTTTACGGCTTTTTCCAGCATCGCTTTCACCAACCCGACCAATTCGTCCGTCGTTTCCCCTTTGCGGTGAAGACCTATCAAGAATTGTTTCACTTGTTCTTCGTTCACATCGCCACTTAATATATCCAATGATTTTTCCATCATTTCCAATTCGCTTAAATTCTCTTCTCTTCTCATATCCATCTCTCCTCAGCTCGTATTTTGAATGCAAAAATCCCCGCAACCGGATCATATCCGATTGCGGGGACGGGTTAAACCGCGGTACCACCACGCATTAATGCAAATCTATGCACTCACTTAAACAGGCTCTTCGCCTTGCCCTTTAACGCAGGGTATACGTCTCCCTTACTCGCTTCCGCTTTCAGGCCAGCTCTCATAAGTCCATTCGCGCAAGTAATCCAATCAGCTCTCACCAGCCGCTGACTCTCTAAATGGATCTCCTTGCCTACTCGTCTCAATCCTCGATTTTACGCTCTGCTATTCTCAACTTCTCTGGGCTCTTCTCTCAAATAGACTTGCCGCTCATCCAACAAGTTGTCATTCATATTAAATTCTTTTGTTTATTCTGTCAAGTGTTTGCCCATATTTTTTGCTGAGCAAAAAAAGGATGACGATGGCGTTCGTGAGTCTTCAAGACAGGCGCGAGACAGCAATCGAGCTGCATTGACAGCTCATACCACTCACTCCAGGATTTGCTTTTGAAAAAGTCTACCACTTCTTTGTGTTCGGGACTACCGATTTGTTTGGCTCCCCAGGATTTCCAGTGTGGCTTCCCGGCATACGTACAGAAATTCCGCCAAAATTTATCTTCCAGAGCTCCCAAAGTCACAAAACGCCCATCCAGCGTTTCGTATATCGCATAACTGATGCGGGTTCCCGCTATTTCCGGAATGCCATTTTCGGAAATGCCCGCCTGTTCATAAGCATCATGGTTCCCCGAAAACTCCGCCATCACTCCCGCTAAAGGGATATCCAAATGCGTTCCTTCTCCTGATAATAACTTCCGCAGCAAGGCAGCGGTTATTTTTTCAGAAGCCACTAAGCCGCCGGTAAAATCCGCAAATGTATTGGTTGGATGAACCGGCCTGCCGTCTTCGTCTGTCAGTTGGTCGAGCGCTCCGGACAAGGCCATGTAATTTAAATCATGGCTGCCCAGGCTCGCCATCGGACCCAGCTGCCCGTATCCTGATAAAGAGCAATAGACAAGATCCGGCTTCACTATTTTCAGGGATTCATAATCCAATCCCAGCTTTTTCATCACCCCCGGCCTGAAAGTCTCGATCAAGGCATCTGCTGCAGCCACCAATTCCAGCATTTCTTTATACCCTTCAGGAGATTTCAAGTCGATGGTCCGGATCTTCTTCCCGTGGTTATTGGCACGGTGAATATGTCCGCCGCTCATCGAACGCGCCGGGTCTCCTCCGGGTGGTTCAATTTTAATCACTTCTGCACCCAACTCGGCGAGACGCATGCCGGCGTATGGACCGGGCACATAATACGTCACATCCAGTATACGCACTCCTCTAAGGGCATCTCTCATCTATAAGCCCATCCGTTTTGCGACAATGGTTTTCATGATTTCATTGGAACCCGCGTAGATGGCAGCAACCGGAATATCCCGAAACCGTCTGGCAATTTTGTACTCTTCCATATATCCGTACCCTCCATGCAGCTGCATGCACTCTCCGGAAATCTTTTTCGCCGTATCGGTCAGCCAGTATTTGGCCATGGAAACTTTTGATACAATATCTTTTCCTTCCATATGATCTTCAATGAGCGATTCCAAAAAAGAGTGGCCAAGTTCAATTTCTGTCGCCATTTCCACCAGCTTAAACTGTGTATTTTGAAAAGCGCTGATCGGCTTGCCGAAAGCTTTTCTTGACTTGACGTATTCCATGGTCATATCAAGCATTTCCTCTGAAGCGACCTGCGCTGCCATCGCCACTACCAGCCGTTCCTGCTGAAGCTTCTCCATCAGATAAGTAAATCCTTTATTTTCTTCTCCTATCAGATTAGCCGCCGGCACAACGCAGTCTTCAAAATACAATTCCGATGTGTCCTGGGCATGCATGCCGACTTTATCGAGCTTGCGGCCTTTGGTAAAGCCCGGCAGCCCCTCTTCAATCATCAGCAATGAAATACCGCGGTGTTTCGGTTCCGCTTTCGTATCCGTTTTCACCACAGCGAGAACAAGATCCGAATTGATGCCATTGGTGATGAACGTTTTTTGGCCGTTGACGATGTAATGATCTCCGTCACGAACTGCTGTAGTGGATATGTTGGCAAGGTCGGAACCCGCTCCCGGTTCCGTCATGGCGATTGCCGTAATATGGTCGCCGGAAATGCAGCCGGGCAGCCATTTGTGCTTTTGTTCAGCTGTTCCGTACGATTCGATATAAGGCACGACGATGTCATTGTGAAGACCCACCCCCGTCAAGCTGGCCCCGACACGTTCCATTTCTTCCCCAATAATGACCGCGTAGCGAAAATCAAGCCCCAGACCACCATACTGTTCTTCTACCTGAGGGCATAGGAATCCCATTTCTCCAAGTTGCTTCCAAAATGCTTTCGGAATCAGGCGGTCTTTTTCCCATTGGTCATAATTCGGCTCTGCTTCTTTCTCCAAAAATTTTCTTAACGATTTGCGAAACACCTCATGCTCTTCTTCTTCAAATCGGTACTTCCCCATTTGTTTCCCTCCTTACTTTATCGTTTTCAGTCGCCACTTCCATTAAATTTAGATTTGAATGAATAGTCATTCAATTATTTATATTGTACAAGAATTTTTTGGCAAATACTACATAAAGACGGCACCGGGATTGTTAGAAGCCGCCAACAGTTCCGGTGCCGTTCAACTTGCAGGATACTTTTATTCAATCTTCAATCAAGCCTTTTTCAACCAGAAAATCATGTGCCACATCACTGGCGATTTCCTGTTCCTGATCGACACGGGCATTCATCTCCAACATTTCCTCTTCAGTGATCTGCCCAGCCAATCCGCTCATTGCTTCTTCCAGTTCCGGATATTCCTCGAGCGTCTCCAACCGGACTACGGGCACGGCATCATATTTCGGGAAAAACGACAGGTCATCCTCAGTTGTTTGCAGGTCGAACAAAGCGATTCGGCTGTCTGTAGTGAAAGCCGGTATCACATCCACCTCTCCATTTCGCACCGCTTCATACATGATGGACGGATCGAAACTTTCCGTTCCTGCAAATTCCAATGAAAATGTGGATACCAAATCATCATATCCGTCGCCTTCCCGCTCATAAAACGAATGAGGTGCACCAAAAGTCATATCTTCTGAGCGGGAAATTTCTGCAAGCTCCGATACAGTCTCTGCTCCGTAGCCACTGTCTTTTGAATAGGCCAGCGTATAGCTGTTTTCAAACCCCAAAGGCTCCAGCCAAGTCGCACCCAATGTTTCTTCATAACCTGCACGGACGCGTTGCAGCACTTCTTCCGAAGATTCCCCGACCTCTGTCTGTTCATTCAGTACATCTTTCAATCCGGTTCCTGTGTATTCCACGTACATATCGATATCTCCCTGCTCCAATGCAGGAGTGAGGATCGATACTTCCCCAAGCCCCTCTTCATATTCGACCGTATAGTCCGTATGCGCTTCGATGTATTCGCCTAAAATATGAGGTAAAATATATTGCTCTGTCCACGGCTTTCCACCAATGACAATCGGCTCTGATTCTGCCTCTCCCGAACTACAGCCAACCAACAAAACCGATCCTGCCAACAAAATCCCCAGCGACGAGTTCCGCATAATTTCTCCCCTTCCTCATTCCAAGCTTCAAACTGTTCGTGAAAAAATGTAAAAAGGTGTCTGTTGAGGAAAAGTAATAAACCGATACTTAAATTATCTGAATTAACAGTTTTTTAATCGGTTGTCATTATTATACTTGAAAGCACACATAAACACTATAAAAATCCCGCAGAAAAATCTGCGGGATTTGTCATTCCTCTATTAATCCTTTTTCAACAAGAAAGTCATGCGCCACTTCGCTTGCAATTTCCTGGTCGATATCCACACGCGCATTCATCGCCAGCATTTCTTCTTCGCTGATTTGTCCGGCAAGACCGTTCAATACCTCTTCCAGTTCCGGATATTCTTCAAGTGTTTCCTGACGAACTACCGGGGCAGCGTCATATTTCGGAAAAAACGCTTCGTCATCTTCCGTCGTTTCAAGATCGAACAATCCGACACGACTGTCGGTTGTGAAGGCCGGGATGACATCCACATCTCCATTTTGGACCGCTTCGTACATAATAGCCGGGTCAAAACTATCGGTAGCAGAAAATTCAAAGCCGTAAGTGGCCACTAAATCCTCATATCCGTCCCCTTCGCGTTCATAGAATGGATGAGGGGCTCCAAAAGCCATATCTTCAGATTTAGAAATCCCGGCAAGTTCCGAATAAGTTTCTGCGTCATAGCCGCTTTCTTTTGAATAGGCCAACGTATACCCGTTTTCAAAGCCCAATGGTTCAAGCCATGTAGCCCCCAGCGTTTCTTCATACCCTTCCCGAACGCGCTCCAGCACTTCTTCCGAAGACTGGCCGGGGACTGACTCTTCCTTCAACACATCTTTTAAACCCGTTCCTGTATATTCCACATACAGATCAATGTCACCTTGTTCCAGGGCTGGTGTTAAAATAGCCACTTCTCCAAGCCCTTCTTCATATGCCACTGTGTAATCTGAATTCGCTTCGATATACTGCCCCAAGATATGCGGTAATATGTATTGCTCTGTCCATGGCTTTCCACCGATGACAATCGGATCTGCAGCGCCTTCGCTTGAACCGCATCCAGCCAAAACCATCGGGGTTGCCAGCAAAGTTCCCAGTACTATTCTTTTCATCCATTCTTCCTCCTAAATTTTCAGCCCTTTCGGTGTGGTCCGTTTTTCAATCCACTTTAATACCATATCAAAACCGATAGCCAACAAAGCGACCGGCAATGCACCAGCGAGTACCAATGCATTGTTATAAGATTGCAATCCCCGGTAGATGATATCCCCTAAACCGCCTGCACCGACAAAAGTGGCAAGTGTAGCGATACCGACAGTCAAAACAGTGGCCGTCCGGATTCCCGCCATGATAAACGGCAAAGCCAATGGCAATTCAATCTGCCTCAGGATTTGCGTCCGGGTCATACCCATGCCCCGCCCGGCTTCGATGGTGGAACTATCAACGCCTGTGATGCCTGTATACGTGTTCCGCAAAATCGGCAACAAAGCATAAATAATGAGGGCAATCAATGCTGTATTCGACCCGATACCGAGAATCGGCACGAGGAATCCGAACAGCGCAAGACTTGGTATCGTTTGAAAGACGGCGGTTACACCAATGACAGGTTCTGCGTAACGACGATACCTTGCGATGATAATGCCCGTTGGCAAAGCAATGGCGATGCCAATTGCCACAGCGACAAAAGACAGGTAAATGTGTTCAAGAAATGCGCTTTGGATCATATCCTGTCGTGTCATTAACGTATGAAAGAAGTTATTCATTGCGCCACCTCTTCTTCTTTAAGAAGCGCGGCTTTCAATAAGTCGCGGCCGCTCGCATAGCCGATTACACGGTCACCTGCTGTAACTGCCAGCCGGTGGGAAGGATTTTTTTCCAACTGATGAAACGCTTCATTAATTGTCGAATCGGCGGGGATAGTTTGGGCTTCCCCCTGCCACTCCGTATCGAACAGGTGGATGAATTCCTTTAATTTTTTGTCTCCAAATGCCCGTTTTTGTCTGATTCGTTCAATACCGATGAAATTCCGGACAAATTCGTTTGCCGGTTCATCGATTAATTGTTGAGGAGTGCCCACTTGTTCCACTTGCCCTTCTTTCATCACAATGATCGTATCAGCAATCTTCAACGCTTCGTCCATATCATGGGTTACAAAAACGATGGTTTTATGAATAGTTTGCTGCAAATTGCGAAGCTCGTCTTGAAGTTGTTCACGGCTGATGGGGTCAAGCGCTGAAAAAGGCTCGTCCATTAATACGATATTCGGGTCGCCGGCAAGGGCTCGGACAACCCCCACCCGCTGCTGCTGCCCTCCGCTCAGTTCCAAAGGATACCGTTCCATATATGTATCTGGACTAAGCCCTGTCAATTCAAGCAATTCACGGATTCGCGCATCCTTCTTTTCTTTTGGCCACCCGAGAAGTTTTGGAACAAGCGACGCATTATCCGCTATGGTCATATGGGGAAACAAACCGATTCGTTGGATGACATAACCAATGGAGCGGCGAAGCTGAACTTCGTCCAAATCGGTAATCGGTTGTTCATCTATATAGATTTTTCCATTGCTGGGCTTTTCCAATTTATTGATCATTTTCATCAATGTTGTTTTCCCGCATCCACTTGGTCCAATAATGACGGTCAATTGATGCGCCGGCATCACTAAGGAAACGTCTTTCAAGGCTTCTGTCCCGTCCGGAAAGCGCTTTGTGACATTCTCAAATCGAATCATTGGACCCGCCCCTTTCTCTATATCTTACAGCCTACCCGCTTATTTACCCACTATAACCCCTACTTATTCTCTTTTAATGGAGATTCCATCCAATAAAGAACTGATTTTCTCCACCAAACAGCCGGAAAGTCTGTTTGTCCTGACTTTATTTTTTTTCGAATAGCAACTCGACAGGATTAGCAATTTCTTCATACCCGATTTCTTGGTAGATTTTATTGGAAGCCGGGTTCTGCAAATCTGTATAAAGCAAGACAAAATCAAATTCCAGGAGCAGCTCTTCCGTCACTTCTGCTACAAGCGTTTTCGCGTAGCCTTTTCCGCGGTGCTCTTCGGGTGTATAGACGAACGAAATGGAAATGCCATGCCTTGAAGGCCTCGACTTTTTCATGGAAGAGACGACTTCGCCATCCACTTCCCATACATAAATCTCTTTTTCTTCAATAAAATTTTCTATTTTCCGCTTGTTTTCTGCAGCCGTATAGAGAGGGAGGCCCGTTTCTCTATGAAAATCCATGAACCATTGCTCAAGGAGCGACGCTTCTTTTTTACTCGCGACTTTCCACGTCCCTTCGCTTTTTTCCCAGCCTTTATTCAACGAATCGATCCGCAATAAGCCCTGGTTCATCCGAACTTTCACACTGTCACCGGTTTGAGCCACCCATGCATCGGCGAAAACATAAGCCGTTTCCTGCTCTCCCCCTACACCGTTCACTTCAACTTCCGAATCCACCAATTGCCCGACAATGAACTTCTCAATATCCGGTATTTGTTTAAAGATGAGCAATTCCAGCGGATAAGGAGGCGTCATCAAACAAGCTGCCACCAGCTCTCCTTCGTCTTCCACTGTCGCCAAAAAATAATCTTCATATCTTCCTGTTTTTATTTGGCCAAGAACCCCAATAAACAAACTGTTTTTTTCTTCTTCCGCATATAAATAAGGTTCTACTTTATCAGCAAAATCCAGTGATTCCGAATACACCTTCCATTCCATTTTCCCACGCCCGTTTCTGTAAAGTCCGTCTTAACTAAAGTATTAGCCAAAGTTAGGAATTATCCTGCATAATTGATGTCTTTTTCTCATCTCGCCTGTCTTCTTCCTGCTCTGGTTGTATGAACCCGCGAAGGATTTCTCTCTTTTCATGGTCTATGATCACTTTGATGACTTCTATGAGCCCTTTTCATGTTTCTATGATCACTCACGGGTGTTCTATGGGCATTTTCCGCATCCCTATGATCACATAAAAGCATTCTATGGTCACTCGCTTACAATTCCACAAAAAAAGCGGAACACACCGGCATAAACACCAGCATTTTCCGCTTTTCTTATTGTCCAGTCTCCAGCGATCAGCCTCTCGGGTCACGAGCCAACCCGGCTGTGTGCCACAAACCGCCACTTCGCCGGTTCGTCTTATGCACGTTGAGGCTTGCTCGATCGCCTCCGCTTTTCTTATTCCAATTCCATTTGTTTGGTTTCTGTGCCCAGGAACGCTACGGCCAGCGCACCAATGATAATGGAGACGCAGAAAATGCCGAAGATCCAGTTGACCCCATAACCCCCTGCCAGCATAAAGCCGACAAGCAATGGACCGAGAATGCCGCCGACACGGCCGAACGATGCAGCCATGCCCGTGCCTGTCCCTCGGATGACGGTCGGGTATTGCTCCGGTGAGTAGGCATATAACGCTCCCCACGCACCCAGGTTGAAAAACGATAGGAACGCGCCGGACACGATTAACATTGCCAGTGTTTCTGCATTCCCGAAAGCCAGTGCGCTCGCAGCTGTGCCGAATAAATAAGTGACCAACACAAACTTTCGGCCGGCTCGTTCAATCAGCCAGGCTGCAGAAAAATAGCCAGGCAACTGGGCCAATGTCATAATAAGAACATACTGGAAGCTTTGAATGAGCGTGAACCCTTTCAACACCATGACGCTCGGCAGCCACAAAAACATCCCATAATAGGAAAAGACGACTGTGAACCAGACGGTCCAAAGCATGATTGTCGGCTTTCTGTACTTCGCTGACCATACGTCTTTAATGTTTCGGGAAACCGATTGCAGGACATTTTTCTTCGCTGAAAATTGTGGTGAATCCGGCAAGTTGATCCGCAAATACAATGCATAAAGTGCAGGCAACGCGGTCAACAGGAGCGCCACGCGCCACCCGAAAGAAGGAATGATGAAATAAGAAATAATCGCTGCAATCAACCAGCCTGCGGCCCAAAAGCTTTCGAGCAGTACTACGACACGGCCTCTTTCTTTTGCCGGCACACTTTCAGACACCAGTGTGGAAGCAACAGGAAGCTCTCCGCCTAACCCCATCCCCACAAAAAACCGCAGAATCATAAAGGCGGCCAAAGTGGTCGTCAAAGCAGACAAGCCACTGGCCAACGAAAACAGCAGCAACGTGATGATGAAGACTTTTTTCCTGCCCACCCGGTCAGCATATATCCCAAACACAAAAGCTCCCACCGCCATACCGATGGAATTCATGCTTCCGATCCAGCCCATTTGCTGTGAGTTCAAGCCCCAGTCTTCATGCAGCGCTGCAATGACAAAGGACAGGATCCCCACGTCCATTGCGTCAAACAACCAGCCGAGCCCTGCTACGACGAGCAGTTTGTTGCGTGAAATATTTTCAGGGCTTTTCCCATCTAAAGATACCATCCAAACTCTCCTTGTCTTGACACTTGTCTATCCACTTCTTTACAAAGATACTATAACCTGCAGGCAGTTTCAAAACAATCATATCAAAATGTTTTCACTTTTTCCGATAATCATGTACATAAGTTGAACTTATGCTTTTCAATTGTCGAAATTACGCAAAACAGCTTCGCTAAAACCCTGTGCTCCTGCATCGCAAACGTGTTGGTGACCCAACACGTTTACTGTTCCCTTGGGAGGCTCCGCTGTTTTTCTCCATATCTTCTAGTTTAACAGCGGAAAAACAGGAGCTTGCCCTTTATTTAATAAATTTCTTAGCGCCGGCGCGTCCACGGGCTGGGCGGAGCTATGAGACGAGTGCTCTTCTCGGCTCATGGCGGAAGCCAAGGAGCGCCAGAAAAGGTTGGCGCCTCCTTTGCGACGAGCTTGCGCAGGAGCAATCGTCTTTGCCCTCCCAAAGCGTCCGAAGCGGTGTATAAAAGCTAATTTCTATAGCTCAACATGTATGGATGCATAAACAAAAATAAGCTCCCCATTCCCGTTTTCACGAGTCAGGGAGCTTAGGTTTATTCATTTATACGATCAACACAAGACTGACTGCCATCACTGCCATGCCCGCCACTAATCCGTAGATGGATAAGTGAGCCTCATCGTATCGCTTTGCAGCAGGCAATAATTCATCCAATGAGATAAATACCATAATTCCTGCCACCCCTGCGAAAATAAGTCCGAACAGTGTATCGCTTAAGTATGGCATTAAGATCAGCCACGCTGCTATCGCGCCAACCGGCTCCGACATTCCTGAAAGGAAGCTGTATTGGAATGCTTTTTTCCGGCTTCCGGTTGCGTAGTATATAGGGACAGACACTGCAATGCCCTCGGGTATGTTATGGATGGCCACCGCGATTGCAATTGCAACACCAAGAGCCGGATCCTGTATGGCAGACATGAATGTGGCAATACCTTCAGGGAAGTTGTGGATGGTGATAGCCAACGCAGTAAAAATCCCCATTTTCCGCAAACGGGCATATTCGGCGTTGGTCGGCCCTTCATCCATATCTTCAACAGTTCTCACTTCATGCGGATTTCCCAACTGCGGCAGGATCCGGTCCAGGAAAGCCATGAAAATCATACCGCCAAAAAAACCAGCAAGCGTCAGCCAGTAACCATAAGTTTCCCCATGAACACCTGTTAACGAATCTTTTGCTTTAAAAAATATCTCGATCATCGAGACATAAATCATTACTCCCGCTGAAAATCCAAGAGAAACAGAAAGAAATTTTGTATTGGTGCGCGAAGCGAAAAATGCGATAAAACTGCCGATTCCTGTAGCCAGTCCAGCAAATAACGTTAAGCCTAATGCAAATAAAACCGTGCTGTCCATGATGACATCTTCCTCTATGTTCCTAGAATACAGTTATTGTACGTTAAAAGTTTCCCTTATGCAACATTTTTCAACTCAGAAAGATGTTTTATTATTCATTATTTTATAGACCCCAGCAGTTTACCTATTTTTCTCCAGTCTTCCTCTTTTAAAGCCCGTACTGACGGGTTGTAAAAAACGCTCGCCGGATGGAAGGTCGGAAATACATGGAATACGCGTTCCGATTGTTCAAACGCTTGTTTTTCTTCGTTCCATTGAAGAATAGGAGTTTCCACTAATGTTCCGTGAAGCTCTGTCACTTTTGCTTGAGGGCCAATCAGCCGCTGAAGGCCTATATTGCCCAACGTTACAATAAGCGGTGGTTGAATGTCACGGATTTCTGTGTCCAGTATAGGGGCATGGGCGATTATCTCTTTTTTTGTAGGGGCCCGGTTGTATTTCCGTTCAATCATCTCGCCGTTCCGCCCTTTTTTCTTTCCCCATTTATAAGGCCTGCTTCGCACGGCACTGGTAATATACACATCTTCACGGGATAGTCCGATGCTGTTCAAAGATCCCATCAACTCTTTCCCTGCTCTTCCAGTGAAAGGGATGCCTGTCTCCAGCTCATTTTCTCCTGGTGCTTCTCCTACTAGCATGAGGGCTGGATGCTGCGGGCCGCTTCCCCATACAAATCCTTCTACCGGAAATCCTGCTATGCGTTCCATCCCCCATTGGGCCAACTCTTCTGTGATTCTATACATCTTTTTCACCTCTTTTTTTAGTTTACCACAAAAATAATGTCAACTTTTCTAACATTAATTTTTAAAAAACTCTTGCATTGTCAGAATATATTGTTTAATATGTTAACAAACCTAACATTTGAACCGTGTTAGAAAACATGACACCAGGGAGGAAGAAGAACATGAAGAAAATCGAAACGATTATTCGCCCTTCTGTTTTTGCAGAAGTCCGACAAGCTTTGGCTCTTGAAGGAATCGACGGATTGAGTGTCACGGAAATCGCCGGCATCGGCAAACAAGAAGGCCGTGTTGGATTATTTCGGGGGAATGCTTATAAAATGGAATTTTCTCCTAAGTTAAAGTTGGAAATGGTCGTCGAAGAAAGCAAAGTAGAGTCCATTATCGATGCGATATTGGAATATGCCTCTACAGGAGAGGTCGGAGACGGAAAGATTTTTATTTACCCGGTGGAAGAAGCCATTAGAATCAGAACGAAAGAGCGCGGCACGATCGCGGTCGGATAATAAGGAGGAGATTGGATGGAGGCAGTACAAGGATCAGTAGATATGTTATGGATTATGCTCGGAGCGATGTTGGTATTTTTTATGCACGCAGGATTTGCAATGGTGGAATCAGGATTCACCCGTTCGAAAAACACCTTGAATATTTTGATGAAAAACATTATTACGATTTCCCTTGGTTCCATTCTTTATTTTATCGTTGGATTTGCCATTATGTTCGGACCTTCTGCTTTCGGGATGATTGGGACACAAGGATTCGCACTTTTAGGTGACGCGGATATTGCATTTTTTGTTTTCCAGGCAGTATTTGCAGCCACTTGCGCCACCATCGTTTCCGGGGCAGTTGCGGAACGGGTGAATTTAACCGCTTATATATTGTTGACAGTAGCAATTACAGCAGTCATCTACCCGATTGTCGGACATTGGATTTGGGCTGACGGCTGGTTGGCAGGATTAGGCTTCATCGACTTTGCCGGATCAACTGTTGTGCATTTGACAGGCGCAGTCGCAGCATTCGTAACTGCTTGGAAAATAGGGCCCCGTATTGGAAAATACAGCGGCAAAGTGGTCAACTCGATTCCCGGCCACAACTTGCCATTGGGAGCTCTCGGTGTATTCATCCTTTGGCTTGGATGGTTCGGATTTAACGGAGGCAGCACACTTGCAGCTGATCCGGCACTTGTTCCACCAGTTATCGCCAATACGTTACTGGCAGCTTCAGCAGGAGTCTTGGCCACTGCCGGATACACGCGCCTGCGCTACGGGAAAATCGACCCCTCTCTGACACTTAACGGTGCACTTGCCGGCCTCGTCGGTATTACTGCAGGAGCAGCAAACGTGTCATTTATCGGAGCAATTGTTATCGGATTAATAGCAGGGATAATCATGACAGAAGCCATTCATATACTGGATTCCAAAATCCGCGTCGACGACCCGGTCGGTGCCATCTCAGTCCACGGGATTGCAGGTATCTGGGGCACCGTTGCCATCGGCCTGTTCGATACAACTGGCGGCTTATTGTATGGAGGCGGCACTGAAATTCTCGGCATCCAAACAGTCGGCGTCCTGGCTGTCATCGCCTGGACTTCCATTGCCACTGGCGTTGTCCTGGCTGTCATCAGCCTCTTTGTTCCTTTGCGCGTGACAGCCGCAGAGGAAGAGAACGGGTTGGACTTTGCAGAACACGGTTCACAAGCTTATTCAATGGACGAAGTTCTGCAGGGATCAACGGTTTCAACAGGCTCTTTCGCCAGCAGGCTCAACGAACTGGGCGATGAAACGTTCACTACGTTAAAGCCCTGATACAAGAAGATACAAAAAGAGGATGACCGGTGAAGAACCGGCCATCCTCTTTTTTCATTTTTCTTCATTTACAGGGCGCTTCCTGAAGAGCCGTTCCCTCATTTCATACCAAACAGCCACTGCCACGAACCAGGAATAGCCAGCGAACCAACCGGCGGCGACATCAGACAGATAATGCTCCATCCCCGCCACTCTCGATAACCCGACTGCTCCAGCCAACACGATAGCAACAAGCCAGACAAGCCATTTAGCTGCATTGCCCGCTCTGTCTTCTGACAGGAAATACGCAACTGTAAATAAGTACAACAACCCTACCATCGCATGGTTCGAAGGGAAACTGAATGTTTCCAGCCCGTGAGGAAAATCAGGGCGTTGCCGCTCAAACGTCTGCTTCAGCAATTGATTGATTACGTTGCCTACTCCTACTGACAGGAAAACAAAAAGCATGCCGCGGTAGTTCTGGCGGAAAACCCATAAATACAAAATCAACAGAAGGCTGATGGTGATGATGACCCATTGGTCTCCAATGATTGACAAAGCATCCAACCAGCCGGTTCCACCAATCGCACTGGCCGCATTCCGGTCGATCCGCCGCAGCGGCTCACTGGAAAAGTACAGAAGAATAGCGAAAAACCCAAGTAAAGTCGCCATCCCGAGCGGATAAAATAGACGTTTAATGGAAATCCACCTTCTTTCTTTGTTCTTTTCAGTCTATCACAATTATTTTCTGACTTCAGTTTAGTCGAGTACACCTCCAAAGTCATTTGTTTCATTTCATAAAACAAAGGTAATTGTAGGGATAAGACAGAATTTCACAGGAGGTGGGGCGATATGACGTTGTCGTACAGGGAATACCAGCAGGATGATGCAGCGATCAGAGACATCGAGAACTTGAAGACGGAAGGCGTGCTTCCGGATGACATCTACGTCTTTACAAACGATACCGGCCGGACAAAAGACATTGCAAAAATGGCCAAGGTCCGCACGGCCAGCGATGCATCCGAGACAGGGATCGGCACAACAATTGCCAATGCATTCCGCAGTAAAGAAGGCGCGACACTGGCGCAGTTCCAGGAGCTTGGCTTCAGTGATGCCGAAGCCGAAATGCTGGAAAAAACAGTGGCGGAACAAAAAGTCGTGGTTGTTGTGAAAAGCATGCCGGAAGGCTCTACTTTTTAGTCGGGAGTCTCCATTAAAAAGACGCAAAAACAGGTGGAGAAAAATTAATTTCTCCACCTGTTTTGCAGCAATTTATATCAACCGTTCACCTTATTGGAACACTGATTGAATGTCCTGCACCATTTGGTTCACAGATACCAGCCCGCCACCTGACAGGTACCAGTAATCCGGATCCAAGTAAACAATTTTGCCATTTTTATACGCGTTCGTTTTTTGCACCAATTCGTTTTCAACTGAATCTTTTGCGCTGGCTTCGCCACCTACAGCGGCATTGCGGTCAATGACAAAGATGACATCCGGGTTTTGCTCAAGGATATATTCATAGGAAACACTTTGTCCATGAGTCGAAACTTCAATTCCTTCGTCAGCCGGTTGAACACCGAATACATCGTGAATCAGTCCGAAACGGGAAGCTGGTCCATACGCACTGACTTTTCCTTCGTTCGCCAACAGGATCAGTGCTTTCTCATCCGTTTCACTGACAGCTGTGTTCACTTCTTCGATTGTCGCTTCGATTGAAGCCAGTTCCTCCTTCACTTGTTCTTCCTTCCCGAAAATCTCGCCAAGGAGGTTCATATTATCAGTGAATGAAGTCATGTAATTGTCAGTATCCACCGCCATATGAATGGTCGGTGCAATAGCGGCATATTCTTCGTACATATCCGCCTGGCGTGCAGAAATGATAATCAGGTCCGGATCCAACGCATGAATCGCTTCAAAATCAGCTTCTTTCAATGTGCCCGCATTAACATACTCTTCACCTTCGTATTTCTCAAGGTAGCCCGGAAGAGATTCTTGCGGAATCGCCGCTGCTTCCACTCCCAATTTGTCCATTGAGTCAAGAATACCAAAATCGAAGACAACTACTGTTTCAGGGTTTTTCTCAAATGTCGTTTCTCCCAGCTCATGTGTTACCGTCATCGTTTCCGCTTTTTCTCCATCTTTTTCAGCAGCATTTGTTTCACCGGCATCTTCTGAACCACAGGCAGCCAAAAATGCAACCACCATCAATGTAAAAGCCATCAACAACCATTTCTTCATTATTTTCATGCTCCTTTTACTTTGTTTTTGTTATAAATTCTTGTTGATTTTTCCTGCTTTGCGGAATATCCGCTGTGATATTTTTATGAATTAAAGTATACACAAATCCGGCAATTGTTCATTTGCTGTATCGGTATATCCATGTCATAGATTTCTTTCAATGAATCGGATTGAATGATTTCTTCTGTTGTGCCATCTTTCACTACCAAACCGTTTTTCAAAGCGACAATCCGGTCTGAATAGACAGAAGCAAAGTTGATGTCATGCAGGACGATGACCACTGTTTTGCCCAGCTCGTCCACTAAACGGCGAAGGATTTTCATGATTTGGACTGAGTGTTTCATATCGAGATTATTCAATGGCTCATCCAGCAATACATAATCCGTGTCCTGTGCAATGACCATGGCGATAAAAGCACGTTGGCGCTGACCGCCGGACAATTCATCCAAATAGATGTCTTCCATATCTTTCAAGTTCATATATTCGATGGCCTGATCGACCATTTTTTCGTCTTCATCGTTAAGGCGCCCCTTGGAATAAGGGAAACGGCCAAACGAGACAAGTTCGCGGATGGTCAAGCGTACATTCATGTAATTGGACTGTTTTAAGATGGAAACGCGTTTGGAGAAATCGTTCGACTTCATTTTTTTGGAATTTGTCTGATCGATCAATACATCTCCCGTATCAGCATCGAGCAGGCGGCTGACCATCGATAAAAGCGTCGACTTCCCAGCACCGTTCGGCCCGATAAAAGAAGTGATCTGTCCACGCTGGATATTAACCGATACATTTCCCACTACTTGTTTCTTGCCATAAAACTTTGTCAACTCGCGAACTTGAATCATTTAGATCGACTCTCCTTTAATAGTAGGTAGATGAAATAAATTCCACCGATGAAGTTGATGATGACACTTAAAGTTGTATTGAAAGTGAATACCCGCTCCACTACCCATTGCCCTCCAACAAGAGCAACAATACTGATCACAGCGGCTCCCGTAATAAGGACAGAATGTTTATAGGATTTGAAGAATTGGTAAGACAAATTGGCGACGATCAAACCGAAGAATGTAATCGGTCCGACCAGGGCAGTCGCAATGGCAATCAGCACCGCCGACAGCACCAGCATCTGTTTCACCAATGCGTCATAATTGACGCCAAGATTGACTGCCGTGTCCCGCCCCAGCGTCAGAACATCCAAAGACGAATTCTGTTTCCAAGCGAAAGCGATCAATACGCCGATGACCAGCAACGCTGTCCAGACAAGGTCCGAACTGACATTGTTGAAACTGGCAAACATCCGGTCCTGGACAACCTGAAACTCGTTCGGATCAATCAATACCTGCAAAAATGTCGAAACACTTTCAAAAAAAGTACCGAAGATAATGCCAATCAAAAGTAAAAAATAAATCGGCTGGTTGCCTTTTTTAAAGAGCAACCGGTAGAACAATAAAGCAAAAATGACCATAGCGGCGATTGAAATTATAAAATTGACTTGTTTGTTGATAATCGTTATATGACTTGAACCCAGGAAGAAAATCAACACTGTCTGCAGCAGCATATACAGTGAATCCAGCCCCATGATACTCGGGGTGAGAATCCGGTTATGCGTAATCGTCTGGAAGACGACCGTTGCATAAGCGATGGCCACACCCGTCAACACCATAGCGAAGACTTTGATGCCGCGTCTTGGCAAAGCGTAATCGAAGCTGCCATTCAAGTCATGGAACAGATAAACTCCACAGAACAAGGCAGCCAACCCGGCAAGGATCAGCAGCTTGTGTAAATCACGCATACGCTCTCCCCCTAAACAGCAGGAAGAGGAATATAAAGCTTCCGATCACACCAACCATCAAACTGATGGAAATTTCGTAAGGGAAAATTAAAACTCTTCCGAGAATGTCGCATAGTAACAAGAAAATTGCACCGAGCATAGCCGTGTGAGGCAATGTCTTTTGCAGGTGGTCTCCTTTGAAGATGGAGATAATATTCGGGATGATCAGTCCGAGGAACGGAATAACCCCTACCGTCAACACCACGGTCGCCGTAATCAACGCAACCAACGTCAAACCGATGTTGACAATGCTGCGGTATTTGAGTCCCAGGTTTTTTGAAAAATCCTCGCCCATTCCAGCCACTGTGAAACGGTTGGCGTATATGTAGGCAACGATAAAGACCGGGACGCTGATATAAAGAAGTTCGTAACTTCCTTTCATGATCATCGAGAAATCGCCTTGCAGCCATGCGGACATGTTTTGGATGACATCCGCACGGTAAGCGAAAAACGTAGTGACCGATGACAGGATATTCCCGAACATCAACCCGACAAGCGGAATGAAAATAGCATCTTTGAATTTGATGCGGTTCAGGATTTGCATGAACAGGAAAGTTCCCGCAAGAGCAAAAGCGAACGCCACAGCCATTTTCTCAATCATCGATGCATTTGCAAACAGCAGCATCGATACAAGAATCCCCAGTCTGGTGGCATCCAATGTGCCCGCCGTCGTCGGAGAAACAAACTTATTTCGACTGAGCTGTTGCATGATGAGGCCTGCCATACTCATCCCCGCTCCTGCCAGCAATATCGCTACCAGCCGCGGCAGGCGGCTGATCAAGAAAATTTGCGTTTCTTCAGATTGGAAATCGAACAGATCCATCAAACTGATGCTGCTCACTCCAACGAACAAAGAAACAAACGACAGTATGATCAATGCTGGTATTAAATAACGTTTTTTCATTACTGCCCCTCATCCTTGTTCAATAAAACAATATCAAATAGTATGACAGTGATAATCATTATCACTTGTTCACACATTTCAGTATAGCAGTTTGTGGAGAAGAGTCAATGGACAAATGAGAATCTTTTTCATCTAGAAAAGGTTCCGTCAATATTGTTGCAATTCTGTCAAAATTAAAAAAGAAGAAGGAAACACGCGTTTGTATCTTCTGTATTATTTAGTTTAAAACGTCCAATAACTTTCAGGATTTCCCTCTTGGGCAGGCGGCATTCCCTGAAGTAGAAAACGCAAAAAGATGGCCCCTCATTCAAAGACCGAATGCGGACCATCTTTTTAAAATCAACTCTTCAGCTGTTCTACACTTTCCAGCGATCAAAAGGCCATTTCCTGTGCCTGATCGATAACTTCCTGAGGCACGGTAATTTCTTCTATCTCATTATACTTGCTGTAATCGACTTGGACATCTGTCTGGATGCTCATGGTTTCTTCCTCGATATTCATATCCAAACTCATTTCCATGTTCATGTTATTGGTCAGGAACGTTTCTTTGTCGATAAAAATTTCATAAAAGACATGATGAATGGTCATGTCTTCCAAAGCTGTCTGCGCTTCAAGTTCAATTTGCCCGAGTGTTTTGTCCATTTGCTGATTGATCAATTCCTTGAATTTTTCGCCCGAAGCGTCCAACGTCAGGATGTACTCTTCTTCGGTTTGTTTGAATGTAAAATCATCCTGGAAACCAGCCAGTTGTTCCAGTTGCTGAGAAGGATCGGCTGTTTGTTCGTCAGCCAGGCTTTTCAGCTGTTCGACACTTTCACCTGTCATTTTCAGCCAGGTATCCATTGTCGCTTCATGCATATACATGCCGTCTTCTGTAAAATACATTTCCATTGCCACCGGATTTTCATTCTCGATATCTTCAGAAACGATTGAGGTTTCAGAGGTCTGATGAAACGCCAGCGGATCCTGCGTCATATCCATGGCGCTGTTCATCTCCATGTTCATTTCCATGCCGCCTGGCTGCATGGTCATTTGCTGATTGGTGACAATATCTGCATGCAAACTGTTTGCTTGTTCAGTGGCTTCCGTGGAGTTGGCAAATACTTCTTCCAGCGTCAACTCACTTTCAGCGTTTGTGTTTGCATTTTCGTCACTGCCTTCTGCAGGTTCTGCCGTTTGGCCGCAAGCCGAAAGGCCGAAAGCCAATACTCCTGCCCCCATAAATACCGTCCATTTCTTCAAAATCATCATCCTTTCAAAACGAGTCTTACTATACAGTACGTGGACTATTGCCAAAAGTTTCAATTTCTGTTTCGGCGATTGAAATAACAGTCGTCTATTTTCCTTTTTTCACTTATACTTTTGCTTATGAGTAAAAATGAGGTGACTTTATTGAAAGTAAAAGAATTTTTTCGCTATTATAAACCGCACAAACGCTTATTTATCATCGATTTCAGCAGTGCAGTCGTTGTCGCCATTCTGGAACTTGCCTTTCCACTGGCTGTTCAATGGTTTATCGACGAACTGCTCCCGAGCGGTGAATGGAATACTGTCGTAACAGTCAGCATATTGCTGTTGGCCGTGTTTTTATTGAGTACGTTCCTCCAGTATATCGTCAGTTATTTGGGCCATAAGCTCGGCATCAATATCGAAACCGATATGCGGGAAGAACTGTTCACCCATGTACAACGGCAGTCGTTCCGTTTTTTCGACAACACAAAAACCGGGCATGTCATGAGCCGGATCACCAACGATTTATTTGATATCGGCGAATTGGCTCACCACGGCCCGGAAGATTTCTTTATCGCCATCATGACGTTTTTCGGCGCATTCGGCATCATGTTCTGGATCAATCCAAAGCTGGCCCTTGTGACCTTAATCGTCATTCCGTTTCTCGTGTGGCTCATTACGTACTGCAATATCAAAATGAATGAAGCGTGGCGCAATATGTACGGCAAAATCGCCGACGTCAATGGGCGGGTGGAAGACAGCGTCTCGGGAGCCCGTGTGGTCCAGTCTTTTACAAATGAAGAGTTCGAAATCAACCGCTTCAAAAAAGACAACGGCAAATTCCGTATGGCAAAACTCGTAGCCTATAAAGTTATGGCCGCTACGCATTCGAGTATTTATATGATGACTCGCTTGTTGACGTTAATCGTCCTTGTCTACGGGGCATGGCTCAACTATCAAAATGAACTGACGTATGGAGAGCTCGTCAGTTTTGTGCTGTTTCTCAATGTACTGATCAAACCGATCGACAAAATCAGTGCTTTGCTGGAATTGTATCCGAAAGGAATGGCCGGCTTTGGCCGTTTCCGCAACCTGATCAACCAGGAACCGGAAATCCTGGACCGCAAAGGCGCTCAAGCTGTTACAGGACTGACAGGAGATATCCGTTTCAACGATGTGCATTTTGGTTATGATGAGCATAAAAAAGTGCTGAACGGAATTGATTTGACATTAAAAGCAGGAGAGACGATTGCTTTTGTCGGTCCATCAGGCGCCGGAAAAACCACCATCTGTTCATTGATCCCGAGATTTTATGACATCCAGGAAGGCTCTATTACCATTGATGGCATCGATATCCGGGATATGACCAAACATTCCCTCCGATCTCACATCGGCATCGTTCAGCAGGATGTTTTCTTGTTTACCGGCACCATCCGGGAAAATATCGCTTACGGCAAAAGAGGCGCCAGCGACGAAGAAGTGCTGGCTGCTGCGAAAAAAGCGCATCTGGAAGACTTTGTCAACAAACTGCCTGAAGGCTATGATACACAAATCGGCGAACGGGGACTGAAGTTATCGGGCGGACAAAAACAGCGGCTGGCAATCGCCCGCATGTTTTTGAAGAACCCGCCAATTCTGATTCTCGATGAAGCCACTTCTGCACTCGACACGGAAACCGAGCGGGTCATTCAGGAGGCTTTGTCTGAGCTTGCCGAAAATCGGACAACGCTCATCATCGCCCATCGGCTTGCGACAATCCGTGATGCGGACCGCGTCATCGTTGTCACAGAAGACGGCATTGCCGAACAGGGCGGCTACGCTGAACTGCTCGCGCATGACGGCATCTTCGCCAATTTGCACCGGATTCAGTTTCAACAATAAAAAGAGCGGTTCCGCATCAAAACAACTGACGCGGAACCGCTCTTTTCTTTATTTCCCGACAATGAATTCCTCGAACCGGTCGTAGTCCGACCTTCTGAGTTCCAATGTCAGATGTGTGCCTTCCTCTTCGTAGGAAGTCTCTTTGACTGTGGCATTTTCGTTCAAATAAGTGACAATGTCGCCCCTGTCAAACGGAATGACCATCCGGCAAGCGACGTAATCAGCAAATATGCGCTTCTTGATCAGTTCCAAAAGTTCATCCAGGCCTTCACCTTCTTTGGCAGACATCCATAATCCTTCCCCGTCCACTTTCGGATAGGAAAGACCGGCCAAATCCGCTTTGTTGTAAACGTACAACGCAGGCACGTTCTCGACTCCGACTTCCTGCAGTGTGGCGTGGGTCACTTCCATCATGTAACGGTATTCTTCACTGGACACATCGACTACATGCAGCAGCAAGTCGGCATTTTTGGCTTCTTCCAAAGTGGAACGGAAAGCACGCACCAAATGATGCGGCAGCTTGCTGACAAAACCGACCGTATCCGTCAAAAGGAAGCTTTTGTTGTCCTCCAGCCGGACTTGGCGCACTGAAGTCTCCAAAGTTGCGAAGAGCATGTCTTTTTCGAAAACCTGTTTCGTTTCCTGCTGGCCGGATTTGGCCAGCAGCCTGTTCATGATGGTCGACTTTCCGGCATTTGTATATCCGACAAGTGATACAACAGGCACGTCATTTTTCATGCGCCGTTTCCGCTGAGTTTCGCGTTGTGCTTTGATATGTTCCAATTCCTTGTGAAGCTTTGATAGCTGATCTTCGATTTTCCGTCTGTCGAGTTCCAGCTTGGTTTCCCCGGCGCCACGGTTTGTAAAGCCCCCGCCACCTGCACCACTGCTCCCCCCTTGTCTGCTGAGAGAAGCGCGCATGCCGACGAGACGGGGCAGCATGTACTGAAGCTGTGCCAATTCGACTTGCACTTGCGCTTCACGGGTTTTGGCACGGCGGGAGAAAATATCCAAGATGAGCATCGTCCGGTCAATCACTTTACATTCCAGATCTTCTTCCAAGTTGCGGATTTGAGAAGGGCTCAGCTCATCGTTGAAGATGACCAGGTTGGCATCCGTTTCGTCATAAAAAGCTTTAATCTCTTCGACTTTCCCTTTTCCTACGTAATGCGAAGGGTTGATTCGCTCTAAATTTTGCCGAACTTCTCCCAGCACCTCTACATTGCAGGCCTCCGATAAATTGCGCAGCTCTTCCATTTCATATTCAAAATGGAGGTCCTGCTGCAACTGCACGCCAACCAATATGGCTCTTTCGATTAATAAATCCATCCATGCTCCTCCTATCCGTTCACAGAAACTGCCGCTTCCGGCCTTTTCAATTACTGCCTTTATTATTCCCGGACGGTGGCAGGCAGTAAACCCCTTCTTCAAAAGCCACCTTTTGTGTACCATCTTTGAAACGGACCTGCTCAAGCCGTTCTTGCGGACGGTCTGTCTGCTGGAATGTTAACAGACAGTTTTCCAATTGAAGGTCTCCACCGAGAATGGTGCGCCACCTTTCTTCACTGGCTTCTGTATCATGCACACCGAAAACACATCTTTCGATTTCCATGCTTTCACTGGCCGGACTTGCCATTCCGGCTGACCGCAGGTTTTCATAACGTGTTTCATCATCCTCTTCCCATTCGATAAAAAAGGGAGCCGGCAAGCCCTCGGAAATCGGTTCTTCTATAAACAGCAATTTCCATCGTATCAAATCACCGGTACTGGTTTGCCGTTCCGCATCCATCACTCCGGAAGTTCGTATGCCGTCCGCCAGCAATCGCTCATTGACTTCTGCAATCGAGGCGGTCCTCAAACAAACGGTGCCAAACCCTTTTCTGTCGTTCAAAAACAAATTGACCAATGGATGGTTGGCGTCTTCCGCCGTTTGCAGGTCTCGTATTGCCAACCACTCAATATAGCAATCCTTTCCATAAAGCAATGCGTTATGGGTGCCCCATTTCAGGTGTTGCCCGCCCACCAATGCCGGGTATCCAAGTCTTTGCCAGAAATCTGCTGTCTGTTGCGGTGTCTTGTCAACAAAATGTACAACATGATCCAAATACATATCATCCCTCTTTTCCTGACTGTATCGAAAAGCTGAACCTTTTTATTCAGCTTTTCGATTTATTCTACTATCTTATCGTAAACTAATAGTCCGAAAAATAGATGAATTTCAAACAGAAACCTCCTTTTTTTGTAAAACAACTGGTTTTTTGGATTTATGTTCGGTAGGCTAGGGTATATGGAAAGATAAACAGATATTAATCGGGAGGTCATCATGGATAAAAAACTATTTGGAAATCCTGTTTTTATCGTTTCCACGGCAGTTATTTTACTGCTCGTCATTTTGGGGGCATTTATGCCTGAAGAATTTGGCAGCGTGGCAGGTTCTTTATTTAATTTCACAACATTGAACTTTGGCTGGTTCTACTTGCTTGCCGTCTTTATCATCATTCTCTTTTTAGTGCTGATTTCCATCAGCAAATACGGCAGTATTCGTCTGGGCGCTGACACCGACCGTCCGGAATTCCCTTTCTTCACCTGGATCGGCATGCTGTTTTCTGCCGGTTTTGGTGCAGGTCTTGTCTTTTGGGGAGTAGCTGAACCGATGAGTCATTTCTTTACGACTCCTTTTGGCAACGAAGCACAAACTGAAGAAGCGGCACGGATTGCAATGGGCTATTCCTTTTTCCATTGGGGTGTCAGCCAGTGGTCGGTCTTCGCAATTGTCGGACTGGTAATCGGGTTTCTTCAATTCCGCAAGAAAAAATCCGGTTTGGTGTCAACGGCACTGGAGCCGGTAGTCGGCAACAAGCCGCTGATAAAACATTCCATTGATTCGCTGGCCGTTATCGCTACGGTCATGGGAATTGCCACTTCCCTGGGACTTGGCGTCCTGCAGATGAACGGTGGATTGGACGCCGTCTTTGGCACCGGAAACTCATTTACCGTCCAATTATCCATCATCGGTGTCATGTTCCTGGCCTACACACTTTCCTCTTCTACCGGGCTACATAAAGGGATTGCCTATTTAAGTAACCTGAACTTGGGCTTGGCGTTGGTGTTGATGGTATTCGTCTTTATCGCCGGACCTACTGTATTCATCCTGGAAACTTTCACATTGGCAATCGGCGACTATATTACAAACTTCGTTTCCTACAGTTTACGCCTGCAACCTTATCAAGGCGGCGACTGGGTGCTTGGCTGGACGATTTTTTACTGGGCATGGGCTATTGCCTGGTCACCTTTTGTCGGTGCTTTTGTGGCACGTGTATCAAGAGGGCGGACAATCCGTGAATTCGTTATGGGCGTACTTGTCATTCCACCCGCCATCGCCTGTGTATGGATCGCCGTCTTCGGCGGAACAGCACTCTGGTATGACTTGAATGCAGGAACAGCCATTGCAGAAGCTGTAGATGCAGATCTCACCTCTGCGTTGTTCCAGACATTCGACGTGCTTCCTTTAGCAGTGCTCATGTCAATTCTCGCTATATTGCTGATTTTTACATTCTTAGTCACTTCTGCTGACTCCGCAACTTATATACTTGCCAGTATGACAAGCTATGGCAGTTTGAATCCACCTACTGTTTTCAAAATTGTCTGGGGGGTTCTGATGTCCGCAATTGCCGCTGTTCTCCTTTACGCAGGAGGACTCGAAGCCTTGCAAACCGCTTCCTTGATATCAGCACTGCCATTTACGGTTCTGCTGCTGATGATGGTGTGGGCATTTGTGAAAATTATTCGCAACGAAGCACCGCCGATCAAAAAATCGGATTTACGCCAATTCAGAAGACTTGAAAAAGAAGCAAGCAAACAAAAACGAAGATAACAAAAAGACTTCAAAACCTCCTCGAGAGAGTTTTGAAGTCTTTTTTGTCTGTCGTTTACTTGTCTTCTTCGATCAATCTTTGTGTTTCGTCAAATTCTGCAGTAATTTCTGCATCGTCTTTGAATGTCACCAAGCTGATCAGCCATGCCACTAGCAAGCACAGGATAAAGCCAGGAATGATTTCGTAGACGCTGCCAATGAAGTTCGTCGCAGCAGTTGCGCCTTCATCTCCTTCAACTGTCCCGATCAAATCCCAGGCAATGACTGTAACTGCACCAACAATCATACCGGCCAATGCGCCCCAGGCCGTGAATCGGCGCCAGAACAATGACAACAGGATAAGCGGTCCGAATGCTGCCCCAAATCCTGCCCACGCATAAGCTACCAAGTCAAGGATGGTGGCATTCCGTTCCCAGGCAAGATATGCCGCGATTAACGCAACAAGCAGCACGCCCAAGCGGCCTAAGTTCACAATCACTTTATCAGATGACTCTTTTCTTACAACGATTTTGTACAAATCTTCCACCAATGCTGATGAACTAACCAGCAATTGAGACGAAATCGTACTCATGATCGCAGCCAAAACAGCAGCGAGCATTAAACCGGCGACCAATGGATGGAACAGAATCTGTCCAAGCGCGATGAATACCGCTTCAGGATCCGTCAATTCAGCGCCAGGATTCTGCTGGAAATAAGCGATCCCGATCAATGCCGTAGCTGTGGCTCCGAGCAAACTGATGATCATCCAGCCGATTCCGATGCGGCGAGCCTGGCGAACTTCTCCCAGGGTTTTAATCGCCATAAAGCGGACGATGATATGCGGCTGGCCGAAATAGCCAAGTCCCCATGCCAAAGCGGAAATGATGGCGATTGTCGAAGCACCTGTTCCGAAGCTCAAAAGCGATGGGTCGACTGAGCGGATGCTGTCCGCAGTTTCGCTGAACCCGCCGGTTGCAAAAATACCGAGTGCAGGAACTGCAAGCAATGCGAGGAACATCATGAGGCCCTGCACAAAGTCAGTATAGCTGACCGCAAGAAACCCTCCAAAAAGTGTATAAGCTACGACAACAGCCGCTACTACGACCATGCCTGTCTGGTAGCTCATGCCGAACGAGCTTTCGAAAAAGACGCCTCCGGCAACCATTCCTGATGACACATAAAAAGTGAAAAAGATCAGAATAATAATACCAGAAACGATTCGCAATAAACGCGAACTATCTCTCAAACGGTTTTCCAAAAAGCTTGGAATTGTAATCGAATCTTTTGTAACCAATGAATAGACCCGTAATCGTGGTGCTACCAAATACCAGTTGAGATATGCACCGATCGTTAAACCGACTGCAATCCAAATTTCAACCAGGCCGCTGACGTAAATAGCGCCCGGAAGTCCCATCAAGAGCCAGCCCGACATATCGGATGCCCCTGCGCTCAGAGCGGCAACGGAAGGCCCGAGACCTCTTCCTCCAAGCATGTAATCTGACAAGTTGACTGTTTTGCGATACGCGTACCAGCCAATGAACAGCATAGCGATGAGGTAAATAATTAGCGCTATGATTTGATAAGTTAAATCTGACATCTTATCTCCCCCTTCCACACCATTGTAACATTGTGAGTCTTTAATACCAGTCAATATTTGGTTTATCGCCAAATTGAAAAGGGAAACAGGAGGCAAAGGAGGCGATTAAGATGCCATGGAGCAAAGATGATTATCCCGATTCGTTTAAAAATCTGAACAGCGAAGTCCGCAACAAAGCCATTGAAATCGCCAATGCATTACTCCGGGATGATTACGATGAAGGGCGGGCCATTTCAATTGCAACGGCGCAGGCACAAAAATACGTGGAAGGTGACGAAGAACAGCCAGTCTACGAAATCAGGTCCCATGATGACGGATGGCAACTGAAGAAGAAAGACAGCAAAAAAGCGATTTTAATTGAAGAAACGAAAGAAGAGTTGATGGGAGAAGCTAAGCGTTACGTCAACAAACATAATGGTGAATTGCACATTTACACAGGAGACGGCAAACTCGAAGACAAGTTATATGAAGATTGAGATAAGAAAAGCGCAAGCGCCCAAAACGTGAAAAGTAAAATCCCGCTGTCAGTCGACAGCGGGATTTTACTTAAACCAGCCTTTTTCTTTAAAACGGGAAATCGCTTCGATCCGATTGCCGACGTCCAGTTTGTCCAGGATGGTTGAAATGTAGTTCCGGACCGTGCCGGTTGTGATGAACAGCTCCTTGGCGATTTCTTTTGTGCTGCGTCCCTCAGCGATCAATTCCATTACTTGCTTTTCCCGCTCCGTCAAAGGATTTTCATCGCTGTAGGCAAGGTCCACCAGTTCCGGTGCATAAACGCGCCGCCCATCCATGATGGAACGAATCGAAGTTGCCAAATCTTCACTTGGGCTGTCTTTCAGCAAATAACCGCTGACTCCTGCTTTTCGGGCCCGCTCAAAATAGCCTGATCTGGCAAACGTCGTTAGAATAATGACTTTACATGGGTGGTCTTTTAAGCTTTCGGCAGCGTCCAACCCGCTTTTTACAGGCATTTCGATATCCATAATGCAAATATCCGGCTGGTGTTTCTCCACCAGTGAGATTGCTTCTTCTCCGTTCCCCGCTTTGCCGACCACTTCCATGTCTTCTTCCAAATCCAGTAAAGATCCAAGTGCGCCCAGCATCATTCGTTGATCTTCCGCCAATACAATTCGAATCATGATAATGCCCCCTTTGAATTATAGAGAATCACATTCGGTACCCGAATATTCAGCGTTGTGCCATCCATCGTGCTGATGTCCACGGAACCGTTGATGAATTCCAGGCGCTCCCGCATTCCTGCCAGTCCATTCCCCTGCGTTAAACTGCCGCCTTCCGGCACGCCGATGCCGTCGTCCTGCACCTGTACCAAAACTTCGTCCCGCTTTTGTTTGATCAATATCGTGCAGCGGGTTGCCTGGCTGTGCTTTACCACATTGGTGACAGCTTCTTTCAGACACATGCTCAAAACATTCTCCACCAGTAAAGGTGTGTTTTTCAGCTTGGGGCTGCCATATAACACAAAATCGATTTCGGCTGCCTTCAGGATCTGCTGAACACGCAGCAACTCATCTTCAAGCTTCATGCCACGCATATCCGATACAAGCTCGCGCACTTCCTTTAAAGCGGTTCTGGCAGTTTGCCGGACATCGGCGATTTCATTTAAAGCAGACTCGGGATCCCGATAAAGCAGCTTCCCGGCCAAATCACTTTTTAAACCGATCAGTGATAATTTTTGGCCCAATGTATCATGCAAATCACGGGCGATCCGTTCCCGTTCTTCAATAACCACCAATTGGGATATTCGTTTATTGGCATCTTCCAGTTGGCCTTCAAGCTTTTCCCGCTTGTTGCGATTGTATGTGTTGAACGGCAATAAAATCACACCGACAACACTCAGTACAATAAACGGCAACTGCGTAATGTACAATTCACTGTGTTCAATGACACCAAAGGCGATTGCAATGATTGTCGTGCCGATGTGTATGCCATAGACAATGAAAAAACCGATCTTGTTCCGGATATTGCCGATAAAAAATGCCAAAAAGATGGACAGGTAAATATAGCCGAACAAAAAAGTCATAGCGATATTGATCAGGATTTCAATGCTGACCCATACATACACAAAACCGGTCTTCGAATTAAAAGAAAGCCGATACGCCACAAAAAACAGCAGCAACAACAAAATGCCAATGGCAATTTCTGTGGTAGACGAGGACCTAAAAATAAAAAAGAATGGCAACATACAAAAGATGACCCATGCATATAAGCTGAGCCACGGGTTTTTCGGGAATATCTGATACCAGCTTTGCATAAGCGCCTCCTACTTGTTCTAGTCTTCTTTATCATACCAAAGTAAACACAAAAGAAAAAACCATTCATTATTGAATGGTTTTCTCCTAACCGTTATGCCGGCAATTTGTCTTCGTTCAGCAGATGCTTGATGTCTCTGAACGTGACAAAGGTTTTGTTTTTTGCATCATAGACTTTATAACGCAGAGATTTCAAGCTGGTTTTAAGCGTGATGGTCGTTGCCTGCTGAAGCGGCGGTGTCGACGTATGCGCTTTTTCCAGGTTGTAATTCGGAACCCGTGGGCTCAAATGGTGCACATGGTGGAAACCGATATTCCCTGTTACCCATTGCAATACTTTTGGAAGATGGTAGTAAGAGCTGCCTTCTACAGCCGCTTTTACATAATCCCATTCACTTTCGTCTTCAAAATACGAATCTTCGAACGTGTGTTGGATGTAGAACAACCAAATCCCAAGAGCCCCAGCGGTGAACATGGTTGTACCTTGCACAATCAGGAATGCCTGCCAACCGATCGCCCAGATCAGGAGAGAGTAAATGACCACGAGCGAGACATTGATCAAATACGTATTGTTGCGTTCTTTCTTACGGGCGTCTTTACGGTTAAAGCGGCTGGAGACCAATACAAGGAACAATGGCCCTAACCCGAACATTACCAACGGATTGCGGTACATACGGTATTTGAAACGTTCCCATTTTGAAGCTTCCACATATTCTTCGATTGTCATAACCCAGATATCACCGACTCCGCGCTTATCAAGATTACCACTGGAAGCATGATGAATCGTATGTTCGCGTTTCCACTTCTCATAAGCGAAAAGTGTCATAATGCCTGTAATCGTACCGACAATTGCGTTCGCTTTCTTGTTTTTGAAAAATGAACCATGTGTGCAGTCATGAAAAATGATGAAGATCCGAACCACAAATCCTGACGCGATGACAGATAAGGCAATGGTTAACCAAATCGAAACGTCCAACGCCTGGTAAGCCAAAAACCATAAGACCAGAAACGGAGGAATAGTGTTCGCCATTTGTCTGACACTTGCTTTAACATCTGCTTGTTCAAAAGGTTTCACAAATTTACGCAGTTGAGCTGTTTTCTCTTTACTCATGTTCTTTCCTCCTAACCGAACTTTCCGTCCGGATAACTTGTTAACTTCATCTTATAGAATTGGACAGGGACAAAAAAGACACAAACGCATGGTTTATACATGACACTTGTCATGTATTCAGAAGGAACGTTGCTTTTCTTTCCCCGGAATCCATGTATAATGGAAGTAATCAGAAAATTCGAAAGAGAGGTGGGCTATATGACAGGCATGGTCGCTGTCATAATGGTTTTCTCGATTCCGCTCGCAGCCATTATCACTTCCCATTTCCAGACGCAGGAAAAACTTAAGAACAAACGGATTGAAACCGAATTGGAGCTGGAAAAATTGAAGCATGAGAATTATGTCATCGAGACACAGAAAATGCGCCTTGAGCTTGAGCAGATGAAGCTGGAAGATGCAAAAAAGGACAAGAACCTGCTTTTAAAATAACCAAAAGGTCTGCAGCATCACGACTGCAGACCTTTTTTATGAAGACAGAATGCTTTTTTCAATTTGCTTCAAACCATGGAAATAACCTTTTTGCGCCATGAGCTTATCATAGCTTCCGGCTTCTTTGATACGCCCCTGTTCCATGACGATGATTTGATCCATTTTCTCAAGGCCGGCCAACTCGTGGCTGATGAGCACAAAAGTGTCATTTGCACCACGGTCGAATAATTGTTGATAGATACGCCGCGCAGTCATGTTGTCGACGGAAGACACCGGTTCGTCAAGCAGCCAGAAAGAACCGCCTTTCAATAAGGCACGTGCGATGGCGAGCCGCTGCTTCTCACCCCCTGATAAATTCCCCCCTTTTTCCTCTACTTTCATCGACAGAGCAAAAGAATCCAACTGGACTTTTTTCAGCGCCTCCACCATTTGTTCATCAGTGGCCTGCTCATTGGCGATCAGCAGATTGCTTCGGATGGTGCCATGGAAAAAGTGATTTTCCTGCAGCACAATATTCATACTGGCCCACAGTTCTTCTTGGCTAATGTCACTGATTGACTGATTTCCGAATGTTACAGTCCCGTTATCCGCCTTTATTATGCCCAGCAATAATTGCATCAGCGTCGACTTTCCGGAACCACTCGGTCCGACAATGGCCGTTTTGGTGCCAGGTGCTATATACAGTGACGCTTCGTCAATCGCCGGCCTCAGTTCGCCCGGGTAATGGAAGCTTACATGATTCAGCGACACTCCAAGCGGCCCTGCAGCCAATTCTCCTCGACGCTCTTCAGTTGTCGATTTTTCGGTAATGCCATCCAGTCGAAGTGCAGCTTTTCGGTTATTTTCAAAATGCGCCGGAAATACAGCCATCGGTGCCACATTTTCAAAAACCGCAAGGGAAATCATCGCCAGCATGGCCAAGTACAAACCATCCAACTGTCCTGAAGCCACCAGGTATGCACCCAGACCCAGCACTGCCCAAGACACCAAAAGAGAGACCGTCCCATTAAGCGACTGGCCGAAATTTTCTTCCAGCCCTTCTCTTTTTTGTTCCGCGCTGTACCTTTTAGCGATGGATGTCAGCTCCTTCTCCCTGTCACTCAGTTGCTGGTGGATTTTCAAATCCCGAAAGCCATACAGGAATTCAGCGGTTTCTGTCGATAATGCACTGCGGCTTTCTCTGACCGCTGAATCCATCTTGCGTCTTTTCCAGGAAAAAATGGCCGGCACCATCACCACCGTCACCAACAAACCAATCATCAGAACTGCCGCAATGGCAATGGAAAAAAATGAAGCAAAGAAAATGGTGCTCAGAAAAACGATGGCCAGCACAACCGGCGGATACAATATGCGGAGCAGAAAGTTCTGCAGGCTTTCTACGTCACCGACAATCCGCGCCAAAAGATCACCACTTCGATACTTGTGGAAGATCGCCGGTGCCTGTGGCGACAGTTTCTCAAAAAAAGAAGTTCTCAGATGGCTCAACATTGTGAAAGTGGCGCGATGTGAAAACAACCGCTCTGCATAACGGCTCAGCGCTGCCACGAGTCCGAATAATTTCAGGCATGCGGCCATGACAACCAGCGTTGTCATCTGGTTTGTCAAGGCTGCTTTGGAGATCAAATAACCGCTGGAAGCTAGCAGGGCGACTCCCGCTATTCCAGCCAAAAAACCAAAGAAAACGGCCAGTGTCACGTCTCTTTTTTCTTTCAATGTTAAGAGGAAAACGTTTTTTAATTCCTTCATCGCACACCTTCTCCTTGCTGTATCGAAATCATTTCCCGATAAAGGTCACTGTTGCCCAGTAATTCATCGTGTGTGCCAAGCGCCACCGCTTTTCCCTCATTCAGCAATACGATGAAATCGGCATGCTTGATGGTATGCAAGCGATGGGCCACTGTAATGACCGTAGCATTTTTCCTTAGTTCAGCGAGTGAGGTTTGTAAAATCTGTTCAGTCTTTAAGTCCAATCCCGTAGTCGGTTCATCAAAAAGGACAATAGAAGGGTTTTTCAAAAATGCCCTCGCCAACGCGATCCGCTGCTTTTCCCCACCGGACAATCCGCGCCCCGCTTCTCCAATGGGTGTCTGAAAGCCTTCCTCCAATGTGGCAACCATTTCCGCAATACCGGCTTTTTCGGCTGCCTCTATAATTTCATCGGTTGCCGTCTCCCTTGTAACACCGATTTTGATATTTTCTTCGATGGTGCCCGAAAACAAATAAGGGTGTTGGGAAATATAACTGACCTGGTCAAACCACGAAGTTTCATCCACTTGCTGTCGTTGCATGCCATCGATAGTAAGCTCGCCTTTCGAAGGATTCAATAAACCCGCAATCATATGCAACAAAGTCGTTTTTCCGGCTCCGCTTTTTCCGATGATCGCCACTTGGCTGTAAGGGGGAATTTCAAGGTCGAGGTCCCGGAGTGCAGTTTTTTCGCCGTATTGGAACGATACCCCCTCCAATGAAACATGAGGAGGATTCAAGGACAGCTGGCGGTCTCCCCATTTCACGGCTTCCGGCTGCTGCTCCATATGCAGCGCCAGCCGGTTGGCAGCCGCTATACTGCCCCGCGCTGTATGAAAGGCGCTTCCGAAATCTTTCAGCATGGTAAAGAAATCGGGCACCAGGATCAAGACAAAAAAGGCTGTGAAAAATGTGATATTTTGAAACACTACCAGCCTTAACCCAATTTCAAGTGCGATAATCCCGATGCTCAGCATGGAAATGTACTCGAGCATAAGCGAAGACAAAAAAGCTGATTTCAAAACTTCCATTGTCGAATCCCGGAATCCCAGGCTGCTTTTTTGGATTACTTGTTTTTGCTTGTCGCTTTGCCCGAACAATTTCAGTGTGGTCAAACCCTGCAGGACGTCCAGGAATGTACCGGAAAATTGCCCCAGCTTTTCCATTTGCTCGTCCGCTTTTTCTTTCGTCCGTTTTCCCACAATGGCCATGAATACCGGAATAAACGGCGCAGTGATCAGAATAATGACACCTGTTGGCCAATGCAGGACAAAAATCGCCGCCAACAGGATGACCGGAATGATGTAACTCTGGAGTAATTGGGGGATGTAATGACGGAAAAACCCGTCCATTTCATCGACTGCATCCAACAGCAAACTCACTTTTTGGCCTGACTGCCCCTGAATTGACGCCTGCAGCGGATCAGCCGCAAATGACTGGATTAAGTTAATTCTTAACTTTTCTTTGATTTGAGTGGAAAGTCCCACCCCTGTCCGACCGATTGAATAGCCGCTTGCCGCCCTCAGCAAAATCGCCCCGAGCAGCCCTCCCAGCATGGGAAGGATTTCTTCAAATGATGCACCTTGCAAAAAAACACCGTCAGCAATCAAAACAAAGAATAACGCCTGTAAAATAGTGGCTGCACCTTTTACGAACGAAGCCACCGTCAATAAAACGATGCTTTTTTTCTGTTCAAATGCCAGCCGTTTCAAGTCGCCCATTGCGTTCTCTCCTTTTATTCCACCGTAACGGACAGCAAGACTCCCGTTTCAGCAAGCGGAAGATCAACTGCCCATAAAAGCACGATAGGTTCAACGAACACCCAGCAGGGATGAGCCCCTGTTGAGTGGAATTTCTCTTTGTTGCCGCTTCTTCTATTATAAAGCACGACGCTTCAAAACCCGTTGCAGGCGCCCGCGAAATGCTTATTCAATCCATCGTTTGTTACAGTTTTGTTCACAAAATCCAGGTGATTGTTCAACAGCAAAAAACCTGTAAGGAAAACCTTACAGGTTCGTTTGCTGTCTTCTCCATCTGCACTGCACTGGCCTCTTCTGCTGCCTGAACAGTCAGGACGCTCACAGCAGCAACAAGATCGAATAAGCGATCAGGCCTGTGAAGAAGGCGGAAAAGCTGCTTTCCCGTTCTTCCGGCAATTCTTCTTTCAGAACGTTCAACACGACGCCTCCCACAATGAATGCGACAAGAAAAGAAATGATGAGTTCGTTTACTTCATAAAGCGCGCCGATTCCCCAACCGATCAGGATTGCCGCTGTTAAAAGCCACTGGCCATATTTATCGTAATCTTCTTTATGAGTGGACCTGAGCCCTTTATCGTTGGTGACAAAATGAACCCCCATAGCGATGAAGAAAAAAAGCATGCCCCAATGGCTCTCATACTCTTCATGAACCAGCAAATAGCCGATTACGCCATTATACAAAGTGAACGAACCGATATGCACCCAAAATACACCGGCTGAAGACCTTTGCGTCTTTGCTTTCTCATTGCGGCGCTTGGATGATTTCACCATTTGCTCCAACCCATAAAAAAGGACCAGTCCAAGCATGGCGACCAAGTAAATATGACTTTCCAAAAAGCTCCATGCGCTGTTTTCCACTTCTCCTTGAAGATGTTCCTGGAACACACCCAGTTCCGGCAATAAGTGCAGGAAAACATAGGCCACTGAAATGCCGCCGGCTGCAGACAGAAAACGACTCCGTGGCAAAACATCCAAAAATTTCATGTTTTTTGAAGAAAGATGGATAACAGCAAGTCCTATTGCAAAGCAAAGGCTAAGCCAAAATTGCATGCAGTCCACTCCTTTCTGAAAACCAAAAAGAGCAGGCAGCAACAAACGCTGCTCACCTGCTCTGTACAACAGCCGATTTTATTGGTTTTGGCCGTTTTTGACCCATTGCGCCACTTGGACAGTGCGCTCTGCCTGGAACTTAACTGCATCTTCCACATCTTCCACCATATTTCCGTCCTGATCGACGGTGACGCTTGTTCCGTATGGATTTCCTCCTGCTTTAAACAATACTGGATCATTATATCCTGGAGAAGCGACAATCGCGCCCCAGTGGTACATGGTCGTATAAACCGCCAGAACTGTCGCTTCCTGACCACCATGCGGGTTTTGCGCGGAAGACATGGCGCTTACCACTTTGTTGGCAAGTTTGCCTTGTGCCCACAGTCCGCCGGTCGTATCGAGAAACTGCTGGAACTGGGAAGTCACATGACCGAAACGAGTCGGAACACTGAAAATGATGGCGTCTGCCCATTCCAGTAAATCAGGTTCCGCTTCCGGTACGTCCTGCGTTGCTTCGTAATGTTCTTTCCAGGCAGGGTTTGATTCGATTGCTGCCATAGGTGCATTTTCTTTTACTTTCGCAAGTTTCACTTCAGCACCTGCGCCGCTCGCTGCTTCTTCGGCCCACTTTGCCATTTGGTAGTTGGTCCCTGTGGAACTGTAATAAATAATCGCTAGTTTGACGTTAGACATTTTACCTCTCCTTTTCGTGTTAAGTCCTTGACTGGCTACTAAAGTCGAGAAATATCCTTATTTCAAGATTTTCCTTACTGTACTCTTTGCCCTCTTTTTTGCCTTGTTAAACAGGAAAAAAACATTCTCTTTTCCAAAAACATTCCCTTCACTGCTGTCTGTCCCTCCTCGATTCTTCGGAAGAGCGCTGCAGTCACTCTTTTTACCATAATCGTGATAAACTGAACGTATTATGTTTTAAGGAAAGGATTTGCAATGGAACTACACACAATGCATGAACAATTGACCGGGCGCCTCGAACGTCAGGAGCTGGTATCCGCCACCATCAGCCAGCCGCGCCTGAAGTCGAATGACATAAAGCGGATTAAACTGAAGCCCGTTGAGATTAAGAACAGCTACTATATCCAATTTGAATATCAGCATGAACACGTGCTGAAACATAAAAACTTGACGGTGGTTGAAGCGGCAGCCGAGCTCGAAAAATTATTCGGTGAATTTCGACAGGGGCTATTCCAATTCACAGATGAAAAAATCCAGGTTCAGCTGTCGAAAAAATTCAAAGTGTCGTGGAAGTCGGAGCAGACCGAAACAAAAGCGGCCGAACTTTCGCACAACCGAAAGAAACAGTATTTGCTGGAAGACGGCATCCCGTATCCGTTTCTTGTCCGCCTTGGCGTCCAAAATGCCGATGGCAAGGTGAAAAAGCAGAAATACGATAAATTCCGCCAAATCAACCGCTTTATCGAATTTATCGACGACTCCCTTGTGCATCTGCCGAAAGACCGGACTGTCCGCATTCTTGACTTTGGTTCCGGAAAATCCTATTTGACGTTTGCGCTGTACCATTATTTGCGGATTGAAAAAGGGTTGGACCTGCGTGTCACAGGGCTTGACCTGAAAAAAGAGGTTATTGAAGAATGCCGGCGGATTGCCGAAGACTTGCAGTATGAACAGCTGGAGTTTCTTGTCGGGGACATCAATGATTACAACGAAGAATCAGCCGTCGACATGGTCGTGACACTTCATGCCTGTGACGTGGCAACAGATATGGCATTGTCCCGAGCAGTAAAATGGAACGCCAGCGTCATTTTAAGTGTACCTTGCTGCCAGCACGAACTGAACAGCCAGCTTGCTGCCCCTGAACTGGATATTATGCTGCAGCACGGCTTGATCAAAGAACGCTTCAGCGCATTGGCAACCGATTCCATCCGTGCGGAGCTCCTGTCGCTGGTCGGTTACGAAACACAGCTGATGGAATTCATCGATATGGAACACACACCGAAAAACATCCTGATTCGCGCTTACCAAACCGGCAAGAAACCGGCACCCGGCCAATTCGAGCGCTATCAGGAATTCACCAAATTATTATCAGCCCAGCCCTTCCTGGAAAACGAATTGAGGGAGTTTTTATGAAACGAAAGAATTTAGTCAATGGCATGGTACTCGCTTTTTCAGTGGTTTTTATCCGTTTTATTGATGTGAAAGTGTACGATATGAATTTGATTGTCACATTGCTGCTGCTCGTCGCCCTTATTATGGGGTTAATGAAACTGGTCGACCGGATTCCGGCTTTGGAAGAACCCGTCGGGAAGCGCGCAGCATTGGTCACAAATGTGCTGGTCGTCATGACCATTTTTCTCGCATTTTTTGTGCTGGAACTTTGATGGACTGAATTGAACAGAAGTTGTCACAAAAGGTAAGCTGCTGTTTTCCGTTACAGCGGACGCTTTCCGCGGGCACGGCTTCAGCCGCTTCCCTCGCTTCGCTCAGTCCAGTGTCTTCAGCTCGCGCTGGTCCCGCTGGAGTCGCCGCTTCCACTCCAAACAGCCTTGCTCACTGACTAGCAAAGGGTGAGTTTATGTAAAATCTGCAGAAGTAGCCCCACAGAAATGATAACAGCATTTAAAACAGGCGGGAAAACGATTCGCTTTCCCGCCTGTTTTGTATTTTATTTTTAGAAACTTAAAAGTCAGCCACTTCACCGTTTAGGACAACCACTTTTTCTTTAAGGTGAGTTTTCGTTCGGCTTTTTTTCCGCCTGTTCGTTGATGACTCCGTAAATGTAATCTTTAACCGGCTTTAAAGTGAATTCCAGGTTGCTGGTTTTCAAGTTGTTCTCCAGGTAGTCCAGCTGATGGTCTTCCACTGTATAGGACTGCAGGTTCAACACGTCATGGACATAAAGCATCCCTTCGTTGGTGGCCATCGGACTGTCCACGCCATCTTTTTCCCGTGCCTCGACTTCGTCCATGCCAAAAATCAATCCTTCTTCTTTCAGAGCTTTCATAGCTTCTCTGTAGCGCTCTTCACCGATTTCCTGTGACAAGTGACGATCCAGCTGTTTAATGTCTTCCAGCGTTGCGCCTTTGTAGTATTGTGTGTAAAAAGCCATTAACACCTGTTCTTTATCCTGCAGTTCTTTCATCGGATATCCCTCCACTTTTTCTGCTGTTGCTCTTTCTATTCCCTCATTTCTTCTACAATATGCAATTTTTCAATAAGTCGCTTTACAGGCTTTACGGTAGAGTGTACTATTTAACTAGAACACTAGAACTGAGGAGGTATAATTTATGAGGCAATTGCGCGGTTTGATGAAAAAGGATTGGACTCTTATCAAAAGCCACGTGCTTCTTGCATTGCTGCTTGACGTGACGATCCCGATTCTTGTCGCTTTCTTTTACCCGATGGAAGTGTGGCAGGGGATTTTAATATTCGCACTTACCATAATGGCATTGCATTTATTGCTCCCGCTTGTGCTACTCGCAATCCTGTTCACAAAAGAGATGGATCGGCCGGATATTTTCTTCCATTCCACTGCTTCCATCCACAAAATAAACGCCAGCAAGTTTTTCATCGCAATTGCAGCCACTGTGGTGTCATTCACTTGGGCGGGTGTCATCGCTTTGGCGGCTTTATGGATGGCGCCGGAATTATCCAGCCTCTCGGAACTGATTCCTTCGGGTGGTTTCTTCTCTGTAGTAATTCTCGTGTATGCTGTTGGAATTTCCATTGTCTTTTATTTTTTCATGACAATCTTTTTTTCAATAAAGCCGAAAATCGGCGGCTTCGCTTATATTGTGACGTTTGGCCTTTTCTTTGTTTTTCTCGATTTGTGGAGCACTTTCCAGGAAACAGGGATTTACAAGGCAGTGGCGAATTTTTGGGTGATTGATTTATCCGGCTTGGATACGCTGTCCGGTTTTTCAACAACTTATGGAAACCTGGTGATTTCAACTGAGCAATCTGCCACTTTTCCGTTTGGTCAATTGATCGTAACCATGGTTTTGCTTTCTCTGTTGTACCTGCTTTCAGCTTATTGGTTCGAGAAGAAAGTGAGGGTTTGACATGACGCTCGACTTTGACAAGAACAAGCCGATTTACCAGCAGCTGATCGACCGCCTGTCAGGTGACATTATTCGCGGTACCCGAAAACCCGGCGATAAGCTGCCTTCCGTCAGGGAATACGCAGTGGAAGCCGGCGTCAATGCCAACACCATACAGCGGGTTTACAAGGAGATGGAATCTATGGGAATTACGGAAACAAAGCGGGGACAAGGATCGTTCGTAACAGAAGATCAAAAGCGGCTGGAAAAACTTCGGGAAGACATGAAATCGACACTCGTCCAGTCATTTATCACAAGTCTGGAAGCTTACGGTTTTTCCCGGGAGGAAATCTCAGAACTTGTCAGGAGGGAATTGTCTTGATCCATGTTAATAATGCATCAAAATCATACGGCCGAACGCAAGCGCTCAAACAATTATCGCTGACACTGGAGCTTGGCAAAATTATCGGCATTGCCGGAGAAAATGGCAGCGGCAAATCGACGCTGCTGAAATGCATTGCAGGCGTCAGCAGCTTATCGTCCGGCACTATCCACATTGACGGACAGCCTGCAGACCGCAAAATTGCCGAACAGCTCGCTTATTTGCCGGACGCCGACTTGTTCTATCCTTTTTTCACAGTTGGTGAATTATTCGATTATTACCGCAGCCAATTTTCCGATTTCAATGAACGAAAAGCAAAAGAAGTATTGGATTTCTTAAACGTTTCTTTATCATCCAAGATGGCGAAACTGTCCAAAGGAAATCGGGGACGCGTTAAAATGGCTGCAACTTTGGGCCGTGAAGCCCGTTATTATGTAATGGACGAACCTTTTTCCGGCATGGATCCGATGGTTCGGGCAGACTTGGTGAAAGGCCTCATTCAATTCACTGATCTGGAATGGCAGACGTTGATCCTGTCGACACATGAGATCCGGGAAGTGGAAATTTTGTTGGACGAACTGGTTTTATTGCAAAAAGGCAGGGTATTGGCGCACCGTCAACTTGAAGACATCCGCGCTGAAACCGGAATGGACACCGTCAATTGGATGACAAATTTATCGAAAGCAGGTGAACAACCATGAGTGAACAACCGATTGTACAAATAAAAAACTTGTCGAAAACCATCGGCCAAAAGAAAATCATCAAGAACTTGAATCTTGATTTATACAAAGGGCAAGTCACAGGGTTTCTCGGACCGAATGGCGCGGGGAAAACAACAACAATCCGAATGATGGTCGGATTGATGCGCCCTACTTCAGGTGATGTCACCATCGATGGTCTTTCCATTCAGAAAGATTACGAAGAAAGCATTCAGAAAGTCGGCGTCATTGTTGAAAATCCGGAAATGTATAAGTATATGTCGGGCTACAAAAATTTACTGCACTTTTCCCGTATGCACAAAGGAATTGCAAAACAGCGCATCGATGAGGTCGTAAAACAAGTCGGCATGCAAAATCGCATCAACGAAAAAGTCGGTTCATATTCGCTCGGGATGCGCCAGCGCCTCGGTTTGGCACAGGCACTTTTGCACGATCCGAAATTCCTGATTTTAGACGAGCCGACAAACGGACTCGACCCTGCCGGCATTCGGGAGTTCCGGATGTATTTGCGGAAAGTGGCGAGTGAAAATGGCGTGGCAGTATTCGTTTCCAGTCATTTATTGTCTGAAATCGAGTTGTTATGCGACCGCATTGCCGTCATCCAAAACGGTGAATTGATCGATATCAAAAACGTCAACGATCTTCACCAGTCGCGCTACTACATACAGGCAGAACCGGCGGAACTGGCCGAAGAAGTGCTGACAGGAATCGGCTTTCCCGTCACCAGGCACGAGCAGGGATTTTTGGTCGATACGGAAAGCGAACACGTTCCGGGCGCGGTTAACATGCTGGTGAATGCCGGCGCTAAAATCTACGCTGTGCAACCATACCGCGCGACACTTGAAGATCAATTTCTTGAAATGACCGGAGGTGGCCAAATTGCTCAAGCTCATACAGAATGAATGGATGAAATTATGGAGCAAAAAATCGAGCTGGATCATGATGATTCTGCTGGTCATCATTCTCTTCGCCGGAATGGGAATCACCAAATGGGTCAACACGACGATGAACGAAGGAATTGACGAGAGGTGGGAAGACCGTGTCACTGCTGAATTGGTAAACAATCAGTCGATGCTGTCGACTCCCGAGCTGAGCGATGCCCAACGAGAGTATTACGAGCAACAACTGGCAATTGCCGAGCATCGTCTCGAAAACGAGTTGCCGCCTTACGAATACACGAGTATGCAGCAGCAAGTGCTCGACTCGCATCTGATGCTATCCCTTGTGACACTGTTTACGGTAGTTGTCGCCGCCGGCATTGTGGCCTCCGAATTTTCACAAGGGACAATCAAGATGTTGCTTACGCGTCCAGTAAAACGCTGGAAAATCTTGACTTCCAAATACATTACCTCGATGATTTTCGGGGTTTTATTGGCCGTCATCACAGTTGCTGTCACTGCGCTGGCCGGTTTGATCTTTTTTGGCATCGGAGACGGCGTGTTCCTGAGGTGGGACGGCTCGGAAGTGGTGGAAGGTTCTTTCTGGCTGCAGGCACTCAAGCTGGCCGCTTTGAGTTTTGCCAGCACATGGATGATCGGGACGTTCGCTTTCATGCTCGGGACGGTCTTCCGCTCCAGCTCGCTGGCGATCGGTTTATCGATATTCCTGATGTTCACAGGAGTCCAAGCCGTCTTTTTACTGAGCAATTACGAAATCGTCAAATACTATTTGTTTACTCATACTGATTTGACGCAGTACTATACAGGGACGATGCTGGTACCCGACATTACGATGACCATGTCGCTCATTGTGCTGTTTGTCTATTTTGTTATTTTCATGGCCATCAGCTATTGGATGTTCTCGAAGCGCGATGTTACGGCGTGACATCAAAACCCCGCAAAAGACAAGTTGTCTTTTGCGGGGTTTTTAAGTTCTTCTGCTTTTAGTAGGCGATCCCTGCACGGTTACGCACGAACTCCGTTTCTTTCAGCTGCCGGTAAGCGAAATGCGCGGTGTCCCCCACTGTGATTTCCTTTCCGCCCTCCGGCAAAAAGTCTTTTTCAATGCGGTAATCTCCACGCGCCTCCCCGTCCGGCAAATAGGTCGGACAGACAATGGTCCAGTCCAATTCGGTCTCTTCCAATAAACGATAAACCGCTTCGTGCTGTTCTGCGGCAAATGTTAGCTTGCGCTTCGAGTCCCCTCCACGGTAGCGAAGAAGCCCGGGCGTCAGTCGGCTGTTCAAGATGCCTGCTGTGCCGATGGTAATGATGCGCCTGACGTTATTGGCATGCATCGAAGCGATGATCAACGGCATCGCTTCTGTCAACGTCGTCGTCCGGTCGGTGCCGATTGCACTGAACACCGCATCTGCTCCAGCAACGGTCGCTGCAACATCCGCCAGGTTTTTCACATCGCCGACAATCATTTCCAGGTTCGGATGTTCATCCAACTTCCGTCTCCTGACCAACGCTTTCACGTGGTGGCCGTCTTCAAGCGCCAGTCGTAATATTTCACTGCCGACTCGTCCAGTAGCACCGAATACAGCGATTCTCATCTTTACTCCTCCTCAACAAGTCTAATCGCCAACGCATAGAAATGGTCCAGGTCCTGAATGCGCATCATATCAAGAGCCCCATTTTCATCGAGAAACCCGCCGCTTTCCATGCTTTGTCCTGACGTTGAGGCATAATAAGCGGCATAGACCGGCTGCTCTTTTTCCAGCACTTGCGGGTCTTCCAGAAGCCCGCCCCAGGAACTCAGCATTCCGCCTTGCGCATCGACTTCATGTGAATTCACAACTTTCCCTGCAGGCGTCGAAACCACAAAGCTCGTATGCCCTTCCAGATCTGAAGCCTTTCCGAATGCCAACAAACCGTTGTCAAATGAATCCACCGGAAAGCTGCTCATTGAAGAGAACGGATCGATTTTCTCCCCCAGGCGATAATGTTCCAGTTCAAGCTGTATATTATAGTCTTTCGGGAATTCTCCATTCAAATAGAAGTATTCCATGAACTCCATTGCCGTCGAGTCCACAAGCGCTTGTTCTTCCGCTTCCAGCTTTTTCGGTTCAATCGTCAGCTCTTCACCATTCTCACTGCTGCAGGCTGCCAGTATGAGCATCCCCGATAAAATCAGCCATTTCTTCATAGTACCCTCCTCATTGTTTCCCTATTTAACCAATAGAAAAATCAGAGAGAGCTAACTATTTGAAAAGGTATCCTTTTTTCGCTACCACTTCACGGATATCTTCACGCCGCGGCTTGCGCAGGAATGTCGCCATTTGTTCACTCCAAGTCGCTGATTTTTGGTTGGAACCGCGACTTGCGTAATAATTTTTCAAGGTTTGATCATACTCAGGAAGCAAAGTTTCGTATTTGGCTTCATCGTACTCGTTTTCATGCAGAATCGCTTCCACCGGCAAACGCGGCTTCACTTCATTGGCTTCGTTCGGTACACCGACAGTTAACCCGTAAACCGGGAAAACACCTTCCGGCAGACCGACCAGGTCACTGATTGCCTGCATATCATTGCGGACTCCGCCGATATAACAGATGCCATACCCTTTTGATTCGGCGGCAAGTGCCAGGTTCTGAGCCATCAACCCCACGTCTGTCACCGCTACGATCAAGTTTTCCGCCTGGTCAAAGACGATGGACTGGTTCTGCATTTCTCCCGCGTGCTTCAAGCGGTTATAATCCGCACACATAAGAAAAACTGCACCTGCCCCTTCCATTTGCTTTGGATTTTTGGACAATTCACCCAGTTTTTTTCGTTTTTCGGGATCTGTCACCCATACTATTGAATACGCTTGCACAAAATGGGACGTTGCCGCATGCTGTGCCGCCTCCACCAGTTCGCTCACTTCTTCACGTGTTAATTGCTTTTCTTTGTAATCGCGCACAGACGCGTGGGATTTCATCAATTCGATGACCATATGTATCCTCTCCTTTTCTCTGTTTCTTCTATCGTATCAAAAACTCTGCGAGGATACCCCTATTAAGTTTTTTGCTACAATGAAATTATAGAGGTGAATGAATTTGAAAAACGTGAAAACCGCTCTTATAATTATTTTTTTACTGGTTCTTGGCGGTTTTTTATTCATATGGGTACAAAAAGAATTGGCGTTCAGAGAAGAGTTGAGGCAACGGCCACTGCCTACACGCCTTCATCCAATTGTCGCTGAACACAGGGACCGGCTGATTGAAAGAACGGAGGAAATTGGCATCGACATCGTCATTACAGACGGCTTCCGTTCTGTCGAAGAGCAGGAAGCTTTGTACAGACAGGGCCGGGAGGATTCCGGCAATGTCGTAACCTATGCCAGAGGCGGCGAGTCCTATCACAACTATGGCTTGGCGATCGACTTTGCGCTGCAATTGGACGACGGCAATGTGGTGTGGGATATTGAACGGGACGATAACGGCAACGGCAGGCGCGACTGGTTTGAAGTGGCGGACATTGCCAAAGAGCTGGGCTTTGAATGGGGCGGAGACTGGGAACGTTTCAGGGATTATCCGCACCTCCAGATGACGTTCGGCTTATCAATCAAAGAACTGCAGCGCGGATGGCGTCCGGAAGATGTTTTGGAGGAGTAACAAAGCAAAAAAGCGCCTTATTGGGCGCTTTTTTCGTTACTTCAACTACGGATTCTTGTCGAATTTTGACGAACGTGCATAAAATTTTTTAAGCGCGCATAAATCCTGCTGAACGCGCAAATATTTTCTTGAGCGCTCATATATCCCACCAAGCGCGCATATGTTTTTATAAACGCGCATAAAGCTGAAATCTCCCCTGCGAACTGCTAATCAAGGAGGGCTTTTCTGAAGAAATTCTTAATAAATTGTGTGAAGAGACCAGCACTGGGGTAAGAGAACTATATTCAGCGACGAATAGGTTTTTCCAGAACCTTCTCCGCTTTCAGCTTAATTTTGTCTTTATTCACCAGATATACTACTATTGAATCAGCCGTTGTTTTCTTGCCAATTGAGAGTTTGTTCTGTTCATACAGAGCCAGATAGGAGGTCATTCGTGAAACAGGTTGCCATTATCATCCCCGCTTATAAGCCCGATCAAAAATGCCATACCACCATCAACGACATTTTGACAGCCGGTTTTCAGCGCGTCATTGTTGTAGATGATGGCAGCGGGCCCGAATATGCCGATTTTTTCGAATCGATTTCTCCTATTCCGGAAGTCACCGTATTGCGTCATGCCGCGAATCAGGGAAAAGGTCGTGCATTAAAAACAGCATTCCATTACATACTCAACCATCAACTGCCCATTCAAGCCGTCATCACCGCGGATGCAGATGGTCAGCATTTAGCATCTGACATGCTTAAAATTGCCCGTCAAATGAAAGAAAACCCGGATGACGTCGTCCTTGGCGCCAGGGATTTCAGCCAAAAAGATGTTCCATTCAGGAGTCGTTTCGGCAACAAGATGACACGTCTTTTGTTTCGACTGGCAATCGGAACCAAACTTACCGATACGCAAACCGGATTGCGCGGAATTCCGGTCAAATATCTGCGCCACCTGTTGACTGTAATCGGAGAGCGTTTTGAATACGAAATGAACATGCTCGCTGCACTGAAACCGAAAGGCATCCCGCTTTCAGAAGTGACAATTGAAACCGTGTATATCGACGAAAACAAGTCCTCACATTTTGATCCGTTGAGGGATTCTTTCCATATTTATAAAGTGTTTATTTTTTATGGCTTATCCGGGGCAGCTTCTTTTGGCCTCGATGTCGGCCTTTACTGGATTTTTATCCAGCTCCTGCGTGACGAAGCTCCGGAATTATTCATCATTCTGGCGACAGTTGCCGCTCGGGTTTTGTCTTCTCTGTTCAATTACTTTGTCAATCGCCACAAAGTATTCGGCCAGGGTTCCAAAAAATCGCTGGTCCGCTATTATATACTGGCCGCTTCCATCATGATCATGTCAGCGGCATCTGTCCATTTACTGTATGCCGAATGGCTGGGAAGAGGCGAAGTGATCCTGAAGGTCCTGGTCGATACGGTACTCTTCATATTTGGGTTTGTCGTCCAACGCTCATGGGTTTTCCGCAAAGAATGAAAAAACCTCCGCATTCCTTTTGAATGCGGAGGTTTTTCTGTATCGGCTGTAGTTTTGTTCAGTAAACTTTGTCTCCATTGAAAATCGAGTTTTTCACGACAACATAATCCACATGGCGAATGGCGTCGAGTTTATCGCCACCTGCGTAGGAGATGGCTGATTGGAGGTCCTGCTCCATTTCGATAAGCGTATCTTTTAAAGAACCCCTGTATTCCACATACATCTTTTTGCCTTCCACGTTTTTCCGTTCGCCTTTTTGAAATTCTGAAGCTGAGCCGAAGTATTCCTTGAATAACTGTCCGTCTTTCTCAACTGTTTGACCAGGTGACTCTTCGTGACCGGCAAACAAAGAACCGATCATAACCATGGATGCCCCGAAGCGCACAGATTTCGCGATGTCGCCATGTGTCCGGATTCCGCCGTCGGCAATGACCGGCTTGCTTGCCGCTTTTGCACACCAGCGAAGAGCAGCCAGTTGCCAGCCACCTGTTCCAAACCCGGTTTTGATTTTTGTGATGCACACTTTACCAGGGCCAATTCCGACTTTTGTGGCGTCCGCTCCTGCATTCTCCAATTCTCTCACTGCTTCAGGTGTGCCCACATTGCCTGCAATGACAAAGCTGTCGGGCAACAGTTTTTTTATGTGACGAATCATGTTGATCACACCGTTGGAATGGCCATGCGCCACATCAATGGTGATGTATTCAGGCGAAAGCCCTTCGTCCGCCAATTGCTGAACAAACTGGTATTCTTCCTCTTTTACACCGACGCTGATGGAAGCGTAAAGGCCGCGCTCCTGCATGTCTTTGGCAAAAGCCAGACGCTGCTCCGGCTTAAAACGGTGCAATATATAGAAATAATCGTTTTCTGCTAGAAACACGGCAATATTTTCGTCGATGATGGTCTGCATGTTGGCAGGCACCACCGGTAATTTAAAGGTCCGCCCCCCGAATTCCACGGATGTATCACATTCAGAACGGCTATCTACAACTGCTTTTGCAGGAACTAACTGAATATCTTCGTAATCAAACACATTTTCCATTTCTTACACCCCTATATACGAATAATAAATTTTATTTTGCATGTTAATGTTCGTCCATTTGATAATGTACTGCATTTTTTGCGGAATGTCAAAGCATTATCTCCTCCTTTTTCCTTTTAGCTTTGACGGGGTTTGTTTTATCCCCCAATGGGAATTAAATAGAGACATCAAAAAATTTCTTCTATAAATAAAGGCAAAAGGAGTGGGATTATGAAAGAGTTTTTCCGGCTTTTAACTTTTGGATCCAAATCGGCGTTATGGGCTGCCATTATTAATACTGTCGTCGGGATCTTGAAAACAGGCGCCTATTTAATCACAGGAAACGTGGCGATGTTTGCCGAAATGATGCACAGCTTCGGGGACGCTGCCAACCAGTTTTTCGTCTTCATCGGCTCTGCATTGAGCAAAAAAGAACCGACTGAACGTTTCCCGGGCGGATTTGGCCGGTTGGTCAATCTGGTGCTGCTGGGTGCCGTATTGGTTGTCGGTGTCCTGGCTTATGAAACCATCGTCGAAGGGATCCATCACATTTCTGACGCGGTTCATTCAGAAGAATGGTTCTGGCTGAATATCGGCGTGCTTGCCGTAGCTACAGTATTGGAATCATTTGTTCTTTATAAAGCGATGAAAGAAGTGACAGAACATTTACCGAAAGAACAGATCAAAGGATTGAAAATCATTCCGCAAAGCTATAAGCATGTCAAAGAAGCAAATCCAGCGACGAAACTGGTCTTTTTGGAAGACAATGTAGCAGTGGGAGGAGCGATTCTTGCGCTGTTGGCAATTGTCGTTGCCACATATACCCCTTTCCACAGCGCAACCGGATATGCCTCAATCATTATTGGCCTTGCACTTATTTTAGTTGTCGGCCGTATATTTCTGGATAATGCAGCAGGGGCCCTGGGCGTGGCAGATGTTAAAATGCAGGCGAAAATGGGAGCCAGAATTTTGCAGCATGACCAAATAAACGATATCCAGGATTTGAATGTCATCAAAGAAGGTGACAGCCTCCATGTTGAACTTCGTGTGGAAGTGGATCCGACTATGACCGTCGCCGAAGCCGATGAACTGCGCGATTATATCGAAAAAAAGATTGAAGAAGCCGTACCAAGTGTGACAGACATCATCATCGAATTTGACCAGGATGACGGTGTGCCTACATGGGAAACAGCAAAAGACGAGAAATAAAAAAAGCCGTAAGCTTCCTGAAAGCTTACGGCTTTTCCATTTTTCGTTGACCAACAAAACCACCAAACGATTGCCGTTACCCATTCACGCATTCAATGACCAGAAAAAGACCGCCTGAATAAGAAGTTACATCCAAAACGATCAAACCGGATCGCTTCACCAGCTCCAGAGTGTTCCGATTTAAATGGCAGCCATCAAACGCTTTTTTCCATATGGGAGTCAACAGGTCCTGTGTCTTCCCTGCCAGCTTCCCGTTCATCCTGACGTGCTCAAAAAGCAGTATTTTAGCTCCCTGTTTGCAAACTCTCCGAATTTCCTGCAGCGCTTTTTCCGGCTCGGGAATGGTACAGAACACCAGAGTTGCCGTGACTGTATCAAACGTTTTGTCAGGGAATGGCAGTTCTTCAGCTTTTGCGGGATATAACACCACCGGTACGTAAGACTTTTCAGCCTGTTTAATGGATTGTTTCAGCATCAAAGGATTCGGCTCCGTTGCATCGACTTCGACGGCTTTTCTGTAATGCCGAAAATTTGCACCTGTTCCGGAACCGACTTCCAGTACCCTTCCTTCCGCTTTGGCTATAAGCTCTTTTCTTACCTTATCAAATCCCATTTTCTCAAGCGGTTTCATTAAGGGATCATAAAATTTTGGAAACCACGTTCCCATCGCTTTCACCTCCGAAGTATTCTATTCACTGAAAATTTGCGTTAAACTAAAAGCAGATGCAGCAGGACTGTTCTTTTTGTATACCCTTTTCAAGAGCGGAATACAGCTTTTGCTGCCCATCGAAAGGAAGTGAGTCAGCAATGATCACCCGGCAAACCATTCTCTTCCTGGGAATTTCCCAATTGATCTGCTGGGGGATTTCCTTTTACTTGATTGCTGCCTTCGGCGATTACATATCCCAGGATCTGGGCTGGGAAAGTTCCACTGTTTATGGCGGGTTTTCAGCAGCTCTTATTATTATGGCAATCACTTCTCCGTTGACAGGCCGGTTAATCGATCAATACGGTGGTCGCATTGTCATGACGGTCGGTTCTGTGCTGCTTGCTTTCAGCTGTACCGGAATTGCATTGTCTCAAACCATTCCGAATTACTACGTTTCCTGGGTGTTGCTCGGTTTTGCGATGCGCTTGACGCTGTATGATGCCGCATTCGCTTCTCTGGCCCGAATCGGCGGAGCTGCGGCCAAACGGCCCATATCACAAATTACGCTGCTTGGCGGATTGGCCTCCACGCTCTTTTGGCCCATCGGCTTTTTCCTTGCTGAAACTTTCGGGTGGCGCGCAGCGCTGTTGGTCTATGCCGGTTTTGCTTTGTCGACGGTTCCACTGCATCTGTCCATCCCTAAAAACCGTTTTGAAGAACAGCAGCCGGATGCGGAAAACCCAATTCCTCATCCTCCTGCATCAGCTGGCAATGCCCGTGAACGGATGATTGCCGCCAGTTTGTATACCTTGATTTTCACTGTTCTTAACTTCCTGAATGCCGGGATGTCGACACACATGATCAGTCTGCTTGCAGGCCTTGGCCTGACAGCTGCGGCATCGGTATGGATTTCTACACTGCGGGGTATCGGACAATCATTGGCACGGCTGTGCGAAGTTGTCTTCGGCAGACGTCTTCATCCCATTACCTTGACGGTTGCGGCTTCGGCCGTTTTGCCGGTTGGTTTTGCCATCGGCCTATTCAGCGGCCAGTTTCTCACAGCCGCCTTTTTTTTCGCTTTTCTTTTCGGTGCCGGCAATGGTCTGATGACGATCACAAGAGGAACGCTGCCACTTGTGTTATTTGACCACAAAACTTATGGCTCATTGGTCGGCAAACTGCTGGTGCCCGGTTTTCTTTTGTCCGCCGTTGCCCCTCTTGCCTATACGTTCCTCATTGAGCACTTTGGCGAAAACGGGGCATTGAATTTTTCTGTACTGCTTGCTTTTCTGGTCTTTTGCGCTTCTGTTATCCTCAGATTCCGCTTTTTTAAAGTGAATGAAGACCGGGATTTGTGATAACATGTCACCGGTGGCAATAAAATCCCGAAGACCGGCATGTTTTCAATGTTACAGGGTATGACAAAATAGAGTGCTTTTTTCTCGCTGTGTCTGCAACACAATCACTGGAAATGCCCTCATCCATTCAATTGAAATTTTTACAAGGAGGTTGCTTATGGCAAAAAAAGATGAGGTGCCAAACAAAAAAAATCTACTGGACTACAGGATATTCGTTCCTTCTTTGCTGATTATTTTAGCCATTGGCATCCTGTTTTCATTGTACGAAGACAGGTCTTTAAATTTATTGAACGATATATTCGATACAATTGTCGATGTGTTTACATGGGGATACATATGGTATGCAATTATACTCGTGGCAGCGGCGTTGTTCTTTTCTTTTTCAAAGTACGGAAAAGTGGTGTTGGGCGATCCTTCCGAAAAGCCCCAATTCAGTTTGTTTGAATACGCTTCTATATTAATTGCAATGGGGCTTGGATCGACTATTATGCGAACCGGGATGATTCAATGGACAGATGTGGCCCTGGATCCTCCATATGGCGCAGACCCTCAATCAGCTGAGGCTTTGCTATGGGGGAATTCATACAGTATGTTTATGTGGAGCTTTCAGGTCTTTGCTATTTTCGTTATGGCAGCACCTGCCATCGGCTATGTGCTCCATGTCCGGAAAAAGCGGTATATGCGCATCTCCGAAGCTTGCCGCAGTATATTTGGGGATAAATTCACTGACGGCTTAGGGGGCATTGTGCTGGACGTTATTTTCCTCATCAGTATCCTTTCAGGAGCCGCCGTCACTCTTGGGCTTGGTGCACCGATCATCACTCATAATTTGGCGGAACTGTTCAATATCAATATCACGTTCGGTCTGACACTGGCTGTCACCATTGTCTGGGTCACCTTATTTTCCATCAGTGCTTATGCTGGGATTGAAAAAGGGATTAAACGACTCAGTACCTTCAACATGTATATGGCGGGAGCTTTTGCCTTGTTTATCATGATTGCCGGACCCGGTATCTTCATTCTCAATTATTTTACGGAGACGATCGGTTTTCTGGCTTCCCATTACGTGGATATTTCACTTTACACCAATTCATTGGATGTGGAAGGCAGCTCCTTCATGGAAAGCAACACCGTCTTCTGGTTTGCCTACAGTGCCACATGGGCGATGCTGCACAGTGTCTTTGCAGCGAAGATTTCCCGTGGCAGAACCATCAAGGAAATGATCCTGACATACCTGCTGGCGCCTACACTGATTTCATGGATTGCTACAGGTGTCCTTGGAGGATTGAGTGTCCACCGTTATTTGAACGGCACTGTTCCTGTGCTTGACATCGTGCAGCAGCAGGATCCGATGGCAGCCATACCGCAAGTATTGGCTTCTTTACCATTGCCGGCGATTGCCATTACTCTTTTCATGATTATTGCCCTGATTTTCCTGACAACTACATTGGATTCGACGACTTATACCATCGCCTCCTACATGGGAACGAATAATATGAGTCGGGAAGAACCTTCCAGGGTTCTGCGAATTCTTGTCGCAGCAATGGTGACAGCCATCGCTTTAGTGCTGATGAGAATCGGCGGTTTGGCACCGTTGGAAGTCTTATCCGGATTGATGGGACTGCCAATCATCGCCATCCAATTTCTGACCATTTATTCCGCTAAAAAGATGATGGATGAAGATGAAGCCTGGAAGTACAATATCAGGAGAAAAGATGAGAAGAAAAGATTAAAGAATCCTAATCGCCTATAGTTTTATCAGAGACCGGCCCCTTCTGCGAAAGAAGGAGCCGGTTTTTTCAAATCGTAATTTTCACTGACCTTATTCTCTTTCCCGCCTTTGGGAGTTTAAAATTTTTCCAAAACAGCAATACAAGTGATACAGGGAGGCGGAACAATGAAACAACTGTCATTGAATACAGACAAATGGACATGGATTAGCGTGGATATTGCATCCGCACAAGATATTTCCTCACTCCCCACCCTGCCTACAGCCGGCCACAAGTGGGTGGAATCGCTGAAAAGAGAAGAAACCAGCAACCTGGAGATGGAAACCACAAAAGAACAAACTGCAGCGATGTGGGGCGCGTTTATTTATCATCAAAATATTAAAGTAAGACAAAAACAAAATATCCTCAACTATTACTTAACCGACAATTTGCTGATTACCAGTAAATTGGACTTTTCCGCGTTTTACGAACTACCGGAACAGCAATTGATCGAGAAAATGCAACAAGCCGATAATGCCATTGAAGGATTCATGCTTCTTGTCGGTGAGATTGTCGCTTCGTTTCTGCAGGATATTGATGTATTTGAAAATCGGATGCATAATCTGTTGTGGCGTATCAAAGAAAAAAATGATGAGAACGTCTTCGATCAAATGATGAATAACCGCCATGAAATACTTGTGTGGAAAAACCTGATCGTCCCCATCTTTGAAATCCGGGAAGCCATTCCCGAAGCCTTCGGTGATGCGGCTGCAGAAGGAGAACAATTTAAAAGAACACGGCGCCGCATTAATCGGTGCCGGCAACTCATCCTTGATTACAACGAGGAAATAGGGGAAATGATCGATCTTGAGGACGTCCTCTCTGCCCACCGTGGAAATGAAATAGTAAAAACTCTCACCGTCATTACAATGCTATTCACGCCAGTTGCTGCCTTTGGAGCGCTTTGGGGCATGAATTTTGAAGTCATGCCTGAACTTAATTGGACGTACGGGTACCTCTTTGCCATCTTCGTCATTCTTATTTCAACGTGGGCGCTCTATTATTACCTGAAAAAGAAAAATTGGATTGGCAGTTTATTGAAAAATTTAAAAGACGACGAACCTTAACCAAAGAGACCTCACCGCAAATGGACCCGTTTCACGAAGTACGGTTGAACTTCCAGCAAACGGGTAGTGAAGAAACAAAAAGAGCAATTGGGGAGGGATATGATGAAAGAGCTGACATCAATAGAGCAGATTAAATCATTTACCGGACAACAGGGACTGCAGTTTCTTTATGTACTGACGCCAACCTGAAGTGTCTGCCATGGTTTGCTTCCTCAGGTGGAGGAAGCGATGGACGACTTCCCCCGCATCCAGACGAGGTTTGCCGATGCACAGGCGATTCCGGAACTGGCCGGCTTCTTATCGATTTTCACGGTTCCGGTCCTTGTGCTGTTTGCGGATGGAAAAGAGATCATGCGGGAAGCACGATTCGTGCATGTAGACGAGTTCAGAAGAAAGATTGACAAAATATACGGAGGGTATCATTCTTCTGACCAGTGAAAAAGGATGTCTCAGGGCTGGTGGTCAACCATCTTGGGACATCCTCTTTTTGTCTGTTCAATTGATCATGATTGTAAAGGGTGGTGCCGCTTTCGGTATTTCTAAACATGAACAGGTGCCAAGTCTTTTTCCCGCTGTACTTTTTTCCGGTTGAAGCTCATCAGTCTCATCGCGTTCAGGATGACAATCAGAACGCTGGCCTCGTGGATGAACATGCCGGACGCCAGGTGTACGGAACCCATCAGCACACCGGCCAACAGGACAGCGACGATGCCGACTGCGAAGAACGTGTTTTGTTTCATATTGCGGATGGTCGCTTTCGACAGGGAGTAAGCGTGTGAGAACTGCATCAGTTTATCCGCCATCAGGACGACATCGGCTGTTTCCATTGAAACGTCTGTACCGCCTTCGCCCATGGCGAGTCCGATATCCGCTGTGGCGATCGCCGGTGCATCGTTGACGCCGTCTCCTGCCATTGCCACCACATGGCCTTGTTGTTTCAGTTGGTTTACAAATGCCACTTTGTCTTCCGGCAACAGTTCCGCATGAAATTCATCCAGTCCTAATTTGGTGGCAACGAGTTCAGCGGTGTGCTGATTATCACCCGTCAGCATGACGATTTTCCTGACGCCGTTTTTTCTCATTTGAGCGAGTGCTTCTGCTGCATCTTCACGGATCTGGTCAGCGATCGAAAAGATACCGGCAATTTCCCCGTCCACCGCTGCAAAAATTGCGGTGTTTCCGGCTTTTTCACGATTTACCGCATAGCTTTCTGCTGCCGGCGGGATGGGGATATTTTCGGCTTTCATCAGCTTGCGGTTCCCAATAGCCAGCACATACCCTTCCACTGCAGCTGTCAGACCATTTCCTTTGATGACCTCTACAGCTTCCGGCACCTGCTCGAGTGCCATGTTACGGCTTTTCGCTTCTTTGACAATCGTTTGACCAAGATGATGTTCAGATGCTGTTTCCGACTGCGCCGCTAGACGAAGCAAGTCCTGCTCTTCATGCGAATGAAAAACTTTGATATCCGTCACTTCCGGTTTCCCTTTTGTCAATGTACCGGTTTTGTCGAAAACCAGTGTATCGACTTTCGCGAAACGGTCCATGACTTCGCCGCCTTTTACCAGAACACCGTTTTTTGCGCCATTTCCGATACCCGCTACACTCGATACCGGCGCACCGATGATCAATGCACCCGGGCATGCGATGACAAGAAACGTAATGGAAAGATGGAGGTCTCTCGTAAGGGCATAGACCAGAACCGAAAGTACGACGACTGCAGGGGTGTAGATATTCGCGAATTTGTTCAGGAATTTTTCTGTTTTTGATTTTGATTCCTGGGCTTCTTCCACCAGTTCAATGATTTTCGCGAACGTTGTATCGTCTCCGACTTTTTCAGCGATAATTTCAAGATAACCCGTATCGATGACGGTACTGCTGAACACTTGGTCCCCCAGCTTTTTGGAAGCAGGGACAGATTCGCCCGTGATGGCCGCTTCGTTCAACGAGGCGTGACCTGTGACGATTTTGCCGTCCACCGGCACTTTCCCACCGGTCCGGATGATGACGCGGTCCCCTTCCACCACTTCTTCCACCGGAACGGTTACATTTACGCCGTCACGGATGATGGTCGCTTCCTGCGGTGCCATGTCCACCAGGTTTTTTAGAGAAGATCGTGTTTTCTCCAGTGTGCGGGCTTCCAGATAATCCCCGAACAGGAACAGGAATGTGACGACTGCCGATTCCACGTATTCTCCGATAAACAGCGCACCGATGACCGCAATCGTCACCAGCATCTCAATGCTGAACGCTTTCATCAGAAGCGCCTGAAATGCTTTGATTGTTATTGGGATTCCGGCGATGACCGTCGCTGCGATCAATGTGAGCTGCCGCAGGTCATAATGGCCGGTGAAATGGAAAGCCAATGCCAGAGCCAGTAAAAAACCGGCTGAAAAAGTGATGCTTTGTTTGTGTTTGTGAATAAATCCAATCATGCTCGTTCAACTCCTCTTTCTTCATTTTATTTTGCAAAGTATTTTTGAAGGCTTTTTCTATTACACCTTTATCATAAAGGAGTTTACAGCAGAATAAATTGACCTCTATCAAGGAGGGTGGAAGAAATGAAAACAGTCATCGATAACTTGGACATTCAGTAGCGGCTTGATAACCGCTGATTTCCTGGACAACATAAAAAAATACGAGCCTCCTACGTTGAAGGAAGCTCGTATTTTATGTATGCAGGGGCTATTTCCCGTATCGTTTCTCGGCTCTGACAACACTGAAAAACAAGACTATAAACGCCAAAGTGACAAATACGACCCAGGAACCATGGTGATTGAGTGCCAGTACGACGGCTAATATGCTCGAAACAATTGAAAAAACAAATCCGGATATCGCTTTTGCATCTTTCAGCAGAATGAGTTTCATGGGCTTTTCCTTTCTTCGCTTCATGTTTTATCGAACTTTAACTTACCCGTCGGCAAATACACATCTTCTTTTTGAGTTGTTTTTACCACACGCGTAATTCCCCGCGCCAAGCCAATAACATAACCACTGAACAACCCCAGAGCCGCTCCGATCAGCAGAATGGCGGAAGCCGGCAATTCCAAAACAGAAGGAGCAGCATTGGCGAGCCAATAACCTCCGAACAACCCGAGCAGAATGACTGTCCCCAAAATCAGGAATCTTTTGAGAACAGATTGAAGCATTATATTACGAAATTTTTTGTCCACACCCATCAACTCCTCCACTAAATTCAAAAACCTGGCATCTATCGCATTTACCATAACATCCAGGACTTCCTTTATGGAGAGCTCTCTATTCTCCAGAATGTCCAGGAACTCTTCCCCATAACGGTTTCTCCACTTCTTTGGATATAAATGTACGAGCCATTTCATATCAATCCCAGCCTCTGAAACCCTAATTTGGTGACATTCTCAATTTCAGTTAGTTTTTCTTTCAAATACAGTCGACCTTCCGATGTGATCCGATAAGGTTTTCTTCTGTCTTCCGACGGAATGGCTTCGATGAATTTCATTTTTTCCATACGGCTGATGGCGCCGTATAACGTACCGGGGCCAATCTTCATATCGTATGACTTCTCAATGTCCTCCATGATGGCATAGCCGTGCTTATTGCCTTCCGCCAAACTGATCAAAATGAACAAACTGGGTTCTGAAAATCGGTCAAGTGAACTCATCGTCTTTCTCCTCTCTTTTTGTTACGTTCAGCGTTATATCGTATAACGTAATAATATCGGACAACAAATCTGCAGTCAAGAGAAATTTTCTTTTTCTTCAGTTAATACAGAAATAATAAGTGTTCACACAAAAGCCCGGTATAGCAGCATTCTTTTATAATGCGTCATACCGGGCTTTTTATTGGTTTAAACTATTTTAGTCAATTATTTTCAAAACTCGACCTATCTGTCATCCAGACAGTGACTTCTTCAACCGGTTTTCTTTTTCCGACCGGCAGTTCCCGCTTGGGATAACCGATATAGAGAAATCCCAGTACCTCGCCTTTTTCAGAGAGGCCGAACAACTCCTTCATCACCGGATCATAGGCGGGTGCTCCGGTGCGCCAGTATGCGCCCAGCCCAAGCTCTTCGGCAGCGAGCAGCATGTTCTGAATTGATGCATACACCGCTCCGTACTCTTCTCTGACGTCCACTTTGGGGTTATCACTCGGTTCCGCGGCAACTGTAATGATTGCCGGTGCACGGAACGGATTGTCTGCCGCAGCCTGGAGCTTTTTCCGGTTCTTTTCGCTTTCCGGATCTTCCATGTTTTTTGCTGCAATTTTCGCCAGAACTTTCCCAAGCGGCTCTCTTCCGCTGCCTGTCAGGACAAAATAGCGCCACGGTTCTGTCCGGTGATGGCTCGGAGCCCATGTACCGGCTTCCAGCACTTTCTCCAAAAGTTCTCTTGGCACCGGCTCCTCTGAGACGAGTCCGTTGCTTCTTCTTTTTTTGATGGCCGATAACACGTCCATAGATTTTGCCTCCTTTAACAACCACTGCGAATTGGTTTTATTCCACCAATCGATCCTATCGATCAGGAAGAGCTTTTAACCTGGATTTGCTTCTTCATTTTATGCTCAGTATGCCTGGTGCCCCATTCGTGCATGGCCTCCAAAATCGGCTCCAGGCTCCGGCCATACTCAGTCATGGAATACTCCACTTTTGGCGGCACCTGGGGATAAACAACGCGCTCGATAATATCTTCCTCTTCCAGCTCGCGCAATTGCTTGGTCAGCATCTTTTGTGTAATGCCTGGCATATTGCGTTTTAACTCACTGAAACGTTTTGTGCCTTCCTGCAGCAGGTATAGTAGAATCACCGGTTTCCATTTCCCCACAAGAATGCCCAAAGCGTCTTCTACACGGCAATGATCGGGTTTCTTTTCCAAAACGGCGGCCTCCTTAGTATCTTTTTGTATACTATAGCACTTTAAAGTGCGTACTTACAAAAAAGCAGTTCACAGCTTATAATGGCAGTAGATTTAAAATCAGAAGGGCGGATTCACCCATGGAAAAATATCGCATTAACCCTGACGAAGGATTAGAGTTTGGCATTTATACGCTGGGAGACCACTTGCCGAACCCCGCGACAGGCGAAAGAATCTCTGCTCAGGAACGGATTCAGGAAATCATCGAATACGCAGAGCTGGCAGAACAGGCAGGCGTCGATTTTTTCAGTGTCGGCGAAAGCCATCAGGAATATTTCGCTACGCAGGCGCATGCGGTGGTGCTTTCTGCAATCGCGCAAGCTACGAAAAAAATCAAAATTGCCAGCTCTTCCACCATCATCAGCACCTCAGACCCGGTACGTGTCTATGAAAACTTCGCCACTCTTGACCTGATTTCGGGCGGCAGAGCAGAGATTGTGGCAGGACGTGCTTCCCGGATCGGGCTCTTTGACCTGCTCGGCTATGACGTCCGCAACTACGAAGAGCTTTTCGAAGAAAAATTCGAGCTTCTGCGCTTGATCAATGAAAACGAAACCGTCAATTGGAGCGGCGAATTCCGGGCACCGCTGCGTGATGCACAGATGCTTCCACGTCCGGTCAACGGATCCCTTCCGATTTGGCGTGCAGTGGGCGGCACACCAGCAAGCGCCATGAAAGCCGGATATGCCGGCGTGCCGATGTTCATGGCCCATTTGGGTGGTGCCACCTCAACTTTTAAACGGACAGTCGACGCTTACCGCGATGCAGCACGGGCAGGCGGGCACAACCCCGATGAACTGCCGATTGCCACAGCAGGCTTTTTCTATGCTGCGGAAACATCACAACAAGCGCTGAAAGATCTGTACCCTCATATCAACGAAGGAATGAAACGGACGAACGGCGGCGGGTTCCCGAAACAGCTCTTTGCTCAAGGTGTGGACCCGCATAACATCATGAATGTCGGCAGCCCGCAGCAAATCATCGAGAAAATACTGCATCAGCACGAAGTGTTCGGCCATCAGCGCTATATCGCCCAAATCGACTTTGGCGGGATGCCGATGGACAATATCAAGAAAAACCTGGAACTGATCGGCACGGAAATATTGCCGGCGATCAAAAAGTACACAGCCAAAAAATAAGGAGGAAACGGAATGAAAATTGTTGCTTTATCCGGTTCCCAAATCGGTTCGAAAACGAGAATCGCCATGGACGCAACCGTCAAAGCGATTTCCGAAAAATATCCGGATGTGGAAACAACTTTGATCGATCTGGCTGATTACAGAATGGAATTCAGCGATGGCCGCAATTACCTCGATTATGAAGGGGATACGGGTTACGTCACAAAAACCCTGATGGAAGCAGATGCCATCGTCATCGGGACGCCCATTTTCCAGGCATCCATTCCAGCCGCTTTGAAGAACATCTTTGATTTGCTGCCGGTAAATGCTTTCCGCGACAAAGTGGTCAGCATGCTGGTGACAGCAGGCTCTGCCAAGCATTACATGGTGGCAGACACTCAGCTGAAACCGATCCTGGCTTACATGAAAGCACAAATGGTCCAGACTTTTGTCTTTATTGAAGAAGAAGATTTTCTTCAGAAAGAAATCATCAACCATGACGTATTGTTCCGCATCGACCGACTTGCAGAAGACACGGTGGTGCTGACGGAAACGTTTACGAAGATACGTGAGGAAAAGGAAGCGGAGTACGATTTTTAAAGATTTATAAGGTAAAACTACAAAAATGGATATAGAATGAATGGACCCCCGAATCGCCGCCACCTGACATAAGTGGTTGTATTCGGGGGTCCATTCATTTAGGGATCCTGTTTTATTCACACATTTTTGAATGTATATCATTTATCATTTTCGGTTTCTTTAGAAGACGTGAAGTTTTGCATCAACAACAGAATTCCTGCTAAAAAACACAAAAAAGTGGACATGAACACTTCAAGCCAAGAAGAACCCAAAGCTCTGAATAACAGGACAGATAAACAGCCAACGATAAAATAAACAGGGACAAATCTTTTCGATGATAATAATTCGCTCAACGCCACCAATTCCTTTTCATAAATGTACTGGTCTCTTTGGAATCCTCTTCCACCTATCGTCAATCCAGCTTAACATAAAAATGGTTGCTACGAATATTCCCTTTTCATGATAGCATGCTCTCCAATCTCTCTTTTACCTTTACCCACTCTCTATCTATTACACTATAGTAGACTGAGTCCCGCACAAACCCATCAGGCAAGATCCGATGCTGACGGAGTACCCCTTCTTTAACGGCCCCTATTCTTTCAATGGCCTGTTGAGACCTTATATTGCGGCCATCCGTTTTTATTTGAACACGGATGGCCTGAAGAATTTCAAAGCAGTGTTTCAACAGAAGATACTTGCACTCTGTATTGACTCGGGTTTTCCAAACAACGGGAGACAGCCATGTCCACCCTATTTCCAAACTTTTATCGTGGGTGGATATATCAAGAAACCGAGTGCTACCTACAATTTTCCTCAACTTCTTATCGAAGATAACAAAAGGAAACTCGGTTCCTTGCTCTCTCGCTTGAAGCGCCTTGTCTACAAGACCTTTCATGTCTTCAATCGACTCTACTTTCATTGGCATGTATGCCCATATCTCCGCGCTGTTGCCTGCATTGAACAAGTCCTCAGCATGATGAATTTCCATAGGAAGCAAAATTACTCTTTCCCCCACTAGTTTCACTGGTGTAATCTTCATAATTTACCTCTCTTTTTTTAATGTAGTATACATCAAACCGTCATTTTTATTACTTCTCTTTCTTAAGCAGTTAATCTACTAAGCTGCTTCTCCATTATTACAATCACGAACACATTTCAGGAAAACTGGCCGGCATAAGTCCAGTGGAGTGACAGATTCATGAAGTACACAAAAGTTGGAAAGCTGCAAGTTGAGAGCTCCAGTCAAACTCGGTTCTACATTTTTCCTTCTCTGATCCAAAGAATAATTTTGTATGTACCAAATACAGCGAAAAGCATAGTAAGAACAACAAATCCTAAATAAACAAATAAAAAGGGATTATTTAAATCTCTATAGAAAACGGAAACAAAAATTACAAGACCAAGTGATGTAAAATACATCAAAATGTTTGGCAAGATCCAAACCGTCCTTAATAAGTAATCCTTGATAATAAACCCTCCTTTTTTCATTAACCTTTCAATTTCGAAGCATTCCGAAAAGTACACGCTTACGAACGTCACCAAAACAAGAAAAAACGCCCGAAAAAGTGTCCCGGCACTTTACGAACGTTCGAATTGGAACCTATACTTTTCCAAACAACAAACCTGACCACCTTACTCGCCATGTGCCCATGCAATGCGCGGATCGATTTGCCGTGACATCCGGACCATCACGGGTTGAAAACCGATGCGCGGCCAGAAATAGGAAGCCAATTGGTTGGGCGTATGCCAATCCGCGAAAATGTAATCGTAGCCTTCTTTTTTCATCTCTGAAAAACAGTAGTTGGCGAGTGACCGCCCCACCCCTTTGCCGCGAAGCTCAGGATTGGTCGAAGCAGCGGCCAGCTCGGCGCAATTGGCAGGTGTCACTAAGCTGGAGGCAGCCGTTTTTTTGAAGTAGACGTGGAAGCCCGCAATCCTCTCTCCTTGTCTTGCCAGCCACAAGTGTGCTTCTTCATCTTCAGAAAGCCCAGCATAACTTTTCTTTACATTTTCCAATGCTTCTTTCGTAATCGGCGCCCATGAAGGAGCGGCCGCCTGGTGGATGCTGTTCCATACCGCCATTTTCTTTAACAGCGATACATCTTCTTTACCGCCGCTTTGAATTTCCATCTCAGGTATCGGTTCTTTTCCGTGCGGTTCGAAATCCTTCAATGACAAAATGGCGTATTTCTGTTCATAAGAAAACGACTGATCGAGCCATTCGGCCACAATGGATTCATCACCCAGCGGAGCCAGCAGCACATGATGAAAGTAACCGTGCTTGACCCATTCCGCCCCTGCGTCCGCATACAGCAGGCGCAGCAAACTTGGATGCTCTTTCCCGCCGATTGCAATCGACTCATAGTCCATCCACACATATCGGCCCCGCTGACTGTCTTCTTTAAATTCATAAAGCAAATAACCGATGACGTCAATCCCACGAACCGCCACAATGCCGCTGATGTAAGGACGTTTCAGCATTTCCCGGATAATAGTTTCCGCTTCGTCAATTTCTTCAAAAGCCGCAGGAAGATAAGGAAAGCTCTTCCGCTCCTTCTCATGGCGCTTTGCCAAAAGCGCTGACATCTGTCGAATGTGACGCTCTTCCACTCCCATAAACTGAATCATCGACTGCTCACTCCTTTTCCTGAAGTTTCACATCCAGCATCCGGTACTGATCGACAGCAACCTTATCGCCAAACGTTACCGGGACCGGTTCAACGAAAATCGGCCCGTCGATAATGACGGTATGGAATTCCCCTTCTTCTCCGCAGGCGTCAATGCCGAGTGTTTCCAGCTCAGCGATCAATTCGCGTGTAAACTCACGGCCTAAGAATTTTTCATCCACACGGCTTGTATCCACTACAGTAACGACCGCTTTAAATCCCGAATCGATCAATTCTTCAAGCAACGCTCTTCTCGGTTCCTGCCACAGTGGGTGATTTACTTCCATACCGGCTGCCGCACTGACTTTTTCGATCCACCTCAAATGATCTTCCAAGTCAATGTCGCCGTAGACCCCCATGTCGATGCCACCTTCTTTAAACTTCTTCAGCTGACCGATAAATTCCTTCTCATACCCGGCCCAATCAGCTTTCCCGATAATTAAAGGAAGCCCCATCCGCTCAGCCTGCGCTTCCATCACTTCCAACGGCAATCCATGGGAACGTGATTTCGAACCGTCTTCTTCGAACATCGTGAACAGGGCAAGCGGCACATGCCCTTCCAAGACGGCACGGTAATAAGCAAGCGCCGAATCCTTCCCACCGCTCCATGATGTAACAAACGATTTCTGCATAACACACCTCTTCCACTCTTTGTTTCGGTTTATTGTATTATTCGCTACCAGATGGATAAAATCCTTTGTCATAGGTTAGGCTGGTGGGCATCCACCGAAAAAATCCCCAACAAAAAACAGCCGGAAAAGATTTCCCGGCCGTTTTCAAAGCTATTATTTTCCTACCATGTTCTCCGGTTTCACCCATTCGTCGAACTGCTCGGCGGTTAAATGTCCGCTCTTCACTGCAGATTCTTTCAAAGTCGTTCCTTCGTTGTGTGCTTGTTTCGCAATTGCCGCCGCTTTTTCGTAACCGATGTGCGGGTTCAATGAAGTAACCAGCATCAATGAATTTTTCACGTGGTTTCCGATGACTTCCAAGTTCGCTTCAATGCCGACAGCGCAGTTATCGTTGAAACTGATCAAGCTGTCAGTCAGTAAACGGACAGATTGCAGGAAGTTGTAAGCAATGACCGGTTTGAAAACATTCAATTCGAAGTTCCCCTGGCTTGCTCCAAAACCGATTGCCGCGTCGTTGCCCATGACCTGAACAGCCACCATCGTCAAAGCTTCGCTTTGCGTCGGGTTGACTTTGCCCGGCATGATTGAGCTGCCCGGTTCGTTTGCCGGAATCGTGATTTCGCCGATTCCACTGCGAGGACCACTTGCCAGCCAGCGTACATCATTGGCAATCTTCATGGCATCCGCCGCCAGTCCTTTGATGGCACCATGTGCGTAAACCATTTCGTCGTGGCTTGTCAGCGCATGGAATTTGTTTTCAGCAGAAGTAAACTTCGTGCCGACTGCTTCGCTGATGAATTCAGCAACAGACGGACCAAATGAAGGATCTGCGTTGATGCCTGTTCCTACTGCCGTTCCGCCAATGGCCAATTCGCGCATGTATTCCACGCTCTCGCTGACCATGCGCTCACTTTTTTCCAGCATATGCTTCCAGCCGCTGATTTCCTGTCCAAGCGTCAATGGTGTCGCATCCTGTAAGTGTGTGCGGCCAATTTTAATGATGTCATCAAATTGCTCTGATTTTTGTGCAAGCGTTGCTTTCAATTTCTGAATGGCCGGAATCAGATTTTGAGTGACCGCCAATACTCCTGCCACATGCATCGCTGTAGGATATGTATCATTCGAGCTTTGAGACATATTGACATCATCGTTCGGATGCAGTTTTTCGTCCGATGATTGTTCTGCCAGAATTTCATTGCCACGGCGGGCCAATACTTCGTTCATGTTCATGTTTGACTGTGTGCCGCTTCCTGTCTGCCATACCACGAGCGGGAAATGGTCGTTCCATTTGCCTTCGATCACTTCATTGGCAGCTGTTTCAATGGCTTTCATCTTGGCTTCAGACAATTTACCGAGTTTATGGTTCGCTTTCGCTGTCGCTTTTTTCAATTGGGCAAACGCCATGACAACTTCCTGCGGCATGCGTTCCGTTCCGATTGCAAAGTTCTGGACACTGCGCTGTGTCTGAGCTCCCCACATTTTGTCGGCTTCTACCTGAATTTCACCGATCGTATCTTTTTCTGTACGGTATTGCATTTTATCCACTCCAATTCTTAATCTTATGTACCTTCACTATCTATTAAACACAAGCTCGCGGAAAAAAGCGACCTTTCCACTCAAAAATATTCGTTTTGCTGCAGAAAAAACGCATCAATAATTTCTTCGTCTGAATGAGGGATATATTCGCCTTTCACAATTTGCGCGCCGTTGATGCAGCCACTCGATAATAAGACAATATCATTCGGACCGCTTTCCGCTAATGCCGCCACTACTGCTTCACGGCGGGATGGCGCAGTCACCACTTTCTGTTTGTAAGGCACTGTAAATCCTTTCAATACTTCATTAACAACATCATAGGGCTCGTGATATCCCGGATGATCCACTGTCACAACCAACACATCAGCTTTTCCTTCGGCGGCCCGGGCCATCTTGGGCATTTTGACAAAATCACGGATACCGATTCCGGCAATTAACGCAATCAACTGCCGATGCGGCAGTTTCTTCACTTCCGTCAATACAGCATCAATAGCCACGGGTGTATGAGCGTAATCCAACACAATCTTTCGCCCCTCAGGACCTGAAATCACCTGGAAACGGCCTTCCACCTGAGACATTTTCGGCAGCACGGTTAGAATACAGGCCATGTCATGCCCTGTCAGCAATGCCGCTCCGATGGCTGCAACCAGATTCCCGGTATTGTATTCCCCAAAAAGGGGAACTTTCACCGGGTAGCTTTGTCCTTGGTAACACAAATCAAAAGCCAGACCTTCCTCTTCATTCCGGCAATTCTCCCAGATAAGGTCGGCTCCCGACTCGGAAAATTGGCTGTAGGCCAAAAAAGGATAATCGATTTTCTCCAGTAAATCCGCTCCCATTCCCTGGTCATCGAGATTGATGACAGCTGCTTTTGCCTGATCGAACAATTGCAGTTTAGATGCCAGATAATGCTCAAATACTTTATGGTACTCCATATGCTCTTCTGAAATATTGGTATGGATGGCAACATCGAAAACAATTCCTTCGACCCGCTTCTGGTCCAATGCGATCGAAGACACCTCCATGGCAGCTGCCTGGTCGCCGATGGATACTAATTTTGAAAAAACAGTATGTATGTCAGAAGCCAAGGGAGTAGTGGGTGTGCTTTTTTTATAAGGAATCTTTCCTTTCGAGCTCACTATCCCGGTAGTCCCAAGAAATCCACATGGCTTCCCGAGAAGGTTCAGTAAGTTTCTCACGTAAGAAGCCGTCGTCGTCTTGCCGTTTGTACCAGTCACGCCAACTTTCACCAGCTTATCCAACGCATTTCCCGAAAAATGAATCGAGCAGTAGGCCAAAGCGACCCGCGAATCTTCCACCAGCACAAAGCTGAGGTGAGGAAATTGTTCCGCATGCCTTTTCAGAAGAAGCGGTTGGCTGCCGATAATTGCTTTTGCCCCTTTGAATATCGCTTCTTCTATATAAAGATGACCATCCGTATTTTCTCCTATCAGACAAAAAAAGGCGGCGCCCGGTGTTACTTCCGCAGAATTATAAGAAACCGAGCTGATTTCCTGTGTCACAGGTCCATGGCAAGCAAGTACTGTAAGATTCGGTATTTGGTCAAATTGCATACTCCTCATACTCCTCCGAAAAATGGCGTGGCTTGAAATATTCCAGAAAGAAATATTACTTAGTGCTATTTTAACAGGAAGAAAAGGAAAGGGACCATATATTTCTTAATTTTCAGTCTATTTTACCATTATGAAGTCTGTAACCTATGTCTAAAAGCCCGTTCCTATTTCTAAACGGGCTTTGCAAACTGAATTTCGTGGAAACCTTTCACTAATTTAAAGCCGATTCCCACGTATCCTTCATCCAGTAATTTCTGCTGTGTATACATATCATCCAATGCAGCCGTAATATAATCCGTATACCGCTGATTCGGGCGCTCCAAATCTTTCACGAAAATATAGCGTTGCATGCCATCGTATTTTTCAGTCAGTGACCCGATGTGCATTTCCTGCAGAAATTTGTCCTTTAAACTGGGAATGTTCATGGGAGCGACTGTGCAGCAGACATAACGAAAGGGCTGTGTCAGATTCGGCACTTCTTTCATGATGACGTCAGCAAGTTTCTGCTGCAGGCGGTTTCCCCGGTAGTCAGGGAGCACGACTGATATCTCCTGATAAATGACTTTGGATAACTCGCTTTCTGACAAGCCAATATCCAGACCTAAATGTTCTTCATCGATTTCGGGAATCAGCAGAGCGCGAAATCCGATCAGCTGCTCATCGACAAACGCCCCGATCAGCAGACCATGCCCCTGCAAAATAAACAAAAATTCCTCTGTCGACAATGGTTGAAGCGCCGCTTTTTCGGGAAGCGATTCAATGACTTCCCGCTGCACCTGCTCGATGACAGGTAAGTCGTCCATAGTCAGTTGCCTCATATAGAATGGCTGTTGCTTCCGAAGTGCTTGGTTGGTGATCGTGCCTTCATACAAGAGCTTCATCGCACATTCTCCTAATCAGTAAATTTTATCCCTCTTTCCCACTCAGCAAAGAGAAAAGCCCTCTTTTCTGTGGGGTTCTTTTTATAGCTTTAGAATACCATGTACGCAGCGAGCCGTCTTGCGAATTCTGAAATTTCCCTCCACAAAGAAACCTTCTCTCGTTCTCCTGAAAATAAGCTGCACTTCGGCCTTTAACTTTTACCACCTTCGCAAAACCTCTGTGCTTCTGCCCGTGAAACGTAGGATAATAAATAAAGAAATTGATTTGCCGCAACAATATTTCGTTTAAGCTTGCATTCTCCATATAACCGTGTTATTCTAAGGAAGAATTATTTTTGTTCGGATGACTTTTACAAAGTTACAGATTTTCATCTGCAAGATTTGAGCAAGGATAGTAATACAATGTATGCTTACGCATACGAGGAGGAAACACACATGGAACAAGGTAAAGTAAAATGGTTTAACTCAGAAAAAGGATTTGGCTTCATCGAGCGCGAAGGCGGAGACGACGTATTCGTACACTTCTCAGCTATCCAAAGCGAAGGCTTCAAATCTTTAGATGAAGGTCAAGAAGTAACGTTTGATATCGAGCAAGGCCAACGCGGTCTTCAAGCTACTAACGTACAAAAAGTCTAATCTAAAACCACTTATTTATGGATTCTTCTTCGGAAGAATCCATTTTTTTATTGAATTTCAACGATACAGCGCAGCGCCGCCAGCCTGGCTGGAAATCGGCCGCCCAACAGAAGATAAAAGAAAGGACTGTTCCTGGTAGCCAGCTTTATGGCTAAAGGAACAGTCCTTCTTCAATTTATCCAGCTTTACTCCTCCAGCTACTGTGTCGGATTCAGCGTGTAATAAATTTGGAATACAAGAAAAATCAAAATGACTGCGACAAGAGTTCCAACCAAGATGCCAATAGCCAGCTTTTTCCCTTCCACACTCTCACCCTTTCGAAAAGATACCTATTTAAGTTGAACTGATAATTGCCACTTATCGATAGGAAGAAGTAATACCCAAAATTCAACTTATATAGATCTTATTGCTTTTCTTTCATTGCCCCTTCAATCAACTCCACTACTTCATAAGCACCGCCACTGTTGTTCGACAGTACCGTTAAAGTTGAACCATCCGAAGGATAATAACCGGAATGGAAATTCACTCCCGGGTCGTAGCCCATGACATGGTATTTAACAGGTATCTCTTCTTCCAACTCAATCCACACTCCATACCCGTACGCGCCTTCTTCAGTTGTAGCATGGCTGGACAAAAGCTGTTGTGTCATGTCTTTCGACAATAATGTATAATCCATCAATCGTTCCCAAAACTTCGTCATATCGTTCGCTGTAACAAAAGCACCGCCATCAGCACCGCCTTTTATCGGAATGGCATACTGGTTCGTGCGCCAGGAGCCTCCTTCTTCGATGTAGCCAAAAGCTGTTTCCGCCGGTAACCGATCCAAACGGAAATACCCCGCATGTTCCATGTCTGCTGGCTTAAAAATCCGTTCTTCCACTGCATCTGCAAATTCCTGTCCAGTAATTTTCTCCACTACTAATCCCAATGCGATAAACCCTGCGTTATTGTAATGGAATTTCTCGCCGGGCGCAAATTTCATTGGCTGATGCTGGAATAACGGCAGAAAATCAGTGCCACTTTGCATCAAGTACATCGGATGCTTCGTCCATAACTCTTCGAAATCATCCATGATTGCTTCATCGAAATAGTCAGGGATTCCTGAAGTATGCGTCAACAATTGGTGAATGGTGACTTCAAATGCCGGAAACGTTTCCGGCAGCAGTTCAGACAACAGATCATCCAGCGATAACTTCCCTTCTTCTACCAGCTGGCAAACCGTGACGGCCGTGAAAACCTTTGAGCCGGAAGCAATCCCGAAGCGGGTGGTGAGGGCGTTTGGCCGCTCATTGGCCCGGTCCGCAAATCCTTTGGCAGCCGACCACAGCTCTTCAGTTTTCCACAATGCAACACCTGAAAAGTCCAATTGTTCCATGTCATCAGAAATAGGGGTTTCGACCTGTTCTTTTCCTAATTTCCCTTCTTCCGTTATATGGATTTGCCGTCCATCTGTAAATTCAATCGACAAAGGATGTGTTTCACTTTTCTGTTTCGAGAAATACCAGGTGCGTTTCGGAGCAACTAATATGATAAAAGCATCGCCTTGGCCTAAGAAATTCAATGATTTGGCGTCAATTCCCTTGTTGCCACGGACCGGAATTTCCATGTCCTCAATCTGGCGACCCACTTCTTCAACAAACGGCGTGGTGATGCTCACTTCGGAAATATTCAGAAGCGAATCGACTGTAAAATTGCCCATCCGGTCTACATTGCGGCGGCCAATGAATTCCACTACATTGCCTGCCGGATCCTGGAAATAGAACGCATCGGCATTAAAGTTCGCATAAAAAATTTCGTCCATGCCTTCCTGCCGGTTCAATTCGATCCGCGAACTGGCCCAGGACTTGGCGAGCGTAAACTGATTGCCTGGAATATTGAAGGCATAATGATACACAGCAGCTCGGTCTGATTCCTGAAAAACCAATTGCGACTCACCAATCGACAGAACAAAACTTGTCTCGTCTTCTTCTACGATACGAAATCCCAATTGATATTCGTAAAAGCCTTTCATTTCTTTCAGTTGATTCGTATAGAAAGTCACTTTCTTGAACATGCGATCACTCCTTACGTTAAGCATACCGAAATTTCAATGATTTTTCCTTAATTTGGCACGAATCGTATCGAATTTTCAGTTTATCAGCGGTTTTTTTGAGTTTATCGGCGGTTTCTGTGAGTTTATCGGCGATTTTTACTGCTTTATCGTCGATTATCCTTTTCCCTCTATATAACTCAGAAAAACTCTTCCCCCTAAGAGAAAGAGTTCCATTTATAAAGTATAAAGCAGCCGGATCATGTCCTTGCACGGAATACCATTTTCCATAATGGGCTCCGGATAGTTTCGCGTGAAAAAGTCCCGGTCGACGGAATCGATCCGGAAGCCGCATTTCTGGTACAACGCCAGTTGGCCGAAGCTTGAATTGCCTGTGCCGATTTCAACTTTGCCGAATCCCAAACGTTCCGCTTCTGCCAGAGCATGAAAGATTAACTTCTTGCCATAGCCTTGCCCTCTCGCGCTCTCCGCTACGGCGATATTTTTGATTTCTACAGTTTCGACAGACAATGGCAATAAAACATAGACACCGATGAGCTCTCCATCGATTGTTGCTCTGTAAACAGACCCACGCCCGCAATAATCATTAACCAGTTTTTCAGAAGTATCCGCTTCAAGTAATAATTTCATTGGCAAGCCTTCACCTTTTTCAAGCAGCCGAACTTCCATTATTTTGGCTCTTTGAATCCTTGGTCAATCAGATAATCTTCTGCGTCGCTGAACGTACCGAAGCTTTCTTCAAGATTCTTACCCGTATAAATATTCCAGAATGGCTCTTCGTATACCAGATCCAGTTTTTCATTGTCGCGGTTTGTCCAGGTTTTGTCATATGGCGGTTCCGGTTCGAGTGATAAATAATCGATCGAATCTGCGATGATGCTGCGAAGTTCTTTCGCTGAAAACTCCCGGATATTGACAAAGCCTTTGTTGTCCGCTTCATATTGCGGCAAGTTTCCGACATAGACGAAGCCGTTGCCGTTCGGATGCAGATGATAGACTACAATTTTCTTGTCGTATAAGCTTTCTTCATAATGGAAGTTTACCCGTTTCATCGACACATCTTTTCGTGTCAGTTCCGGAAACGACTCGATAATTTCCAATTTCTCTTCAAATGTAAGCACGTGCGTTACCCCGTTTCTTAATATCATATTCTGCCCCCATTATAACATGCGCTGCAGAAATTCCGCATAAACAGAAAAAAGCTGCGCGAACGCAGCTTTTTTATCTTAGTTACTTTCTTTTATTGCCGAATGGCCACCAGACACCACGGTCAAATGATACCGAAATGGCTGGGATCAGCAGCGGCAGGACGATCAAGCCGTACAGCAGCAAGCCGGTGATGACAATAGTGGCAATCTGCACGAGGCTCAATACGCCTGACGGCATCATGGCACCGAATGTCCCCGCCAGGATAATGGCTGCGGTGATAATGACTGTCCCCATTTTCGCCATCGATGTGCGCATGGCGTCCCGAACCGTGATTCCGTTAAAAGATTCTTCACGGAAACGGTCGAGAAGGAAAATCGAATAATCGACGCCGAGCGCAACGAGCATGACGAAGCCGAAGAATGGCACCGCCCACGTGATGCCGTCAAAACCAAGACCGTTGACAAAAATCAATTCCGCAATGGAAATCGATGTGTAATACGTCAGCAACAACGAACCGATCATATAGATCGGCATGATCAGTGAACGGAATAAAAACGCCAGGACCACGAACAGGCTAATCAGCATAATGACTACTGTGCTCGTGAAGTCATTCGAAGATACTTCCTCCAAGTCGCTGTTGACACTGGCGATGCCCCCGAAGGCAATCTCCGCGTCTTCAATCGGCGTCGCTGTCACACTCCGCTCCACTGTATTTTTGATTTCTTCCACGACTTCAATCGCTTCAGGAGAATATGGATCTACCGCCAGGATAACTTCCATCATCATGCCGGTTTCTTCCGCAAACGTATAACGGTCCAGCACTTGTTCAAACTCCTGCTCTTCCAGGGTGCCTTCTGGAATGAACAAACCAGTGCTGCGAACGGCTTCACTGTCGCTCATTTCCCGCATCATATCAGCTGCTTCGGTTAGGCCGGCTTCGATTTCTGCCAGGCTTTCGTTGGAAGCACCGATGCCTTCTGACAATTGCGTGAGACCTGCGCTGAGTTCGCCCATCTGTCCAGCAGCACCTTGGAGTCCTTGCTGAATTTCAGTCAAGCCGCCACTGATCTGAGTCAAGGCGCCGGCTGTCTGCTGGATGTTTCCGGTCTGCTGCAAGCCTTGTGTAACTGCTCCCAGCTGTTCATTCAACTGACCCAGTCCAGCAGCTGCTTCCCCAAGCCCGCCCGCTCCTGCGGTCTGTTGGCTGATGCCTTGCAGATTCGTTTGGATTTCCGTTAACCCACTTTGGACTTCCCCGAGCCCATCACGCGCTTCCGTCACACCATCTGCAAGCAGGCCAAGTTGTGTGTCAACGTGCAGATCTTCGATAACGTCGCCTGTCGGCCGTGTAATCGAACGGATCGAATCAACACCTTCGATTTTTTCGAGCTCACGGCTGATCGACTCAAAATAAGGAACCGTTTCTTCGCCCGTCAATGCCTCGCCGGATTTCACCACTACCTGCACAGGCAACGAGTCCCCTTGGCCGAAGCCGTCTTCGATGGCTTGAAGCCCTTTGACCGATTCGTATTCAGAACCGATTTCATCCACTGTGTTGAACGATAAAGAATTATCGTACGTAAACAGCAGCGGAACAGTGATGATAGCTACTACCAGCATCGACAGCAACGGACGGTTGATGGATAATTTGCTCATCCAGATCCACAAATTGCTGTCTTTATGAGAAGCTGTCTTTTTTGATGGCCAAAACAATTTTTCTTTCAGTATCGCCATGAAGAACGGCACAACCGTATACAATACGAGCAGCAGCACAAAAATTCCGACTGCTACAGCGACTGCCGATTTAAAGATCGGGAAGTCCGCAAAACCGATGGCGGAAAATCCAATGAATACAGCCAAGCCACTGATGAACAACGTCCGTCCTGCAGTTTTATACGTATTGATGATGGACTTTTCCACACCATGCCCTGCGGATAACTCTTCTTTGTAACGGCTCAACAGCAAAATACAATAGTCTGTTCCAATCCCAAATAAAATCGCGACGAGAAAGATTTGCGTGTAATTGGAAACCGGAAACCCGAACCAATCGATGAAAAAAGCCACGATCGACTGGCTCAACAAATACGAAATCCCTACTGCTGCAAGAGGGATGAACGGTGTCACGATGGAACGGAAAACCGCCAGCAACAAACCAAAAATCAGGACGACGGTAATGATTTCAGTCCGTTTCAAGCCTTCCTGTGCACTGACGTTGACATCATTATTAATAATTGCCTCGCCCGTGATGTACGCAGTCATATCGGCCGGAACAATGGATTCACGCACCTGGTCTGCGACTTCGTTTGTTTCTTCGTCAGTTCCATCGACCGTAATCGGCATTAACACCGTTTGACGGTCTTCTGAAATCAATTGCTCTTCCAGTTCTTCGTTTTCTACTGGATTCAAAACCTCTGTTACAGGATCACCGAGTGCCTCAATATCAGAAACCATCTGCTCAAGGGTCTCCCGCATTGGTTCGTCCAATTCGTTTTCCAGCGGGATGACCAAAGAGATGGTCTGGGCTGCTGCGCCTGCATCAGCCAGAATGTTCGCCGCCGTTTGAGAAGAAGCGTCTTCTGAAAGCTGGAATGAGCCTGCCTCTTCCGCTTGCTCTGTTAAGTTTGGCGCCAGCAGGAACAAGGCGACCGTCAAGATAAGTAAACCGATAAAAATCGGCCATTTCAGTTTTAATACCGTCCGCATCTTTTACACTCCATCCATTTTCAATACATCTTTGAGTTTTCGAAAAATCGTCAGGAACTGATCGATTTCCTGGTCCTCAATACGTTCCGACATCAACTTTTCTATATATTCCGTCAGCACTTTATCGGATTGCTGCAAAATCTCTTTTCCGGCTTCGGTGATTTCAAGCATCTTTTCGCGTTTGTCTTCAGTTTGGACAATCCGAATCAGTTCTTTCTGAAGCAATTTTTTGCTTCGGCTTGAAATGGCACTTTTATGTACAGATTGCAGCACCGCAAGTCTGCTTGAAGTCACCCGCTTTTCTTTGCTGATCAGTTTCAGCATTTGCATCTGCTCGGGCGAAAACTCTTTCCACAGCGGATCATCCACCGATTTAATGACCCGTTCTGTACCGTAAATCATCACTTCCGTAAACAAATCCACAGCTTCTTTTATGCGTTGATCCAATTAGTACACCCCCTCAACTATTAATTAGTTTAGGGGGTCTACCTTTTTTCGTCAAGCATTATCCATTTTTTTCATAAAAAAACCTGTGAACCAGATTCACAGGTTTTCCTTCCATTCATTTACACATCCCGCGTCGCGGTATTGCGGATTTCCTGACGTCTTGCATAGACGTTTTTGGCAATGGCTTTCAACACAGCATAAGTCGGAATCGCCAGAATGATGCCCCACAGGCCGGCGATATTTCCCGCTGCCAATATCAAAGTGATAACCGTCAACGGATGCACGTCAAGCGCACTTCCCATAACGTTTGGTGTAATGAGATTTCCTTCAATCTGCTGGGCAACCAGCATGATGACAAGAACCCAAACCGCTTTAATCGGATCCTGTACCAACGCGATAATGATGGCGGGAATGACCGCGATATACGGCCCTAAAAACGGAATGACGTTCGTCGCCATGCCGATCAATGCCAGTAAAAGTGCATAGTCGAGGCCGATGATCAAATAGCCTGCAAGCAGCATGAGACCCACCAGGAAGCTGACAAAAAGCTGTCCTTGAATATACGACTGCAAAGTCTCGTCAATGTCCTGCAACGTTTTGCGGATCCATCCTTTTCGTTCTCCAGAAAAGAAACCGGAAATAAACGGTACGAATTTCTGGTGATCAATGAGAAGGTAAATCAGGAAGAACGGGACCAGCACAAGTGTTATCAATCCGGAAATCAACCCTGTCAAAAATGATAAAATTCCTGATCCGATTCCCGAAGCCCAGTCCCCGATCTGTCCCGTCATGCCGTTGATCTGTTCCTGGATGGTATCCGGCAAGCGGCTTCGCTGATCCAACAGGTACTGTGCATAATTTTCAATATCCCGGATGATTCCGGGGGCGTTATCGACAAGCGAATTGACCTGCCTTGTTACAATCGGACCGATCATGGCGTAAAACAACCAAAAAACAGCAACGATCAGCAGGACGATGATTAAAATGGCGGACCATTTTGGAAATTTCCATTTCATCAAAAAATGCAGAATCGGCCTCGTCAAGTAAAACAGCACCCCGCCAAGAAGCAGCGGAACGAATACGGTTTGCGCAATGATAAACAGGGGATCGAATATTCCTTGAACTTCTATAAACAAACGGATAATGACTAAAGCAAGGATAATTCCCACGCCTGCCTGAAACCAAAGCTTATTTGTCAAAAAACTCACTCCATTCTTTTCCTATGTACTTTTATTGTATACCCAGTTTACCATGAATTATGGTATTATTATTTTTTGTGAAAGAGAACCTTCCTTTCAATGAAACGTCTATTGGTTATAGAAAAAGAAAATGACAAGGGAGCAATAAAATGGAACAATTATGGCTTACGATAAAATTTTTACTGCTTGGCCTTTTTCAGGGACTGACGGAACCCATCCCCATTTCATCAAGTGGACACCTCCTCATTGCACAGTACTTTTTGGATGTGGAAATCGAAGGAAGCGTTTCAACATTTGCACTGCTCGTCAACACCGCTTCTTTGATCGCGGTCCTCATTATTTACCGGCAGGACATCCAGCGGCTTGTCATCAACGGCTTTAAGTTTTTTCAGGTGAAAAATGCTGAAACGAAACGTGATTTCATGTTTGTCGTTTACCTGGTGGTTGCTACCATTCCCGCGGGTATTATTGGGGTACTGTTTCAAGATGTGATTGATGAATATTTATCCACGATTGTCACGATTGGTGTCACTCTGGTCATCACTGGTTTAGCGCTTTGGCTCATCCGCAATATGCGCGGGCAACGAAAAGACGGCAATATGACGATGAAAGACGCACTGATTATCGGCGGCGCACAGGCAGTGGCTTTAATTCCCGGAATCAGCCGCAGCGGTGCGACAATCGTGGCAGCTATGGCTAGAGGCATCAACCAGGAAACCGCTTTGCGTTTCTCTTTTCTGCTGTTCATTCCCATCAGCCTGGGTGGTGCGGTATTGAGCATTACAGACATCGCGAATGACGATAATTTAGCGACTATGGCGCTTCCTTACATAATGGCTTTTATCGGCTCTCTCATCGCTTCTTATTTTTCATTGAAGTGGTTTATGCACATCATGGCAAAAGGCCAATTAAAGTATTTTGCGATTTACTGTTTTATCGTCGGTCCGCTTGTCGTGCTGGCATGGTTATTATTGAATTAACTCAAAAAAAGACATCTGCCGCGCAATAGCTGCAGATGTCTTTTTTTATAGGGTATTTGGTTTTATCGGTTAAAGAACTTTGCTGTGAAATATGGCTGGTTGTCTTTGTTAAAAGCCGTACCGACCCCCAGATAGCCAAAATCAGGTTTAACGATATTTTCCCGGTGTCCCATAGAATTCATCAAACCTTCATGGGCAAAGATGCTGCTGTACTGCCCGTAGGCCAGATTTTCACCCGCCAGAAAAAACGAGATCCCGTCTTCATTCATCCGGTCAAACGGCGATTGGCCATCGAGATTCGTATGGCTGAAGTACTGATTGTCCGCCATGTCTCTGCTGTGTTTTCGTGCCGTGTCCCTTGTGGCTTCATCCCACTTTAAAAGTGGCAGCTCTCGTTGGATACGCGCCGCATTGGTCAACTCAAACAACAGAAATTCATAGCTTTCCTGCAAGTCTTCACTGGCTTCAGCGTATATTTTATCGCGTTTTTCTTCAAGTTCGCTGTGAATCACCTGCAGGGCTGTAACGGTCTTTTCTTCGTGAACGTCATAAAATACCGTTACATATACGTCGTCGATTTTATACATATCATATTCATCGCGTGTATCAAGTATATACTGGATGTTGCCTTTTTGAAGATGCTTCAGCGGCGTGCCCAGGGCATCACGCACTTCGCTTTGTGTGGAAGCCATTGTTAGGCCTTCTGTAGACGAAATGAGGTCTTGGTTCGTGAACATCCCATTCACTTGTCCATCCTGATTATAGGACAGCAGAACGTAATTTTGATAATCCTGATGATAGCTGTGCCAGTCTGTGCCATATTCGTTTTGCATGAGGCGCAGTGGCAAACCGACTTTTTGCTGAGCTTCTTCTTTCGACATTCCAAGAGTTACATTATGAACAGCAAACAGCGAATCCGTTTCCGATAAGTCCGGTTTGTCCACGGCTTCCGGCATTTCGGTGGAAGTCTCAAGAATCCAGCCTTGAAGCTGGCTGCCGATGCGATCTGTAAATGCTCGTGCACCATCTAATGCTTCCGTGACTTCAGAGTCCGACTTCACTTGCTCAATCGCTTGATCAATGGAATCCAGAAAGCCTAGATCGATATACTTCCCAACCGGCTCTTCCCAAAGTGGCCGTGCGAAAAAAACAACTATAAGAAGCACAATTACACCAAAGATTTTCCGCATCCGCATCACCTCTCTTCTCTCTAGTTTAATCGTAAAAGCCTGTTCCATAAAGCAATAAGTCTCTCTCAAGACTGCTGTGAAGCATTTGAGAGAAAAATATACAGTATAAACCAGCCAAAGGGTTCTTTTGATACAAAAAAAGCCTTTTCCTCTACAAGGGAAAAGACTTCAATCGCTTATTCAATTCCTTCAACCGACATTTTTTTCGGAGAACTGAACCATAACGTGAACATCAAACCGACCACAAAAGTGATCAAACTGGTAACCAATGTCGTTGTGTCATTGGCAAAGCCCGGGAACACCACAAACAGGGAACCCAGAATCAGCCCGATGATTGCTGCATAAGTAACATAAGTGAAGTTTTCCAGCAAATAGCGAATCGCCTTACTGCTGACGATAAAGCCGACAATGACCCCTGCGCCGATTGCCAGGACTACCGGGATATTCAGGGAGGACAAGGCATTAATCGCCGTTGTATAAACACCCAGCAGCAACAAAATGAATGACCCGCTGATCCCTGGCAAAAGCATCGCCATGCTGGCAAGCCAGCCAGAGAAAAACAGCATAAAGAATACCGGGACACTGAGTGTCGTAATTGGTGCGATATTTTCGTCTGTCGGGATGAACGCCGTCGAAGCAAGCGCAGCGCCAATGACGACCAATATGACGATATGACGCGTGGTGAATTTCTGCTTCACTTCTGCCTGTTTCATGATGTAAGGGATGACACCTAAGATCAAGCCCATAAAAAAGAATTGTGTCGCTTCGTAATGCTGCTCGAGCAGGTATTCAATAACACGGCTGAACAACAGTAGCGTAATGACAATTCCGGTTCCCAAAGGGATTAAGAACCCCAATTGCTTTTTCCAGTCGCGGCTGAAAAATCCACTGATGGCTTCCAGCAAACGATCATAAATTCCTAAAATAAATGCGATGGTCCCACCACTGACACCCGGTATCAAATCACTGATGCCCATCAGAATGCCACGGTATATATTTTTCCATTCCATTAGGTTCCAATCTCCTCATCTTCAAAATCACATTCATTAGTATAGCATGTGAAAAAATGAAACTCGAGCTTTATTCCGCCGCAGCGGTCAGTCGCAAAGCCGTTTCGCTTCTTCCATGATGCCCGCTACGATATCGGCAGCCGCCACTTCTTTTGTCACCATCCGCGTCGATTGTCCCGCCCATAGCGACATGAAGTCGGGAATGCCGGCTTTTGTGGCAGCAGCGCGAATGTCTTTTGTTATTGTATTCTGAGACGGAAAAGGAAGTGGCGGGGTTCCCGCTTCTTCAAATTCTTTGATAAAACGGTTTTGTATGCCACGCGCCGGCCGGCCGGAAAAACTTTTCGTAATGACCGTACTTTCTTCATCACTGTCAAAAATCGCTTGTTTATAGACAGCAGGCGCCCCCGACTCGGCAGCACTTAAAAAACGCGTGCCGATCTGCACAGCTGACGCTCCAAGAACGAGCGAAGCCACGAGTCCGCGCCCATCGGAAATTCCTCCCGCTGCGATAACCGGAACCGACACGGCATCCACCACTTGAGGAACAAGTGACATGGTGCCGACTTGTGCTCCGTTCGGGTGTTTTTCAAGTGAAAAGGTGCTGCGGTGGCCGCCTGCTTCGCTGCCTTGCGCAACGACAGCGGACACTCCCGCTTTTTCTGCCAGTTTCGCTTCTTCCACTGTTGTCACCATAGTGACAACGAGCACCCCTCGTTCTTTCGCTTTTTTCATTTGCTGGGGTGTTAAACAGCCAAAAGCCGTACTGATCACCGGCACACCTTGTTCCAGGCACACTTCGAACTGTTCTTCGCTCCAATCAGAGGAGGCATACGATGACGAAAGTTCTTCAATCGTTAATTCCGAACGAAAACGACTTAGGACTTGCTGCACTTCCGACAACCGTGTAAAATCGTCTCTTGCATCAGCAGCAAAAATGTTGACCGCAAATGGCTTTGAAGTCCGCTTTTTCATTTCTTCAATGGACGAACGCAATGCATCCGGCGTCATGTAAGCAGCTCCAAAAGTGCCAAGCCCTCCCGCTTCACTGACTGCCGATACCAATTCAACCGTAGTAGAACCGCCAGCCATCCCAGCCTGGACAATTGGAAGTTCAATGCCAAACAGTTTACAAATCTCTGTCTTCAACTCGATCATATAATCTCCTCCTCATGGTCATTCAACTTTTATCGTTCTTCTCTTCAGTATCCCGAAAAAGAAGTCCGTAAGCAACCTGCAACTTTTTCCTGAAAGATTCGTTCTGTATGTATAAGCAAACACAAAAAAAGGCGGGGTTTACTAATGAAGGGGTTCCTTTCACTTCTGGGTATCACTTTAATCGTCGGTGCATTTGGTCTAATTTCATTGTCTTTCTATGGAAATCCATTAGAGGAGTTAAAAAGCCAGCAAAGGATGCAAGCATATATCGAAACACGTCAAAATCATTCTGCCGATTCAGCAGGGCATTCAGTCATGCCCGTCAGTACGGCAGTCACTGACGCCACCATGTCCTATTTCAACTTTACGGATAGTTGCGAAAGGCTGTTACCATGAAAAGAGTTGCCCTGAAATTGACTCAGGGCAACTCTTTTTACTTTTATTCACTTGAGTTAAGTTCTCTTTATACAAAAAGACGGATATGATTTCCTGCAGGGTCTGTTGTTTCCAAATAATTTTCGTGGTCAATAACTTCAGCACCTACTGCTTTCAGCCGCTCTGCTACGTTTCTTCGCTTTTCCTCATGTTCCAGCATCAATGCGTAATATCCCAGCCCGGCGGTTTTTTCAGGCAGTGCGGGTATGCCGATGCCATTCCATACATTCAATCCAATGTGATGATGATATTTCTGATCCCCGAGGAATAAGGCCTGGCCGCCCATTGATGTCATAATTTCGAATCCAAGTCCTTCTGCATAAAACTTCTGTGCAGCAGGCAAGTCGGACACATGCAAGTGGATATGGCCCATCACTGTACCGGAAGGCATTCCGTTCCATACTTCTCCAGCTTCCTGGGCCGCTTGGACAACGCCTTCTGCATCAAGCGGGTCAACTGCCATCCGCACTTCATCTCCGTTCCAATCCCATTCTTCAAACTCACGGTCCCGGTAAATTTCGATGCCATTTCCTTCTGGATCCGATAAGTACAGCGCCTCGCTGACTAAGTGGTCGGAAGAACCGAGACGTATCCCCAGCTGATGCAGGTGGAGCAGCACTTTCCCCAGCTCCTTGCGGCTCGGCAGCAAAACAGCAAAGTGATAAAGCCCTGCATATCGCTGATTCTTTGGTTCAAAACCTTCCATTGTTTCAAGTACCAATAACACCGTGCCATCGACACCTAATGACGTTTGATTTTCCTCCGTGGAAATTACTTCAAAACCGATGACTTCCTTGTAAAACTGAGTCATCTTCGGCAAATCAATTACTTTTAATCCCACTTCGCTCACATATGTAACCGGTTTTTGATGAAAATTCATTTGTATTCCTCTTTTCTTTAGTTACTTTATGTAACCTATTATATTTATACAACTAAACGAAGTCAAGTAAGTTAATTCTTTTATTCAATCAAGCATTTATGATATTCTAAACAAAAAGGAGGAATACACTTGGATACCAGCGTGATTTGTCCGAGATTTGAAAGCGCCATTTCGCTCCTGAGCCAGCGATGGACCGGCTTGATCATTTACCAGCTATTATCCGGCCCTCAACGCTTCAGCCAATTGACTGAAGTAATCGGCATCAGTGGACGGCTATTATCCGAACGCTTAAAGAATCTGGAATCCAATGGGCTTGTCATCCGTACAGTCCATCCTGAAACTCCAGTACGCGTGGAATACCAGTTAACTGAAAAAGGCATGTCTTTAAAACCGGTGATGGATGAGATTCAGAATTGGTCCCAACACTGGGTCGATCTTACTGAAACAAAATAAAACAGCGTGTCCGCATAAAAACGGATACGCTGTTTTATTTTGCCTGCAGATTCATAATATACTGCAATCCATCATGTGCACTGTTGAAAGTCGGAGTCCCGCTTTCAAGTTTGACAATCGACATCGCTAATTCCGGACCGATCCCGACCAAAATGCAAGTAGTTCCGATCAAAGTCAAACTGTCCGTCAGCATTTCTATCTGGTAGCGGATCTGACTTTCGAATTCCGTCAGGCCGCTCAAATCCACCAGTACATATTCAACCCCTTTGTCTGCACATTCAGTTAACACTGTCGCAATCAACTGATCTGACCGTTCTCTGTCGAATTCGCCGATCAGTGGCAATGCAATTGTCCGCTCCCATATATGCAAAATGGGAATGGACAACTCCTCAATCAGTTTTTCGCTTCTTTTTTGCTCTTCGGCCTGCGTTGTAACATCCATCAGCATCACAATATAGCCGTCAATTATTCCTTCTTCGTTTTGAATGGGTGTAATAACGATGTCCGTGACAAACTCATTTCGTATGGTAATCCTCGCTCTGTGAACTTCCGTCAGGTTTTCCATGATTTCTTTTTGGCGTGCCGGGTCTTCATGGAAAATATCCATGCTCTTTCCAATGAGCTCTCCGCAGTCTTTGAATCCAAACAACGGCGCAATGTCCAAAAGCAATTTACAGGCTTCTGTGTTCATCCATCTGATGGTATATGAATCATCAGCAATGACAATTGTCTCGCCGATATAGTCAAGAGCATTCAACAAGCTTATATTCCCTGGGATTGTTCCAATAGCTGTCATAGATAACCACCTTATCATCAGTTTACATTGCTTTCTATTTACCCTTGTTTCAAAAAAGTTACACTATATCACGATAGATAATTAATATTTTTTCGTCTTCAGAAAGAGGCAGGGAGAGCGTGACAAGCGGTCAGTCCGGAAAAAGAAAAAGCAAGCCTTCCCAGGCCTGCTTTTCCATAGTAAAGTCAATCGTTGTCTCTGTATTTTTCGTTGGAATTTTCGTCGTATTCCAAGTCTCTGTCTGGCATGGGATCTATTTCTTTTTTTTCTGGAGGCATGTCCCTTCGCGGCTCGACTTCCGGAATCAGTTCTTCACCTTCTTTGTATTCCCTGTCTTCCTTGTCTTTTCTCATCGAATATCCCTCCCCGGCTTTCGTATGTTAACTGTATACCCGCTGTATTCTTTTTCAAAGCCTTTACTGCACAGGTACAAAGCCGGTTTTCTCGACCAGTTGCTGGCCTTCTTCCGAAACAATCCATTCGATGAACGGAGCCACGTTCGGATTCTCACTGCCCGCTGTAATTGCGTAGAATTCCGAAGTGAGCGGATAAGCTCCCGAACGGATTGTATCAATCGTCGGCTCGACCCCGTCGATTGCCAGCAGCTTGACTTTATCGTTCCGAACCATTTCCATGGAATAAAAACGGAACGTATATCCGATTGCATTTTTGTAATTCCGGTAACTGGCCACTTCTTCGATTATGCCGCCCATCCCGGATACCAACTCTTCCGTTTCCGGTTGCTGAATAGGCATTCCATCCATGAAATTGATAAAAGTCGTCTGGCTGCCGCTGTCTTCCGGACGCTGGAACGCACGGATTTCATCATTTCCTCCGCCGACTTCCTGCCAATTCGTGACATCTCCGCTGTAAATCTGCCGCAGCTCTTCGCTTGATAAATCATCCACTCTATTTCGTGCATTGACGAAAAACACAAACGCTTCCCGTCCAATAGGCGTCAAATGAAGTTCCACTCCCGCTTCCTCGGCAGCTTTTTGTTGACCTGCCGAAGGAGCAGCTGCGAAAATGACATCGGCGTTTCCTTTGATGAGACGGCTGTAAGCAGAAGGTGTCTTGGTTGTCGCAACCGGTCCGCTGTAAGGATTATACTCATCTTCTCCTTCAGGATAGGTCGCCTGTGTGAAAGCAGCAAACAAAGGGTACAACGCCGTAGCTCCGTCAAGAGTCGGCAGTTCGCCTTCAATGGTGAAGGAAGACGGCTGCTCCAATTTTGCCAGCTGGTCACTTTCCGTAAACGGTTGATACGCATATAAATCCACTTCCGCATCATCCACTTTTGCAAAACTTTCCTTATAGTAATGTGGAACTGCAAAGGAAAAGCCAACCGACAGACAAAGGACGATCAATACCGCCGTTCTCTTGCCATTAAGTCGTTCGTTTATGTAGACTATTAAAATAATCAACGAAATAAAAACAGCGACCATTAAACCGGTCAAATGCACTGCCCCCGTATTCAACAGAAACAGCAAACTACCCAACGGCATAATAACCAGTGCCATGATCAATGCAGCCAGTAACATTACTTTGTAATATTTCATCTTTCCCATTCTCCCATCGCTCTTGTCAGCCTTACTGTTTCACCAATGATTCAATCAAAGTGATATCATCCGAATAAGCCAGTTCCAATTCGGAAAGCCGGCTGATGGGCTTCCAGGCCACATCCTGAATCCATTCGTCTCCTGCGCTCACTAAAAGTTCGCCTCCGGTAATTTCCACCCGGAAGTAGTACAACTCAAACGATATAGCAGCGTTATCGTACGTTCCGGTTTTCACTGTCAGCTCCTCCAGGGCACGGACCCTCAATCCTGTTTCTTCAAAAAATTCGCGTTCGCAGCTTTCCTTCAGGGTTTCGCCTTGTTCCTGTCCACCTGAAGGCACTCCCCATTTCTTCTCTTCTCCCGGCGGACCCTGCAATACCATCAATACCTCGTTGTTGTCATTGACGCAAATTCCCGCCGCGCCTTTCCAATCTGACATTTCCATAACCATTCCTCCAGTGCTTATTGTATGAACTGTTTCAGTATTTAAGTGGCTGTTTCTCCATCATCAAATTTCCTATTGTAAAAATAACATACTCTGCCTTTGTTATGGAGAACGTCTGTAAATAATAGCGGGAATTTTTATGAAATCAAAACAAAGACAGCTTGCTGATTGCAAGCTGTCTCTAAGACCTTACTATTCCGCCTTTTTTTCCTGAGCATTGTCCAAACGCAGGCTGTGCGTCGCTTCCGGTATCCCCAGGTCAGCCGAAAATCCATTTGCCCTGTAGAACGCATCTGCCACCGAGGACTCGGTACGCACGACGAGTTCAGTGAAATGCCCTTTCGCATAATTGACGATTTCCGTCAGTAAATGCGTCCCAATTCCTTGCCTGCGTGCTTCCTGGGAAATGTAGAACCTTCGAAGTCGGCCGACGCCTTCTTTCGACGAATAAGGATCCCGATTCAATCCCCCAATTGCCACCAGATGGCCTTGTGGATTCCAAACCCCGTATAAAATTTCACCGGCTTTGTTGAATGTATTCGTGCCGTCCTCGTACTGATCGACCAAACGCCTTAAGAAGCGATATCCTTCCGCTTCGCTTTCCTCCACCAGCTTCTCCACGTCTTCTGTTTTCAGCTTTTTTATCTCTCTCAAGTCAATGGTCATTGTACGCTCTCCTCCTGGTTCTCTGTTTTCTCCACTGCAGGATTCCCTTATCTTCTTACCCTTTCAGTTTATCGGAGTTGCTGCGCGAATGCCATAAAAATTACAGAATATTCATTTATTTTAAAACAAATAAAAGACTGTGCGCAAACACAGTCTTTTCAGTCATTCCGCGTTCATGGCTGCGGCTTCTTCGTTGGCTCTTTTCACTTCGATTTTTCTGACGATGAAGATACTTGCTTCGTACAGCACGGCCATTGGGATCAACACCAGCAACTGACTGAGAAAATCAGGAGGTGTAATGAGAGCCGAAACGACGGCCAGTGCCAAATACGACCATTTTCTGACTTTTTTCATCGAAACAGAAGTGAGGATTCCAAGGGATGATAAAAACAGCGCAACTACCGGCAATTCAAATAATAGCCCCAGAGGAATGGTTGTCATAATTAAAAAGTGGATGTATTCATTCGCTGAGATTAACACATCAAAGTTTGCCGCTCCCAATCCAACAAGGAATTGGAAACTTAACGGATTGACGATAAAATAACCGAATGCTACTCCTGCGATGAACAGAAAAAACATGACCGGTGAATACAACCCGATAAACCTGGACTCCTTTTCCTCTAATCCCGGTTTGATGAATTGCCATAAAAAATGGCTTAAAAACGGCAAGGACAGCCCCAATGCCAAAGTCACTGAAATGGAAGTATAAAATTTGATGACTTCCAGTGGTCCCAGAATCACCAAACTATTGCCTTTGATGATATGGGGGAACCAAAAATTCAATGTCGAGAAAACCAATAGCAAAAAGAACACAAAGACGAAAGCGCTCTTAATGAGCTGCTTTCGTAGTTCACTTAAATGATCCACCAATGTTTCAGTGTGCGTATCAACTTCCTCGTTTTCCGGTTTTTTTGGTGGTTTTTCCGGCGGTTTTTCCGGCGGTTTTTCCGGTGGCGTTTCCATTGGCGTTTGTGGAGTCTTTTCCGCTGGCTGCTCTGGATATGCCGCTTTTTTATGCAACGGGCTTATTAACTTTCGTTCCCCATACGGATCCATGTAACCACCTTCAAACTTTTTCGGATTTTTTCTCTACTTTTATTTCTTTTGCGTCTTTTTCAGCTTTTTCATCTTTCTCTTCCGTTTCATCATCGTCCATCAACCCTTTTGTGGAACTTTTAAATTCCGCAAATGTTTTGCCGACCGCTCCGCCGATTTCCGGAAGCTTTCTCGGCCCGAAAATGATGAGGACAATGACTAAGATAATAATCAGTCCTGGAACTCCTATAGAAGCTATTCCTCCCATGATGCATTCCTCCTCCAATCAATTCTGCCCCGGCAGAATGGCGTCCGGATTTTGAATGGCGCTTGCGTCATTAACTCCCTTCAAAATCCGTGACATCCGCCGGAGGCTTGACTTGAATCAGCAGTGAGACCCCTGCTGGTTCAAGTCAGACAAGTGAACCGCCGTTTTGGCTGTATTGGATAACGCCGTCAGCGCACCGGTAAGCCAAAGCGCCTACTGTTCCTGTCGGGTTGTAACCGCCGTTGTGAGCGAAGTTACCTGCACCGACCACAAACAGGTTTTCGTAATCCCAATGCTGCAAATAATTGTTGACTACACTGGTTTCCGGTTCAGCACCCATGATTGTGCCTCCGGTATTATGTGTCGTTTGATATGGGACGATGTCATAATCGGAAATCGGATTCCCGCCGACTACCGTCTGCGCCCCCATTTCCTGCATGATTTCGGCAGCCCGCTCTGTTAAATAAGAATGCAAGGCCCGGTCCTGGTCGGTGAAGTTATACGTCAACTGCAATAATGGGACGCCGTAAATGTCTCTGTAAGTACTATCCAATGTCATGTAATTATCACGGTGAGGCATGGAAGCGCCTTGTCCGCCTACGTTTAATGTTCTTGTGTAATTTTCAATGGAAGCTCTTTTAAAATCAGCTCCCCAGGATGGTGTGTCCGGTGGAACCGGGTTCGTAGCGATTGGCCGTGATCCTGTTTGCGTCATTGAAAAGCTGGCACCGTGGATAAAGTCCAAATCGCTGTGATCAAAATTGTCACCATTGAAATCATCAATCGACATTCCGAGGGCACCGGCTCCCATAAAGGTGTTCATCTGTTCTTCAAAAAATCCTGAAGCGCCTGGAAGGATCTGGTAAGCGTAGTTTTTGCCCAAGGTTCCATTTCCTGTTTCCGGATCGTACATTTCCCCGATGTCTGAAACCATCAGCAACTTGGCGTTATTCATAACATAGCTGGTCAATACGACCACTTCCGCCGGCTGGATGAATTCTTCGAAAGTGACAGTATCAATATAGCGGACGCCGGTAACACGGTCTCCTTCTTTCAGGACTTCCACAACGTTGGCGTTGAAAGTGATATTATAATTCCCTGTTTCTCTTGCGGCTGGAACAACTGTAATTTCCGGAGACGTTTTCGCCCCATACTCACAGCCGAACCGTTCACAGAAACCGCAATATTGGCAGGCGTTGATTTGCTGGCCATCCGGGTTTTCGTATGGTTCCGAAAGGTTGGCCGAAGGCAGCATAAACGGTGAATACCCCAGGTTTGTGGTAGCTGTTTCAAACCGTTGCAGCAAAGGTGTCTTTTTCATGGGAGGAGTTGGATAATCGCTTGAGCGCTGCCCTGCAAACGGGTTGGCGTCTTCCCCTGAGATACCGGCTACTTTTTCAAATTTGTCAAAATACGGCTCCAATTCATCGTAAGTAATGCCCCAATCCTGAATGGTGTACTCTTCAGGAAGTTTCCCTGGCCCGTATTTCTCGTCAGTCATCGTTTTGATCTCAAAATCGTACGGCAAAAAGCGCCAAGTCTGGCCGTTCCAGTGGGTTCCAGCGCCACCTAGGTGTTCACCCAATAGAAACGATCCCATCTGACGCATCGGCAATGCCCGCTGGTCGCGGCTATTGCGGAACGTAATCGTTTCACGTGATAAATCCTGCATCAATTCATAGCGTATCGCATAACGGTATTCATCGTGGACAATGCTGAAATCTTCAGTTCCACGTTCACGACCTCTTTCAAGACCAACCACTTGCAACCCTTGCTTGGCGCATTCCGCTGCAATGATTCCTCCTGTCCAGCCGACTCCTACTGTTACAACGTCTACACTGTCTAAAGTCGTTACCATGTAAATCCCCCCATAATGTTAATGTTGTTGTCCAAGTGATTGCGGCTCGATTTCCACAAAGTCTTCACTTTCAATTTCGTTAATGTATGCTGGCTGATGCCCAGGGAAGTTCTTCATTCTCCAGCCTTCCATGTTCTGATTGCCTCCATAAATTGGATCTGCATAAGCACCGTTCAGAGTCGCCTGCCGCAGCAGCCGGAAGAAGAAAAGGGAAGAGACGCCTTTCATTTCAATTTCGTTTTCCTGGAAAGCTGTCAGAATTTCATCCATTTGTTCGCCTTCCAGGTCCACAAAGTTGGCGTCGAAACGGCTTTGCGCTTCCCGCTGCATGATTTCCAAGCCTTGCCGGAACATTTCATTCCGCCGCAGCCGGCTTTGGTATCCCTGCGTTGTCTCGCCTTCAAAAAATGGCGGTTGCATGTATTCTTTTGAGTTTTCACCGTAAGCGCCCGCCAGTTGGCCATCTATGAAATAAGGTACCCCTAATCCGATGGCTCCGGGTCCTAAATCGTCTTCCGGAAAGATCCGTTCAGTCGCCTGGGCAAGAATTTCGAATTCCGCGTTGTTGCGGAAAAACTGCAACCCTCTTACGCCTCCAGCTGAACCTGTTTCTTGTTCATTTGTCTGGTTTGGAGGTCCATCAGGTGAAGTTGGCGACGCGCCATTCTGTCCTGCATTTGCACCGATTAAACCGCCGATAACGCCGCCGCCGATTAACGCACCTGTGGCAATCCCCGATGTTTTCAAAAAGTCCCGTCTGGAATAATTCTTGCTGCCTTTGTCATTGTTCGCCATTCTCGTAACCTCCTTTGTAATCTAAAAAAGTTCGAATATTCTCTTTTGTACCCTTTTTGCAGTAAGTTTAATCATTATTGAACAGGGAATTTACAAGTAACACTGGAAAATTCAATAAAAGTTTTATTTCCCATTTAGGGCAAAACAAAAAGAGCCTATCCGGTCAGATAGGCTCTCCATAAAAAAAGGCCAAGGGAATGGACACCTCGGCTTTGTAGCTGATGTTATTCGATTTTAAAAATTCGTTTAGTTCAATACTTTAATTTTGATGTTTTTACGGCCCCAGTTAAGTGCTGCCTGCTGAGACGGGATGAATACATCAATTTTATTTCCTTTGATTGCTCCGCCTGTATCGCCTGCGATAGCTGTACCATAACCTTCAACCCATACTTTAGAGCCAAGTGGAATCACATTCGGGTCCACTGCAATCACTTTCTGGTTCGGGTTGGAGCGAAGGTCGATTCCAGTGCGTGTGATACCTGAGCATCCCGCACAATAAGCCGTGTACGCTGTCGCCGAAACAGTCATTTCTTGACCTGACTGAGACGATGCCACTGATGCCGAAGCTTGAGTTGGTGCTTTCGTTTTTGCTGCCGGAGCTGGAGCCGGTGCTTTTGACTGTGCCGGTGCAGTTGCTTTTGCAGCTTTCGGAGCTGCTGCACTTCCGCTGACTGCTAACTTATCGCCCGGGTAGATCAAATGGCTGCTGATATTGTTCCAGCTTGTCAATTGGTCCAATGAAATTCCGTGTGCTTTAGCGATCTCAAAAAGAGTGTCTCCGCTTTTTACTGTGTAATGAGATGATTTTTGTTTGGCCGGTGCTTTTGCTTCACCGTCGATTTCTAATGTTTGATTAGGCATAATAAGATCTGAAGATAAGTTGTTCAAACTCTTAATCTGTTCGACCGATACATTTTTCTCCTGTGAAATTCCCCAGAGCGTATCTCCGGATTGTACTGTATAAGACTGGGCGCTTGCCTGGCTTGCTGCGCCTACGCTCAATGCTGCGACTGCTGCTAACGTGATAATTTGTTTTTTCATAGAATGAAATTCCTCCTTTTCACTGACAAGGAGAGCATAACACCTGAACATTTCATTACGATTACAAACAATCGATGATTATTTATCAATTACGTTACGTCGAAGTATCCTTTGTTACGCTTTGTAATAAACTTGGCTGATATTTGATATTTAATTTTCACATGGTTAAATCATCCATTACATGCTTAAATAAGCACGAAAAACTGCATGCGCCGTTTTTATCTTTTTTGAAAAAGCAATAAAAAATCTGCCGCATAAAAGCGGCAGATCGGCTTGTCTTCCTATACTTATTTAAAAACGCTGGTGCTGTGAAGCGGCTGGAGCTTGGATTTTGGATCGAGATAAGCTTTGGCGTTATTGATCGCTGTAGGGGCTTCGCCGAACCCGACCGCAATCAGTTTCACCTTGCCTTCATACGTCGCAATATCGCCTGCAGCATAAATCCCTTCAATGCTTGTCTCCATTTTGGAATTGACTACAACGGAATTTTTCTCCATTTCCAGTCCCCATTCCTTGATGGGCCCCAAAGACGTGATATTTCCATAGTTGACGATGACATGGTCTGCTTCCAGGCGTTCTTCATTTCCTTCTTTGTCAATCAGCACAAGTTCTTTGACTTGGCCATTTTCTCCAACAAGCTCTTTGACACCATAAGGTTTTTTCACTTCCACTTTTGACTGATGCAGCGTGTCAATGTTCGCTTCATGAGCGGTCATCTTTTCTCTGCGGTGACTCAACGTAACATGAGAAGCTACGTTTTCCAGCATCATCGCCCAGTCAACGGCAGAGTCCCCGCCTCCCAGGACAACAACTTTCTTGTCATGGAATAAGGTAAGGTCTTTTACACCATAATGAAGTGTCTTGCCTTCAAATTGCTCTGCACCTTCCACAGCCAATTTACGCGGCTGAAATGCACCAACTCCCGCAGTCAGCAGGATAGCTTTCGAATAATGCATGCCTTTGTCTGTTTGAATGGCAAAATGATCGCCGTGGCGTTCGGCAGCTGTCACTGTTTCTTCCAGACAAATCGCAGGGTTTCCGTAGTTGGCTTGCTCCACCAGGTTATCAACCAGGTCTTTCGCCAGTACTTTATGGAAACCGCCGACGTCATAAATATACTTATCAGGATACAATTCGGTCAGCTGGCCGCCAAGCTGAGGCAAGCTGTCCAAAATTTTTACATTCATCTTGCGCATACCGCCATAAAAAGAAGCAAACAATCCCGTCGGGCCGCCCCCGATGATTGTAATATCGAAAATTTCATGTTCTTCCATTCATAACACTCCTAATCTGATCAATAACTATATCCTATCATATTTTCCCCTATTTCACGCTATTGGACTTATGACGGAAATAACAGAAAGAAAATTTTCTTTTTTCAGTGAAACTACTACATTCTTTTCCGAATTTCGGTAAACTGAAACATAGAAACCTGCAGAGAGGAAGATGGAGATGGATTTGGGTTTAGCAGAAAAAATAGCCGTGGTCATGGCTTCCAGCAAAGGACTGGGGAAAGCGACAGCTCTCGAATTGGCAAGGGAAGGCGCTACTGTCGTGTTGTCCAGCCGCAGTGAAGAAGCACTGAAACAGGCGGCAGAGGACGTCAAACAAACGACCGGGAATGACAATATTCATTTTCGGGTCTGCGACATGTCCAGTGAACAGGATATTCAATCCTTGTTTCAATTTGTCACAGAAAAATTTGGTCGCATCGACGTCTTGATCAATAATACGGGCGGTCCGAAATCAGGGGGCTTCGATGCCGTTTCCGATGCTGATTGGTATGCGGCTTTCGACCGGAACCTGCTGAGCTATATCCGGACGGCGCGAGCGGTTCTTCCCTATATGAAAAAGCAGCAGTTCGGGCGCATCATCAACGTATCTTCTTCTTCGACAAAAGAAGTCATTGATGGGTTGATCCTGTCCAATACGTTCCGTGCAGGTATGGTTGGGTTCTCGAAAACTTTGGCGCGCGAAGTGGCCGCTGACAATATCATGGTCAATACAGTAGGTCCTGGACGAATCGCGACAGACCGCGTAGCGGAATTAAACGAAATCGCTGCTCAAAAACAAGGCGTCCCGGTTGAAGACATCGCGAAAAACAGCGAAGCACAAATTCCGAGCGGGCGCTACGGGGATCCAGAAGAATTCGGCCGAATCGTTGCATTTCTCGCCTCTTCCGCCAATTCGTATCTGACCGGCCAATCACTGGTGATCGACGGAGGCCTGCTAAAAGCACTTTGATGCATCAAATGATTATACAGTTACAGCAAAAGTCGATATACTGAGGAATGTACAAATTGAAAAGGAGATGTTGTAAATGGCGAAAAAAGGACACATCCACATGGAAAACGGCGAAGTAATCGAGTTTGAACTTTTCCCGAACGAAGCACCCAATACAGTAAAAAACTTCGAGGAACTGGCAAATTCCGGTTTCTACAATGACGTTACGTTCCACCGTGTCATTCCCGGCTTTGTAAGCCAAGGCGGCGACCCAACCGGTACAGGCGCAGGCGGCAGCGGCAAAACGATCAAATGTGAAACAGAAGGCAACCCGCATAAACATCAGGCAGGCAGCCTGTCAATGGCACATGCCGGAAAAGACACTGGCTCGAGCCAATTCTTTATCGTCCATGAACCACAACCGCACCTTGATGGTGTCCATACCGTTTTCGGACAGGTGACTTCAGGACTTGAAACAGCCAAAGCGATGAGCAACGGCGACAAAATGACAAAAGTACACGTTTTCGACGAAGAATAAACGTGCTGAAAAAACCGGCTTGAGGATTGTCCTCAAGCCGGTTTTTTACTTACTTCCATGCAATTCTTTGTCAATTTCCGTTCTTGTTCGCCACTTCCCGCTTTTTCCGCAACCGGAGAAAAAGACGGAAGTTGTGAATGAGCGTTTTCAGCACGGCATACAGCGGAATGGCAATCAATATGCCAACAAATCCATAAAGGGCACCTGCCACCAACAGCAGCAGGATGATGGTCAATGGATGGATGTTCAACCGGTTCCCCATGATATTCGGTGTCACCAAATTTCCTTCAAGCTGCTGAACAACCCCCAATACCAGCAAAACCTTTACAGCCATGAAAAAATCCTGATTCATCAAAGCCACAAAAACGGCTGGGATGATGCCGATAATCGGGCCTAAAAATGGCACTACCACCAAAAACATTGCAAAAATTGCAAGAGAAAGTGCATACTCAAGTCCAATGATCAAATAACCGATGTACATCAATACACCGACGACCCCTGCCACAATCACTTGTCCCACAATAAAAGTGGACAAGGTTTGATTGACATCCTTCAGCAGTTTCTCGCCTTCTGCTTTGTGATTTTCCGGAATGTATTTCATCAAGTAGGGTTTCAGCCGATTGTCATCTTTCAGTAAAAAGAAGAGAATAAATGGCACTAACACAAGAACAATGACGACGTTCATCAGCATGGAAACAATATCCATTATATTTTCCAATAACCGTTCGGACAAGGTCTCGACATAACCAGTCACCCGCTCCAGCAATTCTGCCCCGGATAAACCCCCGATTTGAAGATTGGTAATGGCATTTTCCGACTCCTCTGTTACTTCTTCCACTTTTTCAGGTGCCATCTCCACTATGTCCTTTACTTGCTGCTGAATGGTCGGCCCAAAGTAATAGAACAAAGCCGTAAACAAAATCGCGATCACTCCAAAAATAATAAGGATTCCTGCGGTCTTTGGAACATACCGGCTGAGTAACTCAACGACTGGCCGAAGGATGTAATACAATACACCCGCCAGCACAACAGGTGCAAAAAGTGTTGTAATGATGACTTGAAATGGCCATAGAAAGTAATCGATTTTCCCCAGGAAAAAAATTGTAATGACAACTAATAAAATTCCGGTGGTATATTCAAAAAACGGCTTTTGTATCCACACCCCGTTTCACTCCTTTTCACTTTCTCAGCACCCAAAAAAGAGCGAAAGCAGGAAATCCTTCGCCTTCGCTCTTTTAGAGTTTCTTATTCTTTTTCCAATTCTTCCATCTCTCTATGAGTTTGCGGGAATGCATTGGCCTGCCACTCGTCGCGATAAGCTGAATCCAGTTGAGTCAGTCCTTTTTCAGCAGAGTCGACATCTGCTTCCACGCTTTCTTTCCGGTCGACTTCGAGGCTGTTGTGCATATCCACGTCTTCTGCAGTCGGTTCAGTTTTGTTCTGATACGCCTTAAACACAAAAATTCCTGCAGCGGCAGCTAATGCGCTCCCCACTATCGTATTCATCATTGACTTCTTCATCCAATCCCTCCAAATAAGAACATGTTATTTCACTCTTCTTTGTTGTATACCCTAAAAAAATGTTTTTAAATACCGATTTCGCAAAGAAATTTCGAATCGCCTTATTCTTTTAATTGCCGCAAAGCTTTTTCTTCGGCCGGAATCCGCACCAGAAGAAGGAGAAGAGCATTGGCAAGTGAAAAGAACAAAGCTGTACGCCATGCACCGAAAATGAGCGGCAGAGCAGCTATTTCCATCGCAACCACCACGTAATTCGGATGCGGAATCCATTTGTATGGTCCGCTTCGGACTTTTTCCGCTCCCGGCAGCACAAGAATCTTGGTGTTCCAAAAACGGCCCAAAGAAGCCAGCGCCCACACCCTCAACACCTGGGCGATGACAAATACAACCAGGAACATTGACCATGCCGGCCCCGGTTGCCCACCAAGATAACTGCCTTCTGCTGTCAGGGAAACGAAAAACAGCACATGCAGCAACACAATCCACTTATAATGTTCAGCCCCCGCTTCAATCGCTCCTTGCGATTTCATCCGCTGTTCGTTGAATCGTGCGTACATCACTTCCAATAGGCGCTGTACAATGACCAGAGCAACCAGTATTGTAAAAAAAGTCATGAGCCGGCGTCTCCCCATTCCAGCCACAGCATTTCGGAACTGAATCCCGGTCCGAGGGCTGTAAGCAAACCTTCTTCTCCCTTTGAAGGATTGTTTTCCATAAACTCCTTCAACACATATAACACTGTGGGCGAGGACATATTCCCATAATTGGCCAGCACGTTTCTTGAAACATCCGTTTTTTCTTCCGGCATTCCCAACGCTTTCTCATAAGCTGTGAGTACTTTCTTGCCTCCTGGATGAGCCACAAAATGAATAATCTCTTCTGTTGTTTTTCCCAACTTGTCCAGAAAAAGGTCTACATTCGGCTTGAGCCATTTCTCGATGATTTTTGGAATGTCGCGCGAAAAAACGACATGAAGCCCCTCATCTTTAATATCCCACCCCATCACATCTTCTGAGTTCTGCATCAATGTCGACTGGGTATCCCTAATGTAAAATCCCGGAGATGGCGCCTTCACATTCCTGCCGGTCACTAAAGCACAGGCAGCTCCGTCAGCAAACAAGGAAGTACCGATCAAATTGCTTTTGGACAGGTCGGAACGCTGAAATGTTAAACTGCATAACTCGATGCACAGTACCAATACCTTTGAATCGGGATACGCCAGGCAATAATCATGGGCACGGCTGATTCCCGAAGCGCCTCCCGCACATCCCAGCCCCCACAAAGGAATGCGTTTAACATGGGGAGGAAACTGCAGTTCATTCATGATTCGGGCATCAATTGTCGGCGTCGACATACCCGAGCTTGAGACAAAAAAGAAAGCGTCCACCTCTTCTTTAGCCACTTCGGCTTCTTTCAGACAGCGGGCCACAGCACGGCTCCCCATACGTACTGCTTCTTCGATATAAAGCTGATTTTTTTCTTCAAGGCCCCGTTCTCTTTCGAACCAATCCAATGGAGCCGCAAAATAACGGCCTTCAATTTGTCCGTTGCCAAAGACCCGCAGCAGCCTTTCTATATCGTCGTATCGATCACCAAATAAATTCCTGACCACTCCTACTATTTCTTTCTGATCGACATGATATGGCGCATTTTCGGTCACCACTTTCCGGATGAACGACATTGACTTTCCCTCCTTTTCATTGGTTCAAAAAACCGCCCTTAAAGTTGGACGGTTTTTACAAAGTTAACCCGGCGCTTTCTTCAATTGTCCGATAAGCTTTTGGGCCACTCCTCGTGCTGAAGCTGGATTTTGCCCGGTAATGAGGCGTCCGGATGTCACCACACAGGCACCCATCGGCAAAGCCGCTTTCTTAAAAAGCGCTCCCCGTTCTTTTACTTTCTGCTCCAATGAAAATGGAATGTGCTTGTAAAGTCCCAGCAACTTTTCTTCACGGTCTGAAAAAGCGGTCACTACATGCCCCGCCAATAGATAATTGTCATCGGACAACCGGACATTTTGCAACCCGCTTGGCCCATGGCACACCGCAGAAACAATCCCGCCGTTCTCGTAAATTTTCACTGTCAGTTTTTGCAGGTCCGGATCGTTCGGAAAGTCCCACATCGTACCATGTCCCCCTGTAAAGTAAATGGCTGCATACTCTTCATTCATTATGTCTTTCGGGGTCAGCGGATGTTTTAACCGGTCCATGAATTGGTCATCCATGTAATACTGGCGTGTCTGTTTGTGATACAGTACAGCTGCAAGGCTTCTTGGATCAATGGGGACCCGTTCGGGAGCAGTGCTGATGATGTCAATCCGGAAACTATCTTTTACTTCGTGGTAAAAATCCGTCAACTCTCTCAGCCAAAGCCCCGTTTTTTTCCCTTTCTCCCCTAACCTGGCGTGATTTGTCACAACGATTAAAATCTTTTTCATGTTGTTCTCCTTTCCTCAATAGAGAAGTCTTTTCAGTTTTCCCTTTTATTTCAATTGCATTCCACTTTTTATAAAATATATTCTTATATTATCAGAATATACAGTTTATTTGTGGGATTTTTCATTATTTTGTGGTAAAATAAACGGAACCAGGGAGGGATGTGTGATGAAAACCATTGTGTCTTTTATTGCAGCCGCCGTTCTCGTGTTTGGTGCGTTTTCGACTTCCCCAAAAGCAGTTGTCCTGTTTGACGATGTTACTGCTTCCCATGAATTCGGGTACGAAATTGCCTACTTGTATGAAGAAGGGATTGTGGCAGGTTACGGCAACGGAACTTTCCGTCCTTACCAGACCATCACCAGAGGGCAGGCCATGGCTATGATGGGACGGGCACTTGGATTGAACGATGCTCAGCGCTCAACGTCATTCTATGATGTCTCGGCAGGCCACCCGTTCTCAGGCTATATTGCCTCTGCAGTGGATGAAGGCATTATATCCGGTTTTCCGGATAACACCTTCCGGCCGAACGCCACGTTGGACCGGGGACAAGCAGCCATCATCATCGATCAGGCGATGATGTTGCCTGATGGCCCACAATCAGGATTTTCAGACATGGGACCAAATGTCGCGTCCAACGATGCAGTCAACAGCTTAACTTATGAAGGAATTGCCAATGGTTATCCGGATAACCGGTTCCGGCCTGCAACTTCCGTAACACGAGCTCAATTTTCCGCATTTCTGGCACGCGCAGTAGAATCTTCTTTTGTTCCGGAGAAACAGGAATTGCTTGAAACAGCAAACGATATCCTGGGCCAGTTGCAAAACGAGGATTTTGCTGATGTTGCCACCTATGTCGGTGAAGATGGAATCACTTTCTGCCCTTACAGTGGTGGATGTATCGACGATGGAGGCGTTACTTTCACTGCAGCTGAACTGGAGGATTTCATGCAGGACCAGCAGGTTTATCTGTGGGGCCATCAAGACGGATCCGGCTTTCCGATTGAGTTGATGCCGGCCGGCTATTACGAGGAATACATGATGGAGGCGCCTTACGAGACAAAAGAACGCTATAACTATTCCAATCAATTTACGACCCGGGAGTTTATCAAACAAGTATTTCCACAAGGCACCATCGTGGAATTCTACTATCCGGGAACCGAACAGTATGACGGCATGGATTGGCAAAGCCTGAATATGGTATTCGAAAGAGACAGCAACGGTGAATGGGTACTGGTGGCCATCGTCAATGACCGGTGGACCATTTAACAACAAAAAGATGGACATGGCTGATTGAATCGCCGTGTCCATCTTTTTAGTGAGCAGTAAATTTTTCCAATAAGTTCATCAAACTTTTCTCGAAGGTTTCATTGTCTTGAGGATTGCGTTTTTTCGGCCCTTTCATCCGCCCGCCTCCCTGGCGTATTTTTTTGGCCACATGGCGGCCATGCAAGAGCTGGTCAATGTTTTCTTCCGAATAAACCCGTCCATTCTGATCGATGGCATGCCCTCTTTTGGCCAATACCATCGCGGCCAATCCGTAATCCTGCGTAACGACTACATCGCCTTTTTCCACTCGGTTGACGAGCACAAAGTCGACCGCGTCCGCCCCTTTTGACACCGTAACTGTTTCTGCCCCTTCCCGCTGCATTTCATGCGAAGTGTCGCACAACAAAAGAACCGGCAGGCTGAAGCGCTTCGCCACTTTGATCGCCAAATCCACTACCGGGCATCCATCCGCATCTACCAATACTTTCATCGACTGCCGTCCTCTCCTTTGCGCAGATCATCGACCAGCTTTTCTGCCGCCCTTTTGTAAAGCTTACTCATGTGAGCAAGCGAAGCGATCAGCAGCACCTTCTCGAGTTCTGAATCATTTTCCTCGTTTGGCAATACATTCGCAGCTGTTTCCATATGGCGGGACAATCCTGCTGTGAAAACATCCCCATTATCCTGCTGTACTTTCAAATAACTCCTGTAGAATGACTCTAGACTTCCTTCCTGCTGCACGGCTTTATCGTTAATCCCTTCCAGGGTTTTTTTTACGTCGTTAATCGACAAAACACTTTTCATCTGATAAATCATATTGATTAACATTACGTGATTGCGGGAATACTTTTTACTGTCAATCGGATAAAACAACTTCCCTTTCGCATAATTATTAATCATCGTCTTTGTGAGAATTTTTTCATCCTCATGCCTTTTCGACACTGCAAAGCTGTTTTCAAACAATTGGATGACTTGATCACTGTACAAATCAATTTTCGGAATATCTTCGACTTCTATCCGGTTGTGCAGCGCTATGCTGTCTGCTAATTTTTCTGCCTTATCCATCACGTCACGCCCTTATGCCATCATTTGATACTACCTATTTTACATCAAGGAATAAAACGTTCCAAGCTTGACCCAGAAAATATATACGGTTATTATTGTAAGTAGTTTTAATAACTACATACATGGAGGTTAACATTCATATGATTGCATACATAAGAGAACCTTTCAATGCGTTATCCCACTTGGCCGGTGCCATTTTTTCTTTCGCTGCTTTACTCGCAATGGTCATAAAATCTTCTTATGCACAGGCGCCTGCTGTTCATCTTGCGGCAGTCATGATTTTTGGCATCAGTCTCATTTGCCTGTATTCAGCATCCGCACTGTACCATTCCGTTATCGCCCGACCTTCCGTCATTGCTTTTTTGAGAAAGCTGGATCATTCCATGATTTTTGCTTTAATCGCTGGATCCTATGCCCCTTTCTGTCTGATTGCCCTTGGCGGCACATTGGGATGGACACTGTTTTCATTTGTCACCGCTATCGGATTGAGCGGCATCTTTTTCAAGATGGTATGGTTTCATTCTCCCCGCTGGCTTTCCACCGCTTTGTATATTGCCATGGGCTGGATTATTATTTTTGCGGCCGTTCCTCTGGCAGACAGTATGGCTTTCATGGGATTGGTGTTATTGATTTTCGGGGGAATCCTTTACACAATCGGCGGTATTATTTATGGACTGAAACCGAAGTTTTTATCATCCAAATACTTGGGCTTTCACGAGATTTTCCATGTCTTCATTTTATTCGGCAGTTTATGCCATTTCCTTTCTGTGTATTTTTATGTGCTATAAACCCAAAACCCGTCTGCTTGGAAAGCAAGCAGACGGGTTTTTTCGATTTCTATTCTTTATGGGTTTCCAGTGCACGCATCAAGTTTGCGTAGATTTCAATATCTTTAAAGCTGATTCCCAAGGTCACAGCGGTTTGGGCAATTTCCGGACGGATTCCCGACAGCACCGATTGGACTCCGATGATCCGTAAAGAAGCCATCAATTGAAACAATTGCTGAGCGACCATGGTATCAATTACGGCCACTGCGGACAAATCGATAAAAAGAGTATGCAGATTTTTACTGACACTTTGTTCAAGCGTACTTTCCAGAATCGTCTTCGCCCGACTCGGATCGATATCACCGACAAGTGGTAAAATACCGATGCCCGCTTTGATCGGGATAACGGTACTGCTCAACTCGTCTATCATTTCCTGCTGACTCGCCAGAATTTTTTTATTTGCTTCGTAATGCTGAATCGCGAAATTTTCGATGATATAGTCAAAAGCTTGGTTCATCGCTTCACTCCAGCGCAAGGCGTCTTCACTGGTCGCTTGTTCCGCTTGGCCAAAGAACTTCCTGACATAATTCCAATAAATCGTACGGAAAATACGCAACTGCGCAATCACTTCATGGAGAGCAACATTTTGCTGCGCCCGTTCTTCCGCCACTTTTTCCACCCATCGCTCGATGGAGTTTAAGTAATCCTCGCGTTCCTGTATAAAAACCGATGAAACAGCTTCTATGAATTCGGTATTCTGTTGACGCAATTGCTCCGCTATTTTCTCAGGGGCATTGGCCGAATAGGTGGAACCATCCGACTTATCACGTGTCTGGAACCACTCATTCGTCATATTGCATTTATGTTGAAGTAAGAAATCATATAAGTTTCTGCTGATTTGTCCCATGGCCGACTGTCTCCTTTTCTCATTCTATCTCCATATTATAGGAATCCTCCTATATTATCCACTGGCAAACAGAGGCTGTATTTCAAAAGAATCGACTAGATGATATGATAGTCGAAAAGAAGGAGAGGAATTTGACGATGGAACAATTTGATCTGAATGACAAAGAATTGGCTCTTTTGCTGTATGAAGCCCATCTGAACAATCAACCGATCGGAAAAGATAAAATACCCGCCTTTTTAGAAAAAGACAAAGCATATGCCGTCCAGCGGGCTGTCACGGAAAAAAAGACAGCTGACAGCGGCGAGGAAGTGGCTGCATACAAAATCAGTTTGACCAGCAAAGAAACACAGGACCTGTTCGCTTCTGATACTCCCTTATATGGGGCGATGACTGCTTCGGCGCTGTCCGACGGAACTATTCAGTTGTCATCGATGCTGTCGCCGCTGATTGAAATCGAATTGGTGTTTATTGCAAAAGAAGATTTGTCCATAGAAGATGATATCGATGCCATCATTGAAAAGACGATGGTTGCTCCCGGTATTGAAGTGCCGGATTCCCGTTTCGAAGACTGGTTTCCAAATATCACATTAAGCCAAGTCATCGCCGACAGCGCCGTTGCCGGAAAGATTGTCGTCGGCGAAGCGATTGATGACTACAGCTACAATCAATTGGACGGGATAAACGGCAGCTTGACTTTGGACGGGGAGGAAATTGCAAACGGCCCTTCTTCTGACGTATTGGGCCACCCTGTCAATGCCGTGAAATGGCTTATCAACGAATTGGATGCACATGGATTGTCGCTAAAGAAGGGAATGCACGTGTCATCCGGCACATTCATCCTGCCGAAACAGCTTGAAAAAGGACAATACGAAGCCAGCTACGACGGTCTTGGCTCTGTGAAATTGGAAGTGAAATAAGAGCGAAAAGACGAAGTAAAAAAGACGGCCCCGCAGATTCGCAGGGCCGTCTTTTTGTTTTGGTAATGTTTCCCTGTATCAGCCACAAATAAAGAACATTTGTGGCTGTCACTGTGCTCCTGGTTTGAAGTGAAAAGCCACTTCAGAGAAAAAAGACCGCCTCCCCCTCCGAAAGAAGCGAAGCGCAAGCCAAGCTATTATCCCAGCAACTCCACCGTCAGCACCCCGCCGCGAGGACCCTGTGTGGGACTCAATTGTTCTTCAAATTGTGGCCCACACAGGGTCCGTTCTAAAGACGAACCACTCTTCTTCATTGGTCAAGCTGCAGTCCTGTGTTTCGTCATAACCCAGCGGTAATAGAAAACGATGCACAGCACGAAAATCCCCAGTACCAAATACAGATTCGAGTATCCGAGCAACCCGGCAAAGACACCGAGTGACACGGACCCGATCGCGATGCCGCTGTCATACAAAGCAAAAAATGTTCCGGTCGCGTAACCGCTCCGGTGCTTGTCGGCGGCCTGGATGGCCAACGTCTGGAAACTCGGCAGCAATGTACCGTAACCTAACCCCACCAAAGCACCTGACAGCAAAAGCATCCACGAAGATTCCGTAAAACTGAGCGAGATCAAGCCCACTCCAAAAACGATGCAGGATGGGATAATAACAATATTCGGCCCCATCGAATCAAAAATGCGTCCGGTGAACGGTCTCACTACCAGCATGGCAAAAGCATAGACGACAAAGAAAAAGCTCGCTGTTTTGATCAGTCCAAGCGACTGGGCGTAAACGGAGATAAACGTGATGATGCTTGCATAAGCAAACGAAATGAAAAAGCCGACACTCGCAATCGGAAGCGATCGTTTCTCCAGAAAATCACTGAACGTCAATTTGCGTTTTTCCTGTTTCACAACCGGCTGTTCATCCACTCGAACGAATAACGCACAGAAAAATCCGATAACCATAATGACTCCGAAAACCGTGAAAATCATTGAGTACGACAAATACGGTTGAAGAGTCAACGCCAGGAATGGTCCCGCGACAACTGCCAGATTCATGGCGATTCCGTAATAGCCAAGCCCTTCCCCCCGCCGTTCAGGCGGCACGATATCTGCGGCGATTGCCCCTGCAACCGTCGTCACCAGGCCGAACCAAATTCCATGGAAAAAACGCAGCAGTAACAGCATGGTCAAACTGTCGATAAAAATATACAAAACAGTACTCAGCGCAAACATCAGCACACTGAACACCAGTATTCTCTTTTTGCCATACTTCTCTAAAATAAGACCAGCGAAAAAACGTATAATAATCGCTGATACCAAAAAGATGGAAGCAGTAAATCCACCTTCCGCCGCTGTTCCATCCAAACCGTCAAGTACATAAATTGGCGTAAATGTCAGCAGTGCATAAAATACAGCAAAAAGAAAAAAAGTGCTAATCGATATATTAATAAAACTTCTGGTCCAAATCGGTCTCTTCTCAGTCATTCGCTACATCCTCTTCTTTGTTGTCTTCCATTCCTATTTTCTTTATCAATCGAATCAGTTGCTGCTGTTCTTCATCCGTCAGCGCAGCAAGCATCCGTTCTTCCAGCTCCGCAATCCGCTTTTCAATTTGCGGCACCACTTGTTCGGCATGCTCCGAAAGCTGGACGATGCGCTCCCGCTTATCGCTTCCTTCTTTTCGGACAATCCAGCCGCTTTGTTCCATCCGCACCAAGGTTCTTGTCACGGTCGGGGCTTCTACATTCATGTATTGCCAAATCCCTTTTTGCGTCATCGGCCCGAATTGTTTTAAACAAAAAAGAATCGACCATTGTGCGCTGTACAGGTCGAATTCCTTTAATGCTTCATTCACTTCTTTGATGGACAAACGCGATTTTTGGTGAATTTCGTGAAACAATAAATTTTTCATGCGCATCTCTTCCTTTTTAGTAAAGGCTTCTCCGAATTTATTTACCTAAGTAAGTATATGGTTTTAACAGCTGAAAGTAAAGTGCTTCCTGTCGATTGGTAAAGTAAAGCCTGTCCCATTAATCGGGACAGGCTTTACAGCTTGTTGAGAAACATTTCAGTAACTCGATATTCCGCAAAACAGCTCCGCTTTCCAGCGGGCTTGCGCCGAACTAACTCGGGCTAAGGCCGCGCCCGCGGAAAGCGCCCGGCTGGAACGGAATGAAAGAAAGTTGTCGAATTTCTCGGTAGGCTTTTATTTATTAAATTATAATTCCCCGTCTTTTCGCATCGAACAGCAATTCTTCACGGAAATCCGGATGTGCAATGGCAATCAGCCGTTTGGCACGCTCTGAAATCGATACCCCGTGGAGACGCGCAATTCCGTACTCTGTGACAATGTTATCAACATCGTTTTTCCCTGTTGTCACAACGGAGCCAGGTGCCAATTCAAGTTTGATGCGCGAAAGTGTATCGTTTTTTGCAGTGGATGGCATGCAGATATAGCCTTTGCCGTTTTCAGCAAAACGCACACCACGCGCAAAATCGATTTGGCCGCCGCTTGATGAATAATACTTGCCGGCAACCGTTTCAGAAGCGCATTGGCCGAACAAATCCACTTCTGTAGTCGAATTGATCGACACAATATTTTTCTCTTTGGCGATTTCCCTTGGGTCATTGACGACACTCACCGGCAGAAATTCAACGACCGGGTTATTGTCGATGAAATCGTATAATTTCTTTGAACCATAAGCGAAAGTCGCGACAATTTTTCCGGGATTGGTGAATTTTTGTGTCCCGTCAACAGCTCCCGCTTCCACCAGGTCAACGATTCCATCCGGCAGCATCTCTGTATGGATGCCCAAATGGCGATGGTCTTTCAGCATGCTGATGACTGCATTGGGAACAGAGCCGATTCCAATCTGCAACGTATCCCCGTCTTGGATATCTTCGATCATCGATGCAGCAATGAGCAGATCTTTGTCAGTGGTAGGCGGAGCTATTTCTTCCGTTAACGGAGCATGTTGTTCAACGTATCCTTCTATTTGACTGATATGGATTTGGTTATGTCCGTAAGTTCTTGGCATCTGGTCGTTGACTTCCAAAATGAAAGGGACTTTCCCGATAAACTCCGACACATAGTCCGCCTGCGTACCAAGCGTAAAATATCCGTGCTCATCCATCGGCGAAGCAACGGTCATGATCATCGACATGTTCGTCGTTTTTTGCAGTATACGCGGCATTTCATGAAAATTATTCGGTACCAGCTCCATCTTTGCCTGCTGATAAACTTTTCTTGTCGCGCCACTTAAAAAGTATGAAACGTGCTTCAATTGTTCAAATTCCCCTTGGATATAAGGGCGTGGACGCAAAGCCAGCATTTGATGGATCTTCACGTTGTTCAGCTGCTCTACCTGTTCTTCCAATATATCTAGCAAGCGAATCGGTTCGCCGTTGGCAATTGGAACAATAAGATCTGCTCCGTCATCGATGAGGCCAATAACTTCTTGCGGGGTCAGTTTTTTTGTCATTTCAGTATTCACTCCTGTTTTTCCTATTACCCATAACTGTACCATAGGATTTGTCTATTTCTCATGTATCCGAATTTTCCGTCCAGTACCTTTTTCCGCCGAACAAAAAGACCGTCATTTTTGATGACGGTCCCGATTTTTTACACTTAAAATAATGCCAGCCAAGCCAAACAGCACCAATATCCCCCACAGAATGAGCAGCACGATAGAGCCCACTCCCGATGGACTGTTCAAATGCGAGTAGAGCTGCAAGGCAAAAAAAGCCAAGCTGACAACAGCAATCAAGCTGAAATAAATGATTCGTCCCTTAAAACTGAAGTTCTTCATTAGAAAGACTCCTTTAGCCATATTCTTTGGATTCAACAGTGATTTTTGTCCATACGAGCGTAAACAGTAAAAATAATTCGAAGGCATTTGTGACGGCGGCACTGTCAACCGGAATCGGCACAAAACTGCCGATTGTCATCACACCCGCGCCAATGAGCATCCACTTCCAGCCGATATGTTTCCAAAGCAAAATTCCTGTGGCGATCAAAACAATGGTAACCAGAAGAATCATAATCGGCGGACCGGATGCCGGATCTGCAGAAGCGTATTTCACGAGACCATATTCCTTTTCAACCATCAATTCGAGGCCCCAAACTTCAAACACAAACTCTACAGCAATCATTGCCAGAGTGTAGCCGAGCACCACATAAAAAACTGCTTTTTTCTTTGCCCAACCTACACCCGCCTGCCGAAGGGCTCCCAATGAAAAGAGCGCCAAGGTCGGCGTTAATAAAGCATGGCTCCAAAAGCGGATAAAACTCAAATTCTCGAGCAACGGTCCTTCTCCGATGTACCTGCCCGAAGCAATGATGGCATTATCGTAAATAAGGCCGAGTAATACCAGATAGAGGAACGATGTTAAGTTCCAGGACCGCTGTTTTGACAGCGCCCATATCAATAATCCAATATAAGCGGCAGTAAATAAGAAAAACAGAATTGTATCCATGCGCATCCCCTTTCCGGGTGTTGCCTGTTTCTCTTATCATTCACGTTCCGAGACGCTTCTAAACGCAGAAACAAAGGAGTGACCTGTCATTATCGAACCAGAAACTTCGTCCGGCTGCATCCTTCTTTTGATTTTTCCACTTCCAAAATGGCGGGAATCGCCGCTTTCAACTCACGAACGTGTGAAATGACCCCGATCATGCGCCCGGATTTCTGCAAGTCGATCAGTGTATCAATGGATTTGTTCAGCGACTCTTCATCGAGCGAGCCAAACCCTTCGTCGATGAACATCGTTTCAATGGAGACATTTCCCTGAAAACTTTGAATGACATCCGCCATCCCAAGCGCCAGGCAAAGCGAAGCATTGAATTTTTCGCCGCCTGATAAGGTTTTGACATCACGTGTCTGGCCGGTATACGCGTCGTAAACATCCAATCCAAGACCGCTCTGCTTGCCGCGCGATTCCTGACGATCGCTGCGCATCAAGTAGAACTGGCCGTTCGACAGATTTTTCAGGCGTTCGTTTGCTGACTGGATAATCTGTTCCAGGTATTCAATTTGCAAATAACGTTCAAAAGAAATCTTCAAGTCGTTTTGACCGCGGATCATATTGTGCAAATCGGCTATGCGGTTCAATTGCTGTTCTGCAGCGGCTGTTTTTTCAATCGCCGCTTGGATATTCCGCATCAATTCATCCGCTTTTTTTCCACATTCCATCGAATGGTTCCATGTTGCCAATGACTGCTCGTAGCCTTGCTTCAAGTCAGCCAGTTCCACTTCCATCAGCGATACATCTTCATTTTTTCTGTCTTTCAGGAGTTCCGTCAACTCCTTGACTTGCTGCTGCAATGTATGGTGTGTTTGGTTGAACTGCTGGATTTCGCGTTTCAAATCAGCAAAATCGGATTCATGCATCTTTGCCCGGTGATACGCCTGTTCGGATTCAAAAGCGGACTTTTCCAAGGCATCTTTGAATTGCTGTTCCGCTTTCGCCCTCTTTTCAGTTATTTCTTCTGCACTGGCTTTGGCGTGCTGACAGGACACAGCAGCTGATGCCATTTGTTCTTTCGCTTTCTGGTACTGCTTCTGTGCAGTGTCCCACGATCTTTCCAGCTGTTCTTTTTGGGCAACAGCCTGTTGAATCTCTGCTTTCAGGAACGGCAAGGCGCGCATTTTTTCGGGAATCGAGGAATATTTTTCCGCGACCACTGCTTTGGCTGTTTGAAATGCCGACTTCTGCTTATTCATTTCCGAAAGACGGGCGGCTTTGTCTTGTTCCACTTTCTCGAGTTGGGAAAGCTGTTTGCTCAATTGTTCTTTCAAATCACGGAGTTCCTGCTTTTGCGTTTGAAGAACACGGACTTCATTGGCCAGCTGCTGCTTCAATTCTTCCAAACGAACCGCTTCGGTTTCCGCCTGTTCTGCGCTTACACCATGCTGTTCGACTTCCGCCTTTTTTTGAGCGAGTTGCTCTTCAATTGACGCCAGTCTGGCCGCCGCGTTGCGGAACTGGCCATCCAGTTTATCCCGTTCCGACTTTGCTTTTTCCAATTCTTCTTTTGATACACTCAGCTTGTCAGCAACGGTCTTTTTGTTCGGATGTTCATGGCTTCCGCATACAGGGCACGCCTCCCCATCATGCAATTGTTCAGCCAGAATATGGGCTTGATCAGCAAACCAGCTTGCTTCTTTCCCGCTATACGCAGTGGCTGATTGAAGATAAAGGGATTCTTTTTGCGCCAACTCACTGGATTGCGTGGCTTTTGAAGCCAGAAGCGCCAAATATTCTGTTGCAACGCGAACCTGCTCGTGGAGTTTCGTAAGTTTTCGCTGCTTTTCATCATAGGATTCCACGACTTGTTCAAGTTCCCTGATTTTTCCGGCCATACTGTCTGTTGCCTCTTTTTTTCCGGCATGCAACTCTTCAGACGCCAGCAGCTCTTTCTCCGATTGTTCTGCGGCAGCTTCCAACTGGACAAGTTCTGCTTCTTTCGCCGCCAGCTCCTGAACCTGCGGCAATAACCCCTGCAGTTCAATCACTTGTTTCCGTGCGTTTTCCCGTTGTTCGCTGCGCTTTTCTTCTGCTGAAAACTGCTGTTCCGCCTGCTCTTTCGTTTCGGCTGCTGTTTTTTTCGCTTCTGCCGCCCGGGTTAACTGGTTGTTTTTTTCCACTTCGTTTTCAAGTAGTTCCCTGAACAGGTTTTCACTGTTTTGAATTAACCCTGCACGTTCCGCCTGCTGTAAAACCTGCTCTTTTTCTGCAAAAACCGGTAGTTGTTCTGTCGAGTATTCAAGTTGCTGTTCTTTTTCATTCATCTCCGCAAATCGACTGTTCCACTTTTGAGCTTCGTGGTAGGATTCCAGCTTGTCATTATGCTTTTTATATAAAGATTGATACCGAGCCTGATCCATATCGGCTTTCTCTTTATAGAACAGCGACTCTTTTTCAAGACCCGCTAAAATTTGGTGAATATTAGCATGCTCACGGGACATTACTTCAAAAAGCTCCGACTCCCGCATTGGAAGCGATGACTGAATGGCTTGAATGTGGTTATCCAATAACTGTTCTTCCAATTGGTGAGATTTGGCAGCCGCATCTTTCTTTTGCTTTAACCGTTCGCTGATCATCTTATACGGTTCCGTTTTAAAAATCCGTCTCAATATCTCTTCTTTGTTGTCGGTTTCAGAAGTTAACAGCTTACGGAACTCTCCTTGCGGCAGCATGACAATCTGACTGAACTGATTTTGTGTCAGGCCAAGGATCTGTTCGACTTTCGGATTGATTTCCGAAACGATTTGCCGTTCCACACAAGGTGTTTCTCCGTTCTCGTCAACAATGAAAAATTCATAGCGTTCACCTGTTGCGCTTTTGTTCCCTTTTTTGACATGCCCCATTTGCCGCAAAATCCGGTATTTCCGGTTATGTATCTCAAACTCCATTTCCACGCAAGTAGGCGTGCTGTCATCTGCGAAATCACTGCGCAAATTACGCGTTTCGCTGCGGTCCGATCCACTGGCCGAGCCGAACAGCGCAAAACAGATGCCGTCAAAAATGGTCGTTTTTCCGGAACCTGTGCTGCCGGAAATGACAAACAGCTGATTGCCTTTCAATTCCTTGAAATCAATAATTTCCGTTTCTTTATACGGTCCGAAAGCCGTCATTTTCAATTTTAAGGGCCTCATGCTCTCACCCCTTCTTTCTCATCACTTTCTTCATGCAAAGATTCCTGAACCACTTCCCGAAAAATCGCTTCAGTCTCGGAAGACGGTTTTTCCCCTTTCACTTCTTCGTAAAACGCATGGAATAAAGACAGCGAGTCCATTTTCCGGCGTTCCCCTGTGTCGCTTTGCACAGCCGTCCCGGCAAAATTTTTCCGCTCCACATGCATGGCGTTCGGATAAATGGAACGCACTTTTTCCATCGGGTAAAGGATCGGCGCATCATCCAGCAATTTGACGAACACAAAATCCTCACTGACTTCCTGGCGCAGAATGTCTTCCATCAAGCCTTCAACTGTCCGCATATCCCGCTGCGGCTGGAAAAACCGTTTTTCAACCGATGCCTTACCTTCTTCGTCCAGTTCGACAACGTAATAGCCTTTTTGATGCCGTTCTTCAGAAATCGAATACTTCAATGGCGATCCGGAATAGCGGATTGTTTCATTCGACACATAATGGGCTTGATGCAGATGGCCAAGCGCGGTGTAATGAAATGCATCGAAATGACGAGCGTCGACATGTTCGGCGCCTCCGATTGCGAGCGGCCTCTCCGAATCGCTCGTATTCGCTTCTTCTTCTCCGCGCGGCGTCACAAAAGCGTGGCCGACAAACACATGGCGGGCTTCAGCAGCTCTCGTGCTTTTGATTTTTTCTATGATGGCTTTCATCGCACCATCGTGCGTCCGGACGTCTGCATCTTCAAATACATGCCGCACCTGGGAAGGATCGGCATACGGCACAAGATGGAAATGCACTTCCCCAAACTCATCACTCAATACGACCGGCGTCTGTTCTTTTGTCACATGGCCTGCTATGTGGATGCCGTTCGGTTTCATAAAACGGCTGCCGAAATTCAACCGGCCGGGGCTGTCATGGTTTCCTGCCACGGCAAGAACCGGTGTATTCAGTTCCAGCACAATTTTAGCCAGCACATCATCCAGCAGATTAACGGCTTCTGTCGGCGGCACGGCGCGGTCATACAAATCTCCGGCAATCACCACTGCGTCAGGCCGCTCCTGCTCAACCGCCTCAATGAACTGCTCCAGTATAAAGCGCTGGTCCTCTGTCATATAAACCCCTTGGACAAGCTTGCCCAAATGCCAATCGGCAGTATGGAAAAATTTCATACGATAACTCCTTTCTGTTGCTGTAAAAGAATATATGTTCGTTCCATTATACATGATTCTGTTTGGTTGTTTTTCTTTAATTTCCGATATATAATAAGAACAAACGTTCTATCAGAAAAGCGCAGGCGCCCGTGGAGATTCGACGGGCATAAGACAATCGGGCGAAGCGGCGTGTTTGTGCCGCACAGCCGGAGTGGCTTATGACCCGAGAATCTGGGCGCCGGAGTCTGGACACTCAGAAAAGCGCAGGCGCCCGTTAAAGGAAGATAAGCTAAAAACGCGACGTCCTGTCGCAACGCTTATCTGACCCGCTTCCTGCGGTCCCTCGACGGGCATAAGACGATTTGGCGAAGCGGCGTGTTTGTGCCGCACAGCCGGACACCAAGAAAAAGGAGTGAAAATCAATGAAAGCACAAATTTTGAAGGCCTTTAAGCACCAGCAGCCAGTGGATATGATGTATATGGCTCATGATGGCGCCATCAGCAAACGCCGTGTGAAAATCCTGAAAGTCAGCGGCGATTCGTTTCAGGCCTACTGTTTTCTCCGGAACAAAAAGCGCACTTTCAAAATGGACAATGTGCTTTCATTGATTCCGGTGGCGCAAAAAGAACGGCTGATCATCTAATCTCCTCCAGTCTCTTCCCTTAATATGATACACTGGAAGAAATGGATTTTGGAGGGTGAAATGATGAACGTAACCGTATACCTTGCAGGAGAAATTCATAGTACCTGGAGAGACGAAATCAAAAAGAAATCTGCAGCACTCAATTTGCCGGTCGAATTTGTCGGGCCAATGGAAGACCATGACCGGTCGGACAATATCGGAGAAGAAATTCTAGGCGAACAGCCGAATGCCGTCTTCAAAGATGCGGCAGCATCCAGCTTCAATAATTTGCGTACGACGGTATTGATGCAAAAAGCGGATCTGGTCATCGCTTTGTTCGGCGAACAGTACAAACAGTGGAACACTGCCATGGACGCCAGTGCGGCTCTCGCCCTGGACAAGCCAGTCATCATTATCCGCCCGGAAAAACTGCATCATCCATTGAAAGAACTGTCCCGAAAAGCAAACGCCACAGTCGAGAACTGCGACCAGGCAATCAAGGCACTATCTTATATTTTCGAATGAAAAAACACGGCCATCTCATGGATGGCCGTGTTTTTCGTACTCAGTAATACCACATTCCCACAATCGGGTAATCGAACTCTTCGCCGTTCAGTGCTTTGATAATACCCAGAACCGGAACGATTATACCTACGATTCCCAGGATAAACAACATCGGAATACCGATCAGTACCACGACCAGCAAGCTTGATACGAAGAACAAAGCGCCCAATACAAGCTGGAACAGCAATGCCTGAATCGACAGCTTTTTCACTTCTTTGTCGTCAGTTACAAGAAACACGATAAACGGCACTAAAAACGGCATAAAGAACGCACTGGCATGGACAAGAACCTTTAATCCGGTGCTCTGCATTTCATTCATCTCCAGTCATTTTTCTTATACTCTTTTTACGCATAAGCGACTGAAAAGTTTCATTTTTTTCACACTGAGTAAAAGTTCTTTTTACCGATTCATTTGCAAAACGACTTTTCCGAACTGCTTGCCTTCTGCCAGATAATCGAAAGCTTCCTGAGCATTTGCCAGGTCAAACGTCTGATCGACGATCGGATGCGTTTCATGCTGCTCGATATGCGCCAGCATTTCACGCAATTCTTCCCGGCTGCCCATCGTGGAACCAAACAGCTGGTATTGGCCGTAGAAAAACTTACGGAGATTGAAGTCAACATTGTCTTCTGTAGTCGCCCCAAAAATAACAATGCGCCCGCCTTTTTTCAGAACATCCAATGAGCGGTTGAACGTCGCTTTACCGACACTGTCGATGACCAGGTCAATGGTTTCATCAGCCAATTCCTGCTTCCAGTCACTTTCTGTATCGATCGCGATATCAGCTCCAATTTCTTTGGCATGCTGCATTTTTTCTTTGCTTCTGGAAGTGACGATCACTTTCGCTCCTGCATTTTTCGCAAACTGAATCAAGTACGTGGCGACACCGCTCCCCGCACCGGGAATAAATACTGTGTCTCCTTTTTTCACTTGTCCTTTTGTAAACAACGCGCGGTATCCGGTTAACCCGGCCAACGCCAAAGAGCCCGCTTCTTCCCAAGACAAATGAGCCGATTTTTTCTCCACTTGTTCGGCAGACACGGCAATTTTCTCCGCAAATGTCCCGTGGTCGGGCATTCCCAGAATGTCAAAGCCTTTCGGAGGAGCGTCACTGTTATCGTACCAGCGCAGCGCAGGATTGATAATCACTTCATCTCCGACCGACACCTGCGAAACCCCTTCGCCAACTGACTCCACGACACCCGCTCCATCTGAACCTATGATCAATGGTTCTGGTTTGTTGCCATGCCGTTTGCCAAGTCCCAAATCGCGGCGGTTCAAGCCTGCTGCACGAAGCGATACGACTACTTCCCCAGCCTGCGCTGTCGGTTCTTCCATTTCTCTTACTTTGAATTCTCCAGACTCCAGTACAAATGCTTTCAATTTCTTCATCCTTTCCCGAAATGCTTACTAAAGAGCTCCAATTGTTCTTTACTGACAATGTCCTGTGAAAACAATGGAATGTAAATAAGCTGTTGTTTTTTAAACGTTTCTTCGATCAATTCGACATACTGTTTTTCGTGTTTTCTCCGCTCCATCAAAAATTCGCCATCGGCTTCTGCCGGAAGCACCTTGTTGATGAGCAGCGTGTTCACATGCAAATCGTATTTATGCAATAACTCCAGCGCTTTTTTCGTTTCCAGTATAGGCAGCCGCTCCGGGTTCAAGACGAAAATGAATCCGGTCTCTTGTTCATCCAATAAAAGATCACGCGCTTTTGAGAACCGTTCCTGCCGCTCTCTCAGCACATCGTAAATCGGATCCTCCCTCGGTTCACCGTCATTCAGCAATTGCGTATAGTTTTCATTGGTCTTTTTCCGCTTCTCCAGCAAGCCATCAATCCACACCCCCATCAATTCCGGCAATGTCAAAAGTCGGATCGTGTGCCCTGTCGGTGCTGTATCAAATACCAATTTGTCAAAATGCGCACGCTCTTCCAAAATGATATGGATCAACTTATCAAACAGAGCAGCTTCATCTGCTCCGGGCGAAGCTTTGGCAGTATCCAACTGGCGATGTACTTCTTCCATCATAGCGGAATGCACAACGCCTTTAATATTGGCTTTGACGCTTTTTATATATTTATCCGTTTCGATTTCCGGATCGATTTCAAGAGCATATAGATTTGATGCGATTTCTTTTGTTTTCCCGCCGATTTCCTGATTGAAAATATCACCGACATTGTGCGCGGGGTCAGTCGAAATGAGCAGAGTTTTATGGCCCAGTTTGGCAGATTGCCAGGCAATCGCCGCCGCTGAAGTCGATTTTCCGACGCCGCCTTTGCCCCCGACAAAAATAATACTTTTTTTCAAGACTTCCATTTGTATTCCTCATTTCTTACCATCTTAGCAGCAACGAATGCCGGTCATCGGCGATTTTTCCATTCCCATGCGCAGATGCCAGTCATGGAACCTCTCGATCATGTACGGGTATAATTCCAGCGTATAGTAATACACCGGATTCGGAATGCCGATCATTTCCGAATACAACATCAGCAGAAACAAATCGTCTTCATCGCGCAGTTCACGCGCAATTTCGGTCCGGTGCGGCATTTCCAGTACCTCTTCGTAAAAAGCGATCAGCTGTTTCAGTTTCTCCAGCATAGTAACACCTCTTTTAATGAAAATAGAAGGGATCACATGTATATGATCCCTTTCCACTTTCACTTAATTGTTATTCGTCGCCTGAAAAATCAGGGTCTGTTTTCTTCAGCAAAGCCTGGACTGCGGTCAAAATGATCCATAGCGTGAAGACGAAGATGATGGCTCCAAAGACAAACAGCAGCATATTCGACCCATCTGCGTACCATGCCCATTCAGTAAATACCTGCTCGAACATCGCCCAAAGCGTCATGAACATCAGGAAAATCATCGGAATGATGGTAACCATGTAATTTCGGCCAAGTTTTCTCAGCCAGATCGAGATTAACAGCAAACTGATACCCGCCAGCAGCTGATTCGCTGTACCGAATAACGGCCATAACAAGTAACCGCCGGAACCAAATCCGTTCGGCCCTTCAGGAATCAGCACAAGCGCCGCACTGGCTCCGACTGCAATGGTCGTCGCTACATGCTTTTTCTCCAAAGAAGGGATTTTATACTCCACGCCCAATTCAGAAATGATGTAACGCATCAAACGGACCGAAGTATCAAGCGTAGTCGCAGCAAATGAAACGACAATGATGGAAACGATTGTGGATGCCACATCGGCAGGAATCAGCAAACCGGTTGCCAGGTTCGTTGCTCCTTCAATGAAAGCGCCAAGCCCAGCTCCATTGGAAGCCGTGAAACTGCTGTAAGTCGCCCGGAACTCTTCCACACTCGGAAACAAAGTGATAACGGCGATGATGGAAATAAGCGCCAATACACCTTCTCCCACCGCCCCCAGATAGCCGACAAAACGGGCATCTGTTTCTTTGTCCAGCTGTTTGGAAGTCGTGCCGGAAGACACAAGACCGTGGAAACCGGAAATCGCACCACAGGCAATCGTGATGAACAACAGCGGAAACCACGATTGGTCTGCACTTGGATTGGTCATCGGTGCAGTAATCTCAGGACGTGTAAAAATCAGTCCCACGTATAGAATCGCAAGTCCTACAACCAATTGATGTGAGTTGATGAAATCACGTGGCTGAAGCAGTTTCCAAACAGGTAAAGTAGAGGCGATGTAGACATATACCATCAGCACGACAATCCAAATAAAGAACGCGGTCGAAATTGCGCCTAAACCGAATAGTCCTGCCCCTCCTTCTCCGCCCATATACTGGACGAGGTCAATCTGCAGAAAATCCACTTTACTGGCAATAACCGCCACTATGTACATGGTCGCAAGTGCGAGCAATGATGGAACAAGCATTTTTTTGTTCCGCTTATAAACCGCATGGCCAATCCAAATTGCTAATGGAATTTGGATAAATACCGGAATGACACTTGCCGGATAAGAAATGAATAAGTTCGCGATAACCCAGGCAAACACGGCATTAACCATTAAAACAAGAATTAAAATGATGAAAAGGAATAAGATTTTTCCACGCTGTCCGATCAATCGGTGTGCCAATGTTCCAACCGACTGCCCTTTGTTGCGTACCGATAAGACGAGCGTTCCGAAATCATGGACACCTGCCGCAAAAACGGTTCCCAGAACAACCCACAACACTGCAGGGAGCCATCCCCAATAAACCGCAATGGCCGGTCCGAGAATCGGTGCAGCACCGGCTACAGAAGTAAAATGGTGTCCCCAAAGCACAAATTTATTTGTCGGGACAAAATCGACACCGTCTTTAAAGCGGTGTGCAGGTGTTACATAATTCGGATCCAACCTGAAAATCTTTTCTGCTACGAATTTGGAATAAAACCGGTATCCCAGTATAAAGATGAAAATTCCAACAGCAGCGAGTGCAATAGCTTCCAATTAACCCAACTCCTCTCAATCTTGCCAACACTCCGCATATTCCAGAGTATCTGCCCTTTCATCATAAATTATTATCCTAATAATGTAAATGTTCTGTAATTATTTGTTTGAAACGGCTTCTCTGGTTCTTTCATATAAAGCCAGCTTGGTCCAAATAGTTTCCAGTACCGGCACAGCCAATTTATGTTCTTTGGCGTTTTTCAGCAAGAAGCCCTGCAGATGATCCGATTCCAGCGGCATGGATTTTTCTGCATCGCGCTGCATCGAAGATTTCATGTCCGGATGCATCATATTAAGCTTAACGAATTGGTCTTGAGCGATGCCTTCTTTGATTGGAGCGCCTATTGCAGTCATAACTCCGACAAGCTCATCCAGCAAAGTCCCGATGGTCCGCTGTCCCGTCTCCAGCTCAAGAATCGGTCCAATTGGGGACTGCATTGCCGTAGTAATCCCCGACATTGCCGTAATAAACAAATACTTATGCCACATATCCTGGTTAATATGGCCGCTTAATTCGAAGTCCGCTTTTGTTCCATAAAAAGCCTGCTTCACCCGGAGGATGCGTTCTGTTTTGTCTCCCGTGCGTTCCCCGTAAACCAATTGATGGGTCGGGCTTGTCTGTATAATGGTTCCCTCTTCATCAAGTGTGGATTCGATAAAGCATAGACCGCCGATGACTGCCTCTTCCCCAAAGCTTTCCACCAGCTCGTCCACATGTGCTACACCATTCAATAAAGGCAGCACCATCGTTTCTCTGCCAACAAACGGCTTTATGTCTTCGATGGCACCAGCCAGTTGATAGGACTTCGTCGAAATGACGACGAGGTCAAAATTGTTGTCCACATCCCGGGCCGTGATCAATTGTGGTTTCGCTTCAATGTCACCATGGACGCTTTTCACTTTCAATCCCGTCTCTTCCAGCTGCTGTTTCCGTTTTTCACGGACGAGAAACGTTACGTCTTCCCCTTTTTCCAGCAGTCTGGCACCAAAGTAACCGCCAATGGCCCCTGCTCCTACAATCAATATCTTCATTAAACTTACTCCTCCTCTTTCTATGCTCTTTGGTAAATCCACTGTTCGCCTTCTTTTCGCCGTCCACAATCGCCGCTATGCCGCAGGAATTCCAAATGCGCCAAAGTTTCCCCGACAGCAAAACGCGTTTCGTGGACAGTCAACGGCCGCTTAAAAAGCTGCTCGCACGCTTCGTATACCGTCCGCCCTTCTGTTACCGTATCCAGGGTTTCTTCAAGGCGCTCATTGTGGTGCTTCATCAATTCATCAATCCGCTTGTTGGCCCCGTAAAAAGGCTGATGGTGAGAAGGAATGACCAACTCCGCATCCAGTTCCTTCATCTTTTCCAACGACTGGTAATACGTTTTCAAAGGATTTTCATCCCCGTGAAACCAGTAAGAGATATTCGGTGTGATTTTCGGCAGAATGTGATCGGCCGAAAACAATACATTCTGTTCTTTATTGTAAAAACAGACCATGCCGTCTGAATGGCCCGGAGTGAAGATCACTTCGTATTCGTAACGGCCGATGACGACGGATTCACCTTCCTTAAAGTAACGATCGACTTCAGGCAATGGAAAAACAAGATCCTGGAACCCTGCTGTATTTTCCGTCATTTGAATCGACTTGTCTTCCGGTATTCCGCAGGCGCGGTAATTTGCGGGTATCGTCTCAATCACTTCGTCCTGCCATGAAGACAAACCAGCCAACGCGTCCGTTTTGGACATGGAGACTTTGGCTCCGGTTTTTTTCTGCAGGCTTCCGGCGTGACCGAAATGATCCGGATGGTAATGGGTCAGCAATAAATCCGAAATTTCTTTGGTTCCTATCTGCTCTTCCCACAACTCTCTTGTATAGTCATTGTTCAACCCTGTATCTATGACTGTCCATCCGTCAATTCCTTCTGCCATGAAACAATTCACGTGATTGAGGCGAAAAGGCAATTCCACCCGTATCGGTGTAATCCCAAGATCTCTCATTTTATCTTTAATTTCCGGCTTTGTGTTTTGCAGATAACTATTCAAGTCCCCACCACCCACTTTCCATTTTTTCTCACTGTATTTCCTGGGAAATAAAACCCTGCCTCCTCATTTCAAAATTTTTCAGTTCAAGCCTTCAGTGGCTCCCCATCCCCTCTCACCAATCGTTATTATGTTCAGAATACTTACACATTATGGTATCGCTTTCGAAAAAATAATGCAATGTACGCTTCTTTTTGGCCGTATAAAAAAAGGCTGGCAGCAATTGGTCTATCCAACGCTCCAGCCTTTTAATGATTACTTGTCATCTTTTTCTTTGTTTTCTTTATCCTGTTCTTCTTGGTTTTCTGCCGCTTTATCAGCTTTTTTAAAGTCATCCTGGTAATGTACTTCCTGTGCAGCTTTCAAATCCAACTCTTTATCCGCCAATTTTTCATGCGGTTGTTTTTCGTCGCTCATGTCAACTGCTCCTTTCTGTATAACTCATTATAGTAAGTCTTATTTTTTCTTTTCCCTTTTCGCTCATGCGTAAACGTTCAATCCGGCATGAATTCCTGCACTTGCCGCAAGTCCACGTTTCCTCCTGACAATACGACTGCAATCTTTTGCTGTGCCCCCTGCAATTCCCCTGACAATACCGCAGCCACCGCTGCTGCACTCGACGGCTCAATCAGCTGCTTTGTCCGTTCAACAGTAAATTGGAAGGCTTCTTTGATTTGTTTTTCTGTGACTAACAGCAGATCGTCCAAATGTTCCTGCAAAATGGGGAACGTCAAATCGCCCGGCTGGGAAGTCCGGAGTCCATCTGCAACTGTAGGAGCGCTGTCTATAGAGGTGATTTGCTTATTTTTCAAAGATAAATACGTATCATTGGCGGCTTCAGGTTCCACACCGATCACTTTCACATGCGGCTTGCTGTTTTTCACGGCCGTCAATATGCCGCTGATCAATCCTCCGCCGCCAACCGGCACCACGATTATGTCGACATCAGGAACCTGCTCCATCACTTCCAGTCCGATGGTTCCTTGGCCGGCAATGACATGAGGATGATCGTATGGCGGTATGAAGATGCCTTCGTTTTCTTCAGCCAGTTGCTTGGCTCGCGGTATCCGGTCAGCAGAAATCAGTCCGCAATACTCCACTTGTCCTTTATAAGCTTTGATCGCAGCCACTTTTGCGGCATTGGCATCTTCCGGCACTACGATTATGCACGGCACTCCCAATTCATTTGCAATGGAAGCCACTGCCTGGCCGTGATTTCCCGAAGAAGCAGCCGTGACAAACCGGGCGCCATTCTGCACTGCCTTTTTCACAGCATTTGTGGCACCTCTTATTTTGAATGAACCTGTTTTTTGCAGATGCTCTGATTTCAAATAAACCTGGTTGCCGCTTTGTTCGTTTAAAAGCTCTGACTTTAAAATGGACGTTTCATGGATACTGTCCTGGATTTCAATGTGTGCATTTTTCACATCGTTTAAGCTGACCATACTCTCACCCTTTCGTTATTGCCAGTTTATCATAACCGCTGTTAGTAAAAAGTGTTGAGCATTTTCTGCAGGAACTCGATGTTTATATCGTTTACTACAATCACATAGAGATGAAGACCAAATTAAAAGACATGAGCCCGGTGGAATACCGGACTCATGTCCAACAAGTCGCTTAAATTTTTGTCTACCTTTTTGGGTCAGTCCATTCTCAACAGCCTTAGTGGGTGGATTCAAAGAATCCACCCACTTTTTATATAACTAAATATCATCTGCAGGACTAATTTGTTTGTAAGCTTCATCAGTAAGAGCACTTTGACTATCCAAATACAGTTTCCAATCTCCATCTTTTTTTACCAAGTTCAGGGGTGCCTGTTCTGCACTGCCATCTTCATATTCTAACACCACTACTACAGTGGCTTGATCTTCCGTCACGTTTTTCACTTCTTTGATCTCGTAATCGACTAAGGACGGAAGGTTTTCTTGCATCGCTTTGTAAGTTTCGAGTTTTATGCCCCGATCATTCTTAAAACGTTCGTCAACGACTAAATCTACAATGCGTTCGTAATTCTCAGCTTTACCTAGTTCCACATATTCCTTCACAAACGCTTCAGGAGAGACAGTATCGAGTTCCTCCGAATTTGTTAAAAATGGAACGGAAATTACCCCAGCAACCGTAATTACTGCTGTGCCGATTATACCCACTCTTTTCTTCATTCCCTTACCTCCTCATTTCAAGTTATTAAAGTACATAGCATCTTATTATTGTACCATACCGTTTTAATGAATATGAACCATATTACTCCTTCTTTTACAAAATGTTCTACTTTTTAGCTTTTTGGCAAGGAATTAAGAGCTGACTTTAAAACGGGAGTTTCATGAATACTGTCCTGAATTTCAACGAATGCATTTTTCACATCGTTTAAGCTGACCATACTCTTACCCTTTCGTTGTTGCCAGTTTATCATAACTGCCGTTAGTAAACTGACTTTTCTGATCCCACCTGTTCAAAAATATATATTATCATTTCACGAAAAAGGGTAAACTAAAGTATTCGACAATGGGTAGGAAGGAGCCGATTTTTTGATAAAACGATTGGTCGTTACCGGCTACAAGCAGCACGAACTTGGAATATTCGACGATAAAAATCCTGGAATTCATTACATTAAAAAAGCCCTCGAAAGCCGTTTCCGGGCGTTGCTCGATGAAGGGCTTGAATGGGTGATTCTGAGCGGCCAGCTGGGGGTCGAGACTTGGGCTGCCGAAGTGGTCCTGGATATGAAAGAAGAATTCCCTGATTTTAAGTACGCGATTCTGACACCGTTTCTCAATCAGGAAAAGAAATGGAATGAAACCAAACAAGAGAAATATGAGATGCTTATCGCTCATGCCGACTTTCATCGGAGCCTCACGTCCAAACCTTACGAAGCTCCCTGGCAATTTATCGAGAAAAATAAATTTTTCCTGCGCAACTCGGATGGCATCCTCATTGTCTATGATGAGGAAACTGACGGTTCCCCTAAGTTCATCAAACAAGAAGCGGAGCGGTATGCAGAAAGCCATGACTATACGGTGATGACCATTTCTGCTGATGACTTGCGTGTGATTGTAGAGGAAGAACAAATGAACCAATGGGAGTAATGGCTTGATAGACCCACGCCTATTGATACAAATCCCTTTATTCATTTGACCAGGATAGTAAATTCCTATACTATTAAATGCTATGTATTGCAATAAAATTGGTATAGGAGGAAATATGAAAAAAGCTACTAGAGTATTTTATATCGCATTTGCATTAGTCATTTTGACAGTTGCATTTGGAGTCATCTCTCCGGAAATTTTCGAACAGGCAACCGGAAATATCCGCTCGTTCATCAACACCGCTTTTGGCTGGTATTACTTGACGATCATGGCGTTGCTGTTAATCCTTACGCTCATTATCATCCTCAGTCCATACGGTAAAATTCGTCTTGGCAAAGATGCGGACCGTCCCGAATTTTCCACGTTTACATGGATGTCCATGTTATTTTCTGCAGGGATGGGAATCGGCCTCGTTTTTTATGGAGCTTCAGAACCGCTGTCCCACTTTGCCATCCAGCCTGCCACCGCTGAACCGGGTACCGATGAAGCCTTCAAGGAAGCTCTGCAGCGCTCATACTACCATTGGGGTATTCACGTGTGGGCAATGTATGGAATGGTTGCTTTGTCACTCGCTTTTTTTCAGTTCCGAAAAGGGGAACCCGGATTAATTTCATCAACACTGAAGCCGATTTTTGGAAAGAAAATGGAAGGTCCATTCGGAACGCTTGTCGACGTGCTGGCTGTTTTTGCCACTGTCTTCGGGGTTGCGACTTCTCTCGGCTTTGGCGCTGCTCAAATTAACGGTGGTCTTTCTTATCTTTTTGGGATGGAACAGAGTTACTCGATGCAAATGCTGATTATCGGTGTCGTCACCCTTCTGTTCATCATTTCAGCCTGGTCAGGGCTCAATAAAGGGATCAAGTACTTATCCAATACGAACATGGTGCTGGCGGTCATATTGCTCATCCTTGTATTGGTCATCGGTCCAACAATGCTTATTTTGAACATGTTCACTGAAACGTTCGGTGCCTATTTCCAGAACCTGATCAGCCTCAGTTTCCAATCCGCGCCACTTGATGCGGAAAACCGCAGCTGGTTGGACGGCTGGACAATCTTCTACTGGGCCTGGTGGATTTCATGGGCGCCGTTTGTCAGTATGTTCATCGCCCGTATTTCCAAAGGCCGGACTGTCCGTGAATTCTTAATCGGTGTAGTGCTGACACCGACCATTTTCGGATCTTTCTGGTTTGCCGCCTTTGGTACATCTGGCATTGATATGGAAAAAAGCGGCTTTGATCTCACTTCTTTCCCGACAGAACAAACCTTGTTTGCGATGTTCAGTGAAATGCCGATCGGCTTTACCATGTCAATTATCGCCATCCTGCTTGTCAGCACCTTTTTCATCACGTCTGCTGATTCAGCCACTTTCGTTCTCGGGATGCAGTCAACGAATGGCTCCTTGATGCCGAGTAACCAAATCAAGATTTTATGGGGAATCGCACAATCACTTGTAGCAGCTATTCTGCTTTCGGTCGGAGGTCTCACCGCTGTGCAAAATACCATCATTATCGCAGCTCTCCCGTTTTCGTTTGTCATGATTCTGATGATCATCGCTTTATTCAAAGCGTTAAAAACAGAGCTGGCGTTAAGCAAATCAAAAAAATAGTATTTCCAGCCACTTTCCGCCACTGTTGGAAAGTGGCTTTTTACTGTGCTTACATCCAAACAGAAAGGGTATAAAAGAAGTGGACCATAAATTCGGAGGTGCTGATCATATGGAAGAACAAACAAAGGCGATTGTCCAAAGCTCTTTGGACGCTTTGATGGAGAATCAGGAGTTTTTACCTGAACTTCAAGGAGAAATGCGTTCACAGGCATTCACTTCATTGAGCGCCATTCTCTCAACACCCAACCAGATCTACAAATCCTTCTTGCGGGTGCCGTTGGATAATGGTGCTGTTGTAAGAATCCCTTCTTTTCGTGTCCACCACAACAATGCGATGGGCCCCTACAAAGGCGGCATCCGTTTTCACGAAAGTGTCAACGAAGAAGAAGTCGTCAACCTGGCATTTTTGATGACATTGAAAAATGCCCTTCACAATGTACCATTCGGAGGAGGAAAAGGCGGCGTACTCATAAACCCGAGAGATTTTTCGGAAAAGGAATTGAATATGATTTCCAGAAAATTCGTCCGTTATTTCGCTGACGTTATCGGCGCCACAAAAGACATACCGGCTCCGGATATGGGGTCCGGCGAACGGGAAATGGACTGGATGATGGCCGAGTATAAAAAAATCCATCCCGGCGAGCCTTACCTGGGCAGTTTCACAGGAAAAAGTGTAGAAAATGGAGGTTCACTGGGAAGACGGGAAGCAACCGGGAAAGGCGTTTACTTCACTTTCCGTTACCTGATGCATGATTTTGTCAAAGAAAATGAGCAATTATTATCTTCCACCAGCAATAAATTTGCTGCCACCACTTTAGCTCATGCCAATCGCCCGTTGACTCTGGCGGTACAGGGATTTGGTAATGTCGGATCCATCACTGCCCTTGAAGCATATAAATGTCCGCTCGTCGACAATACGGTGGTGGCTGTCAGCGACCGGAACGTCACTTTGTACAATGAAAACGGTTTGGATATACCGGCCTTGATCAGTTTCACTTCAAAAAACCGAGGCGATTTGCCCGTCACTGATGAACAACTGTCTGAAGCAGGCGTTTCAGCGGAAATCAGAAGCCGGGATGATTTACTGACGCTGCCAGTGGATGTACTGGTCCTTGCAGCATTGGAAAATCAGATCCATGAAAATAACATGACAGAGATACATGCCAAAATCATCGTGGAAGGTGCCAACGCGCCAACAACAAAAGAAGCTGACCAATACCTCAGTGATCAGGGCGTGGTGATCATACCGGACATTCTCGCTAATGCAGGAGGCGTCATCGTCTCTTATTTCGAATGGCTGCAGGGACGCGAAACACAATACCATTCAGAACAGGAGATTTACGATAAATTAGTGGGGCAGATGCAACAGACGATGGATATGATTCTCCCGCAATACTTCGGGGACCCTTTCCCGTTGCGCCAAAATTGTTATATTCATTCTGTTAAGAGATTATCTACAGTTCTGTACAAGCAAGGAAAATTATACTGAGACATAAAACAAGCCGGCACCCGTGAGACGCCGGCTTGTTTTTATTGCCCTTTTTTCCTTCTGCTGTGTGAAACCTGATAAGCGTCTTGGCGGAAGTTGAGTATGCGGTCTTCGGAACAGGAAATCCCCTCGGTCATAACCGTCGGGTCAAACAAGGTGTCAGCCGCATAAGGTGCTTGCTTTTGAATCGACAAGCTGCCAATGTGGATTCTCTCCCTTTCTGCGGGCCATTCGACTGTCGGATCGTCAGTCGGATCCTCATCCGTTCCAATAACAATATTCAAACGGAAGTTTACCGGTCCCTGGCTGATTCGGTCTTCAAATTCCGCCTTGTAATAATCGATCGGCATAGCTGCGGCATCAGTCAACGATAAATCCTCAACTCCCGCTTCTGGTTCCCATTCGTATTTAATGGGCTGTTTCTTCCCCTTGTCATTATGAAAATAAAACGCGTGATTCGAGTGATACAAGCCAGTCGCAAAGCTCTTCGGGGCTTGCATTTTTTTTAAGATTTCAATGACAGCCCGGCTTTCGGGATATTGCGTCATTACTTCTGCCAAATCGGCGAATCGCGGCTTTCCATTTTTAAATGATTTCATAACACGGAGCATTTCCGTGAAAACTTCCGGTGTTTTCGCCAGAAAAATCGGGGCCGTCACCCCGACAATATTCGTCACTTCTCCTTCTGCCAACTTGAACTGCACGGCCATCCCTTTTGCAGGGGACATAATATCTGCCCATGTCGGGTCTGGAGAAAAATGCGAAAAACGCACCAGCGCCTGTACTTTTCCTGGTTGAAAATGAGAAGCCGTGGTCAGTGCTGAGGCATTTCCATTGGAAGAAAATATCGCTTCGTACACGCTTCCTCTCGCGTGCGCCCGGCGATGGCCCGGGTACTCGCCAAAAACTTTTTCAATTTGATTGACCGCTTCCTCTGCCAATTGTCGTCTTTTCACTTTCTCACCTCATTTCCTTTAACCTATACCCCATTGCGAATATTTTTAAAAATACAGGGAATACAAAAAAGAAGCAATAATTCAAAGGAGGAACAAAAATGGAATTTACGCACGAAAACAATCAAATCACCGCAACGGAAAACTCAGAAGAACTGGGCTTTATCACATACGTCCCGAACGGAAACGTTTTAACAGTCGCCCACACAGAAGTTTCTCCCCAAGCAGAGGGCAGAGGACTCGGCAAAAAACTGGTGCAGCAAATTGTCCAGTACGCGAGAGATGAAGACAAAACAATCGTGGCGCAATGTGCATTTGCAAGCAGCGTAATCGAAAAGACTCCTGAATTCCAGGATGTCTTGGAAAAGTGATCGGAAAGGAGTTTCAATAATGGAACAATCTCTTGAGGAAGCAGCGAAAAGTCATGCGCGGCCTTTCAGGACATTCCAGGATCTGACCCCTTTAATCGATGCTCTCGGGGATTCAAAAATCGTCATGCTGGGTGAAGCCACTCACGGCACTTCAGAGTTCTATTCCATCCGTGCGGAAATTTCGAAGCGGCTGATTGAAGAAAAAGGCTTTTCGATTATTGCCGTTGAAGGAGACTGGCCTTCTGCACAACAGATCAACCGCTATATCAAAGCGTATAGCAGTCAGCAAAAAGGGCCTGAGGAAATTTTACAGGCTTTTACACGTTGGCCGACGTGGATGTGGGCGAATGAAGAGATGGTTCAATTTATCGAGTGGCTGAAAAACCATAATAACCAAAGCCAGCTTAAAACCGGGTTTTATGGCCTTGATGTTTACAGCCTTTGGGAATCCATGGAAGAAGTTCTTCAGTATTTGACACATACCAATCCGTCCGGGGGCGATTTGGAGTTGGCCCGGAGAGCCTTTTCCTGTTTTGAGCCGTTCAACCGGGAACCGGAGAACTACGCCATTTCCTCGTCCACATTTTCAAAAGTATGCGTAGATGAAGTCTCAAAATTACTGGCTTCCATCCGCTCGAACGAAGAGCAGTATAAAGATGAGCAAGAAAGCGACTTGAATTTGGCAGTAAATGCATTGGTCGCCAAAAATGCTGAGGATTATTACCGGGCAATGGTCCAAAGCGGTGCCATGTCATGGAACATACGAGATGAACATATGGTCGAGACCGCCAATAAAATCCTTGATTATCACGGTCCAGAGACGAAAATCATCATCTGGGAACATAATACCCATATCGGGGACGCCCGGGCAACCGACATGAAGAATGACGGCATGGTCAATGTAGGGCAATTGTTGAGGGAACAACACCCTCAGGAAGATGTGTTTGCTGTCGGCTTCGGGACCTACTCCGGCACAGTCATCGCTGCCGAATCATGGGGGGATCGACACCAACAAATCACGGTTCCTCCTGCCCGTGTCAACTCATGGGAAGAAATTCTGCATCGTACAGGCGCTTTTGACAAGCTGTTCCTGTTTGATGAAAACAACCATGAATTGTTTGCCCGCTGGACCGGTCACCGGGCAATCGGAGTTGTATACAACCCTGAATTTGAAGCTTACGGCAATTACGTCCCAACGAAAATTTCAGAGCGCTACGATGCCTTTATTTTTATCGATGAAACAAAAGCATTGACCCCTCTGGAAGTCGAAAACATCGTTCCCTGATAGAGAAAATTGAAAAGGCTGCCCCGCAGAACCGGAAATCCGGTTTCTTGGGCAGCCTTTTTCTTTATTCCAGAAATTCTCCATCATTGATATTGTACAGGTAGTTCCAGCTGTCGGACTTATACAATTCATGGAAAGTAAGTTTGTCTCCGGTGCCGAGCATTACTTCTTCCTGCACAATGGCAACCACCATTGCAGTAGCCCCGTTATCCAGGTTTAAGTATACATCTCCAATAGATGGACGGATGGCGCTTTTTTCTTTCAGCGTTTCTTCAAGTTGCTCATCCTCTTCCAGTTGTTCGGCAGAGACTTTCGATTTATCGTAATAAGCGATGTCATTGCTTTGTGGATCCTGGCCAGGAACCATTACCAGGAACTCTCTGGATTTGACGGTGTTTTGGCGTGTAGTGACCACGTCCTTCCCATCGACCGATTCGACTTTCTCGAATTCGTTCAGTGAATAATGATCCATATAGTCCGGATCGGGTTTATGGATAAGGATATAGCCGCCTTCTTCAGCCACCTGATCTTCCCGAAGCGTATACCGCGCACCGAAGAACATGAAAGAATCCATATGTTTTGGTCTGTAAAGCGAGATTTCATCGGCTCTGCTCGCCACTTGTTCCATATCTTTGATGCGGAACATCAAGACAGACTTTTTCGCCAATGGTTTGACTGAATATACTTTGTGCAATTCGTTTTGATAATACACAAATTGCCCTTTTCTTACTTGAAGTAATTTCATCTTTTTCCCTCCGATACTATCGTGTCTCTTGCGTTTATTCTAGATGATGCAGAGATAGAAGTCCATGCAAATACTAGAATTATCTGGTATGTTAAGTTCATGTAGCCCTGCAGCTAAAGGAGTGATAAAAATGGAGTCCGAGAATCGTGATGAAAAGATCATTAAAAGATATCAGCAGGATGAGCGAACGATGATTCTGTTGTTTATCCATTGGTGCACCAATCATCAACTGGATCCTGTGTCGTTGTATCACCGGGCTTACCCTGCACAAGCTCCAAACCAAGCATTGTCCGAAGCTCTGGAAGATGCCGGTCAGGAAGAAATTGACATCAGCAGCGAAACCCTGCTGGAAGTCCTGCAAATGTTCGGCAACGACGACCTTGCTTTTGTAGTGGCCGAAGAAGCAGAAAAAATTTCCAGATAACAGAAGGCCAAGTGCAGCTGCACTTGGTTTATCCCGCTTTAACGGGCAGTGAGACTCCCACTTCTACAAGTGGGAAATCAACTGCCCATCAAAGTCCGATTGGATCAACTAACACTCAGTGGGGATGAGGAAAACCCCACTGAGTGAAGTTTCTCTTTATCTTCTTCGCTTTCTCAGCTCTTTTGCTTTGTTTTCGATATAGCTGGTACGGAGGTTTTCATAGCGGTTGGATGCCACTTTGCTGTAAATGTTGTCGAAGCGTGAAGTGCCTTCTTTTGGTTCCTCTTCTTCTGTTGTTTCTTCAGTATCCGGCAATTCCTCTTTTTTGTTTTTCACATCTTCCATCGTGCTTATCCCCCTTTACACTGGTAGTCTGCTCCCAGTAAAATTTCCCTTCATTCCATATCATTAAACCCCCAAAATAAGAAAAGCCGGATATCCTGAGCTTTCAGGCATCCGGCAGATCGAATGATGATGCTGTTACAGACAGTAAAACCTCCAGCTTTGCAACTGGAATTCCCACTGAAGGAAATTCCTATTACACAGTGACCTTCTCTTCTTTCAATGCTTTTCCAAGGTACTTGGCAAGTTCCAGCATGCCGTATTTTCCGGCAACAGCTTCTGCGTCAGCATTGTAATTGGTGTTCGTATTGACATCATAGGTGTAGATTTCGCCCGCTTCATTGCGGATAAATTCAATTCCTGCCACATCAATTTGGTTTTGACGCAGGAACTCCTCATATTTGGCAATGATTGGGTCATCGAAGCCTTCCACAACTTGGAATTTCGGCTTTTCTTCCACTTCTTCTCCTACAGGGCAGAACAAGTCGTCAATGCGGCACGCATCGGCCGGGCACAGTTCGAAACCTTCTGAAGTATCAACCTGTACGGCGTAGACAAATTTTCCGCCGACGAATTCGCAGCGTGTGATGAAAGGTTCAGGGGCTTGGATATACTCCTGAATCAGTGTGATGCCATCGATGGATGGATCAAACTCGTCACCATCCACGTATTCACGAAGCGCTTCGATGGAATGGAATAGACGGACACCCAGGCCTTTCCCTGCGCGATTATGCTTCGTGATAAAAGATCCGGCATCGATTTTTTCAGCTGCTCTCAGAATTTGTTCTTTGCCGTTGGCCGCAATCGTTTTCGGCGTGCGGATCCCAGCCGCGTTTAATGCCATGTACTGATTTACTTTGCTTACTTCCAAGCGAAGCGCCCGGCTTCCATTGAAAACGGTCCGGCCGTGATGTTCGAGCCAGGCAAGCAGCGAATCCGCCATTTCCGGCGCAAAGCGATGCCCCCGCGTATGCGAAGAGGCGCTCATCCGGCTGTAAAATACGCCTTCTGGCGGCTCTTCGTTCAAATCGACAAGCCCTTCATCAATAAACCAATCCTCATAAGGCAGCCCCAATTCTTCAAGGCGCTTGAATAAATGAGTTGTCCATTCTTCGTTTTCATGGATTACATATATTTTTTCAGTCATAGTAGTTCCTCCTGTATTATGAAAGCGGCTGTAGCGCTTTTCGTTTTTGTTCCACAAGCGGCATCACTTTTTCAGAGAAGCGTTCCATCTCTTCCAGCTGTGGTGAGAATTGCAGCAGCAATAAATCCAGTCCTGCATTTTCGTAAGCAATGATCCGTTCGGCAATTTGTTCCGGTGTACCAATCAGATTTGGACGCAGACCCCGGTTGGAAACCGAGTAATCTTCCAGCTTCACCTGCTGTTCCAATTGGGATTTACTGACGAAATCGTCATAGCCTGCATAACCGCTAGACTCTTTCATATCTACAATACGCGCGTACTCTTCTTTCACTTCTTCTTCTGTATCGCGGCAAACAACATACGCTGCCATACCGAACGACTGAAATGGTGTTTTTCCCGCTTGTTGACGCAAATTTTTCATGTCCCGGATCTTCGCTTCGATTTCTTCAACCGTTCCCCCGTGCATGACGTACGAATCACAAGACTCGACAATCGACTTTTTCCCGCGTGGACTTTCTCCCCCCGCATACAAAATCGGATTCGGACGCTGAACCGGCTTCGGCTCAAGGCGGGCGTTCTGAATATCGTAATACTTTCCTTTAAATGAAAATTCATTTTCTGTCCACATGCCTTTAAGCACTTTCAAAAACTCATCTGTCCGGTCGTAGCGTTCATCATGCTCCGTAAATTGACCGCCATATTGGCGTGCCTCTTCTGCCCACCAGGCAGAAACCACATTCAATGTAAAACGCCCATTCGAGATTTGGTCAATATTCGCTGCCATTTTTGCAGTGACCGCCGGATTGTGGAACGCCGGCCGAATCGCCGTCATGATTTCGATTTTTTCAGTTACTGCGGCAAGGGCTGCAGCAGTCGACCAGGCTTCCAGTGAATCGGCTTCCATACCTTTTATATCGTTTAAATTCAGTTCAGCGATCAAGGTGGTATCATACCCCCACTTTTCCGCTGACTGCGTCACTTTTTTTGCGTATTCAAAAGTTGAGGGCATATTTTCTTCCTCTACATTGCGTAGCCATCCGCCGAAAATCGGCAGCCAAAAACCGTATCTCATCTATTGTCGCTCCCTTAACTCATTTATAAATTCTATAGCTAATATTCAATCATTTTCAACAACAAGTTTATTATACAATAAAACCTTCTTTCCTTACCAGTAAACTAGGTTATAAAATAAATTGGCTTTTTTCAGTTCAGGCAATGTTTTTCAAGTCGCAATTGTTCCCGGTTTTTATGCCGTTTAAACAGTCGTGACTAAGGGAAGAGAGAAATAGGATCGTAAAGAAAGGAGCATGATTTAATATGAAAAATTACAGTGTAGCACCTGATCAAACTGCGTCTCGCTGGATCGTGAAACTGGAAGACGTGGCTCCCACTGAGTCATTCCCTACAAAAGATGGCGCCATTGACGCCGCCAAAGAACTCGCGCAGGAAAACAGTCCGAGCAAGGTAATCATCCTGGATGAAGACCATAATGTAGTGGAAGAGCTGGAATATTGATAAAAGGCCTTGAAAGTTCAGCTTTCAAGGCCTTTTATTGGATTTCCATCTAAATAAAGGCAAAAGAAAAAGCATGGTCCTTTTCATCAGACCATGCTTTCCCTTTTGCATGCCCTCTTGAAGAGGGGTCGCACGCGGAAAATTTGATAACATTCTTTCTACAAACTGCATAACGTTGACGAATGTTTACCACCTCGTCGTTACAGCTTTTCTTCCTGACTGTCATTTGCCATTCAGGCTTTTGTTTCGCGTATACTTCTCAGCGACTTCACTTTTTGGCAGTCAGTCTTTCAATTGCACTTACACAAAAAATCTTACTTCTTACTGCTTGGTACACTTTCACATCCAACCAACATAACACTTGGTTTTTGACGAGAGTGACAATCGTCAGTAAAGCAAATTTTCCGCCAAGGCTGTGCATTTCCTCGTCTGAAGCCGATCATAAACTGACTCGTTTACTCGTACTTCCTACGGTGGTTCCGCCTTGTATTCACTTTGTACCCTCTTGTTATTTTCCTTAAACCTATTTTTAAAAGTTTTTTTAAAAATATTTTGCAAATAATTTATTGATTATTTTTACATTTCCTTTAATGGCCGTTATACTAGTAATTAGTTCGATACCCGTAATACATAGAGGAGAGATCATATGGTTAAAAGTTTACCACCCCGCTCAGAAATAGCATCAGAAGAAACATGGAACCTTGAGAGTCTATTTGCATCAAGCGAAGAGTTCGATCAGGCTCTGGCCACCCTCGAGCAAGATTCGGCGGCGTTCGAAGAAAAATACAAAGGACAGGCAAGCGATCCGGCTTCCGTCATCGCTTTACTGCAGGCCTATATGAAATTGGCAGAACAAATGGTGCCTGTCAGCACCTATTCCAATCTGGCTTTGAGTACGGACCAGACAAACGACGAAGCGCAGATGCGCGCAAGCAAATTCAGCTCCGCTTCTGCAAAAATCAGCAGCAGACTGTCTTTTGTAACGAGCGAATTGCTGGCATTGCCTACTGAGACTTTGGAGAAAGCCATGGAAGAATCTGAAGAATTCCATGTGTATCTGGAGAAATTGATCCGTAAAAAACAGTACCAGTTGCATCCGGAAGTGGAAAAGACTCTGGCAGCTTATTCTTCCACATTCAATGCGCCTTACTCGCTTTACAACACGACAAAAATGGTCGACATGTCGTTTGATGATTTTGAAGTGAACGGAAAATCCTATCCGCTCAGCTACGTATCATTTGAAGGCGATTGGGAAGCAGAACCGGATACGGAACTGCGCCGCGCTGCCTTTGCTGCGTTTTCTGAAAAACTGAAAGAATATCAGCACACCACTGCAAAAACATATGACACGCATCTTCAGACAGAAAAAACCACTTCTGATTTGAGAGGCTACGAGACGGTATTCGATTATTTGTTGTTCGATCAGGAAGTTGACCGTTCCCTGTACAACCGCCAAATCGATTTGATCACGACAGAACTGGCTCCGCACATGCGTAAATATGCCAAGTTGCTGCAGAAAGTCCATGGCTTGGATAAAATGACGTTCGCTGATTTGAAAATTTCACTCGACCCGTCCTACGACCCGGAAATCACGGTGGAAGAATCCAAAAAATACATCGATGAAGCCTTGGAAATTATGGGGGATGACTATCTTGAGATGGTGGACCGTTCGTATTCCGAACGCTGGATTGACTTTGCACAAAACAAAGGAAAGTCGACAGGGGCATTCTGTTCAAGCCCTCACGGCTATCATCCGTATATTTTAATTTCCTGGACAGGCCGGATGAACGAAGTATTTGTTCTTGCCCATGAACTTGGACATGCCGGTCACTTTTACAATGCCAACCGGGCGCAGAACGTATTCAACGCACGCCCTTCCATGTACTTTATCGAAGCACCATCTACTATGAACGAAATGCTGATGGCCAATCACCTGCTGAAAAATTCAGATGATCCAAAGTTCAAGCGCTGGGTCATTGCATCCATCGTCTCAAGAACGTATTACCACAACTTCGTGACTCATTTATTGGAAGGCGCCTACCAACGCAAAGTGTACGAGCGCATCGATGCCGGGCAGAGTGTCAACGCCAATGTCTTGAACTCGATCAAACGCGGCGTATTGGAGGATTTCTGGGGAGATGCCGTCGAAATCACACCAGGTGCCGAACTTACGTGGATGCGCCAACCGCATTATTACATGGGGCTGTATCCTTACACTTACAGCGCCGGCCTGACGATTTCCACACAAGTATCGAAACGTATTTTGAACGAAGGGCAGCCGGCAGTCGACGAATGGCTCGAAGTGCTGAGAGCTGGTGGCACTAAATCACCGGTGGAACTGGCGAAAATGGCCGGTGTCGACATCACGACTGAGCAGCCATTGCGTGATACCATCTCCTATATCGGCGAATTGATCGATGAGCTGGTCAGCTTAACAGAAGAAATTGAAGGACAGTAGAAAAAAGAAGCTGTTTGCGGTGACGCAAACGGCTTCTTTTCGTTTTACTTGCGTTTATTTTAAGTTATTGGCGATTAGGAGTTTTTATTTGCGATAAATGGACGGGTATTTGCGTTCAGCAAATTCGACAAAGAAACGCCCTCTTCCTTACTCCCCCGGATTTCTCCACATTAAAAACTGCTCGATCAGAATCGCCATCACTGTACCGAAAATTAATCCGTTGGATAAAGTGGCGGCCAGCACAACCGGTAAGTTGGCCATGCTTTCGGGCGGTACAAACATAAGGCCCACACCGATCATCAAGCCGAAAGCCGAAACTCTATAGGCCTGCCGCCGATTTTTTTCGTTGGATAATTCGACGAATGCCATTTCAACCATTGAAGTGAAGATGGCAAAAATGACGGCGTAAGCCACCGGGGCAGGCAAAGCGGCCAGCACCGCCATGACATTCGGAAACAAACTGATAAAAACAACCAGCACGCCCCCCATAATAAAGGGCTTGAGCGACGGATTTCTCGTTGCGCTGACAAAACCGGCAGCCCCTGAAATCGGAACCGGTCCAATGGCGGAAAACACACCAGCAATCATGTGGTTGATACCTGAAGCAACGGACGTCTGTTTGACACGATTTTCCGGCTGCATGGAAAAAGAATTCTTCAACACCATTTCCATTACACGAAGGGAAGCCATCATATTCGCCAGGAGCAGGACGGTCAAGAACAAAGACGTCACAAACATTCCGCTGTCCCACACAAGGGGTCCGAACACCAGCATTTCCGGAAAAGCGATCACCGCATTTCCCGGGAAATAAACCGGCTCCGTTTTTCCGATGATCCAAAACAACAGCCAGCCAATCCCGATGGAAAATAAGACGGAATACCGGTTAAGCCAGGCTGTTTTTGAATTCATCAGGAGAAATGTGATGGCAATCACCATAATTCCCCCGAACAGGACCACTGCATCCACAGAGTCAGATGGACTTTCCACTCCCAGCAAGCCGTTGATGATGGAACCGCTCAACTGAAGAACGAGCAACAACAGGTAGACAAATGTAACTGTCGGGGTAAACAACTTTTTCATCTTGCCAACGAGTCCCGTATACGCAAAGATGATAAATAATACGCCACTGTACAGCAAGCCGCTCTGCAATGCCTGCAGTGATTCTTCCATCGTCGAGTAAATGGCGCCAACCAAGCCGGCGTAGACAATGAAAATTCCCCACCATAACCCCGCCGGCCCTTCGTTGATCGGCAGTTTATGTCCAATTACTGCCTGGACGAGTCCGGCGATGCCAAGAACGAAAATAGTCCGCTGAACAAATAGAGCGGTATCCGCTGCATCCATTCCGAAGACGTTCGCAATGGCAATTGGAGCTGCAATGGAAGAAGCTAATAAAAATACCGCCCATTGGACTCCGCCAAACACATTTTTTAACATATTATCGGCTCCTACTCTTTCTGGTTGCTTGCGCTTCTTGTTAGTATACACTGTTTGAAGACCGTAAAAAAAGAACCCCGAGAAACTCAGGATTCTTTGTCATGCAGCTTATGTGTTTCTTTATCGTAATCCGTGGCATCGTTTTCTTCTTTCAGTACCAGTTTATCGTTATTGCGATTATTATCTGAAGAGGCTGTATACCCTTGTTCTTCTAATTTCTTCACTTCTTTTCGGGAAGCTTTCATTAGGAGCCAAACTATAAGAACCGACAAAATAACAATCACAATAACAGAGATGATCCCCGGGATGTACTCAGTTTTGTCCTCGGGAAAATAAAGAAAATCCATTGTGTTGTTCCCGCCTTTATTGGTTAAGTTTCTACTTATTATACATGAAAGCTGTTTTCAGATGAGCGGTTAACGTGAACATTTAATGGCGATATTGGAGGTGATGTTTTTGATACCTATCCATTGCAACAGCCGCTTTCCTTCTCACCAAAGGAAAGGCATGCTGCATCGATTCGGCTTCCGACATCCCTTCTTCCGCCGCAGAATGGATATCCAGGAAGATGTTCGACAACGCTTTGATGCTTTTCCCATCCACAGCACCGGACAGCAGAATAACAGGAATCCCTTTCCCCTTGCAGACTTCTGCAATTCCGAACGGGGTTTTTCCGGATAACGTCTGAACATCCGATTTTCCTTCGCCTGTAATCACTAAATCAGCGCCTTCGATGCGTCTTTCGAAATCCATCGCTTCCAAAACCACGTCGATTCCTCTGCGCAATTGGGAAGGAAAAAACACTTGAAAGGCGCCGCCACATCCTCCTGCTGCTCCAGCACCTTTTTTTGAATGAAGAGAAACACCTGTCTGCCGCTCCGTCACGTCCGCAAAAACAGTGAGCGCCGCATCCAGTCGATCCACCATGCCCGGCGATGCACCTTTTTGCGGTCCGAAAACAGCGGAAGCACCATGTTTTCCAACAAGCGGATTGTCTACATCACTGGCAATGACAAAATCACTTTGTGCGATACGGGTGTCGAAGCCAGAACAGTCAATTCGGTGCAATTCACTTAGGGATGCTGCCCCCTCTGGCAAAACCGTACCATCTTCCCGCAGAAACTTCATGCCGAGGGCTGTTAAAATTCCCATTCCTGCATCATTGGTGGCGCTTCCGCCGAGACCGACAATAAATTTCCGGTAACCTGCATCCAACGCATGCCCAATCAATTGGCCCGTACCGAATGTGGACGCTCTGAGAGGATTTTTTTCAGTGCCCTTCACTAACGTGAGACCTGAAGCTTCCGCCAGTTCGATGATGCATGTTTCACCGTCTCCAAGCACTCCGTATTTGGCCAATACCTCTTCGCCTAACGGGCCCCGGACAACCGTTTCAACGATTTTGCCATTGGTGGACTGGACAAGACTGTCCAGCGTTCCTTCTCCCCCGTCCGCTGCCGGCAGCAGAACCGTCTCGATCGTATCGTCATATTGTGCAACTCCAGCCGCCATCGCTTCAGCCGCTTGCCGGGCCGTCAAACTTCCCTTGAATGAATCCGGTGCCAACACAACTTTCATGCCGTCGCCTCCCAGTCTTTTACATTCAGTATAGAGCTTTCTTTTTCTGTTTGCATCCCGCCATAAAAAGGCAGCCGCCCTCAAAAAATGGCATTGACCGAAGAACATCCGGTCAATGCCTTTGCAAAGATTCAGCAACAGATACGCAAAGTTACAGTACAACTGTTTTGCCGATTATCGGCAGTCCACCATCATTCAGTTCCACCATTATTTGCTTTCAGACACAACCGTAAAGCGCTTGTTGATGTGCTTGGCGTTTTCGATTTCATCGACAAGCGCAATCGCATAATCAGCATAACTGATATAACTTTTGCCTTTTTTATTGACGAGAAAACCGTCTTCGCCTGTCTGGTAATGTCCCGTGCGTCTGCCTTCTGAATCGAAAAAGGCAGCGGGACTCAAAAAAGTCCATTTGATGCCTTCCGAATGTTCCAGATCAGCCAGGTTCTGCGCCTGGTTGGAGGCAATCGCTTTAAAAGCTTCCGGAAACTCCGGTGTTTCGCTCAGCCTTGTGGTTTTTGCTTCGTCCACAAACAGGCTGCCTGCACCGCCTACCACAATCAGGCGCGTATCAGGAGCCCCTTTCAGCGCTTCTATCAGCGAACGTCCGGCTTCCACATGCTGTTCCGCTTTGTCAGCGGGAACGCCGAATGCGTTGACGACAATATCAAACTGTTTCAAGTCTTCCGACGTCAAATCGAAAATATCTCTTTCCAAAGTCGGAATGGTGGAATCATCGAGCTTTTGCGCGTTTCTGACGATTGCTGTAACTTCATGCCCTCTTCTAACCGCTTCTTTCAAGATCAAGCTCCCCGCTTTTCCTGTCGCTCCAATAATTCCAACTTTCATTCCAATCTCCTCCTCGAGTTATAGTTGATCCATTGCCTGTTTCAGGATTTCATAAGAACGTTTTCGTTTGTCCTGATCATAAATATAGGAAACTGCCATTAACTCATCAATCGGCAACCGGTTCAAAAGCTCCTTTAATTGTCCGCTTATGGCGGCCTGGCTGCCTTTCAGTGTATAGCGCGACATGCCACGCGCCATATTTTCCTCGTAGAAATTCCATACGCCATCCATTGTATCAACCGGCGGCTGAAGCAAATTCTTCGTGCCTCTGACTACGTTCAAATAAAACAAATCGCTTGAAGTCGCCAGTTTGCGAGCTTCCTCGTCCGTCTCTCCCGCTATGGCATTGACACAAACAATGACGTAAGGTTCTTCCAAGTATTCCGAGGGTTCAAACTGGCTCCGATATATTTCAATGGCCTGCTCCAGGTGCTGAGGAGCAAAATGTGCTGCAAAGGCATACGGCAACCCTCTGCGGGCAGCCAAATGAGCGCTCGACGTGCTGGAACCGAGGATGAAAATCGGCACTTCGGTTCCGACGCCCGGATAAGCCTGGACCGTTCCCTGGCTGTCCAAAGGCTTGAAATAATTCTGCAGTTCCGTCACGTCCTGCGGAAATGCGAACGCCGTCTCCTGTGTGGTCCTTCTCAGTGCATGTGCTGTTTGCATATCGGTTCCAGGTGCTCGTCCAAGCCCCAGGTTCAAGCGATTGGGATACATCGTTTCCAAAGTGCCGAATTGTTCGGCGATGACAAGTGGTGAATGGTTTGGCAGCATAATTCCCCCAGAGCCGACTTGTATGGAATTGGTATGATCCAATACCTTTGAAATCAGTATTGAGGTGGCTGAACTGACAAGCGTCGGTGTGTTGTGATGTTCAGACAGCCAAAACCGCTGATATCCCAGTTTTTCTGCATGTTGGGCAAGCTCGACCATGTCCTCCAGGGCTTCTTTGCTTGTGTGGCCTTCGCGTACAGGCACTAAATCGAGAATGGATAAAGGTACAGGCTTTATTGGTTGATTCATTTCTTAACTTCCTTTCTTTCCAGAATGCTATATAAGAATAGAATCAAACGATGCTCAACTCAAGATATCTGCCTGTACCTTACACGTTATACGTATGTCCGATCCGGGCAATTTCCACGCCGCCCCTGAATGCGCCAGCGGCTGCCTCCTCAATTTCCTTCACATTGCCATACTGGGGTAAATGCGTCAGCAGCAAGTGTTTCGCCCCCGCGCGCTGCGCCAGCTCTCCTGCCTGCTTCCCGCTCATATGCCCTTTGATGATGCCAATGTATTTTTCGTACAAATTCGATTCAGCCACCAAAAGATCCGCACCTTCTGAAAATCCGACCAACTCTTCTTTCCACTCTGTGTCTGCTGTAAACACGACCGTTTTGCCTTTCGAGGAGAATCTCAAAGCAAGACAGTAAACGGGATGGATAGTCTCACAAAACGTTACTTCCCACGGGCCGAGCTGGAGAGTCTCCTCTGCTCTTACAGACCGTCCTTCCGTCACCCCTTTATAAGACAGTTTTTCGAACTCCGGCCGGTCACGATCATGACCATAAATCAGCAGCGGAACATTCCATTCTTTCAATTGCATACCGACCATTGCCGCATGCTGTAATACGCCAATATCAGCAATGTGATCGGCATGGTAATGACTGATGATGACAGCATCCAATTCATTCAGCGACGTATAATTCTGGACCGCCGCCAACACCCCGCTGCCGCAATCAACCAAACAACGGAAACCTTCCTGTTCAATTAAGAAAGATGAAGTCGCTTCATTTTTATTTGGGTAGCCTCCCCAAATTCCGATAGGTGTAACGTTCATCACATCACTCCTCCCTTTTTGTCTATTTTAGCATATGAGATTCTTCAGTCGTTGTTTAGCGTCCGTAATCAAGTGGTATGCATAGTAGTAAGACATTAATTGGAGGGATCATCGTGACAGTAAAACTAACTGTAGAAAATGCATTACAAGCGAAAACAGAAATCGACAAATTAGTGGCACAGGGCTACGAGCATGACGACATTTATATTTTTGCGCACGATAAAAAGCGCACGAAAGACGTCAGTGATGCACTCGACACCGGCTCGGTCGGCATGAAAGAACAAGGTTTCCTCGACAGCATGAAGAACATGACCAGCTCACGGGGCGATGAACTTCGCGCTAAACTCGCAGCAGCAGGTCTTTCTGATCAGGAAGCTGAGGAATACGAAGAAATCCTGGATGAAGGAAAACTTGTCATCGTCGCAAACAAAGGTGAATAATCAATATCAAAAAAGGACATCTCCCGAAGTAACAGGAGATGTCCTTAGCTTGTGAAGAAACAATTCAGTAACCGATATTCCGCAAAACAGCTCCGCTTTCCTGCGGGCTTGCGCTGAACTAACTCGGGCTCGGCGCCCGAGTGGATTTCAGCACTTCGCTATCCCGCTGGAGTCTCCGCTGTTTTGCTCCATATCTAAAAAATGTTCTATTTCATAAAAAATCAATTGATGTGTTACAACTTCTTGTTCTAACCTTCTCACAATCAATAATGGAAACTGAATGAAGCGGAAGGTGGCGACTCCAGCGGGAGCAGTGACGGAGCAAAGCGACGGAGCGACATGAGCTGAAGACCCCGCAGGAAGCGAGTTGGGCAAAAGCATTTTGCCTGACTCGTTTGCGACGAAGCTAGCGCAGCGATGCAGGAGCACCGTTCTTTTCAGCGACGAGGAGGCTGAAGCCATGCCCGCGGAAAGCGTCCACCTGGAGTAAAATGGAAAAGTCGACAAAAGTTTCTCAACAGTCAAGGACATCTCCTACAATAACAGGAGATGTCCTTTTTCCACTTTATACAGTACGCGTCAGAAAGACGTTCTTTTGCTGCAGTTTGCTGACTTGGTCTGGTGTATAGCCAAGTTCCGCCAGCAATTCTTCGTTGTGCTGGCCCAGCAACGGTGCTGCTTTTCGTAATTGACCCGGCGTTTCTGAAAACTTCGCCGGGAAACCCAATGTCTTTAACGTTCCCGCAACAGGATGTTCGAGTTGCTGGACCATTTCACGGGCTTCGATATGAGGATCCGCCAATGTCTGATCGTAGGAATAAATTGGACCACAAGGTATGCCGCTTTGCTCAAGCAGCCGAAGCCAGTGCTCAGATGTTTCCTGCGTCAGCACTTGTTCGATATCGTTCTCCAGCTCTTCGACATGGTCATTTCGTTTGCTGTTGGTCTCATAACGGGCTTCTTCCAACCATTCCGGTTTGTTCGCCACTTCCAGGCAAAACTTTTCCCAGAGCTTCTGGTTGCCGGCACCGATCAAAATCGAGCCGTCTTTTGTGCGGTATCCCTGATAAGGAGCAGACACCCGATGAGCAGTGCCGTTTCGTGTCGCCACTTCCCCTTTTCCAAAGTAAGCCGCTGCTTCCCATACCGTCCAGGCCAAACCGGAGTCGACAAGTGACACATCGATGTACTGGCCTTCCCCTGTTTTCAGGCGATGAATATAAGAGGCCATAATGGATTGAATAGCTGTTTGAGCGGCAGCGATGTCATTGATGGCGATGCCCATTTTCACTGGCTTCCCGTTTTTTTCACCTGTCATGTCCATAAATCCAGTCAGCCCCTGCGCCATGATGTCATAGCCGCCTTTTTGGCTGTAGGGACCGGTTTGTCCATATCCTGAAATTGAGCAATAAATCAGCCCTGGGTTCAACGCTTTCAATGTGTCATAATCGATGCCCAGTTTTTTCGTTACACCAGGCCGGTAATTCTCGATTAAAACATCGGCCGTTTTCACCAATTGCTTGAACGCTTCCAGCCCTTCCGGCGCTTTCAAATCCAGGCACATGCCTCTTTTGTTGCGGTTGACCATCATATACATATAACTTTCTTCGTTGATATAAGGGCCCATTTTGCGGGTGTCGTCTCCACCCGCCGCTTTTTCCACTTTGATCACATCTGCCCCCATATCCCCCAGAACCATTGTGCAATACGGACCTGCCAGTACTTGCGTCAAATCAATCACGCGCATGCCTGTCAATGCCTGTTGTTGTGTCATTGTCACTCAACCTCCTCACTGTCGGATCAGTTTAATCGAAGGCATCTCCGCCACTTTTGCAATCCCTGACAAAGCAAGGGTGACTCTCGTTTCTTCGATGAAATTTCCAAGCACTTGTTCGACACCTGCCTGACCGGCTGTCGCTAAGCCGTATATATAAGGCCGGCCCAGAAGGACAGCGCTTGCCCCAAGGATCAACGCTTTGACCAGATCAGTTCCTCTGCGGATTCCACTGTCCAAAATCAATGGAATTTTGCCGTTGACTACTTCGGCAATTGCCGGAAGTGCATCCAGCGAAGACGTCACGCCATCAAGCTGACGGCCACCATGATTGGAGACGATGATACCATCTATCCCTGCTTCCATCGCCAATATCGCATCTTCCGGGTGTAAAATCCCTTTCAGTAAAACCGGCAATTTGGTCGCTTTTTTTATTTCCTCGATCTTTTTCCAGTTAAAAGAAGGATGATAGACGTTTTCCAGAATTCCTTGAATAACTCCCGCATCACTTTTATCCGTCAACGACTCCATGAAAACCGGATCATTCACATAATTCGCTTTGCCGACTCCTGCGCGCAAAGGTGAATAGCCATTGCGGAGATCTTCTTCCCGCCAACCGAGCATAACCGTATCCACCGTTACGACAATCGCTTCGTATCCTGCCTGTTCAGCGCGCTGCAGCATACTGTAGGAAATCTTCTCGTTATTGGACCAATAAAGCTGAAACCAACGCGGGTTCGAGCCAGCAGCTTCCGCGATATCTTCCAATGAATAGCTGGAAACTGTACTGGTGATAAAAGGAACGTTCCATTTGGCGGCTCCTCTGACCGATGCCAGATCGCCTTCTTCGTCCGCAAGTTTTTGCATACCGATTGGAGCAAGCAGAAAAGGATGATCGTATTTACGTCCAAACAAATTAATCGACGTATCAACAGAAGAGACATCGTTCAGCATCCGCGGAACGATTGCCCATTTTGAAAAAGCTTCACGGTTGCGGCGCAGCGTTTCTTCCGCCCCCGCGCCTGAACGGATATGGCCAAATTCATGAGGCTTCATTTTCTTTTTTGCACTTTCTTCCCATTCTTCATGTGTCAAAGGCGACTCGTTTTGTGACACAATGCTCTTCAGTAAAGCGTCTCCTTTTACTGTGCTGCTCATCGGTCTCTCTCCTCTTTTATGTAAAATTCGGTTGTCTTTTTTCCATGAAAGCCTGAATGCCTTCTTTGTAATCATCGGATTCAAAAGAATCCAGAATCATGGAAGCAATCTCTTCGTTTTCAGATTGATCGCCATCAATGATGGCCTGAATGACTTTCTTATTGCCTCTGAGCGCGGTAGCAGATGTGGCCGCCAGTTCACCTGCGAACTGGTATGCCGCCTCATTGGCCGCATCTCCTTCATACAGTTCCTGAATAATTCCGATCTCTTTTGCTTCTTGTGCATCAATCAGCTTGCCGGTGTACAATAGCTCTTTTGCTTTTACCGGTCCGATGACATTCATCAGCCGTTTCGTACTCGTCAAATTGTAAATGATGCCGAGACGTGCGGCGGTGATGCCGAATTTGCTGTTGCGTGAAGCAAAACGGAAATCACAGGCCATGGCCAGTTCCAAGCCCCCGCCAATCGCCAGCTTCCGGATCAGGGCAATCGTCGGTTTCGGAAAACGGTAAAGCTTTTCCACTGCCTGCAGCGCATGGTCATTGTAATTTTTCGCTTTTTCCTGAGACAGCCGGTTGCCCAGAAACTCTTTGATATCAGCGCCTGCGGAGAAAGCCCGATCGTCCACACCTCTCACTACCAAGACCCGAAGTGTGGGGTCTGCTGCTACTTCCTCCAACAGTTCCGGCAACTTCTGGAACATTTCAAGTGAAAAGGCATTGCGCTGTTCTGCACGGTCGATAACCAATGTGGCAACCGGGCCGTTTTTTTCTATATATAATTCGTTCCCCATTACTGTTGGCTCCCTTCGTCAATCTTTCTTCAGACGTGCTGCCACGTAATTTCCGAGGCTTTGAATTCCCTGTACCAAAACGATCAAAACAAACACAGTGGCGTACATGACGTCCACTTCGTAACGTAAGTGGCCATAACGGTAAGCTAAGTCACCAAGTCCTCCTGCACCGACAAGACCAGCCATTGCAGTAGCCCCGATCAAGCCGACTGTAGCAATCGTCAATCCAAGAACGATGGACGGACGAGCTTCACGGAGCATGACATTCCAAATAATATGGCGCGTTTTAATGCCCATTGCTTCATACGCTTCTCTGACGCCGCTTTCCACTTCCAACAAGGAAGATTCCATCAACCGTGCTATATAAGGGGCCGTATAGATAACGAGCGGCACAATTACACCCTGAACACCAATTGTCGTTCCCACAAGAAGCTTGGTGAACGGCAGGATGAAGAATAACAGGATGATGAACGGAATCGAACGGATAATATTGACGACCAGGTTCAGAATTTGGTATACCCATTTGTTTTCCCATGCTTGCCCGCGACGTGTTAAAACGAGTAAAATCCCAAGAGGAATTCCGAGTACCGTGGAGATAAGAAGGGAAATTATCACCATTTGTGCTGTTTCAACGATAGAACCTCCGATAATCGGAAGCCATTCTGAGATAAATGTATTAATTCTTTCCATATTGATCATCCCAATCCTCTATAACTACGCCCTGCGCTTCCAGAAAAGCCAACGAACGGGCCACTTCTTCTTTTTCTCCAGCCATGTGGACATCGAGGTTTCCGATCACCCCGTTTTTCAACTCCATGATATTGGCAGTTAAAATATTCGGCTTTACGTTAAATTCTTTTGAAACGGCCGCCAGTACCGGATCGCCTGTAGCCTCGCCTCTGAAAGTCAATCGCAGCACCGAGCCGGTCTTTTTCAAATTGTCGACAAATTCCTTTGACAATTTCCGTTGTGAAATGGTGTTTAAGAAACTCCGTGTTGTCTTATGTTTTGGCTGCGAAAACAAATCGATCACCGGACCGTCTTCCACGATCTCCCCTGCTTCCATTACATAGACATGGTCACAGATTCTTTGAATCACCTGCATTTCATGTGTAATCAGCAAAATCGTAATGCCGAATTCTGCGTTGATTTTCAACAATAGATCCAGAATGGATTCGGTTGTCTCCGGATCAAGAGCACTGGTGGCTTCATCACTCAGCAATACATCCGGCTCTTGTGCGAGCGCACGGGCAATGGCCACACGCTGCTTTTGCCCGCCCGACAATTGACCCGGAAATGCATTTTTCTTGTCAGTCAACCCGACGATTTCCAAGTATTTGTCAACACGTGCTGCTATATCACTTGGCTTCACACCGATCAGTTTCAGTGGAATGGCAATATTATCGCCAACAGTGGCTGTTTTCAATAAGTTAAAGCCCTGGAAAATCATGCCGATGTTTTTTCGTTCAGCCAGAAGCTGCGCTTTTGACAACTCGGTGAACTCCTTGTCATTGAGCCGTACCTTCCCGGCAGTAGGAGCTTCCAATAGATTGACACAGCGGATCAACGTACTTTTCCCTGCTCCGCTGTAGCCGATGACCCCGTGGATTTCCCCTTTTTTCACGTGCAATGAAACATCTTTCACAGCTTCGATGGTGCCTTTTTTCGTTGTGTACTTTTTCGATATATTCTCAAGTTGTATCAAGTTAGTCCCTCTTCCCTTTAAAGCAGGAAAGGCCATCGGCTCAAACGCCCAATGGCTTTCCAAATTTTTACCAGATTGCTAAAACTGATCCTTTGAACTCTTCTTCAATGAAAGCTTTTACTTCATCTGACTGATAGGCTTGCGTTAATTTCTCAAGCACCGCATCGTTTTCATTTTCTTCTCTTACTACCAGGTAATTGACGTATGGTGATTCGCTTGACTCAAGCAAAATTGAATCTTTGATAGTGTTCAAGCCAGCTTCAATCGCAAAGTTTGTATTGATCGCCGCTGCATCTACTTCACTTAACTGCTTTGGAATTTGAGCGGCATCCAGCTCAATGAATTCCAGTTCTTTCGGATTTTCTTCCACATCGAAAATTGAAGCTGTTAGTCCTGTGCCTTCTTTAAGTGTAATGACTCCTGCTTCTTCCAGGATGAAAAGGGCACGGGCACCATTCGTCGGGTCATTCGGCAAGCCGAATGTAGCGCCTTGAGGAAGTTCTTCAATGGAGGCATACTGATCTGAATAAACACCCATTGGATTTAAAATTGTGGTAGATACAGTAACTAAGTCTGTATCGTGGTCATCATTGAATTTTTCCAGGAAAGGTTCGTGCTGGTAGCTGTTGACATCCAGATCTCCTTCAGCCAAAGCTGTATTCGGCAATACATAATCAGTGAAAACTTTCAATTCGAGCTCCAATCCATCTTCTGCGGCCACTTCCGCAACCTTCTCGACAATTTGTTCATGTGGTCCTGAAGTAACACCAATCACCAATTTGTCTTCGCTCAATTCTTCAGACTCCGCACTTCCTGTACATCCTGCCAATAAACCTGCTGCCAATACCGCCGTTGACAAAAAACCTAATTTTTTCATGTTGTTTCCCCCATTGAATTTTTTTCGCTCAATAAATTAAAAAGCCTCCCTTTCAATTAAGAAAGAGAGGCGTAAATTCAAAAGAAAATCCATCCTCTCTTATCTTTCAAAACAGTTGCCTGTTTTGCTGGATGTAGCACCTTTCCATGCCGCTGCATGAATGGTTGCCGAGCTTCATAGGGCCAGTCCCTCCGCTACTCTTGATAAGAGATTATCAGCTAATTCAGTTATTGAAACGTTAATACATAATTTAGCGCATCACTAAATTAAAGTCAACACTTTTTATATTTATTATTTTTTCATTTTGTTATCTATTGTAGTATATGATTAATAAAAGACTGAAAGGATGATTTGAATGAAAGATTCCACCCGGATTCATTATGCAAACGGCTCTACCGGCAAGGTGATAGCTGCCCGGTTATTGCCAGGGACAGACCTGATGACAGGGATTGAAGAACTTTGCTCGGCAAATGACATAACGTATGCACAGATTTCAACGTGCTTCGGCAGCTTTCAGAAATCAGGATTTTTTTATTTGGTGCCTGTACCGGACTCGAAACTGGGCGCTGGGTACGGGGAATTGATCTCCAAAGAAGGTCCCATTGAATTTCTGAACGGCACAGGGCTTGTATGCCAGCGGGACAGCGAATACGAAATCCATCTCCACGGTACCATGTGCGACCAACAAGGAACAGTGTTCGGCGGCCATTTAGTGAAAGGGGAAAACCCTGTGTATACAGTCGATTTGCTGATAACGGAAATTCAAGGCATGGAATTATTGCGACAGTTGGACGCAGAAAGTGGAGTTAATCAATTTTACCCTGTCACCAAAGGACAAAAAGAAACCGCATTCATCGAGGTTTCGAAAGACTGAAATTATTCTGTCTTTTGTTGTGAAAGTCGTATGTTTTTGCTATATTGGTATAAGTTCAATTTTTTGAGATTTTGGACCAGACATCTAGGAGGAACAGTATGAAAAGAAGCATAAAAATGGGCAGTGCGTTTATCGGAATCATCGTGGGAGCTGGTTTCGCTTCCGGTCAGGAGATTCTTCAATATTTTACAAGCTTTGGTTACCTTGGCATTATCGGAGCATTAATATCCACCGTTTTGTTCGCCTATCTCGGTATGAGCCTGACCCGTCTCGGCAGCGTGATGAAGACCACTTCACATCGCGAAGTGATTTACGGGATCAGCGGAAAATGGATTGGCCGAATCGTGGATTACATAATCATCCTTACCTTATTTGGTGTTGGAGTGGTCATGATTGCCGGAGCAGGCTCTATTTTCTCCCAGCAGTTCGGCCTTTCCTCCGCACTCGGAAGCACAGTAATGGCGATACTGGTTATTTTGACCATTATGATGAATGTCCAGAAAGTCATTGCCGTCATTGGAACCATCACACCTTTTCTCGTTTTTACCGTCATTGCATTAATGATTTATAGCCTAACCACGATGGAGCTGTCATTTGCTGAGCTTAACCCTTTGGCCAAAGAGCAGATTTCAGCAGTCCCTAACTGGTTCCTGTCGTCCATCAATTATGTATCATTTAATATTGCTGTCGGAGCTTCTATGGCTATCGTCATGGGAGGCACGGAAAAAGATGAAAAAGTCGCAGCCCGTGGTGGACTTATCGGCGGCCTCGGCATCGGGGTTCTGATTTTGTTGAGCCATTTGGCGCTTTTCTCGAAAATCGATTCAGTCGGCGGCTCCGAAATGCCGATGCTGCAAATTGCCGATGATATTTCTCCAATCCTTGGATTTTTCATGTCCTTCATTCTTTTCGGTATGATTTACAATACGGCTGTCAGCATGCTGTTTTCATTCTCAGCCCGTTTTGTCGTAATGGGTACCAACAAATTCAGGATTTTTGTATTGGTTGTCGGAGGTATCGCTTATGTATTGAGTTTTGTAGGCTTTACATCACTCGTCAATATGTTCTATCCGGTCGTCGGCTATCTTGGGCTTTTCCTTGTCGGAGCGCTGATTTTCTCTTCATTCAGGAAAAAAGTAAAACCCGTTGGTCTTACCGGACCTGCAAACCGTCAAAGCGTGCAATAACGCTTTGACGGTTTTTTCATGTTATGGTTTTAACAGAGCAAATCAGAAGGAGCGATTGTTAATGAATGCGTTTGTCAAAACTCCGGAACAACAGAATTTGATCGGGCAGATCAAATCGCTCACTCCCGCTTTCCAACAGCGGGAAGCTGAGCTGGATGCTTTCGGTTCATTTCCATTTCAAAACATCGAAGAGTTAAAACAGATACAATACCACAAACTGACGCTTCCGACAGAATACGGTGGTCAGGGCTTTGGCTTATACGAATACATACTTGCCCAGGAAGCCATTTCAGAAGCCTCCGGCGAAACCGGCTTGTCGATTGGCTGGCATGTGGGCATCCTGCTCGAGTATGCTGAAAACCGGCACTGGCTCCAGCAATCTGCTGACTGGGTGTTGCAGGAAGTGCGTAACGGAGCACTGATCAATACGGCGGCTACTGAAAACAATGCCGGCAGTCCGGCCCGCGGAGCTTTGCCGCGGACAACGGCGATTCGCGACGGCAACGACTTGATTGTCAATGGGGAAAAAACGTATGTTTCCATGTCACCAGTCCTCGACTATATCTTCGTCACCGCAGCAATGGAAAATGGTGAAGTAGAGACTGTCATCATACCAAGAAATGCTCCTGGGGTGTCCTTTGAAGAATCATGGGATATGCTGGCGATGAGGGGAACGGCAAGCCATACGCTTGTACTGGAAAATGTCCGCGTCCCCGCTTCTTTTATATTAAAATCACCATCAGTGCCGGCAGGCGCCAAAGGCTGGCTGCTGCACATTCCTGCCTGCTATATCGGAATTGCCGCAGCTGCGCGAGCTTATGCCGTCGACTTTGCAGCAACGTATACACCGGCTTCACTGGAAAAGCCTATTGCCGAAGCACCAAACATCCGACAAACCATCGGAGAAATGGAACTCGAACTTGTTACTGCCCGCCACCTTCTTTATGGCACTGTAGAACGTTATGAGAACGCCGCCGATAAAAGCTCGATGGGTGAAGCCCTCAATGTGACAAAAATCGCAGTGACCAACGCCGCCATCGGTATCGTCGACAAAGCCATGAAAATTGTCGGATCCCGCGCTTTATCCCAATCCAATCCAATGCACCGCCATTACATGAATGTCCGTGCCGGCCTTTATAATCCTCCAATGGAAGATATGGTCAAGAGCCAACTGGCAGGAAAAGCAATCGAAGCTTTCACAAAAAGAAAGGTGGACTAACAAATGACGACAAAAGTATGGATCAACGACACGGAAATTGAAGCATTGAACTTTCAGAAAGAACAAGTCAGCGGCTCTTCGGGACAGCCGCTGCAAAAAATCAAATTCGATTTTAAAGTGACAAGCGAGGAATATCACGATATTGCAGTACTGCTCTATGGAATGGATTTTCGCATCAAAGTGCCTGAAGAAGAGTTGGATTTTGAAGCCAGCATCTCCAATTATTCAACTTCCATCACTAATTTGTACAAAGAAGGCCAGACAGCCGATTATTATTTGGAGCTGATCGAAAAAACATAAACCAGGCGATAAAACCCCGGAACCACGTTACGTGATGGTTCTGGGGTTTCTCTTTAGCTTCTCTTATTTCTTTTGAATTTACTGCCGGAGTTTTTGCTTTTCAATTTCTGTAATAGTTCGTTTGCCTGCTCCGTTTTTTTTGCGGAAGTGGTTTCATCCAGGACAATGGAGGTGACTTCATCGTTTTCCAATGTAATGTCAAACCAGGAATCCACGTCGCTTCCTGCCGGCAAACGTTCCATCGGCAGAACAATTTCCTGCTGCAGTTCTTCGAGCAGGATCACAGCGCGTCCATCGTCTTCAATCCGATCGAGTGTCCCTTTCATTCCGTCACCCCCCTGTACATACTAGGCCTTGCGCCTTTATGCGATCAATCGTCCCTTGACCGATGCCTTTGATTTCCTCAAGATCATCAATTGTTTCAAATGGACGTCCGCTGATGATGTCTTCAGCGTAGGCAGGCCCAATGCCTTCGATTTCCTGCAACTCTGCTGATGACGCGACATTCAGATCGATGCAGCGATTCACTCCTTCAACCGGCACACCTTCCCGCTCGGCGCTCACGGAATAACGCTCTCCATCTGTCTCCACAATCACAGTCCCATTGACATCGGTGCCATACACGACTGCTCCTGCATTTTCAGCCGCAGCAATCACTTCTGCGTGAGGATGCCCGTATGAATTTTCGGCGCCCGCACTGTAAATCGCCACCTCTGGAGAAACCGCCTGCAAAAATTCAGAGCTGGTTGACGTATTGGATCCGTGATGCCCGAGCTGCAAAATCTCTGCATCCAAATCAAAACCGGCATTTACCATTTCCTGTTCTTCCTTCACCCCGGCATCTCCCGTAAACACAAAATCAACCTCTCCATAAGTCAGTTTCAGGGAAATCGATTCTTCGTTCGCCTTTCCGGTAATTTCTTCGGGATAAAGCACATCAATTTGAATGTCCCCGATATCGAATATCTCTCCTGCTCTGGGTTCGTAATAGTCCGCACCGCTGGAATCGATCGCTTCAAGTGTCCGGATAAATACATCCGATGTGCTTGTATTTCCGGACATCCACACTTCCCCGACTTCGAACTGCTCCATGATGCGGTCCATTTGGCCAATGTGGTCTGCATCCGGGTGGGTACCGATTAAGATATCGATCTCTGTAATGTCCTGCCCATGCAAATAATCGACGGCAGCACTTGAATTCCAATTTCCGGTATCAATCAAAACAGTGAAGTCGTCTGATTTCACCAACGTCGCATCCGCTTGTCCGACATCAATAAAATGCACTTCCAAATCGGCTGCAGGTTCTGCCTTTCCCATTGATTGTTCCGGTCTGTCGGTTTCCTGAAGACATCCGGCAAACAGAAAGCAAATAAGAATTATATGTAAAATAAACAAGAGGTTTTTCAACAATTCACCTTCTTTCTCAAAAGAAGTTTATCACAACTGGCGAAAAGACTCCTTCCTCAAAACGCTTCAGCGTTTCGGGAGGAGACGAATCTCTGGCCTGTTTTTTTCAAATAGTCCGTCTATTTATTTGCGAACGTGTGTTCGTTTTGGTATGCTGATGGAAATAGGAAAACAAGGAGGAACCTTTCGTGCCCATCCTTTCCATCAAGCTGCCGCTGTTTGAACCGACACACGCCAAAATCCACCTGTACGAAGACATGCGCGCGTCTTTTTCCGAAGCCTGCAACGTGGCAATCCGTGTGAAACGGGAAAACCCGGAGTCCAAGGCTTCCGAAATCGACCGGACACTCGCGCCCATCCAGTTGCCGTCCACGTTGCGACAGGAAGCGCGCAAGCTGGCCTGTTCCCGCTATGCGGACTGGAAGAAACACACCAAAACGAAAGGGTTCCCACAGTTCCGACAGAAAATCGCCATCCCGTTCAACAACCAGAACTGGCATCTCCGCTTCGACAACGGCTTTCTCAAACTGGGCGTTCCAACCGCAGACGAAGGGCGGTTGACCGTGGAGAAGTACGTGCCACTGAAGACGAACGCCTATACGCTATTCTGGGTGAACTATCTCTTGAGTGGTGAAATGGATGAGACGTCGAACTACTACAATCCATCCATCAACCCGGCGATCCAGCCGAAGAAAGGCAGCGGCCAGCTGTTCTGCAAAAAAGGGACATGGTATTTCTCCTTTGCCCTCTCATTTGAGATGAAAGGTTCTCTCACGAGTGGCAAAGCGATCGGTGTCGACCGCGGACTGAAGGCTATTGCGGTGGCGGGAGATCAAACAACCGGTGAGTATCTACTGTTTTCCGGCAAACGAATCGGCCATGTCCGCCGGAAGTTTTCAAATTTGAGACGAACGTTGATGCAGAAGAAAAACCAGAAAGCGCTGAAGCGGCTGAAGAACAAGGAACAGCGCATCATCCATTACTGGAATCATGTGATTGCGAAAGACATCGTGGCGTTTGCGAAAACACAAGGTGCATCCATCATCAAGATCGAAGACCTGAAAGGCATCCGCTCCATGAAGAGATACTGGAAACGCAGCGACCGGAATGTGAATTCCTGGGCGTTCTTTGACCTGGAAACGAAACTGGCGTACAAAGCCGAGCTAGCCGAGCTGGTCGTGCAGAAAGTCAGTCCGTTCAAGACGAGCCAGGAATGTGCTGCGTGCGGCACCACCTTGAAGACGAACCGAAGAGGTTCTCGCTACACGTGCTCTTGCGGCTACCGGCACAACGCGGACGTCAACGCGAGTTTTGTCATCGCCGCCAGACCACCGATTTCGACTGCGGTAAACTGACCGCTGCGAAGAGTCTTATACCCTTCGCAAGGCGCCCGACTGCGCTGTACACCTGCCCCGCTGAGTCTCTACCCGTACCCCGGTTCAACCGGCGAGCGGGACGGAGAGGAGGGAAAGGTAACCATTCAACGAAGAGGGTCCCGATCAATGGCTCCTTTGTTGGAATCCCCTTCCTCAAAAATCTGCCAGGATTTTAGGTGGGGGGAGGATGTCAACACAATTGCAATAGAACGGGAAAAGCTTCCCGTGGAACAGAATAAAAGAAGGCTGCCGGGTTTCTCGACAGCCTCTTGTTTATTATATTTCACGTAGACATATAATCGCCGCCGTTTATGTGCAGCACTTGTCCAGTCATATAGGAATTCTGCGGATCCGCCAGAAAGACGAAGGCTTTTGCCAATTCGTATGGCTGCCCCGCACGTCCTGCCGGCACATCTTCTCCAAAATCATCCGCTACATTCGGGTTCAAATCACCGAAGGTTTTTGGGATGAGCGGCGTCCATATCGGTCCGGGCGCAATCCCGTTCACCGCAATTTCCTCGCGCACCAGACGCCTGGCGAGCGCCCGTGTCATGGAAACCATCGCTCCGTTCGCTCCCGAATAATCGATTAAATCGGAATGTCCCCGGTATGCATTGATCGAAGCGGTATTGATGATGCGTGCGCCTTTCTTCAAATGAGGAAGAGCCGCTCGGGTGAGATAGAACATAGCGAATGATTTGATCTCAAATGTCTTCAGCATTTGTTCATCCGTAATATCAAGAGGAGAAGTTTGCGGATATTGATAGCCTGCGTTGTTCACCAGGATATCAATTTGGCCAAATTCATCCAATGCGAAGTTGACGAGTTTCCCGCAGTTGTCCGATTTGCTCAAATCACCACTCAGTGCTTTGGCTTCGCTGCCGTAATGCCTAACCAGCTGCACGGTTTTATCTGCCCCTTCGTCATCATCCAGGTAGCCGATCACCACTTTTGCCCCTTCTTTGGCGTAGGCAATCGCCACTGCCTGGCCGATGCCGCTGCTCGCTCCCGTCACGATTGCCACTTTTCCTTCGAGTACGCCGCTTGCTTTATAATCTTTTAAATCCGTATTGTCAAAGGTGTCCTGCGCCATGTTTCGTCCTCCTTACACTCCCGTTTTTCTCAATGAACGCTGAAGTTGCCATACTTCATCCGAATATTGCTGAATGGTCCGGTCACTCGAGAAGATGCCTGAAGCCGCTACATTTTTCACTGCCATCTCCAGCCATTTCGACGAATCTTGATAAGCTTCCACTATTCGCTCATGGGCTGCCGCATAGCTTTGGATATCTTCCAGAACAAAAAACGGGTCGTTATCATCCAGCAGCTGTTGTGCAATGAAAGACCCATGCTGCTTGCCACCGGTCAAGTCTCCATTGATCAATTCTTCCATCAATTGTTCGATTTCCGGATTCTGCTGAATAATCTCTTTTGCATGATAGTTTCCGTCTTTTTCGTAACGCATCACTTCCTCTGACCGCAGTCCGAAGAGAAACGCATTTTCTTCTCCTGCCTGTTCAAAGATTTCCACGTTTGCTCCGTCAACCGTTCCAAGTGTCAGGGCTCCATTCATCATGAATTTCATGTTCCCGGTTCCCGAAGCTTCTTTGGAGGCGGTCGAAATCTGTTCGCTGACTTCAGCTGCAGGAATCATATATTCCGCATGGGATACATTGTAATCCTCCACAAAGACGATGTGCAGGTGCTGTTTTGCCAGTGGATCATTATTCACTTTTTCCGCAACGGTATTGATCATCTTGATGACTTGCTTGGCAAAATGATAACTCGGTGCCGCTTTCCCGCCGAAAAAGAATGTGCGGGGATAAGGGCGATACGAAGCATCCCGTTTGATCCGGTCATACAGCATCTGCACATGCAGGATGTTCATCAATTGCCTCTTGTAACCATGAAATCGCTTGATGTGTATATCAAATATGGAATCAGGATTCACCACGATATCTTGCGTGCGTTCAATGTGATAAATCAAATGATCTTTTTTCAACCGCTTGATCGCTTGAAAATCCTGAAGAAAGGAATGGCTCTGCGCAAAGTACTTCAGTTCTTTCAAGCGTTCCGGTTCTTTTGTCCACTCGGGCCCAATTGATTCTGTGATCAATTCGGACAGTTCCGGATTTGCTTTCAATAGCCAGCGCCGATGCGTAATGCCATTTGTCTTGTTGTGAAATTTAGTTGGAAACTGTCCATACAGCTCTTTCAATTCCCGTTTCTTTAAAATTTCCGTGTGAAGTTTGGCCACTCCATTCACCTTGTAACTTCCGACGACCGCCAGTACAGCCATTTTGACTATGCCGTTGTCGATGATGGATAATTTATGGAATGCTTTTTCGTCCATATCCTGCGATTCCAAACTTTCTTTAAACCGCCTATCGATTTCTTCAATAATCATGTAAATGCGTGGAAGCAAAGGCCGCAGCAATCGGATTTCCCATTTTTCCATGGCCTCTTCCAGAATGGTATGGTTGGTATACGAAACCGTGCGAACCGTAATATCCCAAGCGTCCTTCCAGCTTAAACCTTCTTCATCCATCAATACTCTCATCAGTTCCGGCACTGCCAGCGCAGGGTGAGTGTCGTTGATTTGGATTGCAATGTACTCCGGTATTTCATGAAGCTCGAAATCACGGTTTTTCAGAATGGTTTGGATGGAAGCGCTGCACAGAAAATACTGTTGCTTCAATCGCAGGATTTTTCCGGGGTCCAGTTGATCGTCAGGGTATAGACGGTCAGAGATCGCTTCGGTTTCCTGCAGGTACTCATCTTTGGTTTTGGATGAAGGAAGTGGCTGATTGGAGGGTTCCGCCTGCCACAGGCGCAATGTATTGACCTGTTTGCCCGAAGCTCCGACTACCGGCATGTCATAAGGCACTGCTTTCACCCACTCAGCATTGTTTAATGTCGGGTGGCTCCATTCATCTTTTAAGCTGATTTGAACTTCACCGTAAAAAGGGATTTCTATTGCCAAGTCTTCCCTTCTTACATCCCATCCATCCGTTTCATCAATCCACTTTGTCGGTCGCTCAGTCTGGAATCCGTCGACAAAATGCTGCGTGAACAAACCGCCTTTATACCGGATACCATAACCATGACCGGACATCTCCAGCGATGCCAATGAGTCCAGGAAACAGGCAGCCAACCTTCCAAGCCCTCCGTTGCCCAGCCCTGGTTCCGGCTCCATCTCTTCCAGGTCCGTCAAATGAAATCCGAGCTCCCTTAAACCATCCTCGACCATGTCATGGATCTTCAGATTTTGTAGATTTTGTCCCAGCATTCGACCAACTAAAAATTCCATGGAAAAATAGAAAAGCTGTTTTTTGTGTTCCTGCCGATCCAGCTTTTTCGTGTATTCCCAATTTTCGTGTACATGGTCACGTACCATACCGGCAAGCACCGAATAAGCTGCAGCATGATCCTTTTTACCGTCTCGCTGTTCCAAGTGGCGTCTGAACGTCTCTTTGAATTCTTCTTTGGAATGGAACATCCATTATCATCACCTTTCAGCGACTCCTGCGTATACCTCAGCATATTCTTTTGCCGATCGGGACCAGGAATAATCGCCTTGCATTCCGTTTCGTTTTATCTTATCCCAATGACTGGACTGCTGATACATCGTCAATGCCCGTTGAATAGCATCATCGAATGAGTCGCCTTTTGAAAAATCACTTAAAAATCCATTTCCTGCTTGCTGAGCTGCATCGTATTCGTGGACTGTGTCTTTTAAGCCTCCTGTTTTATTGGCCACCGGCACGGTTCCGTAACGCATGGAAATCAATTGGCTGAGCCCACACGGTTCGAAATGGGATGGCATCAAAAAGATATCTGCTCCTGCGTATAAAAGGTGCGCCAATGGCTCATCAAAGCCAATATAAACGGCTGCTTTTCCCGGGAAATCCGTGGCCAGCTTCTGAAAAAACTGTTCGTACTGTTCTTCTCCTGATCCCAGCAAAACAAACTGCACATCATTTTTCTCCAATATCCCCGGTAACGTTTCTTTTAAAACATCGATCCCTTTTTGGCCTGCCAATCTGGAAATCATCGTCAGCAATGGAATGTCGCCTCTTTGGCGGAAGCCGAACCGGGATTGGACAGCCCGCTTATTAACCCCTTTTCCTTCCACTGAAGTGTAATCGAATTCCATCTCGATCGCCAAATCCGTGGCCGGGTTATAAAAAGACGTATCCAACCCATTCAGGATTCCTTGTAAATCTGCTTTTCTTTTCTGAAGAAGCGGATGCAGCCCTTCTCCGTACTGTTCGGTCAGAATTTCATCGCGGTAAGAAGGGCTGACAGTCGTCACTTTGTCTGCAAACAGGATTCCGGTTTTCAGCATGTTCAAGTTGCCATACCACTCGACTCCTTGTTCATTGAAATACTGTTCGTCCATTTGCAGTGAAGCTGTCAATAACTCCTTTGGAAAAACGCCCTGGAACTGCAGGTTGTGAATCGTTAAAACGGTCTTCAATGCCCCTTGTAAGTCCTTATACCGGTGATCTTTTTCAAGCAAAAACGGAATCAATGCCGTATGCCAATCATGAAGATGCAGGATGTCCGCAGGATATTCCCGGTTTTGCAGCACTGCCAATACCGCACGGCTGAAGAAAGCGAAGCGTTCGCCGTCGTCCGCCTGCCCGTAAATTTGCTCACGCCCGAAATATCCGTCATGTTCCACAAAAACATACCGGACTTCGTGCTGTACCGTTGTAAACAGTGCACTGCTGACCATCTTTTCGGCAAAAGGAACCGGAATTTCTTCCCCTCGCGAAAACTCTGCTTGCTGCTCTTCTGGAATCACACTGTATTTCGGGAGAATAACGGTCACGTCATGCCCCAATTTCGCCAATTCTTTCGGCAAAGAACCGACTACATCTGCCAGGCCGCCGGTTTTGACAAAAGGAATGCATTCCGACGCAGCCATCACAATTTTCATATAGCATCCTCCTTCATCACATGCTCGCCTTTACGCAGTACAATCGGCTTTTCTTTCGTTCCGTGAAGAACGGTTCCCGCTTCGATGCGGACATCTTTATCCGCTATCACATACGATAAATCGCAATCTTCCTCCACCACGCATTTCTGCATAATGATGCAATTTTCCACTCTTGCGTTTTGTTGAATGATCACAGCGCGACTGATGATGCTGTTCCGGACAATCCCTTCCAGTTGGCCGCCATTTGCGACGAGTGCACTTTTGACTGATGACCCTTCCATGTAGCGTGTCGGCGGTTCATCTTTCACTTTCGTATATACGGGACGGTCCGGCAAAAACAGGCTCCGCCAATGAGGCTCTTCCAACAACTTCATGGATTCAGCGAAATAGCTTTCCTTTGAATTGATGATTGCATGATACCCGGTGTATTCATATTGGTTATAGGTGTAATAGTTCTTTTTCAGATTAACGACGTCTTCCACACTGATGACCCGCTGCTGGCGGAAAGTCTTGATCATGTGGACCAACAGGCTCTTTTCCAATATATATGTTCTCAACGATGTGCCGTTGCTCACTGCTTCTGTAACGTCCGCTCCTGAAGCCAGATGATCATCCAGCATCTCATTGTAGTCCAACTGACACACCGTAAAGCAATTTGTTATTACTACGTACTGCTGCCTGCTTTTTCTGAAGAAATCCATATGCTCTTCGAGTGCTTCGAAATCGCCCACACCGAGATGATTTCCTTTGCGCAAACCGACCGGAAGGAAAAACAGCCCTTCTTTTCTTCGGTCCAAATCCCAGCTTTTCCCCATTCCTATATGGTCAAGCAGTGAAACAAAAGGATAAGAAGGAAAAATGCCAACGGAATTGATATTCGAATTCACTACATTCGATAAGACAAAATCAATCAGGCGGTACCGGCCGGCAAACGGCACAGAAGCAACGGATCGGTACATGGTCAAATCTTCCAATCCCGGAATGTTCACCGAAGCATCCACTACTGCTACTAAACGCATTACTCGTCACTTCCTTTCCATTCGGCGATAAGTTCTTCAGTCACCAGCACGACTTCCCCGTCTTTTCCTTCTGCCTGAAAACCATCCGGAATGATGAGATTTGGTGGAATAATCGTGCGGATCAGTGTTGCATCATGCCCGATTACGACACCGCTCATGGCTACACTTTCCGAAAGAGACGATCCGGTCCGCAATTCAACGTTTTGGGAGATAATCGAGTTTGACACTTCCCCTTCAATGATGCACCCTTCATTCACGAGTGAGTTTTGGATTTCTCCATTTCTCGTGATCACCTGCGGCGGCAGCTGAGGATTCGAAGAATAGATCCGCCACGCTGAATCGTGTAAATTCAAGCCTGAATCGCTTCTCAGCAAATCCATATTGGCTTCCCATAAACTGGCGACGGTACCGACATCTTTCCAATAGCCCTTGAAAGGATAAGCAAACAGTTTTTCTTTTTCGCTGAGCATCAGCGGAATAATGTCCTTCCCGAAGTCATGGGTGGATTCTTCGTTTTCCACATCGATTTTCAAGTACTTTTTCAGCTTCTGCCAATTAAAGATATAGACGCCCATGGAAGCCAAATTGCTTTTCGGCTTTTCCGGTTTTTCCGCAAATTCTTTCACTTTCATGTTCTCATCTGCTTCCATAATACCGAAACGGCTGGCTTCTTCCCAAGGCACTTCAATGACCGAGATTGTCACATCCGCATCATTTTGCTTATGGAACTCCAGCATCAACTCATAATTCATCTTGTAAATATGATCCCCGGATAAAATCAGGACATATTCAGGGTCGTACTGTTCCAGAAACCGCAAGTTCTGATAGATGGCGTTTGCTGTACCGTCATACCATTTAATGCCTTCTTTTTCTGCGTAAGGAGGCAGCATTGTAACCCCTCCATTGCGCCTGTCCAAATCCCACGGTGTACCAATTCCAATATAATGATGCAGGATATGGGGTTGATATTGCGTCAGGACACCGACAGTATGAATTTCCGAATTCAGGCAATTTGATAAAGGAAAGTCGATGATCCGGTACTTTCCGCCGAACGGGACAGCCGGCTTGGCAACCGTATACGTCAATTCTTTTAAACGGGTTCCCTGCCCGCCCGCCAATAACATGGCGACAATTTCTTTTTTCACTTGGCCTCGCCTCTTTCCCTTTTTGGTTTCCATACGCACATAGCAAATGCCGGCAACTCGACTTTGATGGAATGGGTTTGTTCATCCGCTGGAATATCCGTCGACCGGCAAACCGTTTCTGTGGCTTCTGTACCGCCTCCATACATTTTATGGGCTGTACAAAACACTTGTTCATAATCTCCTTCTGCCGGTACACCAACCGTGAACTCTGCATAATCACGGTCGGAGAAATTGCACACAACAACACATTCATCCTGTGGCAAAAAGCCCCTGCGAATAAAAGATGCCACACTTTGCTCGTGATTGTTGGCATCCAACCAGGTAAATCCTTCTCGCCGGTCATCCAATTCGTATAATGCTTTTTCGCTTTTATAAAAAGCGAGCAGCTCTTTCGTGAATGTGGCCATCTGTAAATGCTTTGGTTCCTTCAGCAAATACCATTCCAATTCCGGTTGGAACTTCCATTCTTCAAATTGACCGAATTCCTGCCCCATGAACAATAATTTCTTCCCTGGAAAAGTGATCCAAAACCCAAGAAGCAGCCGCAGTTGATGAAACTTCTCTTCGATGGTCCCCGGAAACTTGTTCAATAATGAACCGCGGCCATGGACAAATTCGTCGTGCGAAAAAGTAGAGATAAATCGGTCATTGTAATAATAGATCATCGCAAAGTTGATCTTTTTATGGGCATCCGGCCTCTCGGATGGCGGCAGTTGCATATAATCCTGAGTGTCCCGCATCCAGCCGAAATTCCATTTATAATGGAATCCCACGCCTCCATCTTTCACATCTTTTGTCACATCCGGATAATGCCATGCATCTTCTGCGATTAAAATGGCGTCGGGGTAGTGCTGCTTCAAACTCGTTGTCAAATTCCGGAGAAAATCAGCCCCTTCGTCATTATGGGGCCTCTCCGGACGGTTCGGGATAAAAAGCAGGTTCACCAAAGCGTCCATCCGCAACCCATCAAATTTAAATTCACTTAACCAGTAATGGGCACTGGACAGGATAAAGCTGACGACTTCGCCTTTTTGCACGTCAAAGTTCAGCGTCCCCCAGTCCGGATTTGTCCGGCGTTCGGGTCTGGCCTCTTCATATAAATAAGTGCCGTTAAAACACGCCAAAGCATGATCATCTACGCAAAAATGGCCGGGTACCCAATCGAGAAACAAGCCGATTCCATTTTCTGCACATTGTTCTACCAGATATTTCAGGTCATCTGCTGTCCCGTAACGGATGGTGGGCGCAAAAAACCCTGTTGTCTGATAACCCCATGATTCGTCCAACGGATGTTCTGTAATCGGCAGAATTTCAATATGGGTAAACCCCAGCTCTTTAATATAGGGCAGCAGCTCATCAGCCAGTTCCCGATACGACAAAAACTCGCCTTTGTCGTTGCGCTTCCATGTTCCTATATGCAACTCATAAATCGTCATCGGCTTTTCGTAATGATTCGTTGCAATATTTTTCTTTTGATGCAGCGTCGAGTCCGACCAGACGTGCCTTGAATTTTCAGAAACGACCGACCGTGTTTTCGGCCGCATTTCCCCTCGCTGCGCATAGGGGTCTGATTTTCTTAGGATTTCCCCATCCGCAGCAGTAATTTCGTATTCATACCGCACATCCACCATTCTTTTTGGAATACTGACTTGCCATACGCTGTTATCCAGTGGATGCATCTGCATGTCAAAACGTTCTTCCTGGAGCTCCCCGGCATCAGAACAAACAACCGTCACTTTTTTCACGTCCGGCGCCCACACTGTAAATACGGTTGCATCTTGGTCAAGGTGAACACCAAAGTATAAATACGCATCGATCATTCGGCCATTATGGAAATCCGCCAATTTTTCCTGTGTCAATAATTCAAGCTGCTTAATCAAAATTGCACCTCCATCAATGATCATTTCCATGTCGGTATCATTCCTAACAATATTCGCTGCAGAGCTTGGCAATCCCTTGTGAATATACAAAATTATTGGAAGAATGAGTATTTTCAAGGAAAGTTGTTCGCTATTTTTACATAAATTGCGGAGATCCGCCCCTTGTTTGGCAGGTATTTTTCAACTACGATTAGGAGGATCACTTTCAATATAAGAAAGGGCGAGGACAATTGCAGAAAAAAAGATGGATCCCCTTGCTTCTATTTTTCAGCTTATTGCTGGCCGGATGCGGATCGGCAATTGAAGATCCTCTGAACTGGGAAATAGAAGAATTTACATTTATAAATCAGGATAGGGAAGATATAAGCTTGGACGATTTACAAGGAGAGGTTTGGCTGGCTGATTTCGTCTTCACCAACTGCACCACAGTATGTTTGCCGATGATGGCGAACATGACGGATTTACAGGAGCAATTAAAAGAAGAAGGGCTGGATGTACGGATTGTTTCCTTCAGCGTGGACCCTGAAGTGGATTCACCGGAAGTATTGAAGTCGTACGCTCAAAGTTACGGCGCTGATTTATCATCCTGGGATTTATTGACGGGCTACTCGCCTGAAAAAATCGATGAATTTGCCATTCAAAACTTTAAAGCTCCTGCCCGTAAACCAGAAAATGATGATCAAGTGCTTCATGGCACCTCATTCTACCTGGTCGATAAAAATGGTGTGGTGATGAAAGATTATAATGGGGTCAATCCGCCAACAGATGAAATTATAGCGGATGCCAAAATCTTGCTTGCGGAGGAATAATACATGAAGCAGAAACTGACGATTGCAGCTGCAGTGCTGTTTGCAGGAGCCCTGGTCGCATTGCTCTTCCTTCCGAGGGATAATCAGCCGGGACCGGATACACGGGTGGTTCTGGAGCATAATTACCGGACCTATATCGCCCCTTCTTGCTTCCAGGAGGCTGACCCGACGAATTTTCTGGAAGAATCAACGCTCGAACATGCACGGGAACTGGGCTACCCTCCTAATGCCGAGTGTACAGAAAAAGCTTTTGAAGGAAACAATGACAGCCGGTTTGTCAGCTTGATGAAAGAGCTTGGCGTAATGGAGAAAGAAGCAACAGATTGGTGATGAAAGAAAAGCGCAAGCGCCCGGGTAGCCCCGACAAGCGCTGGAGGGCTTGAAAGTAATGGCGCTTTTTGCCATTGCTGGCAAGACCGAAGCGACCTCGAGGGGCTGGGCGCTGGAGTCTGGACAATAAGAAAAGCAGGCAAAGAAAAAAATCTTTGCCTGCTTTTTATTTCCACTCTGCTGCAATTACTTTTACACAAACCGGCGCTGTTGTCGGAACCGGTTCACCTTGCAGGCAGGGCAGTCCTTTGTCTGAGATTTTCAAAATGGTCAATAGATCCGATTCTTCGTTGGCGGCTACCATCCATGGAGTTTCTGGAACCACTGTGAAATGACGCGGCCCTTTTCCGCCGGAAGACGCAAAACCGATCGTTTCCAACTGTCCGTTTTCCTGGATGGTAAAAGCTGTGATGCTGTCATGGCCGCGGTTGGACGCATAGAGGTAGCGGCCATCCGACGACACGCAGACTTCAGCGCTGGTGTTTTCTCCTTTGTAGGATTCCGGCAGTAACGAAACCGTTTGGGTGAGGTCTAATTCGCCTTCAGCATTCAAGGTATAAACGGCCAATGTCGAGTTTAACTCCCCCAATGAGTACACGAAGTTTTCAGACGGATGAAAAGCAAGGTGCCGCGGACCCATTCCAGGATGTGCTTCTGTCACAAACTTTAAGTTCAGCTTGCCCTTCTTGTCGTCCAGTTCGTATGTGTAAATCTCATCGGTCCCCAAATCCGATACAAAGAATAAGGGTTTTCCGGGTAGTTGAAATACTGAATGAGGATGCGCTGCGTCCTGACGTTCTTTATTGGGCCCTGTCCCTTCATGTTTTACGGAATCTGCCAGTTCTCCCAGGGAGCCGTCAGTATGCAAAGGGTACAGGTTCACATTTCCTCCCGAATAATTAACGGCTATTGCCCACTTCCCCGTTTCATCGATGCAAACGTGAGCAGGATGGTCGCCGTTTGACTTCTGGCGGTTGATTTCGGAGATGCTGCTTGACCCGGTATCCAACTTGTAAGATACCAGCTCTCCATCCCCCACTTCACTCGTGGCGATGAAATTTTTTCCATTCGGGTGAACTGCCAGAAAAGATGGGCGTTCAATGCCTTTGGTTGCTGCTAGCGGGTCAATGGAGCCGGTCGAGCCATCAAATTTCCATAACTTGATGCCTTCTTCTGCTGCAGTGGAATACGAACCGGTAAGCAGATAAGTTCCTGTCATCAAAATCCCTCCAAAAAGTTTTATTAATCCATGAATTTATCGGTCGTGTGATGTAAAGTAAGTTAGAGATGAAATATCACAAAGCCTAATCCTATAAAGAAATGAGTGTGTGCATTGAGAAATTTCGGATTGTCCATCAGAGAAAAAAGTATTGTTTGCATTGGTTTCATGGGTGTAGGGAAAACAACTGTCGGCAAAATGCTTGCCCGCAGGCTGTACCGTAATTTCATTGATGTTGATGTGGAAATCGAAAAGGAGTTTTCCATGCCGATTCCTCAAATATTCGAGACGTATGGTGAAAAAGCCTTCCGGGAAAAAGAAAAAGAATTGATCCGGAAATTCAGCCAACAGCCTCTGAATGTCATTTCGGTCGGCGGCGGTGCTTTTCTGCAAGAGGAAATCCGGGAAATTTGCATGACCAATTGTGTCGTCTTGTTTTTGGACATCACTTGGGAATCCTGGAAAGAGCGGATTCACATTCTTTCAGACAGCCGCCCACTTCTGAAGGGCAGATCCCTGGAGGATATTGAACGGCTTTTCTATGAAAGACAAAGTATTTATTCGTTGAACCATTCCACATTACAAGTGGACAATTTCCAGGCAGAAGAAGCGGCAGAGTACATTGCTGATGCACTGAAATTGTCCTGGGAGATTCATGCTCCTCACTCAAATTAATAGCAGGTTTTCACATAAAATAACCGCCTTCTCAACTGGCAGAAGGCGGTTGTTTGCCGTTTTTATGCGGCTTTACAACAAAATGACGGTCTGAATATACAATTGCACCATACAATAAAAGACGATGGCGAATTTCAAGTTAAAGTGCAAGCCATTTCTCAAACCGCTCAGTCCGTTGACACTGCTTAAAATAATCAGCGGCATTACAAAAGGAGACAGCAGAATCGAAATCACGCTTCCTGAAGTTACTGACAGCACAATCAGTTCCGGCGGATACGGAAGTGCCGCCCCCTCCAATATCCCTGTCACCAATACAATCGCCTGTAAAGGTCCTAGCCCCACAAATCCCATGAAAATGACGATGAACGGAATGAGGAACAGAATATTCAAGACGGGTACAATGGCAGTCAGGTAATTCATGCCGTTGATTACATAACTCCCCACCCCTGACTGGTTCAATGAAAAAATCAGTAACCCGGCAGCCAGGAGTATACTGAATTGCTGAGCCTGGTTGGCGATGCCGCGGGAGAAATACATTTTTGTATCGCTGACGATGCTCTCCTTTCTTTTTTTAATGAAAAAGTAAAGAAAGGTCCACACAAAAATCACCAGTGGAATCACCAGTAAAAATTCCAACCCCCAAATCTCATGAACGATGAAAATGGTGCCGAACAACGAGATGAACAGAAAAACAAATTCGATGACATCCCTGTTCCATCGACCTGTATTGCGTGAATTGCGCATCGCTTTATCAATTTCCACCTTCAGTTCAGACGTAAAATCGACGTCGTACTTCTTCTCCTGAAAAGACATGAAGATCACTGAGAGGACAGTGCCGGCGAACGCAAAAAGAAAACCATACAGCATGGATTTCCACAGAGTGGCATTCAGCGCTTCAACAGCAAAGATAAAACTCGGAATGCTGATGACCCACATGGTGGAAAGAGCGAAGGATCTGAGAATGGCTGTTCCTTTAAAATGCTCCCACGCTTCCCCTTTTTGTTCTTTCAGAAAAGAATCGATAAAACGATACATCATCGGCACCGCTCCAAAAAGGAGAAAATGCGCGATTACCTGTGTCATCGCCATTAATCCAAAATAAAACTTATGGCTTTTGTTCAACAGGTTATGAGCAAAACTCATAATTTCCTCAATATATGGTTCTTCTTTCAGAACCCAACTGATCATGGGGACGATAAACAATAACCCGACCAGATTACGCATTTGCCGCAAGCCTTCTATCATTCCATTCCAGCTGGAGTCGCTCGTTAAAACAAGAATGATCACAGCCGTCAAAATCAGGAAAAACTGCAACTTCGCCCGATTGAACGGCAACAACCAGAATGCGAAGGCCAAAGTGAAAATACCAAGAATGGACAATAACAATTCAAAAGATGGCCACTCGGCAAAATAGGAAATAAAATGCAGCAATGCATACAAACTGATGAAAATAGTAAAGCCTTTCGCTGCTATGGTTTTCATTACAAAACTCCTTTGACCAATTTCATGGCAAGTTCCTCCCTATTTTACACCTTTCCAGCAAAAATGGTTGTCCTTCTCCGTTGATTCCTTTTGGAATTCTTTAAAAAACAGAAGTTTTAAGACGCTTAAAAAGGCTATACTACTAAGACACCGGTCTTTCGTACCAGTTAACTTTAACGCAGATGTGTATGGAAAATTTTTTTATTTTTCATACATATTTGCAATATGCGAAATCCGATATATCAATTATAATTAAGCTAGGTTTCGCCGTTCTTCTGGCAGCCTTCACCCGGGATTCTAACTCGTTGCACAGTTTTGAATTTCTGAAATCATCTGCTCGCTTATCGAGAGAAATACGGCTTTTAAAAGCATAGGAGGAATAGAAGTGAGTTTAACTAGAGATTTTTTTATCGCATTGTCCAAAAACCAATTACTGAACAGCGGTGCAAAAAAATGGGGCTTAAAGTTAGGAGCCGGTAAAATGGTTGCCGGAACCGATATTGACAGTATGATGAAGTCTGTCAAAAAATTAAATGATGATGGAATCAGTGCAACGATTGACAATCTGGGAGAATTTGTATTCAGCAAAGAAGAAGCAACAGAAGCGAAACAGCATATCATTGAGACGATGGAAGCCATCCATGCATATGAAGTGGACGCGCATATGTCCGTAAAATTGACGCAAGTCGGCTTGGATGTAGACCAGGAGTTCTGTCTTGATAATATGAGAGAGATACTGACAATTGCAGCAAAATATGAAATGTTCGTTAACATAGATATGGAAGATTATGCTCATTTGCAGCCAACGCTCGATGTTCTTTATGCCTTGATGGAAGACTTCAGCAATGTAGGGACGGTCATCCAGGCATACCTTTACCGTTCGGAAAAGGATCTGGAAAGGCTGAAGAACGTACGATTGCGTTTGGTTAAAGGGGCTTATAAAGAAATCGAGGAAGTGGCTTTTCAAAGCAAACAGGAAATTGACGAAAATTATTTGAAGCTGATTAAAATCCATTTACTGGATCCCGGCTTCACTTCCATCGCTACACATGATCATCGCATCATCAACGAAGTGAAGAAGTTTGTGAAAGAACATAACATTTCAAATGACCGTTTCGAATTCCAAATGCTGTACGGTTTCCGAACTGAATTGCAAAAAGAATTGGCGGCGGAAGGATATGCCTTTACTACTTATGTACCGTTCGGTCAGGACTGGTATGGATATTATATGAGACGCTTAGCGGAACGGCCACAGAACATCAATTTGGCGTTAAGGGGCCTTGTGTCTAAGTAGAATCGAGTAGAGGGAAAATAAGCTGACTTATTTTCGCCCCTCTCACAACACCGTACGTACGGGT
>NZ_RIAX01000006.1 GCF_003719725.1 Planococcus salinus | reverse complement strand
TCGGGTTCGGCAGTTCGAATCTGCCCCCCACCACCAGTTCTTAGGGGCATAGTTTAACGGTAGAACAGAGGTCTCCAAAACCTCCGATGTGGGTTCGATTCCTACTGCCCCTGCCAATTTTAATTTTCATAGTGGCGGTCGTGGCGAAGTGGTTAACGCATCGGATTGTGATTCCGACACTCGGGGGTTCAATTCCCCTCGTCCGCCCCATCTTATTATTGGGGTATAGCCAAGCGGTAAGGCAACGGGTTTTGATCCCGTCATGCCCTGGTTCGAATCCAGGTACCCCAGCTTTTGCGGAAGTAGTTCAGTGGTAGAACGCCACCTTGCCAAGGTGGAGGTCGCGGGTTCGACCCCCGTCTTCCGCTCCAATATCTGGCGGCATAGCCAAGTGGTAAGGCATGGGTCTGCAACACCCTTATCACCGGTTCAAATCCGGTTGCCGCCTCCATTAAATTATGCCGGTGTGGCGGAATTGGCAGACGCGCACGACTCAAAATCGTGTTCCTTCGGGAGTGTCGGTTCGACCCCGACCACCGGTATCATCAAAAGAGCCTGCCTGCTCTTTATAACCCCTCAGCTTGGAAATTTCCGAGCTGAGGGGTTTTTATTTTTGTTTACTCACTCAAAAACCCCCAGAAATTAACCAGCCGTTCATAATTAGCGGTGCCGATTCGGCGTTTAACCTTACCGCGTTTCATTTGACGGCCGATTATGTGTTCATCGATAAGGAGCAGTATATCCCAGGTAAGCGGTTCGGGAATACGGAGAGAAGAAAGAATCGGGTAAGCCATGTACGTGCTTGCGTGTTCAAAACCGTAAAAATTATCTTCTTCCATCGGCCTGTTTTTTCGTACATAGGCTTTGCCAATTTGATGCAGTAGAATGGTCCAAGCCATTACTTCTTGATCGTGAGGAGTGGGAGCAGCACTCACCATTTTTTTATATGCCTGATATGTGTTTAAGTTAGCAGCTGACATAAGAGAAGAAGAATCTTTAATAAGCCACAGAAAGGGTTTGGTATCTTCGAATAAATTATAAAGTTCCATCCATTCATTGAAGCTCAAGTTTCCTTCCATAAGACGCCCTCTTATAATTTGACTGTGTTGTTTTGTCTCGGGTGGTTGGTTCCAGGTGTGGTCTGTGATTATTGAACACTCATCGAAATTCTCGTCTTTTCTTGGGAATTGAAAAGCACGAATATATCGATCGAGTATATATGGCGGTACCCGCTGCCAACTTTCACGGGCGTTGTTGCGTTCTTTTAGCAAATCGTAGGGTGTGATGAAAATAATTGCTTCCACGTGAACATGAAGTTCCTTTATCCGATTGATGAAACTTTTCCGTTTTTGGGAGGCCAGGTTTGTGGCGTCGTAAATTACGTTTTTTCCGTCCTTAAGGCAAGTAAGGGTTTTCAGAAATAATTCCTGAAAAACTTCCTGGTGATTAATCGGTTGATCTTTCGGGTATTTGGCGTAGGCGATTTCATCGGAAGATAAATGAACCCAATTCGAATCGGTGTGAACCAGGCGTCGGGCATAAGTTGTTTTACCGCTGGCTGGAAGTCCAATCAGCATTTTCAGAGAAGGCATCAAATCATCCTTTTTATGTAAGAATACCAATTATGGGTGTTCACTGAAATGTTTTTGCCCTGGGCCGAGTATATAAGCAAAAGAAGCTTTATACAAATAACGATTGAACTGCAGCAGCATGCATGTTATAATTTTTATTGTCTCTTAGAGATACATTTGCCGGTGTGGCGGAATTGGCAGACGCGCACGACTCAAAATCGTGTTCCTTCTGGAGTGTCGGTTCGACCCCGACCACCGGTATACCCATCGCAACACCAAGCGATTCAGTACGAATGGAGAGGCCCTGACAATTATGTCAGGGCCTTTTTCTGATTTTAAAGTTGCTTGGAATTGAGTGTAGGGAAGAGAGGAGCAAAACAGATAACACCCTTCATCATTTTAAGAATTGGATGGCTTTGGAGGCAGTTGACTGTCGTTTTGGCATGCTATTGATATAATTGAGTAGAAAGGGGAGAGGTGTGTATATGTGCGCTCTTCTCAACTACATTCCGAGCAAGCCGTTCGAGTAGGGAGGAATATATGAAACAAATACATAGCAATATACTGGAATTTCGGGGAAGTCATTATGATTTTGGGTTCAGACAAGGAGAGCATTTGAAGGAGTCCATCACTCTGGAAAATCGTCGAAGACAGTGGAAAGCGAAAAGGCCAAGGTTTGAAATTGATGTGGCAGAGACAAGAGAGGCTTTTTTACGGTTTGCTCCAGGGATATGGGATGAATTGGTTGGCTTGCAGGAAAGCCTGGAATTGCCGATGGCAGAGGTGCTGCGCGATTTTGGGGGCTACCGGATTGATGCGATGCCATCAGGTTGTTCCATTGTGACGGGAAATGATTTTTTGGTGAGGAATTATGATTTCCATCCGCAAACCTATGAAGGAAGATATGTACTGTTTCAGCCGGATAATCAGGGCTATGCGATGATTGGGCCAACATCACGGATTACAGGGCGCATGGACGGAATGAATGAAAAAGGGCTGGCAATGGGCTACAACTTCACTCACCGGAAAAAACCGGGGGATGGCTTTGTCTGTTATATGATCGGCCGCATTATTTTGGAAACTTGTGCGACTGTAGAAGAGGCTGTGTCCTTATTAAAGGAAATTCCGCATCGCGGCTCATTCAGTTATGTAATGTTGGATGAAAGCGGGAAGACAAAAGTGGTGGAAGCGAGTCCAAGAGCGGTCGATATCCGTGACGCAAGTGTCTGCACCAACCACTTTGAGATCCAGCAGCATGAGAACCGGAACTATCTGAAAGATTCTTATGAACGGCTAACTGCCATTGAACGTCAGAAAGACCAGACCGATGACGTGTTCAAAACGTTCCGTTTGTTGAACGACACAGAAAAAGGTGTTTTCTCTAAACTTTATAAAAGCTGGGCAGGGACGATTCATACTTCTGCTTATATGCCAAAAGATAAGCAAGTATTGTTTGCCTTAGGTGGAGATGTAGAGCCACATGTTTTCGATTTTGGCAGCTGGTTGCAGGGAGGCCAACTGGCAATAGACAAGATCCACGGGGAAGTGGAAACAGAAATCGGTTTTGCCCATATGGAGAAAAGCTATGTGTAAGAATGTGAAAAGGCGCCCACTTTTTTGAAGTGAGCGCCTTTTTATTATACTTCTGCCATATGAACGAAAGGAAGTTTCGTGTCGATTTTTCCGTTAATTCGTTTAGCGTACAACCGGTTGCCCTGCAGCCATTGATGAAAGTCGAGCATCAGGGGAAGACGGTCAGGTCCGATGGCAAAACCGACTTCCAGGCTGTGTGGAAAATAAGAAGCTGTATGCAATGTTCCTGAGGCCGTGCTGTATTTGGTGGAAAAGACGCCTTGATCTGAATCATTCAGCAAGCGGAATGCACTGTAGGCGTCTGTCAGGCTTTGCCCCTGCAGCTGCATGGTTTGTTCCCGCCGTTTTGAATCATCTGTCTGATAGCGGTTTTCTTCTGTCAGCAGTTCGAAATGATTGGTGGAGACATTTGCTTCACGCATCACGACAGAGCGCGGAGAAGCTTCGACCACCACTGATTTTCCGCTGCGGTCCAGCAGCACGTAACTGAAAGAACGACGATGCGGCAGCTCTTTCAGCAGTTCGATGGCTTCGTCGATAGTTGCGCAGTTTTCCAGGACCAGACGGCCGATCATGTTGCAGATAAATCCGTCTTCGGAATTTCTGCGGTTGATGAAGTTATAGCCCATCACCAGCCCTTTTTCGTTTAAGCCGTCTGTACGACCGGTGATTTGCATGGTTGGTCCAATGGTGGCATAGCCGCCGTCTGTTGGCTGATACAACGCAAAACGTCCTTCATAGCCTTCAGGAGAGCTGTCATAATTGCGGACCATGAAGTTGGATTGTGTAAAGATAGAACAACCGCTTCGTGTGTATTCCATATAATAGCCACCGAATTCGCGGATGGCGTCATGCATTTTCCATCCCAACGAATCAGCAAGACCGTTTATTTCATCCCAAACGCGCGGAGCGAATGATGTGAGCATTTGCTGTGCTTCAGCTTCATTAATCATTAACTGACGGCTGGTTGCACTTCGCTGTTTTCGGCGATTTGGAAGAATGTATGATTGCTTCAGAAGTTCGCCTTGCATAAAACCGAAATCGTAATGGGTTCCACGGAATTGTACGATGTCGCTGTGTACTTTTTTCACTTAATGATCCCTCTTTTATCTCGAAGTAACAAAAGTTTACTCCATCAGAAGAAAAATGAAAAAGAATATGCCTGCATTCCGCAAGGCACATTCTTTACACCACCAGGATTTCAGCGTCTCCTCCATGGATGCCGGTGAACATATTGGAAGCTGCAGTCAACAGCTGCAAAGCATTGTCTCTGTCCATCGAGGGACGCAAATAGAAAATATGCAGGGCATTGACGGTGTCTTCAGTTACGGATGTCCGTTTGGAGTCGACATACGGACTGCCGAATGCGCCTTGTCTGTCTTTCGAAACCAGAATGTTCGTTAATGTGTTGAGTCGATTGTTGAGGCCTTCGAATTGATCGCGATCGGTACCGAGCGTGATTTCGACATCACCGTCAATTTTATCGGCGTCGTACAAGCCGAGAGGGATTTCATATTGCAGTGAAAGAAAATTGTTCATATCAACGCCCGAATGAACAGGTGTCAGGTAGTTTTGTTTGCGGATCCTGCGGAACAGGGCTTCTGCGGCCGGACGGTAACGGTTCGGATCAGCGCCCAATGCTTTCCAGGCAAGCTTCCATTCCAGCAGACCAGGAAAGTCGGTCAACTCTTTCTCATCCAGGTCAAAATACAGTTGTTCCTGAAAAAGCTGCAAGCGGCCTTTTAACATTTGAGGTGATTCGGAAACGGTGATATTGTTATAATGAATGATTCCTGCTTTAAAGTCAGGAAGGATTTCGGTTATAGTTGAATCGACAGAGATTTCCACGGCAATCTTCCTTTCAACTGGATTCTTTATCATCATCGTATCATAAAATAGAGTAAGGGGTTATCAGCATGAATCTTGATCAATTTCAAAAAGAACTCGTTGCTTATGCCTCGGAAATCGGAATTGATAAAATCGGTTTTGCTTCAGCGGAACCTTTTTATAATTTAAAGCATCAGCTGATCCGTCAGCAGCAATTAAACTACCAGTCGGGTTTCGAAGAACCGGATGTTGAAAAGCGGACGCGCCCCGAGCTTTTGCTGAATGAAGCGGTGAGCATCATCGCGATTGCGATTGCGTACCCTTCGAAGATGAAAGATGCTCCGCAGGGCGTGCGTGGGGCAAGGCGCGGCATTTTTTCCCGGTCGTCATGGGGCAGGGATTACCATGCAGCTTTAAAAGAGCGGCTGACTTTGCTGGAGGCTTTTATTGCGGCCCATTATCCGGAGGCCCGCATGCGGTCCATGGTGGACACCGGGGAGTTGTCTGACCGGGCAGTTGCAGAGCGGGCGGGCATTGGCTGGAGTGCCAAAAATACAAACATCATTACACCGGAATTCGGGTCTTATGTTTACTTGGGTGAGATGATCACCAATATTCCATTCCAGCCGGATGAGCCGATGGAAGATCAATGCGGCGACTGCCGGTTGTGCATCGATACTTGTCCGACAGGGGCAATTGTCGAAGGCGGACAACTAAACGCCCAGCGCTGCATTTCGTTTTTGACACAGACGAAAGGCTTTTTGCCGGATGAGTTCCGCGATAAAATCGGCAACCGGCTGTATGGTTGTGATACGTGTCAGACGGTGTGTCCGAAAAACAAGCGCAAAGCAAATCGGATCCATCCGGAATTCGAACCGGATCCGGAAATTGCCAAGCCTTTGCTGGAACCGCTGTTGAAGATTTCGAACCGTGAATTCAAAGGAAAATTCGGTTATGTTTCAGGCTCCTGGAGAGGCAAAAAACCGATTCAGCGGAACGCAATTTTGGCGTTGGCCCATTTCAAGGAAGCCGATGCAGTGCCGGCATTGATCGATCTATTACAGAGCGATGAGCGCCCAGTGATTCGCGGGACGGCTGCCTGGGCGTTAGGCAAGATTGGAACCATTGAGGGGCTGGAGTCTTTGCGGGAAGTTGAAAAAACGGAGAAAGACGAAGAAGTACAGGAAGAAATTCAAAAAGGATTGGCATTTTTTGCCGAAGGATTGAAAGGATAAGTGAACGATTTGGCCATACACATTGTTTTGTATCAACCGCTGATTCCAGCGAATACAGGAAATATCGCACGTTCCTGTGCGGGAACCGGCGTGAAACTGCATTTGATCCGTCCGCTCGGTTTTTCGACGGATGATAAAATGCTGAAGCGGGCTGGGCTCGACTATTGGGAGCATGTCGATATCGCGTATTACGACGGCCTGCAGGAGCTGTTTGACCGTTTTCCGGCAGGGGAATTTTATTATATTACCAAGTTCGGTGAGAAAGCGCATAGTTCCTTCGATTTTTCGGACCGGGAAAAAGATCATTTCTTTGTGTTTGGAAGGGAAACGACGGGTTTGCCGGACGAATTGATCGAACAGAACCTGGACCGCTGCCTGCGGATTCCGATGAATGAGCATATCCGTTCACTCAACTTGTCCAATACAGCAGCCATTTTAATGTATGAAGCCCTGCGGCAGCAGGATTATCCTGGATTGGGATAAAAAACGTTTTAGCATAATAAAAAAGGACAGCGGATTCCGCTGTCCTTTTGCATTATTTTCTTTCAGAAGTGCCGGGTTTGTCATCGTATCCGCCTGTTAAAATAGCAGCCAGGAATGCTACGCAAACACCGAGGATAAGGATTAAGTTCATGTAATACGACCTCCTTGTAATTTGCAACTGTGTTTAGTATAGCGTATATTCGGGAAAAATGAAATATAGCTGCGAACTGGAATTATGGAGAATTTCTGTACAATGCGGTTGACGGCTGAAACGTTTTCAATTAAAACGAAACCAATGCGTTTTTCATTCGTATAAAGTAAGTAAGAGAAGGAAGAGGAGGGTATTCCAATATGAAGATGAAAGTATCTGCGGCGTTATTGTGGATTACAGGTCTTGCTGAAGCATTTCTGGCCATTCCGTTTATCGGCGGTGGTTTTGTCCTCAGCACCGGTTATGGCGTGCTGGGTGTCATGTTCGTGCTTCATGCCGTTACATTGTTCTTTTGTTTCCGGGAATTTTCACCGAAATCCGGTCCGATCTTAGGGCTTATCACCAGTTTGCTCGCTTGGATTCCATTGGTCGGATGGGCGTTGCATTTGATTACAGCCATTGTCCTGTTTGTCAACGCTTATGTAGCTGGTCGAACAAGAGCCATTTAAAAACCGCCAAAGTGGCGGTTTTTTTCATTTCATGAGCAAAATAATGTGGCAGTCGAATTTTTTTCCAATTATTTGTACAATAGAGTAAAAGAAAGGGTGAAAGCAATGGAACTAACCATCAATTCAACCAAAACCTTACATAATGGAGTGGAAATGCCGCGCTTCGGTCTTGGCGTTTTCAAAATGACTGATAAAGAAGTGGCGGTACAGGCAATGTTGGCGGCCATAAAAGAGGGATACCCTGCCATCGATACAGCCGCTATTTATGACAATGAACGGGAAGTAGGTGAAGCGGTGCGCGCTTCCGGTGTCAAACGGGAAGACTTGTTCATCACTTCGAAAGTATGGAACACTGACCAGGGCTACGACAACACACTGCGGGCTTTTGAAGCAACGCTGGAGCGTCTGGGTTTCGATTATTTGGATTTGTATTTGACGCACTGGGCGATGCCGGATACCTATGAGGAAACGTATCGTGCTCTTCAGCGCCTGTACGACGAAAAACTGGTCCGGGCGATCGGAGTCTCGAACCATCACCAGCATCATTTGGAAAAGATTTTGGCGACTGCCCATACCAAACCGATGGTCAATCAAATTGAACTTCATCCGCAATTGACACAGGAGCCATTGCGCAAGTTCTGCGCCGAACAGGACATTGCGGTCACGTCTTGGTCGCCGCTCGCCCGTGCACGATTAATGGAAGACCCTGTATTGGCGAAGATCGGAGAAGCGCACGGCAAGACAATTGCACAAGTGGTTATCCGCTGGCATCTGCAAAGCGATTTGATTGTGATCCCTAAATCGGTGACACCGTCCCGCATCGCGGAAAATGCTGACGTTTATGACTTTACGTTATCACAGGAAGAAATGAAGCAGATTGACGGCCTCAATCAGGATTGGCGTACAGGAACCGATCCGGATAAAATTCATTTAAGATAAAAAGAAGTTCCCCGCGCGACTGGGGAACTTCTTTTTTATCGTGCGGTATCTTCCACGACAATTTTCTCGCCGGTGAATGGGTGGATGAATGACATCCGGAAAGCGTGAAGATGATAGGCGCCGTCCTGTGTCGGCGGTCCTTCATACAGCTCGTCGCCAATGACAGGGTGACCGATATGGGACAGATGAGCGCGGATCTGATGGGTCCGTCCGGTTTCCAAGGTCAGATGAAGCAATGTCTTGCCTTCCATCTGCTTTACGGTTTTGTAATGTGTCACGGCGCTTTGGCCGCTTGGCGACACACGACGGCGCGTCGGGTGATGACGGTCACGCCCGAGCGGGAAGTCGATGGTACCGGATTTGTTATGGACTTTTCCTTTGACGACCGCTTCGTAGTCGCGTATGAGCTGTTTTTGCTCAAGCATGCGATCGAGGACATTTTTGGCCACAGGATGTTTGGCCACCATCAATAAGCCGGAAGTTCCCTGGTCGAGCCGGTGGACGTGCTCACCGTAGGAGCCGCCGTTTCGGACGATGTGGCCGATCACCGCATTGATGAATGTATCATTCTGTCCGACTTCATTTGGGTGTGTTGCCATGCCTTTCGGTTTTCTGGCGATGATCAGATGATCATCTTCAAACAGCACCGGAAGCTCGGTTTCATGGTCCGGTTCATAAGGAGATTTTGCGGGCGGTAAGTCGAACCACAGTACAGTGCCTTTAGGCAATGGTTCTTTCCACTGTACTTCCTGAAAGCGCTCGTCTTTCACGCTTTTGGCCATGCGCAATTCGTGCACCACTTTTTTTCCCAGTCCCCATTCCGTTCTCAGTAATTCTTCGACAGTCATGCCATCGTCTTTGATTTCATAATTCCAGCTCATTTTCATTCCTCCATGTAAAAAGGCCATGCGCTCCGCACATGACCTTTCTGTTTTCTATTTTAAAACGACTTGATTGAAAAACTCTTCAATGTTTTCTTTCGGCTGTGCCCCGACCCAACGGGCCACTTCTTCCCCGTCTTCATAATGGACGAGTGTCGGTGTCGCTTCGATGAAGTAATCCTGCCATCCCTGCTCGTATTCCAATAGGTTATACTGCAGCACTTCGACATCCATGTCTTCGGCCACCGGCATCAGAACAGGAGTGGTTTGCTGGCAATACTGGCAAGTCGGACTGAAGAAGTAAACCGTTGTCGGTTCACCGCTTTCAATTTGTTCATTCACTTCATCCGGCACTGCGATGTTCTGGTAATTTTCATCGTCGAGAAGGTCAATCGTCGGCTGTTCAAGATTCTCTTTATCGTATGGGTTGTCGGCCATCTTTTCGTCATTGGCCTGGTTTGTCAAAAAGACAATCAACCCGAAAATCACCAACACCGCCAAACCGATAATCATCATTTTTTTCAATTTATTGTTCCTCCTTTAATGACTTCCATAAAAAAATACTCATTCCGGCGATCGCTGTAAAAGCAATGAGCGCTAAAAATGGAATTGTGATAAATCCGAAATAATTGATGTATTCACCGGTGCAGGGGACTTGCCCGCACGATGGAGCTGCTTCAGACAGAAACGCCAATTTCTGTATACCGTAATGATACAGTGATACCAAGCCGCCAATGCCTGAAAAAATCAAGGTGGTGGCAGCGACGCGGGTATTTTTCTGAGCGTAAGCGACACCGATGATGATGACGAGCGGATACATGAAAATGCGTTGAATCCAGCACAGTTCACAAGGGACATATCCGCGTACTTCAGAAAAATATAACGAGCCGAGTGTAGCTATGACGGCCACAGTCCACATAGCGAGTAAAACATTTTCCTGACGCTTTGTCATGGAGACAGTCCTCATTTCTAAAATTACTTCACTGAAATTATAATTCTACTATACTCACAAGTAAAATAATATCAACCCGGGGCACTATACTATATAATAAAGTTTGAAACTTTTGTGAAGGAGTGGCCGCAGTGGCAGAACAATTCGATTTATCCAATTTCGAAAAAAGCATGATTATCAGAGAAACAACATATGCAGATATAGATGCCATCATGGAAATGCAGCATTTGTGCTTTCCGGGGATGGAGCCGTGGAAAGAAGAACAGTTGAGGAGTCATTTGGGGGTGTTCCCACAAGGGCAGATGGTAGCTGAACTGGACGGCAAAGTGATTGGCTCCTGCTCCAGTGTCGTCATCAATTTCGATGAATACGACGACCGCCATACGTGGGACGATGTAACGGACGGAGGGTATATCACAAACCATAATCCCGACGGCTATAATTTATATGGCATCGAAGTGATGGTGCACCCGGAATACCGCCGTATGCAAGTGGGGCAGCGGCTCTACGAAGCGCGCAAAGAACTGGCACGGGAATTGAATTTAAAATCAATTATTATCGGGGGACGAATCCCGAATTACCATAAACATGCCGATGAAATGTCTCCAAGGGAATATGTCGATGCGGTTTCCCGCCATAAAATTTATGATCCGGTTTTGACATTTCAACTGATGAACGGCTTCCAATTGATGCGCATCAATCCGAATTACCTACGGGATGATAAAGCTTCCGGTAAGTACGCGACGCTGATGGAATGGAACAACGTTGACTACAAACCGGTTTCCAAACGGCATTTCAAAACCAGTTGGCCCGTGCGTATCTGTGTTGTACAGTATTTGATGCGCGCCATTGAATCGTTCGATGATCTGGCCAGCCAGGTCGAGTACTTTGTCGATGTGGCGTCGGATGCCCATTCCGATTTCGTGGTGTTTCCGGAAATCTTCACGACGCAACTGATGTCATTCCTGAATGAGCCTTCGCCGAGCCAGGCAGTTCGGAAATTGACGGAATTCACGCCTCAATACATCGAGTTGTTTACCGATTTGGCGGTGCGCTATAATGTCAATATCATCGGCGGTTCGCACTTCGTCAAAGAAGAAGACGATGAAATTTACAATATCGCCTATTTATTCCGCCGGGACGGTTCGATTGACAAGCAGTATAAAATCCATATCACACCGAACGAACGGAAATGGTGGGGGATTTCTGCCGGGGATTCGGTCCGCGTATTTGATACCGATTGCGGAAAGATCGCCATCCAAATCTGTTATGATATCGAATTTCCGGAACTTGCCCGCATTGCGACGGATATGGGTGCCAATATCATCTTCTCGCCGTTTTGTACGGAAGACCGGCAAGGTTATTTGCGCGTCCGTTATTGTGCGCAGGCACGGGCGGTCGAAAACCAGATTTATACCGTCATTTCCGGAACCGTCGGCAATCTGCCGCAGACGGAAAATATGGATATCCAATATGCCCAATCCGGGATTTTCGCCCCTTCCGATTTTGAATTTGCCCGTGACGGAATCGTGGGAGAAACAAATCCGAATCTGGAAATGGTGCTGATCGGGGATGTGGATCTTGAAATTCTCCGTCGTCAGCGTCAGGATGGTACGGTCAAGCAATTAAAAGATCGCCGGCATGACGTTTACCGCGTTGAATACAAGAAAGATTGAAAAGGGACTGCTTCTGAAAAGAAGCAGTTTTTTTTCGTAATTTTTGGTAAACTGAAGATAAATAGGAAACTCACTCAGTGGGGTTTCATTCATAAAAGAAAGAACTTACTGCCGCTAAAGCGGGATAAAACTGGAGGGATGAATATGACATGGCGTGAAAGACTGAAAAAATGGATAGAACATGAACAGCTTGATGAAAAGACGAGACAATCTTTGGATCTCCTGAAAGAAGATGAGAAATCTGCTGAAGATGCATTTTACCAGGATTTGGTATTTGGTACAGGAGGCATGCGCGGGGAAATCGGCCCCGGCACAAACCGCATGAATATCTACACGGTCCGAAAAGCTTCTCAGGGCATCGCGAATTACATAAAAGAACAAGGCGAAGAAGCGATGGCGCGTGGCATTGCCATCGCCTACGACAGCCGCAGAATGTCACCGGAGTTTGCTCTTGAAGCGGCGCGCACCTATGCAGCCAATGGCATCCATACGTATTTGTACAGTGGTCCGCGGACAACGCCTCAATTGTCATTCAGTGTCCGTTATTTAAATGCTTTCATGGGAGTGGTCATCACAGCCAGCCATAACCCTCCAGAATACAATGGATATAAAGTATACGGGGAAGACGGCTCCCAACTGAATCTGGAAGACGCCGATCGTGTCATTGACTACGTCAGCAAAGTCGAAGACGAATTGAACATCGTTAATGATAAGTATGCAGAAGGTCTCCTCGTGACTCTTGATGAGCAGTTGGACAAAGCATATATTGCCAATGCATTGACTGTCCAGGAACAATCCGCAAGCCCGATCCAGGCGGTCTTTACTCCGCTGCATGGTGCTTCCGGTCAGACGGTCCAGCGGTTATTGGAAGAGGCGGGGTATGACAATATTACATACGTGGCAGAACAGATGGAGCCGGACGGGGAATTTCCGACGGTCAAATCGCCGAACCCGGAAGAAGCTTCCGCTTTTGAGATTGCCAAGCGATACGGCCAGGAAAGTGGAGCGGACCTGTTGATCGCCGTGGACCCAGACGGCGATCGCGTCGGCATAGCAGTATGGAGTGGCGAACACTACGAGTTGCTGAGCGGCAACCAGACCGGCGCCATTTTGATTGAGTACCTGCTTAACCAAAAACAGCGCAAAGACCAGCTGCCTGACAACGGCCGTATCTTTAAGACCATCGTCACGTCCGAATTTGGACGGGTGATTGCTGATTCATATGGCGTCGGCTGTGAAGATGTCCTGACGGGCTTTAAATTCATCGGCGAAAAATTGAAAATCAATGACAGCGAGAAAAAGTTCGAATTCTTGTTCGGCTATGAGGAAAGCTATGGATACCTGATCAGGGATTTCGCGCGTGACAAAGACGCCGTCCAAACGGTGTTGCTGCTGGTGGAAGCAGCTGCCTATTACAAAACTCAAGGAAAGAATCTGCATGATGTGCTGATTGAGTTATATGAACGGTATGGATGGTATCGTGAATCGCTTGTTTCTGTCACCAAAAAAGGTGTCGACGGAGCCAGAGAAATCAATGCATTGCTGGAAGGGTTGCGAAAAGAGCCTCTGAAAAACATTGCCGGCGTGCCAGTCGTATCGATTGAGGATTATGAAACGCAAAGCCGGATTTTTGTCGATTTGGAAACCGATGAAAAATTGGAACTACCGCAGTCGAATGTCATCAAATATTTTTTGAAAGATGGATCATGGGTATGCGTGCGGCCAAGTGGAACGGAACCGAAAGTGAAATATTATTTTGGAGTATTCGCTGATTCCGAGCAGCAAAGCGATGAGAAACTGGAACTGGTGAAGCAATCTTTTTTGGACGAAATGAATAACCGGTAAAGCAACAGCTCCCTGAGAAGGGAGCTTTTTCATTCAAAAGTACGAAGCGAATGAATGTGCTGGCGAGGTAGGATAGAAGTAGGAAGCAAAGAGGTGAGAAAGAGGATGGATGAGCAATCGAATGTCACATTACTGAAGGAAATCGCTGAACTGCTCAACGAAGAAACCGATATGGCTCGCATGCTGGATGGTGCTGTGCGCAAATTATTGGCTGGCTCGAAATTTGAAACAGCCTGGATATTTTTTATAAACGACAAAGGCAAGCACCAGTTGGTGGCACACGCGAATTTGCCGCAAGCGTTGCAGGACAATGATTGCAAGCACCTGCAAAAGGGCGGCTGCTGGTGCGTATCCCGTTATCGTAACGGGGAATTGAAAAAAGCATCGAATATCATTGCCTGTCAGCGCATTGAAAGTGCTATTTCTACAAAAGCGGGAGATCATGGCGGCATTATCCATCATGCTACCGTGCCGCTTCAGTCAGGAGAGGAGAAGTTCGGACTGTTGAATATCGCTGCCCGGGACACGATTCGCTTTTCCACAGATGAATTGGCTTTGCTGGAATCCGTCGCTTTCCAAATCGGCTCTGCGATCAAACGGATCGGACTGACAAAGCAGGAACAGGAGCTGGCGCTTGTTAAAGAACGCAACCGTTTGGCCCGCGATTTGCATGACTCGGTCAACCAGTTATTGTTTTCTGTCACTTTGACCGCACGGGGCGGCGTAGAAATGGCGAAAGATGAAGAAGTCCGGGAAACGTTCAGCGGCATTCAGCACCTGACGCAAGAGGCGTTGAACGAGATGAGGGCGCTCATATGGCAGTTGCGCCCAAAAGGCCTGGAGAGCGGTTTGTTGGAAGCAGTGAAAGGATATGCCGATATGCTCGGCCTGTCTTTGGAAACAAAAGTGACGGGCGTGATCCAATTACCGTCCAGAATAGAAGAAACCTTATTCCGCATTTCCCAGGAAGCACTGAACAATGTCCGGAAACATGCAGGAGTCAGCAACGTTCAATTGTTTTTATCCGTCACTTCTTCTGATGTCCTGCTGGTGATAAAAGACGAAGGACGCGGGTTTGCGATTGACGAAAAGCGTTATGTCCCTTCAATTGGCATTCAAAGCATTAATGATCGTGCCAGGTCGGAAGGCGGCAGCGTCGATTGGTCGAGCGAAATTGGAAAAGGCACGGAAATTCTGGTAAGGATTCCGTATTAACTAGGGAGTGGTGAAAACATGAAAGTACTGATTGCTGACGATCACCATGTAGTAAGGCGCGGCTTGCTGTTTTTCCTGAAAACGCAAAAGGATATTGAAGTGGTGGGAGAAGCAGTGAATGGAAAAGAAGCGGTTGAAATGGCGGGTACGCTGCAGCCGGATATCATATTAATGGATTTGGTAATGCCGATAATGGATGGCATACAGGCAACCGAGCATATCAAACAGCGCTTTCCTGATATCATTGTTCTGATGCTGACGAGTTTCTCGGACCGTGACCATGTAGTTCCAGCCATTGAAGCGGGAGCAGCCGGTTATCAGCTAAAGGATATCGAGCCTGACGAGTTGGTCGAATCGCTTCGTGGATTGATGAGGGGCGAGAATATGCTCCATCCCAAAGCGACATCCCAATTGATGAAAGAACCGGAGCAGCCGGCCCCGCATACGGTGAACTTGTTGACGCCACGTGAACAGGAAGTGCTTGCTGAGCTGACAAAAGGGAAAAGCAACCGGGAAATTGCTTCCGCTTTATTTGTGACGGAAAAGACGGTTAAGACGCATATTTCCAATATTTTCACCAAGCTGGAAGTCCAGGATCGCACACAAGCGGCACTTTACGCTGTCAAGCACGGCCTAACCGGGACGAATCAATGAAAAAAAGGTGCATATTTTTTTATGCACCTTTTTTTCGTTTGAGAGAGGATTTTCAGTTTCCTGTTAATTTCAGAGCAATTGGGGTAAAGAAAAGTAAGGTAATGAAAAAAGATATATTTTGAAGTCGAGGATAATGGATGGGAAGGAGGAAGTACGATGACTCAATCTAAATGGTTGAAAGTCGGAGCTGCTTTGTTTTTATCGATGGGTATGCTCGCAGCGTGCGGAGACGGTGATGATGACGACATTGAATTTGAAGCGCCGAATCTTGATACTGATGTGGGAGAAGATGAGAACGAAGCTCCTGAAGTAGATGATTCAGATGATGCAACCGATACAGAAGTCGATCAGGAAGGCGATGATGAGACCGAAACTGACGAAGAGCTGGAAGAAGACATGGGCGGCTCTGGCTCATAAAACGGCCTTCACTATCAATAAATAACTTTCAAAACCTTTTACTGTTTTCAACGGTAAAAGGTTTTTTGTTTCAGTTCTATATTATGAAGAAAACGGGCTGTTTACTTTTGGAATTTACCCGTGTTTCGGAAAGAAAATAGAACCGGATATTTGATAAAAATTTCAAGTATTCGTTCTTCCTGTCAAAGAAATATGATACGATAATGATAAACAAAGAGAATATTCTAAAAATACAGTTATTTTAGTATTCTCTTAAAAAGGAGGAGAGAAGGCGAATGAAAAACGTGTACAAAATACTGTTCGGTTCAATGACTGTATTCATGCTGGCAGCGTGCGGTGGTGACAACGGTGGAGGCGACAGCGGCGGAGAAAGTGGAAGCGGCAGCACACTGGAAACGATTCAGGAAGAAGGGGTGGTGACCGTCGGTTTTGCTAATGAACGTCCTTATGCCTACCAGGAAAGCGACGGGACGATTACCGGACAATCAGTAGAAATTGCCCGAGCTATTTTCGAAGAAATGGGCGTGCAAGAGCTGGAAGGTTCTGTAGTTGGTTTTGATTCCTTGATCAGCGGATTGAATTCCCGGAACTTTGACGCGGTTACAGCAGGTATGTATATTACCCCTGAACGTTGTGCCAACGCGGCGTTTGCTGAGCCGGAATATCAAATTGGAATCGGCATTGCAACACAGGCAGGCAACCCTCATGACATTAACAGCTACGAAGATATCGCCAATAACCCTGATCTTACAGTGGCGGTCATGTCAGGTGCCATCGAACGTGATTATATGCTTGCCAATGGCGTAGCGGAAGATCAGATCCAGCAGGTCAATGATATTTCAGCGGTTATCACGGCGCTTGACACCGGACGTGTCGATGCAATTACGATGACTGATTTGACATTGCAGACAGCGATGCAGGATCAGGAAACAGAAAATATTGAAATTGTGGAGAATGTGGAACAGCCGATTGTCGACGGAGAAGAAGTCATCGGATACGGCGCGGCGGTTTTCCATCCGGATGATACGGAGTTACTGGAACGCTACAACGAAATACTGGCTGAATTTAAGGAGTCCGGGAGATTACTGGAGCTGATGGAACCATTTGGATTTACGGAAGCGAATTTGCCTGGGGACGTCACTGCTGCAGAGCTTTGTGAAGGATAATTTCCCTTCAGGTAAATAACGGATGATCCATCTTCAGGCACTCTTACCGGGTGCCTGATTTTTCCGCTGAAGTAGCGTGAAAAGGAGTGATGACATTGAGTCTGATTGAAATAGTGGAGGTCTTGATGAGGGGGGCCACAGTCACTGTCAGTTTGCTGCTGGCATCAGGTGCGCTTGCTTTTATCCTGGCTTTTATCGCGGGGCTGTCGCGGGTGTCGGAAAACAAGGCCGTGCGGGTCCTCACAATGATTTATGTGGAATTCTTCAGAGGGACTTCATTGCTTGTCCAGTTGTTTTGGATATTCTTTGTGCTTCCCCAATTATTCGATATCCGTCTGGATCCTTTCACAGCAGGTGTTGTCACACTTGGGCTGAATTATGCCGCCTACGCTTCCGAGATTGTCAGAGGTGCGATTCTTGCCGTGCCGGATGGGCAGACGGAAGCGGCCATCGCATTGAATATGTCAAAGTTCCAGCGGATGCGTTATATTATTTTGCCACAGGCGCTGAGGACGATGCTTCCGGGCTTTGGAAACATATCCATCGAATTATTGAAAGGTACTTCCCTCGTGTCGCTGATCACATTGCAGGACATGATGTATCTTGCCCAAAATTTACGGGCGGCTGACTACAGTCAAAGCCTGCAGGTTTTCGGAATCCTGCTGATTCTCTATTTTGTCCTTGCCTTGCCGCTTATCGTATTGTCGCGATATTTGGAAAGACGGGCATCGAGAGGGGTGGCTAGTGCCTGATGGAGATTTTTAACTGGTCATACGCCGCAGAAGTTTTTCCGACTATTTTCAGAGCGATGTTCGTGACACTGGGCATTACACTGGCATCGTTTGCAGTAGCACTTGTTTTGGGACTTATCCTTACCTTGTTAAGAAGGTCACCGGTTAAAATCATCGCGTACCTGACATATGGATTCATTGAATTCGTTCGAGGAACGCCGGTCCTTGTGCAATTGTTTTTTGTCTACTTTGCCTGGCCGCTGGTGCCGGTCATCGGTTTTGAAATGTCGGCAATGACAGCGGGCATCTCAACACTCGGCATCCATTACAGCACGTATTTATCTGAAATCTACCGGTCGGGTATCGAATCGGTGGATCAGGGGCAATGGGAAGCAAGCCGTGCACTCAATTTCAGTAAAGCAAAGACGTGGACAAAAATCATTTTGCCGCAGGCTGTACCGCCGGTCATTCCGATGCTCGGAAATTACTTGATCGTCTTATTTAAAGAAACACCCTTATTAATGGCCATTTCGGTCAATGAAATGCTGATGACTGCGCGGAATTTGGGCTCACAGGTATTTTCATTTGTGGAAGTGTATACGATCGTCGGTTTGTTGTTCTTGTTGTTGAGCTATCCTTCTTCTCTTTTTGTCGGTTATATGGAAAGGCGCATGAACACCCGTTATATGCGTAAAGCGAAAGTCCAAAAAATGAAAAAAGAGGATGTGATTTCATGACGGGCAAACCGATTGTACAATTTAAAAATGTAAAAAAATCTTTTGGAGATCTGGAGGTGCTGAAAGGTTTCGATTTGGATATTATGCCGGGAGAAAAAGTCTCTATTATTGGACCCAGCGGTTCCGGGAAAACGACCATTATCCGAATGCTGATGACCCTTGAAAAACCGACAGGCGGCGAGATTATTGTTGACGGTGAAAATTTATGGCATATGGAAGTGAACGGCAAACTGGTCGAAGCGAATGAAAAGCATTTGCGCAAAATCCGAGGCAATATCGGAATGGTTTTTCAGCATTTTAATTTATTTCCTCATATGACCATCATGCGGAATTGCACAGAAGCTCCTGTACAGGTGCTGGGCCTCAGTAAAAAAGAAGCGGAGCAGCGTGCCGTTCAAATGCTGAAAAAAGTCGGTTTGGCAGACAAAGTCAATAATTACCCGTTCCAGCTGTCAGGTGGGCAGAAGCAGCGTGTCGCCATCGCCCGGGCATTGGTCATGCAGCCGAAAGTGATGTTGTTTGACGAAGTGACATCAGCGCTTGATCCCGAGCTTGTCGGCGAAGTGCTCCAGGTGATTAAGGACCTTGCCGAGCAAGGGGACATGTCGATGATTTTGATCACTCACGAAATGGACTTCGCCATGGAGATCTCCGACCGGGTGGCTTTTTTCGCAGACGGTTTATTAATGGAAGAAGGTCCGCCGCAAGAGTTGTTCAACAATCCGAAAAGCGACCGCTTAAAGAGCTTTTTGCAGCGTTTCAGCAGAGTATAATATCCAGTACCAAGGAGAAGGCCGAGATAGCTCGGTCTTTTTGCATATGCGGAAAGTTAGGCGAAAGGAAGGAGTCATGGTGACCCATGTGCGGGTATAGGAAAGAAAAAGGAGGAGAAGCAATGAGCTCACATCATCCAGAAGAAGCCAAGTTATTTTCAAAAGACTTTATCCGGAATCCTTATCCGGCATATAACAAAATCAGGGAAATCAATCCGGTTCACCAAGTGCGGTTTCCGGACGGCCAGCAGGGCTGGCTGGTGACGTCCTATCCGGAAGCGGTGGATGTTTTGACCGATCAGCGCTTCATCAAGGATTATTCGAAATTGTTTGGGGGCAGCATGGACCAAATGAGCGTATTTACACAGAATATGCTGTTCTCTGATCCTCCCGATCATAAACGGTTGCGGGGGCTTGCTCAAAAAGCATTTACACCGAAAATGATTTCGGGGATGCGTGGGCGGATTCAGGAAATTACCGACGAACTGCTGAATGATATGGAGGGCAAAAGCGAAATAAATTTAATCGACGAGTTTGCGTTTCCGCTTCCCATTATTGTTATCTGTGAAATTTTAGGTGTACCGTCAGAAGACCGAAACAACTTCCGGACCTGGTCCAATGCATTGATAGAAGGAACCAGTGGAGAAGCGGAAGTCAGCATGTACCAGCACATGACGGATTTTATTCAGTATTTGAGTGAATGGTTTTCGAAAGTAAAAGAAAATCCGGGAGAGGACTTGATCAGCAAACTCGTACTTGCAGAAGAGGAAGGGGACCGGCTGAGCGAAAAGGAACTTTATGGAGTGGTGTCGCTTCTCATCATTGCAGGCCATGAGACGACGGTGAATTTAATCGGCAACAGCGTCTTGGCGTTGCTTGAAAACCCCTCACAAAAAGCTTTATTGGAACAGCAGCCGCACTTAATCAGCCAGGCGATTGAGGAAGCTCTCCGTTTTAACGGACCAGTGGAATTCAGTACGTCCCGTTGGGCAGGAGAAGACATGGAATTCCATGGAAAAAGCATTCATAGAGGTGAGCTTGTGACGGTTTCCTTGAATGCGGCAAACCATGATCCGGAAATTTTCCCTAATCCGGAGCTGTTTGATATCAACCGGGAAAAAAGCCCCCATTTGGCGTTCGGAAAAGGCATTCATTTCTGTCTCGGTGCCCCACTGGCCCGGCTGGAGGGGGAAATAGCCCTTACCAGCCTGCTGAATCGCTTCCCAAATATGAAACTGAGAGTGGATGAGCAGGAACTGGAGTGGCGTCCGGGCATGATTGTCAGAGGCGTCAAAGAAATTCCGCTCTCCGTTTGAACAAAAGGCCGGAATCCGTTCCGGTCTTTTTTGGTGTTTGTCCAAAGAAGGGAAAGGGAAAAAGTACATATGAACAGCCGGGGGAGGAGGAATGGATATGGAAAAGATCACCTATTGGTTTAAAGAGAAGTTTTGGGTAACACCGGCCGTATACAGTTTGCTGGCTGTCGCATTGTCCGTTATTTTCTTTTACGTGGATTTATTGGTCGTTGAGCGTTACAGAGAATACATACCATCCATTCTGCTTACAAACGTGGATTTAGCAAAGACCATTATGGGCGCTTTGGCTGGAGCTTTATTAACAATGACAACCTTTACGTTCTCCACCATCCTTGTCGTCTTGACGATGTACTCTTCCCAGTTTTCCCCAAGAACATTGAAGAATTTCGTGCATGACCGGCTTACATGGCGCGTATTGGGTATTTTTCTTGGCGGCTTTGTCTACAATACGTTGTCGCTGCTGTTCATGCGTGATGATTTATATAGCCATAATGTGATTTCCACATTCGTCGGAATTTTAATTGCATTCTTTTGTCTGTCCGCATTCGCTTATTTTGTGCATCACATTGCTTCCACCATTCAAGTCAGCAAATTGATCATTGGACTTGTGGAAGATGCGGAACGGGTAATTTCCCTCTATGAAAAACTGGAAGATGAACAAGCCGGAAATCCAGGACAGTGGGCTCCTGTAGGCATCAAAGAAGCCGTCCGGGCCGAAACATCCGGATACGTCCAGTTCATTTCCTTTGATAAAATGAAGGACTTTTCGCTGGAACATGAAGCCAAAATCGAACTGCATGTTAAAACTGGGGATTTCGTATACGAAGGCAAGCCTTTGGCTACCATTTACCTGAAAAAATCTTCCGGTAAAGATCTTTCCGAATTTTGGGTTATCGGCCAGGAAAGGACCACCGAACAGGACGTCGATTTTGCTTTGCAGAAGCTGGTAGAAGTTGGGCTGCGGGCGATTTCACCAGGCATCAATGATCCGAACACCGCCAATGAAATCCTGGCACGGATTGGAAGGCTTCTGGGAAGACTGGGGTGTTTGGAGTTGGGCCCACAGCATATAGAAAATAAGGAAGGAGAAAAAGTGATTTTATATCCTTTTTTTTCTTACAAGGAAATCTTATATCATGTCTATTATCAGGTTTCCCATTACGGCAAAGAAGATATCTCGGTCCTGGCAGCGGTGACAGAGTCGCTGGGAATTGCGGCGGCAATGGGAGATTCCCGCCATCATGAAGCGCTATGGAATATGGAGCTTTATGTTCTGGAAGGATTGGAAGCACAGCAATTGAAAACACTTGACCGTGATTTTCTTCAGAAAAAGATCGACGAATTGGCGGACGCGGTGAACAAGCGCCCCGTTAACCTGCACACCTTGGAAGGGGATTGAAGAAGCATCTCTACACTGAGTGAGGATGACTCAGTCAAAGGAGGAAAGAAATGGATAATACGCAGCTTTTTCAAGGAATTGAAATTTTAAGGGATTTGTCAGTCCGTGAGTTTTTTATGTTCTTTGTCTACTTATCTTTGATTTTCGCAGTGAAATCAGGAATTCAGTGGTTGTTAAAGTTGATATTCCGATCGGAGAATTTCAAAGAGCGGACATTCCCTATTATCGAAGATGTCCTCAACTGGGTTGCCTTTTACAGTGCCATCTTATTGTTTTTATTTTATTTTTCCAAAGAACAATGGCTGTTCACCCCTTTTTACACGACAGAAGGGGTGGAAATTTCCATTTTCCTCATAGTCGTAGCTGTTATGATTGTCACCTTTGCAAGTCGCCTTGTGAAAGCATTCAACCGACATATCATGCCTTTTATATATGAACAGTTCGATGTCGATATCGGGTTGAGTTTTACAATCAACCGCTTGATCTATTATTCTGTCATGTTTTTGGCGCTGGCGGTCAGTTTTACGACAGTGGGGTTGGATTTGACAGCTTTGGGAGTAGTCTTCAGCGTACTCGGAATCGGAATCGGTTTTGGTGTGCGGAATATTGCGGCAAACTTTGTGTCAGGCATCATCATTTTGTTTGAACGGCCGATGGAAGTGGGAGAAATGGTCGAAATCGATAAAAAGATCGGTAGGATTACGAAGATCAAACTGCGTTCAACGGTTGTCGAAACATTGAAAGACGGAACGCTTGTCGTGCCGAACCAGTATTTCATTGAACAAATCGTCAAAAACCGTTCCAGTGCGGAACTGTTTGCGCGGGTCGTGGTCAGTGTGGTATATGGAAGCGACACACAGCGCATTGAACAACTGCTGCAACAAGCCGCAGAGAAAGAAGTGCAGGCCATGGAAGGAGTGCCGGGAACCCCTCCGGATGTCCGCTTCATCGAATTCCGCAATTCTGCCATGGATTTTCAAGTAGAAGTCCATGTGGTCAATGTGGAAATGAAACAAGCTCTCGAAAGCAGGCTGCGTCATTCAATCGCCACGTTGTTTTTTGAAAACGATGTGCAGCTTGCGGCCATTCCGCCAGTCGAGCAGTGATTCAATGTCATGAAAGGAAGCAGAGTTTAAAAGATTTCCAGAAGGGAATTCAGCTAGAAAAGAAAGAAAATTTCAACTAAACTCTTAGGAGGCGACAGGAAATGGCAAAACAATCAGTAGTCGGATATTACAATAATGAAAATGAAGCAATTGAAGCGATTGAGGATTTAAAACGACAGGGTTACCGGCCGGAAGATATTTCAGTGCTCAGCAAAGACAAAGACGAGACAGAAAAAGTAACAGAAGAAACCGGAACTCATGCTGGTGAAGGTGCAGCAACAGGTGCTGTAACAGGAGGAGCACTTGGCGGACTCGGAGGCGTGCTGGCAGGGCTTGGGGCACTGGCCATCCCGGGAATTGGTCCGATTGTTGCGGCAGGTCCCATTGTGGCTGGTTTGACAGGAGCTGCTGCAGGGGCAGGGATCGGTGGACTTGCCGGTGCATTAATTGGTTTAGGAGTGCCGGAAGAAGAAGCAAAAGAATATGAAACGCGGTTTAATGAAGGGAAAATCCTGGTTTTGATCGATGATGAAAACCGGCCGCTTTCAAAGGCCAGAGACCGTGAAGATGTAGCCTATACACCTGAAACGGGAGAGCGCGGCGCAGATACTCAAGTGGATGATACAAGAAGGATGGATGCAAGCGAGCCGATCATCGGAGCTCCGCACGATGACGCAAAAGATAAAATAGATCGATCAGGTCTCTGAAGACGAAACGTACAGTACTTTTCGAAATGGTTTTTTATGCTAGAAGATGATTATAGACAGCGGAGCGGGGTAAACAAACTATAACCACAAGAAAAAAGGAGGAACAAGCATTGAACCATGTAAAAGCTCTTATCATCAAGTTTGTAATGATTGCTGCCGTCCTTTTGATTGTTCTGACCGGGTTTTTCGACGTATCCTTCATGGACTCGATTTGGATCAGCCTTGTCCTGACGGTAGTAGCTTATGCCATGGGAGATCTGATGATTTTCCGTAAGACCGGAGGTGCAGCAGAGCGCACGAAACGGAATGCGATTGCGACCATATCCGATATCGTTGTTGCGTTTCTGGTGATCTGGCTGATGGGCGAAGCATTGGTCGGAGGAAATGTCGATATCATCACAGCTTCCATCATTTCCGCTTTAGTCATCGGGGCTGGTGAATGGTTCTACCATATTTATCTGGACCGCAGCGTCTTCCCCGAGAAACACAACCATACAACAACAGCACATTAACGGAAAAAGGCTCCTTCAAGGGAGCCTTTTTTTCGTTACTCTTCTTCAATTTCCATCTCCGGCAATTTCTGGACTTCTAAATACAATATATGATGGCCATCAATATCTTTGATCAGGAATTCGTAGCCCTGCTCGACAATTTTCTGCCCTTTGATGGCATCAAAGCTTTTGGTCATGAACCAGCCACCGATGGTATCGATGTCTTCTTCCTCGATTTCAATGCCCAATGTATCATTGACGGTTTCAATCAGCATCTTAGCGTCGAATATGTAATGATCTTCCCCGATTTTTTGAACTTCCGGCACTTCATCAATATCGAATTCATCGCGGATGTCACCGACAATTTCTTCGATAATATCTTCAATAGTCACCAGCCCGGAGGTGCCGCCATATTCATCGCGCAGAATGGCCATATGGATCCGTTCCCGCTGGATTTTCAGCAACAATTCACTGACGGGCATCGTGTCAATCACCTGAATGATCGGCAAAGCGAAAGAAGAAACCGGCAAATCTCCGTTTGACGAATTTTTGATATAGGCCGTCAGCAGGTGTTTCATATTGATTACACCAATAACGTTGTCTTTGTCACCGTCAGTGATCGGGTAACGAGTGAATTGTTCGACTCCGATCAAATCGAAGACTTCTTTTAAGGTCATGTCTTTTTCGATGGTACTCATTTCTGTCCGAGGGACCATAATTTCCTTGGCAATCCGGTCATCAAACTCAAAAATCTTATTGACGTAGGCGTATTCAGACGAGTTGATTTCGCCGCTTTTCAGACTGTCGGACAACAACATACGCAAATCTTCTTCTGTGTGTCCCATTTCGGAACGGGATACCTGCTGGATGCCGAACAACCCGGCTACAAAACGTGTAAGGCCATTAAAAACCCAAATAAAAACATACAACAGGCGATACGCTGCAAGAAGCGGCTTTGCAGTGGCCAATGTAATTTCTTCCGCTTTGTGGATGGCAATCGTTTTTGGTGTCAGTTCACCAATCACTACCGACAGGAGTGCCACCGCAAGAAAAGCAAGCAAGAAAGCAATCGCTGTAGAAATACTATCCGGTATATTAAAAGTGGCGATCCAAGGGCGCATTAGCTGTTCCACGGCAGCATGGCCGAGCCAGCCAATCCCCAACATTGACATCGTGATGCCGACTTGGCAGGTAAACAGGTAATTATCAACATTTGTCACAACTTTTTTGGCAGCCAGGGCATGTTTATGCCCTTCTTCAACCAATTGGTCTATTCGAGTTGAACGTACTTTTACAATCGCATATTCACTGGCTGAAAAAAAAGCAGTGGCAGCGAGTAAGATAGCAAAAGCTGATAATTGTATGGGTATGTCCAAATAATTCCTTTGCTCCAGTCTCAAATGGGAAAGTGGAACAAAGTCTGCACCTCCTACGGTGAAAGAATAAAGTATTTTAATGATAAAAGATAATTGGAAAAAAGACAAACCTCTCCGTGAAATAATTTGCGGAATTTTGATTTTATTTGTAAAAGCAATCCGTTATGATGAAAAGAGCATGAAATTTTATAGAGGAGGGCATCACATGCCTACAGTGAAAGAGTTGGATCGTTCAGATTCATTGGCACATTTTAAAAAAGAGTTTTACCGGACAGAAGGGCAATTATATATGGATGGCAATTCGCTTGGATTGATGTCGAAAAGAGCGGAGAACAGGCTGAACGAACTGATGGACAGTTGGAAAATACATGCTATCGATGGTTGGACGGAAGGAGAAAATCCCTGGTTTACATTGGCTGAAGACATGAGTGCCCGCATCGCACCCCTTGTAGGAGCTCATGCACACGAAGTCATGGTGACAGGTTCCATCACGTCGAACATTCATCAAATGTTGTCCACGTTGTTTCGACCGACACCAGACCGCTCGGTGATCCTCGTTGATGAGTTGAATTTTCCATCTGACATCTATGCAGTGGAAAGCCATTTGCGATTACGAGGATTAGAACCGGAAACGGCCATGCGGAAAGTTAAAAGTACGGATGGATATACACTGGAAATGGCAGATATACTTCAAGAGCTGAGAGAAGATGTCGCCGTACTGCTGCTTCCCTCTGTTCTGTACCGTAGCGGACAATTATTGCCATTGCGGGAAATAACGGAAGCGGCACACGCAAAAGGGATTCTGGTCGGCTTCGACTTGGCCCATTCCATCGGCGCGATGCCACACGAATTGCATGAATGCGGTGTCGATTTTGCCGTATGGTGCCATTATAAATACATGAATTCAGGTCCGGGGGGAACCGGTGGCCTGTATATCCACGAACGGCATCATCACCTGTCACCAGGCAATGCCGGGTGGTTCGGTTCCGAGAAAACAAAGCAATTCGATATGGACCATCAATTTACTAAAGCACAAGGCGCAGGGGCTTATCAGGTTGGCACCCCCAATATCTTCAGCATGGCTCCGCTGCTCGGCAGCATTGAACTGTTTGAAGAAGCCGGCATCGATTCCATTCGCAAAAAGTCGTTGGAGCTGACACGGCTGTTAAGGCAACTGGCTGCTGAACACATTCCGGAATTGCAGGATGTCACACCGAAAGCTGATGAGGAGCGGGGCGGCCATATCGCATTCGCTCACCCGGAAGCGGCCCGGATCTGCAAGGCATTAAAACAAGCGGAAGTCGTGCCGGATTTCCGCGCACCAAATATTATCCGTCTGGCGCCGATCGCTTTTTATACTTCCTACAGCGATGTGGAAGAAATGGTCAGCCGTCTGAAAAATATTATGGCAAACGAATTGTATAAGAATTTTTCCAACGAACGAAATGTGGTGGCGTAAATGATGGACAGGGAAATAATCGATATTTCAATGGAGCTTGCAGAAGCCACTCCCGAATGGCCTGGAGATACGCCATTTGAGTACCGTCTTGCTGTCACCAAAAAACAGAGCGGTTCGGTGAATATCGGGGAAATGAAATCCAGCACCCATATGGGTACACACATCGATGCGCCGTTCCATTACGATGATGATGGGTTGACAGTGGGCGAATTGCCGTTGGATGTCTACCTTACCAAAGCACAGGTTATGGACGTGGCCGGCCTTGAAACAGTAGGTCAGCCGGATTTGAAAAAGTTGCTGCCGGGAGTCCAGGCTGTTTTGCTGAAAACAAATTCCTGGAGAGACCGTTCCAGATTTCCGGACAGCTGGCCGGTGTTTGACCCTTCAATTGCAGAATGGATGGCAGAAAATGATGTCCGGCTGCTGGGCGTCGATGTGCCGTCAGTAGACCCGGAAACCAGTAAGGAATTACCAATGCACCATGCCATGAACCGTTTCGCAAGATTCATCCTGGAAGGGATTGTCCTGGACGAAGTACCAGAAGGCACCTATCAGCTCGCTGCCCTGCCACTGAAGATCAAAGGAGCGGAAGGCAGCCCGGTGCGCGCAGTTCTTTATCGATAATTTGCTGCAAAAAAGACCTTCACCTGTTTACCGGGTGAAGGTCTTACATGTAGTTGGAACGAAAATAAGGTTCCAGCTCTTTTATATTCATCGCTATCTCTTCACAAACCTCTTGGTATAAAGCCCATTGTTCTGCTTCATCAGTCGCTCGAAGTTCAGGGCTGCGGATGTCCCATTTCAGAACTTTTTGAGTAGGCAGATCCGAAGGGATTTCTCCTTGTTCGAATTCACCATCGTGCAAAGCTATGATTAAATCAGCTTCACCCACTTCTGAAGAGTTGTAAAATCTTGGTTGTACATTGGGTAAATCCAACATAATTTCTTTCATGATTTCCACTGGCGTATCGGTCATTAGTGGCTGATTCCATGCAGCGCTCCTGACATCCCAGTTCGGAAGTTTTAAACGGTTAGCCCAAATCTCAGCCATGAGACCACGATGCTGGTGTGAAGACAGAAAGTAAACGGTATGTTTCGGCATGGCTGATACCTTCTTCCTCTGATCAAGTTTTCTGTTGTACTAGTAATCTTTACCCACTACACAGCTCTTTAAACTAGTAAGTAAAAGGACATCATGTTAATAAAATACAAAAAAAGAAAAATGGTTAGCGGAGAAGTGTGGACAATCGGGAAAAGCGGGATTTTTATTTTACTACCAGAACAGAGCAGGCAGCTTCTTTGATCAGCTTTCGGCTGACAGATCCGACAAAGAACTTCTGCAAACCGGACTTCCCGCTGTTTCCGACGACTAGTAAGTCGATTTTCTGTTCCTCAATAAAAGCAGGGATGGTTTTGGAAGCGGTTCCTTCCAATGCCAGTACAGAAGCCTCCACACCTTTCGCATCAAGTTGCTGCTGGATGGAATTATGCATGTACTTGGAATACTCCATCGGCGACGTTTCCAACCCTTGGGCCGAATCGTATTCTTCGTCGTTGACGACAGGAGGCAACGACTGGGTGGAAGTGCTGTCCAGAGTCGGTGAAAAAATGGGAGCGGACGTCCCGGGACTGTCAAGCAAACTGACGTTCTCCTGGAATTCTTCATTCACATAAATGATGGAAAGCTTGATATCGGGAAGTGCCTGTTTCATCTCAACGGCTTTGTCAAACGCCAATCGGCTTCCATCAGATCCGTCGTATGCTACGGCCATATTCTTATACATTTTGAATCACCTCAGGGGATTATTTTCTTATTATTAAACTACCCCTCTTCAGTGCTGCAAAAACATGGACAGGGTCCGGCGGGGCAGCAGTTGGATTCTTACAGAAAGCTTATGTGTACAGTGTGTCCGTTAAGCAGCTCACATTCGATTCATGCTGAATGCAAATGCTGTTCATTGAAGGCGGTCTTGCCTATAATAAATAAATGGAATGAAAAAAGCGCTGGAACTTTCCAGCGCTTTAATCGTATACATGAAATAGCATCAATTCGTGAATCATTTCTTTCACGGTTTCTTCGTCTTCCGGTGTTTTCGACAGCCAGACGATACTGCCGTCGGGATGATATTCTCCGGTGATGCGTTCGTTCCGGTAAAAAAACGATATATTCCAGCCGGGCAATTGGCGGTTTTCGAACATCGGTTTAAATTTAAAATGCTGCAGCATATGACCCCTCCTTTGCCTCTCCACATTATCATTATAGGCGGAGTTTGGCGGATTGACAAAGAAGAAAAAGAAGAGAGTGACGATTTTGGATATTTTAGTGATTTTATTGTTGATGGCATTAATCGGCGCTTTGATCGGGGGAGTTACCAATCTGATCGCCATAAAAATGCTGTTCCGTCCATACAAACCACTTTACATCGGTTCATGGAGATTGCCGTTCACCCCAGGAGTCATTCCGAAGAGAAGAGATGAACTGGCCAGCCAGCTGGGCAGTACGATCGTCGAGCATCTTTTGACTCCGGAGTCGTTTAGAAAAAGGTTTTTGAACGCAGAGATGCACCAAAAAACAGAGAATTGGATTCAACGGCAATTACAGAAATATGTTTTCAATTCACCAAACAGTTTCAATGACTGGCTGGCATCAGCTGGGCAGGAGAATATGCAGGCCAAAGCGGAAGCGAAGCTGGACGAGTTGGTGGACCTGCAATATGCATCCATCCGTAAACGGATAGCGGGAAAAACAGTGGGCGACTTGATGCCTGACAATTGGAAGCAGGAAACCGACCAAAAAATATGGCGGTCGGTCAAGTACGCAGTAGACCGGGGAAGCGATTATTTCTCATCTGTGGAAGGGCGGCGGGCCATCAAGGTGCTGCTGGATGAATTCTTTGCCACGCGCGGCCGTTTTGGGAATATGCTGCATTCTTTATTGGGAGAATCGACTTCGTTGGTGGACCGGATCCAATCAGAAATCATCAAATTTTTAAATTCCCCGAAAACATTTGAATTGTTGGCTTCTTTAGTTTATGAAGAATGGGAAAAACTGCAGGAACGTGAGGCTGACAAGCTTTTGTCAGAATTTGACCTGGAACCGGCTGTGGATTCAATCAAAGAATATGTAAGAGAAAAAGCCGATATTCCAGGTCGCTTAAACGCAACACTTGCAGAGACTTGGCCTCGGGGGTTAGAATGGACAGGTGAAAACTTTACTCCCCTTGTCACGGATTTCATATTCCAGCAAGGCGAGTTGAAGATGGAAGAGACGATGCAAAAGATCAATATCGAAGGCATGGTCAAAGAGCAAGTCGATTCTTTGCCGTTGAGTCGAATGGAAGAATTGGTCCTGGGGATTTCACGGAAAGAATTTAAGATGATCACGGTACTGGGCGCTTTTCTGGGTGGATTGATCGGCATAATCCAAGGATTGCTTGTCACGGCACTGAATTTAATGTAGAGGAGAATTATAATGGCAGTAAACATTTATGACGACATCAACAAATTGGAAAGCACGTTCCGCAGTACAGAGGAGTTCGAAAAATTAGAAGCAGCTGTTGAGTCAGTAAAAGCAGACAACGAAGCGAACGAATTGTTCAAAAGCTTCCGCGATCTTCAAATTTCACTTCAGCAAAAACAGTCGCAAGGCGAAGAAATTTCTGAAGAAGAAATGATGAGCGCACAAGAGACAGCACAAGCAGCTCAGCAGAACCCGAAAATCTTGGCAATGCTGGAAGCAGAAATGGGCTTGAGCCAAATGATCGAAGAAGTAAACCGTGTATTGATCAAGCCAGTACAATCCCTTTATGAAAGCATGTAAGATTATTAATAATTAAAGGGTTTTCCACTAAAGACACCGAATACGTAAAGGTGAATGACTATTCATCTTTACGAAGGGGTGTCTTTTTTTATGTATGAAACAATTGAATTGAACAAGGAAGGGCGTACGGCTCATTTAATCATGAAGCGGCCGAAGTCAATGAATGCGATGAACGGCAAAATGATGAAGGAACTGGCGGATTGCTTTGATTCTTTATTGCAGGATTATACTGTTCAAGTATTGATCATCCACGGCGAAGGCAAAGCGTTTTCAGCTGGGGGCGATATCAAGGAAATGATGGATCCGGATCAGCCGATGGATATGAGTCTGGTGATGGAAGACCTGAAGCGGTTATCGAAGGCCCTTTATACATTGCCGCAAATAACCATTGCAGCGATTCACGGGGCTTCCGCCGGGCTTGGCTTCAGTATTGCACTGGCTTGTGATCACGTAATCGCGGAAGAAAACAGCAAGCTGGCGATGAATTTTATAGGTATCGGCCTTGTGCCGGATGGCGGCGGACATTTCTTCCTGAAAGAACGGGTCGGCGTTCCGAAGGCGAAGCAATTGATATGGGCAGGACAGACACTGAAAGCACATGATGCCCTGGCCAAAGGGCTGATCGACGAAGTGACTGCAGAAGGCCGTGCATTGGAACATGCCGAAGCGTATGCCAAAGAAGTGCTCGCTTCTCCGGTCCGGGCCAAATTGGAATCGAAGAATATTCTGCACCAATTGAAAGTGGATGAACTGGAGAAAGTATTGGAACGGGAAGCGGCAGCTCAAACAGCGATGCGCCAATCAGAAGACCACTTGGAAGGCATACAGGCATTTGTTGAGAAACGGAAACCGGCGTTTAAAGGGATATAAAAAAGAATAAGCTTTTCGAAAGCACCTAAAATAAAACAGGTGGAGAAAATGAATTAATTTCTCCACCTGTTTTTAATGTTATTATCGCTTCTGTTTCCTTATTCTCTCGATTGCGCATAAAATCACTCTCTACAAGTGAGCAAGGCTGATTGGAGTAGAGGCGGCGACTCCTGCGGGAAAGCGGAGTGATGAGACCCCGCAGGAGCTTGCGACGAGGAGGCTCAGCGCTTCGCCCGCGGAAAGCGTCCGCCGGAACGGAAAACAGCCACTTTCTTTATAAATTTCACGAATGGAACAATAACAGTTTCCCGGCAGGCGAAGCAAGGCGATGCGTTTGCTTCACTAACTCTTTTTCTTCCAGAATTTCTCTTCCTTTTTTTCTTGCCTCTTCATCATTTTCTGCTGTAAACGTTTCTTCCATGATCAGTTTTCCGGTTTGTTCGAATGCAGTCAATTTGTACGTTCTCATGAAAATCCAATCCTTTCTGAATGCTTATTCAGTTTAAGTATAAAGGGTTTGAAGAAAAATGTCCTCGGATTTTGAAACATTTTGAAAATAAGTCCGTATAAATGAAAGTGAAAGGCAGGGATAAAGATGGCTTTAGAAGTAAAAGGTGCGACAAAAAAATTTGGTGGCTTCACCGCAGTGGATGATTTACATCTGTCCGTAGATCAAGGACAGATGTATGGCTTCCTTGGAGCCAATGGGGCGGGGAAAACAACAACTTTCCGGATGATCCTCGGTTTGCTGGATCCGACTGAAGGGGAAGTCCGTTGGAACGGCAAATCCATTACATACGCAAGCAGCCCGGAAATCGGTTATTTACCGGAAGAACGGGGGTTATATCCGAAGATGAAAGTTGAAGAACAGCTCATCTATCTGGCACAGTTGAGGAAAATGCCGAAAAGCGAAGCAAAAAAACAAATGGAGCATTGGCTTGACCGCTTTGAAGTACCTCATTACGCAACCAAAAAAGTGGAAGAATTATCGAAAGGCAATCAGCAAAAAATTCAACTCATTGCGGCTCTTCTGCACAATCCGTCATTGCTGATCCTGGATGAACCGTTTTCAGGGCTCGATCCGGTCAATGTCGAGATGCTCAAGAGCGCCATCCTGGATTTCCAGAAGCAGGGAGCGACCATCATTTTCTCCAGTCATCGTATGGACCATGTGGAAGAGCTGTGTGATGATATGAGCATCCTGGATCACGGGAAAGTGGTGGTCAGCGGATCCATCCGTGAAGTCAAACGATCATTTGGCAAACAAAATGTCCGGATCAAAATGGACAGTGAGTTGTCAGGGCTGGCAGATGTGCATGGAGTCGAAAATTATACGGCGACCCACGATGGTGCCCTGTTTCGAATCTCAGACGAAACGGCAGCGGAGCGACTGTTGGAAGAGGCGTTAAAACTCGGGAAATTGAGGCATTTCGCCATAGAAGAACCTTCCCTGGAAGAAATTTTCATCGCGAAGGTGGGCAAAGCTTATGCATAATTTCTGGATTATATTCAAACAGGCTTTTATGCCAAAAGCCAAAACGAAATCATTTATCATTACGACGGTGATTGTAGCAGCCGCTTTTTTTCTGATGGCGAATCTGCCGAATATCATCTCTGTATTTCAGGGCTCTGAAGAAGACGGATCCGTTCTGCATGTAGTGGATGAAACAGGGGAATTATTCCCGCAATTTCAGCAGCAGCTAGAAGTCGCAGACAGTGATACACAAGCGATGCAGACAGAGCTGTCGGAACAGGAATTGACGGAAGGGATCAGGGAAGGGAGCATCGAGGCATACTTGGTGCTGGAGCAGGGAGAACAATTGTCTGCACGATATGTCGCGGAGTCCGCCAATGAATTTACAGGAGACATAGAGAGTGCTTTACAGGCTATGCAGACGGCGCAAACTGCCGAAACACTTGAGTTGAGCGAGGAGGAAATGACAAGTTTGTTTATGCCGGTCTCTTTCGAACGGGAAACAGTGTCTGAATCCTCAAAATCACAGGAAGAGTTGAGCCAGGCGAGGGGACTTGTCTATATTCTCATCATGCTCATTTATGTGGCAGTCATCTATTATCCCAATATGATTGCGATGGAAGTGGCCAACGAAAAATCTTCCCGTGTGATGGAGATCCTGATTTCAAGTGTGTCTCCGGTCAAGCATATGTTTGCGAAGATAGCCGGGGTTGGGACGCTCGGTATACTCCAGATGCTGATTTTCGGATTAGCGGGATATACGGCGATCAAAACTGCAGGAACGGATTTGACAGAAGGATTTTTCAGTGTTTTCGGATTTTCAGATGTGAAAATTGAGACATTCCTGTTTGCTGTTTTATTCTTTCTTCTCGGTTATTTTCTCTATGCAGTACTGGCGGCGTTACTGGGTTCACTGGTCAGCCGGACAGAAGATGTCCAGCAGCTGATGCTGCCGATGATGTTTTTGATCATTATCGCTTCCCTCATCGCTTTTTCAGGGATCGGTATGCCGGAAGCCACCTATGTCACCATTGCTTCTTATATTCCATTCTTCACGCCGCTGGTGATGTTTCTGCGTGTCGGCATGCTGGACCTGCCATTATGGGAGCCGTTGCTGGCAATTGCCATCATGCTGGCGACCATTGGGTTATTGGGATGGTTCGGAGCCCGCGTATACCGTGGAGGTGTCTTGATGTATGGGTCTTCCCAATCGCTGAAAGACATCCGAAAAGCAATCCGGTTGGGGAATAATAAATGAAGAAAAGGACTGCTGGCAGAAAAATTCTGCCGGCAGTTTTTTTCGTGTCCTATTCATGGTAAAATAGGAACAAATATTCGGTTTTGAAGGAGTCATAAAATGGGCCATATACGATTTATCCATGCGGCGGATTTGCATCTCGGCAGTCCTTTCATCGGTATGAAGGGGCTGCAGAAAGAACACTGGCAAGCGCTGAAAGACAGTACATTTGTCGCGTTTGACCGTTTGATTGAGTATACCGTAAACGAGCGTCCCGATTTTCTGCTGATAGTCGGCGATATTTATGATGGAGAAAACCGAAGCCTGCGGGCGCAGCACCGATTTCAGCTTGGCATGCAGCGTCTTCACGAACAAGGGATCCCTGTCATCATCAGCTATGGAAACCATGATCATTTGAGCGGCAAATGGACCCGTTTCGAATTGCCGGACAATGTCTTTGCTTTTGATGCTGCTGTCGGCCAAATCCGGCTGGATACGGCAGGCGGTCCTGTCAGCATCACCGGCTTCAGTTACGGGGAACGGCATATCAAAGAATCCGTTGTCAATCGTTACCCCCAAGCTGAAGAGCGGGACGTTTTGCATATTGGGATGCTGCATGGCAGCATGGAAGGCGATACAAACCATGCCGTGTACGCACCTTTTACAAAAGAACAGTTGCTCAGCAGGAATTACGATTACTGGGCACTTGGCCATATCCACAAACGGCAGGTATTGCATCAGGATCCTCCGATCGTCTATCCGGGAAATCTCCAGGGCCGCCACCGGAACGAAGCGGGAGCCAAAGGATTCTATGATGTAACCTTGTCGAAACAGCAAGTAAATCAGCACTTTGTTGAAGCTTCAGCCATTCAATTTGTGACCATACCGATCAACTGCAGCGGAATTGCCCATATGAATGAATTGCTGGAGTTGTGTGCAGAGACGCTGGAAACATGGGGAGATCAAGGACCGATGATAGCTGATCTCCGATTTACCTCTATTGACGAAGAAACAGCCGGATTATTCGATGCCGTTACAGAGACTGAGTTGATGGAAACGGTCAGAGAAACTGCAGAGGTGCTGGATCGCTTTGTTTGGATCGATCAGCTGGTTTTCGAGAGTCCGCAGCTGGATTCCGAAACCTCGCCGCTCAGCGAAAATCTCATCGATGTGCTGACCGGTTGGGAATTGAATGACTGGAAAGAGGTTTTAAAAGAGCTGTACAGGCATCCGAAAGGAAGCAGGTATCTTGAAACGTTAAACGATTCTGCAACACAGGAAATTGGCCGGCTTGCTGTAGAGAAAATACGTCATGACATGCAGCTGAAGGAGTGAACTGATGAGAATTGAAAAAGCGATCATTTATGGATTCGGCAAACATGAAGACCGGACCATCGAGTTCAATGACCAGGCCACCATTTTCCACGGTCCAAATGAGGCGGGGAAAACCACCATCCAGCAATTCATCATCCAGACTTTGTTCGGCTACCCGGCACGAAATCTGTCTTTGCAGCGCTACGAACCAAAGTCCGGAGGGAAATATGGTGGTCAGCTTCATATCAACGATCAGGTTTACGGGAAAGTCATCATTGAACGGGTCAAAGGCAAGTCTGCCGGCGATGTAACTGTCTTCTTCGAAGATGGAAGACGTGGCAGTGAAGAACAACTGAAGCTGCTGTTGCGCAATTATGACCGGTCGTCATTTGAAGCGGTGTTTTCTTTTTCCATCCATGAGCTTCAAGGATTGGAGAAGATGACCGAAGAGGAATTGAGCAGAACGTTACTCGCTTCAGGCACCACCGGCATTGATACGATTGCCAAAATGGAAACACGTCTGGAAAAGGAAATGGCCGGCTTGTTTAAAAAAGGCGGACGCAATCCGGACATGAACATTCTGATTGAAGAATTGAAGGAAATAGATCGGGAAATCAAAGACTACAGAGCCCGTATCGAACAATATGAACCTTCAGTGAGAAGAGTAAAGGAAATCGAACAGCGGCTGGAAAAAGTGAGCAGGGAAGAAAAGCGGGTAAGCGATGAGTTAAAACAAGCGGAAAAATGGTTTCAGGCAGCACCGTTGATTGAAAGAAAAAAGAACCTGGATGAAAAAATTGCAGGTTTGCCAAATAGGGACTTCCCGGCGGATGGCAGTCGGCGTATGGACCGAATCATCGACCGCATTTCGGAAACCCGTGCTCAGCTGGAGCATGTGGAACAAGAAATGGCTTCACTGAACGCGGACAGCTTTGTTTCTCCGGAACTGGATCAGATCGAACACTTATTGAATCAGGAGTCGGAATGGCATCAATTGCGTGCACTGCTTCGACAAAAAACAGAAGAAGCAGAACAGCTGGCAGATGATCAAGAGAGGCTTATGGCACTGGTCGGCATGGAAGAACAGGAAATTTTGAAAAGTGATGTTTCGTTAAACAAAGAAGAGCAACTGGTGGAATTCATCCAAAAAGCGGATGTAGAAGAAGAAAACCGCCGTTATCACCAGCGGAAGTTAGCAGAAGAGCAGGAAAAAGCAAACGAACTTGAGAAAGAATGGAATGCTTTTCTTCAGCATCAGCCTTCAGCAGGAGAACGGGCTGGCGCACAGAAATGGTCTTCTGCAAAAGTACAATTGGCTGAAGCAAGAGCCGCCAAGCGTATACAGGGTCCGATCAAAAATCCCGGGGCCAATTATCTCCTGATTGTCCTGGGGGCATTGGGCCTGGTCTATGGCATTCTGCAAACCAATTACCCAGTAGCCGTGATTGCCCTGCTGGTCGCTGTGGCCGGAGTTTGGCAGGTTGTAAAAAGCGGCAAGAACCTGCCATCGACAGACGGCTATGAAGAGGTATTAAAAGAGTATGAAGGCAGGGAAAGTGAATTTGAAACGCTGGTCCGCCGACTGGACATTTATGACCGAAAAGCAGAAGACATGAAAAGAGACCTGGAAGCTGCCAAGAAGAGAGTGGCACAGCTTTCCAGCGATCCAGAAAAACTTTCGGCAAAACAGGCATATGAGCAATTCCTGGCGGAAATGGGCATTGACCCATCTTCCAACCGTTCCGTTGTACTCGACTTGTTTGAAAAACTGCGCGAAATCCAAGCTATTCATTCACGTCGCCAACGGGTGAAGGAAGAGACTGCAGGAGCCACAGCACAATTGAACAAGTGGCTGCTGAAAGCGGAACAGGCAACAGGAAAGACAGTTGATGCAGATGGGTTATACGCCATGCTTCGTTCTGAATACCATGCTCGTCAACAGCGGTTGTCTGCACATCAGCAACAGCTGGAAAAATTGGAAGAATTGGAGAATCAACAAAAACAGCTGGAGACTTTATCGGATCAGCTGGAAAAAGACCGACGGCATTTATTGACTGAAGCAGGTGTGGAAGAAACGGAAGACTTTTATCGTGCATGGGAAGCAAACATGAAGAGAAAAGAGCTGGTGCAAGAACGGTCGCCGGTTGATGCACAGTTGGAGACGTTGGGAAAGGTCGAAAAACCTCTCAGCTTTGACGACAGCAGCGCGGCAGATTATATAGCAGATCAAGAAGGGCTACTGGCGAATTTGGCAGAAGAGCGAAAAGAGCTGCTCGCTGAACAGGCAGACAGACAACAAAGCATCAACGCCCTGTTATCAGATCAGGCATATGAAGAAAAGCTTCAGCAATTCGAGGAAAAGAAAGCGGAGCTTGCCGGACTCGCGAAACGCTGGTCGGTTGATAAAGCGATTACGGAAGCTATTAGACAGACGATGGAAGAGTTGAAAGAAAAGAAATTACCTGCGGTTATTGCGATCGCCCAGCAGTATTTCAATAAACTGACGGAGGGGGCCTATGAGCAATTGGAAATCAATCCCGACGGTTATTTTGAAGCGATAGCACCGGAAGGACTGAGGTTCCATATCGCTGAACTCAGCCAGGCAACAAAAGAACAGGCTTACGTGGCACTCCGGTTGGCGCTGGTACAGTCCATGAGGGAAAGCCACCCGTTTCCGGTCATCATGGACGACGCGTTTGTTCATTTCGATCGCAGCAGGCTGCAGCAAATGATAAACTTATTAACAGAGTTGCAGCAACAGCATCAGTTTATTTATTTTACATGCCATGACACCATGCAGCAGATATGGCCAAATGCCGGTGTTATTGAAGTGGCTACTAATGAGAGGGGGATTCATACATGACAAAAGGAATTACGCAACGTGCAGTAGGGGAGACGGTGGATACGTTCCTGCTCATCAAACAATCGACAAAAGGAGTCACAACTACAGGCAATCCATTCATGTCGCTCGTATTGCAGGATAAAAGTGGTGATATTGAAGCCAAACTGTGGGATACAAAAGATGAACATGAAGCCATGTACGCCGCAGAAACGATTGTCCGTGTAGGCGGTGAAATCCATAATTACCGGGGGAAAAACCAATTACGCATAAAGAGTATCCGCCCTGCGAAGCCGGAAGAAAAGAAAAGTATCAGTGATCTCGTCCCTTCTTCTGAGAAAAGCACAGACGAGTTACTGGAAGAAATATTGAAATATCTGTTTGATATGCAAAATCCGCAGATTCAGCGTATTACGCGCCATCTGCTGAAGAAATACCAGGAGCGGATTCTGACATTCCCTGCAGCAACACGGAATCACCATGATTATGTGTCAGGACTTGCCGATCATGTGGTGTCGATGCTGAAACTCGGCAAATCCATTTGTGACATTTATCCGTCTTTGAATAAGGACCTGCTGTATTCAGGGATCATCCTGCATGACATCGGAAAGGTGTTTGAATTGTCCGGTCCCATTTCCACCAGTTACACAGTGGAAGGGAATTTGCTTGGCCATATTTCCATCATGGTCACGGAAATTTCCAAGGCAGCAGAAGAGCTGAGCATTGAAGGCGAGGAAGTGCTGCTTCTTCAGCACATGGTATTGTCCCATCACGGGAAAGAAGAATGGGGCAGCCCAAAAAAGCCGATGATCAAAGAAGCGGAAATTCTTCACTATATCGATAACATCGATGCCAAAATGATGATGCTCGACCGGGCGTTGGAAAAGACGAAACCGGGAGAATTTACGGAGCGATTGTTCCCGCTCGACAACCGTTCATTCTACAAACCCAATGTTCAATGAAGAAACCCCCGTCCTCTTTAGAGGGCGGGGGTTTTGCTGCTTGCTATTATTGAGCAGGAGCTGCTTGGGCATTCATGATTTCGTCCAATGCACCTTGCAATTCTTCGTCTTTGATATCGATATTGGCTTCTTCCATCATTTCCGCTACTTTCGGGATTAATGCAGCCTGGTCAGCTTTTGACATGGCAATATCGAGGCGAATTGACTCGCGCTGATCTTCCAGTGCCGGTTGATCTTCAACTTCCCGCTTTTCGGTAACCTGGATAATGTGGAAACCGAATTCCGACTGTACAGGTTCACTGATTTCATCGACTTCCAGGTTATAGGCAGCTTCTTCGAATGCCGGAACCATCTGACCGACTCCGAACCAATCCAGGTTGCCGCCATCTGCTGCAGAACCGTCAGTTGAATGCTCTTCAGCCAATTCAGCGAAGTCACCGCCAGCGTCCAATTCTTCCTTGATGGAAGTTGCAGTTTCTTCATCTTCCACGAGGATGTGGCGTGCGTTCAGTTCTGTACCTTGACGTTCATATTGTGCTTCAATTTCTTCGTCTGTTACTTCGACATCTTCAGTCAGCGCTTTTTCCTGCAGTAAATTCAAGCGAATCACTTTCCGGTAACTTTCTTCAGTCTGATTGTTTTGAGCAAGGAACTGTTCAAAGCTCTCACCCATTTGTTCTTTGTTGCTTTCGAATTCTTCGTCGACTTCTTCTTCGGTTACTTCGTATTGATCGCTGAGCACTTTTTCAATCATTAAAATCTGCACGGCTTGTTTTCCGACAGATGTTTTCATTTCTTCGTAAAGGTCGTCTTTTGTAATGTCTCCCACTTCAGAGGATACAACAACTTCACTGTCTCCTGAACCATTGTCGCTGCATGCTGACAACGCCAATACAGAGGCAGCCAAAGATAAAGTCAATATTGATTTTTTCATGTTTTCTCTCCTAACTTTCTTTCTGGATGTAAGTCTCACTTTAATTCAGACGCTCGCCGACCGGAAAAGTTTCATACAAAAAGTTCATTTGCTGAGGGCAAATGAACTTATGGAGTAAATTCTACGCCTACATATAAAGATACCAGTAATATCGTAATCAATATATTGATTGTACGGAATATTTTTTGATGGTTTTCTTCAGGGATTTCCCGTGAAGTGACAAGCGCATATGTCATTCGATTGATTTGGAATAAATAGAGTATCGAGAACACAACAACTAAGCCGATAATCATGAGCTTCCTCCCCTCTGACCTTAGGTTCTAGTATAACAAATACCGAGATAAAAAACAGGTTTAGGAAATTACTTGCGGCACAAGAATTTGAAACCCGTTTTCCGTTTCCTCGATCAGTGCGTATTTAGGTGAGCGGGATAAGTTCCGGATATAAACCAGATCAGTCAAACACAGCGCACAATGAAAAGCGAACAGCATCGCGAAATAATGACTGTAAGCCGGCATGCTGGCGACCAGCAGAATGATGCTTGAGTTGATCAGTAAAAAAGGAGAGATCAATGCGAAAATAAAATGCATTTTAGGAACCGGCTCTTTGATGCGCAATGAAATCAGCGGAATCAATCCCAGTTGTTTTTTAAAAACAAGGCGTATACTTCTTCGGCAACCGACAAGCGGCAGAAAATGGCATAGTTTATGAAGCGGATAAAGAGCGATCATCGACAACAGGAACAGCAGAAAATACTGATCCGATAAAGTGGCGGAATAGAATATATTCAATGCGACGTAAAAGATCATGAAAACACCAAGGCCACTTAGTGAAGACAGCATGAATAAACGGTCAAATCCGTATTGTTTTTTTACATTTATAGTTTTCCAGCAATGCATGCGATGCATCTCCTCTAAGTAAAATTCTCTTATGAGTCGATACATACAATACGATGATTTTCCGGGAAATGCAATAGGTTAATACATTAAATTTTTGAGAGGGCTTTCATCAATTCTCAATGGCTTCGATAATATGATTTTCCTCACTGAACTTTTCTTCGATGTTCTTAAAGGAAGCTTCGAAAATTTCCATAAAATCATCGCCATAGATATTTCGAATAACACACATGACATCCAGAAATTCCGGGAATTTTCCGTACAGATCACGCAGCGGCATCGCTCCATCGATCACTGAATGGGGAGTCTCGTGATAATTTTCAATCATCTCCGCCATCAGATCTTCTCCTTTTTTCGTCAATTCGACATATGTATTGCGCTTATCGGTATCGCGTTTTGAAAAAGCGAGCAACTCCCGCTCCTCTAATTTTTTTGAAAAATTAAAAGCAGTGGAAACATGCATGACGCCAAATTTGGCTACGTCGGAAATGGAAGCTCCTCGCAGGTGATAGGAAATCCATAGGATATGATGTTCGTTAATATTTAAATCATATGGTTTAATCCACATTTGCCAGTCTTTTTCTACTGCTTTCCATAGTGCTTTCGACAACTGGCCAATACGTTGGCTAAATAACATTGCTTCTTTCATCGTGTATTCCCGTTCATTCATAATACTGCACCAACTTCCCCCAAATATTTTTCTTTATTATAGCAGTAAAACAAAGAGGATTAAAGTGTGAATAATAAAAAAATTTAAAAGCCTAAAAAAAAACTGCCATTTAGGCAGTTTGTCATCCTTATTTGGACTCTTTGTCGGAGTCTTTATCGGAATCGTCGTCAGTGTCGCTGTACTCAATGTAGCTTTTCTTTTCCTGTTCTTGCTCATCGTCTTTTTTCTTGTTCTTGCTGATGGCCTTTTCCAGTGCTTCCATCGAATTCTGGATTGCCAGTATTTCAAGCTGAAGATGTTCTTTGGCGGGAGCCGTTTCTTCCTGCCATTTTTCCAACGATTTCTTCAACTCATCCATTGTTTCGGGGAGTTGTTCTTTTGCTTCGGTGGTCAGCTCAGACACCGACTCTTTCAAGTTATCAATTTTCTCTTTTACATCCGCTAATTTTTCTTTCCAATCGGAAGATGCAGTTTTCATGGAAGTGCGCAATTCTTTCCCGGATTGGGGTGTGGAAAATAATGTGGCTGCAGCTCCAGCTGCGAGTCCAGTAGTAAGTCCTAGAAAAAATGTTGATGCTTTCATCAGCCAAACGCCCCTTTCGTCCTATAACGTTGTTTTCCACTGTTTCAATTAATTAAAACATAAAGGTGAATGACTATTCAACGAAAAAAAGCTTTTCCCTGAAATACAGGGAAAAGCTTTTTCTTTATGCTGTTTGCGAAACGGCGGTTTCGAACTTCGACCGTTTGACCAATGTGATGACAATCGGATAGATCAAGGCGAACGCGATGGCGTTCAACGCCATTGCCGGCAATACCACCGTCGCAAAAAGCAGACTGAATGGAATATTGGCTCCAATGATGAAAATGGCAGCCGACAGGAAGACGCTCCCTGACAGGACCGTACCGCCCGCACATAGAATGATGGCAACTGGAAGTTTCGAAACAAATTTCTTCAACACAACTACAGCTGCAAAAAAGACAAACGCCGTTACAAATTTGTCAACGATATTCGGAAAAAATCCTCCCGGAAATGTGGAGAACAGGCCGGAAATGACTCCGGTTGTCACCGCCAGTAAAAATACCGACTTTACATTAGGGAACAGCAGGATCCCGACAAACATCATCGTCAGCATAAAATCGGGTTTCATGCCGCCGTTAATTCCGGGGATAATCACGTAAAGTGCAGCCCCTACGCTGACTAACAGCGCCATCAATACCAAGTTCTTCGTATTCATTTCTCATCTCTCCTCAGCTCAAAGCTAGTTTTGTTTTTCCTGGCGTGCCCTCGTGGCCGACAGCGAAAACTTATCATGATTCTATCTGTTACAGCGGTTTAAATCAAGCATTTTCAACTTATATAAGTTGAACTAATCATTTTAATCTGACGATATTCCGCAAAACAGCTGCGCTAAAACCCTGTGCTCCTGCATCGCTGCGCTGCTTCGTCGCAAATACAGGGCCGAAGGGAGTTCGGCCCATGTATTTCCTGCGGGCTTGCGCTGAACTAACTCGGGCTAGACGCCCGAGTGGATTTCAGCACTTCATCGCAAACGTGTTGGTGGCCCAACACGTTTACTGCTCCCGCTGGAGTCTCCGCTGTTTTGCTCCATATCGAAGCAGGCAATCATCAAAAAGTTAACCAAAAAATTCTTTTCTAACAGCAGAGTGCTTATTCAGCGCCGGCGCGTCCAATACCTTTGCGACGAAGCAGCGCAGCGATGCAACGCCCTTTCATGTTTCGAAGCTAGCGCAGCGATGCAGAAACAGGAGCACCGATTTCTGCCCAAAGCGACCGAAGCGGAGAGTAAAAGGATAATTCTTTAGTTCAACTTAGTTTTTCTTTTACTTGTTCAGCGAGCTGCTGGATGCGTTCGGATGTGAATTCTTTTTCTTTGCTGACCCATTTCATTCCAAAACCATCTGTTTCGCCGTAGCGGGGGATAAAGTGCAAGTGGAAATGGAAGACACTTTGACCCGCTTGTTCGCCGGCGTTGTTCAGCAAGTTCATGCCTACGGGCTCGAACGTTTCTTTGATTGCCTGGGCGATTTTCGGTGCGACTGAAAATAAGTTTGCTGCTTCCTCGGAAGACAACTCATAGATATTTGCCTTATGTGATTTCGGGATGAGCAGTGTGTGTCCTTTTGACAGCGGCATAATGTCCATGAATGCATATACATGGTCATCTTCGTAAACTTTTACACTGGGGATTTCGCCTTCAATGATTTTGCAGAAAATACAATCGGTCATTGTCATCATCCTTTCTGTTTCCTTTCAGTTTACCATATTAATCAGACGCAGTGCCTTCCGTTTTGGACTCTGGCGGAATGGGAAGTCCCAAGCAGTTATGGCAGGGGATGAGAAGATTGCCAACAATGTTTATCATGGCTCTATTAAAGGAACTAGTTCAGTAAATTGAATTATGAGCAAAAAGTCAGCCGGCATAAGTTGTAAGGAGAGCATACCGAAAAAAGAATGGAGGTGAGAAGATGGCAACAAAACTTCAAAACCTGTTTTCAGACGTTTTGGACAACGCCAATCGAATATTGGAGGAGACAAGCCCTTTTGACCATCCGTTATTAACCTTGGTTCGGGCGTCGATTGAAGAGCAGAAACAGACATTGACAAAATTGCTGCCCGAATTAAAAGAGGAGGAACAAGCGGAACTTGCTACAGTGAGGGAATATATCAGCATCGTCTATCACGACCATGAAATTGCCAATCCGTTGTTCGGCGCTTGGGGCAGAGCCAATGATTGGATGAATCTTCCATCAAAATCCGTATTTGAAGAGCTCAAACCCGTGTTTCCTGAGATGAAGAAAAGCCTGGAAGACGCAGCCATGGAATTGGAGAAGATTTACGGGGAGGAAGAAATTAAATTCGTGGTACCTACTTTTTACATTCCAACAATTCGATAGGAGGGGCTAAAGAATGGCATGGACCTGGGAAGATGAACGAATTGATCAAAACGTCTACAGCCAGGGAGAAGTGGATCGATGGGTATACAGCACTTGTAATATTTGTTCAGTAGGCTGTGGATGTTACACAGCTGTCAAAGATGGAAAAATTGTTGGTGTCAAAGGCAATGGCGACCATCCGATCAACCGCGGCCGTCTGGGACCGAAAGGGGAAAACCAATGGTATGCCAATAATGCGCCTGACCGGCTGACCACGCCACTGATCAGAAACAAAGAGGGAACGTTGGAGCCTGCTTCCTGGGATGATGCCATGAACTTGATCGTCAGCAAAGCCAAACAGTCCATGGAAGAGAAAGGAACCAACAGCATCAGCATCTATTCGACGGGGCAAGGGTTTCTCGAAGATTATTATGCACTGGCAAAAATCGGACGTGCCGGATTGCAGACTCATTTAATGGATGCCAATACACGGTTGTGTACAGCAACGACGGAGTTTTGTCTGCTGCAGTCGTTCGGTGCAGACGGAACGCCCGCTTCTTATGACGATGTGGACCAAACCGATACATTGATGCTGTTCGGACACAATCTGGCGGAAACAGGGACAGTGTTGTTTGAACGAATCATGGAGCGTAAGAAAAAAACAGGAAAGCCGTATCTGATTGTAGTGGACCCAAGAAAAACATTGACTGCGAAGGAAGCGGATTTACATCTTCAGCTTTACCCGGGTTCCAATGTCGCTCTTTTGAATGGCTTGGTCAGTGAAGTCGTGAAAAACAAACAGATTGATACGGATTTTATTGCCCAGCATACAATTGGCTTCGAAGAAATGGCGGATGCACTTGCAGAATGGCCATTGGAAAAAGCGGAAGAGGTTACGGGCATTCCACTGGAAACATTAAAGCGGGCTGCCGAACAACTGGGTACGACTGACTCTTTGGTCACCACAACGCTACAGGGGACTTATCAAAGCGCAGATGCAACGACGGCTTGCGTTGCGATCAATAATTTTCATTTGATCAGGGGATTGATCGGAAAGCCGGGAAGCGGTCCTTTGCACATGGCAGGGCAGCCGAGTTCTTCCGCCAACCGGACAGCAGGTGGGGTTGGAACGTATCCCGCACACCGCAACCATACAAACCCGGATCATATAAAAGAAATGGCGGAGTTATGGAATGTTGAGATGATGACATTGCCAGTAGGTCCTGAAAAAGGAATCGAAGAACATATCACCATGATTGAAAATGGAGAAATCGGGTTGTTTTGGAATATAGGCACAAACTCGATGGTATCTCTTCCGAACCGGCAACGGGCCAAAAAAGCGATGGAGAATACATTTGTCGTCGTGCAGGATCCGTTCTTAACGGAAACCACTGCGGTAGCAGATGTCGTACTTCCTGCTGCTATGTGGGGCGAAAAAGAAGGGACGATGGAAAACGCAGACCGGACGATCAACCTTGTGCGAAAAGCAGTGGAACCACCTGAAGGCGTAAAATCCGACTTTGACATTTTCCTTGATTTTTCGAAGCGTATGGATTTACAGGACAAGGATGGACATCCGCTCCTCACTTTTACCACGCCGGAAGAATGTTTTGAAGAATTCAAACGGGTCTCCAAGGGACGCCCTTGTGATATGACGGGCATTACGTATGACAGGCTTGAAAAGCATAACGGCTTAAGATGGCCGGTTCCAAGTGAAGATTCTCTCGGCACACCACGGCTGTATTCGGATTTTACTTTTCATACAACGGTGGAAGATGCGCAAAGTTACGGCAAAGATCAGTTTACTGGACGCGCTTTGACAAAAAAAGAATTTGCGGATAAAAAAGCGGACGGGAGAGCGCTTCTCCATCCCACCCACTATTTGCCGCCGGCGGAACAGCCGAACAAATCGTTTCCAATGTGGCTGACAACCGGCCGGCTCGTCTGGCATTGGCATACGCGCACCAAGACAGCACGGTCTCCCATCCTCCATATGGCAGCACAACATGGATACGTGGAGATTCATACAGAAGACGCAAAAGAGTTGTCCATCCTCCAAGGCGAGGTAGTGCGGGTTTCATCGCCTCGCGGATGGATTGAAGTGCCTGCACGGATTGGGGATGCTGTACAGAAAGGATTGGTATTTGTTCCTTTCCATTTCGGCAGCTGGGCAAAAAAAGAAGCCGCCAATGATTTGACGGCTGATTTTGTTGATCCGCTTTCCAAGCAGCCTCAGTTTAAACAGTCTGCCTGTAAAATAGAAAGAATTCGAAAAGAGCATCAAATGGCGTCAGGAGAATCATTGGAGTATATTGCCGAGCAATATGATTTGTCGGTAGAAGACTTGAAAGAAGCGAACCGTTTAACCACGCCTTATGAAATTCAAATGGGAGACAAGATTGAGATACCGCTGTCTGTTATGAACGTTCCCTTCCAACCCTATATGCCTTACAGAGGGAAAATATAAGAATTGCATCAACTGGATGGACCACATCAGCTCTCTTCACGCTGATGTGGTTTTTATGTTACATAAATTTTGAAGAAATTAAGAAAGAAAGACTTGAAACCCCGTTTCGATCGAAATTGTCGGCAGTTTTGATATAATGTCATATGAAAGAGGTGTTGGAAGTGGCGGTTTTGGAAGTTCAATCATTAACGGGAGGATATACGCGAAAGCCCGTTTTAAAAGATGTTTCATTTTCGATAAAAAAAGGGGAGCTGGTCGGTTTGATCGGCTTGAACGGTGCGGGGAAAAGTACTACGATCAAGCACATCATCGGATTGATGGAACCGAAAGCAGGGGAAATCCGGCTCAACGGCAAGACGTTTCAGCAGGACATGGACGCTTATCGCTCGTCGTTTTCCTATATTCCGGAGACTCCTGTTTTATACGAAGAATTGACGCTGCGCGAGCATCTGGAATTGACCGCGATGGCATACGGTCTGGACAAAGAACGTTTTGAGCAGCGCTCTGCAGCATTGCTGAAAGAGTTCCGGATGGAAAGGCGGCTGAAGTGGTTTCCTTCTCATTTCTCCAAAGGAATGCGGCAGAAAGTGATGATCATGAGCGCATTTTTGGTGGATCCGGATTTGTATATCATCGACGAGCCGTTTGTCGGTCTTGATCCGCTGGGCATCAAATCGTTATTGGAGCAAATGGAGCAGCAAAAGAAAAAAGGGGCATCGGTGTTAATGTCCACTCATATCCTGTCCACTGCCGAACGTTATTGTGACCGGATTATTCTTCTGCATAACGGTACCATCCGTGCGAGCGGGACGATGAAGGATCTGCGCGAAGCATTCAATATGCCGGACGCTTCGCTGGATGATTTGTATATAGCGATGACTGAGGATGAAATCAATGAAGAATTTGCATGATCTTTGGTCGAAGCGGCTTCAAACATATATGGTGGAAGTCCAAAATTATTTAAAATATATATTTACCGGGCATATTGCGGTGGTGCTGCTGTTTGTCATCGGCGCAGCCGGATACGCCTACAGTGATTGGGTACAGAATATTCCCGAAGACTTTCCGGGCGCGTGGGTATTGGCCCTTCTATTCGGGTTATTGCTTGCTTACAGTCCGCCGTCGACATTATTGAAACGGGCGGATTCGGTATATTTTCTTCCTATGGAAAGCAGATTGGGTGAATTTCTCAAACCAGCATTGAAATGGTCCTTTTTTTCTCAATTGTATTTTCCCGTTATCGCTTTTATCGTGTCTTTGCCGATGGTCAACGCCTTATACGGCATGAACGCTTCTTATTACATCGGGTTCCCGATTTTGCTGCTGCTGTTGAAATGGTGGAACATCCAGACCGAGTTTTCGTTCCGTCAGATGAAGGCGGGCGAAAACGCGTGGGGGGATCGCCTCATCCGGTTTCTTGCAGCAGCGTCATTTGTCTACTTTTACGTAGAAGGGCAATTGCTGCTGGCGGGGTTGGTCTTATTCGCCATGATTTTTTACGGTCGTTGGACCAAGCACAAAACGGCGGGACAGGCATTCGCTTATGAGCATTTTATCGATCTGGAAGAAAACCGGATGCTGCGTTTTTATCAGTTTGCCAATTACTTTACGGATGTGCCACACATAAAAGGAAAGATCAAAACGAGAATGTGGCTCAATTGGGTGTATGGGTTCATCAAACCCGGACCCCAAAATGCGCATTTCTATCTCGTATGGAGGACCTTCATCCGTTCTGATGAGCTGTTTTACCTGTGGGTCCGGCTGACGGTGCTCGTAATGGCAGGGGCTTGGCTGATCCCATTTCAAGTCGCTATCCTTGTCTTTGCAGGAGCATTGGCGTTTGCTTCCGCCATCCAGTTGCAGCAGGGGCTGACGCAGACACAGCATTTCCGGATGGACCAATTGTTTCCTTTGACGAATTTCAGCAGGGAAACGGCGGTGCGGAAGCTGATTTTGATCATGCAGTCACTGCAGGCTGTATTAGCGGCCGTCGTCCTTTTAATAGTCTCTGAGCCGCTCGTGGCACTGGCTGTTTTCATCACCATCCTGGCAGTGTCGGGAATCACCGTTTTCTTTACGAATAAAAATAAAAAGAAATAGAAAAAGCCCTGCATTTTCACATGCAGGGCTTTCCTTATAGTCAGTTATGCACATTGACTGCAGCAGCGGCCAGGGTTTTGGCTGCTACAAGCATGGCTTCTTCCTTAAAGTCGAATTTCGGATGATGGTGCGGGTAGGCATCGCCGTCCGGCATCGCTCCGGTAAAGAAGAAAGTGCCTGGCACTTTTTCTAGGTAATAGGCAAAATCTTCTCCGCCCATTTGAGGAGGTGCATTATATACTTCATTGACTCCTGGAACGGTTTCGGCAATGTTTTTCAAGTACATGGTTTCGGCTTCATGATTGACAACTGCCGGATAGCCCCGGACAAATGAGAACTCATGGCTGCTGCCGTTTGCCAGGCTGGTTCCTTCCACCACACGCTCCATCTCGGTTTCCATTAAATTGCGGATGTCTTCACTGAATGTGCGAACAGTTCCGGATAAAAGCGCTTGGTCAGCAATGATGTTGAATGGGTTTTCCGCTACAAAAGAGCCGACGGACAAAACAGCCGATTCCAAGGGATCAACACGTCTCGAAACCAATTGCTGTAAATTCGTCACGAGTTGAGAAGCGATGACCACTGCATCTTTTGTTTCGTGCGGGTTAGCTCCGTGGCCGCCGCGTCCCTGGACTTTGATGGAAAAGCGGTCTGCGGCAGCCATGATGGGACCTACACGGTAATCGATTCTGCCGTAAGGCGTCATCGACCAAAGATGTGTTCCAAAAATGACGTCAACGCCGTCAAGCGCGCCGTCTTCAATCATTGGTTTGGCACCGCCCGGAGCCAATTCTTCAGCATGCTGATGAATCAGTACGTACGTCCCAGGAAGTTCTTCGCGCATTGCATGCAGAATTTTTCCCAGTACCAGAAGTGTGGCAGTGTGGCCGTCATGTCCGCAAGCATGCGTGACGCCTGGTACCGTCGATTTATAAGAGACGTCTTTTTGGTCCTGGATTGGCAGCGCATCAAAATCGGCGCGCAAGGCCACGGTTTTGCCGGGTTTGGCGCCGCGAATGGTAGCGACGATTCCATTGCCGCCGACTCCATGCTTTACTTCCACTCCAAGCTGCTCGTAATAATGGTGGATATAATAGGCTGTTCTCTTTTCTTCAAAAGAAGGCTCTGGATGCATGTGCAGGTAACGGCGGATTTCCACCATTTCGGTATAAGCGGCGTCCAGCTCCGCATAAATTTTTTCAATCATTGAAAAGACCCCTTCCGGAAATTTAAGTGGTTATTATTAAATAATAGCACAAAAAAAAGAGCGGATAGGCTCTTTTTTAATCCAGAATGAAAGCAAACAGCTGCGACTTTTGAGAAAGTGCAGCTGTTTTGCAGAATGTTGATGTCAATATTTTTTTAGTAAGTAAAGTTTAAGTACGATGCGATAAAGTAAACCACGACGATTATCGCCGACGGAAGAGCATAGGTCATCACAGTCGCACTGTTTTTACGGATTAGCGCATATAAAGCAAGAAGCGACATGACCAGTACACCCAACGCGATGATCATGCTGGCTCCGGAAACATTGCCGATGATCGTTCCTTCCGTGTAGACAGGATCCGATAACGCCAAAATGATCATATTGAAAATGTTGCTTCCGAGAATCGCCCCGACCGCCATATTGACGTTGCTTAAGCGCAATGCAACGAATACAGAGATGGCTTCAGGAAGCGAAGTGGCAGCAGCAATCAGGAAGCTGCCGATAAAGCTGGAACCGATTCCTGTTATGATGGCAATTTCATCACCGGTAATGGAAAGGGCAGTCCCTGCTGCCAAAATGACCAACGCGGCAATGATGAAACGGATAATCGCCCCTTTTGGAGACAGTGTAGCGCTTGGGTTATCCGGTTCTTCTTCCTCTTCTGCCGCAGCTTCTGCAACAGGATCAAGTGATGGCAGCTTGTTAATGACCACCATACCGACAATGTATGAAACTGCGATGATCAAAGCATCCAGACCAACACCAAGGATTTGAATATCAATGCGCAGCCAAAGCGCCATGATTACCAAAACAGTTAATAATAGTCCGAGTAGCGCAGTATAAATATTGTCCCGTGAAGCACGGTCCAGGATCCGGCGCTTTCGGAGAATAAAGTCGAATGCTCCCAGGATGAATAAGTTAAAAAGGTTGGAGCCGACCATATTGCCGACTGCGATATCGGCATTGCCGATGGCAGCTGCAGAAAAGCTGGTAGAAACTTCGGGTAGGGATGTGGCACCTGCCAATAGCAGTGTACCGACCATCATGCCACCCATTGCTGTTTTTTCGCTGATGACATCGGCGTATTCGGACAGTTTGATCGACGCATACACCGTGAGAATGGCAGCGAGAATAAAAATAACAAAAACCAAGTAATTTCCTCCTGTTCATTATGTAGCTGGTCTTTTGAGAAGACCAGGCTCTTATTAATCTTCTTCAGGTTTTGCTTTATACGTTGTCACATAAGAAGAGCCGGAAAAAATATTCGGCCGTTTTTCCGCACTGCCTTCAGCCGGCTTGGCATGGGCTTTGGAAAATGCCTGCGATTCTTTCCATTTTTCGAAAAATGCAGGGGACTCCCATTCGGTCAATACGACATATGTGTCGGAATCGAGTGGACGCAGTACACGGAAAGCGATATAGCCGGGTTCGTTTTCAATGGCGCCTGCCCGGTTTTTGAAACGGTGTTCAAAAATCGGCCGTCCTTCGTCCGTTACCGGTATATTATTGAAGACAAAAAACCCTTTTTCTTTGAACTCGCCTGTTCCGTCTACAACTTCGTAGCGGCGAGGTGTTTGAAAAACAGTTTTCCCTTCCGTTTCGTGGAGGACCAGCGTGGTGTTTTCTCCCTGCATGACGACCATCGTTTCCTCCGGGTATTTGTCACGCATTTTTTTCATGTACTCATACGTTCCAGTGGTCATAAACAAATTCACAAAATTCCCCTCCTTAAATATACAACACTCTTATTATAGCGTTCCCTGAAGAAAATTACACGAAACACATCTTGTCCAACTGGTGACTTTATAAGCGTCTATTTTATGACATTTGAGCGCGGAAACTATACAATAAGCAAGGGAGCGTCTATAGTAAGTACGGACATAAAGATAGACGCAGCAGAAGACAGTGATGAAGGGATGAACATTCAGAATGACAGTATTCAATGACACTTATTTGCGGGCTGCCCGCGGCGAGAAAACGGACCATGTACCAGTATGGTATATGCGCCAGGCAGGCCGTTCGCAGCCGGAATACCGGAAGATCAAAGAAAAATATTCGTTGGAAGAAATCACGCACCAGCCAGAGCTCTGTGCCTATGTCACAAAGCTGCCGGTAGATCAGTATAATGTGGACGCGGCTATTTTGTACAAAGACATCGTGACACCGCTGCCGGCAATCGGTGTGGACGTAAAAATCAAAGCAGGAGTCGGACCTGTCATCAGTAATCCGATCCGTACAATGTCTGACATTGAAAAACTTGGGGAAATCAACCCTGAACAAGACGTCGATTATGTGCTGGGAACCATCCGTCTCTTGACACAGGAACAATTGAATGTGCCGTTAATCGGTTTTTCAGGAGCACCTTTTACTTTGGCCAGCTACATGATAGAAGGCGGCCCTTCCAAGAGCTACAACAAAACAAAAGCGATGATGGCATCACAGCCGGAAATGTGGTTTGCACTTATGGACAAACTGGCCGATACGATTATCCCTTATGTGAAAGCGCAAGTTTTGGCTGGCGCAAAAGCTGTTCAGATCTTTGATTCGTGGGTTGGCGCATTGAATGTGGAAGATTACCGTATTTTCATCAAGCCGGTCATGGATCGTATCTTTGCAGAATTGCGGACATTGGGTGTTCCATTGACAATCTTTGGTGTAGGAGCCAGCCATTTAGCGAAAGAGTGGCACGACTTGCCAGTGGATGTAGTCGGTCTTGATTGGCGTCTGCCGATTTCCGAGGCCCGCGAAATGGGACTGACCAAATCGCTGCAGGGGAACTTCGATCCTTCCTTCCTGTTGGCTGACTGGCCTGTCATCGAAAAGCGCGCCAAAGCGATATTGGATATGGGCATGCAGCAGGACGGCTATATCTTCAACCTGGGACACGGCGTTTTCCCGGAAGTGCAGCCGGACACACTAAAGCGTCTGACTGCATTCGTTCACGAATACAGCGCTGCTTACAAAGCGAATAACTAGAACAATTATATAAGTTTAATTATTTTTCTCACCGATATTCCGCAAACCAGCTGCGCTTGCCGCGGCCAATGTCTTTGCGACGAAGCAGCGCAGAGATGCAGAGACAGTGGAGTTTTCTTCGCTGGTTTGCTCCATATCTTTTAGGAAAACAGCGCGAAAGCATAAAATTGCTCATGACTTAATAAATTTCTTAGCGCCGGCACGTCTATGGGGGCAGCATAAGCGACGAAGCAAGGAGACAGGCGTTCTTTGCCTGGCTTCTTGCGGGAGTCATCCCCAAAGCGCCAAGCGGATTGCAGTGAAATTTTCTGCTTATATTCAAAAACAAATCAATAGAATGTAAAAAATTTTTTTGAGGTGATCAGATTGAAAAAGACAATGGGATTATTAGTGATGGCGTATGGTACGCCGTATAAAGAAGAAGACATCGAACGCTATTACACGCATATCCGCCACGGCCGCAAGCCGAGCGAAGAAAGCATTGAAGATTTGCGCAGCCGCTATAAAGCGATCGGCGGATTATCACCGCTTGCAAAAATCACGCAGGACCAGGCGGAAGCGTTGCGCGACCGGTTGAACGAAGTACAGGATGATATCGAATTCAAAGTTTACCTTGGCTTGAAGCACATTGAACCATTTGTTGAAGATGGAGTGGAAGCGATGAAACAGGATGGCATTACTGAAGCAGTATCGATTGTGCTGGCACCACATTTCTCCACGTTCTCAGTGAAATCGTATAACGGCCGCGCAGCAGAGGCTGCTGAAAAAGCCGGAATTTCACTGACATCTGTGGAAAGCTGGTATACAGAACCGAAATTCATCCAGTACTGGGGCGAACAAGTGAAAGATGCTTTTGCAGAAATGTCCGAAGAGGAACGGGCAAAAGCCTGCCTGATTGTCTCAGCTCATTCATTGCCGGAGAAAATCATTGCCAATGGCGATCCATATCCGGATCAATTGAAAGAAACAGCTGACTTGATTTCACAGGCTGCGGGTGTCGATAACGTTGAAGTTGGCTGGCAAAGTGCCGGGCAGACGCCGGAACCGTGGATCGGGCCGGATGTGCAGGACTTGACTCGTGAATTGTTCGAACAAAAAGGATATACCTCTTTTGTTTATACGCCAGTCGGTTTTGTTGCGGACCATTTGGAAGTGCTGTTTGACAATGATTACGAGTGCAAAGTGGTGTGTGATGAACTGGGTGCCACGTACCGTCGTCCTAAAATGCCGAACGTTCAGCCATTGTTCATTGACGGCTTAGCGGATGTGGTACTGAAGAAATTGGCTGAAAAGTAAAAGATGAGGAAAGCGAGGGGGAAATGTGGCGGCACGAGTACGGAAAGTGGCAGTAGTCGGTGGCGGAATAACGGGGCTAACTGCTGCCTACTACTTACAAAAGCAGTCGAAAGAGCAGGGGGTAGAACTGGAAGTTACTTTGATCGAAGCGACTCACCGGCTGGGTGGCAAGGTCCAGACGCTGCGTAAAGATGGTTTTGTAATAGAACGTGGACCTGATTCGTTTCTCTCCCGCAAAAAAAGCATCAATCGGTTGGCCCGCGATTTAGGGATAGAGGACCGGTTGATCCGGAACTCTACCGGAAAAACCAGTATTGCAGTGGAAAATCATTTGCATCCACTGCCGCCGGGATCTGTTATGGGTGTACCGACGGTTTTTTCTCCTTTTCTTACTTCCTCGTTATGTTCATGGAGTGGAAAATTACGTGTGGCAGGAGATTTTATCCTGCCCCAATCACTGGCGGAAGATGAAGATCAGCCGCTTGGCCGTTTTTTACGTCGGCGCTTTGGCAATGAAATGGTGGAAAATGTAATGGAGCCGCTTTTTTCCGGTGTCTACGCCGGAGACATTGACAAATTGAGCTTGCATTCGACTTTTCCAGAACTGGGAAACACCGAACAAAAACAGCGCAGCCTTATTCGAGGATTAAGGAAAAACCGGACAGTGGAGCAGATGGGGTTTGATACAGAATCGAAAAGCCTGTTCCAGACGTTCGATGGCGGGTTGTCTACATTGATTTACGCCTTGGAAAAAGAGTTGGCGGACTGTAAAGTATTGAAAAATATCAAAGTGATGGCTGTGGAAAAAAGCGGTGATCAGGTCCTCTTAAACTTGAACAATGGTTCTTCTGTACTGGCGGATGAAGTGGTATTTGCCATTCCGCATAAGCATGCGCAGCCTTTGTTCGAACCTTTCGGGTTATTGGAGAATGTGAAAGATATGCCTTCCACTTCGATTGCTACGATTTCGATGGCATTTTCCGGAGAGCAGGTAAGGGACACTTCGGAGTTGAACGGGTTTGTAGTCGCACGCAATAGTGATCTGGTCATCACTGCCTGCTCCATGGCGCACCGGAAATGGCCATCGCTGACTCCGGAGGGCAAAAAGTTGTTCAGGACATTCATTGGCCGTGTCGGGGATGAAGCGATTGTGGATTTATCGGATACAGAAATCGAAAAAATGGTACTGGCGGATTTGAAGAAATCATTGGGAGTTGAAGCCACCCCTGAATTTACCGTGGTTTCCCGCTGGAAACACGCGATGCCCCAGTACTTGGTTGGCCACAAGGAGCGGATAGCGGAAACAAAAAAGGAAATGCAGCAAGTGTTTCCAATGATCCAATTGGCGGGAGGCTCTTATGACGGGTTTGCTTTGCCGGATTGTGTCGAGCAGGGAATGGCGGCTGCGAACCGAATTCTTGCCCGCTGCTAGTTGGCATTATTATGCGGAGGTTAGTTAAAGATGAAAAGATTACTAGGATGGGTTTTGCCGATTTTACTGCTTGCAGCCTGCGGTACAAACGGCAACGATACTGCTGGTGCCGGTGAAATGCCAGAAGAAATTATTGTGGAAATTAATACAGCGGAACAAACAGAAGTGGCAGAGAACGTCGTTTTGTCAGCGACTGTGACACAAGGTGGCGAAGCGGTCGAAGATGCGGATGAAGTGGTCTACGAAGTATGGGAGTCCGGTAACCGTGACGACAGCGAAATGATTGAAGCTGAGCACGTGGAAGACGGAGTCTACGAAGCGGAAACGGTTTTCGAAGAAGAAGGCTTGTATTATATGCAGGCTCATACAACAGCTCGACGTCTCCATGTCATGCCAAAGCAGGAAATCACAGTCGGTGATCCGGACCCTGGATCAATCGTACCGGATGACACAGACGATTCACAGGGAATGGACAAGATGAACGAACATTCCGGCCATTAATAAAAAGAGCAAGCGCTGATCGGCGCTTGCTCTTTTACTATTATTGCACTGTATTACTACAGTTCGTTACAGGAATCACATTGTGTTCCATAGCATTCATGTTGTTCTTCGATTTTCTCTCCACAGCTTGTACATTGTTTAGAAGGCAGGTTCTTGAAAAATTCGACGACGTTTTCCATTAATTATTCCAGCTCCTTTTTGTTATAGTACTGTTCGTGTTTAAAACAGTGTATTATAACAGTTGGAATCCGTCAACCCTTAATCATGAATTTTTTTGAAAAATCCGTTAAACTGGAAAAGTAGAAAAGGTAAAGGAGTGGAATCATGTATTTTGTAGACAATAAAGGAATTACCGATCCGCGCATCAATCTGGCGATCGAAGAATATTTGCTGAACACGATGGACGTGGAAAAAGACTCGTTTCTATTGTTTTACATAAACGAGCCTTCGATCATCGTCGGGAAAAACCAGAATACAGCAGAAGAAATCAATACTGATTACGTCGATTCAAACGGCATTCATGTCGTTCGCCGCTTGTCTGGTGGAGGCGCAGTCTATCACGATTTAGGTAACTTGAATTACAGTTTCATCACCGTGGATGATGGCAACAGCTTCCGCAACTTCAGAAAGTTCACGGAGCCGGTGGTGGCAGCTTTACAGAGCCTCGGCGTCAACGCGGAACTGTCCGGGCGCAATGATTTGATGGTGGAAGGACGCAAAATTTCAGGCAATGCCCAGTTTTCGACGAGAGGACGCATGTATAGCCACGGCACGCTGATGTTTGATACAGAAGTGGAAGCAGTTGTATCTGCGCTGAAAGTCAGCAAAGAAAAAATCGAATCGAAAGGCATCAAATCGATTCGCAGCCGTGTCGCAAATATTTCGGAGTATTTGAAAGAACCGATGACCATCACAGAATTCCGTTCAGCTATTCTGCATTCGGTTTTTGAAGGAGAAGAAAAAGTCCAATACTGGGAACTGACCGATGAAGATTGGGAAAACATTCATGCCCTTTCCAAAAAACGCTACGGCAACTGGGATTGGAATTATGGAAAATCGCCGAAATTCAATGTTAAACATTCGCACCGTTTTCCGGTGGGAGGCATTGATGTCCGGCTTCAAGTTGAAAAAGGCTTTATCAAAGATGCCAATATTTACGGAGATTTCTTCGGTGTCGGTGATGTGTCGGAAATTGAAAACGCCATTAAAGGTGTCAAATACGAACGTGCTTCGTTGGACGAAGCCATCAGTGGTTTTGACATTCCGACGTATCTTGGCGGAATTACAAAGGAAGATTTCCTGAAATTAATTTATTAAGAATTCTTGAAGAGTCTGCTATTGAGCAGGCTCTTTTGTTAAAATGGGACTAAGTTACATACTGTGATCGACAGTCTTCAAAACAGTGGTTGAAGACACTGGAGAAGTCAGGCTTCTAATGTGAAAAGAAATAGAAAGGGGGGTTCTTGTGTCTGCACAACGGATTTTTATCGTGGAAGATGATTTGAAAATCGCTGAAATGCTGGCCGATACGCTTCGTAAATATCATTATGAAGTAGAAACAGCAAAGGATTTCGATCAAATTCTCGAAGAAGTCGAAGCATTTGATCCCCATCTGATTTTGCTGGATATCAATTTACCTTCCTACGATGGTTACTTCTGGTGTCGGCAGCTCAGACAGAAAACAACATGCCCGATTTTGTTCATCTCTGCACGGTCTGGTGAAATGGATCAGGTTTTTGCATTGGAGAACGGTGGCGATGATTTTATCACGAAACCTTTCCATTATGAAATCGTCCTTGCAAAAATAAAAAGCCATTTACGCAGAGCCTACGGCGAATATGCACCAAAACAGGAAGAACGATCGGTCAAGGCCGGCCGTATCGAATTGTTTTTGGAGCGAATGGAATTGACGGTCAAGACAGTGGCAATTCCATTGCAGAAAAAGGAGTGCACGATATTGGAGTTGTTGATTTCACAATATCCGAAAGTAGTGACGCGGGAACAGTTACTGGAAGAGCTGTGGGATGACCAGGCGTTTGTTGATGAAAATACGTTGAATGTCAATATGACACGCGTCAGAAAAAAGCTGGCGGAGTACCAGGTACTGTCTACGATTGAGACGGTGCGCGGGGCAGGGTACCGGTTATTGATTCACGAGGAGGAACAGTAAATGCTGCGGTTGTTTTTAAAAGAGCACGCGGCGTTCATTGTCTTTCAGGCCCTGCTCGTGGCCTTTATCCTGGCGCTGTATTGGCTGGACGGTTTCCGCAACGCCGATACGGCGATTTATTCGTTTGTTATCAGTACGCTGCTGGTTATCACTTTTCTAATTGCCCGTTTTATCAAAAGGTATCGTTTTTATCAGAAAATAACTTCAACACCAAAAGCGATGGAACATGCTTTGCAACGTGATGGAAAATCGCCGGAACAGCTGCAAATGGAAGCTTATACACAGAGCCTTTACCGACTTTACCAACAGGAAGTGCAGGCGCTGTATGCTGCGCAAAACCGGCATCTTCAGTTTATGAATCAATGGGTACACCAAATGAAAACTCCATTATCGGTCATGCAATTGCTGCTTCAGCAACAAGGGGAATTGGATAAAGACAGCGTCCGGGAAGAATTGGAGCGGCTGAAAACAGGACTGGATACGGTGCTTATGAATGCAAGGCTGGATACATTTGAACAGGACATGCAGATAGAGCAGGTTCCTTTGCGTCAACTTGCAGGAGAATTGCTGACGGAACACAAGCGGCTGTTCATCTCCAAGCGGGTCTATCCGGAACTGGCGATAGCGGAAGATATTCAGGTGCCCACCGACCGTAAATGGATGAAATTCATCCTGAGCCAGTTTTTGACGAATGCCGTCAAATATACATTCGAAGCGAACAAGAAAATATATATCCAGGCATCCTGCAAAGATCATCATGTTTTGCTGACCATTCGGGATGAAGGAATCGGCATTCCGTCTTCCGACTTGCCACGTGTAACAAAAGCGTTCTTTACAGGAGAAAATGGAAGGAAGACCGGCGAATCAACCGGCATGGGCTTATACCTGGCAAAAGAGGTATGTAAAAAACTCGGTCATCGCCTGACCATCGATTCAGTCCAAGGAGAAGGGACGACTGTATCCGTCTTGTTCTACAACCAAGACACTGCAACAGGAGGGGAACATGATGTCGCTAGTGAAAGTCGATGAAGTGACAAAAGTATATGAAGGAAAAGTGACGCACCGTGCGCTCAACCAATTAAGTTTTAACGTGGAAAATGGGGAGTTTCTGGCCGTCATGGGTCCTTCGGGCAGTGGCAAAACCACTTTGCTGAATCTGATTTCCACCATAGATGTATTGACTTCAGGGGAAATTTTAATAGACGGCATCAATCCGCAGGTTCTTGATCAAAATGAGTTGGCTCTGTTCCGCAGAAGACAGCTGGGGTTCGTATTTCAGGATTTCAATTTGCTTCAGATGCTGACAGTGGAGGAAAATCTGGTGTTGCCGTTGACGCTTGATTACATTCCGACAGATGAAATGGCACAGCGTGTGCTGGACATGGCGAAACGTTTGAATCTGAGGTCCATCCTGCATAAGCGGCCAAACGAAATTTCCGGTGGTGAAGCCCAGCGAACAGCCATCGGTCGTGCGCTGATTCATCGGCCGGCGTTGATCCTGGCTGATGAACCGACGGGCAATCTGGATTCCAAAGCTTCAAAAGACGTATTGGAATTATTATCGAAAGTCAGCAAGGAACAACATACCACGACCATCATGGTGACCCACGATCCAATTGCTGCAAGCTATTGCGATCGTGTCCTGTTCATCAAAGATGGGGAATTTTTCAACGAAATCTACGGCGATGACCGCAGACAGACCTTCTATCAGCGCATTTTAAACGTTCTGTCCTTATTGGGAGGAAGCGTCAATGACCTTACGGCAACTCGCTTATTATAATGTGCTGCGCAACCGTCGCAGCTACGCCGCCTTTTTTCTGGCCAGCGTTTTTTCGGTCATGGTCTTTTTCGTCTATTCGATGTTCATCTTCCATCCGCTGCTCGAAGAAGACAGTTTACGGGTTTTGGCCGTCCGCGGCATGTTCATCGCAGAAATTGTCTTATACATCTTCACCTTATTTTTCTTGTTTTATTCGATGAGTGCGTTTTTACAGGCGCGTTCGAAAGAGTTTGGAGTACTGGTCCATTTGGGGATGACCAAAAAACAATTGAACAAGCTGATCTTTTTTGAAACAGTGATCCTCGGCGGGGTTTCCACCGTTACGGGGATCGCTTTCGGTTTTGCTTTTACGAAATTTTTCTTCATGATCGGCCGTGAAATCATGCAGCTGGAGGCTTTGCCACTGTATGTTTCGTGGCAGCCGTTCGTTTTGACGATTGCCGCTTTTGCCAGCCTGTTCATCATCATCACGCTCATCAGTGTGTCTTTTATCCGTACAAAACGGGTGATCGATTTGCTGCAGGGGTACTGGAAAACAGAAGAAGTGACAAAGTCCTCGACAGTTCTTTCCTACACTGGCCTTTTGCTGTTGGCGTTGTCCTACGTACTGGCATCAGTGGTTACCGACGCCACGGTCTATATGATGGTGCTGATCGTCCCGCCGCTTGCAACGCTTGGTACGTATCTGTTTTTTACGCATTCCATCCATTTTCTTTTGAATATGTACAAAAAGAACAAAAGTATTTATTGGAATAAAACCCGCCTTGTTTCTTTGGCTGAATCGTCAGTCAAACTGAAGGACAGCGCCCAAATGTTTTTTATCGTTACCATCGTTTCGACGGTAGCATTTTTGACAGTGGGAACACTGGCGTCGTTCACTTCCTATACAGGCGATTTCCGCGAATCCAATCCGCTTGGCCTGATTTATATTTCGTTTAATGGCAACGATGAGGAACAGCAGCACATCGATGGCCTGACACAGGAACTGGAAAACGAACGCTTAGCGTATGACCTGGTTCCATTGACTGTGAAACGGCAGACATCCAGCTTTACGGGAAACGACGTGGACATTGTCTCGGCATCCGACTTTAACCGTTTGGCCGTGGCACTCGGCTATGAGCCGGTCAACCCTGCTCAAGGCCAAGCGCTGTTTATTCCTTATTCGAAGGAATCGCTGGATATACTGGCAGACAGCCAGGTTGAAACGGTGTTAATGGAAAGTGAGGTGCCGCTGTCGATCAATGCGGTCTATCCGCAGCTGATGTTTCCGATTCACACATTGAATTACAACAGCATTGTGGTTAATGACGCTGATTTCGCGGCAGTTGACGAGCCGCTTATGGGTTATGCGGCGGGCCAGTCCACTTTCACTTATTATGCATTTCACATTCCGGAGTGGGAGGAAACAGCCGCTGTCGGGGCAGGGTTGGCAAGCATTGTAGAAGAAGCTTTGGAATCTGAAGATTTCAGTGGTTTGAACTTCTTTTTTGAAAACCCGGGAGAAGAGTACCGCTGGTTCAAATCTTCTTTTGCCCTGCTGTTGTTCATTGGTGTCATGGTGGCAGCGGTATTCCTGCTGGCCGCCGGAAGCTTTATCTACTTCAAACTGTATACGGGACTCGAACGGGATCGGAAACAGTATTTGCTGTTGGTTCGATTAGGCATGACGGACAAAGAACTTGGAAGAATTGTTAACCGGCAACTGGTGCCTCAATTCTTCCTGCCATGGACGCTGGCACTTTTGCACAGCGCCTTTGCTTTTATCTCTCTGCAGGTAGTGTGGGATGAGTTTGCCCAATTGTCGATTTTGGTGGAGATGGCGCTTGTGCTCGGTGGTTTTACATTGGCGCAGGTCCTGTATTTCTTTTTGATCCGCTGGCGCTACATCGCCCATTTGCAGGCATCATGAAAATCATGATGCCTGTTGTATTGTCTGAAGATTTATTTTATAATGAAAAGAGTTAAAATATGAATGAGTATTCATTCAACGCGAAAGAGGGATGGGAAGATGAATTTAGTCACAAGTGTTCAAGGCATTGCATCGCAAGAACCTCATAGAACGGCGTATCATTTCATGGGAAAAGGTACGACCTATGGTGAATTTGATCAGTCAGTAGCGAAATTTGCAGGGGCTTTGCAGGAATTGGGCGTGGAAAAAGGGGACCATGTCGCATTTCTTTTGAGCAATACACCTCATTTTTTAATTTCGTTATACGCAACGATGCGTCTTGGTGCTACAGCTGTTCCGATCAACCCGATCTACAGCCCTGATGAAATCGCTTACATTGTAAAGAACAGCGATGCGAAGGTGGTTATTGCACTGGATAAACTCCTGCCGTTGGTGGAAAAAGCGCACTTGGCATTTCCGGCGGTGGCGGATTATATTATGTGCGAAACAGAGCCGGACCTTGCGGGTAAACTGCAGCAATTGCCGACGGAAGTGAAAGGAAAGGTTTCTGATTTTACGGAACTTCTCAAAAAAGCGCCGGCTATCGGGACAGAAGTCGAAGTGGCTACAGACGATAACGCGGTCATCCTGTATACTTCAGGAACTACCGGCAAGCCGAAAGGTGCGATGCTGACGCATGGGAACCTGTATTCCAATGCACGGGATGTTGGCGAATATTTGAAAATGACGCCGGATGACCGTGTGATTGCCACTTTGCCGGTCTTCCATGTATTTGCGCTTACAGTGGTAGTCAACGCACCACTTATGCAAGGAGCGGAAATTGTGCTGGTCCCGCGCTTTAATCCGAAAGAGGTGTTTGACGCCGTTAAATCCCGGAAGGCAACAGTTTTTGCCGGAGTGCCGACTATGTACAACTTCATGTATCAATATCCGGATGTGGATCCGGCAGATTTCAATACAGTCCGTCTGGCGATTTCCGGCGGTTCCGCTTTGCCTGTGGCATTGCTGCATAATTTCGAGAACAAATTCAACGTCCGGGTTTCCGAAGGATATGGGTTATCGGAAGCATCACCGGTTACTTGCTTTAATCCAGTGGACCGTGAACGGAAAGCTGGATCGATCGGAACTTCGATCATCAATGTGGAAAACAAAGTGGTCAATGAACTGGGAGAAGAAGTGCCTCCTGGAGAAGTGGGCGAATTGATCGTACGCGGCCCGAATGTCATGAAAGGTTATTACAAAATGCCGGAAGAAACAAGCGCCACCATCCGGGATGGCTGGCTGTATACAGGGGACTTGGCACGCGTGGATGAGGAAGGTTATTTCTTTATCGTCGACCGCAAAAAAGATTTGGTGATTGTTGGCGGCTACAATGTCTATCCGCGTGAAGTGGAGGAAGTGCTGTTTACACATCCAGGCATTACCGAAGCGGCAGTGGTCGGCTTGCCGGATCCCGATTTCGGGGAAGCGGTCCATGCGTATGTTGTTCTGAAAGACCAGGACCTTACGATAGACGAATTGAAAAGTTATTGCGCTGAACACCTGGCAAAATATAAGGTGCCGAAACATATTGAAATTCTTGACGAGCTGCCGAAAAACACAACCGGTAAAATCTTGCGCCGTGCACTGAAAGATCAGGCAATCAGCAAGTAACAAGAAAGCATGACCAGTAATTTGCTGTGTTCGTGGGAAGTAAAGTGAATAACGAGAGATGGATATGGCTCCGGATTAACTCCGGAGCCTATTTTTGAATGATTTAATTGAAAACACTGAGTTTTTTCATTATAGTAAAGAAGCAAGTATTGCGATTATCGAAATAATTCCTGCAAGGAGGACTTCAAGTGGAGAAAAAAGCGGTAGAAATAAAAGACTTAACCAAATTGGTGTCAGTGACAGATCCAAAGATTTCACCGGATGGCAAACGGGCTGTTTTCGTACGGACGCATATCAATGAAGAAGACAATACATACATTGCTCATCTCTATCATGTCGATTTGATAACTGGAGAAGTGACACAATGGACACAGGGCAAAGAACGTGTTTCTTCCCCTCAATGGTCTGAAGACGGAAAATCCGTAGCTTTTCTGTCCAATCGCGACGACCAAAACCAGGTATACATCATCTCGGCCCAGGGCGGAGAAGCACGAGCCGTGACGGATTTCGAAAAAGGCGTCACCGGTTTCCGCTGGTCTCCATGCAACAAGAAAATCTGGTTCAGCGCACTTGTCAAAGAAGGCAAGACCTTCACCGATAAAGAGGAAAAAGACAAAGATGAAAAGAAAAAACCGGAACCGTATGTCGTCGATAAGATGAAGTACAAAGCGGACGGCCTGGGCTTGTTGCCGAAAGAGTACCACCGACACATCGGTATGATTGACATCGAGTCCAAAGAAGTGGAGCAGATCACAGAAGGGAATTATCAGTACAGCCTGGAAGCGGTGTCCCATGACGGTGGGAAAGTGGTATACGGTGTGACACGTGAAGAAAATCTCGATTTTGTGTTCCGCCAGTCGCTGTATGTTTATGATACTGACAAGAAAAAAGAAACGGTGTTGATCGAGGAAGAAGGACCTTTCGGAGGAGCGGCTTTTTCCCATGACGACACGAAAATTGCGTTCGGCGGCAACACGCGCCAATTTGAAAACGCCACGCATATGGAGCTGTATGTCGCGGACGTCAACGGAAAATCACGTGTTTGCCTGACGGAAAGCCTGGATTTGCCGGTTGGCGATTATGTGGCAGCAGACCATCAGCAGGGAGCGAACGCGCCGCTTGCTGTCTGGACAAAAGATGATCATTTGTATTTCCAGGTGTCCGCAATGGGCGATGTACGCCTGTATTTTGCTTCCTTGGATGGTGCCTTGTATCCGGCGTCTCCTGATTTAGAGCATGTATACGGCTATGACATCTCGCGTGACGGTTCTTTTGCGCTGGCCACCATCAGCAACCCGGTCAACCCCGGTGAATTATATAAACTGACCATTGCAACGGGCGAACGGGAAGCTCTCACTGATTTCAATAAAACCTATTTGGAAGAAACGGAATTGATTGCACCGGAACTGATTATTGCCAGAGGCGCAAAAGACTGGGCGGTCCATGGCTGGCTTATCAAGCCTTATGGATTCAAAAAAGGAAAGAAATACCCGCTGGTCGTCAATATCCACGGGGGCCCACATGCCATGTACGCCAATACATTCGTCCATGAAATGCAATTGTTGGCAGCTCAGGGGTACGGTGTGTTATTCGTCAACCCACGCGGCAGCCACGGTTACAGCCAGGAATTTGTCAATGAAGTGCGGGGGGATTACGGTGGCGGCGATTACGAAGACATCATGAAATCCCTTGATGATGTCATTGCCGCAAACAGCTGGATTGACACGAAGCGCCTCGGCGTTACAGGCGGCAGCTACGGCGGATTTATGACCAACTGGATTGTCGGTCATACCAACCGTTTCAAGGCAGCTGTTACACAGCGTTCGATTTCCAACTGGATTTCGTTCTTCGGTGTGTCGGATATCGGCTATTACTTCAGCGATTGGCAAATTGGTGCCGATATGACGGATGTCGATAAGTTATGGAGCCATTCTCCGTTGAAGTACGCGAAAAACGTGGAAACGCCGTTGTTGATTCTCCATTCGGAAAACGATTACCGCTGCCCGATCGAGCAATCCGAACAGCTGTATATTACGTTGAAGAGCATGGGTAAAGAAACGGAATTTGTCCGTTTCCCAGAAGCCGACCATAACTTGTCGCGCACCGGTAAACCGAATCTGCGTTTTGCCCGCCTGGAACAGATTACAGGCTGGATGGAAAAGTATTTATAAGGATGATATAGAAAAGAGTTGTTTTCCGTTCCGGCGCTCGCTTTCCGCGGGCACGGCCTCAGCCGCTTCACTCGCTCTGCTCGCTCCAGGGTCTTCGGCTCGTGCTGTTCCCGCAGGAGTCGAGCGCCTGCACTCCAAACAACTTTGTTTCCTTGTGATGAAGAATTTTTATGCTCAATCAAGAGATCAAAGTAGCAGAAGCAGTAAATATCAAAAACAGGTGGAGAATTTTCTCCACCTGTTTTTTTATGCTTATGGAATAGCTCTTTGGATGGTTATTTTCCTTTAAACACTGGTTTCCGCTTGTCACCGAAGGCGTTCAGCGCTTCGATGCGGTCTTCTGTCGGAATCGTCAGTTCGTACGCTTTCCGCTCGATCTGGAGCCCTGTCTGCAAGTCGGCGTTCATGCCGTTCTTGATGGCAAACTTCGCCTGCTGCAAAGCAATCGGTCCATTGGCAAGCAGTGTATCGGCGAATTCCCCGGTCACTTCCGCCAAGTTGTCGCGTGCTGCCAGTTTGGTTACAACACCGTATTCAAGCGCTTCTGCAGGGGTCAAACGGCGTGCCGTCAAAATCAACTCCATTGCCTTTGCTTCGCCAATCAGTCTCGGCAACCGCTGTGTGCCGCCCGCCCCCGGGATGATGGCTAAGCTTGTTTCCGTCAGCCCGATGCGGGTGTCGTCTGCGATGATCCGGAAATCACACGCCAATGCGAGTTCCATGCCACCGCCGAACGCAAAGCCGTTGATCATGGCGATCGTCGGCTGCGGCAGGTTTTCAATTGTCGTGAAGACTTCGCCAATTTTATAGAGGTTGCGTTTCACATGTTGTTCGGTCAATGTTTTGCGTTCTTTTAAATCGGCCCCCACACTGAACGATTTTTCGCCTGCTCCTGTAAATACCACTGCCCGGATGTCCGGGTTGATGCGGATCGCTTCCACCACTTGTCCGAGTTCCGCCAGCATATCGTAATTGAAGGCATTCATCGCTTCGGGTCTGTTGAAAGTGATAAATGCCAGACTTCCCTGTTGTTCGTAATGGATTGTGTCCATTTCCATCCCCCTTTATCAAACCTGCTGTGCTTTTCAAACATACCATTTTTTGGACTATTCCGCCAACAATCCTTATAATGAAATTCAAAGGAGGAACCGTTACATGAATCGTATTCCAATCATCCGCATTAGCCGGATTGTCCTTATGGCAGTCAGGTTCTATTTACAAGTGCTGTTCTTCCATAGGCGCCACCGCGGAGACTGGAATCCGTTGGTGATGGAGAAGTGGAACAAAATGGTGACGAAACAAGCAAAGGATTACAAAATACTGGCGTTGAAGCTCGGCGGCCTGATGATTAAACTGGGCCAGTTCCTGTCCACACGTGCCGATATCATGCCGCCTTCTTTTCTGGTGGAGCTGGAAGGGCTGACGGACCGTGTGCCGTCCATTCCAAGGGAAAAAATCGTTTCCGTGCTGGAAAAGGAGTGGAACACGCCTTACACAACTTATTTAACGTCTTTATCGGATGCAGCCGTGGCTTCGGCCTCTATTGGGGAAGTTTATAAGGGTACATTGCAGGACGGCACAGAAGTGGCGGTGAAAGTCCAGCGTCCTGGAACGGATCGCATCTTACGGGCGGACTTTCAGGCCATCCGGATTGTCATCTGGATGGCGAAAACATTTACTCCATTTTCCAAACAAATCGACTTTACCCAATTGTATTTGGAAATGACCGAAACCATCGGCAATGAACTGAATTTTTTGAAGGAATTACATAGTGGACGTTCTTTTGCAGATCGCTTCGGTGATATGGAAAGCATTTATTTTCCCGTATACTATGAAGAGTTTTCGACAAGGCGCGTGCTCGTCATGGAATGGATTGAAGGGGCGCGTATAACGGATCTGGCGTTTATTGAAAAACACGGTTTGGACCGGCGGGAAATCTCGGAACGGCTTTTTATGCTGTTTTTGGAACAGGTGTTGTACGGCGGCCAATTCCATGCCGATCCTCATGGCGGCAATATTCTGCTGAAACCGGATGGAACCATTGTGCTGATTGATTTTGGTATGACAGGGGTCATCACCAAATCGGATTCTCAGGCGGTGCTGCGGATTGCGGAAGGCATCCTTTTCAAAAACTATGACCAAGTGCTTGACGGGCTGGAAGATTTGCGGTTTTTGCTTCCGCAGGCGGACCGGCGCTTGCTTGCGGATACGATTTCACGACTCGTCACGGCCTATGAGTCGAATGAATTGATGCAAATGGACAGTTTTGTAGTAGAGCGGCTGCTGCGGGACATACAGGAAATTGTCCGGACGCAGCCGGTTCAGCTGCCGGCTGAATTTGCCTTTTTTGGGCGCGCGGTTTCGACGTTTATCGGAGTGCTCCATGTATTGGATCCAAATGTCGATTTGTTGGGAATTGCGCGGCCGAAAGTATTGGAATGGGCATCTTCCCAAAAAGGGGACGACCGCATCTTTGGAAAAGAAGATGTGTTCCGCTGGCTGCTTCAGTCAACCGGACCGCTGCGTGCGTTTCCGCAGAAAGTCATCAATTATTTGGAAGAGCCCGAGCGGCTTCGCCATTACCTCGAAAACCGGGACGGCAAGGAGCGGGAATACCAACGGCGTCTGCAAAGCCGAATGTTTGCCGGGATCTTTTCAATTCTCTCTTTTACGGGAATTTCGGTGGCTGTGTGGTTTTGGCACGAAGTTTATCTATGGGTGTCGTCCATTTTTTTCATCGGTTCGCTGTGGGTGTACCGTTCGATTAAATAAAAAAATCTATGCCACTGCGGTGGCATAGATTTTTTATTTGGAAAGTCTTGCAATTTCTTTAAGACAGAGTAGAATAAAGATAAGAACATATGTTCCCTTTCTTAAAGAGGAGGTGTGAAACATGCCATTGATTTCTCAGGAGCAGGTGGTCCATTTTGAAAACATGATTTACTTGCCGATGGTGTTGACCATCCTGGAACGGGATCGAGCCTTGTTCGAGACAGGGGCTTTCAAACTGAACCGCCCTTATATCGAATTGGTGGACGGGGCGATCAAGCAAGTGCAGAAAGAACTGAAAGAAACGAAAATCCATATGCGGAAACACCATATGAAAATGCTGCGCGGTACCGGCGACGACACTTTTACGGAATATGTATTTTATCATGGAGGCTATGAAGATCATCGGCGTTATTTGAATTTGCGTCTTCGCAACCGTGTGGAGGAGTTGCTGCGTGTCTATTTGGCGATGTCGGACAAAGAGCTTTAGCCTTGAGGATGCTGTCTTCTCAGAGCCAATTTGGGCTTTGATAAATAGACCAATTGCTGTTTGTGCATGTTCTGCGCTTTTTTGAAGTATCTCCGCAGTGAACCGGCAAACGAATGCTGGTTTCTCAAAGCGATGGGGGAAACATCCAAATCCACGGTTTCGCCATTGCTTAAATAGACAATGCTGCCTTTTCCGCTGGCATCACTTTCGATCAAGTCGATGGCATCGAAATTGAACCAGACGGCATCTTTGTTTTTCGGTGAATGAGTCGGGAAAAAGATGAGTGGATTGCCATAATACTCTCCAATGATGACGGGGGGTTTATGTTTGACTCGGACGGCTTTTTGGGAATAGAGGGTGGCGCTTTCCAGAGATCCTCTGTAAAAAGAGCAGGAGCTGGTAATTGTTTTGTAAATCGATTGTTCAATGACAAATTCATTTCGATCTTCGATGACGCGCGTTACTGTCCGATGGCCGTCGACATACGGGATGAGTGCGTATGTATTGCTGCACACAATATATGAAGAAAGCGGGTAATTCTTTTTACCCATTATAAAACACCCCCAAATTTACTTTACATATCCTATTATAATAAAAAATGGAAATTCCGCAATACTTTTAATCAGAAAATATTTTTTGTTCTATTTCATCGGAATTTTCAAAAAATGATTGATTCTTTATGAAGTTATCGTGTATACTAATGAAAAGCATTCGGGGTGAAGTAGAATGGAAAACTATTATTCTTATGCTGATTTCATGAAAGCGATGGCTCAAACGAAGAAAATAACCGAAGCGGAGAAACTGCTGAATGATATTTACCTTGATTTATTCCTGAAGCATGTTCACCGTTCTCAACAAGAAGCACAGCTCATGACCCTAATCGATGAAGCCCTGGACAACAATGACCGTGAATCATTTACGATGTATGCAAATCAGTTGCAGGAATTGCAATGCGACGAAGATTGAATAACGAAAACCGCTCCTTCGGGGGCGGTTTTTTATGTGCATTAAAAAGAGTGATCACGCTTATGTCTGATTAACAGTGAGAACTGAGCAACAAGTGATTTTTATATTCTATTCAAAACTTCTTTAAAGTAGCGTTGAAGGTCACCACTTCCTTGAAAACGTTCCGGCAGCACCAGGGCGGTCTCTTTACGGATTTGTTCCAACTTCGGTTCGTATGGATTTGTCTGCTGGCCGGAAAGATGAATCAACTGGATGACCGGATCTTGCGGTTTCATTTCGTATGCTCTTTTCACCATATAAACACCTGTTTGTTCTTGTTCTCCAAAAAAGTCAGGGAATAACAAAATCATGTAGCCGAACAACCAAAGGAATTCGACATGATGCTGAAAATGACGATGTCCGAAAGCTGTCAAACTTTTCAGCAGCTCTTCACATTCTTCCACATCTTTTTCTTCCAAGTCAGAAGCCGCAAAAACTCCCCATTCCGCCACTACATACCAGCACAGGAAACTGAGTTTCAAGAAGACTTTCAGATCCATCGGCTTTTGTTGCCAAACTTGATGCATATAACAAATAGCTTCTCTATATTTTTCCTGTGTTTCCAATTCGTCCACTCTGGACCAGCGCCAATCCATCATCGCTTCCGCTCCTCTCCTGTATTCAGGCGTTCACTCAGAACAGCTTTCTTCCATTAAATCATAAAAAAGAAAATAGGCGGAAAAGACACCAGCGAATTCTTTCTGGAAAAACTGTAACATTATAGGGAGTCGAACGTGTTACCAGTAAGATATAGCCGGAGGGGGAGCGTATGAAAAATTATCAGCTGGAAGATTTATATAAAAAGTACGCAAAACCCCTCTACTATTTCTTATGGAAAATGTCAGGTTCTGCTCATGTAGCAGAAGATTTGACGCAGGAGACATTTGTGAGAGCGACGGTCTCCCTCTACACGTATGACGGAGAAAAAGCGCGTGCCTGGCTGTTTAAAGTGGCACGGAACGTCTATGTGGATGAATGGCGAAAACGGAAACGCCGTCAGGCCATTCCACTGCTGAATTTACTGCATTCAAAAGAAGACATGATCAGTCCTTATGGGTTGCCGGAAGAAGCCGCGCTGAACCAGGAGTTATCGAGTGATTTAGCGGAACTGATCGGCTTTCTGCCGGAACATTACCGGACCATCCTCTATTTGAGGGAGTTTGAGCAATTCAGTTACAAGGAAATTCAGGAGACGCTGGACTTAACAGAAGACCAGGTAAAAGTGAATTTATACAGAGCCAGAAAGAAGTTGGAGGCATTGGCGGAAAAGAAAGGGTGGCATGACGATGGAGTGGAATAAAGAAATGGAAGAGAAAATCCTGAAAAAATCCCGTTTTACGTTAACTGTCCGGATTCTTCGGCTTTTGCTGATTGGCGTTCTGGTTTACGGAGCGTATATGGCAGTACTCAGCATCAGCTCGGAATGGCGGAATGTGGCAGAAGAAAATGATTTCTACACGAAGCTCGCTCTTGACTGGAAAATCCCGAACGTCCGCGGATCGTTTGATTTTGAGCAGGAAGAAATTACTGTTTTCGGTACGAAGAACTTGTCGTATCCGTTGGTGAAAAAAGTGGGGCGTGCGGATGTCGTGATCGGAGAAGCGGATGTCACAAAACATGTGTTCAATAGCCGTTCCTACGTGGACTATCAACTTCCGGGCAGGGAACAAATCAATGAATTTTCTTTTTCGTTGCCGGAAGATCCGCGGAGCGGCAATCAAATGACTGCCAACCCTTGGCCGAATGTATGGGAAACGCTCGAAATGCTCCATGAAGGAACCGTGGCGGAACTGGCATTTTCAACCGATCGCTTCCTTACGCCGGAAGAACTCATCGAGGCAATGCAGCCGTACGAAGTGGATGTTCTTTGGATGCCGCTTTATACAGGGGAATTTGTCGATTTTACACCGAACAGCTGGGGCGGCTCGGGGAATAACTTGACGCTCAACGGTGGCCTCGGTTTGGCGGGAGCCCGTACATCATCCGAAGATTTTCAGTCGAGTTCTTTGACGTATCGCCTGGATACGGCAACTATTGCTGATAGTGAAAAAGCAATGCTGCAAAATATGGGTGCGTTGCTGGCGGAAAAACCTTCTTCTTATTATGAAGGATTTTTGGGGCTGGGGCATCTGCCTGAACGTTATGAATACCTGCAGGAAAACGGCTTTACCGCTTACGGGGCGGTGGTGACAGGGCCGGTCAAGGAATTGTTGAAACTAGAAGGGGAAGAACTGGTCCACGGGGAACAGCTTGGAGAAGTGGAGCTTTGGGACTGGGAGTAGTTTTTTGATTTTGTACGGAAAATAGAGCAAGCTTTTCATGGGTTAGCTTCCATGATGATTCAGGTAAATATCTTATTCCTTTAAGAACGTTCGTGTTCTCCCGGTATATGTGGAAGCGGTTCGTAAAAGTATGTGTGAAATGTTGAACGTTCGTAAAGTGTTTTAGGACATTTACGAACGGTGTCTTTAGAGGCAAACTACAAAAGCTAATTTATAATAAGGGGTAAAGTAATTGAAGGGAAAGGATCGACTGTATGGAAAATAAATTTTCAATTGGCGAGATGGCGAGACTTCACAATACAACAATCAAGACGCTTCACTATTATCATAAAATTAATCTATTGAACCCTATCCATACGGATCAGAGCAATGGCTATCGCTATTATTCGACTGATCAATTCGAACAGCTAAATACCATCAATTATCTGAAAGAGTTAGGCTTCTCATTAGAAGAGATTAAGAAGCACTTAGAACGTAGAGATATAGATGGTTTTCTGCTTTTGTTGGAGGAACAAAAACGGTTTACAGAACAAAAAATAAAAGACCTTGAACGGATCAATCGAAGATTTCAAAATCGAATTTCGAATATTCGACTAGCAAGAAGATTAGAAGAGCGGATGATTCCATTTACTAAGAGCATGGAAAAGAGAAGAATTATCAGGCTTACTGAAAAAATCACTTCAGAACCGGACTTGGAAATAAACTTGCGGCAGTTGGAAAACCAGGCAAATTTACGTTCTTCCCTATTCATTGGAGGTGTAGGGCTTACGGTAAGTATGCACGATATTGTTAATCACAAATATGATGAATACAGCTCCATCTTTATTTTGGATGAAGATAACAGTGTCAATGTTCCTTTAGCTGATAGTTTACCGGAAGGCACATATGCTTGTATTTATTACAATGGCGGCCACAGCGATTCACTGCAACCTTATACACGGCTGCTCAACTACATTCATGAGAATGGCTTCAAAATCACTGGAGATTCCATAGAGAGAACCATCATCAATCAGTACATTTCCTCTCGAGAAGAAGACTACTTGACAGAGATCCAGATACCCATAAAAAGTTGACCCTCCTCTAGCAGGAGGGTCTATATTTTTAGTAAGAAAGCTAACTTAAAGGAGTAGTGCTTATGTTTGGAACCGTGTTTAATGCAGGGATGATTCTGATGGGATGTTTAATCGGAAGTATGTTGAAGAAGGGATTGAAGGAGGAGTACCATCAAATTCTCATGCAGGCCATGGGACTTGTAGCGCTTGGCTTGGGAATTGATGCGCTCGTCCAACACTTGCCCGATAGTAAATACCCCGTGCTGTTTATCGTGAGTTTAGCTGCAGGAGGGATAATTGGACAAAAACTGAGGCTGGAATCGAGGTTTAATAATTTAGTGAATAAATACTCAACAGGCAACTTAGCCGAAGGATTGGCTACAGCTATCTTGTTATTCTGTATTGGAACATTGTCCATTTTAGGCCCGATCGAGGCCGCTTTGAAAGGAGACTATACGTATCTTCTGGCAAACGGCATGCTGGACGGCATCACTTCCATTGTCTTAGCGTCCACATTTGGAATCGGCATTGCCATTTCAGCAATTATCTTATTTGCCTGGCAAGGGTCCATTTACGTTATGGCTACTATCATCGGGAATGCGCTCAATCCGGACCTCTTAAACGAAATCACCATTATCGGAGGGATGCTGATCATGGCATCGGGTTTAAGTATTCTAGGAATCAAAAAATTCAACACATTAAATCTTCTTCCCTCTCTGTTGATACCCGTTACGGTGTTTGGATTTATTCATGTATTTCACTTGTAGACAGGAAGTTAGACAAGCGTGCTTCAGAGAAAATAAGCTAGTTGACATATGAGGGCTTATCGGAAGCGAGAGTAGAAGTAGAAAAGAGTGGGAAAAATAAACTGCCCTTCAAATTATTAGAGCTGTGCCGTTGATTTACGGCACAGCTCTTCTCTGTATTCTTAAAAGAATTTCCAAGCTTTTTTATGGTTTTTATGCCTTCTTCGATCTGTTCGAAAGTCAAGTTGCTAAAGCATAATTGCAGCAACGGTTCTCTGGCGGAAGAGAAAAAGTAAGGGCTTGTGGGGTAAACTTTCACACCATTTCTAGCCGCTCCATCCATCAGCCATTGTTCAGTGTGCCTAGTGTAGACACGCACCAATACGTATAACCCGGATTGTTCTCCAATAATCGTGATTTTAGAGCCGATGATGGGCATGCAACAAGAAGAAATGCTTCACTTCTCTAAGTATTGGCAATAGTAGTGAACAGTGGGGTGTGGAAAGCATTTAACAGTAATGTTCTAATGAATTTTTACCGATAAAAATTTCAGAATTTTCAGTTGACTAGTTTTCATCTCCCTATTATGATAAAAGAAATGAACGAAGGAGGTGGGTATGATGAATCGAACTGGTAAACGCATGACAGAATGTCAGAAGTATCTTTATATTCTGCATGGCGTTACTTTCACTTCAGCAGCTGTACAGGATAAGTCTGTCTTTTTTCGGACAACTGCATCGAGTGAAATAAACCAGTGAGAGACATCTGCCTGCAATCGGATTTTGCAAAAAGGCATGCGTCTTCGCATGTCTTTTTGTGTTGTGTGCGTCTCTCGGAAGGAAAGGGAGAGAACGATGATTATCAGCCAGTTCCAACACATCATGTGCCACTTTGCGACACAAAAATTATTTAATCACATTAAAGGGGATATAGCGGAAGGCCAGCGGATCGGGTTGGTTGGACGAAACGGAGAAGGCAAAACCACTTTGTTAAATGTATTAGCCGGGGAGTTGCAGCCGACAGAGGGCACGGTGACGTGGAAAAAGGGCTGTCAGGTTGGCTTGTTAAAACAATCACCGGAAGAACAAAATGAATGGACGGTAGCCGAACTCTTAAAGACGGCTTTTTCCGAACTTGTGCTGATTCAGGAACAGCTGTCAGACATGGAAGAGAAAATGGCATCAGCTGCTCCGGAAGAGATGGAGCGTCTATTATCCCGTTATGGAGCGATGCAGGAAGATTTTATCCAACGCGGAGGGTATGAGATTGAATCACGCATCGACCAAGTTTTGAACGGGTTGAAAATCAAGTCTTTGAAATTTGAGGAATGGGGTCATTTAAGCGGAGGAGAACGTACAAAAGTCGGCCTGGCAAAATTATTGCTGCAAGAACCTGACCTTCTGCTGCTTGATGAGCCGACAAACCATTTGGATCTGGAAGCGATTGAATGGCTCGGTTCTTTTATTAGCCACTCCAAAGGGACAATTGTTCTGGTATCTCACGACCGGTATTTTTTGGATGAAGCGGTGACTCATATATGGGAGTTGGACCAAGGCGACTTGATTCAATACAAAGGGAATTATTCCACTTACGTCAAAGAGCGGGAAACCCGACTATTGATTGAGTTTCAGCAGTACCAGGACCAGCAGAAAAAGATAAAGAAAATGAAAGAAACGATCAAGCGGCTGAAGGAATGGGCCAACCGTGCCAATCCGCCGAATTCCGGCATGCACAGACAAGCCAAAAGCATTGAAAAAGCGGTAGCGCGAATTGAAATGCTCGACCGTCCTGTGCTGGCGAAAAAACAGATGGCGCTGGAATTTCAATTAGCTGAGAGAAGCGGCAAAGATGTGGTGCGCCTGCAAGAGGTATGGAAGGAATTCGGGGAAAGAACGCTTTTCCAAGACGTGAATATGCACGTCCGTTTTGGAGAAAGAGTGGCGATTGTCGGCTCAAATGGAACGGGGAAGACCACCTTATTGAACATGATTCTCGGAAATGAAGAACTGGATGCCGGTGAAATCAAGCTTGGCAGCAATGTGTCGATCGGCTACCTGTCACAGCAAACCCTTGAAATGGACAATAGCCGTACAGTGATCGAAGAGTTTCGAGATGCGATTGCCGTCTCTGAATATGATGCACGACCGATGCTGGCGAAGTTTTTGTTTTTCGGCAATATGGTCTTCCAGCCTGTCAGCCAATTGAGCGGCGGAGAAAAAATGCGGCTTAGACTGGCACAGCTTATGCACATGAACCATAATCTATTGATTTTGGATGAACCCACCAATCATTTAGACCTGGAAGCAAAAGAAGTAATGGAAGAAGCGCTGAAAGATTTTCCAGGGACCATCGTCTCGGTATCCCACGACCGCTATTTCCTGGATAAACTTTTCCCCATCACTTATTGGATCCATGATCTGACAATGGAGAGGTTTGACGGGAATTACTCATTTGCAAGGGAAAAAAGGAGTGCAGTGAGTATGTCCGGGAATAAAATGTAAAGCAAGCAAGTAACATTAAATAAAGCAGCTTATCCTTGCAGGGGATAATCTGCTTTATTCTGTTTCAATGCAATAACCGTGCCCTGTGCTGAAAGAAATTTAAGACTCTCAGAGAGAATTATTAAGTTACAATAGATGAAGGCAAGGAAAAAAGGAAATGGGAAGAGTTGTGTAATGTGAACCAGGGCTATAAAGCTATGAATGAAAACATACAGAGGCATGCCGTGAAAATAGATTGAACTGGAGATGAACAGTTCACTGACTGCGCGTATGAAAGAGCCAATTCAGGCAATCAAATTGTTTGTGCACAGTGGCAAGGTTTTGGTTAATTTATTCTGCTGAAGATGAAAAAGAAATTTGATACGAAAGGGATTGAGGATGTTGAAAATCGAACCGACATTTCCAAATACAGTAGAGACAGTGGAGGAACTTCGGGAAATTACCGGAAAGCCGAGCGAACTTGTGAATAATAAAGTCATTACATACTTGGATGAACATTGCAGGGATTTTATCACGAAGTCGCCGTTTCTGACGATATCAACAGCTGATGAATCCGGGTTTTGCGACGTGTCACCACGGGGAGATACTGCCGGTTTTGTGTATGTGAAAAATGAAAAGCAGTTGATCATTCCGGAGAGGCCCGGGAATAAGCGGATGGATTCCATGCGGAATATCTTATCGAATCCGAATATCGGGTTACTGTTCCTGATTCCGGGACTGGGCGAGACCTTACGTATTAACGGAAAAGCCAGCGTGATCCGCGACGAAGAATTGTTAGAGAAGATGGCGGTTAACGGAAAAAGGCCACTCCTTGGAATCGGCGTGGATGTGGAGGAATGCTTTATCCATTGCGCCAAGGCGTTCCGGCGGTCCGGACTGTGGAATCCTGAGACATGGACGGAGAAAGAGGAACTGCCGAAAGGTGCGAAGATCTTAGCAGCCCACGCGAAATTGCCGAATGTAGACGAAGAGGCGGTCGGAAAGCTTCTGGAAAAGAGTTACCGGGAAAAATTGTATTAAAAATGGTAGGGACAAGGGGAAGTTCAACAGTAAGTTAAATTCAATAGAAGTACAAAAAGAATTCAGAAAAGAAACTTGGCGGGAGTTTCTGTTTGCATATCGCGGCTTATCAGAAGCTGTTTTAATACGACGGGGGAGAAGAGGCTAACTAAAGCGCATCTTCTCCCCCGTTTTGTCTGCAAAACTGAATAAAAAGTAAAGATTTCTTTACATATTAGCTTTGTCCTTTTATAATTTATGTAAAGATATGTTTACATATTGATTTCCCAGAAAGAAGGGATAGGCATGCCGGTTAAGAACAATATTCAAAAAATCCGGAAAGAGAGAGGCATTAAGCAAATTACGATGGCTGAAGATCTGCAGGTTACACGGCAGACATTTACGGCCATCGAAAAAAACAAATACAACCCAAGTTTGGAATTGGCGTTGAAAATCATCAAGTATTTCGATCTGCCGATTGAGGAAGTATTTATACTCGAAGAGGAGGAGAAAGAGAAATGAAAAAGAAAAAATACGCACAGTGGAACATTACAATCGCATCTACAGGCGGGTTGGCCGGCGTAATCATCGGCACACTTATTTTCAGTGGGGTCGACTGGTCAGCTATTCTTGGGGCGCTCAGTGGTTTTTTACTTATTTTTATCGGAAACCTGATCTACGTTAAATCGAAGAAAGATAAAACGCCCGAAGTCGATGAACGGACCATCAATAATATGCGCAAGTATTATGCGATTATTGCCAATGTGTTCCTGGGCGTTCTCTTTCTGGCGCTGGCAGCAATTACATATATGGGACATGATCAGGTTTCAATTTCTTATCTTTGGATTTTTGTAATAGCTTATATGCTGATCAGTGGCGTTGGTGCGCTTATTGTCAGTCGGAGGTAAGGGCTTGAAGATATTGGTTTGACGATTGGCTTAAAGAATATATTTTGATGTGCTGGAATATGAAAGCAACTTAAAATGACCTATGGTACGTTCAAAAGCCTTCCATTGCTGGAAGGCTTTCTTGTGGGTTCCTGCTTTTTAAACCTTTAAAATCGAATCTTCGAATGAGTATAGATGCACATATCATGAGTTATAGAATTGAGAAGGAACTTCAGTTAAAGACCTTTCTCTTTTTGTTCGAAGAAGTGTACTTTTACGAACGTTTTATTTTTCCTTAAGAATAATAGACCCCTTAATTATTCCAACAAGTATTCTATGGCATTAGGTCTAAAAGGAAGGATAGAACGTAAAAAACTCTTTACATAAATTTTCAGTGTATTATAATTTAAATGTAAAAAACTTTTGACAAACAGAAAGGGTGAAAGCATTGGTATCTTGGTTAGTGGCGATAGGAGTATCTTTCTTGCTCTTTCTGGTATTGGGAAAAATAACTGGAAGTGAAGAGCATGGATATAAAACAAATGATGATGAACGAAAAAAGCACATGAAACAACAAGCAATCATAAGAAGTTGGATTATTCTTTTGGTGTTCTTCGCAGTTAACTTTATCAACGACTTTTTCAATTTAAGCGATATGCGATTAACTAATTCTCCCTTACTCTATCCGGAATTGCTGTACTTACTTATTGCAGGTATTAGTTACTGTATTTTTTATGTCATCTATCGCAAAAGACTGGGTGGTTGAAGCGAATGAAAAATCAGATTCAGGAATTGCGTAAACTGCAGGGGTTTTCGCAGGAAGAATTAGCCAAAAGGTGCTCGGTCACAAGACAAACCATCAACGCCATTGAAAACGATAAATACGACCCTACTTTATCGCTGGCATTCAAGTTGTCGAGAAATCTCAATACAACAGTCGATCAGTTGTTTAGCTTTGAGGAAGACAAAACGTGAGAGGGAAAATCAGGCGAGATGAAGAAAATACTTTTTGAAATTAGCCCAGAGTATTTTGTAATACAATGTGACATTTCTGTTGAATAGGCTTACACGAAAGCCGGCGGGAAGATTTTAAAGCATTTATTCTAAACATTTGAGGTGAACTGGCATGGAAAAAACCAAAAGATTTGCGATCGTTATTTCGATTGTAACTTTTTTAGCTATCTTGGGGAAATCTATATACGACTACGTTCGATATGAACAAATTGATGGTGCAGCTATCTTTTTTGGTTTTCTGGCATTGTCCTATATTTTCAATGCTCTTACCTGGGGAGATTTGGAGGGTAAAAAGGATAAGGATGAATTGGAACAGCATATTGAAACGCAGAGTTCTAAGATTGGTTACTATACATTAATGGCGCTGTCTGGATTAATACTCTTTGTATCGGAAGGTGTCGGTAACTTAAGTGAGATCGAGAATTTTCCCTTGCTTTTAGTTGTCGGTCTTACATTTATCGTTCAGCCGATCACTGCTTTTGTTTATTCGAAAAAGTATGTATAATCTGCTAGCTGATTGAAAGTTGCAGATAAGGGCACAATTTATCCTCTCCAGCGGTTAATGACTGATACAACTTTTTATAGAAAGTGAATAAAAAGACACAGGAAGATCAACATGGTCACAACCATTTGGTCTTCCTTTTTATTCCTCTTAACTTGTAATACGATGTACATCGTATTACACTAAATGAAAAGAATCCTAAAAAGAATGAGGCGGATATTATATGGACCGAGAAATGATGAAAGGCAGTATTGACCTGCTGTTGCTGACGCTGCTCGCCAAACGGGACCTGTACGGATACGAAATTACGAAAACGTTGAATCAGCTGAGTGACGGAAGTTATGAAATGAGCGAAGGAACTCTTTATCCCGCTTTAAAGCGCCTGGAGAGGAAACTTTGGCTGACTTCCTACTGGAGCGAAACGGCTGCCGGAAGACGCAAATACTACAAAATTACTGATTTAGGCAAAATGGAGCTTGAAAACAAACAGAAAAATTTCAATCTGATTCAGGACTTGGTCAAAAAAAGTTCGGAGGGATTGGGTGGAAACCAATTTTAGAAGTTATGTAGAGAACATTATGGACCAAACGGAATGCAACCAGCAGGAAAAAGAAGACATGCGGGAAGAGCTGCTGATTCATCTGGAAATGTCAAAAGAAGATCTGATGAGAAAGGGAATGAAAGAAAAAGAAGCGGAGCGGAAAGCAATGGAGCTGTTCGGCCCGGAAAAAGACATCGGCAGCCAAATGCAGCAATCGATTTTTCCGTTTCGCAAAGAGCTCATGCTGACCTTGTCCATTATTTCATTTTTGTACACCATCACCCTGTACTTGCTTCTATTATTTAATGAAGGAAATGCGCACATCGGCTGGCTGCTTTTTTCGATGACAACCAGCACCCTGCTTTTATGCATTGCATTAAATATAGTCGTCGCGTTAAACAGAAGACGGTGGATGAACAGTTTATTGATGGCACATCTCCTTATCTATCTATATGGGTATGCAATAATTTCCGGATTTGAACTTGCCGCTCAATTGCCCTTAACGATTTCGAATTGGATCATTCTTCTGTTATCACTTTTGCTCGTTTATCAGACGACCATTTACGAAATGAACTTCCAAAGCGGAGCCGTTAAAGAAGCGAAAAGGCTCCACCAAGTGAATTTCGTTTCAGGCGTCATCGTTATTGGAGTGTCCCTGTTTTTCCTGTGGGTCGGAATGATGCTGTTCGGCGGGTTTCATCCCGCGATGGCAGTCATGATGGTGCCTTTTGGTTTATGGCTGCTGTTATATGTCGGGCAAATGAAGCTGGTGAAAAAGCACAAACGTGCCGCTTTTGTATTGGCAGGCATCTCACTCCTGGGCACTGCTGTTCTGCTCGTTTTGTTGTTTTTTCCATCTTTATTAACTATATAAGTTGAACTAAAGAACGATCCTTTTACCCATCGCTTCGGTCGCTTTGGGCCTAAACCGGTGCTCCTGCATCGCTTCGCTGCTTCGTCGCAAAGGCATCGGCCAAACTACCTTTGGCCAATACCTTTCCCGCCATAAGCCGAGAAGAGCACTCGTCTTATAGCTCCGCCCAGCCCCTGGACGCGCCGGCGCTGGATAAGTACTCTGTGAGAAAAAGAATTATGCATTTAGCTTATTGATAATTGCCTGCTTCGATATGGAGCAAAACAGCTGCGAAGAAAGTACTGCTCCTGCATCGCTGCACTGCTTCGTCGCAAAGAATTGGCCTTGCAGGCTTCGGCCAATGTCTTTCCTGCGGATCAGCGAGACGGCCGAGACCCCGCAGGAAGCGAAGCGATCGAGGAGGCTTGGACGCGAGCCCGCGGAAAGCGCAGCTGTTTTGCGGAATATCAGCAAGTGCGCAGATCATTAGTTCAATACATATAGCCAGCAAAGGAGTTTTTACATGAAAAGAAAGAAAATCTTGTTGTGGATTGTGGCGATTGTAGCAGTAATAGTAAGTGGCTTGACCGTGCTGGGCATGGTGTTCAGCACAAGCGAAGAGGAAAAGCTGACGGGCATGTCCGGATTTTTTGACATTTCCGCGCAAGGAACCATTGCTTATGTCAGCTATACGGAAGGAAAGCCGGAAATTCAGTTGGTTCACCCTGGACAGTCCGTTCAATCGAAAGCGGTGGAACTGGAAAACGACCAGGTCATTTTAGACCCGACTTTTTCCACAGACGGCTCGTCCCTGGCTTATATTTCGACGAACAAAAACCCGGAAGAAGAACTGAAAAGCACCGTACATCAATTAAACCTACAAACAAAAGAAGATCAGGAGCTGTTTTCGGCCGGTTCTGCCATTACGGAAATCGAATTTTCACCAACAGACGGCTCATTGTTTTATTTGAATGCGGCTGTGTTTACCAACTATTCACCGATTACAGGCAAGCGACCGCATGACTTTGATATCCATGAATACAATTTTGAGCAAAATGAACATATGCAGCATACAGATTTGAAAAAGTATTCCATGGATTCCCTTACAATAGGCGAGGATGGCGAAGTGGTATACGTCCAAATGCCGGATGATGCGGCTGTGGAAACCGCGGAAGACAGTTTTGAAGTGGTCCAGCGGATATTTGAAATTCCGCTTGAAGATCCTGAAAGCCTTCGTCCGATCATCATTGAGCCGGAACGGGAGATGGGTGTATTTGATTTCGCGATTGTCCCAGGCGGAGATGAAATCATTTATCAAGCCGTCAGCAACGCCGATGAAGGCGGAACGTTCCAGTACGAGTTGTATAAATACGATAGAGAAACGCAGGAAGACCAGCAATTGACGGATTTACAGGAATACGCGGATCGTCCCGTGATCCATCCGGAAACAGGCGAGGTTTACTTCATAGTGGACATGAATTTTGCAGGGAGGGCGACTGATTATCATTTGTATAAGATGAATATGGAGGGTAGTGAAGTGGAGGAAGTATCTCTTCCGGAGCGCGGGAGTAGCCAATGATTACAGAGAGACTGGGAATAACGGATGACGGGAGAACCTGAATATAAAAGGAAGGGGGTAGTTGTTTTATGTATGAAGGCGATATGGGCCCGCTTTTATTAGGCGCAGGATCACTGATCATTGTGTATTTTACAATTGATCTCATAGTCTGGAGAACAGAACGAACAATAACATTTCACGCAGACATCCTGGCTCCGATTGCCGTGTTTACAATTGCCGTAATTGGGTCATTTGTAATCAGGGAAATTCAGGATTGGTCTCTTTTCCTGCCATTAATCATGCTGATAACAATTATTCCTACTTCTTTATTGTTAACATTAATTAAAACAGGCGTAGTATTGAATAATAAGAAGAGAAACAGCTCCTAATATAGAAGACAAAAAGAGTGTAAAGAAAATCTTGTTTCTTCAATATGACTCAATGTCATTACCCAACAAAAAGAAGGGGGCAAATGCTCTCATTTAATTTTCCGGTTACGTCGGAGTTCAATCATCCGATAAATACAGCAGGTTGTCAGGAGGGGTTTAGTTGCAACCATACACGTTTTTCTATGTTATGATAGCACTCATTTTTACCATCGTGATTTTCAACAAATACTTGCCTTGGTGGGGCAAGAGCTTGATACTGGCTTATTATGTGGGGGTTTCCTATTTCTTCATCACAGAAAAAAACAGAATCGATGGGGAGTATGAAGATGTTCTTCCCGTTCCGGAAGAGTATTGGGAGAAAAATACGGGGTGGGTTGTAACAATAAGTGATTTCTTGTTTTGGCCTTTGCTTGGGATCTTGCTTTTCATTTACATCCGCTGGTTCATCAGTGTTCAAACCAGGACGGCCAAGACATTCGTTTTGTTGAGCCTGATTCCCGCAGCTTTCCTCTTTCTCTTTTTTCTTTTCTTTTTTAACTTTGTATATGGGTACAGACCTTGATAATTAAGCTCATTGTTGATTTTCCGCTTAAGAGATATTTTGTTTCATACAGAAAAATGAAAAGAACACAAAGAAATTCAGAATGGCGGCTGCTTTGTTCAAAGCAGCCGCCATTCTTTTTGAAATATTAAAAACAAAGATAGGTTTAAGTAAGCGAAATTTCTAACAGCTAAATATAATGCCAGTGCGCAGAGCTTGCTTCAAAGTAAAAGAGAACATATCCTGATTTCCATTTAGCTTAATCTGTCTTCAGCCGTCTTATAAATCTTTTCTTTATCCCGTTTTCCAATGGCAACAATTTGAATCACTTGAATAGAGCCCTGAACTTCTCTGAAAATAATGCGCAATCCCATTTTCCTGTTTTTCAACTTATTGCATTGTGCCAAATTACCATGCAGAGGTTGGCCGGCTTTCATGCCTCTTAACTTGATCCGGTCAAGAGCTTTATTGACAAATATCTTTTGGCTTCCATCAAGATTATCGTAGTCTTCCTTTGAATACTGTGTCCATTCAATTTGATGCAACGGTTATTCCCACCCGTCTTCTTCGTCGATGACAGGTGGTTCGTCCGCGATGATTCCTCGCACTTCCCGGTCCGAAAAAACTGTGACGTTGTCGGCCGCTAAACGCTTTTCGGCCATCAAGTCAGCCAGTTGCCCGTAAAGGTCATCAATTTCTCGATTCAAGGACTCGTATTGCTCTTGCGTCAGCATAACGCCTGCGACTTTTTCACGGTTGAATACATAAACGCCAGCAGCTTCCTTGTCCGCTTTTTGAAAAACTTCCATAGGTGAGCGCTTCACTTCTGAGACAGAAGTTGTAGGAACGTCCAATATTTTCATTGCCATGTTTCATTCACTCCTTTTGTTAATCTCATTATATAATTTTTAAAAGACTTTTAAAAGTCTTTAGTGTTGGCGAAAAAGAAGAAGCTATTGTCTTCAGCAGGAAGTGCGCACTTGCTTAATATACACAAAAAACATACGTTCGCTTTTTGTTAGGGGATTTTTCGGGCATATGATAAAATAGAGGTATTGAAAAACGGGAGGACAACCAATATGAAACAGGAATTCAATCTTCAGGCGCCTTATGAGCCGGCCGGCGATCAGCCTCAGGCAATCTCGCAGCTGACAGAAGGCATCATCAACGGCAAACGTTTCCAGACGTTGCTTGGAGCAACAGGGACAGGGAAGACATATACGATGTCGAATGTCATCCAGCAAGTGAAAAAGCCGACGCTCGTCATGGCGCACAACAAGACATTGGCAGGGCAGTTATACAGCGAGTTCAAGGAATTTTTCCCTGATAACGCGGTCGAATACTTTGTCAGCTACTACGATTACTATCAGCCCGAAGCCTACGTGCCCCAATCGGATACGTACATTGAAAAAGACGCCAGCATCAATGATGAAATCGATAAACTGCGGCATTCCGCCACAAGTTCGCTGTTCGAACGGGACGATGTCATTGTCATCGCTTCTGTGTCGTGCATCTACGGTCTCGGTTCTCCGAAAGAATACCGGGAACTTGTTGTGTCGCTGCGAAAAGGAATGGAAATCGAACGCAATCAATTACTCAGAAAACTGGTCGACGTTCAATATGAACGTAACGACATCAATTTCATCCGCGGAACATTCCGTGTACGCGGGGATGTCGTGGAAATTTTCCCGGCCTCACGCGACGAGAAATGTCTGCGGGTCGAGTTTTTCGGGGATGAAATCGACCGGATCCGCGAAGTGGACGCGCTGACCGGCGAAATTATGGGTGAACGGGAACATGTCGCTATTTTCCCGGCTTCCCACTTTGTTACGCGTGAAGAAAAAATGGTCAAAGCGATTGAGAATATTGAAGCGGAACTGGAACAGCGGTTGAAGGAAATGCGTGCTGAGGATAAGTTGCTTGAAGCTCAGCGTCTGGAACAGCGGACGCGCTACGACCTGGAAATGATGCGGGAAATGGGCTTTTGTTCAGGAATTGAAAACTATTCGCGTCATCTGACACTGCGTCCAGCTGGTGCTCAGCCTTATACACTCATTGATTACTTCCCCGATGATTTTTTGTTGGTGGTGGATGAAAGCCACGTGACATTGCCGCAGGTACGCGGAATGTTCAACGGGGACCAGGCGCGTAAAAAAGTGCTGGTCGATCATGGTTTCCGTCTGCCGTCGGCGATGGATAACCGGCCACTGACATTTGAAGAGTTCGAAAACCACATTAATCAGGCCGTGTTCGTCTCTGCAACTCCAGGTCCATATGAACTTGAACATACACCGGAAATGGTTGAACAGATTATCCGTCCGACAGGTCTGCTCGATCCGGTCATCGAAGTTCGGCCGATCGAAGGGCAAATTGATGATTTGATGGATGAAATCCGACAGCGCACCGAACGCGATGAACGGGTACTGGTGACGACATTGACGAAGAAGATGTCGGAAGATTTGACGGCTTACCTAAAAGAAGCGGGCATCAAAGTCAATTATCTGCATTCGGAAATCAAAACGCTTGAACGGATTGAAATCATCCGGGAACTCCGGATGGGTGTTTACGATGTACTGGTCGGCATTAACCTGCTGAGAGAAGGTCTCGACATTCCTGAAGTGTCGCTCGTCGCCATTCTTGATGCGGATAAGGAAGGTTTCCTTCGTTCTGAGCGATCACTCATCCAGACGATGGGCCGGGCAGCGCGGAACGCCAATGGCCAAGTCGTTATGTATGCGGATAAGATGACCGATTCCATGCAAAAAGCGATTGATGAAACAACGCGCCGCCGTACGATTCAGGAAGAATATAACCGAAAGCATGGCATCACGCCGGTTACCATACAAAAGAAAATCCGCGATGTCATCCGTGCCACAGTGGCGGCGGAAGAAGCGGAAGAGTACGTCTCCAAAGCTGCGGCCGGAAAAAAACTCAACAAAGAAGACCGCATGAAGCTCATTACATTAATGGAGAAAGAAATGAAGGAAGCGGCAAAAGCACTCGATTTCGAACGGGCTGCGGAGCTGCGTGATACGGTTCTCGAATTGAAAGCGGAAGGATGAGATGAAGTGAAGAATCAGGAAATACGAATACAAGGCGCGCGGGCACACAATTTAAAAAACCTCGATGTCGTCATTCCGCGGGATCAGCTCGTCGTCATGACGGGGTTATCGGGCTCAGGAAAATCATCACTGGCATTCGATACGATTTATGCCGAAGGACAGCGCCGCTATATGGAATCGTTGTCGTCTTATGCCCGTCAGTTCCTTGGGCAAATGGATAAACCGGATGTCGATTTGATTGAAGGGTTGTCGCCGGCAATTTCCATCGACCAAAAAACAACGAGCAAAAACCCCCGGTCGACGGTTGCCACGGTAACGGAAATTTACGATTATATGCGTTTGATGTATGCGCGCATCGGAAAGCCGATTTGCCCGAATCACGGCATTGAAATTGCTTCACAGACCATCGAGCAGATGGTGGATCGCTTGCTTGTCTACCCTGAAAGAACAAGAATGCAGATTTTGGCTCCAATCGTTTCCGGCAGAAAAGGGACACACGCTAAAATGCTGGATGAGATCAAAAAGCAGGGGTACGTAAGGGTGCGTGTCAATGGAGAAATCTACGATTTGGATGATGACATCACGCTTGATAAAAATAAAAAACATTCGATTGAAGTGGTCATCGACCGGATCGTCATGAAAGAAGGAATTGCTCCGCGTCTCAGTGATTCACTTGAATCCGCGTTGAATCTCGGAGAAGGGCGTGTGCTTGTCGATGTTATGGAGCAGGAAGAGTTATTGTTCAGTGAGCACCATGCCTGTCCAATCTGTGGGTTTTCCATCGGTGAATTGGAACCCCGCATGTTTTCCTTTAACTCGCCATTCGGTGCCTGCCCGGATTGTGACGGCCTGGGGATGAAGCAGGAAGTGGACCCTGAACTCGTCATTCCGGATGCGACGCTATCACTGAAGGAAGGTGCAGTTGCTCCGTGGCGGCCCACAAGCTCGCAGTACTATCCGCAGCTTCTCGAAGCGGTGTGCAGGCATTACCAAATTGATATGGACATTCCGGTCAGTGAACTGCCGGAAGATCACCTTGATGTCATCATGAATGGATCAGGAACCGAAAAGATTCGTTTCCGTTATGAAAATGATTACGGTCAGCTTCGGGACAATCACATTTATTTTGAAGGGGTTTTGTCGAATGTCGACCGCCGGTTCCGTGACACGACGTCCGAATACATCCGTGAACAAATGGAAAAATATATGGGCGAACAGCCATGTCCGACATGCAAAGGATATCGGCTGAAACCGGAAACGCTCGCTGTCAAAGTAAATGGAGAGCATATCGGCAGTATTTCCGAATTTTCCATTTTTGAAGCGGTCGAGTTTTTTAACAATTTAACGCTGTCGGAAAAGGACGAACAGATTGCCCGTTTGATTTTACGGGAAATCCACGAGCGTTTGGGCTTTCTGATCAATGTTGGTTTGGATTACCTGACATTGAACCGCGCAGCCGGAACCTTGTCCGGGGGAGAAGCGCAGCGTATCCGCCTGGCTACACAAATCGGTTCCCGGCTGACGGGTGTGCTGTATATTTTGGACGAACCGTCCATCGGCCTGCACCAGCGGGACAATGACCGGCTCATTAATACATTGAAAGGTATGCGTGACATCGGCAATACGCTGATTGTGGTTGAACACGATGAAGATACCATGCTGGCAGCAGATTACCTGATTGATGTGGGGCCGGGAGCAGGAGTCCACGGCGGGGAAATCATTGCTGCAGGCCCGCCGGAAAAAGTGATGAAAAGCCGCAAGTCATTAACCGGTCAATATTTGAGCGGTAAAAAGTTTATTCCTTTGCCGGCCGAACGCCGGAAATCGGATGGCCGCAAAATCTCGATCAAAGGAGCAAATGAAAACAACTTGAAAAAAGTGGATGTCGATATTCCGCTTGGATTGTTCAATGCAGTAACAGGTGTATCGGGATCCGGAAAAAGTACGCTGATCAATGAGATCCTCTACAAGACACTGGCGCATAAATTGAACAGAGCCAAAGTAAAGCCTGGTCAGCATACATCGGTGGAAGGAGTCGAAGAACTGGAAAAAGTCATCGACATCGATCAGTCACCGATCGGCCGGACACCGCGTTCCAATCCGGCGACATACACGGGCGTCTTTGATGACATCCGTGATGTCTATGCAACGACAAACGAAGCGAAAGTGCGCGGTTATAAAAAAGGTCGCTTTAGCTTCAATGTCAAGGGCGGACGCTGTGAAGCGTGCCGTGGAGATGGTATTATAAAAATAGAAATGCATTTCCTGCCGGACGTGTATGTGCCTTGCGAAGTATGTCATGGCAAACGTTATAACCGGGAAACACTGGAAGTGAAGTATAAAAATAAAAACATTGCGGATGTCCTTGCGATGACAGTGGAAGACGCGTATGCATTTTTTGAAAACGTTCCAAAGATCAATCGCAAATTGAAGACCATCGTAGACGTTGGCCTGGGGTATATTACGCTTGGCCAACCAGCGACGACTTTGTCGGGCGGTGAAGCGCAGCGTGTCAAACTGGCTTCCGAGCTTCACAAACGCTCAAACGGCAAATCCTTCTATATATTGGATGAACCGACAACAGGACTTCATGCGGATGATATCTCACGTCTGCTGCGTGTATTGCAGCGGCTGGTGGACAACGGCGATACGGTGTTGACCATCGAGCACAACCTCGATGTCATTAAAACAGCGGATCATATCATCGATCTGGGTCCCGAAGGCGGGGACAAAGGCGGCACCATTATCGCCACGGGAACACCGGAAGACATTGCTGCGGTAGATGCGTCTTATACGGGCAACTACTTGAAACCGATTCTGGAGCGCGATCGCAGTCGAATGGAAGCGCTGGTCAACAAAGCATCCCGCAAGAAAAAAACGGCTAAGTGAAACTTTTTCTGACAGAAAACGTATCAAGTAGAAGAACATACCGTCCTGATAAGGGACGAAGAGGAGGCCGCTATACATGCAAAGCGAAAGAGAACGGATATTGGATATGCTGGAAAAAGGAACAATCTCGGCTCGTGAAGCTGTTGAATTGCTGAGAGCAATCGATGGAGGGGAATCTTCACAGGAACCGCCATATGGCCGCAATGAATACAGAGGAAGACGCGGCAAACGTGGATTGTTCAGACCGGAAGATGTCGTCAAGAAATTCTCCAAAGATTTTTCCCGTGATTTCTCAAAGGATTTCTCGAAAAACCTTTCCAAAGACTTTAACCAACTCAGCGATCGCATGATGAACTTTATGCAAAGTTCTGTTGGCAAGTTGAAGACAATGGAATTTGAATCGCCATTTGGCGAAGCTTTTCAGTTCCACCATACATTCACAGAAGATAACAATGAGATCCAGGATATCGTCGTGGATATCGCCAATGGACAATTGGAAATTTTCCCTTCTCAGGACGGTAATATCCGGGCGGAATGCAATGTCAAAGCTTACCGTGCAGAATCGGAAGAACAGGCGAAATTCGAATTCCTTGATAAATTCGTCTTTATCGCAGATGGCCGGAAATTGCGTGTCATCAGCGATTTGAAGACCACTCAAGTCAATGTGGTGTTGTATGTTCCTGAAAAAGACTATGAACAAATTACGACACGCTTATTCAATGGCGGATTTATCTTGAAACGGTTAAATGTGGCGCGCATCAAAGCCAAAACAGCAAACGGCAAAATCGATGTGAAAAACGTTGATTTTGACGATGCTGAGCTGGAAACAGCGAATGGAGCCATCCAGGTCATGGAAGCTGCCGGCAAAGTGCTGGAAACTGAAACGTTGAATGGCCGTATTTATGTGGACGGCGACATTCAGACGATCGAAGCGAAGTCACTGAACGGCAATGTGGTCGTTACGTCAAGATGCACAGAAGGCCGAAAGGTGGAAGCGAAAACTTTGGCGGGCAATGTGGAACTTTACATTCCTTCCCATCTGCCGTTAAAAGGCGAAGTTTCCTCGAATCTTGGCAAAATGGATGTGTTGTTGACTGATATTGACAGCACCCATGAACAAGGGCAGTTTATGCAAAAGTCGATCCGTTTCTCCAAAGAAGGAAAAGTGCCGGCTGCTGCGCCTTTACTGGTTTATGGTGAAACCAAAACAGGTTCTGTCCTGGTCCGTTACTTGACAGTGGAATAATGCAAGAGGAAGCCGGCACAATGTTGTGCCGGCTTTTTTGACTTGAAGTACAAAATACACGTGACTGGTATTTTGAGGCGCTTTATCATACGATTTATGCAGGGCAACGGTTTGAGAGAGCGGGGTGGAACATGGTATCTGCAGTATTGATTGGATTAACCACTATCTTCATGCTGGGACATCTCTATAACTTTTTTGCGAAAAAACAACAAAAAAAGAGTTATTTCCAGTCGTCCTTATTCACAAAACTGTTTTTTTCCATGGTCGCTCTCACATTTGGCTTTGCTTTGATTTATTTTCTCTTATCGATGGATGAACCTGTACTGAGAATCAACGATGAAACAGGGGAAGCAGCTGGTCAAAATTTTCTTGAATATCTTTATTTCAGCGGTGTCACCATGCTGTCAGTAGGATACGGGGATTTAGTGCCGGTAGGAGCGGCACGCTTTTTCTCCCTGATTCAAGCTGCCCTGGGACTCTTATTGCCATCCGCTTATTTCGTCAAAGCTTTCAACGAGAGAGATGACAAGGAGAAAGAAGGACAAGGAAACCGCAGTGATAAAAAGAGCGAAGAAGAGGAAGAGGAAGAGGAAGAGGAAACCCGGAAGAAGGACCGGACTGCCCAACAGACGGACAAAAACTAAGGAGGATGAATATGACGCCTGATACGAACGAAAATAAAGTGAAACAAGGGTTCAGTGATTTAATGAAGCAAGAATCTGTGACGAAAGCATTGGGGTTTATTGAAAAAGATCATGAACGCACTGTGAAAGAACAAATTGCGTTAACTGAAATTCCGGCACCTCCGTTTAAAGAGCAGAAACGCGCGGAAGATTATATGCGCCGACTGCGGGAATTAGGGCTTGAAGATGTACAGATGGATGATGAAGGCAATGTTTTCGGCGTGCGGCGGGGCAAAGGGCAAGGTCCGAAAATTTTCGTGTCGGCTCATTTGGATACCGTTTTTCCAGAAGGGACTGACACAACGGTCCGTGAAGACAAAGACATTCTGTATGCACCTGGAATCGGTGATGATACCCGCGGATTGGCGGAATTATTGGCAGTGGTCCGGGCGTTCAACGAAGCAGATATTCCAAATAGCGGAGACATCATTTTCGGTGGCACCGTCGGAGAAGAAGGGGCAGGAGACCTGCGGGGGGTAAAGGCGTTTTTTAACGAGCATGATGACATAGACGCTTTTATTTCAATGGATGGCCCTGGATTCGATCATATTACGTATTTGGCGACAGGGAGTTTCCGGTACACCATTACATACAACGGCCCTGGCGGCCACAGTTTCGGTGATTTTGGAACACCAAGCGCGACGCATGCACTCGGCAGAGCCATTGCGGACATTGCCGACCTGCAAACAGCCAAAGATCCGAAAACCACTTTCTCGGTAGGGGAAGTGACAGGCGGGACATCGGTCAATGCCATCGCTCAAGAAGCAAGCATGACGGTCGATTTGCGTTCGAACGATGCTGAAGCCTTGTCTGAATTGGAAAGCCGCTTCCTGGAGATTGTCCGCAAAGCGGCAGATGATGAAAACAAAAGGTGGGAAGATGACCGCCTGGTGGTGGAAATTGAACGCTTCGGGAATCGGGCTCCAGCCAGCCAGTCTCCGGATGCTCCTATTGTCCAGATAGCGGCTGCCGCAGTGGAAGCAATCGGTGGGAAGCCGAAACTGGGCGATCCGAGCAGCACAGATTCCAATTACCCAATGAGTCTGGGGATTCCTTCTGTCACAATCGGGCTGGGAGGCGAGTTCGGCGGAGCACACACGCTGGAAGAGTGGCATCATCCAAAAGATGGCCATTTGGCGATCCAAAAAAGTTTTATGACCATTCTGGGCTTATCCGGCATGGAAAATGTCAGCGGCAACCTGCTGAAAAAATAATGAAGAAAGGCCGAAAAGCGGATTGCGCTTTTCGGCCTTCGAATTTACGGCTTATGGCTGTGGATAACGATCCTGCAAAAACGTGATGGACTGTCGGATCAGTTCTTTTAATACTTCCACGTCGATGTCTTCCACTTTGTTGATATAAACACAAGCTTTGCCTGTGGTGTGTTTGCCGAATTTCGCAAGCAGGTTTTCACGGTCTGCATCGCCTGTCGCGAAATACAGGCTGATTTTCGCTTTGCGTGGAGAAAAACCGACGAGCGGTGCGTCCCCTTCATGGCCTGACTCATAGACGTAATGATAAGAACCAAAGCCGATGATGCTTCCGCCCCACATTTTTGGTGGATAGCCGCTTGCTTCTTCAAAGATTGTCAGGAGTCTGTAAGCATCCTGCCGTTTTTTCGGATGATCGACGCTTTCGAGAAACTCGGTTACATCCGCATCGTTTTCCTTGGTTTTTTGTTCGTACATACTGATTCCTCCTTTTAGGGGTTCAATCTGTGCCGGAATTTTGTAACTTCAGTATAGCAGAACCTTTAAGAAATCAGGGAGAATAAAAACCGCTGCAGTGGATTTCACTGCAGCGGTCTTTTATGTGTATGGGTCATAACAGTTGACGCCAAAAGCGATGGCTTTGGCGCACCTTTTTTGATAAGCCGCGGACTTCAACAGCTCTGATTCCTGCCGGTGGGTCATAAAACCGCATTCGACAAGGACAGCCGGCATAACCGTATCACGGAGTACAGCGAAGTTGGCTTGTTTTACACCACGGTCTTGCCGGCCGGTTGCCAGCAGCAGCGAGGAGTGGATGAAACCTGCCACCTTTTTTGTCGCTGCTTGCGGCTTCGTATAAGTAAAGGTTTCAATGCCATTGACTGAGTTGAAGGAAGTGCCGTAAGCATTGGCGTGGATCGACACAAACAGATCGGCTTTCAGGCGGTTTGCCAATCGGGTTCTTTCATGCAATGGAACATCCATTCTTGCCTGGTGGCTGAAGATGACCGTATGGCCGCTGAAAGCCAGTTGTTTTTTCACTTCTTCAGCGACACGTGAAGTGAAGTGGAATTCCTTCAACTTGCCGTCCGGTGATCGTTTGCCGGCTGTTTCCGGACCGTGCCCGGCATCAATTACAATTTTCAATGGGAAAATCCCTCCTTTATTGTCCATATAGTAAGAAGTGGACCGAAAGGCGACATGAAAACCTTCAAATTCCGATTTTCCATGTTAAAATAGGAGCAAACCGTTTCACGGACTAAAAAGAACTTTGGGAAAATTCGGGTATTCCTGCAGAGGGAAGAAATGAGGCGAGAAAATGGGACAAGTTACGACAAAACAAGTGATGGAAATGTTCGATCTAAAATTAATCAGCGGCCAGGAAGGAATTGGCCGTCATATTCCAACCAGTGATATCTCAAGACCGGGTCTTGAAATGGCGGGTTATTTCACACACTATCCGGCAAACCGCGTGCAGCTATTGGGCAAGACCGAGTTATCTTTTTTTGCCATGCTGAAGGCAGGGGAACGAAGAGACCGGATGATGAAATTATGCACGGACGATACGCCGGCAATCATCGTTTCACACGATGTGGAAGTGCCCGTCGAATTGATTGAGGCATCAAGTGAAAATCATGTGCCTGTCTTGAGCACGAAGATGACAACCACACGTTTCTCCAGTTTGTTGACCAATTATTTGGAAAGCAAGCTTGCGCCGACGACGGCTGTTCATGGTGTGCTGGTTGATATTTATGGCGTTGGTGTGCTGATTACTGGGAAAAGCGGCGTCGGGAAAAGTGAGACTGCGCTGGAACTGGTGAAAAAAGGCCATCGACTGGTGGCGGATGATTGCGTGGAAATCCATCAGGAAGGCGAGAATACGCTTGTTGGACATCCGCCGAAACTGATCGAACACTTGCTGGAGATCCGGGGAGTCGGCATTATCGATATCATGACTTTGTTCGGGGCAAGTGCTGTCCGTACATTCAAAAGGATTTCACTGGTCATCGATCTGGAGCTATGGGATGCAGATAAGACGTATGACCGTTTAGGTTTGGAAGAAGAGAAAATGAGAATTATCGACACAGACTTGACGAAATTGACCATTCCGGTGCGGCCTGGTCGAAACTTATCGGTTATCATTGAAGTGGCTGCGATGAATTACCGCTTAAAGCGGATGGGTGTCAATGCGGCTGAAGAGTTTTCAAAACGGCTCGATGACGTCATCGCTCAAGATGTAAATTAAGGAATGGAAGGTGCAGTACATGTATTCAGTAGTAGCTTCAATTGATCCGGTTGCGTTCCAGCTCGGGCCGATTTCCGTTCGCTGGTATGGCGTGATCATTGCGATGGGAATCGTTATCGCTTTTTTGGTCGGCCAACGGGAAATGGTGAAACGGGGTCTTCATCCGGATTTTTTAACAGATCTTCTTATCTGGGCCGTTCCATTATCGATCGTCGGTGCCAGGATTTATTACGTTATTTTTCAATGGGATCATTACCAGGACAATCCCGGGCAGATCATTCAGATATGGAATGGCGGCATTGCCATCCATGGTGCATTGATTGCCGCGGTGATTGTCGCTTATATTTTCACCAAAAGAAGGAACACGCCTTTCTTGAAAATTGCTGATATATTGGCTCCGAGTATTCTCATTGGCCAGGCAGTCGGGCGATGGGGGAATTTCATCAATCAGGAAGCTCATGGCGGTGAAGTATCGCGCGCATTTCTTGAAAACCTATTCATTCCGGAGTGGATCATCAATCAAATGTACATAGACGGGAGCTATTATCATCCCACGTTCTTATATGAGTCGCTATGGAGCCTTGTCGGAATCATCATTCTGCTCCTTCTTCGGCGCGTCAACCTGGTTCGTGGGGAAATGTTCTTTTTCTATATGATCTGGTATTCAATCGGCCGCTTTTTTATAGAGGGAATGCGGACGGACAGTTTATACGTAATTGGTGAACTTCGTGCGGCACAATTGGTTTCCGTGCTGGCGATTATCGTGGGGGTCGGATTGATCATTTATCGGCGTGTTTCGTTGAAGAATCCTCCACATTATAAAGATAAATAGAAAGAAGAGATTAAATGTCGACTTTAAAAAACGGCTTGAAAGCCGGCCTTCATACAACTTGGAGCTTAGGAAAAATCATTTTTCCGATCACATTGATTGTGACAATGCTCCAATATACACCGGTGCTGCCGTTTATCATCAAATTGGTAGCGCCGTTTATGGGGATTTTCGGACTTAGTGGAGATGCCGCAATTCCACTTGTACTTGGAAATGCCTTGAATTTATATGCGGCGATCGGCGGTATTCTGTCGTTGGAATTGACAGTCAAAGAAGTGTTCATCCTGGCAGTTATGCTGTCATTTTCCCACAATATTTTCATCGAAACAGGTGTGGCATTAAAAGTGGGCGTCAAACTGTGGGTGGTGCTGGTCGTCCGTTTCGGTTTGGCGGCTTTGTCGGCGATCATCATCAATCTGGTTTGGAAAGGCGGGGGAGAAATCGCCCAGTACGGTTTTGCGCCTGAAGCCGCTGCCGTTCCCGAAAGTTGGCTCGGTATCTTTTTGATCGGGATGGAAAAAGCTTCTTTCGGTATCCTGCAATTGGCCATGATTGTCATCCCGTTGATGTTGATGATTCAAATATTAAAAGACAAACAGTATTTGCAACGCATTTCAGACACATTGGGGCCATTGACACGTTTGCTTGGCGTTCAAAAAAACGCTTCTGTAACGCTCGCATCCGGACTCATCTTCGGCTTGGCAATGGGGGCAGGTGTCATGATCCAGGCAGTTCAGGAAGACGGCGTCAGCAAAAAAGACGCTACGCTGGTGTTTATTTTCCTGGTTGCCTGCCACGCCATCGTGGAAGATACACTGATATTTATCCCGCTCGGCATCCCGGTGTGGCCTTTGTTGATCATCAGAGTCGTGACCGCACTGGTGCTGACGGTCTTCGTGTCCTATCTCTGGCGTAAAGCGGAAGAAAATCGGAAGGAAGTGGTATCAACATGAATCAGGAAATCAATGCATTGTTATTCGATTTTGATGGGACGCTGCTCGATACGAACGAGTTGATCATCCAGACATTCCTTGCAGTGCTGGATGAACATTTCCCGGGACAATACGGCCGTGAAGAAGTGCTGCATTTCATCGGCCCTTCTCTGGAACAGACATTCCTGTCAATCGCTCCTGAACGTGCCGATGAACTGATAGAACAATACCGTTCATATAATAAAACCATGCACGATGAATTGGTGGAGGAATATGACGGCGTGACGGAAACTTTGCGCTTATTGAAAGCCCGAGGCCTGAAAATGGCGATTGTATCCACCAAAAGGAGAGCCACCATCATGCACGGATTGGAGCTGATGGGGGTTTCTGAGGTCTTTGATGTGATTGTCAGTCTTGATGAAGTGACAAATCCGAAACCTGATCCTGAACCTGTACTGCTTGCACTCGAGCAATTAGGGGCTCTAAAAGAAGAAGCACTGATGATTGGCGACAACTCCCATGACATTGAAGGCGGTCATAATGCAGGCATCCGCTCAGCAGGAGTTGCGTGGGCGGCAAAAGGGGAAGAATACCTGATGCAGTTCAATCCGGATTTTATGCTTCGGCATATCAGTGATTTGCTTGAACTGACGAAAGAAGGCATCAAATGAGAAAGACGGAGCGACATTTTGTCACTGGTGCAAATTCGCTTTGGCATATTTACAAGACCGTGCCGTTCTGGAAAGTGGTCAAAAATTTTGCTGTTATTCAGACGGCGCGTTATACACCATTTCTTCCGATGAAGAACTGGCTTTACCGAACTTTTCTTGGCATGAAAATTGGAGAACATTCGGCGTTTGCTTTGATGGTCATGCCGGATGTCATGTTTCCTGAAAAAATCTCAGTCGGAACCAATTCCGTAATCGGTTATAACACGACCATTCTTGCTCATGAATACTTGATTGATGAATACCGGCTGGGGAACGTCATCATTGGGAACGGTGTCATGATCGGAGCCAATTCGACCATTTTACCGGGAGTGACCATTGGTGACGGCGCCATCGTCTCTGCTGCCACACTTGTCCATAAAGATGTACCGCCTGGCGCTTTTGTAGGCGGCAATCCGATGGCATTGATTTATACAGCCGAACAAATGAAAGAACGGCAACTGGAATCCTGAAAGCATGCGTGCTTTCGGGATTTTTTCATACATATCCTTGACGCACCAGTCAATTATACGATAAAATTAAATTACTTCACCACATTAGCGAGATAAAGTAAAATAACCAGAAATAGGAAGTGTTAAAATTGACGATAGAGATGTTCGAGAAACCGTTGGGAATGCGGGATGATTTTCCTGCTGTAGCCAAAAAAAAGGCCGAACTCAAAGAAAAAGGTATTTCATTGATGGAACAGACGGGATACGAACTGCTTCAGACGCCGACCCTTGAATATTATGAAACCATCGGCAAGATCTCAGCGATTCCGGACAGCGCATTGTTCAAACTTCTGGACAGCCAGGGGGAAACGCTGGTGTTGCGTCCAGACATGACTTCGCCTATTGCGCGAGTAGCTGCGTCCAAGTTATTGAAAGAGAAAATGCCGGTAAGACTCGGTTACTATTCCAATGTATTCCGGGCTCAGAAACGGGAAGGTGGCCGCCCGGCAGAATTTGAACAGATGGGTGTCGAATTGATCGGTGACGATTCACTCTATGCCGATGCTGAAGTTATTTTACTGGCTTCTTCCATCCTGAAAAAGCTGGGTATTGAATCGGGGCGTATGGTAATTGGCCATGCCCGTTTGCTGCAACTGGTATTGAAAGACTTTGGTTTGGACGCTCACCAGATTGATAAAGTCCGTTCTGAGTTGGTGTCAAAAAACAGCGTAGGATTTGAGCGGCTGGCCGACACGTTGCCGATTAAAGAAGCAGATCTGGATTCTTTCAAAGCATTGACTACCTCCACGAGGCTGGAAGATTGGCAGCAATGGATTAATCCGGTGAACGAAGAACAAAAAAACTTGTATAATGAGATGCAGCAACTGGAAAAAATCATAAACAGAAGTGGTCTTGGCGAAGCGGTCATTTTTGACCTTTCCTTCAGCAGCCATATGACGTATTACACCGGCTTGGTTTTTGAGGTCTACGGATCCGGCAGTGGTTTTCCGCTTGGCAACGGGGGGCGCTATGATGGATTGATGCAACAATTCGGCCTCCAAATCGGAGCGACAGGATTTGGTTTGCGCGTCGACCGCCTCTTGGAAGTGATGGAAAAAGAACAGCTGCAAGAATCGCATACATTAATATTGTTTGGAAAAGAAAATGAGCAACAGGCATACGATAAAGCACTGGAGCTGCGTTCGGAAAATGAGCGCGTAACGCTCCAATACGCGCCGGCAGTCCATGCCATCGATGAATTCTGTGCCTTGTTCACGACTGTTATACGAATGGAAGGTGCATGAAATGGATGAATTGACGATTGCAATGCCGAAAGGGCGTATTTTTGAAGAAGCTTACGAATTGCTTGTGAAAGCCGGCTACGATCTGCCGAAAGAATTGGATGATTCCCGGAAGCTGATTGTGGAAGCACCCAATGAGAAATTTCGTTTTATCCTGGCAAAACCGATGGATGTGCCGGTTTATGTGGAACATGGTGTGGCGGACGTTGGAATTGCGGGGAAAGATGTCATGCTGGAGCACGAACGATCGGTCCATGAACTGCTTGACCTTGGCATCAGCCGCTGCTACATCGCGACAGCCGGTCTCCCAAATACTGCGATGAACGAAATGACGCCGCGCATCGCCACAAAGTATCCGAAAGTGGCTTCTCATTTCTATCGCAGCAAAGGGGAACAGGTGGAAATCATTGAATTGAACGGATCGATTGAACTGGCCCCGATGATCGGCCTGGCAGACCGCATTGTGGATATCGTATCAACAGGGAAAACCTTAAAAGAAAATGGCCTTGTGGAATATGAACAAATTGTGGGGATTACATCCCGTCTGATAGCCAATCCGGTCAGTTACCGTTTAAAACAGGAGCGCATCAGTGAATTGGTGGAAAAGTTAAGAAAGCAGGTAACGCTATGAAAATCACTCGCTTAGCAGAGGGAATTTCCATTCGAAGAACTGTGGCGGAAGGAACCGGTGAACAGCTTAAAGCTGTCCAGGAAATCATTCGGAAAGTTCGGCAGCAGGGCGACGAAGCGTTGTTTCAGTACACCGCAAAATGGGATGGGGCCGAATTGAAGGACCTGCGCGTCTCGCAACAGGAAATCGCTGACGCTGTTGCCAACTTTGATCCGCAGCTGCTGGAAGATTTGAAAGAAGCGGCCGAAAATATCCGTGGTTATCATGAAAGCCAGAAGCAGCAAGGTTATAAATTGGAGCATTCAAACGGCTCCTATGTTGCTCAACGTGTATCGGCCATCGAATCGGCAGGATTGTATGTGCCCGGTGGAACGGCGGCTTACCCTTCTTCCGTCCTGATGAACGTCATTCCTGCGCAGGTGGCAGGAGTACAGCGGATCGTTCTGGTGTCACCGCCTCAAAAAGACGGGCGGTTATCAGACGGCGTGCTGGCCGCTGCTCATATTCTTGGAATTCAGGAAGTTTATAAAGTAGGGGGTGCGCAAGCGATCGCGGCACTTGCCTACGGAACGGAATCGATTGCCCCGGTCGACAAGATCACCGGTCCTGGAAATGTTTTTGTGGCATTGGCCAAAAGGGAAGTCAATGGGGATGTGGCGATCGACATGATAGCGGGGCCGAGCGAAATCGCTGTGTTGGCGGATGACACAGCCTATGCTGACGAAGTGGCAGCTGATTTATTGTCACAGGCTGAGCATGATCCAATGGCCAGCGCGGTATTATTGACGGTCAGTGAAAAACTGGCGCGGGAGACAGCGGAAGAGGTCGAACGGCAGCTGGAAACCTTGCCGAGACACTCCATTGCCCGAGCGGCAATTGCCGATCATGGAGTGATTTATCTGGGGGAAACAGTTGATGAGCTGGTCAAATCAGCCAATCAATTGGCTCCTGAACATTTGGAAATCATGATGGAGGATGCGGAAGCTGTTGCTGAGAAAGTCGTACATGCCGGGGCTATTTTTATCGGCCGTTATTCTTCAGAGCCAGTCGGCGATTATTTCGCCGGAACGAATCATGTGCTGCCGACCAACAGCACGGCACGCTTTTCCAGCGCTTTATCGGTATACGATTTCATCAAACGAACCAGCGTCATTCATTACAGTGAACAGGCATGGAGTGAAAACGAAGCGAAAATTGCACGTCTGGCGCGGCTGGAAGGGCTGGAAGGCCACGCCCGCGCCGTTGAATCCCGTTCATGGAAAAAGGAGAATCAGCGATGAGAAAAGCACAATTGGAACGCAATACGAACGAAACAAAAGTGGCAGTCGAATTTTCTTTGGATGGGGAAGGCAACTCTTCCATTACTACCGGTGTCCCGTTCATGGACCATATGCTTGATTTGTTCATCAAGCATGGTTTGTTCGATGGGAAAATTACGGCAGATGGCGATACTCATATTGATGATCACCACACAACCGAAGATATCGGCATTGTCCTTGGACAAGCAGTCAAGGAAGCGCTTGGAGATAAAAAAGGAATCCGCCGCTATGGCAACGCCTTCGTGCCGATGGACGATGCGCTTGCCCAAGTGGTCATCGATTGCTCAAACCGGCCGCATCTGGAATTCAGAGGCGATATTCCAAACGCCAAAGTCGGCACTTTCGATACAGAGCTGGTGACAGAATTTTTATGGAAATTCGCTTTGGAATCCCGTATGAATGTCCATGTCATTATTCACTACGGACACAATACCCATCACATCATCGAAGCGGTCTTTAAGGCGCTGGCCCGTTCGCTGGACGAAGCGACCGGCATCGATCCGAGAGTGAAAGGCGTTCCGTCGACAAAGGGGCTGTTGACATGATCATTGGAATTATCGATTATGGCATGGGGAATCTGTTCAGTGTTGAACAGGCGCTGAAGAAAATGGATTGCACGGTAGTCATGTCGGATGATCCCGCGATTCTTGAAGAAGCGGAAGCCATCCTGCTGCCGGGAGTCGGTGCATTTCCGGATGCCATGGAGCTGCTGAATCGTAAAGGGCTGTCTTCTTTTATCCAGTCCCTGCCTTCAAAAGGGATCCCACTTCTTGGTATTTGCCTTGGCATGCAGCTGCTGTATGAAGACAGCTCGGAAGGAAAATCCACAAAAGGGTTGGGGCTGCTGCAAGGGCAGATCCGCCGTTTTGAAAAAGGGGCCCACCGCATTCCCCATATGGGTTGGAACCGCCTGCATTTTTCACGGCTGCCTTATTGGCTTGACTCCCTGAAAAGCGATACCCATGTCTATTTTGTCCATTCTTTTTTAGCGGTGAATACAGAGCAGGAAGAAGTGCTGGCAACCGCTGAATACGGCGGCATCGAAGTTCCTGGCGTAGTCGGGAAGGGACTCATCACCGGGATGCAGTTCCACCCGGAAAAATCAGGGGATTTCGGTCATTATTTATTGGAGCAATGGATTGCAAACGTCAGGAGGAACCAACATGAGCAGCTTTCAAATTTATCCCGCGATTGATCTAAGAGGCGGAAAATGTGTCCGCCTTTTTCAAGGGGATTATGCACAGGAAACAATTTACGGAGACTCTCCGGTGGATATGGCGAAAAAGTTTGCGGACGCAGGTGCCGCATGGATTCACATGGTCGACCTGGACGGCGCCAAAGACGGTGCGAAGATCAACGACAAAGTGGTGATTGAAGCGGCCAAGCTGCCGGTCAATGTCCAGGTTGGCGGCGGCATCCGGACGCGTGAAGACATCGAACATTATTTGTCCAACGGTGTCAGCCGTGTCATCATCGGCAGCCTGGCGATCCGCGAACCGGAAACAGTCGTGTCATTCATCGAAGAATTTGGAGCGGAACAAATTGTCATCGGCATCGATGCGAAAGACGGGATGGCGGCGACAGAAGGATGGACCATCACATCCGGCCAATCAGCGGCTGATGTGGCCAGCTTCTTTGTATCGAAAGGAGCCAAGCACTTCATTTACACGGACATCGCAACAGATGGCACGTTGTCCGGCCCGAACATTGATGCCAATAAAGCATTGGTCGATTCAAAACAGGCGGAAATTATTGTGTCAGGCGGTATTGGCTCGCTGGATGATGTCAAAAATGTCAAACAGGCCAGTGAAGACAGCAATATTGCCGGCGTCATTATCGGTAAGGCCCTTTATGAAGAGCGCTTTACGCTTGAGGAGGCGCTGTCATGCTGACAAAGCGAATCATTCCCTGCCTTGATGTCAAAGAAGGACGCGTCGTCAAAGGCGTCAGTTTCGTATCACTCCGGGACGCCGGAGATCCGGTGGAACTTGCCCGTTTTTATGACGAGCAGGGCGCTGACGAATTGGTGTTTCTGGATATTTCGGCTTCCCATGAAGGCAAAGAAACGATGGTCGAAGTGGTGAAAATCGTAGCCACTGAATTGTCGATTCCATTCACTGTGGGCGGCGGCATCCGGACGCTGGAAGACATGAAGCGCATGCTGCGTGCAGGAGCCGACAAAGTTTCTTTGAACACGTCGGCACTTGACCGGCCGGAACTCATCAAAGAAGGAGCTGATTATTTCGGTTCCCAGTGCATCGTTGTGGCAATTGATGCCAAACGAAACAACGGTGGATGGAGTGTCTATACACACGGCGGCCGCAACAAAACCGAATGGGACGCTGTGGAATGGGCGAAAAAAAGTGTCGAACTCGGAGCAGGAGAGTTATTATTAACCAGTATGGACAAAGATGGCTCGAAAGACGGCTTCGATCTGGAATTGACCAAAGCGGTGAGAGATGCGGTGGAAGTGCCTGTTATTGCCAGTGGCGGAGCCGGCAGCCGTGAACATTTTGAAGATGTCTTCAAAAAAGTGGATGCCGATGCAGCGTTGGCGGCATCGATTTTCCATTACAAAGAAACCAGTGTGGCAGAAGTGAAAGAGTATTTACGGAAAGAGGGAGTGAATGTCCGATGAACAAAGTAACGTACGACGAAAACGGGCTGATTCCCGTCGTCATCCAGGACGCCGGCACAAAAGAAGTGCTGACACTGGCATACGCCAATGAAGAAGCGGTAACAAAAACGATTGAAACAAACGAGACATGGCTGTATTCCAGAAGCCGCCAGGAACTGTGGAACAAAGGCGCGACAAGCGGCAATACACAGCAGGTGACGGCTGTCCGTCTGGATTGTGACGGAGACGCCTTGATCTATGAAGTGATTCCAAACGGTCCGGCCTGTCATACCGGAGAAAACAGCTGTTTCCATCAGACGCTGTCCGGCACACCTGCTGAGTCCAAATCAGATATGCTGGGTCAACTGGCTGAATTGATCGGCAAACGGGAAGAGGAAATGCCGGAAGGCGCGTATACGACGTATTTGTTTACTGAAGGAGTCGATAAGATCTGCAAAAAAGTCGGTGAAGAATCTGCAGAAGTGATCATCGCTGCGAAAAATCGTGATACCAAAGAGCTGGCAATGGAAACAGCGGATTTGTTCTATCACGTGCTTGTGCTGCTGCAGGAACAAAAAACGCCGCTTAATGATGTCATCGATGTATTAAAAGAACGGCACTCGACAAAAACTACAAGTAAATAACAAGGAAATATGCTATAATTACAGCACATTTTAAGTATGGGACGATGAGTATCGTTCCTTTTACTTTTCGGAGGCATATTTTGGAGAATAAAAAACAGAACAATCATGAGAATGTGCTGTCGTTCATTCCGACGGGAGAATATTATTACAAGAAAGCGCTGGCAGCACTGCAGCGCGATCAATACCAAAAGGCCCATAAATATATGCAGCGCGCTACAGAGCTGAGCCCGAACGATCCTCACATTTTGCTGCAGTACGGTGTTGTACTGATTGAAATGCAGGAGTTCGAACAAGCGATGGACATTTTATGGCGGTCCCATAAGTTGGATCCCCATAAAACGGATACCTTGTTTTTTCTGGCTGAAGTGCATGCGCATATGGGCCTGTTTTGGGATGCCCGGAAATATGCAAAAAAATATGTTGAAGCGGATGTTCATGGCACCTATGCGGCGGAAGCCCTTGAAATCATCGACTTTGCCGAACAGGAAGACTGGCAGTTGTTTGATGACGAAGGGGAAGCGCAGGACAGCGAATCTTTTTATCAACAGGAAAGGGCACGCCGGCTGATGGAAAAAGGTGAGTTTCCGGAAGCGATTGAAATGCTCGAGAAACTGATTGATGAAAAGCCGGATTTCTGGGGAGCTTACAACAATCTGGCTTTGGCTTACTTCTATGTAGGCGAAACCGAAATGGCGAAAGCGCTGCTCCATGAAGTACTCAGAAAGAACAGAGGCAATCTGCACGCTTTATGCAACTTGGCTGTTTTCCATTACTATGAGAAAAATGATGAATTGGAAGATGTGCTGGAGCTGCTGAAGAAAATACAGCCATACGTATTTGAGCACCGTTACAAGCTGGGCGCCACATTCGCCTTGGTGGGTAAATACAAAGAAGCGTATCGTTGGCTGAAGAGCCTTCAAAAAAGAGGATTTGATGGGGATCCGGCATTTTACTTCTGGCTTTCCCACGCGGCTTACCATTCAGGACACGAAGAAGCAGCCAAGCAGGCGTGGAAGCAATTGACCAAAATGGATCCGGATAAAGCCGGCTATGAACCTTGGGCGGAAACTGAGTCGATGCCTCATGCGGATGCCCTCGAGCATGACCGTGACTATTTAATCGGGAAATTGGATCATCCGCTGAAAAGCGAGCGCTTATTCGGGTTGTTCCTGCTTGGAAAATCCTCCCATAAGCAGGAAATTGTCTCTCATCCAAATTGGCTGAAGACTGACCATATTTCCGTCCTGGAAACGTACATGCTGGGGTATGCCCTTGGTCATAAATTTAAAAAGTCGATTCCGGAAGAACATGCATTCATGCGTGCGATGGAAGTGACGGAAATCTTGTACGCCGAAAAAGGAATGGTGACCAAGCCGGGTTCTTATGCGTTTCAAATGTGGTTTATGTTGTTTGAAAAAGCATTTGAGCAAAGCTATCCTTTTAAAAACCCCAAAGCGTTGGCGGCAGCAGCAGACTATCTGTTTCGCTCTTCGCAGGATTCAACAGTGACGAAAAAGGCGGTAGCTGACCATTTTGGCGTTTCGCCTGTTACCTTGACGAAGTATGTCAACGAACTTATTCGGTATTTGCCGCTTTATGAGTCTTAAGCAAATAAGTTGCTGCATTCCGGTGAATCTTATACGATTTATGTATTGAGAGCGAGGAGGACGTACTATGACTGAAAACACGACGATCTATGACGTAATAATTATTGGGGCAGGTCCCGCAGGAATGACTGCCGCGGTCTATACATCCCGGGCAAACCTATCCACTTTAATGCTGGAGCGCGGGATTCCAGGAGGCCAGATGGCCAATACGGAAGAAATCGAAAACTATCCAGGATTCGATCATATTCTTGGACCGGACCTCTCCACAAAAATGTTCGACCATGCGAAAAAATTCGGCGCGGAATACGCGTATGGCGACGTCAAAGAAATTATCGACGGAGAAGAATACAAAACGATTAAAGCGGGATCAAAAGAATACAAAGCCCGTGCCATCATCATCACTACAGGAGCCGAATACAAAAAGATGGGTATTCCCGGCGAATCTGAGCTGGGCGGCCGTGGAGTCAGTTATTGTGCAGTTTGTGACGGTGCATTCTTTAAGCAAAAAGAGCTGGTCGTTGTCGGAGGCGGAGATTCAGCCGTTGAAGAAGGCGTATATTTGACGCGTTTTGCAGACAAAGTGACGATCGTTCACCGCCGCGATGAACTTCGTGCACAAAAAATCCTTCAGGACCGTGCTTTTGCCAATGATAAGATTGATTTTATCTGGAGCCATACAGTGAAAGAAATTCACGAAGAAAATGGCAAAGTGGGCAGCGTGACGCTGGTCTCCGCTAAAGATGGTGAAGAAAGAGAATTCAAGGCTGACGGCGTTTTTATCTATATCGGCATGCTGCCACTGACAAAACCGTTCGCCGATCTGGGCATCTTGAATGATGAAGGTTATATTGTGACGAATGAAAAAATGGAAACAGCAGTTCCAGGTATATATGCAGCGGGAGATGTTCGTGAGAAAAAACTGCGTCAAGTGGTCACAGCAACTGGTGACGGCAGCCTTGCGGCAGACACAGCGCAGCATTATATTGAAGAACTGGCAGAAAAGTTAAGCATCAAAGCATAACTTAATGCTTTCTTAACGAGTCTGTAACACTCCTGTCATGATAAAGAGGTATAGTAGGAATAGTAAATTGACCCCCTTTTTATAGAGAAACTTTGACAGGCCGTTCGCCGGGACATCCCGGTGAGCGGCCTATTTTTTTGATGGCTGCGAGCTGAACAGGCGCTTTGCTTTTCTTTTTGTCCAGCTCCAACGCCTAGCCCCTCGAGGTCGCTTCAGTCTTGCCCGCGATGGCAAAGAGCGCCATCACAGGCAAGCCCTCCAGCGCTTGTCGGGGCTAAACAAGCGCTTCCGCTTTTCTTTTTGTCTAGCTCCAACGGCCAGGTTCTCGGGTCATAAGTCAACCCAGCTGTGTGGCAAAGAACGCCACTTCGCTGGTCTGTCTTATGCCTGTCAAACCTGAGCGGCCGTTTCCGCTTTTCTTTTTTTGCATGACACACCTGGATAGATGTATAATGGAATAAGTTTATAATAGATGCGGAGTGTCGAAAGTGCAGCGAATCGCAAATTTGTTAGTTGTTCAAAACAACCAAGTATTGTTATTGAAAAAGCCCCGCCGCGGCTGGTATGTGGCACCCGGCGGTAAAATGGAGCCTGGAGAATCCATTTATGAAGCAGCCATCCGTGAATTTAAGGAAGAAACAAATGCCAGCCCGATTGGCACCCATTTAAAAGGTATCTATACAATGATGATCCAGGAAGAGAAAGAAATTGTGGATGAATGGATGCTTTTTACTTTTGTGGCCAAGGGATTGAGCGGCACGCCTTTTACAGAAACAAGAGAAGGTGTATTGGAATGGCATCCGGTTGAAAGTCTGGCTTTCCTGCCGATGGCAGAAGGGGACCGCACCAACCTCCAATTTGCAGTCAGCCAGACAGGAATGCAATACGGAACCTTCCATTATACGCAAGACTTCCAATTGATCAGCGAAACCATTCAAACTTCTGTGGAAGAGGAAGGTCTCATTAATGAACAATAAAACCGATCAAACCGAATTGATTATTATCACCGGCATGTCGGGGGCCGGTAAGACAGTAGCTATCCAAAGCTTTGAAGATTTAGGGTTTTTTACCATAGACAACCTGCCCCCTGAATTATTGCTCACGTTTATCAAATTAATGCGCGATTCAGGAAAATCGATGAAGCGGGTGGCAGCAGTCATGGATCTGCGAGGTGGCGATTTTTTTGACAGCCTGGTAGATGCAATAGATGAATTATCGAAAGAACCCCATGTTTCCATCACCATCCTGTTCCTTGATGCAGACAACCAGTCACTGGTCAGCCGCTACAAAGAATCCAGGCGTTCACATCCTTTGTCACCTGGAGGATTAGTGCTCGGAGGCATTAAGAAAGAGCGGGATATGCTGGTGGATCTGCAGGGAAGAGCGCAATATATCTACAACACTTCCAACATGACACCACGCCAGCTGAAAGAGAAAATCGCAACCGATTTTTCGACCAACACCAGCAATGTGTTTACAGTGAACGTGGTTTCATTTGGCTTTAAGCACAGCATGCCGATTGATGCAGACATCGTGTTTGATGTACGCTTTTTGCCGAACCCCTATTATATAGAAGAACTGAAACCCATGTCGGGACTGGATCAACCGGTATCAGATTATGTCCTGCAGTGGAATGAAACACAAACATTGATTGAGAAATTGACAGATCTTTTTGAGTTCATTATTCCCCAGTACAAAAACGAAGGAAAAGCACAGCTGGTCATCGCCTTTGGTTGTACCGGTGGTCAGCATCGTTCTGTCACGCTGGCTGAATATTACGGCAAGCTCCTGGCAAAGGATAACAAAACAATCATTACACACCGGGACGTTAAAACAAGAAAGGGCTGAGTGAATGGAAAGTAAATTGGACCGGAAGCGAGTGGTAATCATAGGTGGCGGTACAGGCCTTTCTACATTGCTCAGAGGGTTGAAGATGTTTCCGCTTGATTTGACCGCGATTGTAACAGTGGCTGATGACGGGGGCAGTTCCGGACGCTTGCGTGATGATTTGGATATCCCACCACCAGGCGATATCCGGAACGTGATGGCTGCTTTATCGGACGCTGAGCCGCTCGTGGCTGAAATGTTCCAATATCGATTTAAACAATCATTGGATTTGGATGGTCATTCACTTGGCAACTTAATGCTGGCAGCGTTGACGGAAATTACCGGGGATTTTTCCACCGCGGTAAGGGAAATGAGCCGTGTATTGAATGTGAACGGCACAGTGCTCCCGGCAGCCAATCAATTGGTGACATTGCTGGCAGAGCTGGAAGATGGCACGACAGTAAGAGGGGAATCGAAAATCCCCGCTTATCTGCAGCCAATCAAACGGGTGTTTTTGGAACCGGATGATGTACAGACATTACCCGATACGATTAAAGCTATCCACAGGGCGGACACCATAATTGTCGGACCAGGTTCTTTATACACCAGTATCTTGCCGAACCTGCTCGTGAAAGACATAAAAAAAGCATTATTGGCTTCAAAAGCGAAAAAAATCTATATCTGCAATTTGATGACTCAGGCAGGGGAGACATATAAGTACACAGCTTCCGACCATGTCAAAGCGCTTTATGATCATATCGGCGAACCATTTTTGGATGCCATTCTGCTTCACAAAGAACACGTACCCCCGGTTGTAGTGGAACGCTACAAAAAAGAAAAAGCGCGGCCGGTCAAATACGATGCAGACCAGTTGAAGGAAATGGGCCTTGAAGTTTACCGCGAAGATATAGCGAATATTTTAGGTGAAACCATACGTCATGAACCTATTAAAGTGGCGGAATGGTTATTTGAATATGCGGGCGGCTTATTGGATGAAGAATCCAGGCATATGTTTTTTTGAGCCCATTGAAAGGGGGAGCAAGCTTTGTCTTTTGCTTCTGAAACAAAAAAGGAACTGACACAGTTCGAATCGGATGATTGTTGTGGAAAAGCGGAATTATCCGCGATGATTCAGATGAACGGAACATTATCTTTTTCCAATAAGCAGTTGAGTCTGGATATCCAAACTGAAAATGCGGCGATTGCCAGACGTATCTATACGTTCTTAAAACGTTTTTATACAGCCTATCCAGTAGAGCTGCTTGTTCGGAAGAAAATGCGTCTGAAAAAAAATAATATTTATATTTGCAGAATTCGGGAAGGTTCAAAACACGTCCTGGAAGATTTGCGGATCATTTCGGAAGGTTTTCAGTTTCATCATGAAATTGATAAGCAATTGGTGGAAAAAAACTGCTGCAAACGCGCTTATTTGAGAGGGGCTTTCCTGGCTGGGGGGTCTGTGAACAATCCAGAGACTTCCTCATACCACTTGGAAATCTACTCGCTGTACAAAGACCATGCGGATTCTCTCGTGGAATTGATGAACGGATTCCATTTGAACAGCAAAACGATTGAGCGTAAAAAAGGATTTGTTACGTATTTAAAAGAAGCGGAGAAAATTTCTGATTTTCTGAGCATCGCTGGAGCACATGCTGCGTTGTTGAAATTTGAAGACGTTCGGATTATCCGGGATATGCGCAACAGTGTCAACCGGCTTGTCAATTGCGAAACCGCCAATTTAAACAAAACCATCGATGCAGCATTGCGGCAAGTGGAAAATATCCGATTTATCGATGAAGTCATCGGCATTGACCAATTGCCGGATCGGCTGCGGGAAATTGCACGTCTTCGAGTCGAATATCAGGATGTCACCTTAAAAGAGTTGGGTGAAATGGTGTCGACTGGAAATGTCAGCAAATCCGGTGTCAATCACCGCCTGCGAAAAATCGATGAAATTGCAGAATCATTGAGAAAAGGAGAAACGATCGGCCGGTAATTCAGGCGGTTCTTTCATAAATATTTCATGTAAGATGTAGTTTAGTTTCCAGAGGAGGATTAGCATGGTTGAAAAACAAGTGAATGTACAATTGAAAACAGGGCTTCAGGCAAGGCAGGCAGCATTATTCGTTCAAGAGGCAAATCGTTATAACGCGGATGTATACCTGGAAAAAGACAATAAAAAAGTAAATGCGAAGAGCATTATGGGGATCATGAGCCTGGCCATCAGTAAAGGGACAGATGTAATTATCTCTGCCGATGGATCGGATGATGAAGCTGCTGTAGCTGCGCTTTCTGCCATTATTGAAAAAGAATAGAAAAAGCTCACAGTCGTTCGACTGTGAGCCTTTTTTTGTCAGATCTTATTTTTATTTTTGGTCTTCGTTCAATTTGTTGCGCGTGATGACTTGGTCGATCAAACCATATTCAAGCGCACGTTCGGCAGTCATGAAATTGTCGCGGTCTGTATCTTTAGAAATGACTTCCAATGGCTGGCCTGTACGGTCAGACAGAATTTGGTTCAATTTTTCACGAAGCTGCAAAATGCGTTTCGCTGCGATTTCAATCTCGGTCGCCTGCCCTTGAGCACCACCAAGTGGTTGGTGAATCATTACTTCGGCATTTGGAAGCGCATAGCGTTTGCCTTTTGTTCCGGCAGCCAGCAAGAATGCACCCATAGACGCGGCCATGCCGATGCAGATGGTTTGAACATCCGGACGGATAAACTGCATGGTGTCGTAAATCGCCATTCCGGCAGTGATGCTGCCGCCTGGGCTGTTGATGTAAATGGAAATGTCTTTTTCCGGATCTTCTGCCTCCAGGAACAGAAGCTGTGCCACGATGGAATTTGCCACATTATCGTCAATGCCGCTTCCGAGCATGATCACACGGTCTTTCAACAAACGTGAGTAAATGTCATACGCGCGTTCGCCCCGGCTGGTTTGTTCAATTACTGTTGGAATTAAATTCATAAAGATCCTCCTCGTAAAGTAATATGCAATCCTGCTGAAACAATGTTCAGCTGTACTATTATCATACACTCAAAGGTCAATGAAGGTCAAATCTAACGAATTGCAAAATATAGCTTGAAATTTTTCTCAGTGTTTTATATAATAGAAAAGTCGCTAAGGCAACAAAGCCCTCGTGGTGTAATGGATAACACGTAAGATTCCGGTTCTTGAGATAGGGGTTCGATTCCCTTCGAGGGCATCACAACACAAAAGCTGGTCCTTCTCACCGTTTGTTCGGGAGAAGGGCCAGTTTTTTTCTTTAATAAGCTTAATTTATTTCTTCACCTGCCGCTATTCCGCAGAACAGCTTCGCTATCCCGCGGGAGTCTCCACTGTTTTACTCCATATCTTTATGAAAGAGTTAATATTTTTAGTGCAATTTATATAGCGGCAAATATAGTCAGTTGGGGAAGAAGGGTTTAGTGCCTCTGTAGGAAAGGGAACTGAGTTATATTCCGTATGAATTTTAGAAGAAAGAGCGAAAGGCGGCGACTCCTGCGGGAAAGCGGAGTGATGAGACCCTGCAGGAAGCGAGTTGGGCAAATGTTAATTTGTCCAGCTCGTTTGCGACGAAGCTAGCGAAGCGATGCAGGAGCACCGGTTTTCGAGGCGACGAGGAGGCTCAGCGCTTCGCCCGCGGAAAGCGTCCGTCTGGAGCGATTTCTTCAGTGAAATATGCATAATTATTAATACCATTGTTGAGAACTTCTAACTTCAGTGCAGCAAATAATAGAAAGAAGGAAAAACATGATCAACTTTTACACACGCCAGAATTGTCCGTTGTGCGAAGAAGCAAAACTGATGATCGAGCTGGTGCAGGAAGATTTTCCGCTTGAGTACAATGAAATCGACATTGAAAGCGACGATGCTCTGCATGAAAAATACATGCTGATGATTCCTGTCATCGAAAAAGACGGAGAAGTTCTGGTGTATGGAAACGTCGGCTATGTGGAATTACTGGAAGCGTTAGGATACTAACGCTTCTTTTTGTTTGCATTTATTCTCCTGTAAGACTAAAATGAAACTAGTGGGACAAAATATTTAGCGGCGGGATAAAAGTCGTCCAGCCAAAAGGAGTGGAAAGATGGATAAAGTAACGGAAGCCCAATTAAAGCTGGTCCCCGAAATGTCCGAGCTCCTGAAAAAAAGATATCGAATTTTACAGGCGATCATGCTGGAACAGCCGATCGGTCGAAGAACGGTCAGTGAATCGGTCAAGTTGACCGAGCGGGAAGTCCGCAAAGAAACGGATTTGATGCGGGAGCAGCAATTGATTGAGATGAAAACAGCAGGAATGATTGTCACGGATTTGGGAGAAGAAGTTCTGTCTTCTTTGATGGAATTCATTCATGAAATTTCCGGTTTGGGGCAAATGGAGAAACAGCTCCAGCAAGCATTAGGGATATCGAAAGTCATCATTGTGCCTCAAAACAGTGACGACATGCCAGCTGTGAAATACCAGATCGGAAAAGAAGCGGCAAAGCTGCTGGAAGCGCAGTTTGCCAAGTTCAAAAAAATTGCCGTTACAGGCGGCAGCACCATGGCAGCCATTGCTAAAGGGCTGAATATGGAAAAGACTGATAAAAAACTGCAATTTATCGCTGCCCGTGGCGGCTTGGGCGAAGATGTTCTTCATCAAGCGAACACAATTGCTTCTGCTTTTGCAGGACAGGCAGGCGGATCTTTTAAAACGCTGTATTTACCGGACCACCTTTCCCAGGAAGCTTTTGAAACGATGATGAAAGAACCGATGATCAAAGACATGATGGATTTGTACAACCAAACGGAAGTAGTGGTCCATGGAATCGGCAATGCGGAAGAAATGGCGAAACGCCGGAACTCTTCACAGGAAGAAGTCGAGAAAATCCGTTCAGGAGGCGCAGTCAGCGAAGCTTTCGGCTACTACTTCGACAAAGACGGCAAGGTAGTTTATCGAATCCGCACAGCGGGAATTCAATTGGAACAAGTGCAAAGAGCTCCGGCCATTCTGGCAGTTGCCGGCGGGCGGTCCAAAGGGAAAGCCATCTTATCTTATTTCAAGAATGCACCTGAACGGACAGTGCTGGTAACAGATGAAGGAGCCGCCCGGGAAATTATTGAGACTACTGAAAAACAGGAGGAACTATAAAATGACTTTAAAAATGGCAATTAACGGATTTGGACGTATCGGACGCATCGTGTTTCGTCAAGCGATGGCAATAGACGACATAGAAATAGTAGCGGTAAACGATTTGACGGACGCACCGATGCTGGCCCATTTATTGAAATATGATTCTGTCCACGGCATATTGGATGCTGAAGTATCTGCTGAAGGCGACGATATTATTGTCAACGGCAAAAAAATCCGCGTATTTTCCGAAAAAGATCCGGCAAACCTTCCATGGAAAGACCTGAATGTGGACATTGTGCTGGAGTCGACAGGAATTTTCCGTGACGAAAAGTCAGCGTCCAAACACATCGAAGCGGGAGCTAAAAAAGTTATCGTCTCAGCTCCTGGTAAAAATGGAATGAAAACATTAGTAATGGGCGTTAACCACGAAAGTTACGACCCGGAAGTGGATCATGTCGTATCGAATGCTTCCTGCACCACAAATGGTCTGGCTGGAATGTCCAAAGTATTGAACGATACATTTGGCATTAAAAAAGCGGTTATGACGACGATCCACTCCTATACCAATGACCAGATCCTGTTAGATTCACCTCATTCCGATTACCGGCGTGCACGGGCAGCGGCTGAGTCAATGATTCCGACAACAACCGGCGCGGCAGCTGCTGTTGCCAAAGTATTGCCGGAGTTGAAAGGCAAAATTGACGGAATGGCCATCCGCGTTCCGACGCCGAATGTATCACTGATCGACTTGGTTGCGGAACTTGAGTCTCCAGCGACTGTTGAAGAAGTGAATGCAGCCTTGAAAAAAGCGACTGAAAACGAGTTGAAAGGAACGTTGGAATACAGCGATCTTCCATTGGTATCAAGCGATTACAATGGCAATACGGCCTCTTCCACTGTTGATGGTTTATCAACGATGGCGGTGGGCGACAATATGGTGAAAGTCCTTGCCTGGTATGATAACGAAACCGGCTATTCTGCCCGCTGCATCGATATTGCGTTACACATGTACAAAAAAGGCTTGTAAGCTAAAAATCATAGCTTAATTTTCTGTGAACCTCTATAATAAAAGAGGGTAAATGGGGCGGAGGTTTACCTCCGTCCCATATTTTTTTCAAGACAATGGGAGGTATTTCATGATGCAAAAAATGACCATGAAAGATTTGGATTTGAAAGGAAAGCGCGTCTTTTGCAGAGTGGATTTTAATGTGCCAATGGAGGGAGGCAAAGTTACAGATGATACACGTATCCGAGCAGCCATTCCCACCATCCGTTATTTGATGGACAACGGTGCAAAAGTGATTCTGGCCAGCCACTTGGGCCGTCCGAAAGGCGAAGTGAACGAAGAGATGCGACTTTCGGCAGCTGGAGCCAGACTCAGTGAATTAGTACATAAAGAGGTAAAAAGCCTCGACGAATCGATTGGAGAAAAAGTGGAACAGGCCATTGCAGCGATGAACGAAGGCGAGATCGTGTTATTGGAAAATGTCCGCTTCCATCCGGGAGAAGAAAAGAACGATGAAGAATTGGCAAAGGCATTTGCTTCTTTAGCCGACGTATATGTAAATGATGCCTTCGGGGCAGCACATCGTGCGCATGCCTCGACAGCTGGGATTGCGAATTATCTTCCTGCAGTATCCGGTCTTCTGTTGGAGAAGGAACTGGATGTTCTGGGGAAAGCATTATCGGATCCTGAACGTCCCTTTACAGCAATCATCGGCGGAGCCAAAGTGAAGGATAAAATCGGTGTCATCGATCATTTATTGGACAAAGTCGACCATTTATTGATCGGCGGCGGTCTTTCCTACACATTCAGCAAAGCGCAAGGGCATGAAATCGGAAAATCCTTGGTGGAGGAAGACAAATTGGAGTTGGCAAAATCCTTCATTCAAAAGGCGGAAGAAAAAGGGGTTCGGCTGTATTTGCCGATTGATGCCGTGGTGGCAAGCGAATTTTCAAAAGACGCAGATACAAAAGCGGTCAAAATTGAAGAGATCCCGGCGGATTGGATGGGGCTTGATATCGGGCCGGAGACAGCTGAGCTGTACGCAGAAGTGATCAACAAATCCAAGCTGGTCATTTGGAATGGACCGATGGGTGTGTTTGAAATGCCGCCTTTCGCAAACGGGACGAAGGCCGTGGCAGAAGCGATGGCAGAAACATCAGCTTACACCGTAATAGGTGGCGGAGATTCAGCTGCAGCAGTTGAAAAATTCAACGTTGCTGATCAAATGGACCATATTTCAACAGGCGGCGGCGCTTCCCTTGAGTTTATGGAAGGGAAAGACCTGCCGGGTGTGACAGCGTTATCAGACAAGTAAAGGAGTGTGTTTTGTGAGAAAACCGATTATTGCAGGAAACTGGAAGATGTACAAAACTGCTTCGGAGGCCAAGCAATTCGTAGAACAAGTGAGTGGGTTGGTCCCTGATGCAAGCAAGATGGATTCTGTCATTTGTGCTCCTTCTCTGTTTTTGCCACAGCTTGTCGTTTCAGCAGAGAACAGTCCTTTGCGAATTGGCGCGCAGACCATGCACGAGGCTGTGGAAGGTGCTTTCACTGGTGAAATCAGTCCTGTTCAATTAGCGGATATCGGTGTGGACTATGTCATTATTGGCCATTCGGAACGCCGCCAATACTTCAATGAAACAGACGACTCTGTCAACAAAAAAGTACACGCTGCATTCGAACACGGGTTAACGCCGATCGTCTGTGTCGGAGAAACATTGGCACAGCGGCAGGATGGCAACACAGGATCAGTAGTGGAAAAACAAGTGGCTCATGCGCTGAACGGTTTGTCTGGGCAACAAGTGGAAAAGCTGGTGTTGGCATATGAACCTATATGGGCGATCGGAACCGGCAAAACGGCCACAGCTGAAGATGCCAATGAAGTATGCGGCATCATCCGCGGGAAAGTTGCCGATTTGTACAGCGAACAAACAGCAGATCAGCTGCGCATTCAATATGGCGGCAGTGTGAAGCCTTCGAATATTGAAGAGCTGCTGGGCATGCAGCATATTGACGGAGCCTTGGTGGGCGGAGCCAGCCTGGAAGCCGAGTCGTTTCTTCAGTTATTGGAGGCCGGTAACGATGCGTAAAACAGAAGGCCCGGTAGCACTCATTATTTTAGACGGCTTCGGCTGTCGGAAAGAAACTTTCGGTAACGCTGTAGCAATGGCGAAAAAACCGAATTTTGATGCCCTGTGGAACAGTTATCCTCATGAACTGCTGACTGCCTCAGGCGAAGCGGTAGGCTTGCCGGATGGCCAGATGGGCAATTCGGAAGTGGGCCATTTGAATATCGGAGCGGGACGTATTGTTTATCAGAATTTAACGCGGATCAACAAGTCCATTAAAGAAGGCGATTTTTATCAAAACCCGCCTTTTGTGGAAGCGATTGCCGGAGCGAAAGCAAGAGGAAAAGCACTTCATGTAATGGGCTTGCTGTCGGACGGTGGTGTTCACAGCCATTATGAACATTTATTCGCCTTATTGGAGATGGCAAAAGAGCATGGCCTCGAGCAGGTATACGTCCACGGTTTTTTGGATGGCAGGGATGTCGGTCCAAGAACGGCGCTTACCTATATTGAAGACGCCGAACGGCGAATGAAAGAAATCGGGATCGGTAAGTTTGCTTCAATCAGCGGCCGCTATTATGCCATGGACCGTGACCAGCGCTGGGACCGTGTCGAATTGGCATACCGGGTTTTAGTGGATGGCATCGGCAAGACAGCCACTTCAGCTGCGGCAGGGGTCATCGAATCATATGAGCTTGAAGTGGTCGATGAATTCATTGATCCGTTTGTGATTGTTGAAGGGGATCGGCCGGTGGCCACGATCGAATCGGGGGATTCAGTCGTCTTTTTCAATTTCCGTCCGGACCGTGCCATTCAATTGACGTCTGCTCTTATCCGCAGAGACTTTGCCGGTTTCCCGTTGAGTGCCAACCATCCGCTGGATTTGACTTTTGTGTCATTCACTTCCTACAGTGATGATTTGAAAACACGCGTCGCTTTTGAAACGCTGAATCTTTCGCAGACATTGGGGGAAGTGGTTTCCGCAAATGGGCTGAAGCAGTTGCGGATTGCTGAAACGGAAAAATACCCTCATGTCACCTTTTTCATGAGCGGAGGGCGCGAAGATGTCTTCCCTGGTGAGGAGCGCATTCTGGTCGATTCGCCGAAAGTCGCCACGTATGACTTGAAGCCGGAAATGAGTGCGTACGAAGTGACAGAACGTTTGGTGGATCGGATAGAAGAAGGGGCGCATGACGTCATCATCCTGAATTTTGCCAACCCGGATATGGTTGGCCACAGCGGTATGCTGGAACCGACAATCCGTGCTGTGGAAGCAGTGGACGATTGCTTGGGGAAAATTATCGAAGCTCTGCACGAAAAAGGCGGATCCGCGATCGTGACAGCGGATCATGGCAATGCCGATGAAGTCCTGACGCCGGAGGGCAAACCGATGACGGCTCATACGACGAACCTGGTGCCGGTCATTGTGACAAAATCAGGAGTGGTTTTGCGAAGTGATGGAATCCTTGCTGATTTAGCACCGACAGTTTTAAAATTGCTCGATGTAGAGCAACCGATAGAGATGACAGGAAGACCATTATACTAACCAAAGGAGCTGTTTCAATTGCCAATTATTACAGGTGTTCAAGCACGAGAAGTACTCGATTCACGGGGGAACCCGACAGTGGAAGTGGAAGTGTTTACGGAAAGCGGAGCGTTTGGCCGTGCCATTGTCCCTTCCGGCGCTTCTACGGGAGAGCATGAAGCTGTCGAATTGCGTGATGGCGACAAAAGCCGCTATTTAGGAAAAGGTGTATTAAAAGCGGTGGAGCACGTCAACAATGAAATCGCTGAAGAAATCGAAGAGATTTTTTCTGTGCTGGATCAAGTGTCAATTGACAAAGCGTTGATCGAACTCGATGGCACAGACAACAAAGGGCGTCTGGGAGCCAACGCGATTCTGGGCGTTTCAATGGCTGTGGCGCATGCAGCGGCTGACTATTTGGACATGCCGCTTTATCAGTACCTGGGCGGTTTCAATGCCAAGCAATTACCCGTGCCGATGATGAACATCCTGAACGGTGGGGAACATGCCGATAATAATGTCGATATCCAGGAATTTATGGTCATGCCGGTAGGAGCGGAATCTTTTCGTCATGCACTCCGCATGGGAGCTGAAATCTTCCATAACCTGAAATCCGTGTTGAAAGAAAAAGGCTATAACACGGCAGTCGGCGATGAAGGTGGATTTGCACCGAACCTGAAATCCAATGAAGAAGCGCTGACAACGATTCTGGAAGCCATTGAAAAATCCGGTTACCAGCCTGGACAAGATGTCCTGTTGGCGATGGACGTAGCGTCTTCCGAAATTTATGACAAAGAAAAAGGCGTCTACAATTTACCGGGCGACAATACAGTGAAAACGTCGGAAGAAATGGTTGACTGGTACGAAGAGCTTTGCAATAAATATCCGATCGTTTCGATTGAAGACGGCTTGGATGAAAACGACTGGGATGGCCATAAGTTGCTGACAGAACGCATCGGCAGCAAAGTGCAGCTGGTCGGAGATGATTTGTTTGTGACCAATACAACGAAATTGGCACAGGGCATCGAACAGGGAGTCGGCAATTCCATTTTGATCAAAGTCAACCAAATCGGTACGTTGACTGAAACATTCGATGCAATCGAAATGGCCAAACGCGCTGGCTACACAGCGGTCATCAGCCACCGTTCAGGAGAGTCGGAAGACGTGACAATCGCGGACATCGCCGTGGCGACAAATGCCGGACAGATCAAAACTGGCGCACCGTCCCGTACAGACCGTGTAGCGAAATACAACCAGCTTTTGCGCATTGAAGACCAGCTTCATGAAACGGCGGAATATCTTGGAGCGAAGACTTTCTATAATCTGAAAAAATAATTGACTCGGCCAGAGGAAGAGCGGAATTCCGCTTTTCTTCGCCGCTATTGTCACAGGTCTCAATTTTTGGTAAACTAGTTCTTGTTGTGCAAGTTCTTTTCAGGAGGTGGAATAAATGCATACGTTGTTAATGACATTACTCGTCATCGTATCGCTCGCATTGATCGTCGTCGTTTTATTGCAATCAGGAAAAAGTGCAGGTCTTTCGGGAGCCATCTCCGGTGGAGCAGAGCAACTTTTCGGCAAGCAAAAAGCTCGTGGACTGGACCTTGTCCTTCACCGGGTAACAATCGTTCTTGCTGCCTTATTCTTTATACTGGCTATTGCCATTACGAAAGTCTAACGTAGATGACTACATCGCCTGACCACTTCCATGGTTAGGCGTTTTCTTTTATACGGAGTGCCGATATTTCGCAAAATAGCTGTGTTTTCGCGCTCACAGGATGTCGCGCCAGCTGCCGCGGGCTTGCGGTGTCTCTGCTGTTTTGTTCTATTTCTTACAATGAGCAGTGATAAATAATGAAGTAATACATAACCTTAAAACAACGGAGGGATTTTTTATGCGTATTTCACAGCCGAAGCCATTCTTTTTTAAGGCCGGTCCACGGGCAGTGCTGCTGCTGCACGGGTTTACTGGGAATTCAGCCGATGTTCGGATGCTCGGCCGTTTTCTGGAGAAAAAAGGATATACATCGTTGGCGCCCCATTATGCGGGACACGGTGTGGAACCGGAAAAACTGGTAGTCACCGGTCCTGACGACTGGTGGAGAGATGTAGAGCAGGCGTATGAGACTTTGAAACAGGAAGGATATGAAGAGATAGCTGTGATCGGGCTTTCTTTGGGGGGCGTATTTACGTTGAAAATCGGGTATACCTATCCTGTAAAGGGTCTGGTTACGATGTGTGCACCCATGTATATGAAGACAACGGATCTAATGTATGAAGGGGTAGTGAATTATGCCCGTGAGTACAAGAAGTATGAAGGAAAAGAAGAGTCTGTTATCGAAGAAGAAATGGAAAGGTTCAAAGAAAAGCCGATGGAGTCGCTGGCTGATCTCCGGAAACTGATCGGGGAAGTCCGAAACCAGGTTGACCATGTATACGCGCCTTTATTGGTAGTGCAGGGTTCTCTGGATGATGTCATTAATCCGGATTCCGCCAATGTAATTTATGAAAAGGCGGAGTCGTTTGATAAAAAATTGAAATGGTACGAGAAATCGGGTCATGTTATCACACTTGATCAGGAAAAAGAGCAATTGCACGAAGATATTTTAGCATTTCTCGAATCACTCGACTGGAGTGAGTGAGACCGTCAAAAGGAGGAGTTTGGATTGGGGAAAAACGAACTGTCACTCGATCAAAGGTTACTGGCATTTATGCGTGAAGACGCTTATAAGCCGTTGACAGTCCAGGAAATTGAAGAACAATTCGGTTTTGAAGATGCCGAAGAGTTCAAGGAACTGGTCAAAACGTTAGTGAAGTTAGAAGAAAAAGGGTTGTTGATCCGTTCAAGAGCCAATCGTTATGGAGTACCGGAGCGAATGAACCTGATGCGGGGGAAATTTATCGGACACCCGAAAGGCTTCGGTTTTGTAGCGCCGGAAGAAGCAGGAATGGATGATATTTTCATACCGCCTACCGAAGTGAACAGTGCAGTCAACGGAGACAAAGTGATGATCCGAATTTCTGAGTCTTCTTCTGGGGACCGCCGCGAAGGAACCGTCATCCGTATTCTGGAGCGCGGGACCACAAAAGTGGTCGGTACGTTCCAGGACAACAAAGGTTTTGGCTTTGTGGTGACTGACGATAAAAAAATGAATATGGACATCTTTATCGCCAAAGACGATACGTTGGGGGCCGTTGACGGCCATAAAGTGGTGGTTGAGATTACCGGCTGGCCCGAAGGAAGATTATCCGCGACGGGCATGGTGACACAAATTCTCGGTCATAAAAATGACCCGGGAGTGGATATCTTATCGATCATCCACAAGCATGGAATTGAAACAGAGTTTCCACCGGACGTCTTGGAACAGGCCAATAATGTACCGGAAGAAATCGATCCTCAGGATTTGACAGGACGCCGTGATCTGCGCGACGAAAAAATTGTGACAATTGATGGAGCAGACGCCAAAGATCTGGATGATGCGGTGCAGGTGGTGAAACTGGAAGACGGCACATACAAATTGGGCGTCCACATTGCGGACGTCAGCCATTATGTCACGGAAGGTTCTCCGATTGACCGGGAAGCCTATGACCGGGCTACAAGCATTTACCTGACAGACCGCGTGATTCCAATGATTCCCCACCGGCTGTCGAATGGCATCTGTTCGTTGAATCCAAAGGTGGACCGTTTGACGCTGTCATGCGAAATGATTTTCAATGATAAAGGAGAAGTGCTGTCACACGACATTTTCCAGAGTGTCATTAAGACTTCAGCACGGATGACCTATACAGACGTTTATGAAATTTTGGAAAAAGACAACCAGGCCTTGAAAGAACAGTATGCCGACCTTGTCCCGATGTTCGAGCTGATGAAAGAACTTGCTGAAATTTTGCGTACAAAACGGATGAGAAGAGGCGCCATTGATTTCGATTTCAAGGAATCGAAAGTGATTGTCGATGAAGAAGGATATCCAGTGGATATTGTGCTGCGTGAGCGCACCGTGGCCGAGCGGCTGATCGAAGAATTCATGCTGGCTGCAAACGAAACAGTGGCTGAGCATTTCCACCATATGGATGTGCCTGCATTGTACCGGATACACGAAGACCCGAAGCCTGAAAAGCTGCAGCGTTTCTTTGAATTTGTGACCAACTTCGGTATCGTTGTAAAAGGGTCCGGAAATCAGATCCATCCACGGGCTTTACAGGAAATCGTGGAATCGATTGAAGGGACGCCGGAAGAACCTGTTATTTCGACGATGATGCTCCGTTCGATGCAGCAGGCGAAGTATTCAGCAGAAAGCTTGGGACATTTCGGCTTGTCGACGGAATATTATACACATTTCACATCGCCAATCCGCCGTTATCCCGATTTGATCGTTCACCGGTTGATTCGCACGTATTTAATCGAGAAAGATTTATCACAGGCGACTCTCAGACACTGGGAAGCCGAAATGGACGATATTGCAGAGCATACTTCTGAACGCGAACGGCGGGCGGTGGATGCAGAACGCGATACCGATGCCTTGAAAAAAACCCAGTACATGGCTGATAAAATTGGTGAAGAATTTGAAGGGATTGTTTCTTCCGTGACGAATTTCGGCATGTTCATCGAATTGCCGAACACCATCGAAGGGCTGGTGCACGTTTCCAACCTGACCGATGATTTTTATCGCTTTGACGAGCGTCAAATGATGATGATTGGAGAGCGGACCAAACGTCAATTCCGCATCGGTGATGAGGTTTCGGTTCGTGTCATCGGCGTGAAGCCGGAAGAATCATCCATCGATTTTGAAATTGTCGGCATGAAGCAAAACCTGCGCCGCACACGCAAAGAATCACCGCGTGTCATCAGTACTTCAAAGAAAGACAGCGAAGGAAAAGGTGGAAAAAGGCGGGAAGGCGGACCGACGCGCAAGCCGAAAAACAAAAAGAAAAAATTCTATGAAGGCGTCGCCAAAAAGCAGGGACGCAAGAAGAAAAAATAAAAGTGCGGCTCAAGGGCCGCCTTTTTTGAATCTATCAGAGGTGAAGCAGTATGGCAAAAGGAGAAGGAAAAGTAATTGCCCAAAACAAGAAAGCAAAATTTGATTACTTTATTGAAGAAACAATCGAAGCGGGCATCGTCTTACAGGGTACAGAAATCAAATCTGCTCGAAACGGCAAAGTGCAGCTGGTGGACGCGTTCGTTCGGGTCCGTAACGGGGAAGCATGGATTTCTAATATGCATATTGCTCCGTATGAGCAGGGCAATATTTTCAATCACGAACCGACCCGCTCACGGAAGTTGCTGTTGCATAAGAAGCAGATCAATGAGCTTGCCGGAGTTTCAAAAGTGCAGGGAGCGGCCATCATTCCTTTGAAGATGTATCTGAAGGATGGTTATGCAAAAGTACTTCTTGGCGTTGGTAAAGGGAAGAAGAATTATGACAAGCGCCAGGATTTGAAAAAGAAAGACGCCAAACGGGAAATCGATCGGGCAATAAAGGACCGCAGCCGGTACTGATCACATTTCTTGAATTTTGATCACTATTACCCTATAATGAATTTATAACACCGAAGCTAACATCTTCCGTGTCTCTTTTTTAATGAGGGGACGTTACGGATTCGACAGGGATGATCTGGGCTTGGGTTGCGCGTCGGAGGATCGGCTCCGTCATCAACGTATCTATAACAACTGGCAAAACTAACAACAACCTAGCATTCGCAGCGTAAGCTCGAATCTGCTCTATGTATCCATCGCCCATGTGGCTATGTAGAGCTCACTAATAGTGGGATACGGTAACCGGTGCCGTTTGAGCCGGTTGCAGGAGATTTTCAAACTAGTCCATAGGACGCCTGCTTATCGGCAGAATATGCGACGAACTTCCAATAGGTAAGCTACACGCGTAGATGCTCAAGTAGCGGAGTCTCTGGACGCGGGTTCGACTCCCGCCGTCTCCATACATGTTGCTAAGAGAGCCTTCAATGGTCTGCAGCAGCATTATGGTAATAAAAAGCGCCAAAACCTTTAATTGGGTTTTGGCGTTTTTTCGTTGGTTAAACTAAAGAAACTAATAGGTTTTTCGATAAAGAAGAAGGAGAATAGCGAGTTGCAGTGAATGTAGTAACCCAAACACATTCGGTTAAAAAGGGGGAAGCAGAATGGCCAAAGTCTGTTTGGGGATGATCATGTCGGTTGATGGGTTCATTAATGACCGGCAAGGCAAATTGGATAAGCTGTATGCCAGTTTTGAACCGAACGAAGTAATTAATGAAGCGATGGCTAATACCGGCGCTGTAGTCATGGGGCGCAACAGTTTCGAGAGTGCCGAGGACACAGACGCCTATGCGGAGGATTATGAGTTTCAGGTGCCTTTGTTTATAGTGACTCACTATCCTCCGGCCAGACACCCCAGGGAAAATGACAACCTGACGATTACATTTGTGACAGACGGCGTTGAAAACGCCGTCCGGCAGGCAAAAGCAGCAGCCGGTGACAAAAATGTGGTGGTCCTCGGTGCGAGTACCGGACAGCAGGCATTGAAAGCGGGTCTGGTGGACGAACTCCAAGTTGCCATTGCTCCGATTCTTTTGGGCGAAGGACTGCGTTTTTTCGAGCATTTGGATGATCTTGAAATTCAGTTGGAAAAACTTCGGACCATCGAGACAAATCAGCAAGTTGAGATTTGGTATAAGGTGATCGGGCAACAGTAGACGGATGCGTTCCATGAGGGGGATGCCTGAAACTCTGTTATTAACTCTCCCTTCAGCAGAATTCACTCATATGAAAAGGCAGCCCATCAGGCTGCCTTTTTGAGGTCTGTTTTAATATTTTCCTTTCAATGCTCCCCGGCTGATCAGAAAAGCCGATTAAGAAGCGGAAGATTTGTTTTTGGAAGCCTGCCGTTTTCCCCATAAATTGATGAGGATGGCCGCTCTGTTTTTCCATTGGTTGACCAGTATCGTATTACCTCTGTCGTGGTCCACTCTTGAAGCAATATCGGTTGTGGTCGATCGAACCACCGAATTTAAATCGGTCACCGAATTTTTTGCACCTTTGGCTGCGTTGACCAGAACACTGACTTTTTCGGATTTCTGTTGCATATCTTCTTTCAGCTCTTCTGTGTGATGCTGCAATGCGGTTGTCTCCAGTTTAAGCTTATCCATCCGTTCTTTCAGGTTATTCATTGAACCTTTTATTTCTTTCATCGGCTCTTTCATCCCTGCCACCAGAAGACCTACACCGATTCCTGCCACGATTAGCCCCGCTACGATGATGGCGAGCGCTATGTACAGCCACATTGTCGAATCCATTTTGTTTCCTCCTTCGTATTGTTGATGTGTTAAATGTGCTATACCCGTTATGCGGTTCTGATTAACATATCGCACTGTCTTAATATCGGTTCTGCTTCATGGAGGGGAAATGTCTTCGGCCATTCAGGGTTTAGTCTCTCAAACGCAGGGTATTCAATAACTATTAAATAGGAAGAATTCAATAGGCAACAAAAAGCAAAGCTGCAGCATTCCTTATCTGAGTTCTGCTTTTCTCTGGAGGTGAAGTTTCTGTTTATCGAGCAAACGAGCGGTTTGACATGTCGAGCCGTATTCCGTATGCTTATAAATTGTGGCTAAAAGTTTAGGAGGGGACTATATGAAAAAAGTAACGAGTGTTTTTTGGATTGCGCTCGCGCTGACCATATTGGCAGTGGCATACGGTGCGACTGCACCAGATAACTTCTCGGAAGTTACAGGCAATATAGAATCATTCCTGACTACTTCGTTCGGATGGTATTATCTCTTAATCGTTTCAGTGATGGTGATATTTTGTCTGTTCTTCCTGGTCAGTCCGATGGGGCAGATCCGATTGGGGAAAGATAACGAAAAACCGGAATTCTCATTTGCTACATGGATTGCCATGCTGTTTTCAGCGGGTATGGGAATCGGGCTGGTGTTTTGGGGGGCTGCAGAGCCATTGTCCCATTTTGCGATCGATCCGGCGACAGCCGAACCCGGTTCTGCGGATGCGTTCCGCGAAGCAATGCGGTACACCTTTTTCCACTGGGGAATTCATGCATGGGCAATTTATGCGGTCGTCGCTCTTGCATTGGCCTATTTCCAGTTCCGCAAAGGGGAACCGGGGTTAATTTCGTCGACGTTGAAACCCATCTTTGGGAACAAGGTCAAGGGACCTTTAGGTGTTCTGATTGATGTAATTGCCGTTTTTGCTACGGTTGTAGGGGTGGCAACGACTCTCGGTTTCGGAGCCATTCAAATCAACGGTGGCCTGGCATTTTTGTTCACAGGTATTGAAGGGGACAGTTTCCCCACTCAAATTGTCATCATTGCGGTGGTAACGGTCTTATTCATGATTTCTTCCTGGACCGGTTTGAGCAAGGGTATCAAGTATTTATCGAACACCAATATGGTATTGGCAGTCACGTTATTGGTATTGGTTATCATTTTGGGACCGACTTTGCTCATTATGAATATGTTTACTGATTCGGTCGGCAGTTATCTGCAGAATTTGATACGGATGAGTTTCCGTGCTGCTCCAGTAGATGGAGACAATCGGGCATGGATCGATGGCTGGACGATTTTTTATTGGGCATGGTGGATTTCATGGTCTCCATTTGTCGGCATTTTCATTGCCCGCGTTTCCAGAGGGCGCACCATCCGCCAATTCCTGGCAGGAGTTTTGCTGATTCCTACAGTCATCAGCTTTATCTGGTTTGCTTCATTTGGTTCCACAGCCATTGATGTACAGAACAGCGGTGTGGATATGACCGGATTACTGACTGAGGAAACCTTGTTCGCTGTGTTTGGTGAAATACCGCTCGGAATGGTTTTATCGATTGTGGCAATCTTACTGATTTCGACGTTCTTCATCACTTCCGCCGACTCGGCAACGTTCGTTCTCGGTATGCAGACGACCAATGGTTCCATCAATCCTTATAACTCCGTCAAGTTGACTTGGGGGGTAGCCCAATCGTTGATTGCGGTTATTCTCCTGTCGACCGGGGGATTGGACTCCCTGCAAACGGCGTTGATCGTTTCAGCTTTCCCTTTCTCATTTATCATGCTTCTCATGATGGCTTCATTTTATAAAGCCTTGAGTGTGGAGTACAGTGCGATTAAACGAAAACGTTAAAACCGCCGCTTCGGCGGTTTTTTTCGTTGCAATGAAGTATAATGGAGGATGCGTTTTAAGATGAATGGAGGATTTTTTTATGGATAAACCACATGTGTTATTAGTGGATGGAATGGCGCTGCTGTTTCGCTCATTTTTTGCCACTTCGGCAGTGGGTCAATACTTCCGGACAGCAGAAGGCCTGGCGACAAACGGTGTACAGGGCTTTGCCCGCCATGTGCTGGCTGCGAAAACGATGATGAAGCCGACGCATATGGCTGTATGCTGGGATATGGGCGCGCATACTTTCCGGAATGACTTGTTTGAAGGATACAAATCAAATCGGCCGGCACCCCCGGAAGATATGCTGCACCAATTTGATTTGGCCAAGCGGACATCGGAGCAGCTTGGCTGGAAAAACTATGGGGAAGCGGGAATTGAAGCGGATGACTTCATCGGTTCTTTTACAAAGCAATGGAATGGCGAAGTGGATTTCACGATTATCACTGGAGACAAAGACATGCTTCAATTACTGAATCCATCGGTCAGCATTGCTTTTATGAAAAAAGGCTTTCACGTATACGATGTATATACGGAAAACCGATTCAAAGAAGAGTATGGGATTGAGCCATTTCAATTTGCGGATGTTAAAGCGTTCATGGGAGATGCCAGTGACGGTTATCCCGGAGTTAAAGGAATTGGTCCCAAAACCGCTTTGCAGCTGATTCAACAATTTAAATCAACAGAGGGCGTACTGGCAGCAATAGACGAACTGAAGCCGGCGCAGAAAAAGAAAATCGAAGAGCACAAAGAAATGCTGCTGCTGTCGAAAGAGCTGGCTGTCATCAAATGTGATGTGCCACTCGATGTTTCCTTAACGGAAATTGCCGTTCCGCGCTATACGGAAGAACATATCCGCTTCTGTGAAGAGGAGCAGTTGACTTTGCTCGCCAGACAATTGGCAAAAAGCTTATAAGGCGTGTGGCTATTGGGAAACGGGAACGATTTTCACAAAAGATAATACCTGTTGATGTTTACGGTAAGAAGCTGTCCGGAGTTTACTCGGCCGGCTTCTTTTTCCGTTATCGTGGAAAAACAGAATCACATCATCCTGCTTTTCTTCGAAGCCGATCAGCGGTACCCAGTGGTAACGGAACATCGGCTTGGAAAACCAGCGAAACGAAAAATAGCGGTCGAACTTCATGGCTACTGGACGACCTGCAAGAAGTTCCGTTTTCACCTGGTCGATGGAACGGATTTTTTTGATTTCAAAGCGGGAGCCAGTCAATTTGCGAAGCTTCCGGATCAGTCTCCAGCTGAACAAGCCGATTGCTGTGGTACCGAGGCTGGCATAAAGGTCATTGACGGCATATTCTTTTTCTCTATGAAATTTCATGATGGAAGCCACTGTCACCGGTCCGCAGGCAGAACCTTGTTTGCGTCCTTCAATTGTGTTCTCGTATTGGGACATGCCTGTAAAAGGAATTATCGTTTTCACATTGAACATCTCCATTCCTGAACATTCAGAGGGAATAAAAGGGTTGTTCGTTTTCATTGAGCAGTTCTTTCAGCGCGGCTCTGAACGTGTTATACGCTTCAAGTTCCACATGAATGCCGGCATGGACAATTTCCCTGACGAAACGTGGATTGAATCCTACATAAATTGGACGAAGCCCCATCAGTTTTAACGCATCGTTCAATTGGAAAAGCTCGCTTGCCAGTTCGTTATAGTCGAATGTTTCGATATCTTCTCTTTCAACGCCGGTAAAGTCAAAAATAACGCGCTGTGTTTCGCGGTTCTCACCGGCATGTTTTAAGACAGCTGATTGTATTGCCTCAAAACGATCCCGGAAAATGACTCCTGCTATGGGCACCAAAATAGTGTGTGGAACAATTGAAGGGATGATGGGGGCAGCCATATTTTTTACCAGCTTTTCATAGTATTTCACCAAGTCTCTGAGTTCTTTCATTTCCTGTTGTTGATCCATTTGATTGAACACCTCATTTTTTTACATTTATTATAACGCAAACAAAAAGAATAGGCTGCTGCCTACTCTTTTTGGTCTGCCAAGAATTCTGTGACGGATTCTGGTGTTTTTGCGTTGGCACTGTGAAGATGAGCTGTTTTTTCACCGTTTTTGAAAATCAGCAAACTTGGAATCCCCATGACTTCATATTTTTCAGCGACATCCGGTAATTCATCCCGATTCACGTCAAACCATTTGTATTGGCTGTATTCTTCCATAATCGGATCGATGAACATGTCCATCCGTCTGCAATCCGGGCACCAGCCGGCCTGGAACTTAACGATGACCGGTTCGTCGCTTTCAATTACTTGGTTGAATTGGTCGTTGGTAATAATAGGTTTCAAAAAAATCGCCTCCTGTTTCTATCGTCTTTACAAGTTGAACTAATTATCTTCACTTACCGATATTCCGCAAACCAGCAGCGCAGCGATGCAGGAGCAGTACGTTCTTCTCCGCTGTTTTGCTCCATATCTTTTATGAAAAACAGTGAAATAACATATACTCGCTTATTGGCTGATACTTTCTTAGCACCGGCGCGTTCACGGGCAGGACTGAGCTATGCTCAAAGTGGCCGAATCGGTGAAGAAAAGTGAATGTCTTTCGTTCAACTCATCTAGTGTAACGCGCCAAGAAGAAATGGGAAAGAAATTAAACCAGGGCAGAGATTTTTTTATCGCTTAAATATTGCGAAAATAGAAGAAATAGCTTACACTAAAAAACATAGAGAGCGTTCTATTTTTTTAACGTAAAAATGAATGAGTATTCATTCAAAAAAATTCAAGGAGGATTTGTTCATGCCATACCAAATAAAAAAAGCAGCGGTGCTCGGCTCAGGTGTCATGGGATCGGGGATTGCGGCACACCTTGCAAACATCGGCATTCCGGTGCTGTTGCTTGATATCGTTCCGCGTGAATTATCGAAAGAAGAACAGGCAAAAGGTTTGTCGCTCGAAGACAAAGCTGTCCGTAACCGGATTGCCTCCGGCTCCGTGCAAAAATTGCTCAAACAAAAGCCGGCACCGCTGACTTCGAAAAAAAACCTGCAGCTGATTACACCAGGCAACCTGGAAGATGATCTGGAACAGCTGAGCGAAGTGGATTGGATCATTGAAGTCATCGTTGAAAATCTGGATATCAAAAAATCGCTTTATGAAAAAATAGATGGAGTCAGAAAACCGGGGACCATCATTTCTTCCAATACTTCGGGAATCAGCATCAACGCAATGGCTGAAGGACGTTCTGAAGACTTTCAAAAGCATTTTCTCGGTACACATTTCTTCAATCCGCCGCGCTATTTGAAATTGCTTGAAGTGATTCCGGCGAATACAACAGCGCCTGAAGTGGTTGACTTTATGTCGGAATTCGGAGAAGACCGTCTTGGCAAAGGTGTCGTAATCGCGAAAGATACGCCGAACTTCATTGCCAACCGGATTGGAACTTATGGATTATTGGTGACGCTTCGGGAAATGCAGAATCGCGGGTACTCCATTGGTGAAGTGGATTCGGTAACCGGACCGCTGATTGGCCGGCCAAAATCAGCGACATTCCGCACGTTGGATGTAGTGGGCCTTGATACGTTCATGCACGTGGCGAAAAATGTCTATGACCAAACTTCCGGCGAAGAACAAAAAGTCTTCGAAGCTCCGTCATTCATGGAGAAAATGATTGAAAATGGCTGGTTGGGTGCAAAAAGCGGCCAAGGATTCTTTTTGAAGAAAGACAAGGAAATTCTGGAATTGGATCCGGAGACGCTGGAATACCGCCCTGCCGGCAAGTTGAAAACGCCTTCACAGGAACAGGCGAAACAGCAAAAAGGATTTGCTTCTAAAATGAAAACATTGGTATATGCAGACGACCGGACGGGGGAATTGCTGTGGAATATCCTTTCTCCAGTCATGCGTTATTCAGCGGAGCTGAACGGGGAAATTGCCGACGACATCGTGGCAATCGACAATGCGATGAAATGGGGCTTTGGATGGAACTACGGCCCATTCGAAACATGGGATGCGATTGGTGTCCAAAAATCAGTGGAGAAAATGAAACAGGACGGACAGGAAATTCCGGCTTTTGTCCAGCGTCTTTTGGATGCAGGACACGAAAGCTTCTATAAAGAACAAGACGGCGATTTGCTGTTTTTTGACGGATCGGACTATCAGTCGGTGCCGGTCAATGAAAAAGTGATTGATTTGAAGCGCTATAAGAAAAAGCATGGCGTCATCAAATCAAATTCTGGCGCCAGTTTGATCGACCTCGGTGATGGTATTGCATTGCTTGAATTCCATTCACAATCAAATGCCATCGGGTTGGATATTTTACAGATGATCAATTTTGCCGTCGACGAAGTGGAAAAAAACTTCAAAGGGCTTGTGATTGGAAACCAGGGCAAGAACTTCTGTGTAGGCGCCAACCTCGGCATGATTTTGATGGAAGCTCAGGACGATAATATTTTTGAACTGGATTTCACGGTCAAAACTTTCCAAAATGCCATGATGAAGATTAAATACAGCACGAAACCTGTGGTAGCAGCGCCATTTGGCATGTCACTCGGCGGCGGTGCGGAAGTGGCACTTCCTGCAGCACACATCCAGGCTTCGATGGAAACGTATATGGGCTTGGTGGAAGCCGGCGTCGGCCTGGTTCCCGGCGGTGGCGGAAACAAGGAATTGTACATCAAACACTTGAAAGGTCTGCCGAACGGTGTCACGGTCGATTACCAGAACATAGCGAACAAAGTGTTCGAATCGATTGCGATGGCAAAAGTGTCAACTTCTGCAGAAGAAGCGAGAGAAAACAATTTCCTCAGCTTTGTGGATGGCATCAGTGTCAACAGCGATCATTTGATCTATGACGCAAAACAGGCGGCTCTGGCATTGTATGAAAATGGCTACCAGGCGCCGTTGCGTGAAAAAGTGCCGGTCACCGGCGAACCCGGATACGCTACTTTATTGCTGGGAGCGGAAGGTATGTTCTTATCGGGATACATCAGTGAATACGATTTAAAGCTTGCCAAAAAATTGGCGTTTGTCATAGCCGGCGGAAAAGTTCCATACGGCACAGAAGTGGATGAGCAATATCTGCTCGACTTGGAGCGGGAAGCATTCCTGAGTTTAGTGGCGGAACCGAAAACACAGCAGCGCATGCAGCATATGCTGATTAAAGGAAAACCGTTACGCAACTAATCGCTGGAGAAAAAGGGAGGAAACAACTATGCGCGAAGCAGTAATCGTGGCCGGGGCTCGGACTCCGGTCGGAAAAGCGAAAAAAGGTTCTCTTGCCACAGTGCGGCCGGATGATTTTGGAGCACTGGTAGTCAGGGAAGCATTAAAACGTGCGGGCGGTTATGATGGTCCGATCGATGATTTGATCATGGGATGTGCAATGCCTGAAGCGGAACAGGGGATGAATATTGCCCGTAATATCGGCGCACTGGCCGGATTGCCGGATACAACGCCTGCCGTCACCATCAACCGTTTTTGCTCTTCAGGTCTGCAATCCATTGCATTTGCAGCAGAGCGGATCATGGTTGGACATGCAGAAGCCATCATTGCCGGCGGCGTGGAATCGATGAGCATGGTTCCAATGATGGGCAATGTACTGCGTCCTAATGCGAAATTGGCAGAAACAGCTCCTCAATATTATATGAGTATGGGCCATACAGCCGAACAAGTGGCGACACAATACGGCGTCAGTCGTGAAGACCAGGACGCATTTTCCGTCCGTTCCCATGAAAAAGCGGCGGCAGCCATTGAAGCCGGACATTTCGATGAAGAAATTGTACCGGTTGAAGTGACCAAACGTTTTGTCGATGACAACAATAAGTACCAGGAAAAAACGTTTATGTTTGAGAAGGATGAAGGAGTTCGTCACGGCACTACCATCCAGACACTGAACAAATTGCGTTCGGCGTTTTCAGCAAGAGGAACGGTTACAGCCGGGAACTCTTCACAGACATCGGACGGTGCCGGTGCATTGCTGGTGATGGACCGCGAAAAAGCGGAGTCGCTTGGCTTGAAGCCAATTGCGAAATTCCGTTCATTCGCTACTGGCGGCGTGCCTCCTGAAGTGATGGGCATTGGCCCGGTAGTCGCCATTCCGAAAGCCCTGAAACTCGCCGGATTGGAAATCAATGACATCGACGTCTGGGAATTGAACGAAGCGTTTGCTTCCCAGTCACTGGGAGTTATCCGGGAACTTGGGTTGGATATCGATAAAGTGAATTTGAACGGCGGTGCCATCGCATTGGGTCATCCACTCGGTGCCACTGGATCCATTTTGACATTGAAGATGATGAGTGAGCTGAAGCGCCAAGGAAAACAGTTCGGCGTCGTCACGATGTGCATAGGCGGCGGAATGGGCGCAGCAGGCGTCTTTGAAATGCTGTAAAAATATGAGCTGAATTTGAACAATGATATTCCGCCAAACAGCTTCGCTGTTTTGCTCCATATCATTTCTTCTCTCTTTAATTGAAAAATGCAGCGAAAAAATAGGAGGAAATTAAAATGGCAGAAGAAAAAACATTGATCAAAGGTGGAGGTTTTTTAATCGAAGAGGCGGATTTGTCCCGCGTTTTCACGCCCGAAGATTTTACGGAAGAGCATAAAATGATTGCCAAAACGACAGAGGAATTTGTGCACACGGAAGTGCTGCCGGTTGTAGAGAAATTGGAAAACCATGAATTCGACCATTCTGTCCGTTTATTGAAATCTGCGGGTGAGCTTGGGTTATTGGGAGCTGATGTTCCTGAACAATATGGCGGCTTGGGGCTGGATAAAATTGCGTCCGCTTTGATTGCTGAGAAGATGTCAGTTGCAGGTGGATTCTCCATCACTCACGGTGCCCATGTAGGAATCGGTTCATTGCCGATCGTCTTATTCGGCAACGAAGATCAGAAACAGAAATACCTGCCGGTTCTGGCGACAGGTGAAAAAATTGCAGCCTATGCATTAACTGAGCCAAGCTCAGGGTCTGATGCACTTGGAGCCAAAACTACAGCGAAACTGAACGAAGAGGGAACTCATTATGTCCTGAACGGTGAAAAGCAATGGATTACCAATGCCGGCTTTGCGGATGTATTTGTGGTATATGCGAAAATCGATGGCGAGCAATTCTCTGCATTTATCGTAGAACGTGAATTTGACGGTGTATCCGTTGGTCCTGAAGAGAAAAAGATGGGCATCAAGTCTTCTTCCACTCGCACATTGATCCTGGAAGATGCCAAAGTGCCGGTGGAGAACCTGCTGGGAGAAGCAGGGCGCGGACACATTATCGCGTTCAACATCCTGAACATCGGCCGTTACAAATTGGGCGTGGGCACAATCGGCGGTTCAAAACGAGCACTGGAATTGACCATCCCTTACACAAACCAGCGCCAGCAGTTCAAGACACCTATTTCATCGTTTAATCTGACACGTGAAAAGTTGGCTTCCATGGCTTCCCGTCTGTATGCGGTGGAAAGTTCCGTGTACCGTACGGTCGGACTTTTTGAAGATCGCATGAGCGGATTTACAGAGGAAGAACATGCCAACGGAAAATTGGTGGCCGACTCGATTGCCGAGTTTGCGATTGAGTGTTCCATGAACAAGTTCTTCGGTACAGAAACGCTGGATTACATTGTTGATGAAGGGGTTCAATTGCATGGTGGCTACGGTTTTATGCAGGAATATGAAATCGAGCGCATTTACCGCGACTCGCGCATCAACCGTATCTTTGAAGGAACCAACGAAATCAACCGTTTGCTGGTTCCTGGCACATTGCTTCGGAAAGCCATGAAAGGTGAACTTCCGCTGTTGCAGCATGCTGAAAAACTGCAGGAAGAGCTTCTGATGATGATGCCGGAAGAAGTTGGCACAGAAGCGTTGGAGCAAGAGAAATATCTGGTGAAAAACGCCAAGAAAATTGCTTTGCTGGCAGCAGGGCTTGCAGCTCAGCGCTACGGCAAAAAGCTTGAAACCGAGCAGGAAGTGCTCGTCAATGTTGCGGATATCATCAGCAACGTTTTCGCGATGGAATCCGTCGTCCTGCGTACGCAAAAAGCGATTGAAGCTTCAGGAGAAGAAAAAGCAAAGCAAAAACTTCTGTATACGCAGATTTACTGCCAGGAAGCTTTTGATGCCATCGAACGGGATGCCAAAGAAACGCTGCTGGCAGCAGTCGAAGGCGACAACCAGCGCATGATGCTTTCTGCTCTGCGGAAGCTGACGCGTTCAACTCCTTACAACGTTATTGATAAAAAGCGTCAAGCGGCAGTCAAGCTGATTGAAGCGGAAAAATATATCGTCTGATCTGAAAAGACGCCACAGTGCATTGTGCTGTGGCGCTTTTTTTATGACCGTTGAGCAGACGAGGGAAGCGCTGAGCGATTGGTTGACCATTTTCGAGGAAAGTGTGAAAAAATGCTGAGCGCACATTAATTGCAACCAGCGTGCATAACCGCAATTCACAAGCTGGAACATCTTCCGGCGAACGGAAAACTGATTCATGCAGCAGAAGAAAACTTGCATATTCACTTTGAAACATCGACCCGGGACGACGCTTTTGATAAGCTGAAGTACGAGGAGGTTGATAAAATGATTACATATTATGCATACCCGAAATGCGGCACTTGCCGAAAAGCGAAAAAATGGCTGGAGGAAAACGGCGTTGCATTTAACGAAGTGCACATCGCTGAAAATCCACCATCGAAAACAGAGTTGAAAAAGATTCATCAGACCAGCGGCTTGGAACTGAAAAAGTTTTTTAATACGAGCGGCATGAAATACCGGGAACTGGGTTTGAAAGACAAGTTGCCGGAAATGACCGATGAGGAGAAGTTGGAGCTATTGTCATCAGATGGCATGCTGATCAAGCGTCCGATCGCTTTTGATGGCGAAAAAGTGACTGTCGGATTCAAGGAAGCCGACTACGAAAATACTTGGCTGTAAACGCCTCGGCATCTTGTCTTTTGCAAAGGGTTATGTCAAACTGAGATTGAGCATACTACATATTTTGGAGGCGTTTGGATGAGCACACCAGAAGAACTTCGTTATTCAAAAGAACACGAATGGGTAAAAGTGGAAGGCGGCACTACGCGTGTCGGCATCACACATTTCGCGCAGGCGGAACTGGGAGATATTGTTTTTGTTGAGCTTCCACAAGTTGGAGACGAGTTGAAAAAAGATGAACCGTTCGGCAGCGTTGAATCTGTTAAAACCGTGTCAGAGCTTTATGCGCCTGTGAGCGGTAAGGTAGTGGAAGTCAACACAGAGCTGGAAGACAGCCCTGAATTTGTCAATGAATCCCCTTATGAAAAAGCCTGGATGGTCGTAATCGAATCACCGTCGGAAGAAGAAGTCGGCGAATTGATGACAGCGGAACAATACAAGGAAATGATTAACGAATAAGTCATGAAAAGCGCCGGATTTCTGGCGCTTTTTTTGATAGACGGTTCGGTTGTACAGCAAGCCGAATGTCTTGCAGTAAACGCCGGTTTCCTTCTATCATAGAAGAGTGATTACTGTACCGAAATGAAAAGATGCCAAGCTTTACTTAATGTCCAGACTCCAGCACCCAGCCCCTCGAGTCGCTTCAGCCTTTCCGTCAATGGCAAAGAACGCCATTACCGGCAAGGCTTCCAGCGCTTGTCAGGGCTACACGGGCGCTTACGCTTTTCTTTATAAAACTCGACGGGGTGTTGACTCATGGAAAAAGTGATTGTGGTCGAAGGAATTTCAGATAAAAGCAGGATTGCTCCTCTTATTGCAGAACCCGTAACCATTATCTGCACAAATGGTACAGTGAGCGCCACCAGGCTTGAAGAATTGCTGCTGCCTTATGAAGGGCTGGACATCATCATTCTCGTGGATGCTGATAAATCAGGAGAACAACTGCGGAAACTGGTGAAACGGGAATTCCCCGAAGCCCGGCATTTCTATGTCAACCGCAATTACAAGGAAATCGCCGCGACACCGATCCGGATATTAATCGATGTGCTCATCGCTGCCAATGTCCGGGTCAATAAGATTGTAACCGAGGGATGAAACCATGAATGAATGGACACATAAAGATTGGATAAAAGAAAAGAACATCAACAAAGCCACAGCTTACTATCTATACACGCCCATGTGCGGAACGTGCCAAGTCGCTTCTAAAATGATGGGAGTGGTAAAAGAGCTGGTGCCGGATCTTCCGATTGGAAAAGCCAATTTGAATTACGTACAGGAAATTGCAGGGTTGTACGAAGTGGAAAGCGTGCCGTGTCTGCTGATTACAGAAAACGGCAAACTAAAAGAAAAGATCTACGCTTTTCAGTCGGTTCCTTATTTATATAAAAAGTTAAAATCAGTTGACTGACATACTCAGCCATGATAAATTATAGCTCTGTACAACAACTGTATATCATAAACTCTTATTGAGAGAGGTGGAGGGAAGTGCCCGACGAAGCCCGGCAACCGTCATGAAAATGAAATGGTGCCAATTCACACAAAGCGAAAGCTTTGGAAGATGAGAGATTGGTTTTCGTATACGAGACGTAACCCTTCTGCTCACATTCATGCAGAAGGGTTTTTTATTTTGAAGTAGGAGTGTAAGCGAATGATTGAGCTAAAGCAACTGACGAAGATATTTGATACCGGCAAAGGTTCATTAACAGCCGTCGACCATGTTAACTTATCGATAGCGACCGGTGAAATTTTCGGCATTATCGGCTACAGTGGAGCGGGGAAAAGTACTTTGATCCGTTTATTGAATGGATTGGAACAACCCACTTCCGGCACAGTCCAGATCAACAAACAAAATATTACGGACAGCAAAGGTTTGGAGCTCCGGAAAGCGCGTCAGAAAGTCAGTATGATTTTCCAGCATTTTAATCTGTTATGGTCCCGCACAGTGAAAGAAAATATTGAATTTCCGCTTGAAATTGCAGGCGTACCCAAACAGAAACGGCAAGCGCGGGTGTCGGAACTGGTGGAACTGGTCGGTTTGACAGGCCGTGAAAATGCATATCCATCGCAGCTGTCGGGCGGTCAAAAGCAACGTGTGGGTATCGCCCGGGCGCTTGCCAACGAGCCGGAAGTACTGCTTTGCGACGAAGCCACATCTGCTTTGGACCCGGAAACAACGGACGCCATCCTGGACTTGCTGGTCGATATCAATAAGCGCCTTGGCTTGACGATTGTCCTGATTACACATGAAATGCATGTCATCCGGAAAATCTGCCACCGTGTGGCCGTAATGGAAGGCGGTAAAGTAGTGGAACTCGGTGACGTGCTGGAAGTTTTTCAATCACCGAAAGAAGAAATTACAAAACGCTTTGTTGCTCAAGTGACTGAAAAAGAAGACTCACACGAAACGATCAAACATCTCCGGGAATTGTATCCAACCGGCGAACTGGTCAAATTGATCTTTATCGGAGACCAGGCAGAGCAACCGATTCTGACGAAATTGATCCGCAATTTTCCGGTCGAAGTGAACATTGTCCAAGGTGATATCGCTCATACGCAACGTGGGGCCTATGGAACGTTGATCTTGCAAATCAAAGGAGAGCCGGAACAGATTGCCGGCGCCATACAGTTTCTCGAAGTTGAGAATGTGCAGACGGAGGTGATGGCAAATGCTTGAGTCATTATTTCCAAACGTCGATTGGGACAGCATGTGGGAAGCGACTGTAGAGACCTTGTACATGACAGCCATGTCGACATTGTTCACCTTTGTGATCGGTCTGGTCCTTGGAATCATTCTGTTTCTGACGGCTCCCCGGCAATTATGGGCCAACAAAGTCGTCAATTGGCTGACGGGCGCATTCGTGAACATTTTCCGTTCGATCCCTTTCATCATCCTGATCATTTTGCTGATTCCGTTTACAAAGTTTTTAATTGGTACGATCCGTGGACCGAATGCGGCTTTGCCGGCTTTGATCATCGGTGCGGCACCGTTCTATGCACGAATGGTGCTGATCGCCTTGAAGGAAATCGACAAAGGCGTCATTGAGGCAGCCCGTTCGATGGGAGCCACAACAAAAACAATTATTTTGAAAGTATTGCTACCGGAGTCGAAACCGGCGCTGATTTCCGGTATTACCGTGACGGCCATCGCGCTTGTCGGCTATACGGCGATGGCTGGAATCATCGGGGCCGGGGGTCTCGGAACATTGGCGTTCCTTGATGGTTTCCAACGCAGCCGGGAAGATGTAACTTTAATGGCAACAATTCTTATTCTCGTGATTGTATTCGCGATTCAGTTTATAGGAGATTTCCTGACGACAAAAGCTGACAAACGGTAGTAACGGGCAATCCGTTCACACATAAAAAACACAACAAGGGGAGAGTTATGACATGAAGAAATTTTTAACAGGTACAGCATTGACCGCTTTGGTCCTCGCAGGATGCGGAAGCGACACAGAGACTGAAGATACCAGCACAGAGAATGGCGGGACGACCGAAGAAGAAACAAGCACGTTGACAGTCGGTGCTTCCAACGTTCCACATGCTGAAATTTTGGAGCAGGCGCAGCCGATTCTTGAGGAACAGGGCATTGAATTGGAAATCGAGACCTACCAGGACTATGTCCTGCCAAATGAAAATTTGGAATCCGGTGAAATAGACGCCAACTATTTTCAGCATATTCCTTACCTGGAATCACAAATTGCAGACCATGGCTATGAGTTTGAAAACGCCGGTGGCATTCATATAGAACCGATCGGTGTTTATTCGCAGAAGCATGAATCTCTGGAAGACTTGCCGGAAGGTGCGGTTATCCTGATGAGCAACTCAGTTGCAGACCACGGCCGTATTTTGTCGATGCTGGAAGCACAAGGGTTGATCACACTTGAAGAAGGTGTTGAGAAAACAGCTGCCGAAGTAAGTGATATTGCCGAAAACCCGAAAAATTTGGAGTTCGATGCAAATTACGAAGCGGCTCTGCTTGTTCAAATGTATGAATCCGATGAAGGTGACGCGGTGTTGATCAATTCCAACTACGCGATTGATGCAGGGTTGAACCCGTTGGAAGATGCCATTGCTCTTGAAGATTCTGATTCTCCATACGTCAACGTCATTGCCGTACGTTCTGGGGATGAAGAAAATGAGAACATCCAAACGCTGGTCGAAACACTTAAATCTGAAGAAATTCAAAACTTCATTCTGGAAGAATGGGGCGGCGCGGTAGTACCCGTCGACTGATAAAAAGCATCCGAGAGGATGCTTTTTATTTATTTGAAATAATATTAATATTCCGGGTTTTCGTCGGTATCTATCTTCCTCAATGACAATGTGCTATTTTAAGATAATTAAAGAAACAGATGTTCATTTGAGGGGGACATATACATGAAAATCAAATTCGGTTTATTGCCCAGAATCATCGTCGCTATCGCGTTGGGTGTGACAATCGGTTCGATAGCACCGGAATGGCTCGCCAGGTTGTTTGCGACTTTTACGACTATTTTCGGGAACTTCCTGAATTTTGTCGTGCCACTGATCATTATCGGCTTTATCGCTCCAGGAATTGCGAAACTGGGAACAGGGTCCGGGAAGCTGCTTGGTTTCGCCACAGCTGTCGCTTATGCTTCCACAATCCTGGCAGGTGTGCTGGCTTTTTTGGCCGCGACATCGATTCTACCGTTCTTTATGAGCGGAGGATCGCTCAGTGGAATTGAAGATCCTGAAAAAGCATTGGCCACCACATTCATCGAATTAGACATGCCGCCTGTATTCGGTGTTATGACGGCTTTGATCCTGGCGTTTTTGTTGGGTCTTGGCATGGCAGCGACTGCCAGCCGGACCATGCTGTCATTTTTCAATGAGTTCCAGGCAATTATTGAGAAAACGATTTCCTTTATTATTATTCCATTATTGCCTTTTTACATTTTCGGTATTTTCGCCAATATGGCATACGGCGGAGCTGTCGCAGAAATTCTGTCGCTGTTTGCGGTTGTGTTTGTCCTGATTCTTGCCTTGCACTGGCTCATGCTGCTGGTGCAATATACGGCTGCAGGTTCACTGAACAGAAAAAATCCACTCGCAATGCTGAAGACCATGATGCCTGCTTATTTTACAGCGCTCGGCACACAGTCCTCAGCTGCGACGATTCCGGTCACGCTTCGTCAAACACGTCAAACCGGCGCCAGCGAAAGAGTAGCGGACTCCACGGTTCCATTATTCGCCACCATCCATTTATCGGGCAGTACGATCACGCTTGTGACATGTGCCATCGGTGTCATTATTTTAACGGGGCAGAGTGCTGAATTCGTCGACTTCCTGCCGTTCATAATGATGCTTGGAGTTACCATGATTGCGGCACCGGGAGTTCCAGGAGGAGCTGTTATTGCAGCTCTCGGCTTGCTGGAAGTTATGCTGGGCTTTGATGAAACCATGCTGGCATTAATGATTGCCCTTTACATGGCACAGGATAGTTTTGGCACGGCTGCTAATGTGACAGGCGATGGCGCTTTATCCAACATCGTCGACCGCTTTTCAGCCAAGGAAAAAGCAGCAGACAACGAAATATCTTCATAGAACAAAGAAAAGACCTCCTTTGCATTGCTGCAAACGGAGGTCTTTCAATATTTACCAAAAAGTAAGAAAATATAACTGTTTTTTGAATAGTTAAAAATTTTGGGTGTTTATACAGAAAAATATTGGGTATAATAGTTTTGAGGCAAATTAAGAAAGGAATGGTTTATTATCGAAAACCAAGGAATTGAGAAGCCCGAAAACATGGAGCATGCGTTCCGGAGCAAACATGGAATTGGAATGGATGAATACCAAAATGACCCGAACAAATTGATAGAAGTGGAACAGCGGAGAGACCGTGAGTATGAACAGGAACAACGAATCGTATCGCGTTTTCGTTCAACAGAATCACATCAGTAATATATAGAATGACAGCCAGCGCCCATAAGCGCTGGTTTTTTTATTGAATTCGATTCTCAATTAGAAAACTTTTATTGAAAATAAAAAAATAGTATAATCAGTAACAGCAGCTGAAAATTCCCTTGGAAATTCAGTATTTTAAATTGTTCATATATCTTTTCACCAATCGGTTTAATGATTTGCCAGTAGAATCAATATCGGTTAAGATTAGAATGATACTAATTAAAGAATGGTTTTTCCATTCTATATTAATTTTATGGAGGTATTTACATGTCAACTTTGGTCATCCAGGATTTACACGTTGAAATCGAAGGGAAAGAGATTTTAAAAGGTGTAAACTTAACAATTAATACGAGCGAAATTCATGCCATCATGGGGCCTAACGGGACAGGGAAATCGACTCTGGCATCTGCTATCATGGGGCATCCAAAATATGAAGTAACATCAGGTTCCATCACTCTTGACGGAGAAGACGTCTTGGAAATGGAAGTGGACGAGCGCGCTCGCGCCGGTCTATTCCTTGCTATGCAGTACCCAAGTGAAATTTCTGGGGTAACCAATGCCGACTTCATGCGTTCAGCTATGAATGCGCGCCGCGAAGAAGGCGATGAAATTTCATTGATGAAATTCATCCGTGAATTGGACAGCAAAATGGATATCCTTGACATGGATCAGGATATGGCTCAACGCTATCTGAACGAAGGTTTCTCAGGCGGGGAAAAGAAACGCAACGAAATCCTTCAATTGATGATGATCAAACCGACAATCGCAGTATTGGATGAAATTGACTCAGGACTTGATATTGATGCCTTGAAAGTCGTTTCAGAAGGGATCAACCAAATGAAAGGCGAGAACTTCGGCTGCTTGATCATCACCCACTACCAACGCCTGTTGAATTACATCACTCCGGACCACGTTCATGTGATGATGCAGGGCCGCGTAGTTAAATCGGGTGGAGCAGAGCTTGCTCATAAATTGGAAGCTGAAGGCTACGACTGGATTAAAGCAGAACTCGGAATTGAAGACGAGACTGTAGGACAAGAAGCATAATTGGAAGGGGAGACTACCGTGACGGTTGAAACAAACAAGAAAATGACCGAGCAGGACGTGCGCTCCTTCTCGGCTTCGAAATCAGAACCGGAAGAATTTACTGAACTGCGTGTGAAGGCCCTGGCGGCTGCAGAAGCGTTGCCATTGCCGAAACCGGATAAAACAAAAATCATCAATTGGAATTTCACTGAATTTCCTGTCCATGCGACAGAAAGTTCGACTTATTCTTCACTGGAAGAACTTCCGGAAGAAGTGAAGTCGGTCGTTGATTTAGACCAGAAAAACCTTTATATACAGCACAACAATACACCGGCTTATACAGCTCTTTCTGAAGATTTGAAAGAGAAAGGTGTAATTCTTACGGATATATTCACAGCGATTCGCGAACACAGCGAATTAGTGGGCAAATATTTCATGACAGAAGCGGTGAAAGCCGAAGAGCACAAATTGACGGCACTTCATGCAGCGCTTCTGAATGGCGGCGTCTTCCTCTATGTTCCGAAAAACGTAGTGATCGAAGATCCGATTCAAGTGGTTTTCCTGCACGATGACGAAAACGCTTCTCTCTTTAACCACGTATTGGTGGTTGCGGATACAAGCAGTAAAGTCACGTATGTAGAAAATTATTTCTCGACTGTGCCTGAAGCCAAAGGATTGGCCAATATTGTGTCAGAAGTCTTTGCACAAGACAATGCACAAGTCACTTACGGAGCTGTAGATGTACTCGCAAAAGGTTTCACCACTTATGTGAACCGGCGTGGAGTTGCTGCCCGTGATGCACAAATCGAATGGGCGCTTGGCATGATGAACGACAGCGACACGATTTCAGACAACACCACTTATTTGATCGGCGACAATTCTGTCGGCGACACGAAAACGGTGGTCGTTGGCCGCGGATCACAAAAACAGAACTTTACGACACAAGTCATTCACTGGGGTAAAAACTCAGACGGCCAAATCCTGAAGCATGGCGTCATGAAAGATTCCGCTTCTTCCATTTTCAATGGTATCGGCAAAATCGAACATGGAGCGACAAAAGCGAATGCGGAACAGGAATCGCGCGTCTTGATGCTGAGCCCTGGAGCCCGTGGCGATGCCAATCCGATTTTGTTGATCGATGAAGATGATGTAACTGCAGGACACGCAGCTTCAGTCGGAAGAGTCGATCCATTGCAGCTCTATTACTTGATGAGCCGCGGAATCACAAAACAAGAAGCTGAACGTCTTGTTATTCACGGCTTCCTGGCACCGGTTGTAAACGTGCTGCCAATCGAAGGCGTTAAAAAGCAATTGACGGAGGTTATCGAAAGGAAAGTCCGCTAATGATCAATCAAGAGATAAAGAGCTATTTCCCAATATTGAATCAGGAAATCAACGGGCATCCGCTCGTTTATCTGGACAGCGCAGCAACTTCTCAAAAGCCTGTCCAAGTGATCGAAGCATTGAAAAAGTATTATGAATTCGACAATTCGAATGTGCATCGGGGCGTTCATACGCTCGGCAACCGGGCTACCGAACATTACGAAGGTGCACGCGAAAAAGTCCAAAAATTCATCAATGCCGATTCAACAGAAGAAATTGTCTTTGTACGGGGCACTACGACCGCCATCAATACAATTGCCCAAAGTTACGGAAGAGCCAATGTAGAAGAAGGTGACGAAATTGTCATCACCTATATGGAGCATCATTCCAACATCATTCCGTGGCAGCAATTGGCCAAAGAACGCGGAGCTATTTTGAAATACGTGGAACTTGAAGAAGATGGAACGATTTCATTGGAACAAGTGCGCGCGGCCGTGACGGAACGGACGAAAATTGTTTCGATGGTATACGTGTCGAATGTATTGGGGACCATGAATCCAGTGAAAGAAGTTGCGCAGATTGCCCATGAGAATGGAGCAGTTCTTGTAGTGGACGGAGCTCAGGCAGCTCCTCATCTGAAGATTGATGTGCAGCAGCTGGATTGTGATTTCTTTGCCTTTTCAGGACATAAGATGTGCGGTCCAACAGGCATCGGTGTCATGTACGGCAAGAAAGCCTTATTGAACAATATGGAACCGGTCGAATTCGGCGGTGAAATGATTGATTTCGTCGGCTTGTACGACTCGACCTGGAAAGAACTTCCGTGGAAATTTGAAGGCGGAACACCGATTATTGCAGGTGCTGTCGCTTTGGGAGCGGCCATCGATTTTCTCAATGAAATCGGCCTCAATGAAATAGAAAAACATGAACATGAAATGGCAGCTTATGCAATGAATGAAATGCAGCAGATTAAGGGCCTCGACATTTACGGACCCAAAGACCCGGGCAAACGGGCAGGGATTGTCACCTTTAATCTGAAAGAAGTGCATCCACACGATGTTGCAACGGTGCTGGACATGAGCGGGATCGCGGTCCGTGCAGGTCACCATTGTGCTCAGCCGTTGATGAAATGGCTGGATGTTACTGCTACAGCACGCGCAAGTTTCTATCTTTACAATAACGAGGCGGATGTAGACCGTCTGGTGGAAGGTTTGCGTTCTGCAAAGGAGTATTTTAGCGATGTCTTTTAATAATTTGGATCAACTTTATCGCCAAGTCATTATGGACCATTACAAAACACCACGGAACAAAGGTTCACTTGAAAACGACAACATCAATATCGAAATGAACAATCCGACTTGTGGCGATCGTATTCAACTGACGCTTCAAGTCGAGGAAGGCATTGTCAAAGATGCCAAGTTTGATGGTGAAGGCTGTTCCATTTCCATGGCTTCAGCTTCCATGATGACCCAGGCAGTCAAAGGAAAAGACGTGGAGACAGCACTTCGATTGTCCAAAACGTTTTCTGACATGATGCTCGGCAAAGAGTATGATGATTCGATCGATTTAGGGGATATCGAAGCATTGCAGGGCGTCTCCCAGTTTCCTGCACGGATCAAATGTGCCACACTTGCATGGAAAGCCATGGAAAAAGGTGTACAAAACGAAGAAAAATCGTAACTTAGAACGGAGGAACGACGATGGCTAAAAAAATGCCAGAAATCGGCGATTACAAATATGGGTTTCATGATAAAGACGTATCGATTTTCAGATCACAGCGTGGCTTGACAGAAGATATTGTCAGAGAAATCTCGAAAATCAAAGAAGAACCTGAGTGGATGCTCGATTCACGTTTGAAAGCTCTTAAATTGTTTTATTCCATGCCTATGCCACAATGGGGCGGCGACTTAGGAGCTCTTGATTTTGATGAAATCACGTATTACGTGAAACCATCAGAAGCAAGCCAGACTTCATGGGATGAAGTTCCTGACGAAATCAAACAGACGTTTGACAAATTGGGAATTCCCGAAGCAGAACAAAAATACTTGGCAGGTGTTTCAGCTCAGTACGAGTCGGAAGTTGTGTACCACAACATGAAAGTTGAACTTGAAGACATGGGCATCATCTTTAAAGATACAGATGCGGCACTTCGTGAAAACGAAGACTTGTTCAGAGAAAACTTCCAAACGGTTATTCCAGCAGCAGACAATAAGTTTGCGGCATTGAACACAGCAGTTTGGTCAGGTGGATCTTTCATCTATGTTCCACCGGGTGTAAAAGTGGAGTCTCCGCTTCAAGCCTATTTCCGGATCAACTCGGAAAATATGGGGCAGTTTGAACGCACGCTGATTATTGTAGACGAAGGCGCAAGCGTTCACTACGTGGAAGGCTGTACAGCTCCAGTTTACACAACTAACTCACTGCACTCGGCAGTCGTTGAAATCATCGTGAAAAAAGATGCGTATTGCCGTTATACAACCATCCAAAACTGGGCAAATAACGTGTATAACCTGGTGACAAAGCGTGCTTTCGTTGATGCCAACGGCACAATGGAATGGATCGACGGCAACATCGGCTCTAAACTCACCATGAAATACCCGGCTGTCTACCTGCGCGGCGAAGGCGCCCGCGGAATGACACTTTCCATTGCAATCGCAGGGAAAGGACAGCACCAGGATGCAGGAGCGAAAATGATTCACTTGGCTCCGAATACTTCTTCTTCGATTGTTTCGAAATCCATTTCGAAGCAAGGCGGGAAAGTATCATATCGCGGAATTGTCCGTTTCGGACGCAAAGCAGACGGTGCTCGTTCGAACATCGAATGCGATACGCTGATCATGGACAACCAATCAACTTCCGATACGATTCCTTACAATGAAATCATGAATGACAATGTTTCATTGGAGCACGAAGCGAAAGTTTCAAAAGTATCCGAAGAGCAACTGTTCTATCTGATGAGCCGTGGTGTTTCTGAGCAGGAAGCGACAGAAATGATCGTCATGGGCTTTATCGAGCCATTCACGAAAGAACTGCCGATGGAATATGCAGTTGAAATGAACCGTCTTATCAAGTTTGAAATGGAAGGTTCAATCGGTTAATAAGCTATCAAGCCCTTGGCATGACTCAGTTCATGCTAAGGGCTATTTTTATGGTTGGATTTTTCATTACGCTGGTTTTATTCTGCTGCGGCTTCCTATAAGTGGCGCGGTCCAGCAAGACGGTGCAGTTTCATAATTCACGCAGAGGGTATACAACTTACGAAGAGATAATTCGAGGAGGTTTTTTGCAAATGAGTCAAACATTTGATGCGTTGAAAGAAAAAATCAGTAATGCGGACATGAGCCAGGCGAAAGAAATAATCGGACAAGTCAAAGAAGCTTATGCGGATGGAAAAATTGATGAAAACGAAAAGAACGAGCTGATGGAAACTGCGAAATCCAAGCTTGGCGGCGGAGGCCTCGGCGGATTGTTCTAAGAAATTGAAACGAAAAGGCAGCAAACAAATAACCTTTGGCGTCCTGTGGGGATGCCAAAGGTTATTTTGATGCGTTTTTCAACAAGCTTTCATAAAAACTCCTAAAGAAAATGTCTATTCCGGAAACGGGAACCGGGCAGAAGAGGATGGGTTTTGCGAAAAAATCACCGTACCTGTAAAGAACGCCTTTAAAAAAGGACGTTCCATTTTTTCTATGCTATCATGAAATAATAACGGTATTGGAGGCAGAACGATGATATACGTTGGGTTAACGGGCTGGGGCGACCACCCCGATGTCTATAGTCCGGGGTCAAAGAAAACAGAAAAGCTGATTGACTACAGTGCTCATTTTCCGATCGTCGAATTGGATTCCTCATTTTATGCGGTGCAACCGGAGCGCAACATTCGGAAGTGGATAGAAGAAACGCCGGAAGCTTTTCAATTCGTCGTAAAGGCGTATCAGGGAATGACCGGCCATCAAAGGGGCGAAAATCCGTTTGAAAGCAGGGAAGCGATGTTTGAGGCCTACATCCGGTCGATACGTCCATTAAAAGAAGCCGGGAAATTGGCGATGGTGCTGTTGCAATTTCCGCCCTGGTTCGATTGTACGAAAGAAAATGTTGAACAGCTCAAAGAGGCGGCCGGTAAGCTGCACGAGTTTGACGTGGCCGTGGAATTCAGGCACCAATCCTGGTATGCGCCTGATTTGAAAGAAAAAACCATTGATTTTTTAACCGACCACAACCTGATTCATTCTGTCTGTGATGAGCCTCAGGCAGGAGAAGGGTCCATTCCATTTGTGCCGATTCCTTCGCGGAAAGACAAAGTACTGGTCCGTCTCCACGGCCGCAATGTCCACGGTTGGCTCAATCCCGGAAACGCCCAAAAATGGCGGGAAGTGCGCTATTTATATGACTACAACCAGCAGGAACTTGCAGAAATCAGCCGGGCGGTTCAGTCTTTAAACAAAAGCGTCGATCAGGTCTATGTCATCTTCAATAATAATTCCGGTGGCCATGCGGCGGGCGACGCAAAGGAGTTCCAGCAGATGAATGAACTGGAGTTTGAAGGCCTTTCTTCGAAACAGATGGACTTGTTCGAAGGAGGATTTTGATGGAATTCTTTTTAATGGCCTTTGTCGGGTTGGTGGCAGGCGTGGTCGGATCGTTGATCGGCCTGGGAGGAGGCGTGATCCTAGTTCCTTCCTTATTGTTTCTGGGAACTACCTATGCTTTTTTTCCTGAGCTATCCCCCCAGAAAATTGTCGGTTTGTCCGTTGTGATGATGATTTTCACAGGCCTGTCTTCAACTTTGGCTTATATGAAAGTTAAAACGGTGGATTACCGCAGCGCATTTATCTTCTTTCTGGGAAGTGCCCCTGGAACTATTGTCGGTGCATTTATCAACAAAGGCCTGGATTTGCCTTCTTTCAATTTATATTTTGGTCTTTTAATGGTATTTCTGGCGGTTTTATTGATGGTCAGAAACAAGCTTCCCGCTGTCCGTTGGTTCGTGGAAAACGGGAAAACGTATAGCTTTACGGACAATATGAAGAAAGAGTATATTTATGGATACCCCATTTGGTTTGCATTGTTGCTGACGTTTTTTGTCGGCCTCGCTTCCGGCTTGTTTGGGATTGGTGGCGGTTCGATTATTGTGCCTGCCATGATATTGTTGTTTTTGTTCCCGCCTCATGTAGCAGTGGGAACATCAATGCTCATGGTCTTTTTGTCCGCCATTGTCAATTCAGTGACCCACATTTCGTTGGGCAATGTGCCCTGGATCTATACATTGGTGGTTGTACCCGGAGCCTATATCGGGGCAAAAATAGGCGCAGCCCTCAACAGCAGACTCAAATCTGAAACCCTGGTGATGATTTTACGCCTGGCACTGATTGTGTTCGGCTTACGTTCGATATATGAAGGATTATTCAGTTCCTAAAGAGGTGTATTATTGTGAGTGAAGTGATTCATATTTATCATACAAATGATTTGCACAGCCACTTCGCCAACTGGCCGAAGATCAAAGCGTTATTGAAAGAACGGAGACGCTGGCATGAAGAAGAAGGAGATGCGTGCCTGGTTCTTGACATCGGGGATCATGTTGACCGCTCGCATCCTTTTACGGAAGGGACTGCAGGAAAAGGCAATGTCGAGATGCTGAATGAGGCAGTTTACGATGCGGTGACCATCGGAAATAACGAAGGCATCACTTTATCAAAAGAAGAATTGAACGATTTGTATGTACAGGCAGATTTTGATGTGATTGTAGGAAACCTGTTTGATCAGAAAGGTGACCGGCCGGAATGGGCAAAGCCCTATCAGATCATCAAAACCACTGGAGGCACCCGCATTGGCCTGGTGGGAGCCACAGCGGATTTCACACCGTTCTATAAACGCCTCGGCTGGCAATTGACCGATGGAAAAGAAGCCGTCCTTCAAGCGGTGGAGGAAATCAAAGACCGGACGGATTTGATCATTTGTCTGTCGCATCTGGGGATCAAAGAAGATGAATACCTGGCGGAACTGTGCCCTGATATCGATGTTTTACTTGGTGCGCATACACATCATATATTCCAAAAAGGGAAAGAAATCGGAAAGACTTTACTGGGGGCGGCTGGAAAGTTCGGTTATTATATCGGTCATATCACCATTGACCTGGCAGACCAGTCAAAAACCGCTTATTTGATTGAAACAGCGAACCTTCATGCGATCGATGATTCCTATAACGATTCGCTTTTGGAACAAGGGAAGCAGCAGATGAATGACATAGTCTTTTACAACGAAGAACCATTAAGGGCGGAATGGTTCGGACATTCGCAGTTGGCTGAACTGTTTGGCCAATCGCTGATGGAACTGATGAAAGCGGATTGTGCTTTGTTTAATGCAGGTATTTTCGTGGAAGGGATGCCGCAGGGAGAAGTGACAAGTTATGATTTCCATAGAATGCTGCCGCATCCGATCAATCCCTGTTTGGTGGAATTGAGTGGCGCCGAATTGAAAGAAATCTATCTTCAATCCTTAAATGAAGATTGGCCTCACCTGGAACTTAAAGGAATGGGCTTTCGCGGCGTAATTTTTGGGAAAATCGTCCACATTAACCTGAAGATGGTCGATCGACGCCTGTATATCGGCGATCAGCTCCTCATCCATGACAAAATCTATCGTTTAGCCACTTTGGATCTGTTCACTTTTGGTTATTTTTTCCCGTCGTTAAAGCGGGCGAAAAAAACCTATTTCATGCCCGAGTTTCTGCGGGACGTATTCAGTGATTTCTTCCACAGTAAAGCCCTGAAATGAAGCTTTGTCATATCCTGTAACTGGTTTTTCTATGAAAAAAGCAAAGAATCCCTCGCGCAATTTCTGGCTGCTGACAACAGGATGTCCTGTTCAACGGCTGCGTGCCTGCGCCTTGTGGACCGAAAGCGACGCTGGTTCGTGGACACCACCCATTTATATAACAATAGAATAAAAAGAATATTTTACGAAATTGAAAGAGGCTTGATTTTGAAACAGACGTGGGCTATGCTAACAGGGAATTATATATTTCTGGGTAGAGGCTGCAGGGCTGATCAGTAAGATGCGCTCATATGACGAAAGAAAACGCATCTGAAAGGGAGTTTTGCCGAAGCTTGTGTTCCTCCGTCAAAAGGAAGACAGGCTGGGGGCATCTTGAATAAGGATGTCACTGTCATTTATGCACGCATAAATGGTGAGCTACAGGCTTGTTTGAGGGTTCGACCACACAAACGAATTGTAGAAGGCTGATGTATCCGCTTGGAGACGTCAGCCTTTTTTGCTTCTCTACCCGAAAGAGACTGGAGGAATCATAACATGGAAAACACGATTTTTTCGATACTGCCGCCCATTATTGCGATCGTCATGGTGTTATTGACGCGGAAGGTATTGTTGTCGCTTGGTACAGGTATCGTCGTGGCGGCATTCATCCTGACTTCTTTTTCGCCGCTGGAGGCATTGCAGGAACTCTTTACTTCTTTTGCGGTGACTTTCTGGGATGAAGGATTTAATGCATACAACGTCTTCATCATTTTGTTCTTATTATTGCTTGGCGTCATTACAGCCTTTGTCAGCTTGTCTGGAGGCAGTCACGCCTTTGCAGAATGGGCAACCACCCGCGTTAAGTCCAGGAGGGGAGCGAAAGTACTCACGGTTTTTCTGGGTATCGTGATTTTTATCGACGACTATTTCAATGCATTGACAGTCGGTCAGGTGGCCCGTCCCATTACCGACCGCTACAAAGTTTCAAGAGCAAAACTGGCTTACTTTATCGACTCCACTGCAGCGCCTGTCTGCGTCGTTTCTCCCGTATCCAGTTGGGGAGCAGCCATCATCGGAATGATTGCGACGATTCTGGCTGGACAGACTTTTGTGGAATATTCGGCGCTGGAAGCATTCTTGTGGATGGCTCCGATGAATTTTTATGTAATTGCCGCTTTGGCCATCGTCTTCTTTGTGGCCATTCGCGATGTTGACTTTGGAGAAATGAAGAAACATGAAAAGGCGGCGATTGAAAACGGTCAGTTGTTCGATCCCGAAAAAATAATTCCGGGGGAATTGAAAGAAGAATTTCCAAGCCATTCACATGGACGGGTACGGGATCTTCTTTTGCCGATCTTGCTGTTGATTGCCGGCACTGTAGCGGCAATGATTTGGACAGGCTACCAAAACGCCGGACAGGTTTTTGACATCTGGCTGATTTTTGAAAGTACCGATGTTCCATTGTCTCTTCTCGTGGGTGGTCTTCTTGGGGCCATCACTTCCATCGTCCTTTACTTGATGCAAATGAAAGTGAATAAAACAGCGAATGCCGGCTGGATTGGCAAAGGCATTTGGGCAGGAATCAAATCGATGACAGGAGCTGTATTGATATTGATTTTTGCCTGGTCGCTGACGTATCTGATCGCCGGCTTGGAGACGGGAGAATACCTTGCCGGTGTCGTTACTGCATCCAACATGCCGACAGCCGTTCTGCCGGTTCTGCTGTTTCTCCTTGCGGGAGTCATGGCTTTCTCGACAGGCACTTCCTGGGGGTCTTTCGGGATTCTCCTGCCGATTGCCGGAACAATCATGGCACAGGCAGAACCTGAATTATTATTGCCGGCGTTGTCGGCCGTGTTGGCCGGAGCTGTTTTCGGTGATCATTGCTCACCGATTTCAGACACGACAATCTTATCTTCCACAGGAGCTGGCAGCAACCATATGGACCATGTCGTGACGCAATTGCCGTATGCGCTTCTTGCAGCAGCCATTGCTTCAGTCGGGTATATTGTCATGGGCATCACTGAATCGTTGGGCTGGTCCCTTGGAGCAGTGGCGATTATCCTTTTGCTGCTGTTTGTGGGTTGGTCAAAACGCACAACTCTTCTTGAAAAACAAGCCAATACACGCTGACAGAAAGCGGAGAACTTTGTTCTCCGCTTTTTTGCTGCGAAAAATCATCTGAAAATATTTCAGAAACTGTCTTTACTTAAGACATTAGCATCGGTATACTATGCTTAAAGTAACAAATTATCTGAATAGAAACAAACTTCCTACTTTTCTGCTAGAAAATTGGGAAAAAACAAAGGGGGAGAAATAATGGAACGTTCGACATGGGGCACGCGAGCTGGGTTTATTATGGCCGCTGTCGGTTCGGCAGTAGGATTGGGGAACATTTGGCGTTTTCCGTATGTGGCCTACGACAATGGTGGAGGAGCATTTTTTATACCGTACTTATTCGCTCTGTTAACCGCAGGGATCCCGATTCTTATTTTGGAATTCACCATTGGGCACAAATACCGTGGATCAGCGCCTTTGTCGTTTTTCCGGATGAGCGGTAAAAAACTCGAATGGATGGGATGGTGGGCGATACTCGTCTCGTTTGTCATTTCCGTTTATTACGCGGTCATCATCGCATGGGCGATGCGCTATACGATCTTTTCAATTAACCAGGCATGGGGAACGGATACGGAAACCTTTCTGTTTTCCGATTTTCTGCAGTTAACTGTTGAACCGGGGCAAACCGGTTCCATCGTGTGGGGGATTTTTATCCCACTGGCGATTGTCTGGATTATCACACTCGGAATTTTGGCTGCCGGTGTTAAAAGAGGAATCGAAGCGGCAAACCGTATTTTCATTCCGACACTGGTTGTCATTTTCCTGATCATTGTCATTCGTGCAGTAACTCTGGAAGGAGCGGGACTTGGATTGACCGCTTTCTTCGAACCGAATTTTGATGCCATTATGGACCCGTCGGTTTGGGTGGCAGCCTACGGGCATATTTTCTTCAGTTTATCGATCGCCTTTGCGATTATGATTACGTACTCCAGTTATTTGCCGAAAAAATCGGATATTACGAATAACGCATTTATCACCGGCTTTGCAAACTCCAGCTTTGAATTGCTGGCTGGTATAGGTGTATTCGCAGTACTTGGGTTCATGGCTGCTCAATCAGGTGACGCAGTGGCAGATGTTGCGACAGCGGGTGTCGGTTTGGCATTTGTGGTATTTCCAGCCATCATCAATGAATTTCCAGGATTCAATGGACTTTTCGGGGTCTTGTTCTTCTTATCTTTAACGATTGCCGGCCTGACTTCACTGATGTCAATCACAGAAACATATGTGGCAGGTATTTCCGAGAAATTTGGGACTTCCCGCACGAAAGCGGTCTTGGTTGGTGGCGGCCTTGCAGCGCTGATCTCTATTTTATTCGCAACACAAGGCGGGTTATTCTTCCTGGATTTGGTCGATTACTATATCAACCAGTTTGGAGTAGCTGCAATTGGCTTGGTGGAAGTAATCATGATTGCATGGGTTTTCCGGAAGTTGGATACCCTAAAAGACCATGCGAATCCGCTTTCAGATATTCAACTGGGCGGATGGTGGAAAATCAGTCTGGGTGTCATCACGCCTATCGTCCTCGGTTACATGATGTTTGGCTTGCTGAGAACGAATATTCTTCAGCAGTTCGACACCGAAACCGGAAACTATGAAGGCTATTCCGATATGTTCGTCTTAACCGGTGGCGTTGCTGTAGCTGCTGCAGCACTCATTCTCGGAATTTTGTTCTCACTCGGCAAATGGCATAAAGACCATGCCCGCTTTGATGAAGAAAACTAAAGGAGGTTCACCATATGACAGGCAGTGCGATTGTAGTCATGATCATCGGCATGTTGATCATTTGGGGCGGTTTGGCAGCAAGTATTATTAACGCAGTTCGAAAAGGAAAACAACGAAAAGCTGCATGAAGAAAGAGGCAGTCCAATAAAATATACGCAAAAACCCGGGGATAGTTTGTTTCCGGGTTTTTTGTTGCCTGAAAACACCGCAGCTGGAAAGTTGCCTTGTGACTCCCATTTCTTTGTGGTACATTTGATATGGTATTTACTACATACATAAAACCAAACAGAATGGGATGATGAGCATGTCGACAAAACAGGAACATCTAAGAAAACCCGATTGGTTAAAGATTAAATTGAACACAAATGACAACTACACCGATTTGAAAAAGATGATGCGGGAAAATAATTTGAACACCGTGTGCGAAGAAGCGAAATGCCCGAACATTCATGAATGCTGGGGAACGCGCAGAACAGCCACTTTTATGATTCTGGGAGCGGTCTGTACAAGAGCATGCCGTTTTTGCGCAGTAAAAACCGGATTGCCGAACGAATTGGATTGGGATGAGCCGGAACGTGTAGCAAAATCTGTTCAATTGATGAATTTGAAACACGCTGTCATCACGGCAGTGGCAAGAGACGATTTGAAAGATGGAGGCGCAGCGGTTTTCGCGGAAACCATCCGGGCGATCAAACGGGCAAATCCATTTACGACAATAGAAGTTCTGCCATCAGACATGGGTGGAGTATATGAGAACCTGGAAATGCTGATGGATGCCAAGCCGGATATTCTGAATCATAACATCGAGACGGTCCGTCGCCTGACTCCGAGAGTCAGAGCACGTGCAAAGTATGACCGTTCACTCGAATTGTTGAAGCGCTCAAAAGAACTGCAGCCGGAAATCCCTACCAAGTCATCACTGATGATCGGTCTTGGGGAAACGAAAGAAGAAATTATCGAAGTCATGGATGATTTACGTGCCCACGATGTCGACATTATGACAATCGGCCAGTATCTGCAGCCGTCAAAAAAGCATTTGAAAGTGTTGAAATACTACTCACCGGCAGAGTTCAATGAGTTGCGGGAAATCGCAATGACAAAAGGATTCTCGCATTGTGAGGCCGGTCCTTTGGTACGGAGCAGTTACCACGCCGATGAGCAGGTAAATGCAGCCGCGAAGGAGCGTCAACGACTGGGAGAAGAACAAAACGCTGTTTCCAACAGCTGATGGATGGTGAGAAATTTGATTACACTAGATCAATGGAATTACGAAGTGATAATCAATTACCGGGATGGTCTTCAGGAAGAAGCCCTGGCTAGCCGGTATAGTGAAATCCTCGGAAAATATGATTATATATTAGGCGATTGGGGATATGGCCAGTTGCGGCTCAAGGGCTTTTTTGAAGACACAAACCACAAAGCCACCTATGATACCAAAATAAGTACGTTACAGGATTATTTGTATGAGTACTGCAATTTCGGCTGTGCCTACTTTGTGATAAAGAAAGTCGGAAAAGTGTCTCAGAAGACAGAAACAATAGAAAAAACAGAAGAAACAACCCCCGAAGCGGATACATGAGCGCGGGGGTTTTTCCCTGCCTCTATGGTATGATAGAAGTGAAAAAATCATTAGAACAAGGCATTATTGGAGGGTAAATCATGTATTTTATTGACCGGTCAAAAATAACAGAAACCACCACTTATATGAAGTCGTTAATGGAGGCGTACGAGAGCCAGCAGGAATGGGCTGGTATTACAGAGCAATTGGCATTGGAACGTTTGGTGCATAACATTGTTGAATCGATCATTGACGTGGGAAATTCCATGATAGATGGTTTTATCATGCGTGATCCGGGAAGTTATGAAGATATAATCGATATTTTGACAGATGAACAAGTAATCGATGCGGAAATGGACAAACCGTTGAAAGAAGTAATCGGGTTGCGGAAGATGCTGGTCCGTGAGTTTACGAAGGTTGACCATGGAAAACTGATAACAGTGATTGACAGGAATAAGACGGCTTTGCAAAAATTTGGGCCGAAAGTGGAACATTATTTGGAGCACGAACTTGGACCTGTTTCAGCATTTATGCCGGAGAAGAAAAATGAAAACATATAAAGCTTATTGTGTAGATTTGGATGGGACAGTGTATCGGGGAACAGAACCCATTTCTTCAGCGGTTTCATTTGTCCGGCGGTTGCAGCAAAAAAATACTGAGCCTTTTTTTGTGACAAATAATGCTTCGATGACACAGCTGCAGTTAAAGCAAAAACTGGCCCGTTTCGGCGTTTCTGCGCAACTGCCCCGCATCATGTCATCGGCCATTGCCGCAGCAAAATACATCAAGAGATGGTATCCGGGCAAATCGGTGTATATGATCGGTTCAGAAGGTTTGGAACAGGCATTGGTGCAGGAAGGCATCGAACGGGTCGGAAAAGATGCAGATATTGTACTGATGGGAATCGATCCGTCCATCAATTATGAGAAATTGGCCCAGGCTTGCCTCGACATCCGCAATGGCGCAGTCTTTTTATCGACCAACCGGGATTTGGCGTTTCCTTCCGAAAGAGGCTTATTGCCAGGAAATGGTGCGTTTACTACATTGGTTGCCGCATCCACCGGTGTGGATCCAGTCTATATTGGAAAGCCTGAGATGCATATGCTGGAAGCAATTTCCCACGAGTTCGGATACGACAAAAGCGAAATGGTGATGATCGGAGATAATTACGAAACCGACATACTGGCCGGCCTGAATTTTGGAGTGGACACCGTTCATGTCAACACGGGCGTCACACCGATGGAAAAGGTGCTGGAAAAAGAACAGCAGCCTACTTATATAGTAGAAGATCTATCTTTCTTGAAAGTTTAAAGTCGGACAAAATAAAAAAAGCCGTTTGGCAACGGCTTAAAACAATGGGTTTTCTTCTATAAACTGATACACTTTCTGCGTCAGTTCTTCTGGGCTGTCAGCTTCTACAATTTCGCCGTTGACCAGGGCATATAATGATTCTGCACATTTCGTGCAGTAACTTAAACAACCATATTCCAGAACATCCAGGTTTGGGTCCCGTTCCAGTTTTTCAAAAGATTCTTGTGAACCATTTGCGATATTGCTGATGCAAAATTCAACAATCGGATTCATTTAAATCACCTCGCTACTAAGAAATCCTACCTTTTTTACCGGCGAGAGTCAATTATTTGATTTCAGCAGAAAACATTGTGAAAGTCCTCACAATCAGCTATACTCATATTTGAGAAAGCAGCAGACAGAAGAGTTAAAGGAGATATTTATGAAAAAATTAGTCTTACTTGGTGGCGGATATGGCAATATGCGGATACTGCTCCGTTTATTGCCCAATAACTTCCCTCAGGACATGGAAATTACCTTGATTGATCGGACCCCTTTTCACAGTATGAAAACCGAATTTTATGCATTGGCGGCCGGCACGGAATCCGATCAGGATGTACGCGTGCCTTTTCCTGAGCATGAACGTTTGAACGTGGTTAATGGGGAGATCATGGAAATCGATTTGGAAGAAAAATGCGTCTTGCTCGAAGATGGCCAGCGGGTGCCCTATGACGATTTGGTGATTGGCTTGGGCTGTGAAGACAAATACCATAATGTGCCGGGAGCGGATGAATATACGTACAGCATCCAAACAATCGGTAATTCGCGCAAGACATACCAGGCATTGCTGAGTCTTCCTTCAGGGGCGGTAGTCGGTGTTGTCGGTGCAGGTCTCAGCGGGATTGAGCTCGCAAGTGAATTGCGGGAAAGCCGGAAAGATTTGAATATCAAGCTGTTTGACCGCAGTCCGCGGATTCTGCGTGACTTTCCGGAACGGTTGAGTAATTTCGTGAAAAAGTGGTTTGATAACAACAATGTAGATGTGATTCCAAGCTCGAACATCACCAAAGTGGAACCGAATCTTCTATATAATCACGAAGAGACGATTCCGGTCGATGCAGTGGTGTGGACAGCCGGAATCCAGCCGGTGAAACCGGTATTGGATTTAGGCCTTGAAAGCGATGGCAGCGGACGAGTGGTCATCAATCAATACCATCAATTGCCGAATGACGAGAATGTCTATGTGGTAGGAGACTGTGCTGCTTTGCCAATGGCTCCTTCTGCGCAATTGGCCGAAGAGCAGGCAGAACAAATCGTCAAAGTGCTCAGAACAAAGTGGAAAGGCGAAGCATTGCCTGAAACCATGCCGGAGATCAAACTGAAAGGATTTCTTGGCTCACTCGGCAAGAAACAGGGCTTTGCTTATTTGGCGGATCGTACAGTCACCGGGCGTATTGCACGTTTGATGAAGTCGGGTGTCTTATGGATGTACAAATGGCATAATGGGTAAGAAAAGATGCTGTCAATACAGGGAATACCTGCTTGGCAGCTTTTTTTGTTAAGGGCCATTCATTTTGAAAAAATTTTGTGCAAGGAAAAGGCAATAGAGGAATTCCTTTTTCTTTATCGAAATTGTCTATAGTGAGAGGCAGGTGAACTCATTTTGTTGGAATCATTGCTGACGCAAAAAGTGAAAGACCGGATCACCAGCAGGAAAATTACAGATGCTGAAGGCGTGTTCACTTTTTTTACGGACCGTTTCAGGGACTTGACGAATGATATCAATGCAATGGATGAGGAAGTGGTCCACGTCATTAAGCTGGAAAAAGAAAAAGTAAGGTTTTTTGAACTGTTTGAATACAAACTGGAGCTGAAAATCGAAGAGGGATTTATTGCGGTCTTAAAAGGAGTCGCAGATAAAAGAGAGCTGATTGGAAAAGTATCGTTCAAGGATGGATACTCCATCGCCACTTTTGAAGGGGAAGAGGAAGAATATCTTTTGACGTACGATGCAGTCGACCGTTTTTTTGACAGAGTTTTTAAGCCGTTGCTTGATTAATAGGAAGCTGCAGAAAAGAAACCGGATTGGCACAATAAAAAAACGCTCAAATTGAGCGCTTTTTACTGCGAAGCAAATCCGTGTTTTTCAAGTTCTTTGTAAACGGGCTTTAACTGAACGTACCCTTCACCGACAATTTCTCCTTCGACGGTGACCAGTGGATAAAACAGTTCATCGTCCAGTATTTTTTGGACGTATTCTTTTTGGTGCTCTTCCGATTGTGGTTTCTCAATATCCACATAAGTAATTGAAAATGGCTGGTCTTTGTATTTGCGTGAAATCGCAGCTTCCAACCATTCGTAAGTATCGATGGAGGAAGGTGCGTTTACACAGCTCGCACAGACGGCATCAGCGCCATAAACTTCGATTGAGATTTCTTTCGGCATAAAGATAAGCCCCCCTTTAAATTCATTAGTGGATTTTTCCGCTCATTCACATTATAATGATTATAATGAAAGGAGTCGATATAAATGACTGAAGCTTTGATGGAAGATCAAGTAATGGAAGTCTTAGATAAATTACGTCCATTCCTTTTGCGTGACGGAGGGGACTGTGAACTTGTGGATGTAGAAGACGGTATTGTAAAACTCCGTCTACTCGGTGCATGCGGCAGCTGCCCAAGCTCAACAATTACATTAAAAGCAGGAATTGAACGCGCGTTAGTGGAAGAAGTTCCTGGCGTTGTGGAAGTAGAACAAGTATTTTAAAGCCAAGGGACCTTTTACAGGTCCCTTTTTCTGTAGAGTAAGCGCCTTTGGAAAGTTGAAGAACTTGAAAAATGATGGAAAAGATTGCTATGATAAAAAGACAGGAGGGTGATATGGATGACACAAGTTGTGGAAATTACAGAAGCGGCATCATACCAGGTAAAAGAAATGATGCGTCATAACGAAGAGGAAGATTCCTATTTGCGTGTAGCCGTTAACGGAGGCGGTTGCAGCGGCTTGACGTATGGCATGGGCTTTGAAAAGGAAAAAAGCCCGGAAGACGATGAATACGAACAATTTGGAATTCCGATTTTGATCGCCAGAGAAGATGCACCTATTCTTCAAGGAACTGTGGTGGATTATAAGCAATCATTGATGGGTGGAGGCTTCACGATCAATAACCCGAATGCCATCGCTTCATGCGGCTGTGGAACATCATTCCGGACGGCAAAGAAAACGGGCACACCGGAAAATTGCTGATATGATTGCCGATTCAAAAACCTTTCCTGCAAGTGGATTTGCGGAAAGGTTTTTTCAATACTCCTTATTTTTATTCAGTTGAAATCGAGGTATAAAAGGGCTAATATAGAAGGTAGGAGTTTATCGGAAGCACTAGGGGCATAAAAGCCGCATGATCCGATTAAAAAAATGACTTGAAGGTGGTTGCGATTGTGTTGAAAAGACCGTCAATATTAGTATTAGGAGCAGGATATGGTGGATTGGCTACTGTAGTGAACTTGCAGAAAGTTCTAGGCACAGATGCAGCCGACATCACTTTGATCAACAAAAACGAATACCATTACGAAAGTACTTGGCTTCATGAAGCAGCGGCAGGGACAATGTTGCCGGAACAGGTGCGTTATGATATCAAAGACGTAATTGATGGTGTGAAAGTGAAATTTGTTCAAGCGACTGTTGAGGCAATTGACGTCACTGGCAAGAAGGTTTCGACGGACAACGGAGACTTTACATATGATTACATTGTTATCGCTCTTGGCTTTGAAGGCGAAACGTTCGGTATCGAAGGTCTTGATAAATACGCTTTATCAATCGCCAATGTCACAGCGGCCAGATATATTCGCGAACACATTGAATATCAATTTGCAACATGGTCTTCCGAGGAAGTAAAAGACGACAGCCGTTTGACAATCGTGGTTGGCGGAGCCGGCTTTACTGGTATCGAATTTCTTGGAGAGCTTGCAAACCGTGTACCGGAATTGTGCAAAGAATTTGATGTGCCGCGCGAAAAAGTCCGCGTCGTTTGTGTTGAAGCTGCACCGATGGTTCTTCCTGGATTTGATCCGGAATTGGTCAATTACGCAGTGGGGAACCTGGAAGCGAAAGGAATCGAATTCTCGATTGGCACACCGGTTGTGGAAGCCACTCCTGAAGGGGTCAATATTAAAAAAGGCGATGACGAATTTGAATTCATCAAAGCCGGTACAGTGGTTTGGGCAGCAGGTGTTCGGGGCAGCAAACTGATTGAATCGACGCCAATCGAAAACATGCGTGCACGTGTGAAAGTGGAAAAAGACCTTCGTGCTCCTGGGTTTGAAGATGTCTTCATCGTTGGTGACTGTGCTTTGATGATCAACGAAGAGACAAACCGCCCATTCCCTCCAACGGCGCAAATCGCTATGCAACAAGGGGAAGCGGCAGCGAAAAACATCAGTGCCTTGATCAAAGGTGAAGAAACACACGCTTTTGAACCGGACCTAAAAGGGACTGTTTGCTCATTAGGTGAAGACGATGCAATCGGCGTGGTATTCGGCAGAAAAGTGACGGGCAAAAGAGCTTCTTTCATGAAAAAAATGATTGATAACCGTGCTTTGTATATGATCGGCGGACCATCGCTTGTTATGAAAAAAGGAAAGTTCAACGTTCTATAAGACAGACAAGTTTGGGCTTGTAAACTGCACTGAAACGATTAGACATTTGTCTACCCGTGGAAGTGCAGTTTTTTTGGCGTTGTGCGGATTCTCTTATTCGTTCAAAATTGACGAAAAAGTGAACAATTTAAAAAAATATAATTGTAATCGTTTACATAAAGCATTTTTACTTGTGTGGTGAAAACATACATGATATATTATCAGAATATTACAAACAACAGGAGGAGGTGTTTCGAATGACAATCTTCAAAAAGTCTAAACCCGCAAACCAATGCCCTTATTGCTCAGGTCAAGGATATTTTCAATTACGACTTGGCGGCTCAGAAACGTGCTCCTGCTGTTCAGGATCCGGAAAAAAATAAACGATAACAGAAAAACGCTTATGGAAGTTAAACCCATAAGCGTTTTTTTTATTTGGTTGCGCGGCTGAAAACACGCCGCTTCGCCAGAGTGTCTTACGCCAGTCGGGCCTTGCTCGATCGCCTCCGCTATTCTGTGACAAAGCGATGAATTCTCTTTGCTGTCGTTGAAAGCGCAGGGGTTTTCGGTTAAACTGATGAAGGGAATATCGGAGGTTAGAAACCATGGACAGTTCATTAACAATCGTGCAATTAATTATTTCGATGTTGTTATTTTTTGTCATGTTTTTCGGCATCGGCTTTTTATTGAATATGCTTCTTCGAATGACATGGCTCATGGCGATCGTTTATCCGATTGTCGTATTGCTGATTATTGACGATATCGGCTTTTTTGATTATTTTACAGATCCGGGTAACTCATTCTCCCTGTTATGGGATTCATTGCAGTCTCTGACAGGCAGTGATATTGCGGTATTGGCTGCCGGCATGGCAGGCGCGATTACTTCAGGGATTGTCATGAAAATTCTGCGTAAAATGGGTTACCGCATGTTTTAGAATAAGCACATGGAAAACCGCCGGGACGGGCTGACTGTTCCGGTGGTTTTTCATTGGTCATTTTAGTTTTGTCTTAATTGTAAATGGCATAAAAAACAAAAGAAATGGCGATTCCGGTCAAAGCGCCCATGAACACCTCACTGGGCTTATGGCCAAGAAGCGTTTTCAAATCTTCTATTCGTTCTTCTTCCTTCATTTTCGTCCATTTTCTTGTTTCGTCCATAAAAATATATAAATCATTCCGTAATTTATTGATGGTCAATGCCTGCTGTCCGGCTTGGAACCGGACTCCAGTCGCATCGTACATCGTGATAACAGCAAACATAGCGGCAATCGCAAATATAGTGGAATCGACACCATATTCCAAACCGACAGATGTTGTCAACGCTGTCACGGCCGCGGAATGTGAACTTGGCATGCCACCCGTGGAAGTGAACAGTTTCCAGTCCAATTGACGTATCACCATATACTGAATCGGAATTTTAACAAATTGAGCAAAAAGGATAGCAAAGAGGGCCGCCATCAGCGGCAAGTTAGAAAAAATAGCCATCAAGTAACAACCTTTCGAAAAAATATGTGTTCATATTATATCATAAAGCGTTTCACTGCCATCGCATTATTTCATTTCGTCCTGCGAACTACTGAAAGAAAGGATTCCGTGCTAAACTGAATGTATTACTTAATTAGGAGGAATTTGAATGGAATTTACAGTACAGGCTGACGCCAAAAATGCAGAAGCTGATATTTTAGTGGTTGGTTTGAGCCGCCATCCGGAAAACAGCAAAGGGTGGGAATCTTTTGCAGAACGTTTTGACGGCAGACTGGAAGCGTGGACGAAGCAGGACCTGTCTTTTGATTTAAAAAACCTACTTACATATCCGACACTCAAAGGAACGATTTCCCGGGTGTTATTCGTTGGGCTGGACGACCGCAAAAAATTGACGGAGGAAGACCTGCGCTTGTCTTTTGGACAGGTAGGGAAAGAGCTTAAAAAGAAAAAAATGCAGAGCGTCGCCATTTACTTGGATTCTTTCTTGAATGAAAACATCACTTCAGAAGATGCAGCTTATCTTGCGGCAGAAGGAATCACGATGGGTTCCTACCAGTTCGATGACTACAAGACGACATCCAATGAAGCCGATATTGCAATTGAATCGCTGCATTTTTTGACTGAAGACGATCCGGAAGATATTCGGGCTTCGGCTTTTATCGGAAAAGTGTTTGCAGATTCTGTCAATGAAGCACGGACACTTGTCAATATGCCCGGCAATATCCTGACTGCCTCCGCCATGGCAGAGTATGCAAAAGAATTAGCTGCAGAACAAGGCTTTGAAGCGGATATACTGGGGAAATCGGAACTTGAAGAGCTCGGCATGGGAGCTTTGCTTGCCGTCAACAAAGGCTCTGTAGAGGAACCCCGCCTGATTGTCTTGAAATATAAAGCGACAGAAGGATTTGAAGATCCGTTGGCGCTTGTTGGAAAAGGAATCACCTTTGATACCGGCGGCTATTCCTTAAAGCCGAAAGACGGTATTGTCGGCATGAAAGGCGATATGGGAGGTGCGGCTGCGGTGCTGGGCGCCATGAGAGCCATTGGAGAATTGAAACCGGATAAAAACGTGGTGGCCGTAATCGCCTCTACTGATAATATGATATCCGGCAATGCATTTAAACCAGATGATGTCATCACTTCGCTCAGCGGCAAAACGATTGAAATTCTCAATACAGATGCGGAAGGGCGACTGGTGCTCGCTGACGCTGTCACTTACGCAAAACAGTTGGGAGCCACAAAGATCATCGACGTAGCGACATTGACAGGCGGTGTTATTGTGGCTCTGGGCAAAGACAAAACAGGAGCTTTGACCAACGACGAATCGTTTTTTGAGAGTTTTATGGAAGCTTCTTTGGAGACAGGAGAATTTGTCTGGAGACTTCCGTTTACGGAAAGCGACAAAAAACGAATCCGTAAAAGCGATGTAGCGGATTTGAACAACTCGCCGGGCCGTGATGGCCATATGATTTTTGGTGGCGGATTTGTAGGGGAATTTGCTGAAAATACACCATGGATCCATCTGGACATCGCCGGCACTTCCAATGCGGAGGCAGATCATGATCTGGGTCCAAAAGGCGGCACTGGTGCCATGGTGCGTACACTGGCGATGCTGGTGGAGAAAATGGCCGAAGAATCTTGATAACTAATAAACGAAAAACCTGCAAGCGATGATTTCGCTTGCAGGTTTTATTATTTCTCTTCTGCTTTTTTCTTTTTTATAGCGATTCCCATGTCATCCCGTACTGTTTCTTCGGCAACTTTGATGCCGGACATGTAAGAAGCACGCCCAATCAAGTGACCGCCGACGGGTGCGGTGATGAATAGGAACACAATAGCGATGATCGCCTGTGTATTAAAGACGTTTTCCACCAGCAAAAAATGGAGGAACGTGCCGACTAGCACACATAACACACCCAGTGTCGAACTTTTGGAGGCAGCGTGTGTACGCGTATAGACATCGGGCAAGCGCACAAGTCCGAGCGCTGTAACGGCGCTGAAGATGACTCCTGTGCTGATCAAAATAATTATGAGGGTGTTAACGATTATTGTCCCGATCGAAAATCGCTCCTCTCTCAATAAATTTCGCAAAAGCGACGGTTCCGATAAAAGAGAGGATGCTCAGTAACAGAATAATTTCCAGGAAGAATTCCGTTTCGATAATAAGCGACAACAAAGCCACAATCGAAACTAGCGAAATTCCGATGGCATCCAATGCAACCACACGGTCAGCGACTGTAGGACCTTTGACAAGCCGGAAGAGCAGGCCGGCAAAGGCGATACTGACAACGATCAACGATACCCAGTAAAACATCATCATGGCCGGCTCACCTCCAATATGGCGCGTTCAAAAGTGTTTTTAATTGATGAGACGGCATCCTCAATGTCTTCAAAATCGAGCGCGTGGATATAAAGTCTCTTCTGGTCATCGGAAATCCCCACGACCAGAGTACCCGGCGTTAAAGTGATCAGGGCGGAAAGGAGGGTGACTTCCCAGTCATGCTGCAATTCCGTTTCCAGTTCAAAAATCGCCGGTTTGATATTCATATTGGGTCTGACAACAATTTGCAGCACTTGAATGCTTGATAGGAAAAGCTCTTTCAAAAACAGCAGGATCAAAGATATAACAGCCCATGCGCGGGATGTGTAAAGGCGGTAAGAAAAAAATCGGCGCATTAAAACGATTATCCCCAAACCGACCAGATAACCCACGATAAAGCCAGTCGGAGTAAAAGACACTGTCATGAACATCCAGACCAGGGCTAAAAAGAAATTCAATAAGATTTGCAAAGCCATCGACATCTACTCCTTTAATACTGCATCAATATAGATGGATGGATTCAGTAGCACTTCACCCGCACCTGATATGAACGGCATGAAGAGTTCCGCACCGACTCCGAAGAACACTGTAATGGCTACCAGCACCACTGTCGGAGTAAACATCTGATAATAAGATGATTTTTTGAGTGGAACGGTTTCGACCGGTTCTCCCCAAAAAGCGTAAATGAAAATACGGACGACGCTTAGCAAGACGATTAAACTCGTAGCCAAAATGACAATGCTTCCCCAGAACTGAGGACCTTCAAAGCCTCCCTGGACAATCAGCAATTTGCCGGGAAAACCACTGAGAGGAGGAATTCCTGCTAATCCGAATGCGGCCACAAGGTATGACCATCCAAGCACCGGATAGGTTTTGATCAAGCCGCCCATTTTTCGAAGATTCGTCGTACCGAATAGTACAGCAACAATCCCGACAAGGAAAAACAGCGCTGCTTTGATCAACATATCATGGATCAAATAGAAAATGGAGCCTTCGATTCCTGCTTCATTCATTTGCGAGACACCAAACAAAATGACGCCTACAGCAATGATGATGTTGTAGATGATGATTTTCTTGACATCAAAATAGGCGAGAGCGCCCACACACCCGGCCAGGATTGTCAAAATTGCGATGATTGCCAGCAATTCATGAGTAAATCCTATGTTCATTGTAAAGAACAACGTGTATGTACGCATGATGGCATAAACACCGACTTTTGTCAGCAATGCGCCAAACAACGCCAGAATCGGTACGGGCGGTGCATGGTATGAACCAGGCAGCCAAAAGTACAATGGAAAAATTGCGGCTTTAAAACCGAACACGACCAAAAACATGACAGCGATGACGGTTAAAATGCCCGTTGCTTCAATTTCCGGTATTTTGACTGCCAGATCAGCCATATTCAAGGTGCCCGTCACTGAATATAAAAAGGCGACTGCCGCCACGAACAAGGCTGAAGAAATGATATTGACCAAAAGGTACTTGATGGACTCGCGCAATTGCGGTTTTTCACCGCCATGGACGATTAATGCGTATGAAGCCATCAACAGCACTTCCACAAAAACAAACAAGTTGAAAATATCCCCGGTTGTAAAAGCTCCGTTGACACCGGTCATCAAGAACAGGACAGCCGGGTAATAATACGATTGCTCCCGTTTGATGCCGATGGTCGAATAACTGTATACGACCACAAACAAAGTGATCAGTGAAGAGCTCAGTACAAGCAGCACGGATAACATGTCGGAAACCATTGAAATACCGAAAGGTGCCGGCCAGCTTCCAAGTGTTACAGCCTGCACACCGTCCGATTGGACTTTGGCCAATAAAAACAATCCAGCGACAAACGTACTGGCAGCACCTATTACAGCGATCCAGCGCTGCATTTTCAGGTTTTTAGGGAAAATCATAAGAACAGTGGCAAAAATTAATGGAATGATGATCGGAAATAGAAGTAAATTACTCATGGTCTTCGGTTCCTCTCAGCAAATCCATATTGTCTGTCCCCAATTCCTGATAAGCCCGATAAGCCAGAACCAAAAAGAAGGAAGTAACCGCAAAGGAAATGACGATGGCGGTCAAAATCAAAGCCTGTGGCAATGGATCGGCATAATCAGCGACGCTTACACCGTCCGCCACTACAGGCGGTGCATCGCCGCTCAAGCCGCCCATTGTCAACAACAGTAAGTGGGCTCCGTGGCTCAAAAGGCCGGTGCCGATGATAATACGGATTAAACTTTTCGAAAGCATCAAGTAAACAGCTGCCATGAAAAGCAATCCAATGAGAACTGACATAATAATTTCCATTATTCATCCTCTCCAATCGTTTGAATAATGGTCATCGTGACTCCAACAACAACCAAATAAACTCCTGCATCGAACAGCATTGCTGAATGCAGGGAAGTTTCGCCAAGCAGCGGCAGATCAAAATAATCATAAGCGTGCGTGAAAAACGGAACATCAAACACGATGGAAGCAGCGGCTGTTCCTACTGCGAGCAACAAACCGACAGCTGTCATGACGACATAATTGATCGGCAATATTTTCCTCACCGTGTTCATGTCGAATGCAAGCATCAGCAAGACGATTGCACTGGTAGTCAGCAATCCGCCGACGAATCCACCACCTGGTGTATAATGCCCGGCAAAGAAAATGTGGACAGCAAACAGCAAGATGATGAACGTCACCACTTTTGTGGCAGTTTGCAGCATGACGTCATTTGTTCTCATGCTGTCCCTCCTTTTTGCTCAACCGCAGTTTGATCATCGTCAGGATACCGATGCCCGCAATACCAAGCACCGCAATTTCAAACAATGTATCAAACCCACGATAGTCTACTAAGATTACGTTTACAATATTACCGCCTCCAGCTTCCGAGTACACCGTTTCCTTGTAATATTCTGAAATTGAAGGCAATGCTTTCTGTGAATGGGCGGCCAGCGCGACAAAAGTCATCGTAACCCCCACACCCACCGCAATGATGGCGTTTCCGAAACGGAAGCGCATCCGTTCTTCTTTCCTGCTGATTTGCGGTAGATGATAAAAAGCGAGCAGGAACAATGCCACAGAAATCGTTTCGATGACAAGTTGAGTCAAAGCCAAGTCAGGTGCTCTGAAAATGACAAAGAACAATGCCACTGAATAACCGACTGCTCCCAGAGCGATAATGGCTGTCAGCCTTGATTTTGAGGCAAGAATCGTCACAGTGGCACCAAGTAAGGTCAGTACAATGACGATTTCGTAAAAACCAATGGGAGCCAAATTGGCAAAATCGATGGCAAATGCACCGTTCAGGACAAATGTTCCCAGCACAATGATAACCAGAAAGCTGAACATGTAAACGAGATACGAGCGGATAAATCCTGTCATGTACGTTTTTGAAAAACGATTGGCGCCGACATCTCCCAAAAACATCAAATTATCGTATAGACGGTTCAGCGTCAACGCGTCAGGGAAGACTTCATAACTGCGCTGCCACTTGCGGAGTGTCCAGAACATCAAACCACCTACCGCAAAAATACCAATTGTCATGTACAATTCTGTATTGAAACCATGCCAAGCCGCTACGTGGACATCCACTTCAGCTGGAGAATTGTAGAGGAATGGCTGAATGGCAGCGACAGCCGGTTTGACCAGCCAATCGCCAACGATATTTGGAATAAAGAAAATCAGGATAACGAGTACCGCCATGAATACAGGTGACACCAGCATGCCAGCAGGTGCTTCATGAGCCGGTTTCGGCAGCTGGTCAGGTTTATGTTTGCCTGCAAAAGTGTGGAACACAAAATAGAAACTGTAAATGAATGTAAACACAGAACCGATCCAAGCGATAACAGGGAATAGAATCCCCCAGGCATCCATTGAGAACAAATCAAATTCCGTTAACGTCAACATAGCGGTCAAAAATTGTTCCTTACTGAGAAAACCACCGAACAATGGAAGACCAGCCATTGAAAACGATCCAATCATGGCAACCGTGAAACTGATTGGCATCAAACTCATCAAACCGCCAAGTTTCCGGATGTCACGCGTACCGGTTTCGTGATCGACAATTCCAGCGACCATGAAAAGGCTTCCTTTAAAGACAGCATGATTGACCAAATGGAAGATCGCTGCAAAGCCTGCATACTTAAACGCTGTCTCTGCTGCATTTTCCACATGGAAACCAGCGGCCGATGCCCCGAGAAGGGACATGATCAACCCAAGCTGAGAAACGGTGGAAAAAGCGAGTATGCCTTTCAGGTCTTTCTGCTTCAGGGCGAAAAAAGATCCCCAGAACATGGTCAGCAAACCGATGCCAGCGACTAACCACAACCATGTTCCAGAGACTGCGAAAATAGGTGTGAAGCGAGCAACAAGGTAAAGACCTGCTTTTACCATGGTAGCTGAATGCAAGTACGCACTGACAGGGGTCGGTGCTTCCATGGCATCCGGCAACCAGATGTAAAATGGGAACTGGGCAGATTTCGTAAATGCTCCCAACAGTATGAGAACAAGCGCCCACATAAAGAAGTCGTGGTTTGCCAGTTCAGGTGATTGGGCAACCAGTTCCCGGATGGAATATGTATCGCCCATTATGCTGAGCAGCACAAATCCACCAAGCATCATCAATCCGCCAAAAACGGTAATCATCATGGATTTCAAAGCTCCAAACCTTGAACGGTCGCGGGTATACCAATAACCGATCAAAAGGAAAGAGGAGATCGATGTAAGTTCCCAAAACAAATACAGGGAAATCATATGGTCGGACTGGACAACTCCGAGCATGGCGCTCATGAAAATCAGCAAATAAACATAGAAATTATGTAATTGCTCCCGGTTTTTATCCAAATAGAAAATGGAATACAGCACGACCAATGCACCGATGCCTGTGATCAGCAATGTGAACAGCAGGCTCAAGCCATCAAGATAGGCGATGACCGCAATATCAAGAGATGGGATCCATTGAAATTCCGAGACAACGGTTCCACCTTCCATCGTTGTTGGCAGGATTGTTGCGTAATAAAGAAATAAAGCGACCGGGACGATTAGGACAAACCAACCCGTATGTATCTGGCCGATTTTTTTAAACAACAGCGGTATGAAGAGCGCTGCGATTATAGGCAAAAAAATCAAAAACACAAGTGACAAATGAATCCTCCTTCCATGCGTATACGTGATGAGTTTCTAGAAAAATTATAACGTAAGTGAAGCAGTTTTGCACCGTTCGGCCTTTGAAAGACGATAAATGGACATACTTTGTCCCGAATTATGAAATAGGTAGAAACTCAGCAGAAAAATTATTTTTTGGACAAGAAAAAAAGCTGTTTCCGGATGGAATCAGCTTTTTTTACATGGATTTCATTTCCTGTTCTAGTAACACATCTTCAAAATCCTGTTCCGGCTTTTTCAAAGTATAACGCAAGAAAGCAAACGACAGCAGGAACAAGGTGCCAGTGACGATGAAGACAGAAGAGATGCCGATAAATCCACTGACAATCCCGCCAAACATAGGCCCCACAATGTTTCCTAAAAACCGGAAGCTGGTATTATAACCCATCACTTCCCCTTGTATGTCAATCGGGGCTTCCCGTCTCATCAATGCGGTAGTCGTTGGAATCATTCCGCCAACTGCAATTCCGAACAACAGGCGCAGGCCGATCAGTTGCCATAATTCGGTGACAAATGCTTGCGGCACCACAAAGGCGAACGCCAGTACCAGCAAAAAGCCCAATACTTTTTCGTAACCGATGGAATCTCCCAGACGGCCCCACCTGCGGGCAAACAAAATATTTCCGAGCCCGGTCGCGCTGAATGTAATACCTGCCAGAAAAGCGACTTGTGCACCATCACCCGTCAAATGATCTACGTAAAGTGACAGCAGCGGCTGTATGCTGAAATTGCCTATTTGAATCAGTGATGTGATAATCATGACATTGATCAGCAGTCGATGATGCAGAATTCCCTGGACGATGGTTTTTCTGGCATAGACATGACTGCCTTTTTTCTTGACGCGTTTGATTTCTTTGATGCCGAATAACACAAGAGTTGCGGCAAAACCGATAACGACCGCTGTGATGACAAACGTATAGGAGAAACCGAACGCATCCGCCATCAAACCGCCGATGACCGGACCGAATAAGGTGCCGGAAACACTTCCCATCTGCAGAGTGCCGAGTGTTTTTCCCGCGATTTCCCTTGGCGTCTGAGAACTGACAAAAGCCAGCGATGTCGGGATGAAGCCTGTGACAATCCCCATGAACAAACGAAGCAGGAACAATTCCATCACAGATTCGGCTGTGCCCATCAAAAAGATGCTGATGGCAATACCAAATCCGTTAATCACCAGTATCGGTTTGTATCCGTATTTATCGGCAATGCGGCCCCAGATGGGCGACATGATCAAAGCGGCAACAAAAGTGATGCCGAATACCAGTCCAGCCCAGCGCTGTACATATTCATCTGAGAAATCTCCCATGGATTCGATATAAAGGGATAAGAAGGGCATGATCATCGTGGTACTGCCTGCTACAAGAAAATTGGAAAACATAATTATAATAAAGTTCTTTTTTTGTCCAATCATTGTGAACCCTTCTTTCTAAAGCAACCAACTGTCTCTATTATAATCTATTTCGACACACGAAAAAAGCGGAAGGAATTACCAGTGAATTCAAAAATTTTTATGGTAAACTGAAACAGGGTGAAAAAGAGATGAAGAAAATGATAAGCATACTTTTATTGATGACTGTTGTCCTTGCTGCCTGTGGAGCAGAGCAAACCTCAACAAAATCACCGGAGCAAGAGCCGGCAGATAAAATGACTGCACCTGAACAGCTTCCGCAAACTACGGACCAAGTGGCTGAACAGGAGGCGTTAGTTGAGCTGAACACTTCAAAAGGGACGATTCAGATAAAACTGTTCCCGAAGATTGCCCCAAAAACTGTGGAAAACTTTCTTGCTTTGGCGGAAGAAGGATACTATGACGGAGTAATATTCCATCGGGTGATGGAAGGCTTCATGCTTCAGTCAGGGGATCCGACAGGTACAGGAAGAGGGGGCGAAAGCAGTTTTGGTGAGCCTTTTGAAGATGAAATTTCGAATGAGCTCTATCATTTCCGCGGCGCGTTATCGATGGCAAATGCAGGACCGGGGACAAACGGCAGCCAATTTTTCATTGTACAGGCTGATACGGCAGCAGAAGATGCATTGCCGGAAAACTATCCCGATGAAGTTGTTGCGCTGTACCGGGAAATGGGCGGTACTCCCTGGTTGGACGGCGCTCATAGTGTTTTCGGACAGGTGATCGAAGGGATGGAAGTAGTTGACGAAATCGCACAGGTTGAAAAAAACGGAGAGAAACCGGTGGAGGATATCACCATTGACACAATCGATATTCTTCAGCGGTAATCAAAAACTGTGCACCGATGACACTTTCACGGTGTTTCGATCCTTCTTTTTTATTTTGCAGAATGGGTCGGTATAACTGGTCATGATACAGAATGTTGGGTGAATACAGATGGATGTCAATGAAATGAACAAAAGGGCAGTCAGAATCCTGAAACAATGGGACCCTTTTTCAGTCGGAGAGCAAATGTACAGGGCTGAAATTGAAGATGCGGTAATGGCACTTCAAGTGCTGGACGACCCGTCTGAGTTGGCTAAAAAGATCCGAAGCATTTATGGATTTTCGTTTAATAAATGGATTCCGATTGAAAAATGTGTCGATATTTCCTATAAATTGCTGGCTTTGAAATACGAAGCCAAACACATAATCTAGCGGAAGCTGCTGGAGAAGTTGCTGTTGTGATCGTCCGAAGAGTGAACAGGTGAAGACAAAAGGGCGGAAGAGGTTTCCATTTTGCCAAAACAAAAAATAAAAGCTCTCGGCCAATACAGCCGAGAGCTTTTATTTTTGTGCTTCTATGCCTTCCAATAAATTTGAGGCTGGAACATCCAATGCATTGGACAGAATAAGAAGAGACTGTACAGATGGTACTTCTTCGCCTGATTCATAGGCTTTAAGGCGCGAAACACCGATTCTGGTTCGTAGCGATAAATCGTCCAGACTGACGTTGCGTTCTTCCCGAGCAGCTTTCAATTGAGTGTGCAAATCCTGTTTCATAGTCATACACTCCTTTAGTATTGGTACTTTTCCACTTCCATCATACCATGCCGGTACACCCGGTGAAAGCTGAAGTTGTGTCATTTTTCAAACACTTCAACCTCCGAACACATCCATCAAACCCTGGACGAAAACGATGATAATGGCAGCAGGCGCTACATACCTTACCAACACCCGCCATATGTCGACCAATACATCCTGTTCATTCAATTCGGCATGGACATCTTTCTTGGTCAGCACATATCCGGCAAACAACGAAATGAATAAGGCACCAAGAGGCAGGCCAATCCGGCTGGTTAACATGTCGATGAAATCAAAGAACAAGTAACCGAACATGAACGGTTCCGACAACACACCGAACGACAAAGCGCTTGGAACACCAACCAGGAAGATCAGTAAGCCAAAAACGATAGCTGTTCTGCGTCGGCGTTCGTATTGGTTTTTCACACCGATGGAGACGACAATTTCCAGCATGGAAATCGATGAAGTCAACGTGGCAAACAATAAAAGGACAAAGAAAATGATGATAAGGAATTGTCCCATGAAAAGCTGATCGAAAATTGCCGGCAAAATGATGAAAACGAGGCCAGGCCCTTGATCAGGCGTATAACCGAGTGCAAACACAGCAGGGAAAATGATTAATCCCGCCATGATGGAGATTAGAATGTTTAATGCCGCGACACTGGCAGCGGAGCGCCCCAAATTTTCAGATTTGGACAAATAGGAAGCATACGTGATCATTCCCGCTACACCCACACTCAATGAAAAGAAAGCCTGACCAAGAGAGATCAAAGCCGTTTCAAAAGTGAAAAATGACCAGTCGGGCACAAACATGAAAGAAATACCTTCCATAGCTCCTTCTAACGTCAATGAGCGGATGATTAAAATCACCAGGAAGATGAGAAGCGATGGCATCATGATTTTGCTGGCCCGTTCGATTCCCGACTTGATCCCCCCTTGGACGATCCAAACAGTGAGGAGCATAAATCCGGCTTGGGCAATCAATACTTCCCATGGATTGCCGATGATGCCGTTGAATAACTCAGCAAATCCGTTATCTCCCAAATCTGAAAGCTGGAACAACAGCGAACGGCCCAGATAAGACAAAATCCAACCGCCGACTACGCTGTAAAAAGATAAAATGAGAAAAGAAAAAATAAAGCCGGACCAGCCGATCAAAAACCAGTATTTTCCCGGAGCTAATTTTTTCAATCCACTTACTGCATCTGCCTGACCTTTTCGGCCGATGACAAATTCAGCAAGGAGAATCGGCAGGCCAATGGCGAGGGTACTGATGATAAACAGTAGGATGAAGACGCTTCCTCCATTGGCCCCCGTTTCGTACGGAAATTTCCAAATGGCGCCCAGGCCGATCGCACTGCCGGCCGCTGCAAGGATAAAGCCAATTTTGGAAGTCCATTGTTCGCGTGGTTTCATTGTGAGCACTCCTCTATATTCTGGATTTATTCATTCTACACGACACGGGGTGAAAAAAATAGATGAAACTGGCTCCTTCTTTAGAATGCGTTGTATATTGGGATGGCTAATTATAGAAAAGAGTGAACTCGTGACCGGCGAAAAAGGTGAAATGACGAAATGTGAAAGACTTTATTCGGTAAGTCGAACCCTGGTTAGCTCTTTCCGTTATAGAGCTGCTGATGAGCGACAACACAGACCGCTGTAATGACTGGCATGGTGCAGAAGCGGGCTGGAGGGTGAGTGAAATAGAAAGTGGAAGGAAAAACGCAGTATGGATGGCAAATCAGATTTTACTAGTTAGCAGGGACTGTGCTATAATATACAGATGCCAATAGGTGTATAGGACAATCAGATAAGACTAGGAGCGGGTAAAGATGACAAAAACATACCAAGTAGGAGACACAGTTTCCGGTAAAGTAACAGGAATCCAGCCATACGGGGCTTTCGTAGCGTTGGATGAGCAAACGCAAGGGTTGGTCCACATTTCAGAAATCACTCACGGTTATGTTAAAGAAGTGAGCGAGTATCTTGCAGTTGGGCAGGAAGTAGACGTAAAGGTATTGGAAGTTGACGAAAAATCGAAAAAAATCAGCTTGTCAATCCGCGCGCTTCAAGAACAGCCACCAGCAGCGCAGCGCAATGAAAAACCAAAACAGTCTTTGCAATCCCATGTGGATGAGCGTGATTCTGAAGGATTCAACACGTTGAAAGACAAAATGCAAGAATGGATCAAAAGATCCGGGCAATAAGAAAAACGGATCTGATCAATAAGAAAAAACGAAGGGCAGACATTACGTCTGCCCTTCGTTTTTTTTGATTTTACGCAATCGATACTGAAGGTTTTGGCGGCTCATCCCGAGAGCGGCAGCCGCTTTGGTGACGTTGCCATGGTGAAGGTCCATCACTTTCTCAAGGTAATAGATCTCGGCTTCCAACAAATATTCCTCCAAAGGCGGCAATTCCTTAGTCGTATGGACAAGAAAATCCTCCGGTCTCAGCTTTCCGTCTTTGTTTACTTTCAATTTAAAGTGAGAAGGCAGCAATTCTTCCGTAACGACTTCTTCAGTGGTCAGTAAGGACGTGGTCTCATCCAGCAACAGCTCCAGCTCTTTTAAATTCCCCGGCCAGTCATAAGCGAGGAACAACCGCTTCACGTCTTCATCGACTCCTTTTACAACTGAACCGAACTTCATACGGTGGCGGGAGAAATAATCTTCAACGAATGGCATAATGTCTTCTTTGCGGTTACGGAGCGGCTCTATTTTGATGGTAAGAGCAGAAAAGAAGTAATACAATTCCTTCATTAATTTTTTCTCAGCCACCAACTCGACTGGATCTTCACCTACACTCGCGATAAAAGTAATGCTGTGATTGGAATATTCTCTTGCCATTTCCAGCAGGCGGGTCTGCAACGCAAAAGGCAATAAGTCAATGCGTTCACAATACACCGTGCCGCTGCCGTTTTCGTTCAGATTTTCTGCCAACTGCTCGATCAGCTGCTCATCCGTTCCGTGGCAGTAAAGGGTATGAAGTTCTCCGTCGGAAGAAGCCCAGTGAATGGCTTCGGCGATCAGCTCCTTGCCGGTTCCGGATTCCCCGATCAGCATGACGGAAAGCTGCGCTATCGCTGCTTTTTCTGCCGTGTTAATTACATTCTTCATGCTGTCGGAGACCGCCGTCAAGCTGGTGAAAGTAACAGGTTCCTCGTATTTCTTCAAAGGCTGATATACCACTTTCTCGAGCCGTGTCACATCCCGCGATAATTCAATGGCACCAATCATCTGCTGTCCATCAAATACGGGATAAGTATCATTGATGGTCGTGATTTCCTGTCCTTTGCGGTTCCAGTAGGTCTGTTTGGCATTCAAAACAGGCGTTCCGCTCTGTAACACTTCAAGCAATGTGCTTTCGTGCTGATCGAAACGGAACATCTCCAACAAGGAACGGTCAGCCAGCTCTTCAAAATCAAAGCCTTCAATTTCCTTCATTTTCTTATTGTATAAAATGGTTTTCCCTTTTAGATCAATTGCATGAACACCTACGCCCACATGCTCTACAGCGAATGAGAAGAAAGGGGATAAATCCAGTTCTTTCCGATTCAATGTGCTCACCCCAAAAAGTTTTTTGATTTTTTGAATTAAAATACTTGAAAAATGCAATAATCTTTTGCATTATTATATATATAAACAGATTATAAGTGCAAATTTTTTTTGCACATATAACAAAAAGAGGAGGATTTACATGATTCCCTACAAACACGAACCATTCACGGACCTCTCCATTGAGGAAAACCGTAACGCTTATTTAGAAGGCTTGAAAACCGTTGAAGCTTATTTGGGACAGGACTACCCATTGGTCATCGGTGGAGAGCGTGTTACAACTGAAGACAAGATTATTTCCTCAAACCCTTCCAACAAAGAAGAGGTTGTGGGAAGAGTTTCGAAATCGAACAGAGAATTGGCTGAAAAAGCAATGCAATCAGCTGATAAAGCATTCAAAACCTGGAGCAAAGTGAAACCTGAAGTGCGTGCTGATGTATTGTTCAAAGCAGCAGCCATCGTCCGCCGCCGTAAATTCGAGTTTTCGGCTTTATTGACAAAAGAAGCAGGGAAGCCATGGAACGAAGCGGATGCCGATACAGCAGAAGCCATCGACTTCATGGAATACTATGGCCGTCAAATGCTTCGTCTGAAAGATGGCATGCCAGTGGAGAGCCGTCCGGGCGAATACAACCGTTACGATTACATCCCGTTGGGCGTGGGGGTTGTCATTTCCCCTTGGAACTTCGCTTTTGCCATCATGGCAGGTACAACAGTAGCCGCGATGGTCGCAGGAAATACGGTGCTATTGAAGCCGGCTTCGACAACTCCGGTCGTTTCCTATAAATTCATCGAAGTTCTTGAAGAAGCGGGCATGCCGCCTGGTGTCGTCAACTACATTCCAGGACCTGGAGGGGAAGTTGGGGATTACCTGGTGGACCACCCGAACACACGCTTTATTTCATTTACAGGTTCAAGAGATGTAGGTTTGCGCATTGCAGAGCGCTCTGCCAAAGTGAATGAAGGCCAAATCTGGATGAAACGCTTAATCGCGGAAATGGGCGGCAAAAACACAATGGTCGTCGATAAAGAGGCAGACCTGGAGCTTGCTGCTCAATCCATCGTAAAATCCGCATTCGGCTTCAGTGGGCAAAAATGTTCTGCTGGCTCACGCGCTGTCATTGTTGAAGATGTATATGATGAAGTTTTGGAACGCGCCATCGAACTGACAAATGAATTGACCATTGGCGATCCTACCGATCAATCCAATTTCATGGGGCCGGTGAATGATGAGGCTGCTTTCAAAAAAATTATGGACTATATCGAAATCGGCAAAGGCGAAGGTCGCTTGGTTGCAGGTGGTACAGGAGACGATTCAAAAGGCTACTTTATCAACCCGACCATTTTTGCAGACCTTGATCCGAAAGCCCGCATTATGCAGGAAGAGATTTTCGGTCCTGTTGTCGCTTTCACAAAAGCAAAAGATTTCAAAGAGGCCATTGATATTGCAAACAATACCGAATATGGCCTGACAGGCGGTGTCATCACAAATAACCGTGAGCACCTTGAATATGCACGTGAAGAATTTCATGTCGGGAACTTGTATTTTAACCGTGGCTGCACAGGCGCCATTGTCGGATACCAGTCGTTCGGCGGATTCAATATGTCTGGTACGGATTCCAAAGCTGGTGGTCCGGACTACCTGGCTCTCCACATGCAGGCAAAAACAACATCAGAAATGTTCTAAATTTCGGATGGTGTTATAATCATTCAATAAGTGTTATAATAATACAGCGAAAGGCAGACGTCGTGTCTGCCTTTTTTAAAAAAGGAGGAATAGATATGACACAGACACAAACCATTATTGAACAAACAGAGAAATACGGAGCGAACAACTACCATCCACTGCCAATCGTCATTTCAGAAGCAGAAGGGGTATGGGTAAAAGACCCGGAAGGCAATAAATTCATGGATATGCTGTCAGCGTATTCTGCCGTTAACCAAGGGCATCGCCATCCGAAAATCATTCAGGCTTTAAAAGACCAGGCTGACCGAGTTACGTTGACGTCGCGCGCATTCCATAACGACAAACTGGCACCTTGGTATGAAATGATCTGTGAACTTACAGGAAAAGAAATGGCTTTGCCGATGAACACTGGCGCAGAAGCTGTAGAAACAGCAATCAAAGCAGCACGCCGTTGGGCTTATGATGTAAAGGGAGTTGCTGAAAACCAAGCGGAAATCATTGCATGCGAAGGAAACTTCCATGGCCGTACTATGACTGCTGTATCGTTGTCTTCTGATGAAGAATACCGTAAAGGTTTCGGTCCTATGCTGCCAGGCATTAACATTGTCCCGTTCGGTGATCTGGAAGCGTTGAGAAATGCCATTACGCCAAACACTGCCGCTTTCCTGATTGAGCCGATCCAGGGCGAAGCAGGCATCATCATGCCACCGGAAGGGTTCCTGAAAGAGGCAAGGGAACTATGCCGTGAAAACAATGTCCTTTTCATTGCGGATGAAATCCAGTGTGGACTTGCCAGAACAGGTAAAATGTTTGCTTGTGAATGGGAAAATGTGAACCCTGATATGTACATATTAGGAAAAGCACTTGGCGGAGGTGTGTTCCCGATTTCCTGCGTTGTGGCTGATAAATCAGTGCTTGGTGTTTTCAATCCGGGATCGCACGGCTCCACTTTTGGCGGAAACCCGCTTGCGAGTGCTGTTTCCATTGCATCAATGGATGTGTTGAAAGAAGAAAAGTTAGCTGAACGTTCATTGGAGTTGGGTGAATATTTCATGGGCAAATTGCGTGAAATCAAACATCCATCTGTTAAAGAAGTAAGAGGGCGCGGCCTGTTCATCGGAATGGAATTGACGGAAGCAGCTCGTCCATATTGTGAACAATTGAAGGAACTGGGGTTATTGTGCAAAGAAACTCATGACACGGTCATCCGTTTTGCGCCTCCATTGATTATTTCCAAAGAAGATTTGGATTGGGCAATTGAACGCATTCAAAAAGTATTCTCAAAGTAAGAACTTTATAGCAAATGAAAGTTGAACTATGTTACACTGAATGCGAAGTAATTACTATAATACAAAGAGGCGATTTAAAACAATGGCTGAAAACTTGAATTTGTTGACGTCAACGCAAAACGTTATTAAAACTGCATTGGATAAACTCGGATATGAAGAGTCGATGTACGAACTTCTGAAAGAACCAATGCGGATCATGGAAGTCCGTATTCCAGTTCGGATGGATGACGGGAAAACGAAAGTGTTTACCGGTTTCCGTGCACAACATAATGACGCGGTTGGACCTACGAAAGGTGGAGTGCGCTTTCATCCTGATGTAAACCGTGAAGAAGTTATGGCATTGTCCATGTGGATGACATTAAAATGTGGAATTGTAGATTTGCCATACGGGGGCGGGAAAGGCGGAATCATCTGTGATCCGCGGGAAATGTCCATGCACGAGATTGAAAAACTGAGTCGCGGGTATGTCCGTGCCATCAGTCAGATCGTCGGGCCAAACAAAGACATCCCGGCACCGGACGTATTTACAAATTCACAGATCATGGCATGGATGTTCGATGAATACAGCAAAATTGACGAATTCAATTCTCCTGGATTCATTACCGGTAAACCTTTGGTGCTTGGCGGTTCAGAAGGCCGTGACAAAGCCACTGCTCAAGGCGTAACCATTGTTATTAATGAAGCTGCGAAAAAACGCGGTCTGGATATGAAAGGCGCACGAGTAGTCATACAAGGGTTCGGGAATGCAGGCAGCTTCCTGGCGAAATTTTTGTACGATGCCGGCGCTAAAGTAGTAGGTATCTCTGATGCATACGGTGCATTACACGATCCAGACGGTTTGGACATTGAATATTTACTAGATCGCCGTGACAGTTTCGGAACAGTTACGACATTATTCGACAACACCATTTCAAACAAAGAGTTATTCGAAATTGATTGCGACATTTTGGTTCCTGCAGCCATTTCGAATCAGATCACAGAAGAGAATGCCTATGACATCAAAGCATCAATCGTTGTGGAAGCGGCCAATGGTCCAACAACTGCTGAAGCAACCAAGATTTTGACGAACCGTGGAATTCTGCTGGTTCCTGATGTGTTGGCCAGTGCCGGTGGCGTTACCGTCTCTTATTTTGAATGGGTTCAGAATAACCAAGGATATTACTGGACACAGGAAGAAGTCGACGAAAGACTCCATAAAAAATTGGTTGACGCTTTCGAAAACATCTACAATGTAGCCTCAAACCGCAATATCGATATGCGCTTAGCAGCTTACATGGTAGGTGCCCGCAGAACAGCGGAAGCGGCTCGTTTCCGTGGCTGGGTATGATTATGAAAAAAACCGTTTGGATTCCTGGAATCCAAACGGTTTTTTGTCGTTTTTGCAATTCATCTGTAGATTCTGCATAATATAAAATGAAAAGGAGGCGGAAAAAGATGAATGCATTTTCGTTTTATAATCCAGTAAAGTTGATTTTCGGTAAAGGCCAATTAGAGGCAGTAAAAAAAGAACTGCCGAAATACGGCAAAAAAGTATTGGTGGTCTATGGAGGCGGAAGCATTAAAAAGAACGGCCTCTATGATGAAGTGATGGCTGCTTTAGGTGAAGCCGGACTGGAAATTTTTGAATTAGCAGGAGTTGAACCTAATCCGCGGATTTCCACAGCAAGAAAAGGGATTGAAATCTGCAAAAAAGAAGGCATCGAAATGCTCTTGGCAGTAGGTGGCGGTTCAGTGATCGACTGTACAAAGCTGATTGCCTGCGGAGCGAAATACGATGGAGATGCATGGGATTTGGTGTCGCGTAAAGCAAAAGCAACAGATGGTTTGCCATTTGGTACAGTTTTGACAATAGCGGCCACCGGTTCAGAGATGAATGCAGGATCTGTTATTACAAATGAAGAAACACAAGAGAAATATGGTTGGGGAAGTCCGTTTTCATTTCCTAAATTTTCTATTTTGGACCCAACTTACACCTTGACGGTTCCAAAAGACCAAACGATTTATGGAATTGTGGACATGATGTCGCACATCTTTGAACAGTATTTCAACAATGCCGTCAATACACCGGTACAGGACCGCATGTGCGAAGGTGTATTGAAAGCCGTTATCGAAACTGCTCCTAAGTTGATGGAGGACCTGAACAGCTACGAACACCGGGAAACGATTTTATTCGCCGGCACGATGGGGCTGAACAAATTCCTGGAGATGGGCTATAACGGAGATTGGGGAACACATAATATCGAGCACGCAGTATCAGCCGTGTATGATATTCCACATGCCGGCGGATTGGCAATTTTGTTCCCTCAATGGATGCGTCATAATGTCAAACAAAACCCGTCCCGTTTTGCTCAAATGGCTGAACGTGTATTTGAAGTAGACCCAGAAGGCAAGACGGCAGAAGAAGTTGCATATGAAGGAATCGATCGCTTGCAACAGTTCTGGACATCACTAGGTGCTCCGACCCGATTGGAAGATTATGAAATTGATGATTCGAAAATTGAAATCATCGCGGACAAGGCGATGGTTTATGGAGAGTTCGGTAACTTCGCAAAAATGGACAAAGAGAACGTCATTGAAATCCTGCAAGCTTCTTTATAGAAAAAAGGATTGAGCCAAAAGCTCAATCCTTTTTTTAGTTGATCAGCTCGATAGCCAGGTTTTTTACTTCCTCCAACTCCGAAATCTCCTGATACAAGTCAATGATTTCTTTGTTCTGTAAATAAGTCACTCGAATAATTACCTCATGTTTGTCAAACGAATCTTCATGATCATCGTGCGTGATGTTCATCGACTCGATGATCAACCCTTCTGCTTTTAATTGATTTACTACTGAACGAATGGAAGCATTGCCGGAGACTGTAATTTTTAAGTTGGCCTCCGCCATTCTCAACCTTTTTGGACCAAATTTAAACAATAAGGGGGGGATCAGTTCAATTCCGAATAAAATAATGAGTACAGAGACAGCTGCTTCAATATAAAATCCGGCAGCGACGGCAATGCCGATTCCTCCGGCCCCCCAAATCATTGCAGCTGTTGTTAAGCCGGATATGGAATCATTGCCTCTTTTTAAAATAACACCAGCTCCAAGAAACCCGATGCCCGAGACAATTTGTGCGGCCAAGCGGAGAGGGTCCATTGTAATATTGACATTCTCATGCTGACTTCCTTCTGCGATATAAGCGGATTCAATCGAGATAATGGTGAGGAGGCAACTGAATGTGGAGATTACAACGCTGGTCTTCAGCCCGACCGGTTTTCTTTTCAGCTCCCGTTCAAGTCCGATAACCAAACTCAGGGAAGCGGCGATCAATAATTTTATAAAAGTCTCCAAAGAAGAAACCTGCAATGCTGTAAACAAATCCATATACAATGCCTCCAATCAGTTTTGTGGTTGCTTCCGCTACAGCTGCGTGTCAAACTAGTATAAGAGTTTGAACGAAATATGAAAACAGGTAAGAGAGGTAAGAGGTAACGTCATGGAGAAACCAATCATACATCCTTATATTCCGATTATTATCGGCGTCTTTTCCGTAGCAATTTCTGCAATCTTTGTTAAAATGACTACCGCAGATTCCGGAGTCACCGCGTTCTACCGAATGCTTTTTTCCATTCTCATTATGAGCCCGGTCTTCTTTTGGAAATATACCCACGAAATCAAAAAGCTAAGCAAAAGGGATTGGCTATTCACGACGATCGCCGGTATTTTCCTGGCGTTTCATTTCATCCTGTGGTTTGAATCATTGAATTATACTTCTGTGGCCAGCTCGACTGTTCTCGTGACATTACAGCCACTGTTCGCTTTTGTTGGAACTTATTTTTTCTTTAAGGAATCGATATCGGTAAAAACACTGGTTTCCGGTGGAATCGCTGTATTGGGAAGCGTGCTGATTGGCTATGGCGATTTCCGCATCAGTGGGAGTGCTTTGTTTGGAGATGTTTTAGCATTGGCGGCGTGTGCACTGATCACCGCCTATTTATTGTTCGGGCAAGATGTGCGAAAGCGCCTCTCCTTAATGACATATACTTTTGTAGTATATGGAATCAGTGCTATTACGTTATTTTTTTATGTAGTAGCGAAAGGAGAGTCTTTCGGTCCTTATCCCGCGCAGGAATGGATGTGGTTTTTGCTGCTTGCCCTGATCCCAAACTTGTTCGGCCATACTTTGTTCAACTGGGCATTAAAGTTCGTCAGCACCAATGTCATTTCCATCGCCATTCTTTTTGAGCCGGTAGGTGCTGCTATCCTTGCTTATTTTATCCTGGGAGAAGTTTTATCCTGGAGCCAAATCATCGGCGGAAGTATTGTCATTACGGGAATCATTTTCTTCATTACAGATTACAGAAAAATAAAATCATACTTTTTTAAAATAAAAGCTTGATTTTCCATTCTCGGCGGTTTATAGTTATACATGTCCTTAAAACAGCGAGAAAAAATATTTCAAAATAATTATTGACTTCAGAGCTGAAACAGGATATATTAATAAAGTCGCCAAGAACGACGGCAACTTAAACAAACAACTTGAACCTTGAAAACCGAACAGCAAAACGTCAACAAAAGACGTCACGAGCGCCTTGGTGCGCGAACGGCATTTGCGAGGGTCGCCTTTGGGCGATCGGAGCACAGCCTTCGAGCTTCTT
>NZ_RIAX01000005.1 GCF_003719725.1 Planococcus salinus | reverse complement strand
GAGTTCCGACGTCGAGGGGGAACGGGTACTTGACCTTCGGCTTTTGTCGCCATTCGCGCAGGTGAATGGCTGCCATCCATCTCTTAAGATCTTAACCATCATTCATCGAGCAACAAACAAAAAACACGCCATCCGCCAAAGCGGACCACGTGTTTCATTTTACATATTATCTTACATCAACCAGTTCAGAAATCGTCGTTCCGTCCATATCCACCGTTTTGACACCGCCGAAACCTTCCACCATATAATACTTGATCGGTTCTTCGACAAAGTCCGGATCATCGGCAACCGTCACTTCGACCGCGTTGGTAAAGGTGCGGTACGCCGTTTCGACTGTTACACCGACAGCGGTGATTTCATGCTCGGGTGAAAACGTAGAATCCACATTGAACGTCTTGCCGGTTTCCACCGGGTATACCAGCTCCACGTAAAACTCGGAATACGGGAAGCCGATGCCGTAATAATCGCGTGTTTCGCTCTCGATGTAATCATCAATATGCTCACCGTTTTCATCCGTCATCGTCCAGACAAAGCCGAGCGGCAATTCGTCATTGATGCGGTAAGGCACAAACTCGTATTGATGTGTGCTCGTCGAACCATCCGCCGATTCATATACATACGTCTTCGTCATATCTTTCATGTACGAGCCTGCGATGCGTGCGTCGTTCTTGAACTTCGGCTCCTGGCCGCGGGCAAGGAACGCGGAGAACTGGGCGCGCGTAACTGCAAGATTCGGTTTAAACGTATTGTCCGGATACCCGACAGTAATATTGGCTCCCAGAATATAGCCAATCGGCTCATAGGCTTCCATCATCGGAGAAATATCCGTGAACGCCACATCTTCTGCAAACGGCGTCACAAACACCCGTGACAAAATGATCGCCATATCGCCGCGCGTAATCGTTTCATACGGGCGGAATGTGCCATCCGGATAACCGTTGATATATCCGGCTTCCTCAGCTTCGGCAATAAACCCGCTCGCTTTCTGTCTGGCCGTCACATCCGAAAAGCCGGAATCCCGCTGCGTGCCATCCAATCCCTGCATCCGGCCGATCATAATCGCCGCTTCCGCACGCGTCACCGTCGCATCCGGGCGGACTGTATCGTCCGGATAACCTTGTAAAATCTCCTGTTCCAATAAATATGTAATCTCTTCATAAAATCCATGTCCTGTATTCAAATCCGATGCGGCAGCTGCAGGAGAAGCGGACATCCCCATCAACACTACCAGCACCATTCCCAACAATAACTTTCTCAACACGTCACCCTCCAACTAATTAATGTATGCTTTTCTAATATACCCGTGCGTATTACAAATAAACTCCTTTTTGTAATATTTGTAATAAAAAATTAAAAATATCTAATATTTTCTATCTATCATTATTTTAAAGACAAGCAACTATATAAATTATCTTTTTTCGTTTGCACTAAGAGATGGAGTAAAAAGCTGCGAAACCCGTATGCTCCTGCATCGCTGCGCTGCTTCGTCGCAAAGACGTTGGCCGCACTGCCTTAGGCCAACGTCTTTCCTGCGGGAAAGCGAAGTGCTGAAATCCACTCGGGCGCTAAGCCCGAGTTAGTTCAGCGCAAGCCCGCCGAAAGCACAGCTCTTTTGCGGAATATCTACACTCAAACAAAAAACACGCCACCGAACCCCGGACAGCGTGTTCCATACTACAACTTATTCCACGTTGATCAATTCAAAAATCGTGCCGTTTTTATTGACCGTTTTGACTTTCCCGAAACCTTCGACAAAGTATTCCTTATAGCCAAACTCCACCGTCACTTCGACACCATTGGTGAACGTGCGGTATGGCGTTTCCACCGTTACGCCGACAGCTGTGATGGTGTGCGTCACATCATGGACATTGTCCAGGCTGTACGTTGTGCCGACCTTGATTGGATAAGCAAGAATCGGCGGATCGAAAACGTCCATGATCGGATGTGCAAGAATCAGCTGTTTTCTTGTTTCTACTTCACCGTACAGATAGGTTTCTTTGATGGACGGAACTTCCCGTGCCCAGATATAGCCGATCGGTTCGTTGGCGGGGCCGTCCTCGTATCTGAATGTATGCGTTTCGAGTCCGTGTGTCCCTGTATTATACGTATAGGATTTTGTCTTATCCTTCATGTACGAATGAGCCATCCGTGCGTCGTTTTTGAATTCCGGCTCAAGGCCCCGTGCCAGGAACGCGGCGAATTGTCCGCGTGTTACATGAGTATAGGGCTGGAATGTATGGTTGGCGTAACCGATGGTGATGTTGGCTGCCAGAATATCCGAAATCGCTTCATACGCCTGCATGTTCGGCGACACATCCGTAAAGTCTGCCGTTATTGAGAAAGGCGTCGGGAACACCCGTGATAAAATAATCGCCATGTCGCCGCGCGTAATCGGTGCATACGGGCGGAACGTGCCGTTTGGATAGCCGTTGATATACCCGGCTGCCTGGGCTTCCGCGATATAGCCGCTCGCTTTCTGGCCTTTCGTCACATCCGAAAAGCGGGAATCCCGCTGCGTGCCGTCCAGCTCTTCCATGCGGCCGATCATGATTGCGGCTTCCGCACGCGATACAATGACGTTCGGACGGACCGTGCCATCCGGGTAGCCGCCCAAAATTTCTTGTTCCATCAAATATGTAATCTCGTCATAAAATCCGTGGCTGGCCGGCAAATCAGATGCCGCACTTGCAGGGGAACTCCATATTCCCATAAATAAAACCAAAACAATCCCTGTGATTACCTTTTTCAACACGTCACTCCTCATTTACTGTATTTTCACACTTTCCTGATATACCCAAGTATATTACAATGAAACTCACTTTTGTAACATTTGTAACAATAACGTCAAAAAGAGTCCGAAAGAATCGGTTGCTGCGCGTGTTTTAATAAGAATTTGAAAAGCCACCCACATTTTTACGGGTGGCTTCAACCTTTTTTATTGCACATCAACCAGCTCATACAGCGTCACACCGTGGCGATTGACGAATTTCACTTCGCCAAATCCTTCAACCATGTAATACTTATAGCCGCTGTCATAGAACTCATCATCGATCGCCGCCGTCACTTCCACAGCATCCGTAAAGGTGCGGTAAGGAGTTTCGACCGTGACACCGACAGCCGTGATGGTCGATTCCGGCACGAAGAACGAATCGGTATTGAACGTTTTCCCGACTTCCGGCGGATAAACCAGATTGAGGTAGGATTCAGAATACGGATAGCCGATCAGGTAACCGTTGTGGCTTTCACCTTCGACATAATCGTATTGGAACCGTTCAAACGAATCGGTGACCGTCCAGGCGAAGCCGATGGGCTGTTCAAAGCGCTGTTCGACGAAGTTGAAAGTATGCGTCAATACATTGCCGTCGACATAGCGGTAACTGTATGTTTTCGTCTTGTCTTTCATGAACGAGTTTTCAATGACTGCATCGTTCTTGAACTTCGGCTCGAGTCCGCGTGCCAAGAAGGCCGAGAACTGGGCGCGTGTCACAAATTCATGCGGCCGGAACGTGTTGTCCGGATACCCGATGGTGATGTTCGCCGCCAGCACTTGGGCAATCGGTTCATACGCCCGCATATTCACCGACACATCCGAGAAGCCCACACCCAGCGTGATCGGTGTGACAAAAATACGGGATAAAATGATGGCCATATCGCCACGCGTGATCGATTCATACGGGCGGAATGTGCCATCCGGATAGCCGGTGATAAATCCGGCTTCCTGCGCTGCAGCGATAAATCCGCTGGCCGCCTGCTTTTGAGTCACATCCGAAAAGGACGTGGCGCGCTGCGTGCCATCCAGCTCTTTCAGCCGGCCGATCATGATCGCCGCTTCCGCACGCGTCACCACCGACTCCGGCCGAACCGTGCCATCCGGATAACCGCCGAGCACACCCAGCTCCGTCAAATACGTTATTTCCTCATAAAATCCGTGGCTTTCCGGCACATCCGGAGCAGCCCATACAGCAGGTGCCAGTAAAACCAGTGACAGCAACAATGCGACAACACCTGATAATTTCTTCAACCCATCACCTTCTCCATCCAAATAGTTTGCGTGCCAGGCACACACGCAATTCAAACACAATTCACTTATTCGACACCGATCAGCTCAAACACCGTTTCCCCTTGCTCGTTCAGCGACTTCACCGTCGAGAACCCTTCCACCATGTAATACCGGTAGCCATTGGCAACGGTGATTTCTGTGGCGTTGGTGAACGTGCCGTATTCCGTTTCAACGGTTTGATTGACCGCGCTGATCGTCAAATAGGTCGGTTCCCCGAGGCCCGTCTCAAACGTTTTGCCGACTTCGACAGGGTAGGTGAGCACCGTGTCATATTCCGAATACGGATAGCCGTTCAAGAAAACCCGGTGTGTTTCGACTTCCTGGTATTCCAGGTCATAATCGTGCTTGCCGCTCTCGACACGCCACATATAACCGTAAGCCAGACCGTCGCGGCTCGGCAGGTCCTCATATGAATGGACTTCCACATGGCCGTCTACACGCCGGTACGTATACATTTTCGTTTTATCTTTCATGTACGAACCTGCAATGCGTGCATCATTTTTAAACTGGGGCTCGAGCCCTCTCGCCACGAATGCGGAAAACTGGCCGCGTGTGATCGGCTCATTTGGGCGGAAAGTATGGTCGTCATAGCCGACGGCAATACTGGCAGCCACCATCTTGCCGACCGCATCGTACAACTCCATGTTCGGCGACACATCCGTAAAATCACTGTTGAACGAAAAGCCCAAATCGAAACTTCTCGACAAAATAATCGCCATATCACCGCGCGTAATCGGCGCGTATGGCTTGAATGTACCGTCCGGATATCCATCGATCAACCCGGCCTCCGCTGCCGCGGCAATAAACCCGCTCGCTTTTTGGCGTGCCGTCACATCTGAAAACGGCGTCGCTTGTTGCGTGCCGTCCAGGCCTTTCAGCCGGCCGACCATAATCGCCGCCTCGGCACGCGTCACCGTTGATTCAGGCCGCACCGTGCCGTCCGGATACCCCGTAATAATGCCTTCATCCAATAAATACGTCATCTCCTCATGAAAGCTGTGAGACGACGGCAGGTCTGATGCTGCCTGGGCAGAAGAGACCAGCAGAAACATAGAAAAAATAACTAGTACAGACGACCAAAGTTTCTTCAAACTATCACCCCTTAGTATTAACAAAATCTTTCTACCTACAGTTTAACAGCAAACACTTATTAAAATCTATAACAATATTAAAAATTCAGATAATTATTTACAGTTCTGTCATCCCTTGAATCTGGAAAGAAGGGGAGTTAAATAGAATCGAAAGTCATGAATCAGGAGTTTAATGAAATATAATTTAGGATAAAGTAAGTCTTTTGGTTTATAAACGGATAGATGGAGTGAAAATCAGCCGAAATCCGGATAACAAAAAAATAGCAAAAGAAGATCCGCCTTTCCCCGCTTACAAGCGGACGGAAAAAACGTGAAAGACCTCTGTCTGCAAGCCATCCGCCTGCGCGAATGGCGACAAAAGACGAAGTTCAAGTACCCATCCGATCCCGACGTCGGAACTCGGCATCATTTCGTCGGAATTCAGCAGTGATTCGTCGTAACTCATGCTCGATTCGTCGGAATTCAACAACAAACGGTCGGAACTCACCCAGTAACTAATCGACTAACATTCTTTACCTCAGCAGCTCGACACTATTTTGAATTGCCCTTATCAATGAAATAACAAAGCGAAGGTGCGTGTACGGAATCGCCGAAGCAAGAAGGCAAGCGGTCTTTACCTGGCTTCATTCGGAAGGCATCCCCAAAGCGTCCGGAGCGGATAAATAATGACGCAAAAAAAGCCAGCCACCCAAAAGGCAACCAGCTTCCTTCTATATAATACTCTTACTCCACACGGATCAATTCCTTCGTCACCGTGCCATCAACATCCACCGACTTCACTTCACCGAAACCTTCCACCATATAATACGTGTAGCCGTCCGTCATAAATTCCTCCTGATCAGCTTCGACCGTCACTTCGACCGCATCCGTGAACGTCTGGTATGCCGTTTCCACCGTCACACCGATATCCGTGATTTCATGCTGCGGGGCATACGGCGTATCCACATACCAGGTTTGGCCAACTTCCACAGGATACTGCAAGTCGATATAGTATTCCGATCGCGGATAACCAATTGTATACTCTTCACGCGCTTCACGCTCCAGCACATCGCTGAGCAGCGACCCGTCTTCTTCGTAAATGCTCCAGATATAACCCATCGTGAAGCCGTTCCGCGTCGGCACGTAATTATACACGTGTCGCTGGACGCCTGTCTCCGTATCGTAGACATACGTTTTCGTCTTGTCTCTCAGATACGAATTCTCAATCGTGGCATCGTTCTTGAATTCCGGCTCCAAACCGCGTGCCAGAAACGCCGAGAACTGTGCACGCGTCACCGCTTCATTCGGCCGGAATGTATTATTCGTATACCCGATCGCGATATTTGCGCCCACTACTTTCTTGATCGCATCAAACGCTTCCATATTTTCCGACACATCACTGAAGCTGACGTCCACATTAAACGGAATGATGAACAACCGCTCCAAAATAATTGCCATATCACCGCGCGTAATCGTCTCGTACGGGCGGTACATACCATCCGGATACCCTTCAATCAACCCGGCATCCGCCGCTGCGGAAATAAATCCGCTCGCTTCCTGAATAGCAGAAACGTCCGTGAACTCCGAATCGCGCTGGGTGCCGTCAAATTCCTTCAAACGTCCAATCATAATCGCCGCTTCTGCACGCGTCACTTCAGCATCAGGCCGAACCGTATCGTCCGGATAGCCCTGTAAAATCTCCCGTTCCAATAAATAATCCATTTCCTCATAAAATCCGTGAGACGCCGACAAATCAGTCGCTCCCTGGACAGGAGACGCCAGACCGAACACCAGCAACACCACTGCTGCCACCGATAACTTCTTCAAACTCCTCACTCCTTTATATATATTTCGCCCTCCGAGAAATAGAAAATTACTACCCAGAGCGCGAGTATCCGAAACAAGCTCTTTTTCCCCCTGTACCCGTTTAAAAAGCACCAAAACGGGTGAATTTCCGTCGTTTGCTCATTACAGGAGGGGGGAGTTAATAAAACAAAACTTAAAAGCCAAATGGAAGCCATCCGCTGCGTGAATGGCGACAAAAGATGAAGTTCAAGTACCCATTCGCCCCGACGTCGGAACTCGGCGTCATTTCGTCGGAATTCAGGAGTGATTGGTCGTAACTCATGCTTGACTGGTCGGAATTCGGCGGCAAACGGTCGGAACTCACTGGTGCAGGCCGCGGATAGATAATGACGCAAAAAAAGCCAGCCACCCAAAAGGGCAACCAGCTTCCTTCTATATAATACTCTTACTCCACACGGATCAATTCCCGCGACACCGTGCCATCTGCCTCGACTTGCTTCACTTCACCAAAGCCTTCTACCATGTAGTACGTAAAACCATTATCCATATCCGCCGGCCTCGATTCGACCGTCACTTCCACAGCATCCGTAAACGTCCGGTACGGAGTTTCCACCGTCACACCTGTAGCAGTGATTTTACGCGGTGGGGCATATCGCGTGTCTTCGTACCAGGTTTTTCCGATTTCGATTGGATATTTGAGATCCGTATACGATTCCGAATATGCCTGGCCGAACGAATAGTACTCGCGTGTTTCAATTTCTACCGTGTCCACCAAAAAATCGGGATTACCTTCTTCGGTAATCGTCCATACATACCCTACCTCCAAGGTATTGCGCGTAGGCACGTAATTATACGTATGGTGCTCAACGCCATAAGGGGTATCATAAATATGCGTTTTCGTCTTGTCTCTCAAATACGAATTCTCAATCGTGGCATCGTTCTTGAATTCCGGTTCCAAACCGCGTGCCAGAAACGCTGAAAACTGTGAGCGCGTCACTGCCTGATGCGGGCGGAACGTATTATTCGTATAACCGTTCGTAATATTCGCCGCGACAATCATCTGGATTGGCTCATACGCGCGCATATTCTGCGACACATCCGTAAAACTGACATCCGCACGGAACGGAACGATGAACAACCGCTCCAAAATAATCGCCATGTCGCCTCGTGTAATTGATTCATACGGACGGTACGTACCATCTGTATGCCCCTGGATCAATCCCGCTTCCGCAGCTGCAGCGATATAACCGCTTGCTGCCTGGTTGGCAGATACATCCGAAAACTCCGTCGCGCGCTGCGTACCGTCAAACTCCTTCAAACGGCCGATCATAATCGCCGCCTCGCCGCGCGTCACTTCCTCGTCAGGCCGAACCGTACCATCCGGATACCCCTGCAACACACCTCGGTCCAATAAATAATCCATCTCCTCATAAAACCCATGAGACTCCGGCAAATCCGACGCTCCCTGGACAGGAGCCGCCAAACCGAACACCAGCAACACCACTGCTACCACCGACAACTTCTTCAAACCCCTCACTCCTTTACATCTATTTCGACGTCCCGGGAATAAAAAATAGATACCCGGCACGCGATTACCTGGAATAACCCTTTACTTTCCTGTACCCTTTTAAAATGAACCAAAACGATTGAATATTCCGTCTTTTCTATGCTCTTGAACTTATCCAGCCGATCCTGGCGTCACTTCGTATGTAGATATCTTTTGCGCCCCAGCGGNTGGCGTCACTTCGTATGTAGATATCTTTTGCGCCCCAGCGGCCGCCACAATTTGAGGAACAATTGAGTCGGTCACTGGGGCGCGAGGAGGGAGCGACACCGGCTTTCTACATTGGCATTGGAAATCACTTTCTACAGTGAGCAAGGCTGTTTGGAGTGGAAGCGGCGACTCCAGCGGGAACAGCGCGAGCTGAAGACACTGGACTGAGCAAAGCGAAGGAAGCTGGCTGAAGCCGTGCCCGCGGAAAGCGTCCGCTGGAACGGAAAACAGCCAATACACTTTATACTACAAGCCTGTCTAAGCACAGCTGTTTTGCGGAATATCCACAATATACCCCCAATTAAAATATTTCATTTCTGTAAAGCGCTACAAAAATCCCCAATAGATGAGTATAATAGAATTGCTTGACTATTCTGTTAAAAGGAGATGGTGAAATGGCAATGCGAAGAAAAGCGGCGATGATTTTGGCCGCGCTCGTTCTCGCGGTGAGTGGATTGTTTACAGCGGTCCCGGCACAGGCGGCGAATGACGTGACACGGGGCGAATTCATTTCGCACCTGGTGTCGGCACTTGATGTCGAGCTGGGAGACGGATCGACAATCACTTTCCAGGACGTGGACGGGGAGCTCGCCCCTTACGTCGAAGCGGCCTTCAATATGGGGCTGACGAAAGGGAAGTCCGAAACGGCTTTTGCACCTCAGGAGAAATTGACGCGTGAACAGGGCTTTGCGATGGCATCACGCGCGATTGTAACAGACGAAGAGTACTCATCCGCTTTATTGAAACGTTTCAAAGACAACCGTTACCTGAGTCGAAGCCTGCTGGATGAACTGTCGAAAGCAGTCGGCACAGGTCTTTTGCTCGGCTATAACGACGGCACTGTCAAACCGCAAAACGGCATTTCGCCAAATGAAATGCGTGCCATCGTCCAGCGTGTCGTAAGAGAATTCACGCCGGTGGACGGCAATGATGTGGCGTTCCGCATCCTCGGAACATCCGATTTGCACACGAACTTTGTCAATTATGATTATTACCAGGACCAAGTGTCCAACAGCCTCGGCCTTGCCAAAACCGGTGTCCTCATCGAAGCGGCACGCGCTGAAAACCCGAACAGCGTGTTGATGGACAACGGGGATTTGATTCAAGGGACGCCGTTTGGCGGTTATAAAGTGAACGTCGATCCGATTGAGGAAGGCGAGCTGCATCCGGCATACGCCGCGCTCGAATCCCTGGATTTCGACGCCTCGACACTCGGCAACCACGAATTCAACTTCGGCCTCGAGTACTTGGATGAAGCATTGGATGACGCGCCGTTCCCAGTGCTGAACGCCAATGTCTACGATGCCGAAACGAATGAAAACCGTTACGAGCCGTATACCGTCTTTGACAAAGAAGTCGTCGATGGCAGCGGCAACACGCACACCATCCAAGTCGGCGTCATTGGAGTCGTCGCACCTCATATCATGAGATGGGACCGTGCGCATCTGGAAGGCGAAGTCATCGCTGAAGATGCTGTCGAATCCGTCGAGAAGTTCCTGCCGGAAGTGGAAGCGGCCGGCGCTGATGTCGTCATCGTTTTGTCCCACTCCGGAATGGGCGACGAAACGCATGAAGTCGGGGAAGAGGACATCACCTATCAACTGACTGAAATCGAAGGCATCGACGCCATCATCACAGGCCATAACCACGACGTCTTCCCAGGCTCTTACGGAGATCTGGCCAATGTCAATCAAGAACAGGGCACGATCAACGATACACCAGTCGTCATGCCGGGCAACTTCGGCAGCCATTTGGGCGTCATCGATTTGACACTATCTCCTGAAGGCGATGATTGGGAAGTCGTATCCGAAAAAGCTGAACTTCGTGAAATCGACACGGAAACAGACGTCGTGGCGCAGCAAGTCATTGACGCTGTGCTGGAAACACACGAAGCCACCATCGAATACGTCAACACGCCGGTAGCTGAAACAACAGCACCGATCACCAGCTATTTCTCGCTCGTCCAGGACGATCCATCCGTGCAAATCGTCAATAACGCACAAACCTGGTACGTCGAGCAGCAAGTAGCCGGCACCGCCAACGCCGACTTGCCGATCCTGTCAGCGGCAGCACCATTCAAAGCGGGCGGACGCAACGGAGCCGATTATTACACCGACATTGAAGCTGGCGAAATCGCCATCAAAAACGTCGCGGACCTGTACGTCTTCGACAACACCGTATTTGCCTTGAAGCTGACTGGAGCGGACCTGTTGGAATGGCTCGAAATGTCAGCCGGCCAGTTCAATCAAGTCGATCCGAACGCCACAGGGCCGCAGCAATTGGTGGACCCGGAATTCCGTACCTATAACTTCGACGTTATTGACGGTGTCACATACGAAATTGACGTGACAGAACCGGAGAAATATGACAATGAAGGCGTTTTGGTCAACCCGGACGCCAACCGCATCAAGAACCTGACGTACGAAGGGGAGCCGGTCGCAGCTGACCAGGAATTCCTGGTAGCGACCAATAACTACCGTGCAAGCGGCAACTTCCCAGGCGTCGTCAACGCGACGGAATCACTGGACTTTGCCTACGAGAACCGCCAAGCCATCATCGATTACCTGGTCGAACAGCAAACCATCGACCCATCGGCTGACGGCAACTGGTCATTCGCACCAATCGAAGGGGAGCAGACCCTGCAGTTCGAAACATCCGGCAACGCCCAGGATCTCATCCCTGCTGACAGCGGCATCACCTATGTCGGCCCAGCACAGGACGGCTTTGCCACGTATCAGATTGTAGTGGAATAAATGAAAACCGGAAAGCCCATTCGCATTAGCGGATGGGCTTTTCTTCTTGCCAGTATCATTTTCAGCAGCGAGTTCCGACCAATCATGAGCGAGTTACGACTCTGAACGCCTGAGTTACGACTTTTATCGCTCGAGTTACGACTTTTCACTCGTGAGTTACAACTTTTTCCCTCCGAGTTACGACTATGCTCCATTCAAGCACGTGAACTTTCTCATTTGTCGCCATTCGCGCAGGCGAATGGCTTCCATTCTGTCTTTCAAAAATTTTTTTCGACCAACTCAAGTGCAAAGACGGAGATGGAAGCGTTCCGCCACAGCGGAACGCCTTGTAGGAAGACTGGCGTCACTTAGAAAAGTGAAACGCGACTTTCCACCGTCAGTTACAACTTAGCACAACACCCAAACAGAAAAACCGGCTCCATTCCTCATTTTCTACGCCTAAAACTTTAGTCATGAAAATTTTTAAAAAGGGGATGTAAATTACCTAACTATGTGTTAAAATATATTAAATATTTAGAATATTAAGTCCTTTAGAACTAATATACTAAATTTTTCCTTATTCTATCCATTTATAATCAGCTGCAAAGCAAACCATTTAACGATTACATATGCCAAATGACCTATAAAAATAGACAGATAATCTCTTGGAGGTGCCGTATGATCAAAAAAACGATACTTGTCACAGGGGGACTTGGGTTCATCGGTTCGAACTTCATCCATTATTGCCTTACCAGCAATCCGGATTACGCCATCGTCAACATCGACAGCATGACAGACGCCGCCAATCTCGATAACCTGACCGCCGTGGAAATGAACCCGCGTTACACGTACCACCACATCGACATCCGGGACGCGGACGCGGTCAAGCACATCTTCCGCCAATACCAGATCACCGACGTCGTCCATTTTGCCGCGGAAACACGTTTCAGCCAAATCGCCCACCCAATGGACCTTTTTCATGAAACCAATGTGAAAGGAACCCATAACCTGTTGGAAGCAGCACGCGATCTGTGGCAGGAAGGGCCATTCCAGCCAAAAGAAGGGTTCGCGGACTCTCGTTTCCATCACATCTCGACCGTCGCCGTCTACGGATCACTCGAAAAAGAAGGGAAATTCACGGAGCAATCGGAGCTGGCGCCGACTCATCTGTTCAGCCGCAGTAAAGCGAATGCCGACCGGCTCGTACAGGAGTATTATGAGGAATACGGCTTGAACGTCGTCACCACGGCCAGTTCCAACAACTACGGACCGCTGCAGCAGGAAGAAAAGTTCATCCCGACACTCGTACGGAAAGCGTTGAGCCACGAAGAAATTCCGGTCCACGGCAATGGTCAGAACACTCGCGACTGGCTGTTCGTCCTCGACCATTGCGCCGCCATCGACCGGGTGTTTCATCAGGGCCGTAAAGGAGAGCGCTATTTAATAGGAGGAAACACCGAAAAATCCAATATCGAAGTCGCCCATGCCGTCTGCAACTACCTGGATGAACTGGTGCCAAGGCCTTACAGCTACAACTGCATGATCCGCTTCGTCGATGATCCCTATCTCCGGCATAACCGTTACGCCGTCGATGCCACCAAACTCAAACAGGAGCTGGGTTTCACACCGATCCAGCCGTTCGACACCGGCTTATGGAGCACCATCGATTGGTATGCGGAAAAATACAGACGATACGATGTTCTGCGGATGATGGGCTGAATTTTAGTCTAGTTTTAATTATACAGAGAACTCTGGAATTCTGTAGAAAGCCGCTGTATATTATAGAAGGGACTCATAAAGTCCTTACCATTTTTCTTTTTCCAATAAATTTACAAAATATACTAGGCTAAATAGCCTGTTTGTAATATAATGGAGTAAGCTTTATGGCATATCAGAGCCAGGCTACACCATTTAGGAAGAGAAAGTGAGTGGGAAAGAGATGGGGCAATACGACTTCTATAAAGAAAAACTTGAAAAACGTTTTGACAAAAGCATAAAAGACATTTTAGTCGAATACTACATCGTCAAAGAACTCGGTCCTTCAGTAGGTGCCAAGCAGCTCAAAATTCCGCGACAAGTATTCGTTCACTACTGCAATTTATTCAGACTGAAAGAACTTAGAAACGCTGAAGACAAACAGGGACATCAACTTTGCAGCAAATAAAAACAGCAAGCCCTTCACTGGAAGAAGGGCTTGCTGTGATGAGCATATGCGGTTAGGTTAAAATCCAGTGGCTTGTTTCATCAAGTCGTTTTTGCGCTGCTCTTTTCTGTTTTCGTACTCACTGACAAACGAATCGGCGTGTGATTCTGCCAGTCCGTTCGCTTTCAATTCCTGCTTCATCGACCCCAGCACCGCGTAGAATACAGCATCGGTGCGGTTCTCAAGTTCCGCGGCAGCCGATGTGTACTTGCTGTAGAAATAAGAGTAACTGATCGACTCGCCGCTCGCTTTTTTCGAAGTATATTCAGCTTTGGCGCGGCCCACTAGACCGGAAATGCGTGAATTGGCTTGCGCTTCCACATCAGCCAAAGCCGGTTCGTATTTCTGTTTGATCTGGGCAACCGTCACGGACCCGCCGGCGTTGCCTGACCCTTTATCTGAAGACCCAGAACTAGAAGACCCAGACCCCGAAGATCCACTTCCTGCAGAACCGGAGTTAGACGAGCCGGAACCAGAAGATCCCGAGCCGCTGCCGCCAGTCGAACCGGAAGCTCCCGCTTTTGCATCGGTCGATCCGTTGCCTGAAGTCCCCGTTGATCCACTGCTTTTTGCTCCTGCAGAAGAACTTCCATTAGAAGAACTCCCTTCAGAAGAAGCGCCGGCCGTTCCATTTAACGCATTGGCTGATTCAGTGGAAGTAGAGGTTCCAGAACCTGCAGCTTTTTCTCCACCCGCCGCAGCTGTCGATTTGTCCGCGGCGTCTGAGTTCTCTGCATCCGTTCCGGAAGCCGTTTCCGTATCAGGCGTCGCGTTGCTGTCGCCATTTTCCACAACATTGCCTTCTTTATCTAAAATAATCGTTGAGCCGTCGGGCAGCTCCACATTATATTCTTCTTTTGTAATGTCATCGACTTCTTTGTCAGCGACGTCATATTCCTTGAATTGGAATAAATAAAGCAAGTAACCCGCTGTGCTGAGAAGCACAATCCCTAGCAGCAAAACAATCTTTTTCCAATGCCTCTTCACATTCAATCCTCCCGATAATAAAAATCTCTTAATTACAATAGCATAAAGAATCCAATATTTATACAAAATATTTTTTATCTACTAACTTTTTACAAATTTCAGTTGTAGTTCTTATTACCTTAAACTACAATTAAACAATGATTGACAAATTTTGATAAAGAGGTGTACAGATGGCGAAAAACAAAAACACAAAGTTGTTCCTGGCAGGAACGATGGCATTATCTTCTGTTGTGGCAGTCGGACTTCCGGCAGGGCAGGCAGAAGCGGCAACACCGTCAGCCGATGAAGTAGCTAAAAAATTAGCAGATCTCAATGAAGAACAGAAAACAATTTTTAAAATTGTACAGAAGCACCTTTCAGAAAACATTGGAGATTTTCTTACTGAAAAATATGAATCTACCAATCTTGAAGACGACTTAGTAGAATTGCTGAAGCCAGTCGAATTCGGGACAGCAGATGAAATGAAAATCGAAGCTGAACAACGGATCAATGCGTTTCGTGACAAAGCGGATTACCTTCCAGAAGCAAACCGCGAAGAGTTGATTGAATTTGCAAAGGGACTACGTGCAGATTTGTCCCTAGACATCGAAGGTATTGATCATGATAACTGGGATTCGTTGTTTGGTGATATAATCGATAGCCTAAAAGTACATATGCCTTCGTCTTTAGAAGAGATTTTTGTATTCCCAGGGCTCTCAGAAATTAATGGCATATACAATGACATTGATAGAGACATTAAAGCTGCTTTCCCTGATGACAACAATAATGATAATGGAAACGGAGGCGGCGGAACAAAGCCACCAACGAACCCAGACCCAGAACCAACAGATCCAGAACCAACGGATCCGGATCCAACTGAGCCAACTGACCCAGAACCAACTGATCCGACAGAACCGACGGATCCAGACCCAACGGAACCGACCGATCCAACAGATCCAACGGAACCAACTGATCCAGAACCGACACCACCGACAACCGGCACAGACACTGGCGTTGTAACTACACCGAACGAAGTGGCAGGCAACACGCAGACAGTTATCGATGCAATCAACAATGCAGAGAAAATGTCAGAACTCGGCATCACGACGGGTGAAGGGGAGTCGGAAGTCACTATTCCTTACACCATCTCAAACGCAATGGCAGCGAAAAATGAAAAATCGAAACTCGTTATTTCTTCCGCTGGTTCATCCTATGAATTGCCGGTTTCTGTAGTGGATGGCACTCGAATCGCCGCTGACCTGGGCGTCACATCCGCTGAATTGAACCTGGTTGTTTCCATGGAAAAAGTGAACAACGAAACGACAGGCGGTTTATTGTCATACGCTGTTGATTTCAAAGTGAAAGTACAGGCGCCAAACGGCGAATCAGCTGACGTAACTCACCTCGGCTATCCGGTCAAACGATCAATCGTTACAGACCTTGAGCTGGATGCAGCATCAACAGTCGGCGTACGCGTCAACGAAGATGGCACCGTTACACCGGTACCAACATATATCGACGGCGACAGCACAGCAGACCTGTTCTTCTCATCCAACTCGGCGTACACGTTGATCAGCCACTCCAAAACATTCGCTGACATCGACAACCGTGGATATTGGGGCGAAGAGTTCATCGAAAAATTGGCTTCGAAAATGATCGTCAACGGTAAAACTGACGAAAAATTCTCACCATCCATCGCCATCACACGCGGTGAATTCGCAGCAGTCCTTGCGCGCGGATTAGGCTTAGTGGCAGAAGACCCGAACAGTGACGAGTTCACAGACGTATCGACTAAACAAGGCGCCAACAAAAACGGCGAAATCGCAGCAGTCGTTGAAGCGGGAATCGTCCAAGGTTACGGCAACGGACAATTCGGTCCATACGACGAAATCTCGCGCAACGAAGCGGCCATCATGATCAGCCGTGCAATGGACTTCATCGGTTCCGATGACATCGAATTGAACGAAGCGAAAAAAGTAGCGGACTTCGCGGACTACCGCTACATTTCCGAAGCGGCACGCCCACACGTGGAGCGCGTCTACCAGGCCGAATACCTGGAAGGTTTCCCTGAAGACAACACCTACCGCTCACAAGGCGACACATCACGCGCCCAAACAGCGAAAATCCTTTACAACTTCCTGAACTCAATCAAGTTCATCAACTAATGAAATAAACACAGCAATCTATTAAGCTTCGGCGCTTTTCCCAAAGCGCCGGAGCTTTTTTCTGTTATTTCTCATAGCGATATTCCGAAAAACAGCAGTGCGAAAGCAGCATAGTCGTAACTCGGAAGGAAAAAGTCGTAACTCAGAGATGAAAAGTCGTAACTCGGGCGATAAAAGTCGTAACTCAAGCTTCAGAAGTCGTAACTCGACTTTCCAAGCAACGACAGTGTTCCTACAAGGCGTTTCGCCCTGGCGAAACGCTTCCATCTCCGCACTTGCTCTTGAATGAATGAAGGTTCTTCCCCTCTTCAGCTTGCGAGTGAAGGGAAAAATCTTAAAGAGCAGAATGGAAGCCATTCGCCTGCGCGAATGGCGACAAAAGAGGAAGTTCAAGTGCGGATATGGAGCATAGTCGTAACTCGGCAGGGAAAAGTCGTAACTCAGAGATGAAAAGTCGTAACTCAAGCTTCAGAAGTCGTAACTCGTCTTTCCAAGCAACGCCAGTTTTCCTAAATGGCGAAACGCTTCCATCTCGCCCTTGAATTTAACTGGCTGGTCTCCGCGTCACTGCATATTTTGATATTCTATGCATTTAGCGTCTACCACAATTGTGTTTATCACTGCGGCGCGAAGCGGATGACAAAGGTTTCTTTTCTTTTGCGCCCCAGCGGCAGCCACAATTTGAGGAACAATTGTGTCTGTCACTGGGGCGCGAAGGGGGTGTGGCACGACTCCAAAGCCATGCCCGCTGCAACTGAAGGAGTATCTAAGCGAAAGGCGCGTCTCCGGGGGCAGCAAGAACTTGACTCAAAGAGTTTGAGTCAAGTTCTATGCGACGAAGTAAGAATACAGGCGTGTCTTTGCCTGGCTTCTTACGGGAGGCATCCCCAAAGCGCCGAAGCGGATGACAAAGAATTCTTTTCCTTTACACCCAGCGTCTGCCGAAGCGGCTACAATACCGCCACCTTTTAATGGCTATCTGTAACTCAACATCCAGTATTATGAAATAATTCTACACACAAAGAACCATTAAATATTTCCAAAATAAACCTCTCCTGCCCCGTGACTCTATGCTATACTAAAAAAAGCATTTTACTATTAAAGGAGCCATATGCCATATGGAAGAAACCATCTCATTACAGGAATTATTCGCCACCTTGAAAAAAAGGCTGGGCTTGATTGTCCTGCTGACTGTACTGGCCGTCATCATCGCAGGCGTCATCAGCTACCAGTTCATGACACCCGTCTACGAGACATCCACGCAGATTCTCGTAAATCAGGAACAGACGGAAGGCAGCCAATTTTCACGGCAGGATATTCAAACCGACCTGGAACTGATCAATACATATAGCGTCATTATTAAGAGCCCGGCCATCCTGGACCGAGTGGCTGAACAGCTGGATTTGGATATGTCCATCGAAGCACTGAACCAGAAAATCACCGTCAACAACGCAGAGAATTCACAAGTCGTCAATATTGCCGTACAGGACCCGGATCCGGCAGTTGCAGTGGACATTGCCAACACGACGGCCACTGTCTTTGAAAGCGAAATCCAGGAATTGATGAACGTCGACAACGTGTCGATCTTGTCATCGGCCGTCCTGAAAGAGAACCCATCACCCGTCGCACCCAACCCGATGCTCAATATGGCCATCGCTGCGGTAGTCGGCTTGATGCTGGGTGTCGGAATCGCGTTCCTTCTGGAGTACCTGGATACCACGATTAAAAGCGGGGAAGACATCGAAGAGTTTCTCAATTTACCGCGTCTCGGTGTGATTTCGCCGATTACAGACAAAGGACCATCAGCAGAATTCAACAAAGCTTCCAAAAGGGAACGGGGGTAGTCATCATGGCAAAACAGAAAAAAGTAATGCAGGAAACGGCGCGGAAACTCGTCGCCCACACCAATCCGAAATCGCACGTCGCTGAGCAGTTCCGGACACTGCGGACCAACATCAACTTTTCTTCACCGGATTCAGACATCCGGTCAATCGTCGTCACATCAGCCGGTCCGGGAGAAGGCAAGTCGACCACTTCCGCAAATCTGGCAGTGGTTTTTGCGCAGGAAGGCAAAAAAGTCCTGCTCGTCGATGGAGACATGCGCAGACCAACCACTCATTACACATTCCATATGGGGAATTCGCAGGGGCTGTCGACTGTACTGACGCGCCAGACCACAGCGGCACAGGCCATCCGGAAAACCACCGTTGAAAACCTGGATTTGATGACATGCGGACCGATTCCACCGAATCCGGCGGAGTTGCTGGCTTCCCAGTCGATGGACGCGCTCATCAACCAGTTGAAAGAGCAGTACGATCTGATTTTATTCGATGCGCCACCCGTACTGTCTGTGACTGACGGACAAATCATAGCGAATAAATGCGAAGGCACCATATTGGTTGTCAATTCAGGGCAGACGGAAAAAGAACAAGCCGCCAAAGCGAAAGAAGCGATTCTGGCTTCCAACACGCGTCTCATTGGAGCGGTCTTGAACAATTTCGATCTCCCGAAAGACAGTTACCATTATCAATATTACGGCTCAGCAGAGTAAAAAGGGTTTCCTTTTTACTTTTTTTTCATGTCATGGAACAGCCATAGGAAATAAAACCGGCTCATCAATTCGACGAACCTCAATGTCGTCTTCAGGGACAGAGGTGCTTTAAAGGAGAGAGGACCAATGATCGATACACATGCACATATACTGGCAGGCTTGGACGATGGGCCTGAAACGATGGAACAGACCAAACAGCTGCTGGAACAAGCGGTGGAGGAAAAAATCACCGGCATCATCACCACGCCGCACGCTTTTCATCCGAGCTTCAAAACCGATACCACCGCTTCCCAAAAGCAGCTGGAGTTGGCGAATGACTATATCCAGCAGCAAGGAATGCCAATCCGCCTTTACAGCGGCCAGGAATGCCGCTTGAGCGAAAAGTTGCCGGAGCGCCTCCAAGCGGGCGAAGCGCTGACGCTTGCCGGTTCGCAGTACGTTTTGCTGGAATTGCCGAGTGCCGGGGTTCCGGCCTACACCGTACCCCTCATCCAACAGCTGATCACCAAAGGCTATGTGCCGATCATTGCCCACCCGGAACGCAACCAGGGCATCATCGAAAAACCGGAACGCCTCCGGAAGCTGCTGGTCCACGGCGCCCTGGCGCAAGTGACGGCAGGATCTGTCGCCGGCAGTTTCGGCAAAGCGATTCAGCGGACAGCGATGAACCTGATTTATGCCAATCTGATCCACGCCTACGGATCGGACGTCCACAGTATGGACAAACGGCCGTTTGTGTTCAATAAAGGCCTCGACTACCTGGAAAAAAAGAAACTGCATGATGTGGTCGACGTCTTCCTGGAGAACAACGACCGCATCCTTCACAACAAAAACCTGCTGGTGATGGAACCGCAGGATATCCCGAAACCTAAATGGTGGGATATTTTTGCGTAAAGCTCCATACGAAGGCCGATGAAAAAAGACTAGTACGGAGGAATTAATGAAAGTAGTCCATATGAAACTGCTTTCATTATTTTTTTGTCAAATAATGAATATAAAAAGAATAAATTAATAAAAATGCCCTTTCTTTTCCATTATTTAGATGATAGAATTATTTGGAATTAAAAATAATGGAAGCTAGAAATTGTGACAAAAGTATCTGGCAGGGAAAGGGGGAGTGGCAATGTCGTTAAAAAACAGAATTTCGTTATTAGTGCTGGTGGATTCACTGATTGTTTTTTTCTCCATCTTCATTGGCTATTATATTTTGCATCCATACATAAATGTATTTGAAAACAATTTCCTGCTCGCCAGCGCATTGACGATTTTCGCAGCGCATCATGTGTTTGCGATGCATTACGGTTTATACCGCAAAGTCTGGGAGTACGCGTCGATTGCGGAGCTGACGTCGATTTTCAAAGCGGTGACGTTTTCGATCATCGCAGTCGGTGCCGTTCAGTATTTCGTGCGCGGTGACGTTTTGCTTCGGGCGCTTGCGATTACGTGGATGCTGCATCTGTTGTTGATCGGCGGTTCGCGTTTGTCGTGGCGTCTGTTCCGTGACATGCTGTTCCGGCAAAAAGAAGCGGACACCAAACGGACGATGATCGTCGGAGCGGGAAAAGCGGGGACGATGGTCGCCCGTCAACTGGTCAACAACCCGGAAAAAGGCTTGAAGCCGGTGCTGTATGTCGACGACGACCAAAACAAACAGGGGCTCGAAATTTACGGAGTGCGTGTGATGGGCGGCACCGATGAGATTGCGGCGATTGCCGAAGACAACAGCATCGAACACATCATCCTGGCCATTCCGTCTCTCGGCAAAGTGGAAACGGCCGAGCTGATCAAAGTATGCGTCGATACCGGCATCAAGACGCAGACGATTCCGCTCATTGAAGACATCATGACGGGCAAAGTGTCGGTCACCGATATGCAGGACGTCAAAATCGAAGACCTGCTCGGGCGCGATGAGGTACAGCTCGATATGAATAAAATCGCCGGCCAGCTGACAGGAAAGACGATTCTCGTAACAGGAGCGGGCGGCTCGATCGGCTCTGAAATCTCGCGCCAGATTGCGCGTTTCGGCCCCGAAAGACTATTGCTTCTCGGCCACGGGGAAAACTCGATTTACTTGATCGATATGGAACTGCGCAAAAAAATCGCAGACGACACGGAACTGATTCCAATCATTGCGGACGTGCAGGACCGCGTGCGCATCATGGAAATCATGGAGCAATACCAGCCGGATGTGGTGTACCACGCAGCGGCGCATAAACACGTGCCGCTGATGGAAGGCAATCCGATGGAAGCGGTCAAAAACAATATTTACGGCACCAAAAACGTTGCCGACGCGGCGCATATAAGCAATGTCAAAAACTTTGTGATGGTATCGACTGACAAAGCGGTCAACCCGCCGAACGTCATGGGCGCGACCAAGCGCTTTGCGGAAATGATCGTCCAGAACCTGGCCAAACGCAGCGACACGAAGTTCGCAGCAGTGCGTTTCGGCAACGTCCTCGGCTCACGCGGTTCGGTCATTCCACTGTTCAAGCGACAAATCGCAGCAGGCGGTCCGGTGACAGTGACACATCCAGATATGACACGTTACTTCATGACGATTCCGGAAGCCTCGCGTCTGGTGATTCAGGCCGGCACACTCGCACAAGGCGGCGAAGTGTTCGTCTTGGATATGGGAGAGCCGGTGAAAATCGTTGACCTGGCCGAGAATTTAATCCGACTATCCGGATATGAAAAAGAAGAAATCGGCATCCGTTTCGCGGGCATCCGTCCGGGCGAGAAGATGTTCGAAGAGCTGCTGAACGCCGACGAAATCCAAAGCGATATGGTCTTTCCGAAGATCTACATCGGGAAAGCGAATCCGGTGGCGGAGATGGAACTGGTGTATTTACTGGAGAAGCTGCCGGAGATGGATGTGGAGACGGTGAAGGAGACGTTGGTTGGGGTGGCTAACAGAAGGAATGTTGGGGAGAAGCAGCTGGAGGTGATGGGTGTTGGTGGGTGAGGAATTTTCCTTCTTAAATTAGGGCCGATATTCCATAAACCAGCTCCGCTTTCCTGCGGGCTTGCGCCGAACTAACTCGGGCTAATCGCCCGAGTGGATTTCGACACTTCGCTATCCCGCGGGAGTCTACGCTGGTTTACTCCATATCTCCTTGTACATAAGTAAGAAATAACGTTGGAAAAAAGGAAGGAAGCATCGGAACATGGGAGAGCGAATTTTTCTTTCGTCACCGCATATGAGTGATGAAGGGTATGAAATGGAATATGTGAAAGAAGCTTTTGATACGAATTGGATTGCGCCTCTGGGTGAGAACGTCAATGAATTTGAGAATGAACTGGCTACAAAAGTCGGATCAAAGGCCGCGGCGGCATTGTCTTCCGGTACAGGAGCAATCCACTTGGCATTAAAAGCGGCTGGCGTGGAAGAAGGGGATATCGTTTTTTGCCCGACTCTGACATTTTCAGCGACAGCCAATCCGATCATGTACCAACAGGCAGTTCCAGTGTTTATCGACAGCGATTTTGAAACATGGAACATGTCTCCGACAGCGTTGGAAGAAGCTTTTGAAAAGTACCCGGAAGTAAAGGCTGTTATCGTGGTGCATCTTTATGGCTTGTCGGCAGATATGGATCCAATCATGGAATTGTGCCGTAAACACGATGTGTCAGTGATTGAAGATGCTGCTGAATCATTGGGAACTTACTATAAAGGACAGCATACGGGAACGTTTGGCGATTACGGCATCTTTTCTTTCAATGGTAATAAAATTATCACTACTTCAGGTGGCGGGATGCTTGTATCTGATAACGAAGAACGGATTGCGAAAGCAAGGTTTTGGGCGACACAATCACGGGATCAGGCACGCCATTACCAGCACAGCGAATTGGGCTTCAATTACCGCATGAGTAATGTAGTTGCGGGAATCGGCAGAGGTCAGCTGAAAGTATTGGATGATAGGGTAGCGAAGAAAAATCATATCTTCAATTATTATAAGAAAGAACTTAGCGATCTGGAAGGCATTGAATTTATGCCAACCAATGAATGGGACGAGCCGAATTATTGGTTGAGTGCGATGACGTTGAATGGCCAGATTAAACCGATTGATGTGATGGATGCTCTTGAGAAAGAGAATATCGAATCACGGCCGGTTTGGAAGCCGATGCATCTGCAGCCTTATTTTGAGAAGTATGATTTCGTTGGAACGGGTGTTTCAGAACGGTTGTTTGAGACTGGGGTTTGTTTGCCTAGTGATACGAAGATAAATGATGAGGAACTGGAGAGAGTTGTTAAGATTATTCGAGGGTTGTGGGATAAATAATGGAAGCTTCAAAAGGCGGTATATATAGAAGGTTTTTCAAACGTCCAATGGATTTTGTGCTTTCTTTGATGTCGATACTTGTTCTTAGTCCAGTGTTTTTAATTGTGGCTGTTCTTGTTAGAACGAAGCTTGGTAGTCCGGTGTTGTTTAAGCAGGAGCGTCCGGGGTTGAATGAGAAAATTTTTTCAATGTATAAGTTTCGTTCGATGACGGATGAAAGGGATACTGAAGGGAATTTGTTGGCTGATCATATTCGATTAACCAAGTTCGGTAAGTTTTTACGATCTACATCTTTGGATGAACTACCGGGTCTTTTGAATATTTTAAAAGGAAATATGTCTATTATTGGACCAAGACCTTTGTTGGTACAATATCTTCCTTTATATAACGAACATCAAAAACATCGACACGATGTCAGACCCGGATTATCTGGTTTGGCTCAAGTAAGTGGTCGGAATGCAATCAGCTGGGAAGATAAATTTAAGCTTGATGTGAAATATGTTGAGCAGGTTAGCTTCTTAGGTGATTGGAAAATAATATTTCTGACTTTGAAGAAGGTTTTTGTCCGGGAAGGTATTAGTTCGGATACTGCGGTTACGATGGAAGCTTTTAGAGGGAATGAAAGAGCGGAGGACAACGAATAATGAAAGATATTGCAATTATAGGTGCCGGTGGTTTTGGAAGAGAAGTAGCCTGGCTAATTGAACGGCTTAACAATGTAAAAGAAGAATGGAACTTTGTAGGGTTTGTGGATGATGATGAAACCCTTCAAGGAAAAGAAGTAAGTGGGTATCAAGTAATTGGAAATATTGAGTGGTTAAGAAACCAAGAAATAAATGTGGTAAATGCTATAGGAGATCCAATTATAAAAAAGAAAGTTATAGAAAGACTAAAAGATAGTAAAAATACATATCCAGTTTTAATAGACCCAAGTGTTATTCACTCTGACAAAGTTTCATTTGGTGAAGGCTCAATCATTTGCGCAGCTAATATACTTACGACTGATATTAAAGTAGGAAAACATGTAATTATAAACTTAGACTGCACTATTGGGCACGACGCGACTCTTGGAGACTATACGACTGTTCTGCCTAGCGTGAATGTTTCTGGCTTTGTAGAAACTAAAGAATGTGTGAGTGTCGGAACGGGATCAGCAATTATTCAAGGGGTTAAGATTGGTGCAAATACGGTCGTTGGAGCAGGGGCAGTTGTTGTTAAAGAGTTGCCTGCTAATTGTGTTGCGGTAGGGGCGCCGGCAAAACCTATTAAATTTTTTTGATTGAGTTAGATTTTTAGGATTTTTCCTTTGGGGAGTGTAGTAAATGAATGTGCTTTTTCTTACCTTATTAGATTTCAACACAATTGAAGAAAGTGGAATTTATACAGACTTAATGCGTGAGTTTGTAAATAATAACCACCAACTATATATAATTTCACCAAGCGAAAAAAGAAACAAGCAACCCACTAAGATGATTAAAAAAGATATATATATAATATTGAAGCCACAAATTGGGAACTTCCAAAAATCTAACCTTCTAGAAAAAGCTGTTTCAACATTCACCTTAGAATCTATATTTATGCGATCTATTAAAGAACAATATGCCAATGTGAAATTCGATTTAGTAATTTATTCAACACCCCCTATCACACTCCAAAAAGCAGTTGAATTTGTAAAAAATAGAGATGGCGCAAAGTCCTATTTGTTGTTAAAGGATATTTTTCCCCAAAATGCTGTCGACTTGGGCATGATGAGTAAAAGTGGGGTTAGAAGTATCCCATATCGTCTCTTTAAATCAAAAGAAAAAAAGCTTTATAAAAGCTCGGATTATATTGGATGTATGTCTCAAGCCAATGTAGATTTTTTGGTAAAAGAAAATCCCGAATTGAAAAAAGAGAGTGTTGAAATTTGTCCTAATAGTATCAACCCTACTAGTTTAAATATAGATGAGCAAATTAAGAAGGATATAAGAAAAAAATACAATATCCCTTCAGATAAAACAATTTTTATATATGGTGGAAATCTTGGTAAGCCGCAAGGCATAGACTTCTTAATAAAGTGTTTAGAACGGAATAAATTTAATAAGGAAGTTTATTTTATAATTGCGGGTTCTGGTACAGAGTTTGGTAAATTGAATTCCTATTTTGAAAACAATGCTCCTCCTAATGCGCAGTTGTTCCAACAACTACCTAAAGAGGACTATGAAGTCTTAGCGAATTCCTGTGATGTAGGTTTAATATTCTTGGATCACCGTTTTACAATCCCTAATTTTCCATCCCGATTACTTTCATACATGCAAGCTTCAATGCCTGTATTAGCAGCCACAGATCCCAATACTGACATTGGCCAAGTAATAGAAGATGGCAAGTTTGGATATTGGTGTGAGAGTAATGATGTAGAAGCGTTCAATCATAAAGTGAAGAAGTTAAATGACAAAATTCTTAGGGAAGAATTAGGAAAGAACGCTAGAAAATATTTAGAAGAAAATTATACACCTAAACATTCTTACGACATCATAATAAATCATTTCAAAAAATAGAAAGAGGCTAAAATATGTTTAAAGATAAAACTTTATTAATAACTGGCGGAACTGGTTCTTTTGGAAATGCTATACTTAATAGATTCTTGGATACAGATATTAAAGAAATTCGCTTATTTTCAAGAGATGAAAAAAAGCAAGAAGATATTAGAAAGCGCCTTAACAACCCTAAAGTCAAATATTACATTGGAGATGTAAGAGACGTAAATAGTATAAATACAGCAATGAATAATGTAGATTATGTATTTCATGCAGCGGCATTGAAACAAGTCCCCTCATGTGAATTTTTCCCGATGGAAGCTGTTAAAACAAACGTAGTGGGCACTGAAAATGTTCTGAATGCTGCTATACAAAATAACGTTAAGAAAGTTATCTGTCTTTCAACTGATAAAGCAGTATATCCAATCAACGCAATGGGAATTTCAAAAGCAATGATGGAGAAAGTGACTGTTGCAAAATCAAGAACTGTAAGTGTGGATGATACAAATATTAGCGGTACGCGGTACGGTAATGTTATGGCATCTCGCGGCTCAGTAATTCCTCTATTTATCGAGCAGATTAAAGCTGGGAAACCTTTGACTATCACAGATCCAGAAATGACAAGATATTTAATGTCATTGGAAGATGCGGTTGAATTGGTTTTATTTGCTTTCTTGAACTCAAATCAAGGGGATATATTTGTTCAAAAAGCTCCTGCTTCTACAATTGGTGACCTTGTTCAAGCACTTAAAGAACTGTTTAAAGTAGATAATCCGATTGAAGTGATTGGAACTCGCCACGGTGAAAAACTATACGAAACGCTTCTTACACGAGAAGAAATGGCAGTGGCTACAGATATGGGCGGCTATTACCGCATCCCTGCAGATAACCGGGACTTGAACTACAATAAATATTTCACTGAAGGTGAAGAAGAGATCTCAGAAGGATGGGAGTACAACTCTCACAATACACATCGTCTATCAATACAGGAAATTAAAGATCTACTGCTAACACTTGATGTGGTAAAAGAAGAACTGGCAAAAATGGGTGTTGCACAATGACAAAAATTTTAGTGACAGGTGCTAATGGATTTGTCGGTAAAAACTTAGTGGCAGAATTGAGAAACCGTGGATATGAGGAGTTGTATCTATTTAATAGAAAGAACTCTTCTGAAGACCTTGAAAAATTTACGAAAGACTGTGATTTTGTCTTCCATCTAGCAGGCGTAAACCGTCCTCAAAATGAAAATGAATTCATGGAAGGAAACCAAGGCTTAACTTCTCAGTTGCTCCAGTTTCTAGTTAAAAATGAGAATAACGCTCCCGTATTGATCACTTCTTCTATACAAGCGAAAAAAGAAAATCCATATGGACAGAGCAAAAAAGCTGGAGAAGATGAAGTATTTGCCTATGCCAAAGAAACTGGAGCAAAAGTATTTGTTTACAGATTGCCAAACTTGTTTGGTAAATGGAGTAGACCACATTACAATTCAGTAGTTACTACTTACTGTTATAACATAGCGAGAAATATAGATATCCAGGTAAACAATCCTGCAGCTCTTCTGGAGTTGGCTTACATTGATGATGTGTTGGAAGAATTTCTAAGAACTTTAGGTGGAAATCCAACTCTCGATGGGGATTTATGTGTTGTACCAGTTACTCACAAAATTGAGTTAGGCGAGTTAGCCGACCGAGTCAGAAGCTTTAAAGAAAGCAGAGCCTCTTTAGCTGTTCCTGCAATGAGCGATGAACTCACGAAGAAGTTGTACAGTACTTACCTAAGTTTCTTGCCTGAAGATAATTTTTCTTATGACTTGAAGATGAATGTCGATAATCGTGGTTCTTTTACTGAATTCCTCCGCACACCAGACCGGGGCCAAGTTTCGGTTAATATTTCTAAACCCGGTATAACTAAAGGAAACCATTGGCATCATACGAAAAATGAAAAGTTCCTAGTAGTAAGCGGTAATGGTCTAATTAGATTCAGAAATATTGATTCAGAAGAAATTATCGAATACTACGTGAATGGTGACAAACTGCAGGTAGTAGATATTCCGACAGGATATACGCATTCAATCGTGAACGTGGGAGAAACGGATTTAGTAACAGTTATGTGGGTGAACGAAAGCTTCGATCCAGAAAAGCCTGACACTCATTATTTGGAGGTTTAAAAATGAAGAAGTTAAAAGTAATGACTGTAGTTGGAACAAGACCTGAAATCATCAGACTTTCAGCAGTTATAAACAAATTAGAGGAATCTAATGCAATTGAACATATTCTTGTACATACTGGCCAGAACTATGATTATGAATTGAATGAAGTTTTCTTTGAGGATTTTAACTTGAGAAAACCGAATTACTTCTTAAATGCAGCGAATGGTACGGCTGTTGAAACAATCGGGAATATCCTGGTGAAAATCGATCCGATTTTAGAAGAGGTTAAACCAGAAGCATTACTGGTGCTTGGAGATACAAACAGCTGTTTATGTGCAATTGCTGCAAAGAGAAGACAGATTCCTATTTTCCATATGGAAGCAGGAAACAGATGTTTCGATCAGCGAGTTCCTGAAGAAACAAATCGCAAAATCGTCGATCATACAGCAGATATCAATTTAACTTATAGTGATATTGCCAGGGAATATCTCTTAAGAGAAGGTCTTCCAGCAGATCGAATTATTAAGACAGGCAGTCCAATGTATGAAGTCCTCAACTCGCGAAAAGAAGACATTGAGAAATCAAACATAGTTGAGAAATTAAATCTGGAAGAAGAAAAATACTTTGTTGTATCAGCTCATCGTGAAGAAAATATTAGTTCTGAAAAAAACTTTCTAGATTTGTGTGATAGTTTAAATGCGATTGCAGATAAATATGGCATGCCAGTAATCATCAGTACGCATCCTAGAACGCAAAAAATGATTGATTCTAAAGGTATTGAATTTAATTCCTTAATCAAAACAATAAAGCCATTAGGATTTAATAATTATGTGAAGCTGCAAATTAAAGCTAGAGCTGTACTTAGTGATAGTGGGACTATTAGTGAAGAGTCGTCAATTCTTGGATTAAAAGCTTTGAATATAAGACAGGCTCATGAGCGGCCTGAAGCAATGGAAGAGACTTCAGTGATGATGATTGGGTTGGAGAAAGAGAGAGTATTACAGGGTTTAGAAATTTTAGAGACTCAAAGTGCGAATACTTTAAGAAATGTTGAAGATTATAGTATGCCGAATGTTTCGGAAAAGGTAGTAAGGATTATTTTGTCTTATACTGATTATATTCAAAGAGTTGTGTGGAAGAAATGACATCATTATTTAAAAAAAGTGATTTTTATCCGAGAATTTTAATAATTAGTAATAATCCATTTAGTACTACCTCAAACAATGGAAAAACACTAGCATCTTTTTTTAAAAATCTCCCTTCTCAAAATATATCTCAATTATATTTCAATACAGAACTTCCTGACGAGGAAAGTTTTGGTAATTACTATAGAATTACAGACATGGAAATTTTAAAATCAACTTTAAATAAAAATATTAAGCCAGGTAGCAGAGTTTCTAATTCTTTAGAAGAATTTGGAAACCAAAAGAAAAAATCAGAAAAAAGTTTAAAAGTGAGAAAAAACAATTTCACAAGAATTTTAAGAGAATGTTTGTGGAATAGAAAATATTGGAATACAAAAAATTTAAATATATGGTTAGAAGAGTTTCAACCACAAATTATTTTTTTCTGTGCTGGCGATAGCGAATTTGCTTATGAAATTACTGATTATGTAAGAAAGAAGTTTAATAGCAAATTAGTTGTTTATGTTACAGACGACTATATTTTACCGCGAAAAAATTTGTCTGTATTTTGGTATATTAGAAGGAAAAAAATTAAAATTGCTATGGGAAAAGCGATTAAAAATAGTGATTTATTTATTTCTATTTCATCTCAAATGAAGAAGAGTTATGAAAAAATTTTTAATAAAACTAGTATGGTAGCTTTGAATATGAGTGAATCAATGCTTATTGAAAATTTCGATAAAAAAGATAGTGATGAGATTACTTTGGTTTATGCAGGCGGCTTACATTTTAAAAGGTATTTAACTCTGAATTTTTTAGCAAAAGCTATAGAAAAATACAATAAGGAAAAAGGAAGTACTAAAAAAGCAACTTTGAAAATATTTTCCACTCAAACTCTTGGACAAAAAGAAAAAGAATTATTAGAAATTGAAGGTGCAAGTGAATTTTGTGGTCCTTTAAAAACCGAAGAACTGAAAATAGAATTAAATAAATGTGATATTCCAGTTCATGTAGAATCCTTTGATAAAAAGAGTATTGAATCTACTCGACTTTCAATTTCTACTAAAATTCCTGAGTATCTGTCTTTGGGAAAACCTGTTTTAGCTATAGGTCCTAAAGAAGTAGCTTCTATGAAATATTTAAAAGAAAGTGCTTATTGTATAACAAGTACGGGAAATATTTCTAAGGATCTATATGAAATATTTAATAATAATAAATTGCGTGAAACATTAGCGGAGAAATCGATAAATATATATGAAAAGAATCATAATAAGGAATTAGTTGTTAAAAAATTTATATCTTCACTAATGGAGCTATATGAAGGGAAGCCAAATTAAGAATGTTATTATACCTTTTAGTTAATATAATAATAATCTTTTTTGGATTTCTTTATGAAATTATAAATTCAAAAGAAAGAAATTCAAGTAATAAAAAATCAAATTTAATTGTTCTCATATTTATAATTCCAAGCTTTATTTTGCTTTTTATATTGTCTTCCTTTAGAGGTGAATTTACAACTGATTATGATGCTTATGTGAACTTATTTAATTATTATAATCAATTTAGTTGGCTAGATATCTTTTATTTAGACATCTATCAAGAAATAGGATATGTATTTTTAAATAAAACTATTGGAGTATTTACCACTAACGAGTTGTATTTATTTATTTTTACCTCTTTAATTATCCTGCTATGTTTTTATACGCAATTTAAAAAATATTCTCCTTATATTTGGATTAGTGTATTGTTGTTTGTCACAATAGGGAGTTTCTATGCTTCTTTCAATATAACGAGACAAATACTAGCTGCTGCAATTATCTTTGCCGGCTCCCAATATTTATTTGAAAGAAAGATGGGAAAGTATATATTAACAGTTTTTTTAGCTGCTTTATTTCACAGAACTGCTTTAATTATGATTATTTTTTTCTTTATACTAAATAATAGGTTCAAGCTAAAAAATATAATAGTTATTTTTTTTATTGCAATAATATCAATGCTATATATAGGGAATATTATAGATTATATTCAAACGTATTTTTATACCGAATATAAAGTAGATTCATACGGGATGTCAGGTCTAAAATACACGAATATTGTGTTGCCAATTTCAATTTTAATCTTTGTAATGTTTCATTTTAAAAAGATTAATTTAGAAAATCTTAAATATAAAATAAGTGTAAATGCAATTATTTTTTATGCGTTCTTTAGTATTTTGGGTTTGAAAGTAATGATGATTGAAAGGTTATCTCATTTCTTTGCACCATATGCGCTGTTAATAATACCAATAATTATTTCACAAATAAAAAGTAAAGAGCTACGAGGAATGTATATCATGGCTTTAATAATCTTTTGTATCTTATACAATTATTTAGTTTTAAGAGACACTGGATACGATCCATATTATTTGATATTTAAATAAATTGTATATCTTCAAAGAAACTAATTCGAATTCCAGTAAAAATGAAAGAAGTGTTATTTATTTGAAAATTCTATGGCTAGTTAATATCCCTTTACCTGAAGTAAGCATTATGTTGGGCGACAAACCCTCGCCATTTGGAGGGTGGCTTATTAAGGCCGCAGAAGAACTATCGAAACAGAAAGATATCGAGTTATTTATTTTATTTCCCAGAAAAGGAGTTACAGACTTCACAAGATATGCTGGTGAGAATATAACGTATTATGCGTTTAAGCCCGTACAAGATTCAGATAAAAAAATAATAAGATATAATTTAAACTTCAGAAAAATTATAGAAGAAGTTAATCCCGATGTGGTGCACATTTATGGCACCGAAATGGCACACTCATTATCTATGGTAAATACTTGTAAAGAGAAACATGTTAAAACTGTTATATCTATTCAAGGATTAGTCTCAATAATTTCCAAACATACTTTTTCTACTTTACCATTTAAGATTGTATATGGATTTACCTTAAGGAATATTTTGAGGTTGGACAATGTCAAAGGATTAAAGAGACTGTTTGAAAAAAGAGGAGACAATGAGATTAAAGCTATAAAAGGAGTGAAGCATATAATCGGGAGAACTACTTGGGATAGAGCTAGCACGGCTCAAATAAATCCAGACGCAAAATACCACTTCTGTAATGAAGTCCTGAGAGAAGAATTTTATAAACATAAATGGGACATTAATCGATGTCAGGAATTTTCACTTTTTATCAGTCAGGCACATTACCCAATTAAAGGATTACATTATGTATTGAGTGCGATGCCAGAAATTTTAAAAAAATATCCGAAAACTAAATTATATATAAGTGGGAAAGATATTACCAAAACAAATACTCTTTTTGATAAGTTGTTAATAACTAATTACGGAAGATATTTAAAAAAATTAATAAAAAAATTTGATATTGAAAAAAATGTTATTTTTACGGGACCATTGAGTGAAAAACAGATGTGTGAAAGATTTTTGCAATCAAATATATTTATATCTGCTTCAACTATTGAAAATGAATCAAATTCATTAAGTGAAGCCAGAATACTGGGTGTACCGACAATAGCATCGTATGTTGGTGGTGTTATAGACAGAGTTAAGCATTATGAAGATGGAATTCTGTATCAACATGATGCACCTTATATGCTCGCTCACCATGTGGGAGAAATTTTTAAAAAGAAAGAATTAGCTATAAGTTTTTCTGAGAAAGCTAGAAAGCATTCTTTACTAATACATGATTTAGATAGAAATACTAATAGAATTATTAAGATATATAAAGATATAATCGATGAACCGTAAAAAGTACAAAATTTCTCATAAGTATAATTTAAAGAAATATGTAGTTTAGAAGGAGGCGTAATGTGAAAGTAACATTTTTTTCTAACTTTTTGAATCACCATCAACTTTCATTTTGCTTAGAAATGTATAAATTATTAGGTGAAGATTTTAAATTTGTTGCTACTGAACCTATACCAGCAGAAAGAATAAATTTAGGATATTCTGACATGAGTAATTTGTATCCTTTTTCCTTAAATACTTACACTGATAATGAAAATAAAGAAGAGGCTGTAAGATTAGGCAATAATAGTGATGTAGTTATTATAGGGTCAGCACCAACCTGCTTTATAAAAGATCGTAATAAAAAAAATAAATTAACTTTTTACTACATGGAGAGAATCTTTAAGAAAGGGAAATATAGAATTTTAAATCCTAAAGTATTCATTTCTCTTCTCAAAAATCACACATTAAATACTAATAAAAATTTATATATGCTCTGTGCTAGTGCTTATACAGCTGCTGATTTTAATATGGTAGGAGCATATAAAAATAAAACATTTAAGTGGGGATATTTCCCTGAAGTGAAAGAGCATTTTATTAACGAATTGATTTATGAAAAGAATAAAAATGAAAAAATGAAGTTACTTTGGGTTGGTAGATTTATTAAATGGAAACATCCTGAGCAAGCAATAGAAATAGCTAGAATGTTGAAGACTGCAGGATATAATTTCACTTTACAGTTGATTGGTAATGGAGAAATGAAGATATCACTTAATAAATTAATAACTCAATATGGTTTATCTGATTATGTAGAAATTTTAGGTAGCATGGATCCTAAAAGAGTTAGAGAATATATGGAATCCTCAAATATCTATTTATTTACTAGCGATTTTAATGAAGGGTGGGGAGCCGTATTAAATGAAGCAATGAATAGTGGGTGTGCGGTTGTCGCTAGTCATGCCATTGGTTCAGTGCCATTTATGCTGGAAAATAATAAAAATGGATTAATATACAAGAACGGCGATTTAAAGCATTTTTATCAATGCGTAACAAAACTCATGGACGATCCTAAGTTGCGGGAAGTAATTAGTGTTGAAGCATATAAAACAGTGGAGAATAGTTGGAATTCAAAAGAGGCTGCTAAGAGGATTTTGAATCTTTCACAGTCAATAATGCAGGGTAAGAACACCATATTTGTTGAAGGGCCTTGTAGTAGAGCATTGATACAGCCAAATAGATATGTATCTTACAAAAATGAAATTTCAAATAAATAAATTCATTTTACTTAGGAGAATTAAGTGTGATTAAAAGATTGATTGCTTTTAATAGAGTTATAGCAACAACTGTAAAAAAATTCAAAGAACACCATGTCTATTTGGCTCCTGGAAAATATGTCTTAGACCAAAATTTAAAGTATATATATAGAAACGACTTGGATACCAAAGAGTTCGTAAATAATGTGATTTTAAAAAATAATTACAAACTCAATTCTTCGTTTAGTATCAAGAGTATTTATAAAAGTTTCTTTGTTCCTCGAAAAAATATTGTGAAAGGAGAGGTGATTGATAAAAGTTTTATGGGTACTGTATATTTACTTTCAAATGATTTAACCGAAGAGAAAGATGTTAAGATTTTTGATATAAATACTAAAGAAGTTCTAAGTATTTGCGTTGAAAGAAAAGCATTACAGAAAAAGATAAATAATTATAATTACTTCAGTAAATACTTTAGAATACCTAGAGTTATCTCGTATAATCTTAGTGAAAAAATATGTTTCGAACAACTTATTATTTCTAAGCCTAAAAATGAGTGGACTGAGTTAGATTACAACAAAGTGATTTCTAATATATTTCAAACATATGCTCAATATTACTTCCAATATGCTGAGAATAATACTGTAGTTTATACATGTATGAGGGATAAGTTAACCCAAATCAGAAATGATGGTATTCTCAAAAGCCTCGGTGATATGCTAGATTTAAATATCTCAGCAGAACTAATTAATTCGAATTTACCTCTTGTAAATCAACATGGAGATTTGTGGTTATACAATATTTTACTAAGTAATAATAAAGAAAATGATATATATTTTATTGATTGGGAACATTCTGGGGAGTTCATATTTCTGTATGACCTTTTTTGGTGGATGCAGAATGAAGCAGTTTATAATAATGATATTTCTTATCTTCGTAATTATCTGGATGGAAAATATGATTCAGAAATAATTGAGTTATTTAAAGCTTTCAATATGATATTTGATCAAACCAATAGATTAGAATATTTTAACATATTTATGATTGAAATGTTGTTTAACAGAGTTTTGTCTAGTAATGAAAGCACTAAGCTTATTGTTTTAAATACATATAGGGCTTTAATGCAAGAATTAATAAGTTGTAAGATGGTAAATATAAGTGAATCCTAAAATGTCTAAAGACCAAATAAAATCCGGTGCAATATTATCTTATGTGAACATATTGTTGACCACTATCGTAGGAATATTATTCACGCCTTTTTTATTAAAAGAATTGGGTCAATCAGAATACGGTTTATATATGCTAATTGGTTCGTTAGTAGGCTACATTTCAATTATGGATTTTGGATTGCATAACACCATTTATCGGTTTATTTCTAAGTATCAAAGTGAAGAAGATTATAGAAAACAAGAAAATTTTTTAGCAACCAGTTTTCTTATTTATTGCATAATATCATTATTAGTATTAGCTGTAGGGATAGTATTAGTGAAAAATCTAGACTTTTTCTTTGCTAATTCACTCTCAGCTGAGGAATTTGCTAAAGCGCAAATTATGGCTGCTATCTTAGTTTTCAATTTAACGCTGACACTTCCTCTTGGTTCATTTCAATTTATAGCGAGAGGTTATGGGAAGTTTAATTTTGTAAATACATTAAGTATTTTAAGGATATTTTTACGTACGGGCGTTCTTTTGTCAATTTTGCTTATGGGCTATCAGTCAGTAGCGATAGTAGTAGTAGATACTATCTTTAATATTGGTATTGGTCTTGTCTATGGAGTATATTGCTTTAAATTCCTTAACCTTAGAGTGAAGTTACACAATTTAAATAAAGCATTTATAAAAGAGATCCTGAATTACTCATTTTTTGTTTTTATTCAATCAATTGTTAACCAATTGTTTTGGCAGATCGGACAAGTTACTCTTGGTATATATAATAATACAGCAGCAGTAGCTATTTACGCTCTATCAATCAATTTAGTTATGTATTACCAACAGTTTTCCTTGAGTATCTCGAGTGTTTTTATGCCTAAAGTTTCGATATTAGTTACTAAAGGAGCCACTGGTGATGACTTAACAAATCTTATGATTAAAGTTGGGCGAGTTCAATTTTTAATTTTAGGACTTGTACTATCTAGTTTTGTAATTTTGGGAGAGTCCTTTGTTCAATTATGGGCAGGACCAAGTTACACAGAAGTTTATTGGGTCACTTTAATAATTTTTATCCCCTTAACTATTCCTATGTTTCAAACACTTGCTGGTGTTATTATTCAAGTTAAAAATAAACACGCATTTAAAGCCTACGCTTATCTTGTAATGGCAGTATTAAATGTACCGGCCTCAATTTTATTAGGAACGTTAATGGGACCGTTAGGAGTTGGAGTCTCCACTGCAGTATCAATCATTGTATTTCAAGTAATAATAATAAATTGGTACTATTGGTATAAAATAGGGATAAACGTAAAAAAGTTTTTCAAAGAAACTTTAAAGGGTATTTTGTCAGTTATTATTTTAACTATTTTCTTGGGTCACTTCTTCCCTAATATAGGGGGACTCGGATGGTTGGATTTATTTTTAAAAACTATTTTTGTTGTTACAACCTATATTATTTTAATCTGTACTTTAGGTTTAAACTCTTCTGAAAAGAATGTGGTTAAGAAATATAATAAAAGAATTTTGATGAAATTTAAAAAATCTTGAAAATATAATACAAGTGTAAATTAAAATCTTGCCTCTGTGTTTAAAAAAATTCAGTATATACACGACGTTGCGTGTTCAAAATGCCATGTTTAGGAATCACTAGAGTTTCAAGACTCCGCATTCATATATTTATTATAAAAGGAAATAATCGTAAAAGTTTTCAACGCAGGGACGAATTGGAATCTGCTAGAAACGACAGCCACCAAACTATTAGGCGACTGAGCCAGAAACATCCATTGAAGAAGGCTTGCAGAAATTCGTAGATTGGTATTGCGAGTATTACGAAGTAGCAAAAGTCAGTGCAAAATGAAAAGAAGGTGCAGATGTTGGGAGTAAAGAAAGCCATTATCCCGGCGGCAGGTCTGGGTACACGATTTTTACCTGCCACAAAAGCCATGCCAAAAGAAATGCTGCCGATCGTCGATAAACCGACGATCCAATACATCATCGAAGAAGCGATTGCTTCCGGAATTGAAGACATCATCATCGTGACGGGTAAAGGCAAGCGGGCAATCGAAGACCATTTCGATCACGCGTTTGAATTGGAAGAAAACCTGATGAAAAAAGGCAAGCTGGAGATGTTGGATTCGGTGAATGCTTCATCAAAAGTTGAAATTCATTACATCCGCCAAAAAGAAGCACTTGGGCTCGGACATGCGATATGGACGGCGCGGAAATTCATCGGAGATGAGCCGTTTGCTGTGCTCCTGGGCGATGACATCGTCGAAAATGAGGAACCGTGTTTGGCGCAATTGATGAACCAATACGACAAGACAGGCAAAAGCGTCATCGGCGTCCAGCAAGTGGCGGACGAAGACACCCACCGCTACGGCATCATTGATCCCGTCTCAGTAGACGGTAAACTGATCGAAGTCAACAAATTCGTCGAAAAACCGGCAGCCGGAACCGCGCCATCCAACTACGCCATCATGGGCCGTTACATCCTCACGCCGGAAATATTCGACTTCCTGGGCGAACACCAGCTCGGCGCAGGCGGCGAAATCCAACTGACCGACGCCATCGAGAAACTGAACGACTCCCAGTCGGTCTATGCCTATGACTTTGAAGGCCAGCGTTTTGACGTGGGCGAGAAGTTCGGCTTTATCGAGACGACGATCGAGTTTGCATTGAAGCGGCCGGAGTTAAGAGAGAAGATGCTGCGGTTGTTTGAGGAGAAGTTGAAGGGAGCGTTGGTTAAGGAGAAGCAGTAAGAAAAGGATTACATAATCTTATATTAAAATTTGGCCGACCTATTATATATAAAGGTCGGCTGTAAACGCTGAATTAGAGATAGAAGATTATTAATTTTAAATAGGAACAATTCTTATCGCAATCTGCTAGGGTTTATGTCTTACAACTTAAGTAAATCTTAAAGAGGTTTTCATTTTTGTTATAATTCATCTCTCAAATATTGTTTTTTACAACTAAGAAATTTTGCACAAGGAAGAGGAAGTAACTACAATGCCCAGTTCCGTACACCATAACAATAAATTAATCAGAATTATTTTAATCGCATTCTTATTTTTGTCAGCTTGTGAAAATAAGAGTATATCCGTCGATTTGAAGAACCTAAGCTATGATAAGGAAAGTCAGGTTTTAAGTGCTGACTTCTATACTAACATACCACTAGGCACAGAAGTAGGAGGAGCAATACATACTCCTAATGGGGATCTTTTCCACGCGATTGAACCAGTAGAGATAGAAAAAGAAAATGAAAATAGAGTTGAATTTCATATAACTGATGATATGATACAAGGTTTACAGGATGGATTTTATTTTCTTGAAATGTTCATTGAGATCAATGAAAACAAGGATTTTTACAATCATGATCTGGGTGGAAGCCAACTGCAAGTTAGTAGAAGATATGAAAGTTCTGAAGATGTTAGCGTTAGTAAAGCACTAGACTCTGTAGGTGATGCTTATACTTTATACATAAAATCAAGCGAATTAAATTTTGAAACTGGATTAACTGATGAAGAGAGAAAAATAGCTTTAGAGAATGCACAAGCTGAGGAAGCCGTTGAAGAATCGGAAGAAGTGGAAGCAGATATACAAGAAACTATTGGTAAAACAGAATATAGTTCATCATTCAAAGAATATAACGACATGTATTATAAGAGTTTCAGAAATCAATTAGATTTAATTGGAAGTAACTTTGAAATCTTAGCGATGGATGGTTATGAAAATCAGAACATTGTCGATGATTTAATTAGATGGACAAGTGAGTTTAATGAATTATTAAACGTGTATGAAGTTAATGCCATTCCTGCAACTGAAAAAGACGAAGAACTTTACGTCCACACAATTCAAATGATAGAGCACCAGCGAGGAGCTAACGGATATATAATCACAGGGTTGACAGAGAGAGATGATCTTTCATTTTTCATTGCAGGAGAGCATTTATATACGATAACAGATATGTTTCTAGAAGGTTTAGAGATGTTAAATTAATAGTATCTAAAGAAAATAAAGAATGTTTGAGAACTGCTGGAAAAGAGAAAATGTCTCTTCTGTACTGAAGAGAATCCAATGTAAATAAGAAAATCAGATACTGAAACAGCCGTGTCCAGAAACCCCAAAGGTTTCAGGACACGGCATTCGTCTGTTTATCGCGTAAGTGAAATAGTCATAAAAGTGTCTGACGCAGGGCGTATTATCCAGCTTAATCAGATTGTATTCTTTAAACGGGCAGTAAGACACTCATGTTTATTGGGCTGTATTCACTAGGGGTTCTTCTTTTTTTGCATAGCTTAACGTTGCAGCACCCAAAACTTTCGCTGCCGTCAGCAAGGCACGTTCGTCGATATCAAATTTCGGGTGATGATGCGGAAAAGCTTCATCGGTGTCCGGGTTTTTGGCTCCTGTAAAGAAGAAGGTGCCTTTGACGTTTTGCAGATAGTAAGAGAAATCTTCTCCGCCCATGATTGGTTCCGTTTCTTTCACAGTCTCGACTCCCGGGACAGAAGGGGCCAAAGCCGCAATAAATTCGGTTTCTTCTTTGTGATTGACGGTTGTCGGATAACCACGGGTATAGGTGTATTCATAATCTGCTCCGGAAACCAGACAAGTCCCTTCGATGACACGGTCGATTTCCTTTTCGATAAAGCTGCGGATCTCTTCTTTGAAGGTCCGGACGGTTCCCGACATGACAGCCGTATCCGCAATCACATTATAAGGATTTTTTGCTTCGAAGTTACAGATGGAGACTACGGCGGATTCCAAAGGATCGATTCGTCTGCTGACAATCTGCTGAAGGTTGTTGATCAGCTGGCCACCGATGACAATGCTGTCTTTTGTTTCGTGCGGGTTGGCGCCATGACCGCCTTTACCGATAATCTTAATATCGAATTTGTCAGGAGCAGCTTGCAAAGGACCTGAACGATAAGCGATTTCCCCGAGCGGTATCTGGGCTTGCAAATGGGTTCCGAAAATCACATCGACCCCTTCCAGGCAGCCGTCTTCAATCATGGCGATTGCGCCGCCTGGAGGCAATTCCTCAGCGTGCTGGTGGAGAAATAACACAGTCCCTTCAATTTCAGATTTCATGCTGTTGAGCGCTTTGGCAAGACCTAACAATGTAGCTGTATGTCCGTCATGTCCACAGGCATGCATGACGCCTTCATTTGTGGATTTGAAAGGCACATCCGTCTGTTCCTGAATCGGCAGCGCATCAAAGTCAGCGCGAAGAGCAATTGTCGGACCGGGTTTATCTCCTTTTAAATAAGCAAGCACACCATTGCCGCCTACATGTTCCCGTACCTCATGGCCCAAATTCTTATGGAAATCTGCAATGTATTTTGCCGTTTCCGTTTCTTCAAAAGACAGTTCGGGATATTTATGAAGATAGCGGCGAATCTCAACGATCTCATCAAACAACTCATCTAATTTATTGAATAATTGGTCCATCAAAAACCCTCCTTAAACTAATAACTCAATGTTAACATGATTGCTTTTCATTCACTATAAGATTTTATATAAAATAATGAATATTCAGTCAAACGATTGAATATCTGCTCTCCCGGGAAGCAAGCGCAAATTCCTCCTGAAGAAATCGCTCCCCTGCGCTGAAGCACTAGTGGTCCAACACAGGGGCGAATTGGAAAATGCATGGAAAACAGAAATTCCCCAGGTTGTTGCGCTTTTTATCGTAGATATGGAAAAACTCCCTCCGTTGCGCTTTCTTTCCAACCAGTTGTCATCAGCCGTCTCTTAATCTATGGTTAAGAGAGAAACTTCTAGAAAACGAAAGAGGTGGCAGGGATGGCCAAGTGCCAAGAATGTCAAAAGAACGAAGTGTATATTCATTTCGGCGAAGACCGGCTTTGCTTGGATTGCTTTAATGAGATAATGGCGAACGAACTCGGTGTAGAAGCAGAGAGTTATCCGGAAGGTGTGACGCTCCGCGATGGCAAGGGAGAAGTTCATCATTTCCGGTTGAGGAAACGCCTGGATCCGATGGGAATCGTGATGGAAGCGGAAGAGCAAGCATCTGGTGGCTACCACTTTCAGGTGTTTGGTGATTTGCATGGAGATCAGGGCGAGTTGTTTCTGCAATTGATTTCCAAGGCAGAACGGGGAATGGCCGAAATGTATGTGGAGGCGAGGAAGTTCTCAAATGGTCAATCCAGTCTTTCAATGAAGAAAGACCGTATGGCTGGACGGATTGAATGGAATCCGCTGGATGAAGATGTCCCTGTGCTAGTAGTGGATGGGAAGTCCTACGCGTGGAAAGAAATCGGAAAGATGCTAATGAGCTATGAAGGGTTTCAGGTAAAGCTTGAGATGGTGGATCCTTCGGAAGAGGTCAGATGGAGTGAGAGGGAAGAGAAGGATTGATTGGGAGAAAACGTGCCTTTGAATTGAAAATCATTCAGTTTCTACACGACAACTACATAAGAATCGCCCCCCACTAGCGTTAAAATCACGCCCCTGTGTCAGAAGCGATTCAATTTGTCCCGCTCCCTGGGGAGGATGTAAAAAGAGTGCCTGAAGAATCCGGCTCTTCCAGTGATGGATAGGACTCTGCATGCACTTTTATAGTTAGTCATAAATAGACTTACTTAAAGTTTATATTTGGAACGTTTTAGATTTAATCCACTCTTTAGGCTTTTTGTAAAGATGCATAGAATACTCGTGGGTCAATGCGTTGTATATTTTCCTATCTCAGAAGGAAAACGCTTAATGTTGGAAGTTAGGATTATATCGCAGTTCTCTTGAATTGCTGTTACCCACACATGAACATCGTCCTGATCGAAGTTGGAAAGTGGTTCGGCCATCTCTTGTTTCTTCGCTATGGTTTTAGCGGTGTTATAATCGCATCCGCTTAATTCCACTAACACATCTCCTAACGGCAAATGTTCTCGAATGATCGTTTCTACACTATATCTCCCTAAAACACTGTTAACCGGCAAATGCTCATAATGTTCAAAAATGGGATTGAGAAATTCCTGAAAGAATTCTTCGATGTCATCCGCTCCATACCTCACACGTTTATCCCCTTTACCTAATCCATTGGCTGCATTGCGCACAAATTCAAACAAGCAAACTTTAGAGAAAACAGGTTGATAAAGATTTGGAAAGCGGGCAGCTTGTAAAATTTTACGATTGATACCATCTGTACGCAAAGCTCCGCAAAGAATGGTGGTATCTATAAAAACTTTCGGAATAGCCGGTGAGTCATAAATCGAATTCATCGACTTGCCCTGCTTTCTGATTTTTGGCATCAATTCGTTCGAAAAAGTCTTTCGCTCGTGCATCTTGTTCATCAGTTGTAATAAAGTTACTCTTAGGGATTTTCCAATGGCCGCCATCTGTTTTATAGGCTCCATCAAACTTTCCTTTTTCGCACATTCTCCGAATCGTTTGATCACTCAACCCAATTTTTTTAGCTGCTTCACTTGGCGAATAATAGGAGCTTGTTGTTTTGTGGCGTTTAGAAGACCGCCTGATATAAAAGGGTTTTAAAGTTCTTTTGGCATTACGAGCCACAAGAGAAGCAAGCAGCTTTTTTTGGATGGCTGCAGGATCTTCATCAGTCATTTGACTTACCTTTTCGAAATAATCGATCAGAAGCTCAGAGGCAGTTTCATGATCAGTTTTCTTCAATTGCTGCTTTATTTTCCGTTCCAATTCGTGTAATTCCAACACAGATTGTAAATCAGTTATTTTCAATGAAAGACCGGAAATCGCTGGAGTCGCAAAACCCATTTGCTTCAAAGAACGTTCGACAGTTGTTTTCAATACGGCCTCGGCTTGTTCGCTATTGATAGAAGACAATGTTTCTACGCTGGCCCATAGTTTTTCTTGTTCTTTTTCCTGTTTTTGATCAATAGTAGGAATCATTTTCTCCACCTCCAAGTTTATTTTAATTATACAATTTAAAATCAACAAATTCAACAAAACCAACATAAATTGATAAAACCGGCCCCCTGTGCTAAAAACAATTCCCTTTATTCACAACAAATGCATACCAAAAACGCCGTGTCCAGAAACCCCAAAGGTTTCCAGACACGGCGTTTGTATGTTTATCAGAAAAAGGAAATAGTCATAAAAGTGTCCAACACAGGGGCGAACTGGAAAACTACTGGAACCAGAAGCCAAGAGTGTCCCATCCGGGGTTTACTTTACCCGAAGAAAAAGCTGCCGGAAACATCCCCGGCAGCTCAATCAGAATCATACAGGATTCTGTTCTGTATTCTTCACTCTAATCTTTTCTTCTTTATCCAGTTCCTGCAACAGTTTCTCTCCTTCGATGTCCAGGTCCGGCAACAGCTTGTCGAGCCATTTTGGCAGCCACCAGATTTTGTCGCCGAACATCGCCATGACGGCCGGAACGAAAATCATGCGGATCAGGAAAGCATCCACGAGAATACCGAATGCCAGGGCGAAACCGATTTGCTTGATCATGATGTCATCAGTGAAGATGAACCCCGAGAATACGGAGACCATGATCAAGGCTGCAGCGACGACCACTTTGCTTGCAGTCTTATAGCCGCTGACGATGGCGTGATCGCCTTTTTCACCGTGGATATAGGCTTCACGCATGGACGACACGAGGAATACCTGGTAATCCATCGCAAGGCCATAGAGGATACCGGTCACCATGATCGGGATGAAGCTCAGTAATGGACCGCCTGTATCAATTCCGAATAAGGAACCGAGCCAGCCCCATTGGAATACGGCCGTTGTCGCGCCGAATGTTGCCATGATGCTCAACAGGAAGCCGGCGGTTGCTTTGATCGGGATCAGAATCGAGCGGAACACTACCAGTAAAATCAGAAGTGACAATACGACGATGATCGCGATATAGATTGGGAACACTTCGGCCAATTTCTCCGAGATGTCGATATTGATCGCAGTCATGCCGGTCACGCCGATTTCAGCGTTCGTGTTTTCGGTGGTCGCCGCGTCTGTACGTAAGTTCTCCACCAATTCTTTTGTCGCTTCATCCGTCGGTCCGTTTTCCGGAATGATCGAGATGATCGCGATGGTTCCGTCTTCATTGAATCCGCCTGGAGAAACTTCCGCTATGCCGTCAAGCTGTGAGATATTGGACAGCAGCTGGAAATATTCCTCTGGATTGACAGCCTCTGCGTCTTTATCTTTTGCGACGACGAGGAGCGGTCCGTTGAAGCCTTCACCGAAACTGTCAGAGATGATGTCATAACTTTGTCTCGTCGGTGTGTCTTTATTGGCGCTGGCGCCGGACGGCATGCCCAGATTCATCTGCGCGACCGGAACAGCGAGTGTACCGAGAACCGCGATGACGAGCAGGACTGCGACCCATTTGGCTTTCAGGAGGCCTGTAATCCATCCTTGTGCAAAGCTTGGTTTGGAAGCAGTTGCAGCTTGTTGTTTATTTCTGGTTTTATCCGAAACGATGCGTTCGCCGATCAGCCCGAGTAATGCAGGCAGGAGCGTCAATGCGACAAGAACGTCGATCAAAACGGTCAACGCAGCGACGAGCGCCATGCTGCTCAGGAACCCAATCCCGATGACCAGTAAACCACTTAATGCGATGATGACCGTCAGGCCGGCAAAGAACACCGCGCTGCCTGCTGTGCCGGTTGCACGGGCCGCTGCTTCTTTGGCCGGCAGTTTCTGTGCAATGATCAGATTGCGCTGGCGGTTGACGATGAACAGCGCATAGTCGATTCCGACTGCTAACCCGATCATCAGGGCAAGCACTGGCGTCAGAGAGTTGATCTCGAAGATATTCGACAAGGCGAATGTTCCGCCGACACCGACACCGACGCCGATCATGGCGACAACGAGCGGGAGACCTGCCGCGATAAGCGAACCGAGTGTGACAACGAGAATAATACCAGCGATTGCCAGGCCGATGATTTCATGCGTACCGCCAATCGGGATATCGACACCTTGCAGCGTGCCTGTCGGGATAACGGTGATGGAAGAGCCGTCTTCAGCGATTGCGGCTGCATCAGCAAGTTCTTCGCGTTCGCCTTCACTCAGATCTTCCGCTGTTTTGGTGAGTTGAAACTGAAATAATGCGACGGTGCCGTCTTCCGAAATCTGGACACCGGGAACCGGCATATCCTGGATGACGAACGGACGGTGGGCCACTTCAGGCGTCTGCAGCTGGCTCAGCATGCCTTGTATTTCCTGCATTTGGGCCATTGCTTCGGCGTCTTGCATCATATCCATCGGATTCACGACGTGATCCAATTCATAAATCTCGTTCACGGCCATTGCAAGGGCCTGCGCGTTTGCAGGGGCGTCAATGGCTTCTCCTTCAGCTGCTTCAAAAAGATAGCTTCCCTGACCACCGGAAGCCGCGGGATATTCTTCCGCCAATTCGTCCAGCACGTCCTGTGCGGCAGTTCCGTCAATTCTTGTTTCACTGCTTGTGCTTACGCCATTCGTTACGATGGCGGTGATAATAACACCTAAAATGAGCAGCCATCCGGCAATGAAAAGCCAGGGCTTGCTGTATGCTGTTTTTCCTATGCTGTAAAAAAATCTCGACACGTGCGCAACTCCGTTCTCTGTTTGTTTTAATTCGTTCAGCTGAATCCTTTTCGTAAATGGGCAAAAACGGTATCCATATACTGATTGAACTCATTGCTGTTTTCGATCTGTTCTTCATCATCCGGCAAATTCACGTCGAAGCTTTCATCGAGAACCGGAAGAATCGCCCCGAACACCGCGCCAATCAGAATATGATAATATTCCGGCGGATAATCGCTGCCGTATTCTTCACTGATGCCGCGTCCGGCAAAATCCTGCATTTCCTTCAGCGCGCCGGTCACATACAGCCTGAGCGTCGGATGCTCCCGGGACAACGAAATAAGCTGGTTCAGCCGCTTCAGTTTGTTGATCGTAAAGCTTCGCCGAATAAAAACTTCAATGGTACTTAAAGGTGTATGATCTTTCGGAGAAAATTCGAATTGGTCAACCGGCTGCAGATATTCATCCAGACCCAGCGAATTCGCAATCGCCTCTTCCTTGCAGGAAAAATAATTGGCGAATGTCCGCCGTGAATAGCCGGCCTTCGTTACAATGTCTTCCACCACAAAACTATCAACACCGCGTTCGACAGCGAGTTCAAAGGCAGCTTCGGCCAATGCTTTCCGCGTTGCCAATTTCTTTTTATCCCGCAAACTGCTTTCTGTCATTTCTTCACCTCATTTAAGATACGTTAAAGTTATATCACGAAATTGCACAAAGAGCAATGTTTCTCATTGTGCAATTTCGTGACTTTGTTCAAACAGTCATGATTTAGTCAAAAAATAGAGGCAAAAAAGGATTTAAATAGTAAGAGCTACATACCTTTACATATTGTTAAAAGTTTTCAAGAAGGATGAAGTGGGTGAGCGTTGGTGGGGAATTAGAAGTTAATGGAAATAGAGCAAAAACAGCAATAGAGGGAAATCAATCCATTTATATTTCTTTCAAACGCGACCAACTTCTTGGAATCCGCATTTTATTTAACACAACAAAAAAGAAAAGGCTCTGGACCCTAAGGTGGGCAGAGCGCGATCATGTACTATATATTATCTCTCTTCAAGAAGATGCTTATTGAAACAAAATTTGAGAAATAAGATTAAGACTTCAAAATCAAAAATATCGGGAGGTGACCTTTTACTGCCTCACCCAAAACCGGATAACAAAAAGAATTCGTAGGCGATATCAGTTTTATAGCTGGAGCTTATGTCGAAGACAACTAAATTATTTGAGAAAAAGGCAGATTCAGCTGTATTGAAGTAATTTTATCTGAATTTTCAGTAAATAAATAGTATTAATATATGAGCAGTGCTAAAATAATGATATACATAGTAGCTAAATCATGTGCCGAATTAAAAGTTATCGTTTCTTTTTAGAGTTATTTGCTAAAATAGGAGGATTCTTATGGCCAGATTTAAGTTTTTTTCGAAGTTTAACCAAAAAGGAGGAAAAGACAGAACTTCAACGGAGTCAACTTCCCCACTAAAATCAACAAAAAGAATGAAGCATGAAAACTTAACAGTTCAAGTTAAAGGCATGCCCTCCAAAAAATATGATGGAAAAAATCAATTAAGAAAAAGACGAAGAGAAGAGCTGATTAATGTATCAAGATGGTATAAGATTATCAGAATGTGCTTATTCATTTCAGGGGTGATTAGTCTACTATTTTCTATATTTCTTTTTGATTTTGATTTTAGGAATTTTGGTAGCGCAAGCACGTTTAGAGAGCTATTCCGAAATCCTGTCTTTACCCGAATACTCATTATAATATTGGGAGTTTCGATGGTTTCCTTATCTTTTGTTCCTTTAGGAAAGGTATATCGAATTGTACGTCAAGACATTGATCATGAGTTAGAAATGTTAGATATAGAAGATTATTACAAAGAAGCACAAGATTTATCTTCACAGGATTTAACTGAAAAAGAAGCGCTTCGACAGAGAGAATATTTCTTAAAATGCAGAAGAAAAGAACTTATTAAATTTGCTCGTTGGCATCGATGGCTTAGGAGAACTTTAATGGCCTTGGGGGTATTCAGTCTTTTATTTTCTATCTTTGTTTTCGATCTTTCTATTAGTAATGGACCGTTCGCATCTCCAAGTGGACTATTTCAAAATCCTAGAATAACAAGAATTTTAATTTTTCTATTTGGTGTATCCATGCTTTTATTATCTATGGTTCCATTACGAAATGCATTTCAAGGGGAACGCCAGGCTATCGATCATGAATTGGAAATGATCAGAATAGGAGTTTATTCGATAGAAGCAAGGGCGGAAACGTTGTTCAAGCAACATCATTTAGAACTAAAAAGGTATTATGACGAAGCCCTTAGTGAAAACTCTTGGTTGTATAAAATAGGTGTGGTTTGTTTAGCTCTCGGTTTTTTTATTATTGGTGTCACATTTTACTTTTTCTATATTGGAAGATTTGAAGTAGAATCTCAAATCATTATAGCTATTCTAGGAGGTGTAAGTGCAATTGCCACGGATTTAGTAGCCGCTATCTATATTAAGATGCATGCTGAAACCATCAAGACTTTAACCCAATTCCACAATCGATTTGTAAATACACATCATTTCTATTTCGGCAATTTTTTAATTTCAAAAATAAAAAATGAGGACAAAAGAGACGATGCAATAGTGAAATTAGCTATGAGTATAATTAGGGAAGGTGAACTAGAACCAAACCAAGAGGCAGGTGGAGAGTCAGATACAGAGAACAAGAAGAAAGCTGCAGATACAGAGAACAAGAAGAAAGCTGCAGATACAGAAGTGGAAAAATAGGCAAATCACTTTCTAATATTAAGGATTGTAGTCATTTCCGATTTTCCTCTACGGATGGATGGTACAACTAATTATGCAATCGCGTCCCTTTGCTGAAAGTGATTCAGTTTATACATGCTAATTGCTTGCTAAAAATGCCGTGTCCAGAAAGCCAAAAGGCTTCCAGACACGGCGGTTGCGTGTTTTTCGGAAAAAGGAAATAGCCGTAAAATGTCCAACGTAGGAACAAATTGAAAACTTCTGATAAAGGAGAAGTTTTCTTTGTTGCCGAGCCTTTATGTTATTGACATGCGATTTCGTGGTATCTCCTTAACGTTCCCCGGAGTAGTAAAGCCGGAATTAAAGGATGATGGACAAATTTCTAGTTTGTACGTACAGGATAATTTAAACATAGTTAATTTAAATTATTTAAAAATTTTAATATTTAAGAATTTTGCATGTAATTTTTCCTAGTATTATGATACCATGAAACTTACAAAATATTAGGAGGAATGTAAATGAACTTTTGTACCAACCAATTGATTAAAAAGGTTTTTTTATCATCAGTATTATTAGCATTCTTGTTTTCTTCTATCTCTGTTACTGCCGCAAATACAAATTTTACGGACGTTTCAGACCGCTACTTAGAATCCGTTGAATATTTATCAGAAAATGGACTGGCGAACGGAATTTCAAAGACACAGTTTGGTGTAGGAAAACAGATTAAACGTGGGGACGCGGCAATTATTCTGGCGAATGCGTTGGAACTGTCAGAAGATGCACCTGGGTCCGGATTTATTGATGTTCCTGATCGTGGTGTCAAAGCGATTAATGCGTTGAAGCACGCGGGAGTGATCAACGGAAAAAGCGCCAGCAATTTTGGCTTTAATGATAATTTGAAAAGAGGCGAAATTGCGTTGATGTTGACAAAAGCATCGGCCTATAATTTGCAGGGAGATGTCAAAAACTTAACGTTCACAGATGTGAATAATCGTTATCAAAAGGCAGTGGCAGCTTTGGTCAATCACAAAGTGACCAGTGGGAAAACACTCACCCGTTTTGGAACAGACGACTTGATTACACGAGGAGAATATGCCGTTTTTATTTATCGAGCGGAAATGATTGATGAAGGCATTCCTTTCGAAACGGGAGTACCGAGCGCATTAGAAATATTTAAACTTATACAGCAAGCTGAACAGAATGCAACCGACTCTTTTGGCGATGCTTTTGTAGAAACTTATGAAGGTTATGCATTTAACAAATCTTTTCAGGATATAACTGAAGGATTAGATACTCATTACACAAAGGATTTTATTTCGAACGAATTGAAGGGTGTGTATGACAATCCGATTTTAATTCTTGAAACCTTATATGCATTTCCTTTCACGGAAATTCCAACTGATAAATACTATATAGAAGAATCTAATGAAAAAATTGAAGTATACTACGAAGGTGTTTTTTATGAAGAGCCAACTGTTTATCATTATACACTTGTGCTCGAAGATAATTTATGGAAAATTGATTTACAAGAGTCTTTTCTTACCCCTGAAGAAGCGGAACTTGCAGTAAGAATGGTGGAAGAAATTTATAGTGAAAGTGTATATGTGGAAACCAGTCTTGGTATGGAAGAAAAATTCGACGATTACATTAATACAATACTTAATGGCAATGAATATTCAATTCAAGTATATGTATTAAATGAATATTCCACTGGCACTCTAGGTTGGTATACCGTCGATCCTCGTTCAAGTGTTGTGTCTAGATACGAAGTAACTACAAACGAATATATTGAAATTGGCACTCCATACTGAGGCAAGCACAACAAGATCTGAATAAATACAAATACATTTAAACTATAAGTCTCGTTGCAGTTTAAAGCAAAGCAGGGCTGTAATAAAAGCTGTTAAATTTACGCAACAAAGTTATATGGAGAAACGCCGTGTCGAGGAAACCTAAAGGTTTCCAGGCACGGCGTTCGTATTTCAGTAAAAAAGTATTCTTAAAATCTTTAGAAACCACAACGCTTTGAAAAGGGTCAAGATTCTGGAAATGTAGCAAGTAATTAATGATAGGGAGAAAAATAACGAAAGCTGACTGTAATTCGACAACACAACCTTACTTTTAAATAATCTGAATTTTCTATACAATTTAAATTCAGCATGGTAAAATTTATTTGAAGAACAAGAAACCTTTTTGGTAAGACAAATAAAGAATTTTCTATAACAAGGAGGCGATTGGTTGACGTTCGAACAAGCAATGAAAATTCATTTATCGGATTATAAAATGACGAAGTTGGCTCTAACCCATCCTGAAAAATGGAGAGGAAAAGACAAGGATTATCATTATATCCTTCCTGCCAGTCAGTGGGAATTAAATTTTCTAAGTAGTTACAGGACGGAGATCGTTAAGTACATCACCGAAGAAAAAGTAAAGCTCCATCAATACTTTCACCACCTGAATTCTTCACAGGCAGTCTGCTTCAATTTTTTCTATCCGCTCATTGCAGAAGGCCAGTTGCCTTTATTGCTTAAGGCATTGCAGTTGTCAGGTGAGGAAGTTGAAGCGTATAAGTTTGAGAAAAATATGCCTGGAAAGGAAAGGACGAACTTTGACTTTTATCTGAAATTGAAATCCGGCAAAGAAGTGCTTTTTGAAGTTAAATACACGGAAAACGGTTTTGGTAAAGCTACTGACAGCGAGAGATATCAAAAGCAGTATCGCAATGTCTATCGGCAAATGCTCGCTGGTAAAATTCAGTCGGGAGTATCGGAATATCATGCATTAATAAAGAATTATCAATTGCTTCGAAACATTGCTTACGTAGATTCCGGAGGCGAAAAACAATTGATATTGATCGGTCCAAAAAACAATAAAAAGCTCCATAAGGAATACGAGAATGCGATGCGAGATATTATCACGCCAGAATTGCGAAAAAGTATTCAAATGATTACATGGGAATCGCTGGTGGAGCGGGTAAAAATCCAATTGATGTCTAATGTGAATATGCACGGCAAACTGGCTGATCATTATCAGGAGTTCCAAGAGAAATATTTTCCGGTATAGTATATGTCTTGTCTGGAGGAGGAAGAGGATGGGCAAACGGATAGCGGTAAGATATATGGTATTGCAGGGGATAGAAAACGGCATAGGTGGGTTCTACGAGTATGCGGATGATTCCAGATGCGTAAAACCGAATAAACCCTATGGAAAAGATGGCGTATGTCATACTCTGACAAGATTCGCAGCCATTTTTCCCGTGATTCCGCCAAGTCTCATCGCTCCATCAATCGCTGCAAAAATTCCGTTCCGTTTATCTTCAACATAAGTGTCTTCATTTTTTATACTGCTGCCTTACAGGCAAGCTTCTTCAATTGATTGCTTCGTACTTGATAGACAAAATTCTTCGAGGCTTTTAAGAAAGTTATTAAAGTCGATCAATCTTAGTGCTGATATTAAAGAAAGAGTCAAGGAGTAAAGCAATCAAAGCGCAGTCACTTCTAAAACTAAAACTAGAAAATCGCGCCCCTGTGTCAGAAACAATTCAATCTATACACAAAAAGATGCATGCCGAAAACGCCGTGTCCAGGAACCACAAGGGTTCCCAGGCACGACGTTCGTATGTTTATCGTGAAAGTGAAATAGTCATAAAAGTGTCTGACACAGGGGCGAATTGGGAGCAGCTGGGAAACAGCTGCAAATCCTCAACCAGTCCCAGCCACACCCCTCACTCATCCGCCACCAACCCATCCTCTTCCGCAAACTGCCGGTACGTCAGGCAGTACATCGCATATGCCGCATTCGTCTGATCGAACGGCTCCGGCAGCAAGCCCCGAAGCAGCTCCCGATCCAAAAACGACGGAGCGGGGAGAACGTCGTCCCAATACAGCGGGAACGAACTGTACGGATACTGCTCCAATCGCTCGACCATCGGCTGTTTCGTCTCGATCGGGTTGCGGTGGATGTAGCTGCTGACGGTCAGCAAGCCCATCCGCGACTCGACTTCTTTGGCAAAATAGCGTTTCTGGTAAATGCGTCCGATGTGGCCGTGGCGTTTGCTGTAGGACTGGCTGTAGCGCCGGTTGACCAGGGACATGATCTTATGGAGAGGATCGTTTACCGGCTTGATCAGGATGTGGTAGTGATTGGTCATGAAACACCACGCCAGCACGGTGAACGGGTAATCCTGATGGACATGCAGAAAGGCGCGTTTCAGTTCGAACATGTCTTCTTTCGACCCGAAAATCGGCTGGCGGTTGTTGCCGCGCATGATGACGTGGTAATAGGAAGCCGGGTTGAATTCACGACGGCGTGTCATGAGAACTCACCGCATCAACGCACTGTGCGCCTGTGACGCGCTGATTTTCCATCGCAACGCTTCCTCCACCGCCGCATCGGACACCGTTTCGTCGCCGAGTACATCGGCAATCGTCCGGGCGAGGCGCAAAATCTTCAACGTCGACCGGCTGCTCAACTTCTCCTGGTTGCTGACGGTCTCAATCCGTTCGAGCTGGTTTTTGCTGAACTCCACTTTTTCTTCGAACAGTTTGACCGGTGCGATGGCGTTCGTGTAATTGCCGCCGTAGCGGAGACGCTGCCGGTCGCGGGCACGTGTTACGGTTTGCCGCAGTTCTTCAGATGTATCCGCTGTTTTCTGTTCAAGCACACTTTGGTTTTTCATGGCCAGCACAAAATCCACACGGTCGATGATCGGGCCGGTGATTTTGTTCATATACTTCAGCCGCACCTTATCACCGCACACGCAGTACTTCTCGTGAGAACCGTAATAGCCGCATGGACACGGGTTGGTCGCGGCAATCAAATTGATGGTCGCCGGAAACCGGTCGGATCCTTCCACGCGATTGACGACCGCAAAGCCGCTCTCGAGCGGCTGACGCAGCGTATCAACGACGCGGCGCGGAAAATGACCGAGTTCATCGAGAAACAAGACCCCGCGGTGCGCCAGCGACATTTCGCCTGGCTTGGGGTAACGGCCGCCGCCCACGATGGCGCCTTCCGATGACGAATGATGGGGCGAACGGAACGGCGGACGCTCCGACAACGACCGGGCCTGTTTCGCCAGCTGATAAATGCTGTACACTTCGAGCATTTCATCATGCGTCAAATCCGGCAAAATGGTATGGAACGCATTCGCCAGCAAGCTCTTGCCGCAGCCCGGCGGACCGCTCATCAGCACGTGATGGCCGCCAGCCGCTGCCAGCAGCAGCGCGCGTTTGGCTTCCGCATGGCCACGGATGACCGAAAAACAGACATGGGGGATTTTTTCGGTTTCTTCCAGGATGGGTTCTGTTGGAATCAAGGTCAATTCGTTTTCGAAAAGGGAAGTTTTGCCTTGTAAATGGGAAAGTAAAGAGGGCATGTCCGGCATACGGATCAACTCGACATCCGCAGCTTGTGCAAAAAGGGAAATTTCAATCGGTGGAATATAAATTCGTTTAAAGCCCAGCAAAATGGCTTGGTGGATCGTCGGAATCATACTGTGGAATGTTGTCAGCTGGCCACTCAGCGTGAGAGCTGCGATAAAGCAGGTCTTTTCCGGAATCTTCACCGGCTGTTTCGCCATCGCCTGCAGGACCGCGAGCAGCATCGCCGCATCATACGACGTGCCTTGCTTCCGTACATCCGCCGGTGATAAATGGATGGTGATTTTCTTCATATCGATGTCCTGATCGAGTGCATGCAGGCAATTCAAAATTCGCTCTTTCGATTCTTTAATCGACGCGTCCGGCAAACCGATGATGACGCATTGCTCCTTATCCTCCCGCACCGTCGCCTCCACTTGAATCACTTGCCCGGCCAGACCGGTCATTCCGACACTGTAAATGTAATTGCTTATGGGAATCCCTTCCTTCATTTGGATTTGGCTTTCCATTTTATTTTAATGGAAGGAAGTCGAGATGTCGAAATGTTCTTTAATTTAAATTGTTAGAGTATCTCGTCTGAAAAACTATAAAACTTTCGAAACTACTTTGATAAAAGAGAACCGCGATTTTATAACGTGTGAGCATGTGGTATGAGACGAAATATTGGCTGGCTACCCGTTCAGGTGGGTGAAGCTAGCGGGGGACCTGGTTCAAAAAATTTGAACGAAAATTTTATTCTGCAGGCAGGTCTGTTGAAGCCAGTCATCATGTTCTGAACCATCGGGAATTTTCAGTTTAATCGATAGCAACCATCGTGCTGCTAAAGCCAGACGTTTTGACGTAAAGGAGCAGCGGACTTATTATCTGACCGAAGAACAGCATCGGCAGTTTTTTACTTTCAGGAAAGCGGACCCAATGTATGTGTATTACTAGAATGAAAAAGCTGAAGGTGACAAGGAAAGACAGAGGCCGGTGGGGCGTGGTCGGGGCAGTTAGGATTTGAGGAACTTTAACGATTTGTTTTGTAAAGATGACTTATCGTGATTGCTTACAGGAGCAAAAAACAGCCATCCTCTTTGGAATCAATAGATTCTGTTATTTCATAGGAGATATAAGATTAAACTCTATGAAAATTTTTAAAATGCTTTGAAGATATTTAGAAATCGGCAGGATGCAATTTTCCTCACCGAGATAATGAAGCATTTATTTTTTCATATTATTTAATAAAAAGATGTTAATATACTCAAGCTTTGATATAATACTGAAAATATAGAATCAATTAAGTTTAATTTTCTAAGTCATTTCTATTTAATAAGCACATTAAAACTTTTTTTCATCTTGAAAAAGGGGTAAGTGTGCTTACTAATGGAAATGGCTTTTTTGTGTTTTCAAAAGTCTATTGTCCACGTTTCAAAAGGGGTGGTTAAAATTGGCTGATTGGATGGAAAACATGTTGATTGTACGAGGGGGAAGAGGAGCACTTGAGAAGTGGAACAGAGTACTTTTAAAAGGAGATGAGAAAGTAGGAAAGCTATCTTTCGAAAAGTTAATGCCACTGCCAGAAGATGAATCAGATTGGTATCGCTGGTGTATGGAAAACTGGGGAGCGAAATGGGACACTGCACCATACGGGGAGGCAGAAAAAATAGAACGAGGTTATCTTTATGCTTTCCTGACTCCATGGGTGGCGCCAATTCCATTGATTGAGAAACTAACAGAGATCCACAAAGGTTTGGATTTTGAACCCTATATATCTATCCATATTCAGAAGGAGGTGATGTCTTCTATAGTGGAGGATGCCTGCCTTTCATCCACTTGGAATTGGACAGTTCAAACCAACTTGAACTTTTAACAAAGTTTTAGCTGATCCATTTGGAAAATATAAAAAAGTATTTTCTATGTTTAGATAGAAAGAATTTGAACCAACCAAACTTCTCTCATCAAATTAAGTATATTTATTCCATAAAAGTGTAATAAAAAGTAAATTTAATGATATTATAATATTAATAAATATTTTAATAGAATTTTCGAATTATATTAGAACAACTATCAATAATAAAAGTGATCTTTGAAAACTACATAGAAATTGTTCTTAAATCAAAGTTACATCTTGAACTTATTTTGGAGGAAAACTACCTTCAAGGTTGAAAGGGAGCTTATTTGTAAAATGCATTTAAGTCTTGCTTGACGGTTATAGTACTTCACTACTTTCATTTTTTTCTAAGTAAAAGTGCGGAAATTATATAAGAATTATTATTTATTAATCTAATCGTTACAAGGGTAATTCCACGTATAAAAAGTTTAGAAAGGAGGAAAGGGAAATGAAACAAGATAATCATGGGAAAGTATTTCAAAAGTACAAAACTCAATTAGCAAAAGAGTTCTTTGAAATCGAGGAGAACGATCAACTAACGGATGATCAAAAAGTGAATAAGATGATTACCAATACCTCTGTCATTTGTGCTGCAGTCGCAGTTCAGCCGATTCCTTTTGCTGACATATTTATTTTAACGCCAATCCAGGCTTTTATGGGCTACAAGATTGGACTAATACGGAAAGTGGATTTAAAAGAAGAAGGTAGTATGGAGGTTTTGAAATATGTAGGTGGAGTGGTTGGTGCCGGCTACGCGGCTCAACAGACCGCTCTTGGTCTGTACAAGATTGGACTTCCGGGTATTGGCGGTCTGATGGCGATTCCGCTAGTGGGTGGTTTGACATTTGGCATAGGGAAAGCTATGGATTTGTATTTTCGAAAAGCCGCTAACGGTGAAGTGGCCAGCAAAGAAGAAATGCTTTCGGCCTTCCATGAAGGAAAGAAGAAGGAAAACCAAATCAGTCGACATGACGTTAAAAAGAAAGTGAACCAATTGAATGAATAAAATTAAAAAAGTTGTCAAAAAAAATTGGGATGAAATAAGCATAGCCTATGCACTGGGTGATTTTTATGCGAACGGGCAAAACATAAGTATGGATGAGCACGGCTATATAATCGAAGCACTTCGACGCAGTAATGGCGATTTGAAAGATGCGGATCTCACAGAGCTGCATACGTATGTCAGTTCGCTGGATGAGGATCAGTTGCTGGGGCTTATTTCCAATGTCAAAGGCATTGCCCACGAACTTCATTTTGTGGAAGTAGAGAACTCCGATGGCGATTCAATTAACGCCTACGTATTTGAGGACACAAACCACGCAAAGTATGATGTCGTTCTTCAGGATGAAAACGGTCCAATCGAGTCATTACAACTTAAAGCAACGGATTCTGAAGCTTATGCCCAAAATGCAATAGATGCAGTGGGGAGTGAGCAAGTTGTCCTGACTGAGGAGCTGGCGGAAAAAATGGGAGTTCAGACTTCAGGTATTTCCAATGAGCAATTAACCGCTGATGTTGAAAGTGTCGTCGATAAGCTTTTGAAAAATACGAATCTATGGGGTTACTTGCCATATCTCTCTGCATGGTCAATCGCTTTGATTTCAGCTTCCCTTACAAAGCGCTACCTCAAAAAGGAAATCGAGAAAACAACTTACTGGCGATTGATGACAGTTTATTGCGGAGCGAAAGCAACGAAAATTACAATTATCTTAGCTGCACTATCGATCCCAGGGGTAAACGTTGTTGCTGGAGCTTTATTATTGATGAAAGTAATGTTTAGTACGAAAAAGATTTATGATAACTGAGGGAATAATTACTGAATTATGAAGGAGCTGAGTATATGTATAGAGAGTTCTATGACTTTTTAAAAGAGGATAATAAAATTTATGCAGATCAGCTAAAAATTGAAGATTCCCCTTTAAAATATGAAATCATTTTAACCCAGCAGAAAATTTTACAATTACTGAGCGTTCTTGATAGAAGTATTACTGAAATTGAAAAGAGTACAAAAAACAAAGTTAAAAAAAGCACTCAGAAAGTACAAGATACAGTTGAAAAGAGTGAAGTAGAGATAAAAGAGAAGCTGCCAGAGTTCTCGGAAATAACTGATCGAAAAGTCAATTTGCCTAATTTATACGAGTTTAAAAGAGGAATAATAGGAGGGACAATCCCGGAATTAAACGCATTTGTATCTGAGGAGACCGTTCGTCAGCAAGAACTTCACCATGGAGATTTAGCGGTTGCTTATACCTACATGAAAAACGGGAAAAAAGAGTTTGCTTTTTTGTTGGAAGAAAGACGTTTCACGGGAGAAAAAGAATGCCGGATACAATTCGATCAATGTATTGTTGAAGAAATAGCGTCTGAGTTGGTTTGTCGTTCAAATAGAAATGGACAACTAAAAATTGAGGAAAGCTTCTATAGTCCGATAATTTCTATTCAAGACAAGCATGAATTTAATCTTCAAGTTGGAGACATTGTTGATTTAGCAGTTTGTAAAAAGAATCCATCTAAGCCTAAAGTGATTTGGAAATATGAAAAAGCAGTAGTTAAAAAAGATAAACGACCAAATGATATAAACACCTCTAAGAAAAGGAAGCGAAAAAGTAAAAAAGAAAGGATTGCTAAATCTTTGCCTCTAACTCTCTTAGGAAAGAAAATATTAATTGTTTCTTTTGAACATGATCGATCTAGATATGAGCGAGAGATTCAAAAGAGAGGAGGAGAGCTTTTAATGGGCGATGCTAATGACACAGCAGAACGTCTAAAAAACTTAGTGAAGAAATCTGACTTGGTCATTCCTATTATAACCAATAGTTCTCACCACGCTGTAGAAACTGTCGTCGAAGAGGCGAAAGCTTTACGGGTTCCTTTTGTTCCCTCAACAAGTAAAGGAATTACAAGAAATATAGCGCTAGCAGAGCAAGTGGTAATGAAAATTTATAATTAAATATATTCGTAAACCTTTTGTACGCCCTTTATTGAATGTTTAGAAACGGATAGTGAATACCAGAGATAGTTTTACCAATAACGCACCAGAGGTTTATTATAAAATCTGAAAACTGTCAAAACAATTCAATTTATACACAAAAGATGCATGCCGAAAACGCCGTGTACAAGAACCACAAGGGTTTCTGGACACGGCGTTTGTATGGTTATCAGAAAAAGTAAATATTTTTAAAAGTTTCCAACACAGGGTAAAATGGGAAAGTTACTGGAAACAACAGCGACCAACTCCAAGCCGGTCGCTATCAACCAACAGCTAGAAATTCCAAACCAGCCCCCACGGCGGTATTAGTTTCTATTTTGGTTTTCGCAGCTTGTAATAATGCTGTTGAAAACAATATTTTAGGAAGTTGGATAGTGATAATGGGGGATAGAGTAACATTGTATATGGAAATAAACGAAGAAAGGTATACCGTAAGACGAGACTCGGATGATCCTGCTACTGCCGAATATATTGACAGAAACACAAGATGACGGCTTCATATTGGAAGCGATTGATCCGGAGACCGGGAAAAGCTGAATTTAAATGATCAAGATCATATTCGATACCTTAAAAACATGTGAAATATTATTCACTTGTTGACTCCAGTTGTTAGTACAACGTTTGCCAGCTTCTCATCGTTATATCGAGGGATAGATAAGAACTTTATTCAGTACTTTTTTATTTGTTTATTGATGAAGCTGGACAGACAAGCCCACAAGAAGCGGCAGGTGCGTTGTGGAAATTACAAAAAGCGATTATCATTGGAGATCCGATTCAAATTGAGCCAGTGGTCACAATCGACAAGACAATTTTGACTGATATTCGTAAAAATTATCAATAAGAAGAAGACTTTATCGGCCTTACGGCTTCAGTTCAAAGCTTGGCAGATCGGGCGAACGACTTTGGCACATGGAAAATGAGGGAGGATTGGATTGGCACGCCTCTATGGGTTCACCGCCGTTGCCTTGATCCAATGTTCTCAATCGCCAATGAAATTGCTTATGAAGGAAAGATAGTATTGGCTAATAAGAAAACAGGGAAAGTCGCCTGGTAAGACTGTAAAGGGGTAGCGGTTGTTGTCAGTATGTGAGAGAACAGGGCGAGTTAATTGCCGACATTATTGCTAATCATTGGCTTTCAAAGGGTGGTGAACCGAATGTCTTCGTGATTACGCCATTTACAGCAGTAAAAAAAGGCTTAAAGTCGGCTGTCGGCAAAAAGTTGGAATCTATGCAAATTGAAAAGCATAAAATCAGGCATGGATGAATAAATCTATTGGTACCGCCCACTCATTTCAAGAAAAAGAAGCTGCAATTGTTTATTTTGTAGCTGGAACAGAAGCCAGTAGTGACGCCGCTGCCCAATGGTCTTGTTCCAAACCTAATTTACTGAATGTTGCTGTAATTCGGGCGAAAAAAGAATTTTCTATCGTTGCAGACTATAAGCGGTTTTCCAAGAAAGCTTATTATGAAACTATTAAAGAACATGTAAAAGTAGACCAAATATGTATCAGCACTGAGCAAGCCATTTTATGATAAACACCATCAGTAATCATTTCTAAAAAGATAGCTAAAAAGGAATTTATATTAAAGGAAGCTAGAGGGGGACAAAAATGTTAGAAGTTCATAAGGGGAAGTCTTTGAAATCGTATGAAAATGATTTTTTTAGAAAGATATCTAGAGAATTGGCAAAGGTTTTTGAACAAAGACACTGGGATGGTATTTTGATTGGAATGCCAAAGTGTGTTACTCGGGAAGAGTTACAGATTGATTGTTTGTTAATTACTGCGAACCAAATAATTATAATTGATTTTAAAGATTATAATGGAACACTCCAGTTGCCTTCTGAGGAGGAGTTTAAATATGGAAAATGGATGCTCAACAATGGCGTAGTTGTCAGAGGAGGAAGTTCGCCAAACCCGTATAGTCAACTCATGAAACAGCGCATAAAGTTGATTGAGGAAATTAGTGGTCGTATGTATAATTTCGATCGCAAATCGGTAACAACTCTAGTCTGTTTTCATAACAAAGTAGAAGTTTTAGGTGAAGTCCCTGGGAAGCTTCAAGTCAACTTCTCAATCGTTGATCAGCACAATTACCTAAATAAAATTGTAGATATTATTGATGTGGTAGAAAACAACAAAGTGAACTTTTTGAAGGGCAATGAGAGAGAGATTTTTACAAAGACACTCTTTACAGCAGAAGAATATCAATTTGATTATCATGCTGAACCTATGTTGAGCACGCCATTTCTGCAAGTACAGTCTAGAAATCAGGATTCTATTCAGCAAATTCAGGAGTTTCTTCTTTCTGATAGCAGAGTAATGACTTTAACCGGTAATACGGGAAGCGGCAAGACAGCATTAATTCCTAATATTAGAGAATTAGCTTTTGATTTAAATTTCAATGATGTTCCCATTTTTGCATACTCTAATCGCTTGAGAAGAAAAATGTTAAAAAACCACCCAGAACTTGAAGAAGTGGAGTCACTATTTAATACGGTGTTTGATTTTAAGAACGAAACAATAGACGAGTCTTATAAAAAAGTTATCCCAGTGAAAGTGCACGATGAAATTCACGATCAAGACAAGGCGTTATATATTATTGATGAGAGTCAACTCATTACGAATACTAATTTTGACTCGGATTTGATTCAATTCGGATCTGGTCATTTACTGGATGACATTATAAGTTATATCGATTTAAATTCAAATCCAAATCGAAAAATACTTTTTATTGGAGATAAAAATAAGCTTAATTACGGATCGAAAACTGAGAACGCACTAAATCTAACGTACCTAAAAGGAATGCTAGAAAATAAAGGGGTTCTTTCGGAAGTGAAAGATGTGGAGTTAAAAAATCAAATTGGCGATTCTGAGATTATTAAAGTATGTAATGAGATCGCGGAGAAAATAACCAAAGATCAATATAATGAATTAATTATAAAGACTCGAAAGAATATAATGCTTTGCAGTAAGGACGACCGAATTGAAGCGTTGACGAAGGCCTATTCAGATCCACAAAATAGTAAGATACTAGTTTTCTCAAATGAACAAGCACAAAAAGTAAATCATTGGATAAAAATGAATTTGGTTAAAAATGCGTCTCATATCGATACGAATGACTATATCATTTTCAATTCAACAATTCATGCTTATGAAGCAAATATGGGCAACAAAGAGGTGTCGTCAGTTACTAATAGAGAACTGGATTTCCCTTTAAATGTATCAAAAAGGGTGGATAATGGTTTTTTTGGTGAGGTTATTAATGTAAAACACGATCGAATCATCGAAAAACAAATACTGGTAAATAACGAAAAAGTAACCCTGCGCTTTATCCCTTGTCATATAAAGTTGCAGGATGAAACTCTAATTGAAACTCTTGTATTCGAAAATTATTTGAACATGTCAAAAAATGAGTTAAGCAAAAATGAGATTATTGCATATCAAATGGTTTTGAAAAAATATGAGGATGAAGTGCTTGGTGAGGAGCCTTTTGAAAGAAGTCCAGAGTATAGAGAAATGATGGATCATCCATCTGAATATACTGTGGTTAACAAAAACGAAAAAGAACTTTACAGAGACCAAAAAAACAAAAATAAATTAACTAGATTCGAAAAAGCTTATAAAAGGCGAGTACTTGAAAAATTAAAAGTACCAACGAGTGAATATTTTAAGATTTTAAATGCTTGCAGAGTTAAATATGGATGGGCAATGACAGTGAATAAGGCGATGGCTTATTCATTTGAAACGGTTTTCTTTATTACTAGCCAAGAGGAGAATCGTGGCAGAACGAATAGGGAATATTTTAAATGGATTTATACCGGAATATCGAGTGGTTTAAGTAATGTCTATCTTATAAACTGGAAGCCGATTTCTCCGTTTCTAAAAACTGAGTTTAGAGAAACAGCATCTGTAAAAAAGAGTAATAAACGCAATGCCATTTTAACTCTTTCAAATAGTGGCACGGCCTCTCTAGAAATAAAGAGTTTTTTAGAAAATAAACTTGCAAAAATAGCAACCATTTCAACCATAGCAACGAGGAATTATTTGGAAATTGTTACTTTAGAGATGAAAGGTCGAAGTATTGAATTATTCTTCGATTATAATGGCAAAGGTGAAGTGAAAACTCCAAGGTTGAAGTTGGGCGATGAAAAAGACTACACGACGGTGTTAGGTTTGTTGAGCCCAGCTGCAAAGGACTTTGTGAATGAGACGGAAACTATAAAATCATTTCTAATAAGATTTAATGAAATACTAGAGGGTCATCATGTTCAAATGAAAATCTTAGATCAACAGGAATGGAATATGCTTGTGAGTTTTACTAATGAAGTAAGTAATGTTGATATCCACTTTTGGTATAACAGCGTTGGAATGATATCAACATTTAGTTATGCCGATGGAAGCAAAGAATTTTTCCAGGAAATTGTCGGATTAATAAAAGAAATTTACATAGTTGAATAAGGGGGATACAAAGATGTACACCAAAAAAAACTTAAACAATGATTTGTATCAAATATGTACCAAGTTCTATGTGAAATATAAATTATTAAGTGATTTCTTATATCATCGGATAGATCAAGATGAGTTTGTGGAAATGTTAGAAGACACCGGCAAAGAAGATACCGAGATAGATGAAATCTTAATCGAAACAGAAAAATTATTTAAAAAAGTCCATGAAAATGGGGGGGAACTCGATTTAGATCCAATTGAACAAGCAAAGAAATTGAGAGCAAAAGGTGAATCAGCAAAAGCTCTAAATACAATTGTCCCTTATCTTAAAGAAAATACGAGTGATAAAGATGCCATACTTACTTTTGGTTGGATTATGTATGATTTTCTAAAAGAAGCGGAAAAAGAGATTGAGGATTATATAAAACGGCTCACTTATTTTAATGATCATGCCGCTATACCTTATGATACATTGTCGGGGGATAAATATATTCGAACATTGACTGATTCATATTTATGGTCAATTCGAAGAGTGATTGTGCAAGGAGAAGGATTCGCTGATAAAGTACTTCCGCAGCTCTTAAGATTTATTGGGAGAAAAAGTATTTTTATTGAAAACAGGAATTTGAATGTGACTAGTAAACCTTCAGCTTCCAGGTTCCTGATTAAGGAATTCCTAGGGAGACTGAATGGGACAAGTTATCTTGAGTTTATGGATACGATCGGATTTGATTGGTTTGCTAAGGAAGATTTCCAAAAGACTATTTTTAAAAACGATGAAGGTGAAGAGATAGAAATTAGACCATTAGCAGAAGAAGTCCTTAGTTCTTATGCGAAGAAATTAATATCACTAGACACTGCGGTGACAACAGAGCAAAGAATAAATTTATTTATAGAAGTACTGGATCTTCAAATACAAAAAAACCCTTCTTTTGATTGGCTTCCTTATCATAAAGTGAAGTTACTAATGAAAGTTAATAGACGAGAAGAAGCATTTGAGACATTAATTCCTTTTGCAAGAACTAAAAACAGGGAGTTTTGGATTTGGGGATTAATCAGTGAATTAGTAAATGACGATAAAGAAAGATTTTATTGCTTATGTGCAGGGCTACTTTGTAAATCGAAACCGGAGATGACAGTTGGACTCCAAGAGAAGATTGTTCCTATTTTAGTTGAAAAGAGAATGTTTTCAAATGCCAAATTCGAATTGGATAAATTAATTTCTAATCGAATGGCGACCAAGGGGAAAATACCGCAGCAACTTGAAAGATGGAAAGAGGAAAGCTGGTATAGCGAGACAAAAGCAGTTAAAAGCAGAGAGAACCTAAAAGAGTTCGCTAAGAAAGCTGAGAACATTTTATATCAAACACTTCCGTTTACGGATATTTTTGTTACATATAATAATGAAGCGAAAAACGTAATCCATTTTGCATATTTTAGTCCGACTTTAAAAGAGGGATACTTTTACGCAGGCGCTTTTGAAAATTCTAATGACTGGGAAGCTGATAAAGTTTTAAAAGTCAAAATGTTAGCAGACGAAAAGAGAGAGGGTTTATTTAACGTTTATGATATTTCACTAGGTAATAAAGAATTTTCATTAAATTTCATTAAAAATAGTAAAGGTTATGTTAATAAATTTGATATAAAGCCCTTTGCCTTTGTAAATGATATATTCATTTCTCCCAAATTGGTTGAACAAAATCAACTTAAAAACTACGACCAAATTGAATACATCTGCAAAAGAAGATTCAATAGAAAAAAGAATACCTGGGGATGGGCGGTTGAAGAAATCGTTTCTATTATAAGGGATGAAGACCTGGGCTAAATCGCGCCCCTGTGCTGAAGACAATTCCATTTATTCAAAATAATTGTATGCCAAAAACGCCGTGTCCAGGAACCTTAATGGTTTCCAGACACGGCGTTTGTATGTTTATCAGAAAAAGGAAATAGTCATAAAAGTGTCCAACACAGGGGCGAATTGGAAAATGCTTGGAAACAGCAGCCAAGAGTGTTCCAATCGGGGTTTTGCTTTACCCAAAGAAAAAAGCTGCCGGAAACATTCCCGGCAGCTTAATCAGAATCATACAGGATTCTCTTCTGTATTCTTCACTCTGATTTTTTCTTCTTTATCCAATTCCTGCAGCAGTTTTTCTCCTTCGATATCCAGGTCTGGCAGAAGCTTGTCGAGCCACTTCGGCAGCCACCAGATTTTGTCGCCGAACATTGACATGACGGCCGGAACGAAGATCATGCGGATCAGGAAGGCATCGACGAGAATACCGAATGCCAGGGCGAAACCGATTTGCTTGATCATGATGTCATCGGTGAAGATGAATCCGGAGAAGACGGAGACCATGATCAAGGCTGCGGCGACGACCACTTTGCTGGCGGTTTTATAGCCGCTGACGATAGCGTTATCACCTTTTTCACCGTGGATATAGGCTTCGCGCATGGACGACACAAGGAATACCTGATAATCCATGGCGAGGCCATACAGGATACCGGTCACCATAATCGGGATGAAGCTTAGTAATGGACCGCCTGTATCAATTCCGAATATGGAACCGAGCCAGCCCCATTGGAACACGGCAGTTGTTGCGCCGAATGTCGCCATGATGCTCAACAGGAAGCCGGCAGTTGCTTTGATCGGTATGAGAATCGAGCGGAACACGACAAGCAGGATCAACAGTGACAGCACGACGATGATCGCGATATAAATTGGGAACACTTCGGCCAATTTCTCCGAGATGTCGATATTGATCGCGGTCATTCCGGTCACGCCGATTTCAGCGTTGGTGTTTTCGGTAGTTGCCGCATCTGTGCGTAAGTTCTCCACCAATTCTTTCGTCGCTTCATCCGTCGGTCCGTTTTCCGGAATGATTGAGATGATGGCGATTGTGCCATCTTCGTTAAATCCACCTGGAGATACTTCAGCGATGCCGTCAAACTGTGAAATATTGGACAGCAGCTGGAAGTATTCCTGCGGATCGACAGCAGCCGCGTCTTGGTCTTTTGCGACGACCAGGAGCGGGCCGTTATAGCCTTCACCGAAACTGTCGGCGATGATGTCGTAACTTTGTCTCGTAGGTGTGTCTTCATTGGCGCTTTCACCGGATGGCATGCCGAGATTCATCTGGGCAACCGGAACAGCAAGTGTACCGAGAACCGCGATGACGAGCAGGACTGCTACCCATTTGGCTTTCAGAAGGCCAGTAATCCATCCTTGGGCAAAGCTTGGTTTGGAAGCTGTTGTTGCCTGTTGTTTATTTCTGGTTTTATTCGAAACGATTCGTTCACCGATCAAGCCCAGTAATGCAGGCAGGAGCGTTAACGCGACGAGTACGTCGATCAAAACGGTCAGCGCGGCGACGATCGCCATGCTGCTCAGGAATGAAATGCCGATGACCAGCAAACCACTCAACGCGATGATGACTGTCAGGCCGGCAAAGAAAACCGCGCTGCCTGCTGTGCCGGTTGCACGGGCTGCTGCTTCTTTAGAAGACAGCTTTTGTGAAATGATCAGATTGCGCTGGCGGTTGACGATGAACAGCGCATAGTCGATTCCGACTGCAAGGCCGATCATCAGTGCAAGCACCGGTGTCAGGCTGTTGATCTCGAATATATTCGACAAGGCAAATGTTCCGCCGACACCTACGCCGACGCCGATCAAGGCGACAACAAGTGGTAAGCCTGCAGCGATGAGCGAGCCGAGTGTGACAACCAGGATGATGCCGGCGATTGCCAGACCGATGATTTCATGCGTGCCGCCGATTGGAATATCGACGCCTTGCAGCGTGCCAGTCGGGATGACAGAGATGGAAGAGTTGTCTTCAGCGATCGCTGCTGCATCAGCGAGTTCTTCGCGTTCGCCTTCACTCAGATCTTCCGCTGTTTTGGTGAGCTGAAACTGGAATAACGCGACTCTGCCGTCTTCCGAAATCTGGACACCGGGAACCGGCATATCCTGGATAACTAACGGACGGTGAGCGATTTCAGTTGTCTGCAGCTGACTCAGCATGCCCTGCATTTCCTGCATCTGTGCCATCGCTTCTGCGTCCTGCAACATATCCATCGGATTCACGACGTGATTCAATTCATAAATCTCGTTTACGGCCATTGCAAGTGCTTGCGCGTTTGCAGGGTCGTCAACGGCTTCACCTTCAGATGCCTCAAAAAGATAACTTCCCTGGCCACCAGAGGCTGCGGGATATTCTTCCGCCAACTCGTCCAGCACGTCCTGTGCGGCGGTTCCGTCAATTCTGGTTTCACTGCTTGTGCTCACGCCATTCGTTACGATGGCGGTGATAATGACTCCTAAAATAAGCAGCCATCCGGCGATGAAAAGCCAGGGCTTGCTGTATGCTGTTTTTCCTATGCTGTAAAAAAATCTCGACACGTGTGCAACTCCGTTCTTTGGTTGTTTTAATTTGTTCAGTTGAACCCTTTTCGTAAATGAGCAAAAACGGTATCCATATACTGATTGAACTCATTGCTTTTTTCGATCTGTTCTTCATCTTCCGGCAAATTTACGTCGAAGCTTTCATCGAGAACCGGGAGAATCGCCCCGAACACAGCGCCAATCAGAATATGATAATATTCCGGCGGATAATCGCTGCCATATTCTTTACTGATGCCGCGTCCTGCAAAATCCTGCATTTCCTTCAACGCGCCGGTCACATACAGCCTGAGCGCCGGATGCTCCCTGGACAATGAAATAAGCTGATTCAACCGCTTCAGTTTATTGATCGTAAAACTGCGGCGGATAAAAATTTCAATGGTACTTAAAGGTGTATGATCTTGCGGAGAAAATTCAAATTGATCGCCCGGCTGCAGATATTCATCCAGACCCAGCGAATTCGCAATCGCCTCTTCCTTGCAGGAAAAATAATTGGCGAATGTCCGCCGTGAATAGCCCGCCTCCGTCACAATATCTTCCACCACAAAACCATCGACCCCGCGCTCGACAGCGAGTCCAAAGGCAGCTTCGGCTAATGCCTTGCGCGTCGCCTCTTTCTTCTTATCCCGCAAACTGCTTTCTGCCATTTCTTCACCTCATTTAAGATACGTTAAAGTTATATCACGAAATTGCACAAAGGGCAATATTTCTCATTGTGCAATTTCGTGACTTTGTGTGAACAGTCATGATTTAGTCAAAAGATATACAAAAGTAAGAACCAGATAATGTTAGTAAAGGGCTTTACATATTGTCGAAAGTTTATAGAAAAAGAGCAAGAACAGTAACATTACTGCTCTTGCTCTTTGATCGTTTTGAAGAATACCTCGGCTAATTTATCTTTATATTTTTCCGCTCTGTTTACCATAATCTTTTTCAAACATCAGAAGGATTTTTGCTTCGTCTTCAGAACGGGGACGCTGGCGACCCGGTTTTAAATCAGGAATAACCGCTTCTGTCCTCTCTTCCAAAGTTTTCAGGAAATCATCTGGCAGAGTCGACTTGGAATTCCGGCGTTCCTTCATGGCTATGCTTGCTATTTCCAGTTTCCGTTTTGAACCCATTGTCGCTCACCTCTTTCTTATATAGTAGCATATTTTTGTTGTAATCAATTAATACTCAAATCGGATTACAGAGAAAGAAACATTGCCCATCGATGTATCAAACAGATGCTATGACAAAAAATAGTTTCTTTTATTTCAGACTCTGCTATGATAATTTCAGAAGCTTATGCAGATACCAATGATTGCCTCTAACACTTATGCCTTATTTTCATTCCTTGAAAATGAATGAAGATGGCGTATTGGGTTAGGGGCAATCATTTTTTGTTAGTGTCCAATTGGATGGTTCGCTCAATTCTAGAGGTGAGATTTTTAAAAGATGAGAAAGAGGATGGCAGCGAAAGGGTATACGTTGAATTGATTAAATAGGTGAAACGAGAAGTGTCCATATGGGCATTTTTTTATGGAGTTGCTTAGGCTTGATTGATAACAAGAATAGAATTTAACTATTAATTATTCTGAATAATCTGTAAACTTATGATTTTTGATGTTAAAATCTAATTAGGCTACCGACACCTAAGACAGAAAGCGCTTCAGGCTTATGTAAATAATAGGGAGGCGATGTTTTGACGTATGACCAACTAATAAAGAATCACTTAGCGAATTACAAAAGGACAAAATTAGCCATAACCAAGCCTGAGAATTGGCGAGGAGGTGTGAAGGAATATCATTATATCCTTCCGAAGGACAAGCGGGAATTAAATTTTCTGAGTGCCTACAGGCATGAGACCGAAAATTATGTGAAGGCTGAAAAGATCAAGCTTCACCAATTTTTTCATCACCTGAATTCTTCTCAAGCCATGTGCCTTAACTTTTTTTATCCATTGATTGTAGAGCATCAATTGTCTTTAGTATTGAAGGTATTGAATCTGCCGGATGAGCAAATTGAAGAAGCGGCGTTCGAGCACATCCTGCCTGGAGGAGAAAAAACAAATTTCGACTTTTACATGAAATTGAAATCTGGTAAAGAAATATTGTTTGAAATTAAATATATGGAAAAGGGATTTGGCAAATCCACTTCCTGCGAAACGCTTGAAAGGCAATACCAGAACGTTTACCGGGAAATGCTCACGGGCAAGATCCGTTCGGGTGTGGATGAACTTGAAGCCTTGGGGAAGAATTATCAATTACTGCGGAACATCGCTCATCTGGAATGGGGAGATGAAAGGTTATTGGTGAATATCTGCCCTGGGCAAAACCTGAAGCTCCACAAGGAATATAAAAATGTGATGGACAAGATTGTAGTGCCTGAATTGCACAAGAATATTCGAATGGTCACTTGGGAATCGCTGCTGGAGAGGATGAACGACCAATTAGAAGAACATCCGAGTTTTTCAAACAAACTGGAAAAGCATTACAAAGAATTTGAAGAAAAATATTTGCAGGTCCAGTAAAAGTTTTTGTTGAAATAATTTCATGTGAAGCGGAAACATAGCCAAAAGAATAGCGGTCATGTATCACTTATGCGTTCGTATCGAGCTCCGCTAACCAACCGATTCAGCAATTGATGTGCAGGGTGCCGGAGATATTCCCGCACGTCCTCGGTCATGCAATAAAAATCCGCTTGTTGAATACACTGACAGAAAGGGGTAGACAGTATGGAACCTTGGGAAGACAACTGGTATACGGCAAAGTATGGAGTGGACGCCTTTAGAGAGATGTTGGAAGAGTTTGCCGAGAAGGAGATGTGGGACGTGGATGTGAAAGGGGAGAAGGCCAGGATCCGTGTCAGCCAGCAGGAAGGGTCCCTGCACATCGACCTTTATGACCGCGCTACGGGGGAAGGCACCAACCGCATCATCCCCGTCGGCGGATTCACCCTGAAACAGCGCGAAGAAATCGCCCGGCAAGCCCTCGCGGCGGCGGAGGAAGGGTTGCCGATCATGTTGAAGGTCATCATCTCGCCAATGATTGGCGGCTACTGGGAGGATGAGGAGTGGGATGTCATCACTGTCCACGACATCGACCGCAGAAAAATCGACCCGAATTACAGGAGGTTTCTAAGGTGAGCACTGACGGGGTATCCCGAGGGATAGTGCCTTTCTTCTCGTCCATATACTAAAGCAAAGGGAAAGAAGGACGACTTTGATGACTTTTGGAATCGAACAAGCCAGATAAAAGCGTCTTGGAAACAGAAGGAACAGAGCGAGCGGCAAACTAAGAATTATAGGGATATAGTTTGATAGTTATTCAACGAAATCCCACTGCTAAAATGAGACTTACACAATCAAAGGCGAGGAGCTTAACGAGCAACCGCTCGTCTTAATCAGTCTTTCAAAAATAAAATACTAATTGATTAGAAAACCATGATGTAACGAGTAGTTAGATAATCATTTACACAAATCTTCATGATCGACACTAATCGTCTAAGAAAGTAGTAAAAATAAGGAGTGTGAAAGAAATATGCAAAGTCTACGTTTAGGTACTGAAATGAATAGTGCTGAAAAAATTTTATCTTCGGTAGAAACACCAAATCTCTTCCAGTACGCAACAAGTGAACTGTCGCAAGATGCCTTCCTTTGTTGGCTAATGGCTTGGACGGCCCCCGAATACGAAGCAATTGATCCGCAGCTCCACAATGCAGCAAATAGTTTTATTTCAACTATTTTCAAACTCCATGATCTTCCTACCCCTATGATTCAATCCATTAAAATTGAACGCCAATTCAAATCTTTAGATGTGTTGGCCATCGTTAATAATGAATATGCCATTTTAATAGAAGATAAAACCCATACCAAAAATCATTCCGACCAACTGAACCGCTATAAGGATTCTGTAAAAGAAAACTTTCCCGATTTGGTTCAACTCGCGATTTACTATAAAATCGGCGATCAAAGCAATTACCGTTCTGTCTTGAAAGCTGGTTATCAACCATTCAATCGAAGTTTGATGCTGGCAATCCTTGATAATGGAATCGAAAACGGAGTGGCAAATCCGATTTTCATTGACTACCATCGTCATTTACAAAAGCTTGAGGCGAGTATTGCTGCTTATAAAACTACGCCGGTAGCAGAATGGAAGACTCATGCTTGGCAAGGATTTTATCAAGCGTTGCAAACAGAAATTCCAGGAGACTGGGGATACGTCGCAAATCCGCGAGGGGGATTTTGGGGGTTCTGGTGGACTTCACAAGCTGACGGGCACTTTTATATGCAACTTGAACGTGAACGGTTATGTGTAAAAATTACTGCTGGAGAAGAAGAAAACCGCTCAGCGCTTCGGAGAAAGGCGATAAAAGAAACGCTCGCGATTTCTGAAAAGAGAAATTTACACTTGAAAAAGCCAGCGAGAACCCAGAGCGGCAAAACGATGACAGTGGCAGAACGACAAGGTTATATTGTCACAGACGCGGAAGGGATTGTCGATCTTTCCAAAACGATAGAGGAACTGAAGAGATATTGAGTATGGTCCTATTATAAACTTTCATTGAGATCATAGGTGGCTCATAAACTGTCTTCAGCGCCCCAAAATGTGTAAACCGCTATGTTAATAAGCTTTGAGAAGTGAAAAAGGTTAGCTGCTACTCACAGTAGGTTATTTTCAATACCTTCAATCAAAACTAAAGCAATCAAAGCGCAGTCACTTCTAAAACTATGGATAAATTGAAGTAATCTTTTAAGGAGGAGACAGAAGATTGATTATTTCTGAATATGCAATTGAGCAGGAGTTGGTTAACAGGTTTATTAAGTACACATCTAAACATCCATTGACCATTGAAGGGAAAGAAAGAAGGTTATTTATTTGGGGATATGAAATATTGCTTGTAGATGGGAAAGGCGATTATAATGCAGGGATCCTTGATCTGTTAGGGACAGATGAGGATGGGGAAGTTTGGCTGATTGAAGCAAAACTTTGCAACAATACAGAGTGGAACTCAACTATCTGGACAAATCAAATCGGTTTATATGCAAAGTCATTGCAGAAAAGAACTGAACAGGAACTCGTGCTTGGAGCAAGAAGATATATTGTAAAAGAAAGTGCGGGAACCGTTTTTCCGGAATTTATTCCAGCGAACACAGAAAGTTTAGTAGAAGCATTCTGCCATTGGGCATTATTTCTAAACAAAGACTACAGTAAAGGGTTGGATTTGTATGAAAGCACTTTTAAAAAAATAAAAGCAGGCGAGCTGATCCAATGTGTTTTGTCAGATCAATTTAATGAAGAAATTTGGACCAACCGGCCGAAAGAGGATAATTTCTCAAGCGCTTATATTACTTTTCAAAACAACACTCCCCATGTTCTTTTTACAAAAAACGCATCAAGTGTTCAAAAAGAGGAAAGTGAATATTTAAGGTATGGCACATGGAAATCCTTTATGAAACAGAAACAAGAAATTGTACCTACTCCTGATAAAATCCCTCTTCTTCTTGCTGACAGTGTAATTCCGACCTATGAACAAATTTTATCCTTTATGAAAGAACTTAGTTGGAACGGGAATTGTACACCTAACAAAAAAGCATTTCGGTTTGATTTGCCAACTGTTCATGGTCCCGGATTGAGGATTCATATAGGTTGGATTGACGCTGATGGACAGCAGGATATCCGATACAGGACGGCTTATCAATACGGATTGAAATTCAATATCGATTTTAGACATTTCAAGCGAGAAACAGATGCCGCTCTTTGGGAAGTAGGATATGAACTGGCTAAAGAGTTGGCGAAAACAGCACGCTATAATATCAGGGGTGGAGAATTTAAAATTCTAAATCCCTATTGGACAGCAGAAAAGGTGAAGAATTTAAAGTGGGATGGAGAAATGTATCGTTTCATTTCACAAACCAATAGAGATTATATTGGTCTTGAAGAAGAACAAAGAGATTTGGAGAATGCTTTTCAATTTCTAAGAAAAGTGATTGTTCATTGATGAATTCCCGCTGTGTTGGTGAACGTCTTATTTAACATCATGTCACTGTGCCAGGATCAATTCACTTTACGTACAACAATTCCAGAAAAAACGCCGTGTCAAGGAACCACAAAGGTTTCTCGACACGGCATTCACATGTTCACCAAACCTCCTTCACCAGCAAAAATCCATAAGCCTTCCACCTCTTCACTCTTCCGAAAAGTGAAAATCACCTGTAACTATTGGCCAACACAGCCACAAAGCGTTATTATAAAATCAACCGATACAGCTCGTCTGGCAGGTGGTTGGCTTGCATAGAACCGGCCCTGTCAGGCGCTGCGGACTGAATTTACGAAGGAGGCGTCCATGTGCCTTATCAATTGGGAAAAAAGTTTAAGATCTTCACATTAAATTCGAATCCGGAACTGGCCAAGGAAATCGCAGACTTACTTGGCTGTGAGCTGGGCAAAAGTTCCATCACCCGTTTCAGCGATGGGGAAGTGCAGATTAATATAGAAGAAAGTGTCCGGGGGGCAGAAGTCTACCTGGTGCAATCGACTTCGCAGCCGGGCCATGAACATGTCATGGAACTGCTGATCATGATTGATGCGTTAAAGCGGGCATCTGCGGAAACCATAAACGTGGTCATTCCGTATTACGGCTATGCGCGGCAGGACCGGAAAGCGGCTTCGCGTGAACCGATCACGGCCAAACTGGTCGCCAACATGCTGGCAAAGGCAGGAGCGACCCACATCATTACAATGGATTTTCACGCTCCCCAAATCCAAGGGTTCTTCAACATGCCGGTAGACCAGTTGTTCGGCGGAAAAATCCTATCGGAGCATTTCCTCGATAAGAGCCTGGAAGACGCCATTGTGGTAGCTCCGGACAACGGCGGGCTGGGAAGAGCCCGGAAACTGGCAAACTATCTGGACGTGCCGATCGGCTTTATCGATAAACGCCGGCCGCATCCGGATGAGCCCGAAACGATCAATATTGTGGGAGACATAAAAGGCAAAAACGCCATCATTATTGTCGACATCATCGATACGGCAAACACCGTTTCGTCAGCTGCCAATGTGCTGGCTGAAAACGGTGCGAAAGCTGTATATGCCTGCTGCACCCATGCCGTCTTATCAGGCCAGTCGGTTCAAAAAATCGACGAGTCGGCCATTACGGAATTGGTGGTCACCAACACCATCCACGTGCCCCAGGAGAAACAAATTCCTAAAATGACCATTCTGTCCGTCGCTCCTCTGCTGGCCGAAGCGATCGAACATGTTCACAATGAAAAGCCGGTAACGCCTTTATTTGAATAAGTTCCGGTGTACAATCGGAGAGCCGGCGCTATGAGAAGTGAGTTACGACTTTTCGCTCCTACGTTACGACTTTTGCCAATTTTACATCATTCAATTTTGCTTTTACCGCGATTCGAGCGTGCGCAAAATTCCCATTTCTGAAAGAGTCCCAAAGCAAAGACCCTTTACTGTTTGAACAGTAAAGGGTCTTTCTTTCTTAACCGGATACACGAATGTCTGAACCGATCTCGAGGTTGTACGGATTGATGCCCGGATTCCATTCATACAGTTCAGCGAGCGTAACGCCTGTGTGTAGATTCGCTATGCTGTATAATGTTTCGCCCGGCTCGATGGTATGGAATTCTTCTCTGGAGTCAAAGTCCGGTGCTTGGATGCGGATGTCGGAACCGATCTGGAGATTGTTCGGATGAACATCCGGATTCCAGTCAAACAGTTCGACGAGTGTAACGCCTGGATACAGGTCCGCTATGCTGTTGAACGTGTCACCCCGTTTAATGGTATGAAACTGGTCGATGGAGCTGCCGTTTTCCATGCTGACGATAAGTTCAGCGCCTACGGGAATCGACGACGCGTCAATTCCGCTGTTCCATTCCATCAGATTCTGGACTGAAACATTGTGTTCCTGGGCCAGTCCCCAAAAAGTATCTCCTGCTTGCACCGTAGCAGTCTCAGCCTGAGCAGTCATTCCGCCGGCTCCCACAATCAGGCCTGCAGCCAAAAAGCCGGAAGAAAGTTTCATTTTCTTTTGGATAATGAATCCCTCCTGTAGAAAATTTTCCCATGGCATGTCTACTCTTTATTTTCCCGGTTTTCACTGAGCCAAACGACGTAATCTGAATTCCTGTTGGAAAAATAGAATTGTGTCAGAAACCATTCAGTTTACACGTTCCAAATGCCAGTTCATTCGTGAAAATTAAACCTCAATCTAATGGAAGCAAAGGGATTATAAAATGACAGGTACAAATTACTATAATCTGTTTGGCAAATACTGTATAATCATCCTTGTCTATAAAGAACTACTTCCACTGAACGGATAATTCCTTTCTGGCATTGTTCATCAGTCGAGGGAAGGATGTGAACGCATGAAAGCAATAATGCAGACAACGCTTGTTGTTCTGGCGGTTCTTGCAGCTATCGGTGCAGGGGGGTATTATTTCATCCAGAACCTGTCACCGGAAAAGGAAATCAGCGATGCGGCCAAAGAGGTGGAAAAGCAGCTGGAGAAAGATTCTGGAGCAGCGGAAGAGGCTGGTGAAGAAGTTGGCCTGGATGAAACGGAGTTCCAGATCAAGCTGCATCAAATGACCCATCAGAAAATCGTCGCTTCGGAAAAACGCGGCGCAATTGAGATGACGCCCGAGAACATCCGCGATATGCTGATGATTGCCAGAGCCAATGAAGTTTATTACAAGCACAGTGACTTTTACGAAGAGACACTTCTTACCTGGCAGAACGGGGACTTCTCCAACGCCGTCTATGTCCACAACACCATTTGGGACTGGCATAACGGAACGGTCGGAAGAGCGACGGGATTGATGACACCTGAGCAGGAAGAGCGTTATGTGAATATGTTTTTCCGGTGAAAACCGGCTTCTGCGTGAAATCTGATTTAGACTCGTTGCATGCCAAAAACGCCGCATCCACGGGTTTCCGGATGCGGCGTTCGCTTGTTTATGAGAGGAGAGAACGGATCATAAGGTTGCCTGGTACAAGAGAAGTGGGGAAACCAGGAGTTGTGTTGGTTCTTTGCCACAAAAGCTGCAGCAATTTCAATTCTTGTTAAAACCCTTTACGTCTATGAGCGTATCCATGGATCCCGTTTTGCTTTTAGGAATAATGGACATACTTCCGTTTCCTTCCAGTACGACTGCTTCCACGTCTTCCATCGATCCAATTCCCTGCTGACGCACGGCGTTTCTGATTTCGCTCTTCAGCACCCGCTCTTTCTTTAAAATCTCTTCGCAGTAATTATCCTTATAGTAAAGAAATGTCGGAGTCGGACTAACGAAGGCGCCGAATTTTTTCGATTTCATTTCCAGCACAGCAATTGTTAACTGCAGAAGCGTCAACATTCCAAGTACAATCGCTCCTTCAAGAAAAGTTACATCCTTGGTGACCAGAACTGTTGCGATGGTGGAGCCATAGGCGATGGAAATGATCATATCAAACATGTTGTACTGAAACAGCGTTCGTTTTCCGGAAAGCCTCATGATAAGAATGAGATAGGAATAAATAAGAACAGCCATGATCATGATTCTGATGGGGTTGCTCCATCCGTCGAACAATAAGGTATCCAGCAATATAATTCCTCCTTTGGGTTAGAACTTTTCAATCGACTTTAAATTTCCTGCAGCATATACACCTTATTTGCTTTCTGCAGTCATTCCGTACCATCCAGTTACCCCCGTGAATTTAAAGGCAAACGCTGTGTACCACTAAAATAGGCATCATACATTCACCACAAACCGCCTGCTGCAAAGCTGCAGTTTTGTGCTGAAGACAATTCGGTTTACCTCCACAAATGCATGCCAAAAAGCCACATCCAGAAATCCCAAGGGCTGCCGGATGCGGCGTTTCCTCGTTTATCGGCAAAAACAACGGTTTATCCATTTTAAGTTTCCTTATTTTGCCGCTGATTCCACAATATCGCCATTAAAGTAAACATCATAAAACCCGACAGTGCCGCTTCCTCCGTTTTCCATCAGCTTTTTGCTTTGTGCCTGTAACGTATAAAACGTATCTCCGTTTGCGTCTTCATAAAGTATGCCGTTGCTGCTGAACGTCAGGTCTTCATTGTCAAAATGTTGTTCTGCAATGATGATGGCGATGTCTGCTTGAAATCTTTTTGCCGCATATTCCTCCTGTAACAGCGTCCATGTGTTCACACCGACAATCCCGTCCGAAACCAATCCGTAGGCAGCCTGTAAGCTGCGCACCTGCTGATCGGTGTGCGGACCGAAAATCCCGTCCACTTCTGTCTCGAATCCGAAATGGCCCAACATCATTTGGATGAATTCCACTTCAAAACTGTGGCTGCCGCGCTTGACGATCGGCTGTTCTTCCGGCGGCCAGTTTAATATCGCTTCGTAGCCGGCTGCTGGTATTTCTGATTCTGCGACTGGTTCCGCTGCCATTTCGGAAGAGGCGTCTGCTGATTGAAAAGAAAGTAGCGCTGCGAAAAGTGCAAAAGCCGGCAGTACAGACAACCATTTCTTTTTCATAATGAATGTCTCCTTCTGGACTATGTCTTATTATATAGTTACCCCGTGGGTGTATGCCGAAACAGCTGGCTCTTCCATATACAAAAATTTTATTCCTGCATCAACGGGTTGTGGCCGATTGTGTTTCCAGGCATCTTGTTTTATTGTAAAGAGAAAGGCCAAACAAGAAAGTCAAAGAAAGTCCGGCGTTGCAGCCGGATAAAGCAAATGATGAGCGGGAAGGTGTCGAACAGATGATTAAGATTATTGGAATCACTCATGACAACAGGCTGGAGACGGATATTCCGCTGGACGAAGTGGATTTTTCCCGCTACCAATGGTTCTGGGCCGATTTCGATCAGCCGACAGACGGCGAACTCCAGCATCTGGCGTATACGTTCCGCTTTCATCCGCTCGCCATCGAAGACGCGATTCATCGCCTGCAGCGGCCGAAACTGGATTATTACGATACCTGCACCTTTTTTGTTACGCACAATGTGCGGGAAGAAGACAACGAACTGATCAAAGAGGAGCTGGATTTTTTCGTGGGAGATGATTTCATCGTTACGTTCCACTGGAATCCATCACCGGAAGTCACGCAAGTATGGGAGCGGCTATTGGCTCACCGGAACCTCGATAAATGGAACCCGTTTTATGTATTTTACGAAGTGCTGGATAAAACGGTCGACAACTACTTTCCATTGGTGTACGAGATCGAAGAAGGGCTGGCCAAAATCGAAGACAACACGCAAAACAAATCGATGGACCTTCTCATGACGGATCTGTTCGAGACCCGTTCGCTGCTGCTTGGTCTTCGACAGACCGTCAATCCGATGCGTGATCTGCTGTACCGGATGCTCAATTCGCATCATTTGAATGAAGTCCAGGACCGTCGTGAGTATTTCTCGGATATTTACGATCATTTGCTGAAGCTGTCGGAAATGGTCATGTCGAACCGCGAACTGACGGCTGATATCCGTGACAGCTACCTGTCATTGAATTCCCATCAGACGAACAACGTCATGAAAGTGCTGACCATCATCACGTCGATCTTTGCGCCGCTGACGTTCATTGCCGGAATCTACGGCATGAATTTCGACAACATGCCGGAACTCGGCTGGGAGAACGGCTATTTCCTGACGCTCGGACTCATGGCCGTTCTAGCAGTGGCCATGTTCGGCTGGTTCCGGTGGCTGGGGTGGTTCAAGTGAAGAAAACAACGTGGCTGCGATTCCGCAAGCCATAAGCTAACTTTGACAGGTACATAGAAACAGCCATCTTCAATGAAATCAGCTGATTTCGAAGATGGCTGTTTTTTCTATTGGACGTTACATGTGAAAGTGCCTGCTTTTATCTTAGTTCGGGGGTTGGAAGGCGTTGCTTGAATTAGAAAAAATTAATTTTAATAATATTTGAAATATTTAAATTTTGTCATATAATGAGGAGGATGCACCTAATAAGGTGTCAAATGTACTATAGAGAATAATATTATCTATTTATTTATGATCCCGGCAGTCAATAAAGAAAAGCCGATAGCCTGTGAACACCCGAAATATGGCAAAGAACACTTATCAGAAGGAGGGAAGAGTCACCTTTAGAGGAACGTGCTCTTTTTTCAGTGGGGCATTTTTTATTTTATGGACACGAGGAGCATGCGAAATGAGCCAAAAAGAAATTGTCTATGTCTTATCGGATTCAATTGGCGAAACAGCCGAACGTGTAGTGAAAGCTGTAGCCGTCCAATTCCAGGAAGAAGAAGTGGAAATCCGTCACACTTCGCATGTCAGCAAAAAAGAGGATATAGAGGAAACCATCCAAAAAGCGAAAAGTGAGCATTCCATCCTTGTTTATACCATTGTGGTGGATCATTTGAGAGATTATTTGAATAAACGTGCGCAGGAAGAAAACATAACGGCAGTTGATTTGCTGGCCCCTTTGATGGAGGTGTTTGTCCGGAAATTTGAACGGGAACCTTCCCACACGCCTGGGCTCACGCACGTATTGGATGAAAAGTATTTCCGGAAAGTCGACGCGATTGAGTTCGCTGTGAAATATGATGATGCCCGGGACATTGACGGCATCAAAAAAGCGGACATTGTCTTGATCGGCGTTTCACGGACTTCCAAAACGCCTTTGTCGATGTATTTGGCTTACAGAGGGTTCAAAGTTGCCAATATTCCCTTGGTCCCGGAAGTGCCAGCGCCAACCGAATTATTTGAATTGCCAAAAGGCAGATGCATCGGACTGGTCATCACGCCGGACAATTTAAATGCCATCCGCAAAGAGCGGCTGAAAAAAATGGGGTTGCAGGCGAACGCAAGCTATGCACAAATGGACCGCATTCTGGAAGAACTTGATTATGCGGAGAAGATCATGAAGCGCATCGGCTGTCCCGTTATTAATGTATCGAACAAAGCGATTGAAGAAACAGCAAATGAAGTCGTGGATATTCTGGATCTGTAACTTGCATTTCACCGGAACAGCTTACTTTATTTTATTCAAAACAGGGGGTATTGAGGATGGCTAAGCGAGTGTACATGTTTGATGAAGGAAGTAGTGAAATGAAGGAAATCCTCGGCGGCAAAGGGGCAAACCTAGCCGAAATGACAAATATCGGTTTGCCGGTCCCTTATGGATTCACCATATCCACACAAGCATGCAATGATTATTACGATTCAGGACAACGCATACAAGAAGATGTGGAAACGGAAATCCTGGAAGCGCTGGCTCGATTGGAAGAAACGACCGGAAAGAAGCTGGGCAGTCCAGTTAATCCGTTGCTCGTTTCGGTCCGTTCCGGGTCCGTCTTTTCCATGCCCGGCATGATGGATACAGTTTTGAATTTGGGAATGAATGATGAAACCGTAGAATCGATCGCCCGGTTGACCGGCAATCCCCGCTTTGCGTACGATTCATACCGGCGCTTTATCCAAATGTTCTCGAATGTCGTACTGGAAATAGATGGCTTCTATTTTGAGCAGCGGCTTGAAAAAATCAGAGAAGGCAAAGGGTATCACAGTGATCCGGAAATGACAGCAGAGGATTGGAAAGAAGTTATCTCTGCCTATAAAGAAATCGTAAAAAAACGTATAAAGCAAGAATTTCCGCAGAATCCCATGGAGCAGCTTTTCCTGTCCATCAACGCCGTATTCGATTCATGGAATAACCAGCGGGCCATCGTATATCGCCAGTTGAATAAAATCCCCGGCCATTACGGCACAGCGGTGAATATTCAAAGCATGGTATTCGGAAACATGGGGGATGATTCCGGTACGGGCGTGGCCTTTACACGAAATCCTTCAACGGGTGAATCGCTGTTATACGGGGAATATCTCATCAATGCACAAGGCGAAGACGTAGTAGCGGGCATCCGCACACCAAATCCGATTGAAACGCTGCAGCAGGACATGCCGGACGTATTTACTCAATTCGTTGAAGTATGCAGCCGCCTCGAACACCATTACCAGGATATGCAGGATATCGAGTTTACCGTAGAACACGGAAAGCTGTTTATCCTGCAAACAAGAAACGGCAAGCGAACTGCACAGGCAGCCATTCGAATCGCGGTCGAGATGGTGAAAGAAGGCGTACTTTCACAAAGAGAAGCGATTGGCCGAGTAGAACCGGACCAGCTGAATCAATTGCTTCACCGCCGGATCGACGATCAACATGAAAAAAACCTATTGGCGAAAGGATTGCCGGCATCTCCCGGAGCAGCTACCGGCCAAGTCGTTTTCGATCCGGATGAAGCGGAGCGCTTAAACAAAGAAGGCGTAAAAGTGATTTTGGTCCGTACAGAAACCACGCCGGATGATATCCATGGCATTATAGCGGCACAGGGTGTGGTCACCAGCCGCGGTGGCATGACGAGCCATGCAGCAGTTGTAGCGAGAGGCATGGGCAAGTCCTGTATTTGTGGCTGCGAGGCGTTGAAAATCGATATGCAAAAGCAGCAATTCCAAGTGGGGGATACAGTCATCCACCATTTGGATACCATCACAATTGACGGCGGTACAGGAGAAATCATGGCAGGCGAAATCCCAATGATTGACCCTGAGTTGTCTGATGAATTTGAGCTCCTGCTGTCATGGGCTGATGAGGAAAGGACGATTGATGTCCGGGCGAACGCCGATAATCCGGCGGACGCTGAAAAAGCGGTGGAATTTGGAGCGGAAGGCATTGGGTTATGCCGGACAGAGCACATGTTTATGGAAGCTGCCCGTGTCCCGATTGTTCAGCAAATGATTTTGGCTGAAACGGAAGACAAGCGACAATTGGCACTCGACCAGCTGCTGCCGATGCAGGAAAGCGATTTTGAAGGAATCTTCAAAGCGATGCAGGGACTTCCGGTTACCATCCGCCTTCTCGATCCACCGCTGCATGAATTTTTGCCGGATAAAGAGCATTTGGCGGTGGAAGTGGCCAAATTGCAAATCCTTGAACCGGACTCTCCTCAACTCGCTGAAAAAGAAAAACTGCTGAAACGTGTCCGCCAACTGCATGAATCCAATCCTATGCTCGGTCACCGCGGCTGCCGTCTTGGCATTGTCTATCCGGAAATTTATCAAATGCAGGCAACCGCCATTTTTAACACAGCCACAGCATTGGAAAGCAAAGGGATTTCGGTCAAACCCGAAATCATGATTCCGCTTGTCGGCCATGTGAATGAATTAAAAATCATGCGCCAACTGGTTATCGATGCAGCAGAAGCTGTTCAGCAGAAGACAGGCATTTCCATTGAATACACGATCGGTACCATGATTGAAGTGCCACGAGCGGCGCTGACAGCGGACCGAATAGCAGCAGAAGCGGATTTCTTTTCGTTCGGTACCAACGATTTGACGCAAACCACTTTCGGATACAGCCGGGATGATGCAGAAGGGAAGTTTTTGAAAGATTACATTGAAAACAAGATTCTTCCTGATAACCCATTCGCCGTACTCGATCAAGACGGAGTTGGCGAACTGATCAAAACTGGTATCCGTCTGGGAAGACAGACCCGGCCGTCATTAAAAACCGGGATCTGCGGAGAGCACGGCGGAGAAAAAAGCTCGATTGAGTTTTGTTGCCTGCAGGGGCTGGATTATGTCAGCTGTTCCCCTTATCGTGTTCCGCTGGCGCGTCTTGCCGCTGCCCAAGCCGCTGTGAAACATCACCTTCAAAAGGTGGAAATGACGACAAGCTGAGGCACATGAAAAAAACAACAATTCCAACAGATCGAAGAGACCGGCTCGAGGCAAAACGCCTCAAAGCCGGTCTCTTTTATAAACATCTCGTCTAATGCCTCTGCTGAAAACCTATTCTGTCATCAACTCTTACACCTGGTAAAATCAGAAAAACAAAGGTTCTTCTTCATGAGCTTTCCCGACCGCTTGATTTTTTACAAGGGGAAAAGGTCTAATAATTTTTGGTTATGTTCCTTTTGGAGTACTAGCCACTGATTAGCTCGAGGTTTTATTGCTGGAAAAAAGAGCTTTTTCAGGAATACAGTAAGATCAGTTTGGCACTGCGGATGTGGCGGAATTGGCGGACGCGCTAGATTCAGGTTCTATTCTCTCACAAGGTGCTTATCCAGCACTGGGCGGAAGCTATGCCCAAAGCGGTGTAAAAAGATAATTCTTTACCTCAACTTATAGAGGCAGACCTGCCGCTGCAGGAGCACATGATTTTCACAGAAAAGAATATGTATTCAACTTTTTATGGCATTACAGCCGCAACTTATTGTATCGTTGTAATAACGGAACGAAAACTTCCCTTAATCGACAGGAGATGAGCTTGCATGGCAGACAAAATTGCGGAATTTCTGGAACGGATCGAACCTTCACTGGTGAAGCAGCGGAGAGCGCTGCATCGCCATCCTGAACTGGGCTTTACAGAATACGTCACAACTTATGAGATCTCAAAACAATTGGAGAAACTCGGGTATGCACTGTCACATGGCCACGATATTATGGTCAGCCAGGAACGCATGGGCGTACCGAAACAGCAGGAACTGGAAGAAAACGAAGAACGTGCGCTTGAGCAAGGGGTGCCGCAGGAGTTTTTGAACGTCATGAAAGGCGGTCACACAGGGGTCATCGCCCGCATGGATACAGGACGGCCGGGACCTCATTTTGCTTTCCGTTTTGACATCGACGCATTGCCGATCAACGAAGCGGAAGACCCTGCCCATAAACCACATGAGGAACAGTTCATATCCGAAAGGCCGGGCGTCATGCATGCCTGCGGCCATGACGGGCACGCCTCGATCGGTTTGGGGGTAGCCAATTATCTGCAGGAGCAAAAAGAACAGCTGAACGGCACATTCACGCTGATTTTCCAGCCTGCGGAAGAAGGCGGACGCGGTGCGAAAGCCATTGTGAAAAAAGGCTGGCTGGACGGCGTGGATTACTTTATCAGCGGCCATCTCGGGTTGCATCATTTTGAGCCGGGCGTCATTGCGTCCTCCTCCACCAACTTTCTGGCCAGCTCCAAACTGAATGTGGAATTCAAAGGGAAATCCGCTCACTCAGGACTGGAGCCGAACGCTGGGAAAAACGCGTTGCTCGCGGCATCATCCGCCATGCTTCATCTGAATACCATTCCGCGTCACAAAGACGGAGCGACGCGTGTCAATGTCGGAAAAATGCACGGCGGCAGCGGCCGCAACATTGTGGCTGACTATGCTTATATGGAACTCGAAACGCGCGGAGCCACCAATGAACTGGACCGGTATATGCAGGAACATGCCAAGCGGATTCTTCAGGCGAGTGCAGACCTGTACGATGTCCAGATGACGATCGAAGAAATGGGACAGGCGATCAGTGCGGAAAGCGATCCCGAATGGCATGACATTGTCGTGGAAGCGTGCCGGGGCAGCGAAACGATAATAGAAGTGAAACGCAATCTGCCGCTCGGGGCATCTGAAGATGTGACGTATATGATGGACCGTGTCCAGGAGCAGGGAGGAAAAGCCACGTTCATGATTTTTGCCAGCCCGCTTCCTGCCGGCCATCATCACCCTTATTTCGATTACGAAGAAAAATCCATTTCGGCAGGCGTCGAAGCGATCACCCGTACCGTCGACTATCTTGTCAGGAATAACGGATAACTGCGGATACAGCTGTCCGCTGAGCCGTTCAAGTTTTTTATCGGGTGTTCAAGTTTTGTCTCTGTTTCATATTCATGATATTCATTCGCTATACTCACACTCCCCAAACGCCGTGTCCGGAAACCCTTGAGTTTCCCGGACACGGCGTTTGTCTGTTTGGCCGAAAAAGCGCAGTCCGGCGGGCTTCTGAACTGCTCGCTGTTATTCTGCTTCATTCTTTATAACTTGCATGCTAAGTGTGCCGCAAAATGGGTATAGAAATAGATAAAGACAAAGAAGCATAACATTCGGCTTCTGAAAAGAAGTTGTGTATACTTTTTATATTATTAATGTATAAGTATTGGGAGGCTTAGGCAATGGGAAATCGGGTGATTATTATCGGAGCGGGACCGGGCGGATTGGCAGCGGGCATGCTGCTATCGAGCAAAGGCTACCAGGTCGATATCTATGAAAAGCAAGACCGTGTCGGAGGACGCAATGCCGCCTTGACGCTTGGCGATTTTACATTCGATACCGGACCGACGTTTCTGAGTATGATGCACTTGGTGGAGGAATTGTTCGAAGCGGTTGGTCGCAATGTCCACGATTATATGGAAGCCGTGGAGTTGGATCCGATGTATGAACTGCGTTTTGAAGACCAGAATTTGGTCATGACGCGCGATGCGCCGGCGATGGCAAAACAGATTGATGAAAATTTCAAAGGCGACGGGGACGGATACCGGCGCTTTATGAAAGAAACAGGAAAAAAGCTGGAAGCACTGTCGCCTTTATTGCAGACGAAAATGGACCGCATGACCGATCTGCTGCAGCCGAAAGTGATCAAGGCGCTGCCGGAACTGGAAGCGGGCAGGACACTTTACGATGTGCTGTCCCGGTATTTCAAAGATGAGCGTCTGAAAATGGCGTTTGCGTTTCAGTCCAAATACCTCGGCATGTCGCCGTGGGAATGCCCGGGTGCTTTTTCCATCCTTTCCTATATGGAGCATGCCTACGGAATTTATCATCCAATCGGGGGCGTCAATCAATTGTCTGCCTCCATGGCAAAAGTGGTGGAAGAACTCGGAGGCCGCATCCATACGGGGTGCGGCGTGAAAAAACTGTGGGTGGAAAAACGTGACGTGAAAGGTGTGGAACTGCTTGACGGCAGCCGGGAAGCAGCGGATGAAGTCATCATCAACGGGGATTTTGCCCATGTGATGACGCATCTGGTGGAACCGGGCATTTTGAAGAAATACACGCCGGAAAAGCTGGACAAGAAAAAGTATTCGTGTTCGACGTTCATGCTGTATCTGGGGCTTGATAAAAAATACGATTTATCGCATCACACGATTGTTTTTTCGAAAGACTATAAAAAGAACGTGGAAGAGATGACCAAATCGAGAATTTTGTCGGCCGATCCATCGATTTACATCCAGAACGCCAGCGTCACCGATCCTACATTGGCACCAGTCGGCAAATCCGCGCTGTACATACTGGCTCCCGTGCCGAACAATTTCAGCGACATCGGCTGGGAAAATGAGCAGGAAGCATTCCGGGAACTGGTGCTCGACACCGTGGAACAGAAGACAGCGTTCAAGGATTTGCGTGAACACATTGAAGTGGAGAAAATGCTGACGCCGTTCGGTTGGCAGGAACAGTATTCGGTGTACCGAGGTGCGACGTTCAATTTGGGGCATCAATTGTCACAGATGATGGTGTTCCGGCCGCATAACAGATTTGAAGAACTGAACAACTGCTGGCTGGTGGGGGGCGGCACGCATCCCGGAAGCGGCCTGCCGACGATTCTGGAATCGGCCCGCATTACCGCCAATGGCATTTTGAAGCAGGACCAGAAAGACAACATTCCGATTGCACCGCTTCCCGCATGGAATGGATCCATATGAACACCGCAAAATCCGTAATCTGCTCTAACTAACGCAGTAACCGATCCACCCGGAAGCCGGACTGCCGGTGGTCGAACTCACGGCGAATTGAAGGAAAGGGGCAATTTTTGATGGACTTGAAACAGGCCTACAGCCATTGTGAACGTGTCATTGCAGAAAACTCAAAGAGCTTTTACAAAGCATTTTCCCTGCTGCCGAAGGAAAAACGCAAAGCGGTATGGGCAGTCTACGCCTTTTGCCGGCAGGCTGACGATATTGTGGACGAAGGAAACCGGCCGGAATCGGAACTGCGGGCGTTCCGGAGCGATTTCGATGATTTTCTGCAAGGGACGGTCCGCGATGAGCCGATGTGGATGGCGCTTGCAGATGTGTTTGAAAACTATGAAATGGAAGCCGGGGCTTTTTATGATTTGATCAAAGGACAGGAAATGGACTTGACCATCCACCGTTACCGGACGCTCGAGGAACTGCTGAATTACAGTTACCACGTCGCCAGTTCAGTCGGCTTGATGCTGCTGCCGATTTTGGCGCCTCAGCGCACGGTTTTGTTGAAAGAAGGGGCAATTTCTCTCGGCTATGCCATGCAAATCACCAATATTTTGCGTGACATCGGGGAAGATTTGTCGATGGGCAGGATTTATCTGCCGGCGGACATCATGAACAAATACGGTCTCAGGGAGGAAGCGTTCAAAGATGGCCAGGTCTCAGAACCGTTTATCCGGGTATGGGAAGAACTCGCCAAAACCGCCGAACTGCATTACGACCAGGCGTTTTTGACGATGGACCTTTATCCGGTTTCTTCCCGTGTTCCGGTCAAAGGCGCAGCACTGGTCTACCGGGAAATCCTGTCAACGATCCGCTCGAAAGATTATGATGTGTTTGCTGAAAAGCATTTTGTCACCGAAGATTCCAAGCAGTCCATCCTGGCTTGTTTGTGACAACAAAGTACAGCGCTGTTTCCACAAGTCGTGAAAATAACCGCCAGATACAGCCGTATCTAACTGTATGAAAAAAGCCGTAGCCGGCAAACACGAAAGTTGCGGTCACGGCTTTTGCATGATTTCCCAAAACGTAGACGTGCTCAGCGTAGGGCTGGTTCAGGGGGCGCGTTTCTCCTGCTTTCTTATCATCCGTAACCGTCCGTCCTTTTCTATTTTACGGCAAGCCATATTTGATTCGAGGCATCGGCACGGTATGGATCAGGCGCGGTATAGGCCTCTATGGCCGGGATGTCAGCCACTTCATAGCCATTTGACGGAATCCATTCGGTATAAATTTGTCTCCAGGCTTCGGGCATGGCGGTCGGGGCGGAACCCTGGACTTCGAACATCACCCATTTGGATTTCGGAAAATCAAGGACAGCAAAATCGCCCGGCTCTTCTCCGGTGTGCTCTGTTGCAATCCAGTAATCAATCGTATTGTTGTCCTCATTGTAGTTGTTGGTGATGCCCAACAAGCCTTTTATGTCGCCGTTCAATAATTGGGCCAGTCTATCCGCGGTGCCATTTGCGTTGACTTCGCTCCAGAATTCAGGAATGCCTGCGACTCCTCCTTGTTCCCCGCATGGACACTCTCTTTTGATGCCCACGACTTGAAAAGCATCCTTTTCAATGATTTGATAGTTCATCGGTTCGGCTCCTTTCAAATTCACTTGAATCACCAGACGGTTATGGGATTGCAGCTTTCCAATCCCTTTTCGTGCGTCGCTCGGACTGACACCATGTTGCTTACGGAAAGCTTTCGTGAAAGCTTCAGGGGTGTCATAACCGTATTTGTACGCAAGATCAATGATTTTGTGGTCGGATTTGATCAGTTCCTGTGCTGCTAATGTCAAACGGCGGCAACGAAGATATTCCCCAACGGACAGGTCTGTCAGAATCAGGAACATACGCTGAAAGTGAAAAGGAGATACATTTGCTTGTTGGGCAATTGCTTCAATTGATGGGTGTTCAAGTAAATGTTGTTCCATATAATCGATCGCTTTTTGCAGTGATTCCACCAGCGCCATGTTTCCACCCCCTTACGCCCATTATAAGCGGAAAGTTTCCGGCATGCCTGTCATTTTGTGCGCTGTTTGGACAGGTTTCATCAATAGTTTTCTGCATCTTCTGCACTGAAATGACGGCTTGACTTTTTCTGAAAGAAAGGTCATAATAATTTTGGTCGTGTTTTTTGACACTGCGGATGTGGCGGAATTGGCAGACGCGCTAGGTTCAGGGTCTAGTGGTGGAGACACCGTGGGGGTTCGAGTCCCTTCATCCGCATCAGTTAAAGCAAAAAGCAAAGAAAAACACCTTTCGTTGGGAGAGCGGGCATGAAAATGCCTGCAACTCTGGCGAAAGGTGTTTTTTTATGGACACAAACGCCATTTATCCGGTTATATTTTTCTGAATAGTTAATTATTTTTAGAGGCGGTAAGAAGCGTGAGCTGGTAAACTAAGTGCAGGAAGCGATTCTATCATCTGGAGGAGTGACAATTGTGAAGAAACTGCTGGGAGTTCTTGTCGTATTGTTGTCTCTGACCCTCGTGTTGCCGGTGGCCGCTGCTGCTCCTGATTTGCCGGAGCAGCATCCGTTTTACGATGAAATGACGTATTTAATGGAGGAAGGGGTGATTACTGGCTATTCGGACGGCACAGTCCGGCCGGATGTGGAAGTGACCCGTGCCCAGGCGGCCGTGATGATCGGCCGGCTGAAAGGGTTGGACGGCACGAAAAAAGCGACGCCGTTCCATGATGTGCCTACGGACCATTACGCCAGCGGTTATATCGCGGAAGCGGCAGAAGCAGGATATCTCCGGGGCCACCGGGATGGTTCTTTCCGTCCGGAAACACCGATGATCCGCGGGGATATGGCGCTGATTGTCGAACGGGTCTTTGAGCTGGCTTTTACATTCGATGCTCGGTTTACGGATGTGCCGTCCACTGCTTCGTATGCGGAAGCCATCAGTAAAATCCTGGCGGCCAATATCACGAACGGTTATCCGGACAATACGTTCCGGCCGCTCCAGGAAGTGACGCGGGGGCAGTTTTCCGCCTTTTTGGCCCGTGGGCTGGAGCCGGAATTCAAGAACGATGCGGTCATTTCGGGTTCCTATCAAAAAGACAAAACCAAAACTTATACCTATCGTATGTCTGATGGGACGACGGCCATCCACCGCTTTGTGGAAGTGCCGGATCGAAACGGCTTAAGCTACGGTTTTATGTGGACGGTCGAAGTGGACGGCGATGTCTATGAGTACCTGGAACTTGAAAATTACCAGTTCTTTGCGTTCGGTTATCCGTATTCCGAGTACGACGTGGCGCTTGTTTATCCGGTGCAGACCGGCCGGACGTTTGACACAGGACTGGGGGATGAAACGATCCGGCACACCATCACCGGCGTCAACCAAACCGTCGAGACCCGCTATAGAACTTTTACGAACGCCACGGAAGTGACGACGAAAGATGGATTCACCTATTACATGGCAGAAGGCTTTTCAACGATCAAATCCATCAACGCAGAAGGAAGAGTGGAGACCGAACTGATAGGGGTGGAATGAAAAAAGCGCAGGTCTGCTTGCCGCCGGTGAAAGCTTATAAAAGCAAAAGGAGCTGGGAACGAAAAAGCCATTTGATAAAAATAAAAATTTTAGTATGTAGCGTTATAGATATATTAATTTTCTGACATTTATAGTATAATAATTTTGCAAGCGTTTTCAATTTCTTGCAATCCTTTGTGAAGGAGGTCGAATTTCTCTCAAAAGACATACAAAAATATTGGTTGCTGTTTGGATCTCTGGAGCCATTGCAAGGGACGGACACAAAATCAAATTTTATGTAAGGGAGAAACGATGATGAAAAAGTTTGCCATAATTTTATTCACTTTTATTTTGGCATTTGGTTTTTCCTCCATGACATTCGCTACCGGCGATGATGGCAAAGGAGACAGCAACACGACTGAAAAAGTAACATTCCATAAAGGCGTCACCACTATTGTAAAAACGACAAAAGAAGTGAGCCATGACAAGATTGTCAAAGAAGAAAAAGACACAGATCATAAAACAGTGAAGAAATCCAAAAAAGCCACTTCCCAGAAAACAGAAGTGGAAAAGAAACGAGAAAAACACCCGAAACACGATTGGTACCGGGATGTCACAATTAAAACGACTTATGACGTGACCAAAACGACCAGTTGGGACCAGGTGACGGCCATTCACACCATCAAAAAATTCACGACACCTGTGAAAATCACCAAAACGACGGTGGTCACGATCAAGCATAAAGGCAAACCGGGAAGCAACGGCAAAGTCATCAGCAAAACAACGGATAAATCCGTTGACAAACAACACGGCAAAACGACAAAAGAAGTGACGAAAGAAAAAGAAACATTTAAAAAGAACGAGAAAACCGATGTCAGCAAGAAAGTCGTCAAGGTAGAGAAAACACATGGAAAATGGATTAAAAACGGCAAAGACAACGGCAAAGGGAAAGACAAGAAACAGTAACTGATCAAAAGCACCGGACTCCTGTCTCATCGGAGTCCGGTGCTTTTATCTGTTTCATTTGATGCGTTTGCCGCGGCATTGGCTTATTGATCTGGAATCTGATACTTAAAATCGCGTTTTGTCATCTTTATCAGTGAGGTGGTCGCCATCCTTGTCGATATCCGCCACTTCACGACGCACCTTCTCATTTACATGCTCCGTCTCCTTGACTTTCTCTTTGCCGACTACGATTTCCTCGGACACCACATCGTTCTTCGAAACGTTGACACGCTCTTCCGAAACCGGAATGTGGATGGTTTTGTTTTCATCGAATCCCTCTGTATCCGTTGCCTCTTCGTTGACCGGCCGGCGCTCGACGTAGACTTCTTCACGCTCTACCGGCACATCGATGGTTTTTTCTTCTTTCACCACATGTTTTCCGACATTGACTTCACCGGTTTGCACACGTTCTTTGTCCACGTTCAAGCGCTCTTCGTGAAGGCGCAAATGTTCTTCGTCATTTGTGGCTGCTGCGTTTCTCGTGTTCGGCTCAGTGCCGAGCGTCGCATCGGTTCCGGCAGTTTGACCGGTTCCCGCTGAGTGGCTGTATCTGTCGTATGAATCACCGTAATCGCTGTCTGCATAAAGGACCAGTTTGCCGTTTCGCACCTGGCGAAAGTATTCTTCCGATTCATCCGGATCCAGTCCCATGCTGCTGAATGCCGCCCTTGAAGACGATTCGTCAGATAAAGCCGATATGAAATTTCCCTTGAATGATCGGTCCTGCTGCTCACGGGCAGCGTCTGTATGAACGTCCGTCTGGTTTTCCACCATGGAAAATGAGTCATGGTTCTGACCGACCACATACATATCCCGCTCATTTACTCCCTGTGCTTTCAGTTCCGTCACTTTGCTCAGTACTTCTGCCTGCGTATCAAAAACGCCGATAAATGTATTTTCTTTTCTTCCCATTGTCTATTCCTCCTGTTCGTAATGGACCTCGTCAATCTTGAATAATGCTAATTTACCCTTGTTCGCTATTGGACTAAACATTTTGTCGGGAACCATCACACGCCGAAAAGCCGTTCCGGGAAACCCCTATGGTTTCCCGGAACGGCTTTTTCAACAGATTTTCAGATGGTGCAGGCGTTTGGCGCCCATTCATAATGTTCATGCCCGTTTTGGTGCCATTGGATCAAATTCAAGACGGTATACGTGCCGGATGGCAAGTTATAAAACGGATGGAACTGCAACTGTCCATGGATGGTAGAATGGCGCCAGCCGGGATTGATTCCCTGATAGAAACCGGTTTGGTGGACATACGCATAGGCAATCGCATTTGGCGAATGAAACCATTCCACATAGTCACTGCCATCCCATCGATAAAGAATAGGGGTCCAGTAGACAACATCATCGCTGAAACCCGACCAGGCGGTTGCATGATTGGGTGGAAAGGCTTTTACCACGACCTGTCCGTTGATCGGTAGATACTCACAAGAAACACCGCGCACTGAATGCGGCGGGGAACCATCACCGGTGCTGTGAGCCCAAACAGAAGTTGCCGACATGCTGATCATCAGGAAACAGGAAACTAAAAGAAGAGACGCGGTTTTTCCAAGATGCTTCATTGGTTGTCACCTTCCTGGGTGTAGTTTTTCCTTTCCTTGAAACGGTGCTGGTGCTCTTTAATATTCAGTAAACAAATAATGATCGCAGCTCGGAGCGTCTCCATTGTTGTAACCAATCATGAATGCTGCCGTCCGTTCTGCCGGGAAACCGTGTGTGATGGCAGGGGCATTGGAGTCGTTTCCGATATCGGACAACGTTCTCATGACTTCTTCGATGTCTCCGTAATCGAGAAGGCCGCGGGAGTAAGCTGAGTTTGCCCATACTCCGGACAAACAATCCGCGTTCAGTTCAATGCTTCGTGAAGTGGCCAGTTGTTCACCGTTGTCGGGGAACCAGCCAAGTTCATCCTGCAGTGAATGCGCATATTCATGGGCCACCAATGCGGCAACAGAAAAATCGCCGGCATTGAACTGGACATTCGATTCATCATTTACTTTATACGTACCTTCCCACAATTTTATAGCGATGGCTTGAGAAAACACAATTTGGTCATCAGTAGGGCAGTAGAAGAAATCTTCATCATTGGTACCCTGTTCCCCGCTGCAGGAACTGTAGACGGATTCTCCCGGTGCCGGAAAAACGTAAGACACCCAGGGTCTTGGGTATCCTGCATCAACCATGATCGGGGCCCAGAAATTATGGACATCAAGAATGACGTATTCGAGAAAATCATACATTGTATAGTCGACATTACTGGTGGTGACGTCGGAATTCAATTCTTCGTCAGCTTCTGCGGTTTCGCCTTCAGGCAACTCGAAAGGCTGAGGCTCTTCTGTCTGTTGAGTGTCAACATTCCGGCTGTCCGGCTGCTGATTGCCTGAGTCCTGAGCATCCGTTTGCGGATCGCCTGAATTCTGGCTGTCAGGTTGCAGATCCCCCGTACGTTGACTGGCCACTTGCAGGTCATCCGGGTCTGAGTTCGAATTTTCCTGTGAGTTAAAGCAGGATGATAATAAAATGGCTGTCACTGCGATAAAAAATAGTTTTGCGATTGTACGTCCCATTACAGGCATCTCCTTATTTTATGATACGAAGATATGCGAAAGCCTCCACAACCCAGCCCTCCGTAAACGAATGAACCCCTATGAACTTTTGGTTTCAAGCTGGTTATACGACCTCCTTCTTTGTCGTGAGTAGGTATTAGGTGAAGCTTAATAAGCAGAAAAGTTATGTAAAGGAGAGAGAACGAGAGGCGAAATGGGCACTTTTAAAAATACTTGTATGATATTAATTTGATTTATTATAGCACTTTTATGCGGGTTTGTATTTAATTAGATTGAATATTTAGAAAATAATATGGTGTGTAATTTATGAGGAAATCTTCGTTTTTAGTCCGGATGCAGTTTTCCTTTTTGGCATGGCGCTGTAGAGCTTCACCAATTTTTTCTTGTCTCTTGTCCGTGAACAGTAAAATACCGCTCTTTTATTCTTCAATCCTTAAACCAATTGTAATCAACCCCACCTTGTTTTAATGTAATGAAAAGTACTGCAAAAACAATCGAAAGAGGTGGCGGGGATGGTAAAAAAGCGGCTCGGCAGCATCGAACAGCAGGCACTGCAGCGGTATTTGGAGTTTGAGAAGAATAAAGACAAAGGAGTGGAAGTGTCTGCTTCGGAAGAAAAACTGCGCGCCCGCACGGCTGTCATTGATGATCGGGATTTGCTGGCGATAGCGCGGATCATTGATCGCAGTGACTTGTTTCCCATCGCCCATCTTGAAGCAGGACTCAATGCCGGCAAAGCCGTTTGCCGGATCGCCATCCGCAACCGCCACGGACAGATTGAAGGATACGGCACCGGCTTCCTGGTAGCACCTTCTTTGCTGTTGACGAATAACCATGTGCTGGAATCCAAACACGCGGCGATGCAGGCGGTGGCGGAATTCAATTTCGAAGACGATGTGAATTTCCAGCCGCGGGACATCATTTCATTCCGGCTGGAGCCGAATCGATTGTTCGTCACTGACCAGGCACTCGATTTCACGCTGGTGGCGGTTCAGGAAACGAATCTGAACGGCCTGGCACTCGAGGATTTCGGTTTCTTGCCGCTGTTGCCACGACCTGGAAAAGTGATGGAAGGTGAATATGTGACCATCATCCAGCATCCGAACGGGGGACCGAAAGCTGTTACGATCCGTGAGAACGAAGTGAAGTTCATTTCTTCCGATTTTATTCAGTATGTCAGTGATACGGAGCCGGGTTCTTCCGGTGCACCGGTGTTCAATGATCAATGGGTGGTCGTCGCGCTGCACCATGCCGGAATCCCGCACTCGGAAGATGACAGCAAGTGGATTGCCAATGAAGGCATCCGCATCAGCTCCATTGTCAGGCACCTGAAGCAGCACAGCAGGCTGATGGATGCAAATGCCCGTGACCTGCTCGACTCTCTTTTAGAGGAGCCCGGTGCGGAAGTCGCTTCAATGGAAGCCGGCGTACTCAGCGCAGAATGGTATCAGTATGTAAGCGGCTATGATCCTGCGTTTCTCGGAAAAGACCACGAAGTGCCGCTCCCGGTATTGACTAAAACCCAGCAGCAAGACACGGCACGGACTACAGAAGGCAAAACGGTGCTCGATTATACGCATTTCTCGATTGCCATGAGCAAAGCGCGGAAGCTGGCATTTTATACAGCGGTCAACATTGACGGCAGCCAGCTGGTAGACATTCGGCGCGGTAACGACCGCTGGTATTTTGATCCGCGGATCGACCGGGAATACCAACTCGGGCCGGAATTCTATAAACACAATGACATCGACCGGGGACACCTCGTTCGGCGTCAGGACCCGAACTGGGGGATGGATGCGGCCAAAGCCAATGAGCACACCTTCCATTTCACAAACTGTTCGCCGCAGCACAAAAACTTCAACCAAAAGAACTGGCTCAGCTTGGAGGATTACATCCTGGAACGCGCCGAAAACCGCGGGTTGAAAGTCTCCGTCTTTACCGGTCCCGTCTTCAGAGCAGACGACCGGCTGTACCGCGGCCACCAGATTCCCGAGCAGTTCTGGAAACTGGCGGTCGTCGTCAAATCGGACGGTACATTGTCAGCCACCGCCTACCTGCAAACGCAGGAAGAACTGCTCGGCACGCTGGAATTTGCTTACGGTGAGTTCGAAACGTTCCAGGTGCCGGTTGCGCGGATCGAAAAGCTGACACAACTCGATTTCGGCGAACTGCGTAACTTCGATCCGTTAGATGCGGAAAAAGAGGCTGCCGTGATTCACAGCGCTGAAGACATCCGGTTGTAGACAGGAAGGGGGCTATACCGAACCAATTAAACGCCAAATCCAATCCGTCCGTTCGAATGAACAATTCGAATGGATGGATTTTATTTTACTGCAGAATGAAGGATTTTTCCGTACTGCAGAAGGCGGAGGCGGGAACAACAGAATTCTACATGCTAATAGGAAGTGCGGTCGGTGAAGAATTGGTTTTATTGCAAACTGTCTGATAATAAGGTTATCATGGACATGGTGTGATTCGCAGGAGCTGCAACAGTTTCTTCAGGGAAACCGAACGATCGGCAGCTTCACGATAAACATAAAAACGGCAAATCAAACACAGAATGGAGAAATGAGAAATGACAACAACACAAAAAAGCGCACTTTACGCAAAAGAAAACTTCGATCGCCTGCCGGAATTAGGCAAACTGGCATCGGATGCCTTCAAGGCATTTGTCCAATTTGACCAGGCAGCACTGCAGGAGAACGAATTGTCCGCGAAACTGAAGGAATTGATTGCGGTCGCAGTGGCTCATACGACAGGCTGCCCGTACTGCATCGACCTGCATGTGAAGAACGCAAAAAATTTGAACACGACCAAGGAAGAAATGGGAGAGTCGATCATGGTGGCCACAGCACTGAAAGCCGGATCGGCACTGGCTCATGGGGTCAACGCGTTGAACGCCTACGACGGGACCGAAGATCCGGAATTATACAAAGAAGAATACTTCAGCCGCCTGGGTGAGTTCTCAAAACTGAACGGCGACATCTTCAAGTCATTCGTTGACTTTGATACAAAGTCGCTGGCAGCCGGATTGTTGACGGTGAAGGAAAAAGAATTGATCGCCGTAGCAGTGGCACACACAACAGGCTGCCCGTACTGCATCGCCTTGCACGTGAAAAACGCCAAAAACAACGGCGCGTCAAAAGAAGAAGTGGCGGAATCAATTTTCGTGGCAACGGCATTGAAAGCAGGATCCGCACTGGCACACGGCGTCAACGCATTGAATGCATTTGACGAAGCGTGAATGAAGGGCATTTGCAGGACAAAAATATATGTTGAAATCCAAATTAAAGCAGGCAGAGAAAAAATTCTCTGCCTGCTTTTTACTTTGTACTCATTCATCCATCCCCATCGATTGCTTATACCCCTTCAAGTAAGTCATTTCAGACGGGCTTGCCATCTCGAAAGAACTCATCGCACGGTGCCAGTTCGGATAAAGAGGAGCTGGCCGGGCAATTGATTCGATTTGGTCATGCTCTTCCTGCGTCAACTGAATATCGAACGACGCAATGTTTTCCTTCAGCTGTTCTTCGTTGCGGGCGGCAATGACAATCGGTCCGACGTTCGGACGGTCCCGGACCCAGGAATAGGCGATTTGCGGTACGGACGCGTTGTGGTTCGCCGCTACTTCTTCGAGTGCATCGATCACTTGGTAGAGGCGTTCCTGATCCTGCACCCACGGTTCCGGCCATCCGCCGCCTTGACGCGTGTTTTCGGGCGCTTCTTTGTGGCGTCCGATTTTGCCGTTCAGCAATCCTTCCCCGAGCGGACTCCAGATCATCGAACTGATGCCCAGTTCTTTGCCGGCCGGCAAAAGCTCATATTCCGCTTCGCGTGCTTCCGGCGTGTAGTAGATCTGCTGGGTGACCGGCGGGATATAGCCCGCCTGTTCTGCAATGGAATAAGTTCTCGCCAGTGCCCAGCCGCTGTAGTTCGACACGCCCCAATGGCGGATTTTCCCTTGTTTCACCAGCTGGGTCATCGTTTCCACAGTTTCTTCAATCGGCGTCCGGCCATCCCACAAGTGGACAAAATACAAATCCAGGTAATCGGTGCCGAGCCGTTCCAGTGAACGATCGATGGACGTCAGAATGTTGTTGCGGGAAGCGCCGCGGGCATTGGGATCTTCTCCAAGAGGGAAACCCGTTTTCGATGTGAGCAGCACTTCGTCACGGCGGCCGCGGATCGCCGCACCGAGCACGCGTTCCGCATCTCCTTTTGAATACAGATTCGCTGTATCAAACATATTGATGCCGGCTTCCAATGACAGATCAATCATCCGGCGGGCTTGATCTTCCTGAACATCGCCGGCGGCTTCAAAACCGTTTGTGCCGCTGAACGGGATGGTTCCGAGTATGTATTTCGGAACGCGCAGCCCTGAATTTCCTAAATAAATATATTCCATGAGTATTCCTCCTTTTATTGAATTGAGACAGTAGTAAGGTACCCGCTGAGCGGCCGCCTAAAACTGGCCTCTATCGCAGGGATGCAATGCAAATTTATACGTATTCAGACAAATAAAATAATTCTAACTAATATATTGCATACGGCTGAATTGTGTGATAAATTAAACAAAACCAATTATGAAGCCTAAACTTCATTTCTGAGAAAAAAGGTGTCTGTACTTTAAAAAGGCGGTTGTGAAAATGACAGAGATGACATTAAAAGAGTTGATCAATAGCCATTATCCCGAGCTTTCAAAAAGCCAAAAGATAGTAGCGACGCATGTGCTGGACCACCCTCGGCAAGTGGCACTGAAGTCAGCGCATGAATTGGGCGCAGTGATCCATGTCAGCGAAACGACAGTGATCCGCTTTTGTTACAGCTTGGGTTTATCAGGCTATGGGGAACTGCAGAAAGTGATCCGGGAACAATTGCTGAATCAGGAAAGCAGCCTAACTGCTTACCAGCAGGGAAAAGTGGAACTGGAACAGCAGTCGCATCTTTTTTCGCAAGTAATGGAGCAGGACAGAAAGATGATTTCAGAGACCATGGCACAGATTCAGGAAGCGGATTACGAGCGGGCAGTGGAACGTTTGGCGAAAGCCGAGAACATTTATATTCTTGGCCTTCGTTCTTCTTTTACTGCAGCCAATTGGCTGGCTTATACGATCGGACTGGTCAGGCCGGACGTAAAGCTGATCCGTCCGGAAACGGAAGATGTGATCCAGACCATCAGTGAAATGGATGAACGGTCGGTGCTCGTGGTCATTTCGTTTCACCGTTATTTGAAGGAGACAGTCCGGATTGCGGAGCTTGCCAAAAAACAGAACAGCTTTGTCATCGGCATCTCCGATTCACAACTGGCGCCGATCCATGCAAGCAGCGATATACTGTTTCCGATCTATTCGCCGAACAAGTCGACATTGGATGCCACAGCTTCGTTGTTTTCATTCATGAATGCCATCGTCGCCGGCTTGGTCGTGACGGACAGGGAAGCGTTTGAAAAAAGGCAGGAAAAATACCGTTCACTGGACAGTGATTATTTATTCGTGGAAGGGACAGGAAAAAGATGAAAGCAGCCGTACAAGAAGTGAAACCTATAGTCGAAGAAGTCTTTCAGCACTTGCATACACATCCCGAAATCAGCTGGAAAGAAGTCGAGACGACCAACTACTTGAAGGAATTTCTGGAAAGGGAAGGTATTGAAGTGGAAACTTTTCCGGATTCGACGGGACTAGTTGCAACGATGGGAACAGGAAAACCTTGCGTGGGACTTCGGGCAGACATCGATGCGCTGTGGCAGGAAGTGGACGGCGAATACCAGGCGAATCATTCCTGCGGCCATGATGCACACATGACGCTGGCGATTGGTGCATTGCTGGTACTGAAAAAACTCGGTATTCCCGAAAAAGGCCGTCTGAAAGTGATTTTCCAGCCGGCCGAAGAAAAAGGGACGGGTGCTTTGTCGTTGATTGAAAAAGGAATTGTTGACGACATCGATTATTTGTATGGTGTTCACCTGCGGCCGGTTCAGGAAGTCGAAGACGGTTACGCTTCTCCGGCCATTCTGCACGGATCAGCGCAAACGATCAACGGCCAGATTAAAGGGACGGATGCCCACGGGGCGCGACCGCAAGAAGGACAAAATGCCATTGAAGTGATGGCGCTGCTGGTGCAGTCGATCCGTTCGATTCACATAAATCCGATGGTGCCGCATTCAGCGAAAATGACGATGTTCCAGGCTGGCGGAGAGTCAGCGAATATCATTCCGGGAAACGCCGTTTTCAGCATCGATGTCCGGGCACAGACCAATGAGGTGATGGACAAACTGTCCTGCCAAGTAACAAAAGCCATTGAGTCGATCGCTAACCTGGCCGGCGTTATGATTCCCTATGAAGTCAGTGACGAAATTGCCGCCGCAGAAGTGGATGAGACAGCTGTGGAACTCATGGCGCAATCCATTGAGGAAACAGTGGGACAAGATTTCCTTGTGCCGCCGATTGTCACACCGGGTGGTGAAGACTTTCATTTTTATACATTGAAACGGCCATCGGTGAAAGCGACGATGTTGGGTCTGGGCTGTGGGCTGACCCCAGGGCTCCATCATCCGAAAATGACGTTCAACCGTGACAGCCTGACAACCGGCATTGAAATATTGGCGCGTACCGTCCAGCATACATTTGAACGGCTTGAAAAAAGGAAGTGACAGAAATGGAAAAGCAAGTAACCATCCGAAAACTGGAAACGAACGACGATATGCGGCTGATTCAAAAGCTCGAGCGTGAAGTATGGGACATGGACCCGATTCCGACCCATCAGACTTTTACCGCTTCAAAGAACGGCGGCATTTTGGTTGGTGCTTTCCATGAAGAGAAACTGATCGGCTTCAGCTACGGGTTTGCTGGATTCAACAAAGGAAAATCGTATTTGTGCTCCCACATGATGGGAATCCATCCCGATTACCAGTCACAGGGAATCGGCCGGATACTGAAGGAACAACAGCGGAAAGAAGCGCGGGACATCGGTTATGACCTGATCACGTGGACATTTGATCCGCTGGAAAGCAAAAATGCCTATTTAAACACCTCACGGCTTTATGGCATCTGCCATACCTATCTGGAAAATTGCTACGGAGAAATGGATGACGGGCTGAACCGTGGCCTGCCGACCGACCGCCTCCAAGTGGAGTGGTGGATTTCCAGCAGCCGAGTCGAAAACAAATGGAAACCTGGACCGGTCCGTTTCCAGCAACCCTATCGTGTAACCGAAACGCCGACCGGCTATCCGGTGATTGACATGGAAACAACGGAAGCGGCGCTGTCAGAGGAAGGCGTTGAAGTTCCGATACCGAAGCAATTCCAGCAAATCAAAAAAGAAGACCCGGCACTGGCAATGGACTGGCGCATGAAAATCCGCGGCATCTTCCAGCAGTTATTTGCCGACGGATTTGCTCTTGTCGGCGTCCGGAAAACCGAAGAAGCAGTTCAATACTATCAATTTGTCCCCCGGAACACGATTCCGCTGGAGCAGGCAGAAAGAGGAGAATGATATGAAAATTAAAGAAGTCAATATCTGGAAAATGAAAATGATGATGAAACAGCCGTTTACGACGAGTTTTGGTACGTTCCAGGAGAAAGAGTTTCTGCTGGTGGAAGTGAAAGATGAACAGGGAAATTCGGGCTGGGGAGAATCGGTGGCATTCCATTCTCCGTGGTACAGCGAAGAAACGATGGAAACGAACCTGCACATCATCCGCGATTTCCTCGTTCCGATTGTCCTGGAGACAGACATTGGCCATCCGGAGGAAGTCCATGAGCTCTTTGCGCATTTGAGAAAAAACAATATGGCCAAGTCGACCGTCGAAGGCGCTGTCTGGGATTTGTATGCGAAGCGGAATAACATGCCGCTGGCAGAAGCGCTGGGTGGCAAACAGGAAAAAATCGAAGTGGGCATCAGCATCGGCATCAATGAAAACATGGAAGAACTGGTCGAAACGGTTCGAGGCTTTGTCGAACAAGGTTATAAGCGCATCAAAGTGAAAATCAAACCGGGATTCGATGTCAACGTGATGCGCGAACTGCGGAACCAGTTTCCGGATGTGCCCATGATGGCAGATGCCAACTCGGCATACCGGCTCAAAGACGTCGAACTGCTGAAGGAGCTGGATGAATTCAACCTGACGATGATCGAGCAGCCGCTGGCATCGGATGATATCATCGACCACGCCAAACTGCAGGCGCAGTTGAAGACGCCGGTTTGTCTGGATGAAAGCATCCATTCGCTGGAAGATACCCGAAAAGCTGTGGAACTGGGTAGTACGAAAATCATCAATATTAAAATCGGACGCGTCGGCGGCTTGACGGAAGCCAAAAGGATCCACGATTACTGCATGGAGCAGAATATCCCGGTATGGTGCGGGGGCATGCTGGAGTCAGGGGTTGGACGTGCGCACAATGTGGCGCTCACCACGTTGCCGAATTTCGTGTTGCCGGGTGATACGGCCGGATCTTCCCGTTATTGGGAAGAAGACATCATCACACCGGAAGTGACCGTGGAAGACGGTTATATCACCGTTCCGAAAGCGAGTGGCATCGGCTACGAAGTAAACCGCGAAACTCTTGAAAAGTACACAGTGGATACTTGGCAATACAGTAGATAAGCCGTTGCGGCGGCTTCGGAAGAGACATGGAAAATATAACTTAACGGGGGAAAGAGCATGAAAAAGAGTTTCCAAATCGGAGCAGCGTTCATTGGTGTCATTGTGGGGGCAGGATTTGCGTCTGGCCAGGAAGTCCTGCAGTTTTTTACAAGTTTTGGTGCATGGGGAATTATAGGAGCAGTCATCGCTGCGGGATTATTTGCTTTTCTCGGCATGAACCTGACGCAGCTAGGAAGCCGGCTGCAGACCAAATCGCATCAAAATGTCATCTATCATATTTGTGGAAAGTACCTGGGAACAGCCGTCGATTTTGTCATCACCTTTTTCCTGTTCGGCGTTACGGTTGTCATGTTTTCCGGAGCCGGTGCGATTTTTGAACAGCAATTCGGCATTTCGGGTCTGATCGGCAATATGCTGATGGCGGCACTTGCCATTGTCACCGTCCTGTTGAACGTCAATAAAGTCATTTCCATTATCAGTACTTTTACTCCCATTTTGCTGCTGGCGGTTATTATCCTGACGATTTATTCGTTGGTGAATTTCGATTTCGCCTCAGCTGATTTTGAGGCGGCAGCCGCAAGCCAGGCAGCTCCTCACTGGCTGCTCGGCGCCTGCTTGTATGTGTCATATAATTTAGCAGCCGGTGCAGCGATGATGACTGTTATGGGCGGTACCGTGAAAGATGAGAAAGTGGCCGCATGGGGTGGTATTATCGGCGGGCTTGGCCTTGGATTGTTGATCTTATTGATCAATATCGCCATGTTGACGCAACTGAGCGGAATCGCGGCTGTTTCAATGCCGACACTATTCATGGCCAACAGCATCAGCCCGTTACTGGGGGCTGCTATGTCCATCATTTTATTGGGGATGATTTACAATACGGCTGTCGGAATGCTTTATGCGTTTACCGCTCGCCTTGTTAAACCTGATACACCGAAGTTCAAGATTTCTGTAGGCGTTTTTGGAGTCGTCGCCTTTGCTTCGAGTTTTGTCGGCTTCGTGACATTGGTTGGCACGGTGTACCCGGTCATGGGTTATTTGGGCTTCGTTTTAATCGCAGCCATTGTCTTTGCCTGGTTCCGTAAGAAAAAACCGGTGCCCGCAGGGAAAGCAGTAAGTTATTAAATTAAAGAGTAGCGTGCGAAATCGAATGGCTGAAAATGATTGATTTCATTTTGTTAAAAAAGAAGTTTGCAGTTCTCCGGTTCTCCGCTTTGAAAAACAGAGTTCCAGATAAACGTTCAAACGATTAAGTTCAGCGGGAATGGGGTAAAGGATACCATACTGATTTTAAACAGGAGGAATTCATCATGACCAGAAAAGGGACAGAGGGACGTTCCCCTCAAAAAAATATAGGTGCCAACGAGTCAGCAATCGATAAAGCCGTCAAGAAGACAAAAGACGCTGTTGGCGGTGACAACGAAGAAGTGAAATACAACGACGAGGAAGTTGATACATTTTCTTCAAGCGATGAATACAAGGGTGAGCAAGGCAAAAGAGTAGCAAGCGCCGAGCCCGGAGAGAAAGTCGCCGAAAGCCGGGAAACCGATGAAGAAAGAACCACCAGAGACGATGATAAAATCTGATCCGAAGCTTTCTCACCAAGGTTAGAACAAACCAAAAAGCCGTCCCCCTAAACAACATAGATTGTTTAAGGGACGGCTTTTATGCGCTCCGTAGGGAATCGGGCACCTTATTTTGCTTTTAAATCCACAGCATAGCGCAGATACATAAGCGCTGTACGGGCCTTAAACGTCAAGGTCACCGCCATGCGTTCGAGTTCTTTCTGCGTCATCTGGTGTTTTCGGAGCTCGCCGGTCTTTACTGCAGCTTCCGGCGACTCGACAACTTGCACGAAGCTGCGTTCAAGCTGATGGCGCAGCTGTGTCGCCCGGATCATCGGCAAACTTTGCCGGTCGGAGCGCTCGTAGCCGAAAAGTTCCTTCGACAGCCAGTACAGCGCCTTCAGGGCATCATTTTTCGTATCTTTAATGAATGGTTTGAGCGGCTTTTTCGGGTGTTCTTCTTCAAACCAGATGCGCTGCATGCTCGTCCGCGGTAAATCGACTTCGAGTTTATAAGCATGGTTCAGGAACAGCGCAATTTTATCGAACAGCGAGAAGGCATGGCGGTAAACCGATTTGAGCTGTTCAGTGCGGTCGTAGCCTCCTTCAGCTGAAACCTCGGAATCTTCCAACGCTTCGAACAGCGTCCAGCGCAGCGCCGTGAATTCCTGCATGAGCGACTTCAGAAAGCTTTCCAAAAACTCCGCCTGTTCTTTGTCGTCTCCGGCAGGGCGGTAACGGAACGTCTCGATTTTGGAAGCTTTCGCAGGATCGATGTCATTCGCGCCGTTCAGCAACAGCCGGTGTTCTGCGCACCATTCACGGTACTGCTTTTGTTTGCCTTCAAACAGATTCAGCGTATAGCCTTCCGTAACATCGACGGCGCCGAGTTTTTCAAGCATGCGCTCCGCCAGTTGCAGCCGCTGGCCATACAAAGCGCGTCCTCGTTCATCGCTGATGTCCTGCTGTGCTTGACGGAGCAGGTCACGCGCTGTATGAAGCCCCTGCGCTTTTTCGAATTGATCCCGCAGGAACGTGGAATACATGACGAGTGCCCAACCCCGTTCAGCATTCTGCCGCTCGTAAAAAGGCTCGCCTTCTTTTTCGGCCATGTCATCGAGAACAGCCAACGCATCAATCGACCGGCCCGTCGGCAACAGTGCCTCCGCATAAGCCAGACAGATTTGGTTCCATACTTCCGGCGGTACCTTGCCGCGGAACTGTGCCATCAGGTTTTCAAACAAAAACAGCTGCCGCTGCTTCATCGGGCTGTTCCAGTCTTTCTGCAGTTGGTGACGGATGGCCAGGTGGCCGCATTCCAGCAGCACAGCGAGCGGATAGGCGGCCTTGTTCATCAGCCGCTTTTTCAAATGATCGCTCAGCTCTTTGATCTTGCCGGGATGTTCTTCTTCTTTCGACTGCTGGAACTCCTGGAGCAACAGCTGTGTCGCCTTATATAAATCATTTACTTCAAATTGTTCCAGATCTTCCGCCTGGACAATGTCATTCACGATAGCCAATCGAATTCCTCCTCTGGGTTGAATGCTTCTTTTTATTATTGTAACGGAAAAAGGAAGGAAGGGTCATCTAAAGAAAGAAGAATTCTCATAATTGGATGAGTACAGTAGATTTCGAATCAGTTGTGTCACCAATGTATGGTTACATATATCGGGAAAACTGAATTTGAATGAAGTGTAAAAAATTTTGTGTTTTTGTGGTAAAGTAATGAAAAATAAAAACTGGAAGTTATGTAGGTTGCCCAAGAGATAAACATTAAATGAAAAGGACTTAAAACATGTCGAAATTCAAAATCATCATTCTTGCTGCCGTACTGGCCGGCATCTATTATTTATCCAATCAACCCGCTTCGCAGTCCTGGGAATTGAGTATGGTCATCACGGAAAACCTTTTTTACATAATCGACGTCGTGTCGCCTGCAGCGGAGACTTCCATAGGCGAGCTGCATACATTGATCCGGAAAAGCGCTCATTTTCTCGTGTTTTTACTGCTCGGCTTTGCAACAGCCAGTGTGGTAAAAGGGAAAGGGACGCTTCAGCTTCGCACAGTGGGAATCGCTCTGGGGATCTGTATCGCATTTGCGGTGCTGGACGAAACTCACCAGCTGTTTGTAGTGGGCAGAGGAGCGCAAGTCGAAGATGTATTCATCGACAGTTTTGGCGCAGCCATCGGAATTGGGGTATACGGGCTCGCTGCCAGGTCGCGTAACAGGAGACGTCAGTGAAAGTAGAAGCTACATAGAAGAAAGAGAAGCCGTTTCCGCAAACATATAGGATTTGTGGAAACGGCTTTTTTGAATTGTGTCTGAATTGTACGCGTGCCTGGTACTCAAGAAGGAAATTCAACGGACCGGAACGAATGAACATATAAAAGGAGAGGGAATGAATGCGTTCATACTGGATTTGGCTGCTGTTTCTCATTGTCGCCTGGTTGTTGGCCATTGCACATTTCGGAGTGAGTCTGTCTGACATGCCGCTGCGCATGATTGGAAGTGCCTGTTTCTTTGCGCTGTTTTTCCTGTCGCCGCTGCTTCGGCAGCAGAATGGCTGGCATTTTCTGCTGTTCATCAGTCTGGCCGCATTGGCGGTTGCTGCTCTATGGCCGCGTCCGGAAATGATGCCGAATCCGTATATTCTGCTGGTGTTTTCAATTGTCGCAGGAAAAGCAGTGTACCGTCTTCATCCGGTACAGGCGGGAATTACGGGAGCGATATTGGCGGCGGGCGCAGTGATTCCGTATTTGGTGGGGCTTCCTGCCATGCCGATTGCCTTTTTGCTGCTATGCACTGCTGCTGGCCGCTGGATTTACAGTATTCCTGCAGATCTTGAATCGCTTCGAAGAAACGGCTGAACGCAACGAGGCCTTGTTGACGGAATACCGGAAATTGAAAAGGCGTGTGTCGGCGAATGAGAAATCGGCCAGACAGGAAGAACGGACACAGATTGCACGGGACATTCACGATTCGGTTGGCCATAAACTGACGGCGCTATTGATGCAACTGGAAGTGTTTCGCCTGAAATCGGACGGCCAGGCAGCGCAGCAATTCGGGGAACTGAAAGCGCTCGCCAAAGAAAGTTTGGAAGAGACGAGAAATGCAGTGAAAACGCTGAAGCACGAAGAAACAGGCGGAGTGTCGGCGATCATTGCGCTGATCCGCCAGCTCGAAGCCGAGAGTTTTCTGCGCATCCACTTTTCCGTGAAAGCCGGGGCATTTTCAGCCCCTCTCGGAAACGAACAAATGACCATTGTCTACCGGGCTGTACAAGAGGCATTGACGAATATCATGCGTCACGGCGGAACACGGGAAGCGGACATTGTCTTTGACGTTCCCGGTGGCAGCATATTCCGTTTTGCCATCACCAATACAGTTCCCGAAAAAACGATGATTCGCGAAGGGTTCGGCTTATCATCGATGCGGGAGCGGATTGAACAGGCCGGTGGCAGATTGGATATCATCCAGACGCATGGTCAGTTTACGGTTCAAGGCACATTGCCTTTGCCGGTAAAGAAAGAGGTGAAAGTATGATCCGGATTTTATTGGTCGAGGACCAGGTCATGGTACGGCGGGCGTTGAAAATGATGATTGAAACGGATGCTGAAATCCAAGTGACGGGGGAAGCGGGAAACGGCAAAGAAGCAGTCGACCTGTGCGAAACCAATGCTTATGACCTCGTCATCATGGATATCCGCATGCCGGTGATGGATGGACTGGAGGCAGCACGCATCATTCATTCCCGCTGGCCGGACCGGAAAGTATTGATGCTGACGACATTCAATGATGATCAATATGCCCTGGAAGCCTTAAAAAGCGGAGCACGGGGATATTTGCTGAAAGATGCTGAGCCGGAAGAGCTGATCCGCTCGATCCGCAGCTGCCTATCCGGCGGGCTTGCGCTCGAAGACCATGTTGCGGCGAACGTCATGCCCAAGCTGATTCAGCGGACAAAACCTGAACAAGCGGACCCGTCGCTCACTCCACGCGAATTGAGCATTATCAGCAGGATCGGCGAAGGGCGGAGCAACAAGGAAATTTCAGAAGAACTCGGCTTGTCGGTCGGCACGGTGAAAAACCACATCAGCCTGATCCTCGACAAACTCGAACTGCGGGACCGCACACAAGTGGCAATTTATGCGATTCGGCACGATCTGGTATAAAAAGTGACGGAAGTCATGAAATTAATGAAAACAAATGACGGAAGGCAGTGTGCGCACTGTCTTTTTCATTTTATACTGAACCCACTGAAGCTCGAAAACCAAACAAGGGAGGCAGAAACCATGCTTGAGACGGAGGAACTGACAAAAGTCTTCAAAAGCAAAGCCGCAGTGGATGGCGTCAGCCTGTATTTGGATAAAGGGGAATCGGTCGGCTTGCTCGGCCCGAATGGCGCAGGAAAGTCAACAACCATTTCCATGATTTCGACTTTGTCCAAGCCGACTACCGGAGATGTCCGACTGGACGGGAGAAGTGTCGTCAAAGATCCTGGAAAAATGCGCAAGGTCCTGGGCGTGGTACCACAGGAAATCGCCCTTTACGAAGATCTTTCCGCCTACGAAAATCTGCAGTTTTTCGGCCGGATCTACGGCCTTTCCGGAAGCCGGCTGGAACAGGCGATCCAACAGGCGCTTGAGCTGGTCGGTTTGAAAGAACGGCAAAAAGAAATCGTCAAAACCTATTCCGGCGGTATGCAGCGGCGCATCAATATCGCAGCAGCCATGATGCATGAGCCTGAACTCATCATCATGGACGAACCGACAGTCGGCATCGATCCGCAATCCCGCAGCCATATCCTCGAAATGGTGCGCCAGCTCAATAAAGAAAAAGGCTTGACGGTACTGTATACCAGCCATTACATGGAAGAAGTTGAACGGCTGTGCGACCGCGTCTACATCATGGATCACGGCACTATCATCGCTTCCGGCACAAAAGACGAACTGAAAAGCATCCTGTCGGGTGAAGAGACGATTTGGATTGAACTCGACCGTCCCTATCCGGAGTTGTTCGCTGAACTGGCCGCGCATCCCGAAATCGTCCAGGCAGCTGAAACGGAAAAAGGAATCAAATTGATCATTCCAAAAGGCAAACGGATTCTGGGCAGCATCTTTCAGTCGGCCGAACGCCATCAGGCACAAATCCTCAATGTCAACGTGCAGACCCCGACATTGGAAGATGTCTTTTTGCATCTGACGGGAAGAAAACTGAGGGATTAAGGAGGAGCTGAACATGTGGGCTTTTTTAAAAAAAGACATCCTCGTGCTGCTGAGGGACAGGACCGAATTGGCCGTGCTGCTTTTGATGCCGTTCATCCTCATTGTCATTCTGGGTTTTTCGCTGAGGGGCTTATTGATGGGCGATACAGAAGCGTTGAACATGCAGGTGGCACTTGTGCAGCACGACGATGAGCAGGCGGGAATCGAGCAATTCACCGGGGAGCTTGAAGCGGCGGCTGTTCCAGATCAGGCGGCCGAACAACTCGAGGCAGCAGCTGGACAGGTCAGTCCGTCCAGTCTGCTGCAGTCGGTGCTGTCTTCCCCGGAACTTGAAGAAATGCTTGATGTCATGGAGTTGGACGAAGAGGCAGCGCGCCAGGCCTTGCAGAATGAAGAAGTCACAGCGATTTTGACGATTCCTGAAGACTTCACACTGCTGGCATTGCGGAACATGCTGCTCGGCGAAGGACCAGGAAGTGAACTGGAGCTGACTGTTGCAGATACGACCTCGACACGGGCCAATGTTTTTCAGGACATCCTGACAGATTTTACGCGCTCCTTGAATTTTGAAACCGCTGTAGCGAGAGCAGCAGCGGCAGAAGGAGGAGCAATCTCGGCAGAATCACCGGCGGTTCAACTTGGCGGAGTGGAAACGGTGTCCGCCCGTGAGCCGGTCAATTCGTTCCAGTACTATACACTCGGGATGGCGGTCATGTTTGTACTGTTTGTCAGTTCGACCATCGCCGGCAAAGCGAATGTCGAAAGGCAGCAGCATGTGTTCAACCGGATTTTGCTGACGAACCGCCATCCATTTGTCTACTTGAGCGGGAAAGTACTTTCGTCCGCACTGATTTCGTTCTGTCAGTTGTTTGTCCTGTTTTTGTTTTCGACCATCGTGCTGCAGGCTTTTGAATGGAATTCACTGGAATTCTGGCTGGGCATGGCGGGCATTTCAGCAGTTTTAGCGGTTTGTGTCGGTGCATTGGCGGCTTTGTTGACATCTCTGACGATGCGTTTCAACTCTGATGCCATCGTGACGGTGTTCGCGGGCGGTATCGTGACGATTCTCGCTTTTCTGGGTGGCAGTTTCATACCGGTCAGTGAGATGCCGGGGTTTCTGCAAGCGTTCGGTGACTGGACACCGAACGGCGCATCGATGACGGCTTATCTGAGCTGGATTCAGGAACGGGACATGACCCGCGTTATGGATCCGCTCAGCCGTGTTGGCGGAACAGCTGTTGTGCTGATTGCTGGGAGTCTGCTGCTGTTTCCGACAAGGGGAGGGGATTAGTATGACATCCGTCTTTTTATTGCAATGGCAACGGTTCCGGCGGGCACCTTTAATGGTATTGTCGTTTTTGGCCTTGACGATTGTGTTCGTCATGGTGATGGCTGGGTCGAATCCTGGAAATTCGATGACTGTTCCGACGTATGCTCATCCGGCACTTGCCGAACAGCAGCAGGATGAGTGGCTGGAGCAGCTGAATAAATCTGAAGGACTTCAGTTTGAGCTGGTGGAAGAACAGGAGGCAAGACAGGCAGTGCTGGACGGGGATACCGGCATGGCGCTGCAGTTGATGGAAGACGATTACCGGTTGCTGATAGTGGCGGATGATCCGAACCGCTTTGAAGTCGAAAGTTACATCAACCGAACGTATGCTGAAGAACTCCGCATCCGCCAGCTCGAGCAGCAAAGCACTTCAGGAGAAGCCCGGGAACGCGTGGCGGAGATGCTGGAAGAGCCGGCGCTTACGGTGGAGACCCAGTCGCTGGAAGGGGAGCAGGAGTCGTTTGTCTATGACGGACAGCTGCAGATGCTGTTTGGCATGGCGCTGTTCTTTTCCATCTACACGATCATGTTCAGCTTGATGAAAATTGTTGAAGAAAAGAAGTTTGGCACATGGAACCGGCTGATTTTGTCGCCATTGGATAAATGGCAGGTCTATATGGGGCATCTGCTGTACAGCTTTACCATCGGTTACGTCCAGATTGTCCTGGTGTTGGTGCTGTTCAAGTACTTGTTCAATTTCGATGTCGGCGACCAATTCGGTTTGCTGCTGCTGATCACCGCTGTTTATACGTTTTCCATCGTGGCTCTCAGCATGCTGGTGATGGGGCTGGTTCAAAGCCCTCAGCAATTGCAGGCGGTGGTGCCGATTGTAGCGACCGGCATGGCGATGATCGGCGGCGCTTTTTGGCCGATTGAGCTGGTCACCAACAATATGCTGCTGGCGATTTCAAAAGTGCTGCCGATCACTTATGGGCTTGATGCGTTAAAAAGTGTCGCCATCCACGGGCGGGGATTGACGGAACTGATGGAACCGATTGCCGTCATGCTGCTCATCGGGGTGGTCTGCATGGGCATCGGAATTAACTTGATGGAGCGGAAGCGGTGAAAAGGGTGAATTGTTTGTGAATTGTTTGTGTGCCTGGCACTGACGCAATTAACGAAGAAGCCGCTCCGGTAAACACATCGCGTGTGCCGGAGCGGCTTGCATATGTTCAGCAATTTGGCTTATTTGGCATTTAAGGCTTGTCTCACCGTTTCTTCCAGCGACGTCTCCTCGCCGATCAACCTTTTCAAATCTTCGGAAGTCCGGGCTGTTTCGCCTCCGGCAATTGTTTCATGGATGGACGCAGTGAACGCCGCGGCACCTTCAGGCAACCCTGCATTCTGCAGGTATTCGACTTGTTCTGCAAACGATACGTTCCGGTGCTTCACTTCTTTCCCGCTCACCCGGCTCAGCACTTCCGCCAGTTCATCGAATGACCATGTCTGGGATGAGACGAAATTGTAGATTTGGTTCTCGTGCCCTTCTCCTGCCAGGAGTGCAGCCGTCCCTTTTGCCAGGTCGTCCCGTGTCACGGTGTTCAATTGGCCACTGTCCGTATTCGTCACGATTTCCCCGTTTTCCACATTTGCTGCGAGCCCCGGATTGATAAAGACATCCGAATACAGTGAATTGCGGATGAACGTATACGGAATGCCGGTCGTCCGGATGGCGTATTCAGTGGAGAGATGCAAAAGGGCAAGCGGCAGTTTCGATTCATCAGCGAACGCGATGCTGGTGTAGAAGATGTGGCCAACTCCCGCATCCCGTGCAGCTTTTACGGCGTTTGCATGCTGCACGACCCGTTTCGGATCATCGTATTCGGGACTCGACACCAGAAGGAGCTTGGTAGCATCTTCGAACGCATTCGGCAAAGTGACCGGCTCGTCATAATCGCCGAACCGGATTTCGACGTTCGTCCCTGCCAACTGCTGACGCGCTTTTTCAATGTTTCTCACAACCGCCACAATTTTTTCAGACGGATTGTGTTCCTGTAAATAGCTGATCACGGCATGGCCGAGTTGCCCTGTAGCACCTGTAATGGCAATGGTCATAATTGGCTTCATCCTTTCTTTGTATCAATAGGGTTGTCTTTTTATTACCCTCATTCGAAATGAAAGAAACGGGAAGAATTGCGCGTGTGCCTGGCACTCGCTCAATTAGGTGGTAAACTGGATTTTGTGAAGTATGAATGTTATCGAAACTGATGAAGCCGCAGCATCGATGAACAATGCCGAGAAAAGAGGGAGAAGACTTGGAAAATACAGCATTTACACTGGAAGAAGCGACCATTCGAGACATACAGCAGGCTTTTGAAAAAAAGCAGCTGACATCCGTGGAGCTGGTCCGCTATTATTTGGAGCGAATCGAGAAATTCGACCGCAATGGCCCGAAGATCAATTCGGTGTTGAATCTTAATCCAGATGCACTCAAAACAGCAACCGAGCTGGACAAAAAAAGGGGTCAGGAAGAACAAGGACCATTGTACGGCATTCCGGTGCTGGTAAAAGATAATATCGATACCGCTGACAACATGCCGACCACAGCAGGGACCATCGCCCTTCAACAGAATTTTGCAAAAGAAGATGCCTTTATCGCCGCCCAGCTGAGAAAAGCCGGCGCCATTATCCTGGGCAAGGTCAATTTGAGCGAATGGGCATACTTTATGACGCAGAATGTGCCGAGCGGCTATAGCGGACTTGGTGGACAAGTCCTGAACCCTTATGGCGTCGGTCGATTTGAAGCAGGAAGTGTCGGTGGTTCGAGTTCCGGCACCGGCGCCAGCATTGCCTCAAATTTCGCGGTGGTCGGCATCGGCACTGAAACTTCCGGTTCGATTCTGAGCCCGGCCAGCGCCAATTCCGTCGTTGGCATCAAACCGACTGTCGGCTTGATCAGCCGCACGGGCATCATTCCGATTTCACACAGCCAGGATACAGCTGGACCGATGGCGCGCACGGTGGAAGACGCAGCAATTACACTGGGGATTCTGACGGGCGTGGACGACAAAGATCCGGTGACTCAATCAAGTGCTGGAAAAGCGCTGACTGACTATACGCCTCATCTGAAACATGACGGGTTGAAAGGGGCTCGGATCGGCGTCGACGTGACTTTCCTGAATGACGAAGAACCGGACGAACGGGCGATCATGGATCAGGTAATGGAAGACTTGAAATCGCAGGGGGCCCATGTCGTGGAAGTGACAATTCCCGTACAGCCGTTTAAGTCGGATGTATTGTGGTATGAATTTAAACGGGGGGTCAATAATTATCTGCGCAAAGTTTCAGATGACGTTCCGGTGAAATCGCTGGCCGATGTCATCAAGTTCAATCAGGAAGACCCGGAAATCCGGATGAAATTTGACCAGCTGGAATTGGAAAAGGCACTGGCAATGAGTGATGACCCTGAAGACCCGACCTATTTGGAACACCGGGAAACAGACCTCCGGACATCAGCTGCCGAAGGAATCGATGCGGTGATGGCCGAACATCAGCTGGATGCCTTGTTGTTCCAGGACAACCGCGGAGCGGCGATTCCGGCAAAAGCAGGCTATCCTTCAATCACTGTGCCGGCCGGCTATACCAATAATGGCATGCCTGTTGGTGCCACATTCAGCGCGATGGCTTTCAGCGAACCGAAATTGATTGAACTTGCCTATGCTTATGAACAGGCCACGAAAAAACGGGTGGCGCCCCATTTTGAATAAGGACTCCTCGGAATTGCGCGTGTGCCTGGCACTCGAATTGCACTCGAATTGCCAATTCACCGATTCACAGAAGGACTTGCTTTTGGCGTGTCGAAGTAGTTCATGAAAGGAGATGGAAAAGCATGAGTATGCAACAAATTGTCGCAAATGACTTAGTGCACGATGAGTACGGAAATTATTATCAAGTGGTGGGAACTCAAACCGATGAAGAAAAGTTGACGGCTCTTGAAGTGTCGAACCTTTATTTTGAAATATCGTTCCAAACTGCCAGCGAAGAATTGGACGATACATATAAAGGGCAGCCGGTGGGGAATTACTTACAGGAACAGCTCAACAACTACATTGAAGCGATGGAACGGAACAACCGGCCAATCTATGCGATTCGGGATCTAATGGTCAACCAAATCACCGTCTATGCCGTAGATATTACAAAGCCTCATCCAAAAAGCAATCAGACCAGCTGATGCAGCAGAGCGTCTCTTCGGAGGCGCTTTTTATATGGAAATTGTGCGCGTGCCAGGCACACATGCAATTCTATTTGCAAGATTGCCATCGAAATGTTTGTTATTTTTTGAATTCTTGTACTATTATAAAGAGTATCTTCTTAATAATGGAGCAAACAGGGGGAATGACGATGATTCTGGAACTGGAAAATGTCTCGAGAAGAAGAGGGGACAAGATGCTGTTGAACAATGTCAATTGGCAAGTCAGAGAAGGCGAACATTGGGTGCTGTACGGTTTGAACGGTGCAGGCAAGACTTCGTTGCTGAATCTGATCAACGCCTATTTTTTTCCGACGGAAGGAAAAGTGAGCGTGCTGGGAATGGAATTCGGCAAAACATACCTGGCGGAAAAACTGCGCCAGCAAATCGGCTTTGTCTCTTCGTCGATTCAGCAGAAAATCAGTCCGCACGACAATGCCTATGAAGTGGTGTTGAGCGGCGCGTTTGCTTCCATCGGCCTGTACCAGGAAACGACAGAGGAAATTGACCAAAAAGGCGTCGACATCCTGAAGGAACTGGGCTGTCTGGAGTATGCCAACCGGAAATACGAAACCTTGTCTCACGGCGAGCGGCAACGTGTCCTGATCGGACGTGCGTTGATGGCAGAACCGGCGCTTTTGGTTCTGGACGAGCCGACGAACGGCCTGGACTTTATTGCACGGGAGGAATTGCTGGAATCCATTGAGAACATCGCCAAAAAACCGGATGCGCCGACCATTATTTACGTGACGCATCACGTCGAAGAAATCCTGCCGGTGTTCGATAAGACGCTGTTGCTGAAAGACGGCGAAGTATTTGCATCAGGGAATACGGATGAGCTGATCACCAGTGAATTGCTGTCGGAGTTTTTCGGCATGCCGGTGAACGTCATGTGGAGCAACGACCGGCCGCTGCTTTCCAAAGTACAGAACCGCACCTCGGCCGTTCAAAATGTTTAAACCGATTTACAACAAAAGACCGCTTGCTTTAACGGCGATAAAGCAGAACTTACATGAACGTCCTAAAAATGCCTCCTTCATCTTTACAGCTGAAAGAGGCATTTTCGCGTCAGAAATCCCGCTTCCGTTCTGTCTCATGATTCAGTTTTTCGGCATCCACCACATTGCCTTGTTCGTCTCTGTACATGCGCGGGTTTGATGTATCGTACTTCTCGAACAATTGGTGGACATGCTGTTCACGGGTTCTTTCTGTATCAACAAGGACCACGATATTCCCTTCATTGAGATACCGTTCATACTCTTTTGCGTGCTCTTCCGGGATGCCCGCTCCAACCAGAGCGCCGACAATTCCGCCTCCCCCGGCGCCAATGCCTGCACCGGTCAGACCGGCGACGACCGGACCGGCTGCTGCAATCGGTCCGATACCCGGAATCGCAAAGAGACCGGCGCCGAGCAATGCCCCAATGGTGCCGCCGAGGATTCCGCCGGACGCTGCTCCAATGCCCGCTCCTTTGCCGGCATGCTGTCCCCGTTTGCTGCTGTCCGTTTTGATGGTTGCGTTTGTTTCATGCTGAATGTCGCTGACGTCTTCGCCACTTTTAGCAAACACTGAAATGTCATCGATACTGTGCCCTTTCAGCTTCAGTTCTTCGATGAGATGAATCACGTTTTCGTGTTCTTTGAATACGCCGCCGATGATTTTTCTGGCCATTGGCTTTTCCTCCTTCATAAATTCGTACATTCACTTAATACCCCTTGAGTAAGGCTGGCTAACCCACTAAGGCCAACGGGCAGAAAAGAAACTGACTGCAACGCGCAATCTGAAATGATTCGTATTGAACCAGGAGAGACGCGGGACAGCCTTTATGGGAATAAAACAAAATAACCGCTGCCATTCAGAAACTTCTCTGACGGACAGCGGTTATGTTCGTGTTCCCGGCGTTTGTTATTTCGCCGATTTGTATTCATTGTACTCAGGCATGACTTTTTGGTCCATGTATAGATGGAAAAACCATTCACCGGCAGCTATGACCAATGATGAAATGAGTGCGGGAGCTACCATCTGTGCCATGTCGCCGGTCAGCAACTGACCTACAAACCAGATGACGAGAAATGCCAGCAGAAAATCCGAAAACGTGGCAATGCTGTTGCGCGTCGTCTGATCCGACGGCTTTCCGGCATTCAGGAAAATCAGCAAGTCGCCCATCATATATGCGACAGCGCTCAACGCCAGGCTGATCAATAATGTATCCACAAATGACACGTCAAAAATCCAGGTCAGCACGATCAGCAGCACAGCTGCGATCATAACAAATTTAATAAGGAATGCAATTAAGTGCCTCACAAGCCATCTCCTCCATTTTTAAGTCGTCTTATGAAAGATTTACCCGTTCTCTTGGAAAATAACCTGGTTTTGAGTGGATTAGAGAGATTTTTGCGGAAGGAATTTGTGCCGGCAAACATGAAACGGCCCCTAATCGCAAATACGAATGGCAATAAACCCTGAAATCCAGAGGCGTAAAAGACGGCAAAGCTGCAACTTAAGGGCTTAGACTTGAAAGCCGTAATTCACGCACCAAAAGCCGCAACTCATTTTTTCAAAAGTCGCCGGCTTGAGTTTTTCCGTTTTGGCCTCCATTGTTTTTCTCCGCACACAAAGGGAAAAGGAATAATGCCAAAGAACAGGGGGAAGGGGGAGCGGAATGCTGAAAATCTTATACCGTCTCAATTTCCGGCAGGCAGTCCTGATCGTCAGCATTCTGAGTCTGCCATTGTTGTTTTTGTTATATCGGCTTGGCTTCGATACATACCGTGCGGCTTTGTGGGCAGGGCGGATCGGTGCCATTTATTTGATGCTGGCGTTTATCCTGTATTTATTTTTGTACGCCATCAGCCACTTGCCGAAAAGCAGCGGACGGCAAAAGCTCGTGACATTCACTCGCATTTATATCCGTTTCCACAGTTCGCTTGCTGCCATCGGCTCTCTTTTTATTGTCTGGCATCTGGCATTCATGCTCAGCCAAGTTTCCATGACTCCGACTGGCATCGCCGGATATGTGACAGTCCTTGCGTTGCTGCCGCTTTTGGTGACGGGGTATATGAGAGGCAGGAAATCTTCCGGATTGCGAAGACGCATGCACCGGTACATGGCTTTTTTGTTTATCGGTGCCGTGCTGATTCATGTGTTCGTTTAAGCAAATCGGCAGGAGGTATGTTGTTGCAAATACCGGTCACCCACAGAATGTGCTGGTCAAGAAAAAGGGTTTGCCGCTGTTTTATGGAATTATTCCAGAGCATGAAATTATTTGGAAGGGAGCGGAAACTCGAATGCCCGTATACAAATGGAACGAAATGAGCCGGGAACAAATTGGGGACCTGGCAAAAGAGGCGATGGTGGTTGTGCCGATTGGCGCCACTGAGCAGCACGGTCCGCATTTGCCGGTGGAGACAGATAATGTAATCATCCAAGCCGTTTCACAACAAAGCGTGGAAAAAGCGGGTGCACAAATTCCGATTGTCCTTGCACCGTTGATTCCATTCGGCTTTTCCCACCATCATTTTCTCTACCCGGGGGTTTTGTCTTTATCCATTCAAACTTTAATCACCGTGCTCAACGATCTTATTGAAAGTGTCATCAAGAGCGGCTTCACACAGATCTTCATAGTAAATGGCCATGGCGGCAATGACGAAGTGATTCGTCTGGCGGCGAGGGAAATGGCATTGAAGTATCCGGTTACGGTGGGGGCCGCGTCATACTGGACAGTCGCAGCCGAAGAAATGGGGGCTTATGCCAAGCAGCACCAAATCTCCGAATTACCGGGACACGCGGGGCAATTTGAGACCTCTCTCATGCTCGCTTTGCAGCCGAATCATGTGCAATTGGAGAAACTGTCGCTGGCTTCAAAAGAACGGCATGCTGCAGGCAAAAGCGCAGGTCCAGGGAAAGTGATGGTGGAGAATACAGAAAGCTGGAAGCAGATTGACGGATTTACGGACCATCCCGAAAAAGCCGAAGAGCAGTTGGGCAGGGATCTGCTGAAGATCATTTCAGACAAAGTGGCCAGTGAGCTGATTGCCTTTTATGGCAGCCGGGATGCCGCCGACTAAGCAATAAAAAAGCGTTTGCCGCGACTTGAAACGTTGCGGCAAACGCTTTTTTTGTACACGGAAAAAAGAGGCGGTCCAGGCGGTCTGGTATCTTAACCAGGTTTACCTTTGCCTTATCCGGGAAAGAATAAAATATCAAAAAAGTAAAATGGAAGAAACTTAAATTTAAAAAAGAAAGTAGGGTAATTTTGGAAATGAATCCTCTCTTACTGGTTGTTGTCATTTTCATGATCAGCCTCAGCTTTGTCACATTGTCGACCATTCGAATGATTTTAACGTTAAAGGGGTTCCAATACTTAGCCGCAGCCTTGTCTGTATTGGAAGTGATCATCAATATACTTGGTTTGGGACTGGTGCTCGATAATTTATCTGCCATCCAGAATTTATTGGCGTATGCGTTTGGCTTTGCCGCCGGGGTGGTTGTCGGGTCTAAAATTGAAGACAAACTGACATTGGGTTATGTAACAGCCAATGTCGTAACGCAGGACAACTCGGACCAATTATCCAAGCAATTGAGGGAAAGGGGTTTTGGAGTCACCGATTGGCAGGCGAACGGTTACGAAGGCGAGCGCCGTTCCCTTCAAATTCTGACACCGAAAAAGCATGAAACCAAACTGTACAGGACGATCAAGGAACTGGATCCGAGGGCGTTTATCGCCACGAATGACGTCAAAACCATATATGGCGGGTTCTGGATCCGTACTGTCAGAAAAGGAAGGTTATTCAACTGACGACTTTCCCGAAATTATCAAAAGGCCGGCGGGTGCCGGTTTTTTTTTATGGCTTGTCATACCTCTAGTCAAAGGCTGTCTGGTTTTTTAATCTTTCTTTCAGTATAATAAATGGTTAAAGAGAAGAGGAAAGACTCTTTTCGTTCTTGTATTGGAAGTGACAAAATGATCATTACAGAAATCCTGAATGTCGTGCTGCCTGTGTTCATGCTTCTCGGAGTCGGCTTTTTCGTTGGCAAATACCTGTCCATCGATTCAAAATCGGTTTCCGATATATCCATTTACGTTTTCAGTCCCGCGCTTTTCTTTTACTCGATTTCCACTTCGGAAATGAACATGAGCGACCTGGGTCGCATCATGCTGTTTGCTTTTATCTTATTTTTTATGTTCGCGTTATTCATTCATGTAATGGGAATGATTTTCAAGTGGACCGTTTCGTATAAGAACACATTAATGCTCGCCAGTGGCTTTCCGAATGCCGGAAACTACGGCCTTCCCATCATTTTGTTCGCTTTCGGGGAAGAGGGAGTCGCGATCGGCATCATTTATCTTGCCATGCAGTCGTTTTTGATGAATTCGGCAGGGGTGTTTTATGCTTCGAACCACCACACAGTGCCGAAAAAGGATATTTTCCTGACCATCATCAAAATGCCCGGAATCATCGCCATCATTGCGGCTTTGCTGCTGAAGATCGGCAGTGTTTCCATACCGGTGGCGCTATTGAATGCAACGGACCTGCTCGGACAGGCTTCGATTCCGACGATGCTGACGCTCCTTGGCATCACTTTGTCATCGATACAGATCAAAAATGTCATCGCTTTTATCGGCACTGCAACGGTCTTTAAACTGGTGGCGTTTCCACTGATCGCTTTTGGCCTGCTGCAATTGATGTATCCGCCTGGGTCACTGGAAGCGAAAGTCCTGTTGATAGGAGCGGCAACGCCGACAGCCGCGACAACGACCTTGCTGGCCATTAAGTTCCGGATGAATCCGGACCTGGTGTCAAGCGGCATGTTCGTCAGCACGCTCGTCAGCATCATTACCATCCCGATTCTCTTGTTGATGTTGTGAAAAAAGCCTTGGAATCGATGGATTCCAAGGCTTTTCTCGGTTTTTTACAGTTCATCAAAAGCTCTGACAGCCGCTTCCGAAACTTTAATATCATGCTCGACAGCGCTGCCGCTCGCACCCACTGCTCCGACGACTTTGCCGTCTTTCATCAGGGGAATGCCGCCGCCGAATACGACAATGCGTCCGTTATTGGTCGTGTTCAAACCATACAGCTCGGCATTCGGGACTGTTGCTTCCGCCAATCCGGCTGTCGGCATTTTCAAGGCAACGGACGTCCATGCTTTGTTCTGAGCAATATCGACACTTGCAAGCCAGGCGTCGTCCATCCGGTGGACCGCCACCATATTGCCGCCGTCATCGACGATGGAAATGACCATCGCGACCCCCAGATTCGCAGCTTCCTTCTCCGCTGCATCAATCAGTTTCTTCGCTGTTTCCAATGTAATCTTTTCCATTTTCATCGCTCCCTTTCCATAACCGGTTCTGTTTTAGATCGTTCCAGTCCAGTCTAACACAGCAGGAATATTCATTCAGTTTAGCGCGTCGTGCTCCTTTCAAAACCGTTCCAAAGACTTTTCGGAGTAGGCATTTTATAATAGAAGAAGATAGAGTACAGAACGAAAAAATTCCTCCGGAGAGGCGGGACATCATGCTGAAACAATTCGATATCATCTTTTATAAAGGGGAATCGTTCATCTCCCGCGTCATCCAGCGTGTGACGAACAGCGAATACAGCCATGTGGCGTTCGTATTGGATGCTCTGCATTTACTGCAGTCGGATTGGCGGACGCCTGTCTCGATCCATCACTTGGCCTATCCTTACGGCCATTACGATATTTACCGTTTGAAAATTTCGCTGACAGAGCGGGAAGCGGAATCGGTGTTCATGTTCATCCGTGAACGATTATCCGCCGCCTATGATTGGAAACTGATATTCAGCCGGTTTTTCCATATCGTCATCGGTACGCCGATATTTAAATCGGAAGATCGATACAATTGCGATGAATTGATTGTGGATGCATTCCGGCATGTGGGCATCAACTTGATCGCCGAAGATGTCATCATGACGCCGGACACCTTGTCCAAAAGCCCTTTGCTCGAAAAAGTGGCAGAAGTGAATTAGCCGTATCAGGAGAAAGCCACTTCTGATACGGCTTTTTCGTATGATAAAGGAGAGAATGCCGGAAACGGTGTTTACTGTTCGGGAAGAAAGGCAATGATTGAAAGAAGAGCTATTTAAATATGAAGAAACTGTTTCATGAATGACGTCCCAAAAGCGCAAAGAGTGGGGATTGCATGTAAAACTTGCTTTTGCGGCTTTCGGCCAGTTGCCATTATAAGGGAGAGGAGCAATCGCTTTGGTCGCCCATCAAATTTTGATTCTGTTGTTCATCGGCTATCTGATTTACACAATTGACTTGAAAAAAGAATATTTTCCGGTGCCTGTAGTGCTGGTGGTAATTGGGATGGGGTTGTCCTTTATTCCTTTTTTTGATTCCCTTACTGTTTCAAAAGAAATCATCTTTAACGTATTCCTTCCGGCTATTCTTTTCACTTCCGCTTACCAATTTCCGCTGAAGCATTTGAAAAAGTATGCGGGAATCATCGCCGCGCTGAGCACGGTCGGATTGATGGCCACTGCTGCGTTATTGGGGCTGGGGATTTATCTGGTCAGCGGGCCATTCATTTCAATTTCCATGACAGGTGCTTTCCTGCTGGCCGCCATCCTGATTCCGACGGACCCGGTCTCCGTCACTTCCATTTTGAAACAAAGCACAGGAGCGGACGATATCGCTGACATGGTCGAAGGGGAATCCATGATCAATGACGGCACCAGCATTGTCATCTTTACGATTTTTCTGTCGATGTTCCAAACAGGGAACGGATTTTCCGTCGGCAAATTCATCACGGATTTCCTGCTGGTGTCATTGGGGGGAATTGCCCTCGGCCTGTTGTTCGGCTGGCTGCTCAGCAAAGCCATCCATTTTACGCATGAAAAACAATACCAGGTGATGCTGACGGTCGTCGTCGCATACGGTGGCTTCTACATCGCTGAAGCCATTGGTGTTTCAGGTGTGCTGGCGACAGTAGTGGCGGGCATTCTGGTTTCTTTCGAATTTGGACGTGAAATCCATGAAACCAACATCAAAGAATCTTTGGACGGCTTTTGGGATATTGTCAGTCCGACGCTGTTGTCCATTTTGTTTTTGTTGATTGGAACGCGAGCAATGGATTATCTGGTATTTCCGGAATGGGGCATTGCCGTGGCCATCTTCCTTTTGTCTCTCATTGCGCGGTTTGTCGTCCTTGGCGGCTTTGTCTACGGGGTACCGGCATGGCGCAACCAGTTCAACAATGATTTCACGACTATTTCACTTTTGACGTGGTCCGGCATTAAAGGCAGCATGTCTGTTGCCCTGCTGCTGTGGCTGGAAGAAGCGGCTTCTGAAGGAGACCAGCTTCTTGTTTCGCTTGCGTTTGGGGCTGTTCTGTTGTCCTTGGTTGTGCAGAGCATTGGGATTTATCCGCTGACGAAATTTTTGAGCAATAAGGAACAGTAAGCCTTGTCGTCCTGATTGCCAATGTTTATTGTGCTTTCTCTTTTGAAATTCGTTGCCCGGCGTTTCGTCCTATAAGCATCAGTTAAAAGGACGGAAGTGAAAACATGAAATTTCAATACTACCGATGGTTTTTGTGCTTTTATGGTTTTTATAACGAAGGCGGCTTATCTTGCGTTGCTTAGCCATGTTTAGGAGATTCCAATTCGGTAAAAACACTAGTATGAGAGACCATTTTGGAAAGGAGTTTTCTTGATGGCTATACATGAACTGAAAGGCGTTGAAATGGGCCAGAGCGGCGAGTCAATCGATTTTGTCAGTGGCGTGCTGCTCGAAAGTGAACTGGACGGCAACAAGCATTACGACCTGACCTTGAAAAATGTGGTGCAATACGATCTGTTTTATGATTACCAACAGAAAGAAGAACTTGTGGAAGTGAAAATCACGACGATTAATGACCAGACAGCCAAGGCACAGATGGAAGTGCGGACCGTCAACAAACGGGATCCCGATGACAATGTAATCGAACTGGTCACCACAAATCCGATTGAACTCTCGTGAAATCGGCTTGAAAGCAGAATAAGAAAAGGCCATTCTAGGAAAAACCCGCATCCGTTGACTCGGATGCGGGTTTTTAGCTATACTGCCGTTCTGTCATTTTTCCATCAGCATACTTTTTTCTTCCACTCTTCTGCGCTTAAGTGCTCTGTCGTTCCAAGCTTCCCAGGCAAAAGGAAAGTCGGTCTGCCAGTCTCCTGAAAAAGATAACGGCATCAATTCATCCGTCGATTCGATAAACGCAATTCGCTGTTCTTCATTCAGCAACTTACCATCTTTCCGGTAAAGCAGACAAGCAGTGAAATCAATGGGGACCAATTGTTTCTGAAAGTGATTGAGCCAGACGTTGAGCGCGGAATCGTCATGATGCGAAAACGGGATGTCCAGTAAACGGGTTTTCCCTTTTTCGGTATACAAAATGAACAGCACAGGTGCTGTTCCGGTAAGGGCCCGGCTAACTTTGTGACTGGTAAAGACCTGACGGATGAAGTAAGGAGCGGCAACAACAGTGATGACAGAAGTTAACGGAATTTTCCGTTTCACAGGCTCCGTGCTGTGTGCAGTGGTCCATTCCGTGGTTTCAATCATATGGGCAAATAAGTGGTAAGTGGACAGATGGCGGTTCTGCCAAAACAGCTTCCTGATCATCCTTATGATGTGCCGGTTTATCCAAAATCCGAGCGGAATAAAAACCAGCAGCAGCAACAGCCAGGCTGACCGATACCGTATGTATAAAAAAGCGGGGGCAATGACCAGCGCACAGCCGGCCACCAGGGCAGCCAAACAAAAGATACACCACAATGACTTTGTTTTCGGTTGAATATATGTATGGATAAGCCGCTTATTGCTCATAAGTACCTCCTGGAAATATTCTCTAATAATAAGTACGCTTAAAGGAATAAATAGTTTCATCTTTTGGGAATCTTCTGGAACTTTGTCAGGAAGTTTCAATTCCGATGAACAGGGAAAAGACAGGGAAACACGGTCGCCAACAAAAGCACACTCATATGGCTGGTCAGAAAAGAAAAAAACCGGACCAACCAATAGAAAATAAATAGGAGGAATTGAGATGACCACATTTTTAGAAAATGATAGACAACTGATTACGGAAGAGCGGGTGAACCAGTTAAGGAAGGATGAAAACCTGGGTGTCCAACTCCGCTCCCGCCGAGTGGATATGGGTATGTCTGTAGAAAATCTAGCGGTCAAAACAGGGTTGCCGACTTTGACGGTGGACAAAATCGAAAGAGGGGTCAATCATCCTTCAGCAGATACGCTGGCTTTACTTGCGCAGGCTTTGAATATGGATGTGTTGTAATTCGTTAAAAAGAAAAAGCCGTTACTGGATTTAGAAATTTCCAGTAACGGCTTTTTTTGTTTGTTAACCACTATAAAGAAAAAGCTAACAGTACAATAGAAAAATAAGGAGGGAGTGCCCAGCGAGAACAGTACCTTTTTATCATTTATTGGTAATAGAATTGACATAAAAATAGAAAACGCTTACATTAAATTTGTGTTCACAGAATATTCAAAAAAATAGGAGGTGGATTCGAAAAAGTATGGAACAGGGGGATCACTTTAAAAAGGAAGAAGGCTGATGGAATGTTCGAAAAACGCTTTTTAGCCATGCTGTTAAGTGTCGGACTCGGTGTATCGCTTTTATTCACAGGAGTGGCTCCTGCCACCACATCCGCAGATAATGCGGCGGTTACAGAGCAAGTTGAAACTTCGGCCGTTGGGTATGGTACAGAAGACAGGGACTGGGTAACGGAAACGGAAACTCTGACCCCTGAACGGTATGAAGTCGCAGTAGAAGAAAACATAGAAATCACTGTGAGGGACGGCACGATCATCCGAGGGCGATTAATGCTGCCGGAAGGGCTTGAAGGACCTTATCCGACGATCGTTCAATTGAACGGCTATGGCCACGGGGAATATGGCAATTCGTTTGAAGGTTTACTGATCGATTTGGCGGAGCGGGGATATGCTGTGCTGCATGTCAGCTTGAGAGGCTCCGGCACTTCAGGCGGTGAAGCCGGATTATACAACTCTTTTGGTGAAGATGGCTACGATGTCATTGAATGGGCAGCAGATCAGGAATGGAGCAACGGCAATGTGGGGACCGCCGGACTTTCCCTGTTGGGAATCAGCCAATGGCTGGCAGCTAAAGAGTTGCCTCCAAGCCTGAAAGCGATCAGTCCAGTTGTGGCCTGTACGGATTGTTATGAATACTTATGGTATCCGGGAGGAATGGAAGCAGGACCTGGCCGTGTTGCGAGAGGATACGAATACGAAGTAGCCTCGGAACACCGTAATTTCGACGACTGGTGGCAGGAACGTTCCGTTTCACCGGAACAGCTGGAAGCCATAGTGGACCACGGCGTGGCTGCTCTTATTTCGGGTGGATGGAATGATTACATCTCTCCAGGAAACGTAAAAGCTTTTGAATTGTACAGTGCTGCAGGCGGCGACAGCAAACTGATCATGTATCCGGGAGCGCATGCGAATTTAACGGGCGTCCAGCCTTATGAGTTCGATGATTACCAGGCGATGTGGTTCGAACATTACTTAACGGATGAAGACAACGGAGTCGATGAAAGAGATCCGGTGCTTCTCTATGTGCAGGGAGCAGACCAATGGCGTTACGAAGAGTCGTGGCCGCTGCACGACACCAGTTATGTGGATTTGTATTTCAGCCATAAGTTCAGCAAGTCGATCGACAGCATCAACGGTGGAACATTCACCAATAAATCACCAAAGCGACAGGAATCTTTTGTCAGCTACAGTTACTCACCTGAAGACGGGCCTTTCCTGCCGTCATTGCTCAGTTCATCCGGACGGCTGCAGATCAATCAGCAGCCATATGAAAAAAATCATGTGACATGGACAACCGATTCCCTGACAGTACCAACTGAAGTGACGGGGAATATGTCGGTATCATTCTGGGCTGAAGCGGACGCAGAAGATGCAGACTTTGTCGTTCAAATTTCCGACGTGGCTCCGGACGGCACTTCCAAGCAGGTGACAGCGGGTTACTTGAATGCATCAAGAGCCGAATCCCGCACCACTCCGACTCCTTTGACACCGGGAGAAGTGGAACAGTATGAAATTGAGATCCTGCCGACTTCCTATGTCTTTGAAGAAGGGCACCGGATCCGCCTGACCATTGCGGGAGGCGCGAAGCCACTGGAAGATCAGGAAGCCCCGCAAGGTCCAGGGATCAATCCAACAGCTTCGACTGTGAAGATTTATCAGGATGTTCACCATCCTTCCCATCTGACTTTGCCGGTGATCGGCCAGGATTCCTTGAAAACAACAAGAGGCGATTTTCATGCAATGGAAAACTCATCTGAAGGAGACAGAGGAAAAGGAGAGGGAAAAGGCCGAGGAAAAGGAAATAGAAAATAAAATCGGTATATCTGTTATGGAATAATTGAAGCGAAGAAGCCGTAAATTTGATTTGCAGCTTCTGAGACTGTCGAGAAATCTCGTCAGTGATATTTCGCTCCAGGCGGACGCTTTCCGCGGGCACGGCCTCAGCCGCTTCGTCGCTGTCGCTCCTGCAGGGTCTTCGGCTCGTATTGTCCCCGCAGGAAAGGTGTTGGCCGAAAGTGATTCGGTCAATGCCTTTGCGACGAAGCAGCGGAGCGATGCAGGAGCACATGTTTGCCCTTCGCCGCCTTTCGCTTCATTCAGTTCCTATCCATGATTTTGAAGCGGTTGAAACAAGAAAGCGTGACATATCCATTGATTTTTTATTTAGGAAACATTTTTTAAGATATGGAGCAAAACAGCGGAGACTCCAGCGGGATAGCGAAGTGCTGAAATCCACTCGGGCGCCAAGCCCGAGTTAGTTCAGCGCAAGCCCGCAGGAAAGCGCAGCTGGTTTGCGGAATATCGGGTTGCTAAACATTTTCTCAACAAGCTGAGAAGCCGCAAATTTGATTTGCGGCTTCTTTTCGTTTCGTCAGTAAAGTAATATTTCAAAATATTCTTGACTATGAATACGCTTCCATTTATATTTTAAATAAGCTGAAAAAAGGGGGATAGCGATGGTTTCTTCCAAAGACGTGGCGAAACGAGCAGGTGTTTCCCAAACTACTGTTTCGAGGGTATTGAATACTCCTGAAAAAGTAACGGATAAAACGCTGGAAAAAGTCAATAAGGCGATGAAAGAGCTGGAGTATCGGCCCAATTTGATTGCCCGGTCATTAGTGAAAAAGAAAACGCATTCCATCGCTTTATTGTCGGGACCGCTGCACAATCCATTTTACGTGGAAACAACCATGTCTATCGTAAATTATGCCAAGGCCCATGGTTTTAATGTCAATGTCCACTTTGAGAGTAACACAGACCAACTGTCTGTTTATGAGGATGTTTTTAAACACCAGGTGGATGGGATCATCCTGTCCTCGATTTTGTATGAAGACCCTATTTACCAGGAGTTACAGCAATTGAATGTGCCATTTATTATGTTCAACCGGAAACACAAGGAAAAAGGCCATTATATTGAAATGGACAATGCAAAAGCCGGACGTTTGGCAACTGACCATTTGCTTGAGTTAAATCATCGGAACATTGCTTGGATTGGCGGGCCTTTAGTAACGTCCACATTTCTTGCGCGGTACACGGGGTACTGTGAAGCACTGGAAAATAAAGGTGTGCCGGTTCGTTCGGAAAACACTGTCATCACTGATACCGGTAAAGCAGCAGTTCTTGAAAAAACAAAAGAATTGATGGCCCGTAAAAACAAGCCGTCGGCCATTTTTGCGGCAACTGATTCCATCGCCATCTATATGATGGACTGGCTGTTAAAGAATGGATACAAAATCCCGGAAGACGTCAGTATTGTCAGTATGGACAATGTGGGGTGGAGCCACCATCACGCTTTCCAGCTTACTACCGTTGGGACAGTCGAACAAAAAAATCTGGGTGAAATCGCAATCGGCCATTTGATTGAGCTGATCCATCAAAAAGAAAGAGGAGAAAGTGGACCGTTTATCCAGCAAACATTGGAAACCCGTTTATTCAGGCGCCATACGACAAAACGAAAAGAATCGTGAAGGCTGGACACGAATGCATAACCATTCCACAGATAAACGATGTAGAGGAGGAACTTTGTGTATACCTTTCCATACGAAGAACAACAAAAAAATTTCCCCGGCTCCGTCCTGGTGTTTTATCCTTATCAGGTCAGCGAATGGATCATCGAATACAAACCGCTTCCTTTCACCAAACAACGTAAAGAAAGGAAGTTTTTGGTGTCAAACCTGACAAAGAAAGAAACCAGTTTTTTTGAAGTAGGGATGGATCACTTGATTCCTTTTAATAAGCAACCCTCTCATCTGGTTCTTCCGGAAAGATACGAAGAAGCTGAACGGGATGCTGTAGGTCAGGAATTTTTGAAAAACCATTATATGCATAGAAGAAAAGTATGGTCGTACCCGAAAATGGAAATGACCGGCTCTTTCTCCCTATATATTCCTTATTTTGTATACACCAAAACAATAAAGGGGGAAGAGAAAAAATTCATTTACGAACTTTTTACCGGCAACGAAGATGCGTTGGATAAGTACAAAGAGATTAAAAAGTTCCTACACGGACAGGAGGTGATCGCATGACCTTTTTGTACATCATGGCCGGTGTATTGTTGACGACTTGGGTTGGCATGGCGCTGGTATTGTTCAAGTCTAAATTACTCGATTAATAAAAACTGAAAAAAGGGGTTGGATATATGAGCAGTGTAGTAATGTATTCATGGATTTTTATGGTTATTTTTATCTTGTTGATGTTGTACCTCGGTTATGCAGGGATGAAGAAGACGCATTCGTCAGATGACTTTGCCACTGCACGATCCAGTTATGGCCCGATTACCATTGCACTTGTTATCAGTGCCGGGATTTCCAGTGGTTCAACTTTCATGGGGATGCCGGGGCTGGCTTATGACATTGGGGCGCCAAGTTTGTGGTATCCCTTGCTGTATCCGGTCGCCACTGTAATCGGGATGTTGTTTATCGCCAAAACCATTAAAATCTATGGTGATGAGTTCGGGACACGGACCATTCCGGACTTTATCGGTCAGCGCTACAACAGTGAATTTTTGCGCATCAGTTTGACCATCATTTCTGTTTTGCTGATCTTTTACGTAGTATCTCAGTTTGTGGCAGCGGCCACGATGTTCCAGACAATGATGGGAATTGACTATTCCATGGGATTGTTCATCACGGGTGTGGTACTGGCAATCTATGTATTTATGGGTGGATCCCACTCGGATATCATGACTGATGCCATTCAAGGCCTTTTGATGGTCATCACAGCATTGATTGTTGTATTCGTGTTCTTGACAAGTACAGGAGTCGCAGGTGGATTCAGCGATATGATCTCGTTGATCAATGAACGGAATCCGGGTGGCGGCTTTGATAATCTGTTCATACCAGGACATGATACATACGGTTCGTTCTGGCTTGTCGGCTTGTTGTTCATTGCCCACTTACCTTTCAGTATTCTGCCGCATTTGGGAAATAAATTCCTGGCGGTCAAATCAAACAAAGATATGAAGAAACTGATCATGTATTGTACTATTTTCGCCACGATTCTGCCTTTGATGGGATTGGGCGGTATGCTTGGAATCGCCGTACTCGACCCAGCGGTGGAAATGCGGGCTGACCAGATTATCCCGGTGTTGTTCCAGGAAATCTTCCCGCCGATTGTCGCTGCATTCCTGGCTGTCGCTGTGTTATCCGCGATCATGTCGACGTCTGATGGATTGATCGTTTCTTTGACCCAATTATTGGCAAACGATCTGTTCCGGATGACCATTGTGCCAAGACTGAAAATATCCAAACAAAAATCGGAAAAATACGAGTTGGCCATCAGCCGGTATTCCACATTTTTGGTCATTATCGTCGCTATCCTGATGGCATGGAACCCGCCGCAGTACCTGTCGATTTTCCTGTGGATTGGTATCGGAGGCATTGTGTCTGCGACGGCAGGACCACTCGTGGTCGGAGCTCTTTGGAGACGTGCCAACAAGCAAGGCGCTACTTGGTCATTGATCGCTGGAACTGTCGCTTACTGGGTTATTTACCTGCCATTCGGATTTGACGTCAGCAATCCGTTCGCTGCGGCAGGGCTCGGTGTATTGATCAGCATGTTTGTCATGATCGCCTATACATTGATCTTCACGGATCCAGTGTCAGCAGAAGAAGTGGACTTGAAAGAAAAAGTGACTGCCAATTAATCGAAGAAACGGAGTGTGAAAAAATGGGGCATTTTATATCTCCCAAAAAAATCTATCACGGCGAAGGATCTTTGAATATGCTGGAAACGATTCTGCAGGAGCTGCAGGTCCAAAAAGTGTTTCTCCTGTCAGATCCGATTTTAAAGGAATTGGGCGTTATTGAACCTTTGCTGAAGCAATTCGAAAAAGCGCAAGTGGAAGTGGACCTTTACACAGGAGTGGAACCCGAGCCTTCCGTTCAGGTGGGAAATGACATTCTGGAGAGAGTCCGGAAAAGCAAACCGGACCTTGTAGTCGGAGTGGGCGGCGGCAGTGCTATGGATTTGGCGAAAACCGCTGCCGCGCTGTACGACAATGAAGGACAAGTGGAAGATTACTTGAACCTGACGGGGCAAAAGAGCTTTGTCAGCAAAGGGCTGCCGAAAGTCCTTATTCCATCAACAGCAGGAACCGGAGCGGAAGTGACCAATATTGCCGCTTTTTCTCTGGAAGATTCAAAAGACGTGGTCACCCATGATTTTATGCTGGCAGACTTTGCCATCGTAGATCCGGTATTGACGTACACATCCCCTTCGAAAGTGACGGCGGCAAGCGGTATCGATGCCTTTACCCATGCGTTGGAAGCCTATACGTCCATCAACGCTACGCCGTTGACAGACGCGTTGGCCATCGATGCCATGACGCGCATTGTGGGCAGCATCCGGACGGCTGTGTGGAATGGACAGGATAAACAGGCCCGTGAAGAAATGGCGCTTGGCAGTCTGATTGCCGGCTTGAGCTTTTTCAACGCTGGAGCGGCAGGGGTTCATGCGCTGGCTTATCCAATCGGCGGTTTGTTCAAGATTCCTCATGGTGAATCCAATGCCGTGATGCTGCCGTACGTCTATGATTTCATTTTTCCGGCCTGCCTGGACAAAATGGTGAAAGTGGCTGAGATTTTCGGAATTTCGGCAGAGGGAAAAACCAAACGTCAAATGGCTCTGGAAGTTGTGCGAAGCATTCAGGAACTGGTGAAGGATGTGGGAGTTTCCGCAGAGCTGAGCGATTACGGCATTGCTGAAGACGACATCGAACGCTTGGCGGTCAACGGTGTCGAGCAAAAGCGTCTGCTCGGCCGGAGCCCGCGAAAGTTGGATTTGGATGCCATTCGCAGCATTTACACCAATGCCTATCATGGTGTATTGACCAGCAGTTAGCAGGCAAAAAGAGCATGGCCGATTAAACTGGCCATGCTCTTTTTTTCTTGGAGAATTAACACTATGATTTGTTTGAAAAGAGCCTGTTTTAACGGTTTCCACAGCCCATTGTCGTCAGTTGGTCGATTCATGGATAGAAATCGTGAAAAAGAATGCGGCATACGCATAAGTGAAAAGCGTACTAGGGAATCATACCTTCCTTGGTACGCTTTTCCCGTTTGTAAAAAGGAACCTCATATAACAGAAATGAAACTTTCCGCCTTCCGAGTCGTATAGAAGGATAACAGCTGGTGGAGAAGTTCCTTAAAGGAGGGTGGAAAACGATGTCCGAACAAACGAAAAAAGAATCGAATCTCATGTCTGGTGTGACGCTGGGGCTCATCTTAGGCGTCGCTATCGGAACGGCCATGGATCATCTCGCAATGGGCATTGCAGTCGGCCTGGCGATTGGCGGGGGAATCGGTTCAGTTAACAAGAAATCGGGAAAATGAATGGAAAATTTTAGCCGGAGTGCAGAAAAAGTGCTGTGCGGTACGGTACAAAAAATGATAAGTGGTGTTGTGCTCAATCTTCTTGAAACAGTTATTCTTCCGTTTAGAATAGCTGTTTTTTATTTACATAAATTAAATTTTTGGAATATTATTTAAATTTAGAATTATATCGGTTATAATGGTATAAAATCATGAATTGATGAGGAGAGAGAAAATGACGATGATTCCTGATATTTATTTTCTGCCGGAATGGGGAAAGTCATATGAAGCAAAAGAAAAAGACGGAGAGCTGAGGATATTTGAGTTTGAAAATGAACTGGGTCATGTTTTTTATCAGTTTATTATCAGACCGATTCCGCTTAGCTGTGGAAACACGACTTTTTACGATACCATTACTCCTTTCGGCTTTAGTGGTCCCATCATTTTGAGATGCAAAGAGGGCGAAAATGAAAAGTTGGCTGTTTTGTTCAATGAAGCGTTTCAAAAATACTGTGAAGAAAATAAGATCATTACAGAATATGTACGTTTTAACCCGTGGTTGAAGAACTTGCAGGATTTTAAAGAGATATACAGCTTGAGGAATAATGGAATTACCCAGTATATTGATTTAACTGTGGAAGACTACTTCATGGAAGAATTCTCTTCTGCTTCGCGTCGTCAAGTGAGAAGAGCGCAAAAAAATGATGTTGAAATTGAATTTGATTTTACGGGAACGAACGTAAAAGAATTTCATCGGTTATATGGTTTATTGGCAAAGAGGCGCAATATAGACAATGAATACTATCTGTTTTCAGAGGAATTTTTACAGGAATCTTTTGATTTATTGGAAGGAAAACAATTTATCATATTTGCCAAGCACGGCGGAAAATATACATCAGCGGCGTATATTCTGCACCATGGAGATTACATGCATTATCACTTAGCAGCAAACGACCCGGAGTATTTCCATTTAGCGGGGAACAGTCTGATTATATACGAAGCATGCCGGTGGGGAGTGGAACAAGGAAAAAAAGAACTGCATTTAGGCGGGACCAGCGGCGACGAACAACTTTACAGGTTCAAAAAAAATTTCACCCGAACGGAACCGTTGGATTTGCTGATGGGCAAGAAAGTCAGAAACAAAGAAGTCTATGAGATGCTGGTGGATTACAAACAAAAACAGAGTGGCATTCAAAACCCCGATTTCTTTCCTCTATACAGGGGCTGAAGATCATGGGACAATATGCCGGCGATAAAAATAGCCCTCCTTAGATGGTGCACCCCAAAAGTTAGAGTTCAAAACTAACTTTTGGGGTGTTTTTATCTGATCTCCGTAATTACTCCAACGTCTTCACCGATTCCAGTTTTTTCTCGCCTTTCCAAATAGCTTTGTCCATAGCTTCCAACGGGTCTGCCACCATTCTTCCGTGACCGACTGCCAGTAATTTCGGATGGAGATTGCGCAGTTTCACTGCGCTTTCCAGAGCCGATTGCTTGTTCCATGTGGCCAGTGCAGGAAACGGAAACAGCAGCTTCAATGTGCCGGATACTGCCATGCCGCCTCTCGTATGAAATGCATCTCCCGCAATCAGAAATTGGCTGTGTACATCATACAGTGAAATGGAACCGGGGGTATGTCCAGGGGTGAAGATGACTTCCAAAGAGCCGATGCGATCCCCTTCTTCGAGCAGAAAGTCCGGTTTTGTTTTGATCTTTTTAGGAACTCCTCCGCGAATCGGGGAGTCTGGCTCTCCCGGTTGAAGAGAAGCGTCTCCTTTTAACAGAAGAGAGTCCCGAGCTGATATGCTGACATTCAATCCGGGAATGGCAGCTTTTAAGTCGTCGAGTGCACCGATATGGTCACTGTGGGCATGGGTAAGGATCAAGTTGGTGATGGGCTTTCCGATTTTTGCAGCTGTTTGCAAAATCGCTTTTGTGCTGTAAGGCAATGCCGCATCAATCAGGACCAGTTCGTCTTTTCGTTCAAGCAGGTAGCAGCTTACAGGGAAAAAGCGGGGCATAAAAGTCAATTGATACAAGTCGCCGACTTTTTTAACGCGCATGCATTTCCATCTCCTTCAATTGGATTGTAATTTTATTATATAGCCGATTTTGTGATAAACATAGAAAATTATGAAAACTTTAAGCTGATACTGCTGGAAATCATGTTGATAATGGCTGAACGTCAGAAAAGAGAACAGTCATTGAAGAAGTCTGAAATTTCTAAAAAATTATATTGTTTAAAGTGACTTTTTCTTATATAGTAGTAATGAAAACCAAGTGATTTTCTCACTAAAGAAAGAAAATGCAGGCAAAACTCGTCAGGGGGGATAATGTATGGCAAATTTTCCTGATATTTATTTTTTACCGGAATGGGGCAAGTACTTTGAGAAAAAAGAAGTGGAAGGCGAACTGAGGATAGTTGAACTGGAAAATGAATGGGGGCACGTTTTTTACCAATTTATCGTAAGGCCCATTCCGCTGATTTCGGGACCTACCCTGTATTATGATACGATTACCCCTTTTGGATTCAGCGGACCAATTATCCTGAAATGCGAAAAAGGGAGAAACGAAGAACTGGCGGTTTTGTTTAATCAAAAATTTCAGGAATACTGTGAAGCTCATCATATTGTCACTGAATATGTACGATTCAATCCATGGTTAAAGAATTTAAATGATTTCAAGGGATTTTACAGTTTACGGAATAACGGAATCACCCAGTATATCGACTTAACCGTCAATGATTACTTTGCCGAAGAATTTTCTCCAAAGTCGAGAACGCAGGTGAGAAAAGCGCGGAAAAGCGGTGTGGAAATTGAACTCGACTTTACCGGTGCCCATACAAAGGAATTTTGCCGCTTATACGAGCTAATGGCAATAAAAAACAATGTAGAAAATGAGTACTATTTGTTTACGGAAGAATTTATACGCGACTCTTTCAAACTATTGGAGGGCAAACAATTTATCCTTTTTGCCAAATACCAAGGAAACTATATTTCAGCATCGTTGATTTTGCACCACGGAGATTATGTACATTACCATTTAACAGCAAACGATCCGGAGTATTTTCATTTGGCAGCAAACAGCCTAATCATAGATGAAGCATGCCGTTGGGGTGTGGAGCACGGAAAGAAACAATTGCATCTTGGGGGAACAAGCGGAGACGAGCAACTTTTCAGATTCAAAAAGAAATTCACTAAAACGGCTCCATTGGATTTATTGATGGGCAAAAAAATCAGGAATGAAGAAGTTTACAACATGCTGGTGGACTTTAAAAAAAGCAATGGCGGTATACAAAACATGGATTACTTCCCGTTATACAGAGGGTAGAAGGGTTCAATAGTATCAGCATAGGCAAAAGCCAAAATACCGTACCTTTCTTACTGAGAATGAAAGGTACGGTATTTTTTGTTCATCGGTGATATAATATATTGAACAAAATCACAGTGAAATACATTAACTAACTGAAAATCACGACGTTATCGTATAAACAGAAGGATTTGATGAATTTGTCGAAACGGACCATTTTTTCTTGGGCAGCGGTCATTTTATGGATGGCCATCATCTTTATCTTGTCGCATCAACCGGCTTCCGTATCGAGCAATCTGAGCAGCGGAATAACAGAAGCCATCATCAGGGCTTTTGAACGCATCATGCCTGATGCGCAGTTTGATATCCGGAATTTCCATTTCGTTGTGCGGAAAAACGCCCACTTTATCGCTTATTTTGTACTCGGCTTTTTGACGTTCCACGCGCTGAGACAAAGCGGTGTTCGCGGAATTCGGAGTTTCCTCTTTTCTTTCGGCATTTGTGCTCTGTATGCGATATCTGATGAAGTCCACCAGCTGTTCATTCCGGGCAGAAGCGGGGAAGTACGGGATGTAGTGATCGACAGTGCCGGTGCCTGCGCAGGAATTGCTGTTTTCGGTTTGCTGGCTCGGTTTATCTCAAAGAACAAAAGAAGTTTCCGGAGTGATGCCCGAAGCAGCGGCCATTCTTTTAAAAGAATATGAAAACAACGAAAAACCGGTCTTGCCTAGTACAGGCAAGACCGGTTTTTCTGGTGCTTATTGATTGATCGAAACATCTTTCAGCTGATAAATACCGGCGGAATCGATATCAAAGCCTGTGACATTATCAGCTATGCCGTTCAAGTATTCCTGATGCAGCAGGAATGACATCGGCGCATCTTCTGTGACAAGTACCATCGCTTCTGCATAAATGGCTTGACGCTCAGCCGGATCGGTTTCGCGGCGCGCTTCATCGAGCAAGGCATCCATCTCAGGGTTGTCGTAGAATGTGCTGTTGCCGCCTCCGCCAACCTGTGAAGAGTGGAACATGGCATACATCTGGTAATCAGCATCGCCTGTTGGATTCGAATGGCCAAGGATCAGCATATCGTGTTCGCCGGCATCGGTCTGATCAAGGAATGTGCCAAACTCCAACACTTGAATCGATACGTCGATGTTTAACTCCGCCAGTGCTTCCTGCACCAGAACTGCGATGGATTCACGCTGCGGGTTGTCATTTGTCCAAAGGGTAGTGGAAAAGCCGTCCTGCAGACCCGCTTCCTCGAGCAGGGCACGGGCTTGATCCATGTCATATTCGATGGTTTCTAAATCTTCGGTGTAGCCAAATGTTCCAGGAGCAACCGGTCCTGTAGCAGGAATGGCGAAATCATCGTAAATCCCACTGATGATGGCCTGACGGTCAACCGCATGTGAAATCGCACGGCGCACCAATGGGTCATCGAACGGCTCTTTTTCCAGGTTAAAGCCTAAATAAGCCAAACTGGAAGAAGGAGTCTGCAGGACAGAAGCGACGCCGGAGTTGTTGATGCGTTCCACTTCGTTTGGCTGTACCGGGTCGATGATGTGGACATTGCCGGTTTCCAGATCCGCTGCACGGACTTGTGAATCAGGAACGACACGGAATGTCACCGTATCGACGTTTGCCGGCTCGCCCCAATACTCTTCGTTTTTCACCAGTTTTAGTTCAGATCCTGCTTCCCATGAATCAAATTTGAAAAAGCCGGTGCCCACAGGATTGGCAGAAACGGTAGCGAAAGGATCTTCGCCGTTTTCAAATGCTTCGTAATCGGCTTGAATTGAAGCGGGTGAGATCATTCCTGCGCTGTTATGAGCCAGATGGGACAGCAAGGGAGAAAATGCATATTCCGTGGAAATCTGCACTTCGTATTCATCAATCACTTCAATAGCGGTAATCATCTCATACAAATTATAGCGAGGGGAACCGAGCTCTTCGTCCAGCACCCGTTCAAGGTTCGTTTTTACCGCTTCTGCATTGAAAGATTCCCCGTCATGGAAAGTCACGCCTTCGCGCAACTGAAAAGACCAGGTCAATTCGTCAATCGCTTCCCATGATTCTGCAAGACCGGGGATGATTTCATTGTCATCATTTGTATTGACGAGTGTTTCATAAATGTTTTCCTGAACGACTGAAGAGGGAATGTCGTTAGCGCCATGCGGATCCAGCGAAGTTGGATCAGATGCTACAGCAAGGATCAAATCTCCGCCAGCCGCTGACTCTTCAGCTGGCTGATCGGAATCGTTGGTCGATGTATCTTCTTCATTGCCTCCTGCACATGCTGTCAGCAGGAAAGCCGAGACAAACAGCAAACAGAATGTACTGAAGTATTTTTTGGATAAAATCATATGTAATCCTCCTATATTTGATGAATAAATAAATGTATATTTATTCGTTTGATTATATAAAAATAATAACATGGATTTTTCAGGTTAACAATCGTAATTTAAAATAAAAAATTTCTGACTTTTTGAACGACTGTTTACTCGAAAAGAAATAATGTGATTTTCTACATTGATTTCTTATGCGTTAAACGCGCATAAAAAACCGGCCTTGCCTGGAAGGCGAGACCGGTTCATTGGTTTTAAGCGGTTTTATTGTTCGATTTTAACGTTTTTCAAATCATAGATGCCTGCAGCATCAATATCGAAGCCGGAAACATTATTAGCTATGCCGTTCAGGTATTCCTGGTGCAGCAGGAATGCCATCGGAGCATCATCTGTCAGCAATTGTGCAGCTTCCGCATAGATTTCTTTGCGCTGTTCCGGATCGGTTTCTCTGCGTGCTTCATCCAATAAGGAGTCGACTTCCGGATTTTCGTAGAAAGAGCGGTTTCCGGGATTCCCTTTTTGGGATGAGTGAAACAAGGTGTACATTTGGTAATCGGCGTCACCTGTCGGATTGGAATGTCCGAGGACAAACATATCATGTTCGCCGGCAGCTGTCTGATCCAGATAAGCCCCGAATTCCATCACTTCGATGGAAGCTTCAATATTCAACTCTGCCAAAGCTTCCTGGACAAGAACAGCAATGGCCTGGCGCTGTGGATTGTCATTGGTCCAGATTGAAGTGGTGAATCCATCGCTCATCCCAGCTTCTTCAAGAAGAGCACGTGCTTTGTCCATGTCGTATTCAATGGTGTCGATATCTTCTGAATAACCGAAGATGCCTGGCGCTACAGGTCCAGTTGCTGGAATGGCATATTCTTCATAGATTCCACTGATAATGGCTTCACGATCGATGGCATAGGAAATGGCGCGACGGACCAATGGATCGTCAAACGGTTCTTTCTCTGCATTAAAGCCCAAATAAGAAAGGCTTGATGACGAAGTGCGCAAAACGGATGCCACACCTGAGTTTTCAATACGGCTTACTTCGTTGGGCTGTACCGGGTCAATGATGTGGACGTTGCCTGTTTCCAAATCCGCTGCCCGCACCTGAGAGTCAGGCACTACACGGAACGTCACAGTATCAACATGAGCCGGCTCTCCCCAATATTCTTCGTTTTTGACAAGTTTGATTTCAGAGCCCGGATCCCAGGATTCATACTTAAAGAATCCAGTACCCACAGGGTTTGCCGATACGACTGAAAATGGATCTTCTCCGTTTTCAATCGCTTCGTAGTCCGCCTCAATTGCAGCAGGTGAAATCATGCCGCCACTGTTGTGGGAAAGGTGGGAAAGCAGTGGAGAAAAAGGATAGTCGGTTGTGATCTGCACTTCATATTCGTCAATCACTTCAATATTTGTAATCATTTCAAACAGGTTATAGCTGGGTACCCCCAAATCTTCGTCAAGAAGCCGCTCCAGATTCGCTTTCACGGCTTCTGCATTAAACGGCTCCCCGTCATGGAAAGTGACCCCTTCACGCAGTTTGAACGACCATGTCAATTCATCAACGGGTTCCCAGGACTCGGCAAGGCCCGGAACAATTTCGTTATTTTCATCGGTTCTCACAAGTGGTTCGTAAATGTTTTTCAGAACTACCGAAGACGGAACATCTTTAGCCCCATGCGGATCCAGTGAAGAAGCATCGGACAAAACTGCCAGGATTAAATCTCCTCCGTCGGAAGCTTCCTCACTGGTGGAAGCGCTGGTATCGTCTCCGGACGAAGCATCATTTCCGCCTCCTGAACATGCTGCAAGCAGCAGTGCCAGCATCAGTAACAAGAATACCGGCCAAAATTGTTTTGGTGTCTTTTTCAAGTGTATTTCCCCCTTGGTTATAAGCGTTAGAATACTAATAAAAAATATAATATTCTGATAAAAATCGTAACACAACGATTTTGCCTTTACAATAGAAGGAATAAGATTAATTTTTATAACTTTATGGTTGTTTCATTTCGTGAATGGTTAATTTTTGGAAATCTTTTGGTTGACGCTGCTGATTGTAGGAAACCAGGCTGCCTGTAAAAATTCCCATAAAAAATCCGGTCCCGTAATTAAAGAGGGACCGGATTTTTCGCAGCAATTGGAATTACTGATTGAGTGAGACATTTTTCAAGCTGTAGATTCCTGCTGTATCGACAGAGAATCCTTCAACGGAATCGGCAACACCAAGCAAGTATTCCTGGTGCAGCAGGAATGCCATTGGCGCATCATCTGTCAGAATCTGTGCCGCTTCGGCGTAAAGTGCTTCGCGCTCGGAAGGTTCTGTCAGACGGCGGGCTTCATCAAGAAGCTCATCAACTTCAGGGTTGGAATAGAACGAACGGTTTCCTGGGTTCCCGATTTGTTTGGTATGGAACAAGCCATACATTTGGTAATCGGCGTCGCCAGTTGGATTCGAATAGCCAAGAATGAACATGTCGTGTTCACCTGCAGCTGTCTGATCCAAATATGCACCGAATTCCAGGACTTCAATGGAAGCATCGATATTCAACTCAGCCAATGCTTCCTGCACAAGAACAGCAATCGCTTGACGTTGCGGATTATCGTTGGTCCAGATGGAAGTCGAGAATCCATCACTCATGCCTGCCTCTTCAAGAAGGGCACGCGCTTCGTCCATATTGTATTCGATGGCATCCAGATCTTCTGTATAACCGAAAGTTCCGGGTGCAAGCGGTCCGTTTGCCGGAATTGCATAATCTTCATAAATCCCACTGATGATCGCTTCGCGGTCAATGGCATAAGAGATGGCACGGCGGACTAATGGATCATCAAATGGCTCTTTTTGTGTGTTGAATCCAAGGTAGGCCAAACTCGAAGAAGATTGGCGAAGGATATGGGCGTTATCGGAATTTTCGATGCGGCTCACTTCGTTCGGCTGCACCGGGTCGATAATATGGACATTGCCTGTTTCCAGGTCGGCTGCACGAACCTGTGAATCCGGAACCACACGGAATGTAGCCGAATCAACGCTTACCGGGTCGCCCCAATATTCTTCGTTTTTCACCAGTCTGATTTCAGAGCCTGGATCCCATGATTCAAATTTGAAGTACCCTGTTCCAACGGGATTGTTGGAAACTACCGAGAACGGATCTTCTCCGTTTTCAATCGCTTCGTAATCCGCTTGGATGGAAGCAGGTGAAATCATACCGCCACTATTGTGGGACAAGTGGGAAAGTAAAGGAGAGAACGGATACTCCGTCGTGATTTCCACTTCGTATTCACTTACTGCTTCCACATTTGTAATCATTGTGAAAAGGTTGGCCCGCGGAGAACCAAGCTCTTCGTCACGAATCCGGTCCAGATTGGTTTTGACGGCTTCGGCATTGAATTCTTCACCGTCATGGAACGTGACACCTTCCTGCAGTTTGAAAGACCATGTCAACTCGTCGACCGGCTCCCATGACTCCGCAAGGCCCGGTACGATTTCGTTGTTTTCGTCTGTATTGACCAGTGTTTCAAAAATGTTTTCCTGTACAACAACCGACGGCACATCGTTTGCGCCATGCGGGTCCAAAGAAGAAGCGTCGGAAAGTACGGCCAGGATCAAATCGCCGCCTTCTGATGTTTCGGTGTTCTCCGAAGATCCTCCTTCGCCGGATTGTTCACCACTGTCTTCTCCTCCGCCGGCACAGGCAGTCAGTACAAATGCCAGTGCAAGCAGCAAAAGAAACGACCAGATGGACTTTTTGGATAAAGTCATTTTGTTTCCCCCTAAAATGTTTTGTATAGAATATTTAAAAGCTTATAATATTCTGATAAAAATATTACCATATTACAGCTGTCTTTACAATGGAAGCAAAAAACTTCGGTTTGCTAACTTTTTGTACGCCTTCTTGAATAACTGCCTAATTTGTGTCAATATTCTTACAAAGGGAGTTTGCTTTCTTCCATTTTAAAGAAGGAGTGGTTTCATTGATCACAAAACGGATTCAAAACTTACGGGCAGAACTTTTTACTGAAGGAAACGAAGCGGCACTGATTACATCTCCTGAGAACCGGTTTTACTTTTCGGGCTTTAAAGGATCCAGTGGTGTTTTACTGATCACCAAAGAAGACGCGTATTTGCTGACGGATTTTCGATACATAGACCAGGCGAAAGAAGAAGCTCCATTTTTTACGGTCGTCAACCATCAACGAAAAGCCTTTCCGACTGTCACTGAAACTATTGAAAAGCATGGCGTAAAGAAACTGGGAGTGGAGTTTGGAAAAATGCCGATCCAGGAGTACAAGGAACTGGAAAGCCTGAACCCCAAATTGCAGATCTTCGACAGCGAAGAAGCCATCTACAAATTAAGGATGATAAAAGACCAGGGGGAAATCGAAAGTTTCAGAAAAGGCATTGCCATGTGTGATCAGGCATTCAAGCATAGTTTGTCTTTTATTCGTCCGGGCATGTCCGAAAAAGAGCTGGGGCTGGAACTGGAATTCTTTATGAGAAAAGCAGGGGCAGACGGCATTAAAGAAAATCATGTGATTGCTTCAGGGGAAAGGTCTTCTTTGCCACACGGACAAGCGACCGAACGCATCATCCAAGTCGGGGATTTTGTGAAGATGGATATCGGAGCAAAAGTGAACGGTTATTACACCGATTTCACCAGAACGGTAGTCGTCGGCGAACCGACTGACAAGCATGTTGAAATTTATAACATTGTGAAAAAAGCGCAGGAAGTTGCACTCAATGCCATTGGTCCAGGGAAAGTATGTTCAGAATTGGATGGCTTGGCACGCGGTGTCATAGCCGAAGCCGGTTATGGCGAGAATTTCGGCCATAGCCTTGGCCATTCAATTGGCCTTGCGGTTCATGAAAGCCCGGCTATGCGTGCTACTGATGACACCATTCTTCAGCCGGGGATGGTGATTACAGTGGAACCGGGTATCTATATCCCCGGGTTTGGCGGCGTCCGGATTGAAGACTTTATCGTCATCACAGAAGACGGGTACGAGAACTTGACGACTGCTACGAAAGAGCTTCAAGTAATTCCTGTCTAAATTGTGAGCGAACGCTCTTTTTCGGTGTATAAAGTTCGGCAAAAAAGTAGCAACATCTGCGTGATTGCTTTACAATATAAGAATTGTAATGACATGAATTTATTGTGAAAGTAATCACTGCAGGAGGTCCTACTATGGTTTGTTCGAATTGTGGACAAAAGAATAAGGAAGAAGCAAGTTTTTGTATGAATTGCGGTCAGCCATTGGAAAAGAAACGCTCAAAAAAGCCTAAAAAAAGCAAGATTTTTACGGCAGTCTTGTTGTTGTTTATAGCGATAGGCGCTGTCTTCGGCGTCACACAAATGATGGACGAAGAACCGGAGCCGGCTACTGCGCTTCCGGAAGAGACAGCGGAAGTCGAAGAACAGGAAGAAGCGGTGGAAGAAGAGATTGAGCCGGAGCCCGAAGTGGTCCAGGAAGAATCGGAGCTGCCGCCTGTGGTAGAAGGAACTGTGACGAACGAGACGGATGTTATGGAGCAACCGATTCAAACAGAGCCGAAAAAGAAAGATGTTACGACAATCATTAAAGAAACGCAGCAAAAAGTATATACGATTTTGACGGAAGAAAAACAAGGCTCAGGATTTTTGTTTACGAATGACGGCATGGTTGTCACCAATGCCCATGTTGTGGCAGGTCAAACAGAAGTCATGGTCCGGAACATTAATGGTATTGACGAACCAGGACGGGTTGTCGGGATTTCAGATGTATATGATATTGCGTTAATTCAAGTGGATGCCTTTAAAGGTTCAGAACCTTTGCCGATTTCAATGAGCAATACGGATGTCGGAACAGAAGTCATTGCACTCGGCAGTCCCTCCGGTTTTGAAAATACGGCGTCCATCGGTTATCTGACTGGAATCGACCGTGACTTCACACAGGAATTCCTGTATGAAAATATTTATCAGATTGACGCATTGATTGCCCCGGGAAGCAGTGGGGGACCGCTGGTGGATGCACAAACCGGAAGTGTCATCGGCATCAATTCGTTGTTGTATAACGACGGCTCCTCGATCGGCTTCTCCATCCCGATGTATTCGGTGAACGATCAGCTGACGGAATGGGCTGCCAATCCGATGACGCAGGAAGAAGTGGCTGCATTATTCAATAATACGGATGTCTATGACGGATTTGGTTCAGAAAATCCGGGATATGAATACAACCCGGATGACGGTTTTGATGAATTTCTGTTGAGTGAGTTTGTCGGTAATTTCCGTTATTACTATGAGCTGGCTTTGCAGAATGAAGATTTCTATTATATAGAAGACATGCTGGTGCGTGACAGCAATATTTACACTGGTATTGCGGAATATATTGATGACATTACGGGCAAAGGGATGGAATATGATTTTACTGCCCTGGAAATCACAGGAACGGAAATTTTTGATGACTATGCCTTAGTGCACACTTATGAAGCGTTCAACTTCAAGAATGCTGCCGGTGAGCAATCCGTGGAAGAGCGCAACAAAACCTATACAATTGTAATGGACGAATTCGGTTTCTATACCATTGCCGATATTGTAAATAACTAAAAATCCAACAGGATGTACAAACAAGAAAAGCCGTTTCCAATCAAAAATTGGAAGCGGCTTTTCTGTTTTCAAGCAGGTTGCAGACCTGGATAAAATGGTACAATGAATACATAGTAATACAGGTAGATGGTCATTGAACTGTGAAAAAGGGGGATAATATGGCAATTCTAGTTTGCGGAGGTGCCGGCTATATCGGCAGCCATACAGTAAAAGAGTTAATCGGGAAATACGAGGTCGTAATTCTGGATAACCTGACGACCGGCTTTCCGTATTTAGTAAATGAAAATGCGGCATTTGTAGAAGGGGATCTAGGTGATGAAGCAGTACTGGACCGCGTATTTACGGAGTACAACATTGATGCTGTTTTCCATTTTGCAGCCAATAGTCTGGTTGGGGAATCAGTACAGGAACCAATCAAGTACTACAGCAACAATGTCAGCGCAACGCTGGTGTTACTGGAGAAAATGGTGGAACATGGCGTAAAGAACTTCATTTTTTCATCCACTGCGGCAACTTATGGCATACCGGACACCGATTTCATCACAGAACAAACTTCAAATGACCCCATCAACCCATATGGGCGGTCGAAACTGATGGTGGAACAGATGTTGGCCGATATTGCCCGTGCCACTGATCTCCGTTATGTGATCCTGCGTTACTTTAATGCTGCTGGTGCTCATGAGTCAGGGGAAATTGGAGAAAGCCACAATCCGGAAACCCATTTGATTCCAATCGTATTGCAGCACCTGTTGGGCCAACGGGAGAAAATTGCCGTTTTCGGGACTGATTACGATACGCCGGACGGTACGTGTGTCAGAGACTATATCCATGTTACCGATCTTGCGAGTGCCCATATTCTGGCCTACGAAGGGTTAGTGAGCAGGAAAGTTTCGAATGAAGTCTTCAATCTGGGCAATGGAGCTGGATATTCAGTCAGTGAAATTATCCGGGTTTGCGAACGAGTGTCCGGGAAAACGGCGACTGTCGAGTATGTCGAACGCCGGCCGGGAGACCCTGCCACTTTAGTGGCGTCTTCAGATAAAATCAACAAAGCCTTGGGGTGGCGGCCTCAGTTCAATCTGGAAGAAATCATCAGCAGCGCCTGGCGGTGGCATTCAAAATAAACAACGCTTTCCAACAAAAAAGCCTTCGATCGAAAATCAACAGATTTTCGTCCGAGGGCTTTCTCTCAAAAAGGAATCACGCAGGGGTGATTATGCTTCAACCTCAACTTTTGCCCGGTAAGCGGGAAAAAAAGCATCATTCAGGGTTGTGTTTGTCAGTTCGCATAATTGATGATAAATTTCTTTGTTCCAAATCTTATGCCCGATATAATAATCGAATTCCGTATTTTTACCAAACTGCTTTTTGAACTTAAATAACTTATCGTCTGGTGACGCCGTTCGGCCGCCGCCATCGTGGATCAGTGACATGCCGTTTTCTTTTCCCCAAACCGTCAAGGCGTATTGCAATACATAAGCCGGTGATAAATGATGAAAGTCGTCAAGGGTACCGGATAAATGAGTATGAATTCTATCTCCATAAAAGAAACTCAAACCCATTCCGATTATTTGATCTTCATAGAGTACTTCTGTAAACACAATATTCTCTCCCAGCAGGGAAAGGCAGTTATCAAAATAGTCATCGTCGAAATAATAGATTGCTTCTGCTTTGTTGCGCTCCATAGTGTGATAGTATATTTCTTTAAAGTTTTTGAGGCTTTCCGGGTTTACGGTAATACGGAAAGTCACACCGGCTTCCAATGCTTTTCGGATATTCCTCCTTGTCGATTTGGAAAATTCTTTTTGGACGGGATCTTCAAATGCTGACAAGTTGGTTCCGGTTGTTTTGCGTCTGTGGATAATTTCATAACACTCTTCGAAATCCAAAGCATTGGAAAATACAGGGTGGAATCGGACGAATTCGCTGACAATCCGGTGTTCAAAGCAGTATTTCTGAAATGCTTCCTCGAATTTCTGTGCCAATTTCTTTTCATCCCCTGGCTCGACTTCGGTGATTACTGGGCCGCCGTATCCGTAAGGGGTGACGAGGTCATAATAAGTTGCGCCTGAAATTGGCTCAGGAATTGGCCGTTTAATAAACAAATGATGAACTTTTCCAAGTCGGTGATTGAATTCAAACAGCTCACATGTCCCGTTCTCTATTTTTTCATAAAGTCTTCCATAATCCTGTTCGTAAAATAAATCCTTCAAGTCAAAACCTCCAGTGCTGAATGTTCAGATAAAATAAACTTCCTCTAATTATAGTAGGTCTTATAGGGTAGAATAAGCAATAATCTTGAAACACAAGTCGCTTCTAACTGTAAATATCTCCTTAAAAACAGTATAAATCAAAAGAAAAGGAAAAGCGAGTGAATATTCTGTATGTTTTAAGGGCTTAATTGCATGTAAAGGTAAAAGGTTCCAGTAACTGAAGTTTATGCTGTTAAAATAAGATAACAGAATTTTTAGAGTAAAAGTTCACTTTCACTCTTGTATTTGGTATTCTAATAAAAATGTGATGTGGAAATATCGAGGACTTTCCATACACAATGTGTAATTGCATAGGAAAGAGGGGAGTCACATAGGAAAATATAATCTGTCGCCATGGCTGTTTGTTCTGATGATAGGAGTAATCGGAATCAGTTATATGCTGTTGATCAATAACAATTTATTGTGGGGAGATGATGAGGTTAACGTGAAAACCAATTATGATGCTCAAGGAGATGGAATGACCGATGATACAGAAGAAATCCAGGCAGCCATCGACGAAACACCCGTTGGAGGAACATTGAAAATTCCTCCAGGTGTCTACAAAGTAAGCAAGAACCCTCAACATAAAGCCGTAACGGGATATGGAGAAAGTTTTTTTGCTTTGAAAGTCAGGAAGCCAATGACAATTGAAATGGAAGAAGCCACTTTTCTGACGGATACTGATGAAGAGTATGGCGTGTTTTGGATACACAACACCTCAGACGTCCATTTAACTGGAGGGTTTTTAATGGGGGAATATGTACCGGAAGCTTCTTTGACTTCTCATATAGGAGTGCTGTTGCAAAATACAAACAACAGTTTAGTAGAAAATTTGTATACAAAGAACTTTTCTCAAGGGATTCATCTTCATCATTCCAATTACAATACCGTTCGAAAAGTGACATCTGAAAACAATTACGGTTCAGGGATTATCAACTTTGCCTCTGATTATAACCTGATTGACTCATGTGTGGTCCGCAACTCAGGCGACGGTCATCTTTCGCTTTACGGCGGAGGAGAATACAACCATGTGATTAACTGTGTGGTAACAGAAGACCGGCCGGAAAAAGCAGACCAACAGGGAATTACCGTTGAAAGTGAGAGAAATAGTCTAATTGAAAAAAATACGGTAAGTGGATTTTATTATGGCATTGACGTGAAAAATGGAGCGGAAGCGAATGTGATCAAAGCAAACAATGCTTTTAATAACGAATACAATATAGCAGTTCGGCCGGGAGATGGCGGGAAGAACCTTCGAACGCCGAGCCATGATATTGAAATTTTAAATAACCTTGCATTAAACCCCAGAGGAAATTCGCATTTCGGGATTTACATCGGAGTGGGAGAAGGGCATGTCATTGAAGGGAATACACTGAACAAAAATCATTTGGTTATTTCGGATGAAGGGTTATTGAACCAATACAGCGACAAGAATTTTTACGAATAAAAACGCAGCAGAAAAAAGTTACTGACACAAATACAACTCCAGAATTTCAAGTGGAAAAGAAAATAGTTGTGTAAAAAATCAATAAAATTTGTAAAGTTTATTAAATAATCTGAAATTTAAAATATTTTATGGTAATATGAGTATTAATATCCACTATAGAATAAAATAATGGTAAATCGCTGATTCCATTTGAAAATTACAGATTAGGGGTAATTAGATGAAGAATGACAAAGTGATGGTGAGTATCATATGCACGAGCTATAATCACGGAGAATTTATCGCAGAGGCGATTGAAAGTTTTTTGATGCAAAAAACGGATTTTGCATTCGAGATACTTATCCATGATGATGCTTCCACTGATCATACAGCTCAAATTATCAGGGAGTACGAAAAGAAATACCCGGATTTGATCAAACCGATTTATCAGAACGAAAATCAATATTCACAGGGAGTACTAGTGGAATTGATCAACCACGAGCGTGCAAAGGGAAAGTATATTGCCGTTTGCGAAGGAGACGATTACTGGACGAGTCCATACAAATTGCAAAAACAAGTGGATTACATGGAGTCTCATCCAGAATGCAGTATGTGCGTACATGCTGCATCCAAGGTTTCGGCCAAAAGCCATAAAGTAGTAGCTCCTATTAGGCCGAGTAAACGCGATAAAGTTTTTTCGGTAGCTGAAGTGATTGAAGGTGGTGGCGGACTTTTTGCTACGAATTCAATTATGTATTCAAAAGAAAAAGTTTTAAAGATGCCAAGTTTTTACATGAATGCGACTGTTGGGGACTATCCTCTCGTCATTTATTCTGCCCTGCAGGGAACAATTTTCTATATGGATGAGAATATGTCGGCTTACCGAGTGGAAGTAAACGGATCCTGGACCAATACAGAAGTGTCGAACATCGAAAACAAAATAAAACATTATGATGATATTGCTGATATGCTTGATGAAATTAACCGATATACCAACTTCAGATATCATGAAGTGATCGAACGGACGAAAAAAAGAGACCGCTTTTTTCTTCTGTTGAAACAGCACAAATTCAAAGAAGCGTTGAAGAGCGATTACAAAGAGTGCTACATGCACACCGGATTTTTAAAGAAAGTTATTAAAAAGTTGATTGTATAGGCGGAGTTCAATGCATCGCAGTTTGGAGAGGGGAGAAATTCCCCTCTCTTTTTTTATGGTCTCATTCGGAGAAAGATAATAAGCCTTAAAACCTCTGGAAATATTTACTTATAAAAAATAATCTAAATTATCTGTTATTTTTACTATGTAGTATGTTAGAATGAAAATTATAAAACAGAAGTAAGTAAATAGTATTGTAATCAGGAGGGTTGTTTTTTAATTTTAGATAAATATGATTATATTTTACTGCTTATTCTTTGGTTAACCGATAAAAGCACAACGTCTTCGTTTTATTAGAAAAGATATTATTTTGCGTTGAATCATATTTTTTTGACAGAGAAAAATTGCTTCTTATGTTAGGGGTCAACACATGAACCAACAAAACTCATTGAAGAAAAAGACAATCGGCGGCCTGCTGTGGAGTTTCGGCGATTTGATGGGCAATCAGGGGATTCAATTCATTATTCAAATTATATTAGCCCGTATGCTGATGCCGGAAGATTTTGGTTTGATCGGTATGATTCTCGTGTTTGTCGCCATTTCGAATTCCATCGTTGACAGCGGTTTTACACAAGCTTTGATCCGTGAACAAAACGCTACTCAAACCGATTACTCGACAGTTTTCTATTTTAACTTCGTTGTTTCGATTTTCATTTATTTTGTTCTCTATTTATCAGCACCGGCGATCAGCAACTTTTTTAATCAGCCTGAACTGGTCTCCATTCTGCGCGTGTTATCACTTGGGGTCATTATCAAGTCTTTTGAAATTATCCCAAAAGCGATGTTCACCAAAGAAGTGGATTTTAAAACACAGGCCACTGTCAATATGACTGCAAGCATTACTTCTGGAGTTGCAGCCGTGGCGCTGGCTTTAGCCGGTTTTGGCGTGTGGAGCTTGGTGATCCGGACTTTGGCGATGAACATCGTCCAATCGCTTTTATTACTGCTCTCAAAGAAATGGCTGCCATCTTTGACTTTCAGTGTCGCTTCCTTCAAGCGTTTGTTTGGCTTCGGATGGAAACTTTTGGTGTCGGGGTTGATTGACACCACCTATAACAACATCTTTTTCATCATTATCGGAAAGCAGTATTCGGCCAGTGCGCTTGGCTATTATACGAATGCTTCCAAATTCAATGACTTGGCTGCCCAAAACTTGACGGCAACCATTCAGCGTGTAACTTATCCGGTGCTCAGCAGCATTCAGGATCAACAAGAGCGGCTCAAGCAAAGTTTCAAGAAAGTCATTAAATTATCTGCTTTCATCATATTTCCGATTATGGTCGGCTTGGCGGCGATAGGGGAGCCGCTGATCCTGTTTGTATTTGGCGGACAATGGGTGGAGATGATCCCGTATTTTCAATTGCTTTGCCTGGGCGGGATGCTTTATCCCATCCACGCGCTGAATTTGAATATCCTTCAGGTAAAAGGAAGGTCGGATTTGTTTCTGTATCTGGAAATCGTGAAAACAATCATTCCGACCATACTCATTGCCCTTGTTATTTGGTTGGAGCTGGGCGTCCTGGGTCTCGTAGGGGTAGTAGTGGCAGATTCCTATATCGCCCTTTTCATCAACATTTTTTATTCCGGCAGGGAAATTTCCTATTCAGTCAGAGAACAAATGAAGGATCTGATACCAATCTACCTCGTAACGATGGCGATGGGGCTTGTCGTACTAAACGCCGGAGAGGTTTTCCCTGACAGTCTTATTATCAAAATGCTTCTTCAAATAGCGACTGGAATTGTCTTTTATATCGGCGCTTGTAAGATTGTGAAGATTGAAGAGTTAAAGACAGTCTATAACTTGATCATCCCGGTACTCAGAAAAATGAAACCTGCCAAAACAAATTGAGTACACCAAAAAGCTATGATTTGAGAGGAGGGAGCAGATGGTTGTTCCTTTGGAAAATCCTGTTTATGTAACAAAACCATTAATCCCGGCTGTTTCTGCAGTCACTGAAAAAATCACTCAGATTCTGGAAAGTGGGCAGCTGACGAATAACGGCACCCAATTAAAAAAACTGACAGAAACGTTGAAGGAATACCTGGAAGTTGATCACTTGTCTTTGTTTAATAACGGTACTCTGGGGTTGTTGCTGGGCTTAAAAGCGCTGGATCTGGAAGGGGAAGTGATTACCACGCCTTTTACATTCCCGGCGACCGTCCAGGCGCTCGACTGGAATCACCTTACGCCTGTTTTTTGTGATATTGATCCCGTTACTTTGAATATTGATGCCGATAAAATCGAAAACCTGATTACTGAAAAAACAAGTGCCATCCTTGCAGTTCACGTTTTTGGTAACCCATGCGAAGTGGAGAAGATTGAGTATATTGCTCGGAAGCACCATCTGAAAGTGATTTACGATGGCGCCCATGTTTTCGGAAGCAGGATAAAAGGCCGTCCCATCAGTTCTTTTGGAGATATGACCATGTTCAGCTTCCATGCCACCAAGCTTTTCAACACAATCGAAGGCGGCGCTCTTGCTTTTCGTGATAAAGAGTTGAACAAAAAACTGGAGCTGTTGAAAAACTTCGGTTTGCTCAATTCCGAGGAAGTTGTCCTTTCCGGCCTGAACGCCAAAATGAACGAAATACAGGCGGGCTTCGGGTTGGAAGTATTGAAGACAGTGGAGAAAGAAAGAAAAAAAAGACACGACATTAAAAAGGCATATCAATCGGGACTTGCAGACATTCCCGGTATTCGGATTATCACAGAACTAGAAGGCGAATCAAGCAGTTACCAGTATTTTGTCATCGAAATCAATGAAGTAGAATTCGGCAGGTCGAGGGACTGGGTTCATCTGGAGCTGGAAAAGTACAATGTTTTCGCCCGAAAGTACTTCTATCCTTTGTGCAGTGATTTTGAGTGGTACCGGAACCTGGAATCTGCACAAGCTGAGCACCTGCCGTCGGCACACAAAGCAGTGAAACAAGTCCTGTCGCTGCCTTATTACGGGGACTTGGGGCTTGAGACAGTAAAAAGTATCTGCCAAATTTTCGAAGAAATGCATGTGAATCAAAAAACGATGACTCAATTATAAGAAATGAGGGGTTTTTTATGAAAGGCATTATCTTAGCTGGAGGAACAGGTACACGTCTTTATCCATTAACAAAATCCATTTCCAAGCAAATGCTTCCTGTTTATGATAAACCGATGATTTATTATCCGTTGTCTGTTTTGATGCTGGCGGGTATCCGGGAAATATTGATCATTTCTACTCCGAGAGATATCGCGGGCTTTTTAAGTTTGCTTGGGAACGGACAAAAACTTGGCATTAAATTGGAATATGCCATTCAGGAAGAACCGAACGGCTTGGCGGAAGCCTTTACGATTGGAGAAAGCTTCATCGGAGACTCCCCCGTAGCTTTAGTGCTGGGAGATAACGTGTTCTATGGCTCTGATTTTGGTAACCGGGTAAAGGAATCGGCCGAATTGACAAAAGGGTGCACGATTTTTGGCTGTCATGTGGCAGATCCACGTGCATATGGCGTAGTGGAAGTGGATGAAGACATGAACATCGTTTCAATAGAAGAAAAGCCGGAACATCCAAAATCATCTTATGCGGTTCCAGGCCTTTACTTTTTTGACAATCAAGTAGTGGAAATAGCGAAAAACGTCAAGCCTTCGGAGCGCGGCGAAAAAGAAATTACGGCTGTGATTGAGGAGTACTTACGAAAAGGGGAAGTAAACGTCAATCTCATGGGCAGAGGCTTGGCGTGGTTGGATACCGGGACGCATGAAGCCCTGCTGGAAGCATCCAACTTTGTTGAAGCCATCCAAAAACGGCAAGGGTTATATGTCGCTTGTATTGAAGAAATCGCTTTCAGAAGAGGGTATATCTCTCATGCACAATTATTGGAGTTAGCGGAACCGCTGATTAAAACAGATTACGGTAAATACCTGGTGGACATTGCTTCAGAGAAAATGTTGCAAACCAAAATCTAGGGCAAAGGAGCACTCTATGAAAAAGATACTGGTGACTGGCGGAGCAGGTTTTATCGGAGGGAATTTTGTTCAGTATATGGTGGATAAGTATCCGCAATACCAAATCTGTAATTTGGATTTGCTGACCTATGCGGGCGATTTAACGAAACATCGCGAAATTGAAAAGCGGGATAATTATACATTTATTAATATGGATATTGCTGATCGATTCTCTATCCTGGACTTATTTCAGGAAATGCAATTTGACTATGTTGTCCATTTTGCTGCGGAGAGCCATGTTGATCGGTCGATTACAGACCCTGAAATATTTATCCGGACGAATGTGCTGGGGACACAGGTATTACTGGACGCGTCCAAACAAAATGGCATTCAGAAGTTTGTGCATGTTTCAACAGACGAAGTATACGGGGAACTGGACTTCGATCCGGATACTTTCTTTACAGAAGAAACGCCTTTGCAGCCGAACAGCCCTTACAGTGCAAGCAAAGCTTCCTCGGATTTGTTGGTTCGCGCTTATTTTGAAACTTATAATTTGCCTGTCAACATAACCCGCTGTTCGAATAATTATGGCCCTTACCATTTTCCGGAGAAATTGATACCGCTGACGATTTCGAGGCTTTTAAACGACCAGAAAGTCCCGGTTTACGGAGACGGGAAAAATGTCCGTGATTGGTTGCATGTATACGATCACTGCCGGGCGATCGATTTGGTTCTGCACAAAGGGGAAAGCGGGGAAGTTTACAATATCGGTGGACACAATGAAAAAACAAACCTTGAAGTTGTCCAGACGATCTGCAGCGCCTTGAGCAAATCCGAAAAAATGATTGAGTTTGTCACAGATCGTCTGGGTCACGATAAACGGTATGCAATCGACCCGGCAAAACTGGAGGGTCTGGGATGGAAACCGCTATATGATTTTGAAACGGGCATAGCTCAGACGGTCCAATGGTTTTTGGATAATCAGGAATGGTGGGAAAACATTATCAATGGAGAATACCAGGCGTATTTCGAACGGCATTATACATTGAAATGAAAAGAATAAAATAAATGGCCAATGTATCGGTTAGGGGTGGGGAAATGGGCAGAGAACTAAGAGTGAGTGAGTATATCAAGAGTTTATATATCGATAACACGAACGTGAAAATCCTCCATTACAATACAAAAACAGATTTATTGAAGAACGAATTGGCTCACTCCGGTTTTGACAATTACTTGGGGGTAACGACGAAAAAACTGAAAAGCGGAGCGGAATCAGGTCTCTTCTATGTGAATGACAAAGGAATCACCTATAAAAACAATGCAGATGTATTAATAATGAATAAAGCTGATTTGTACGATGTCAAAAATGCTTTAAGTTCTTCAGCAGAATTGATTGTTTTCAAACCGAATCATGCTTTCAATTATGCCAGTTTCGTGTCTTTGTTGGCCTATAAGCTTGCCAGAAAGAAAAAGTGGACATTCAACTACAAAGCATTAGTGGATGAACATGGGAAAAAAAGTACATGGGTCGTTTTGGAGCGGAAGCATAAAAAAGAAATGAAGGCCAGACATTATCTTTCGCCGGATATCAGTCTGGAAGGCTTTTTTAAGGTATTGAACAACTATGGTCTGCAGTATGTCATTTTGCGCTGGTATGATAAATTGCCATTTTCGGATATCAGCGAAGATGTCGATTTGCTGGTATCGGATGAAGATGTTGAGGTGGTCCAGCAACTCATCAATGAAAAAGTGGGTATATTGCCTTTTGATATATACAGCGTCAGTGGGTTGCCGGGCAGTGATTTTAAAAACATCGCATATTATCCTCCATATTTAGCCGAGCGCATTTTAAATGGAAGAAGGTTATGGAAGGAAAAATTCTTTGTCCCCGGCAAAAAAGATTATTTGTTGAGCCTCATGTATCACGCTGTCTATCATAAAGGAGAAAAATCCGGAATTCCGATCAGCCAAGATAAACTGGCAAGAAATGATTTGGCGGATCACGAATACCTTGTCATCCTGCAACAGCTGGCAAGGGAAAACGACATGGATTTGAAAGAGCAGAATTTGCTGTACTTCCACAACTTCCTGAAAGAGCAGGGATGGGCGCCTGCCACAGATACCATCAGGAAGTTGAGCGGGACAAGTGGCAGTTGGCTGGAGACCACCATTCAAGACAATGAATCCAACTTCCACAAAAACGGGGAATTGATGGTCTTTGTCGTCAGAGAGTGGGCGGCCGAAAGGGGAAAGACGGATTATATAGTCGACTGGTTTGAAAAAGCAGGGTTGAATACCGTGATGAAAGTGGAGCTCGATGAAGAGCAAAAGAGGAAAGCTGCCCAGAACTTGAGAGGTGGAAATTGGGAGAGGGGTCCGTGGCCAGTGAGTGGGGGGAAACCGTCCGCATTACTGGTGATGTATGATTACCATCCAAGAGCGTTGAACGCGAATATGAAAAAAAGGTACCCGCATGTCTCCAACGAACTTTATTTGCTGAAGGAAAAGCTGCGGGAAGAGATGAATGCACCTCTGTCAAAAGAAGAGAGAACCAATCCCATCCACAGTGCCGATGATGAAATTGAAGCATTCGATTACATCACGGCAGTAGTTCCTGAAGTTTTAGGGGAAGTGAAAGAAACCATAACCAAATGGGATGCTGACTATGTGACAAAAGAACGGGTCATCGCCGATATTTCCGAAAACAAGCGGAGAGCAAAGGTGGAAGTCATTGAATATAACGGTCAAAAAGCGGTGAAAAAAACATACAAGGCCGATAAAGAACGTTTTTTGAACAGAGAGAAATACGTATACGGTGAATTGAGCAAGGAATGTGAATTCATACCAAAACTGCTTGACAGCGGGGAGAATTATATCATCACTCCTTATTTGCAGACGCTTAAATTCACGGAAAATCACCACATTAAAAAGCAGCTCCTTAAAAAATATAGAAAAGAAATCTTCAGCATCAGTGAATTTTTCTATAACAAGGGATATGCACTCATCGATTTTCACCCAGGTAACCTGTTGATTACGAAAGAAGGCCTGAAAGTGATTGACTTCGAATTTCTGTACCAGTATGAGAATATACCGAAATCGAGCCGTGAATCGTTTGACTTGATGGGTTTCCCAGATGATTTTGTAGAAGACAGACCTTACGGGATAGAAGGAAGACAGAGAAGAAACTTATGGAAGAAGATTCTATACTGAATCGGTTGTGAGGTAAAGCCTATGTCTTTAAAAATGCAAGCTGCCAACAGCGTTAAACTGACATCTCTTTCAACAATAATTACAGGGGTATTGCAGCTCATCCAGCTTATTGTATTAGGAAGGGTGCTGGGGCCTGAGGTTTTCGGGATTATTGCGCTGATTCAGATTGTCATCCAATTTGCCCATATGTACATGGATATGGGCATAACAGATGCTATTATCCAAAAAAAGAAAATCAGTCAAGTTGAGTTGTCGAGCCTGTACTGGTTTTCCATAGTGGTCGGTTTCATCATGTTCGGTTTATTGTTTCTGATATCCCCGCTTATCGCCGGAGCTTTTCAGCAACCGCAGTTAAAAGAATTGGTCCAAGTGATCGGCATCAGTTTTGTTATCATTCCTTTTGGGCTTCAATTCCAAACGCTTGCCACGAAAAACCTGGAATTCGCCAATATAAGCAAACACGAAATCATTTCAACTTTTATCGGAGTCACTGTTACCATCATCCTGGCGTCATACTTTAATTTTGGGGCATGGTCATTGGTTGTCGGTCATATCGTCATGACAGTATTCAGAACAGCTCCTTGGGTTGTGATTGGCTTCGTTAATCCAGCGACGCGTCCGACGCTTCAGTTTTCCTGGTCGGCAGTAAAGGGCTCGGTATCGTTTGGGATGTACAGGTTGGGAACAAATACAGCCAATTATTTTAATACGAAGATCGACCAAATCATTATTGGTATGATGATGGGCCCGCAAATTCTGGGTTTCTACAGCATGGCGATGAATCTGATTATGCAACCGATCCAGAAGTTGAATCCTATGATTACAAAAGTATCGTTTCCTGTATTTTCAAAGATTCAACATGAGAAAGCGCGTCTTCAGAAAGGATACCTGTTTATCATAAAAGTAATCATGACCCTCAATGCTCCAATGTTTGGCGGGTTGATCGTTTTGGCTCCTTTTCTTATACCGGTATTGTTAGGTGGAGAATGGAGCAACATTGTTCCGATTGTACAGATTCTCTGTTTTTATGCATTGTTCCGTGCTTTAGGAAACCCGAGCGGCAGTCTATTTATCGCGGTCGGCAAGGTAAGGTGGAGTTTTTACTGGCAGATTGCTCTGTTATTTGTGATTCCAATTGTCGTTTATTTTGCAAGCTTGACGGGTGAAATCGCTATTGTGGCAATTGCAATGGGTGCGCTGAGATTCGCGTTGTTCTTTATTAATTATTTTGCCAGAATTCGATTGATCATCGGTGCGTGTCTTCCTGAACTGCTGAAAGCTATTTTTGTACCGATTTTCCATTCAGCGATAATGATGCTGTTGCTGGCAGTGCTGTTATCTCAACTCTCTGTCACGGAAGAAACAATCCTTATCATAGTCACTGTTTTAATGGGAGGCGCAATCTACAGTTCGCTACTGCTGATCTTCCAGCGAAACCTGGTTAAAGAAGTAAAGGGATTCTTCGTTAAGAAAGCTTTAGTATAAAATAAGACAGGAAATCCTGAATCGCTATCCAGACTGCCTGCCGTTGTAAATCCTGAAAATTTGTTACGAAACTCAGAGATAGAGAGGAAAAATATATAAAATGGATTAAATAAACAGAAAATAATAAAATAATCTAAATTATCTGTCTTCAAAAGACTATAGTATGCTATAATGAAAAAATAAAAGAACTTACTAAGCACAAAGTATTAGGGATATTTAACCTTTTTGCTCGGTGCCCTTAGTAAATGAGTGGTTTGCAGGTAGTTTTAGGAAGTGGAGAGTTGCATATAAGAAGCGGAAAAGGTGGGATGGTCATGGAATTGGACTCAAAGATTTACGTAGCTGGCCATAGGGGGCTGGTCGGATCGGCGATTGTTAGAAACTTACAGGCAAAAGGGTACTTCAACTTGGTTTTCCGCACGAGCCGGGAACTGGATTTGACAAAACGTTATCAAGTCGATGAGTTTTTCCGTCAGGAAAAGCCCGAGTATGTTTTCCTTGCAGCAGCAAAAGTGGGCGGTATAGTGGCAAACAACGACTACCCTGCAGATTTCATAAGGGATAATTTAATGATACAAACGAATGTGATCGATGCTTCTCACCAAAACAACGTAAAAAAGCTGCTTTTTTTAGGAAGCACTTGCATTTATCCAAAACTGACTCCGCAACCCATGCGGGAAGATTCGTTGCTGACAGGGGAACTGGAGCCGACGAATGAATCATACGCCATTGCAAAGATTGCGGGCATTAAAATGTGCCAAGCATACAACCGCCAATATGGCACAAACTATATTTCTGTCATGCCCACCAATCTATATGGGCCAAACGATAATTTTGATTTGGAAAGCTCACACGTTTTACCTGCATTAATCCGCAAATTCCATGAGGCGAAAAAGAACTCGGTTCCGAGTGTCGAAGTATGGGGAACAGGAGAGCCGAGACGTGAGTTTCTTTATTCGGATGACCTGGCTGATGCTGCTGTATATTTGATGAATCATTACAGTGGCAATGAGCTGGTGAATATTGGAGTTGGCAAGGATATCTCCATAAAAGAATTGGCCCAAAAAGTGAAGGAGACGGTCGGCTATACGGGGACTGTCGAATTTAATACTGCTAAACCTGATGGCGCTCCGAGAAAACTGGTAGACGTCACCAAGCTGAACAGTCTTGGATGGGAAGCAAAAATACCTCTGGAAGAAGGATTGACTTTAGCGTACGCATGGTTTTTAAAAAATATAGACAAAGCAAACTTGGTTGCTAAGTGATGGGGGATATTATGAAAAAAGCATTGATTACAGGGATTACGGGACAAGATGGGTCTTTTTTGGCGGACTTTCTATTGGAAAAAGGATATGAAGTCCATGGCATCATACGCAGAAGTTCCAGTTTTAATACCGAACGGATTGAACATCTGTATATTGAAGAATTAAAGTCGAGTGAGAATTTCTATATTCATTACGGTGACATGACGGATACTTCCAATGTAATCCGGTTGATCAGTGAAATTAAGCCGGACGAAATTTATAACCTTGCAGCTATGTCTCACGTCAAGGTTTCCTTTGAAACACCCGAATATACAGCGGATGTTGACGGTGTTGGAACTTTACGGATTTTGGAAGCGGTACGGATTTTGGGGCTGGAAAAGAAGACCCGTATATACCAGGCATCCACTTCTGAGCTTTATGGAAAAGTGCAGGAAGTACCTCAAAAAGAGACCACTCCTTTTTATCCGCGTTCTCCATACGGAGTAGCGAAGTTATATGGATATTGGATTACCAAGAACTACCGGGAATCCTATGGCATGTTTGCGGTAAATGGCATCTTATTTAACCATGAATCAGAACGCAGGGGAGAGACGTTTGTAACGCGAAAAATCACAATGGCTGCCGCACGGATCGCCAATGGAAAACAACAGAAACTATTTTTGGGGAACCTGGATGCGAAACGCGATTGGGGATATGCAAAAGACTATGTGGAATGCATGTGGATGATTCTGCAGCATGACAATCCGGAAGATTTTGTAATTGCTACTGGAGAAATGCATACTGTCCGGGAATTTGCCACTCTTGCTTTTAAATATGCCGGTATTGATATTGAGTGGTCCGGTGAAGGCATCGAGGAAAAAGGCTTCAACAAAGTGACCGGTGAAGTGGTGGTGGAGATTCACCCTGACTACTTCAGAAGAGCGGAAGTGGATCAACTTCTGGGTGATCCGACCAAAGCAAAAACATTACTGGGGTGGAACCCGACCCGTACGCCATTTGAAAAACTGGTGGAAATTATGGTTGAAAATGACTGTAAGCTGATTGAGTCAGAAAAATCAGTTAATTACGAGTTCAAATAGAAGTGTTCAGTGCAAGCAAACCGTGGTGAAGCGATTTGATGGATCTGTTTGTTTTGCAGCAATGCATTTTTTTTTACAGGCGTTGAATGTCCCAAAAGAAGAGCGGCATTAAGGAGTGAACCGAAAGTGGTGAATGAAAATGAAAAGACCAGCATCATAATCCCAACCTATAACCGTGCGGAATTGCTGAAAAAAGCGGTGGTAAGCCTGTTGTCTCAAACTCACCAAAATATAGAGATTATTATTGTTGATGATTGTTCTACTGACAACACTTCCGAAGTTGTCAGTAGAATGACAGATCCGAGAATCCTGTATATTAAGCATCAAACCAATAAAGGGGGGGCCTCAGCCAGAAATACGGGAATTGCTCATGCTACAGGAGAGTATGTCGGATTTTTGGATTCTGATGATCAATGGCTTCCAGAAAAACTGGAGAAGCAATTGCAGGTTTTTAGAAGAGATCCGGAAATTGGGGTCGTTTACACAGGGTTACGAGTGACCAGTGAATCTGGAGTGTTGCGTGAGATGATTCCTGTATTCCGGGGGAAAATCCTATCAAAACTTTTGCAATTCAATTGCATCGATACCACTTCTTCTATAATAGTGAAAAAAGAACTGCTGGATAAAATAGGAGGATTCGACGCTGCGTTTCCCAGTTGCCAGGATTGGGATTTGTATCTTCGTCTGGCGCAGATTACACGCTTTGACTTTGTTCAGGAACCTTTGGTGCTGTTCTTTCAACATAGCGGAGAACGGATCACCAGCAATAAAAAAGCGGTCCAACAAGGACATATCTTTATTTATGAAAAATACAGAGATCTGGCTTGCCGGCAGGAAGACGAAGTTTATCGAAAATTCGTTATTAATATCACAAAGATTATATTGCGAACTGGTATTATGAATCAGGATAAAAAGGCTGTCAAGTTATCAAGGAAGCTCTATTCAGAAGGGATAAAAGGTCACAATGTGGATTTTAAAAATAAATTAATCTATTTTTCCACTTTCATCAATTTGAAGGTTTTGCTGTTTTTATATGTACAATCCAAAAAGTCTTCAAGAAACTATTATTCTTTTTCGGACTTCATCTCTCTCGAAAAGAACAGCGCCTAGAAATTGCATCTTTTTACATGAAGGACTGATACGATGGAAAAGTACAATGATCTGGACAAGAGAAGCGAAAAAATATTTCAAATCATTGTTAATATAATCGCGGGCATCTCCAGCTTCTATTACTTATTGAAAATTGGCCAGCCTCTTAATGACGCACCGCTGATCCACAGCATTATATTGATCATTTTTGCTATAAAATTTATTATGGACTTGTTTATTTTTAAAATTGGGTATGCTTCCTTCTCTTTGTTGTTATTATTCCTTCCTGTCATCAGTATTCTAGGGTATGGTCCCATCGGGGAAGTTCAGCCTCTATTCAACGATTCGACTTTGCTGATTGAAAAGCATTTTTACATACTGGCTTTTGCGGCTTTGTTTTTTTATTATGTATGGTCGAGTTTGCTTTACGTAAACAAGAAGTCTTTCCTGCTGTATGATGCAGAAGCCCTGAAGAAACTGTTCGGAAATTCCCACAGTCTCCTTTCGACGTGGTTTTTCAGTTTACTGGCTATAGCCGCTTCCATCATTTACTTACCCGATCTTCCTGGAAAAGCATATCACGATTTATCAGAAAGCCTGCTTCCCGGGAATGCCTGGAACTCTGTCGTTGTAGTTTCCTATTTTTTTGTGCTGGTTGGTGTAAAAGGCAGTATGATCAGAAAGCTGGCTTTGTTTTTTGTGCCTTTCTGGCTTCTTACCCATTATGCAAGAGTCGATATATTGGGCCTGGTCCTGTTAATGTACCTGATTATTACCACTGCCAAAAAAGGAAAGGCATTTAAGCCGAAAGTGAACTTCCGGAAAATCGGTATCTTAGTAATCGGCATTCTTGTATTCTCTTATCTGGGTTTGGTGAGGCACTCGGGGCTTGTCTTCGATACCGAAGCTATACTGAATTCTTTGGGGATCTTGATTAATTATCCTACCGTTCAGGATCTTATCTATTCAACGGCTGCGGCAATCGAAGTAAATCATCAATCAGGCAATTACTATACATTGATTAACTACATTCCTCAATTGATGCCTTCTTTCTTTGGTCAGGGAATTGACGCGGCGCCGCATATTGTCGCAAGCGAGATTCACACCAATTATGGGTTGCTGGTCTACGGGGAGTATTATCTGAATTATCGGATTTTAGGTTTGTTCCTGGCACCTTTCGTAACTTATGCGGTGGTTTTTTTGCCGGCCTATTTGTTGAAAAGAGGGTTTGGAAACCTGGGATTCACTTTAGGGTATTACTTGATCCTAACCACTACTCCTCGGATTATGTGGTACGGCTATATTTATTATCTCAAACCACTGGTGATGATCGTGCCTGTTTTTCTTCTCCTTCATTTGATTATCACTAATATAGAAAAAGAGATTACTGTCAACCCAGCCGTAAAGTATAAATGATGTGATGAGAAATTCTTTCGTAAAACGTAAGACTCGATATGAAGGGTGGTTTCTTATGGAAACGTCTAAAAAGGGGAATCTGATTTTCGTCGGGCCGCTGCCGCCCCCAGTGCTAGGGGAAAGCATTGCGCTGCAATCATTATATGGGACGGAAAAGTTACACCAACGATTCAATGTGAAAAAAATCAACTTAAGCCGAAAAAACTTCGAAAACCCTGGTGGAATTTCGCCGGAGAAATTGTTCACTGATTCTGCTGCCATCATCAGGTCATTGATGTTAAGTGTGGCATTAAAAAAGCCGGTGCTGTATATCTCTATATCTCAGACTAAACTGGGGCTTTTACGAGATTGTGTAATCATACGGATTTGCAAAAGCGTTGGACGTGGTAAAGCGGTGACTCATTTGCATGGCAACAATTTAGGTCCGACCATCGAAGCCACTTCCGGGTTTCTAAATAAATTTATTCGTAATACGTTGAAGAAAGTGGATGTAGGTATTGTATTGGGAGAAAAACTGGCTGGAAATTACAAAGGATTAGTCGACAGGGTAGAAGTGGTTTCCAACGGAATCCCAGAGAGTTTCATCAGGAAAGGGGAAATTAACAGAAAAAGAGAAAAAGAGCCGGTGTCGATTTTGTATCTAAGCAATTTGATGGCTGAAAAAGGCTACATAGAACTCGTGAAAGCCACAACCCTATTGGTAAAAGAAGGGCACAATATTAAGCTCAATCTGGTGGGAGGAATCCAGAATGAAGCGGAATTTTTGCGTGTTAAGGAATTCATTAAAGAAAACGAGGTGGAAGAAAACATAGAGTATCATGGGTTGAAGCAGGGAGAAGCAAAAAAGCAGGTATTCCTGGAAGCTGATCTCATGGCTCTCCCCACTAAATACAAAGTGGAAGGGCAACCAATGTCCATTATAGAAGGGATGGCTGCGGGGCTGCCCATTATATCCAGCGACAGGGGAATCATCGCAGAACTGATCCAGGATTGCGGAGTGCTGATTGAACCTACAGTCGAGGACATCAAATCTGCCATTCAACGGTTAGCTGAAAATGATGAAGAACGTTTGCGGCTGGGGGAAATGAGCCGGAATATTTATGAAGAATTCTATACGGAAGACAAATACACAGACTCTCTTATCTCCATTTTTCAGGAACCGTTAAACAGTAAATATGGAAGCAGCGGAATTAACGTTATTAAGTCTTCAGGATAGGAAGGTAATTATGAAAAACAAAAAAAAGATTTCATTTGTCATAAATTATTTTTATCCAGATCTGGCCTCTACCGCTCAAATTATGACAGAATTAACGAGTGAAATTCAAAACGATTTTGATATTACCGTAATTGCAGCCCAGCCTGGCTATGCAGGTGAACGAAAATCCGTCAAAAAGATTTTCGAGAAAGACTGTTTGGACAGCATGAAAGTCATACGGATCAAATTGCCGGAAGTGGACAAAAATTCAAAGTTAAGCCGTGTCCGCTACATTGTTTCTTATTTTGTTCTGGCAAATATCGCTTTATTGAAAGAAAGAAAGACTGATATTATCTATACGATCTCCCAACCACCAATTTTGGGCGGATTAATCGGTTCTATCGGAAAATTTCTGAAAGGTTCCAAGCATGTCTATAACATTCATGACTTTAATCCGGAACAGGCAGCTGCTGTCTCCTACACAAACAACCAGCTTGTATTCAAAATAGCTAAATTCATCGATAATATCAATTGCCGGTATGCAGACCATATTGTGATGGTGGGACAAGACATGGGCGAAACGCTGGCTAAACGTTTTAAGGGAAGAAACGTTCCTGCTTATTCAGTTGTTAATAACTGGACAGACGAAGACGAAATATTGCCGCTTGGCAAAGAGCATCCGGTTGTGGCAGATTTTTTACAGCAGAATGGACTGCAGGACAAATTCATTGTGGCTTATTCCGGAAACATCGGACTTTATTATGATTTGGAAAACATCATACGAATCGCGAAAGACTTTACAAATATCCCCGACCTTGTCTTTCTGTTTATCGGAGAAGGAGCTGTTAAGCATAGAATGCAGGAATATGTCGAGGAGCACAATCTTTCAAATGTCGTCTTCCTGCCATATCAACCCAAAGATTTTATACGGTACTCGCTGAATGCCGCTGATATCCACCTTGTGGTAAATCAAAAAGGGATTAAAGGAGTCTCTGTGCCAAGTAAAATCTATGGTGTTATGGCAGCAGGGAAGCCGGTTTTAGGGGTCCTGGAACAAGGGAGCGAGGCTGAGAGACTTATAACCGAGAGCCAATCTGGCATAGTGGTGGAACCCCATGACTATGAGAGCATCAGCGAAGCAGTTCGCTTCTTCTATGATATGAGCGCAGGCGAATTGAATGAGATGGGGATGCGTGGACGCATATATCTGGAAAATCATTTGACAAAGGAAACATCGATCAACAAGTCACGGACGTTATTGTTGTCGATCTGACAACCAGTAAATAACTGAGAATATAGCATAGAGAAAAAAAGACCGGTTTTCGGTGGTGCACCCCAAAAGTTAGAGTTCAAATCTAACTTTTGGGGTGTTTTTAATATGGAAAAATTTATAAGATTAAATATCTGATTATTAAGATAATTTTACTAAAGGATAAAAAGAAGGTCGAATATAAAGTGATATTAGGTAATAATATCTGATATTTCTAATTAATTTGAATATTTGTATTGAAATATTAGGTATTTATATGTATGATAATCCTATACTTATTTTTAACGGGGGTAAAAAGATTTATATTGTTCTGGAATTCTATAACAATATACCTGCTAATTCATCCCTGTTCAATATGAAGTCTTCTATGGCAAGAACAGCAAGCTAACGTAAGCCACAAGGAATCTATCAAAAATGGATGGAGGTAAGTTAGATGAGATTAGTATTGTTATCAGGGGGGTCAGGAAAGCGGTTATGGCCACTTTCCAATGATGCGAGGTCAAAGCAGTTCCTTAAAGTCTTGAAAGATGAAGAGGGCAATAAGGTCTCGATGGTGCAGCGGGTATGGGGGCAGCTTGAAGAAACAGGATTGGCTGATAATTCCATCATTGCCACCAGCACTTCGCAAGTCGATATGATCAAAACACAATTGGGCCAAGGCGTGCATATTGTAACTGAACCGGAAAGAAGGGATACATTTCCCGCAATTGCGCTTGCGGCAGTCTATTTGCATTCGGTGCAGGGCTGCAGCTTAGAAGAAGTAGTCGGCATGCTGCCTGTTGATCCGTACGTTGAAAATCAGTTTTTTGACCGTATTCATGATTTGGAGGATGCCTTATTGAAATCGGGAGCTGAGTTGGCGCTTATGGGAGTGACTCCGACCTATCCTTCCGCAAAATATGGGTACATTATTCCGAAGGAAGATACAGACGAACATTATTTGACAGTAGACTATTTCAAAGAAAAACCAACTGAAAAACAAGCTGAAGCTCTCATCGAAAAAAATGCATTATGGAATTGTGGTGTATTCGCTTTCAGGCTCGGATATATCATCGATCTATTGGAGGCCAAAGGATATCCCACTGACTACGAAAAATTACTGAAGAGCTATCATTTGCTGGCGAAAAACAGTTTCGACTACGAAGTGGTAGAGAAAGCGCAGCATATCATTTCACTGTCCTATGATGGCTATTGGAAAGACCTGGGTACATGGAATACATTGACGGAAGAAATGGGTGTAGAAATTACCGGCAAAGGAATATTGGGCAAGGGGATTGAAAACTCTTATATAGTCAATGAGCTTGATATTCCAGTCACTTTGCTTGGCTTGAATGACGTGGTGGTGGCGGCGAGCCCGGACGGGATATTGGTGACGGATAAAGATTCCAGCACGAAGGTCAAGGAATATGTCGACGGTTTAAATGGCCGTCCAATGTACGAAGAAAGACGCTGGGGTTGGTACCGTGTACTTGAATACACGAAATATGCCGAAGGGAACCAGGTGCTGATTAAACGTCTTGGTATCAATGCGGGGAAAAATTTCAGTTATCAGATGCATTATAAAAGAAGTGAAGTTTGGACAATCGTCAAAGGCGAAGGCATCCTTGTGTTCAATGATCAGCTGAGGCATGTAAGAGCGGGCGATGTTATTCACATACCATTGGCTTCCAAACATACATTAAGAGCAACTACGGACATGGAAATCATTGAAGTCCAAACAGGCAGTGAATTGATTGAGGAAGATATTTACCGCGCAACTGATGAATGGGATGAAATCGAAGCGATATGCAAAGTCAAACTGACCATCAATCAATGATGATCGATTACTGAAAGTAAACTGTAATGATTTTTCGGTATTCCAGACGGGAGGTATGTCCGTGTATAAAGAACCGGTATTCCTGCAGCCGGCATTTCAAGAAAGGATCTGGGGAGGCACGAAACTTCGGCAGTTATTCGATTATGACATTCCCAATCCTTCAACTGGAGAAGCCTGGGTTATTTCGGCTCATGAAAATGGTCCCTCTATCGTTAAGAATGGATTGTTGAGAGGTAAGAGTCTGTCGGAAATATGGAAAGAATACCCATCTTTATTCGGTTATTCTACAGCAGAAAGTGATTTTCCGTTATTAATCAAAATCCTGGATGCCAATGACAATCTGTCTGTTCAAGTCCATCCGGATGACTATTATGCACAACAGCTTTCAGGACAGACATGTGGAAAAACCGAATGCTGGTATATATTGGATTGCGATGAAGACGCGGAAATTATTATTGGTCATAAAGCGGAGTCCAGGGAAGAATTCGAAGCGATGGTCAACAGTGGCGACTGGGGCAATCTTTTGCACAGTGTCAAAGTTAAAAAAGGGGATTTCGTTTACGTGCCCAGCGGTACCCTGCACGCCATTGGAAAAGGTATCGTCATTTTGGAAACGCAGCAAAGTTCGGATCTTACTTATCGCGTTTATGATTATGACCGGACCGATGCTGAAGGGAAGAAGCGGGAACTGCACTTAAAAGAAGCGATTACCGTAACGTCCTACCCCCACAGGGAAGTTCAGCAGGAACGGGTGAAAGAAGATACGGAAAATTTGATTTCCACTCGTTTGATTGAAGAAGAGTATTTTACGGTTTATCACTGGCAGGTTCGCGGGAAAACGGTTGCTCCACTGACTACGGGGTTTTTGCTGGTGAGTGTGATAAGTGGAGAAGGACTGATTGGCACAGCGGAATGTGAGTCGCGGATAAAGAAAGGGGACAACTTCATCGTGCCTGTCACTATTGGAGATTATTTCATAGAAGGGCAATTGGAACTTATTGTTTCTCATACTTAACGGTTCTGCGTCTAAAAATTTCAGAATATTCGAATACTAAATCCTTTTGATCAAACCGCTTTTTCAGAGATTACACTGAGAAAAGCGGTTTTTGTATTTGGCTTACTGTTTTGATGGAAAGTAAGCCTGCTGTTCCCGCGATACGACGATCATCATTTAACCCCCGTGTTGGAGTTTGCTGTCTTCTGAACAAAAGGAATTTACATAAGCTGCCATATTGAGTGACGTGTTTGAGGAAGAGGATGAATATTCCAAAATTCTACATTAAAATGGTCGGAAAAGATGTTATAATAAAGTTTAAAAACGGGTTGAGTCTTCACGATTGACCGCTTATACATAATGTAAAGTTCGGTTGCATCAGAGAACGCATAACAGAAAGCGCATGAAAAGAAATGAATGGGTAAGGAGCCAGGGAAGAGATGGAAACCAAAAGTCCGAGTCATTTAAGAGGTATACTATGTGGGTAACTATAGGAGCGGTTATTTCGGTGGTATCGGGATTTGTATTTTCTTTGGCAAAAGCCAGTTCCCGTGCTGAAAGGGCTGCAGAGAGACATCGAGAAGAATTGATGGCAAGAAAACAGGCAAAACCCAAGAGTGAAAACAATAATGCTTAAGGGCACTCTGTGCTGGGGCAGGATATATACTCACTGAAAGAGGCTGGAACGCTAAAAGTTACAAAAGCGTTTCAGTCTTTTTATGTAGTTTGAAAGAAAACAGCATAATAGTCAAATTAACTAGAAAATTTAGAAAAATTCATTTTTTTATTCTAAAAGGCTTTCTATTTAGGACTATCGATGTTAGAATGTTAAATAATAACGGTTATACACTAAAATTATAGTTCTATATATCCTGTAAATAAGGACATATAGTAAATAATTTTACTTACCTAGGCATTTATTATCAGTTCCTTTAAAAGGCTCCAAGCAAGCAGGCTGGGAAAGGCAGGCCTTAAATCGCTTGTTGTTCAGCGCTTTTTGTCGAAATTCATGGTCTTTTTTTCTAGCAAAAAAATTGATAATTCAGAAAAACAGGAGGTTATTGTATGACAAAAAAAGTAACTAAAGCAATTATTCCAGCCGCAGGACTGGGGACCAGATTTCTTCCTGTAACAAAAGCGATGCCGAAGGAAATGTTGCCAATCGTCGACAAACCGACCATCCAATATATTGTGGAAGAAGCGATTGCTTCAGGCATTGAAGACATCATCATCGTAACAGGCAAAGGCAAACGGGCGATTGAAGATCATTTTGACAATAACTTTGAACTTGAAGACAACCTTTTGAAAAAAGGAAAGTTTGATCTTCTTGAAAAAGTCAGAGACTGCTCCAAAGTGGAGATTCATTATATCCGTCAAAAAGAACCGAAAGGGCTTGGCCATGCTGTCTGGACGGCTCGGAAATTTATCGGAAATGAACCTTTTGCGGTACTGTTGGGAGATGACATCGTCAAATCGGAAAAACCGTGTTTGAAACAACTCATCGAGCAACACGAAGAAACAGGTTCTTCCATCATCGGTGTGCAGCAGGTAGCTGATGACCAAACACACCGATATGGCGTCATTGACCCCTCTGCAGTGGATGGTCGCTGTTATGAAGTCAGTAATTTTGTGGAAAAACCTGCAAAAGGAACAGCACCTTCCAATTTAGCCATAATGGGACGGTATATACTGACTCCGGAAATCTTCGAATTTTTAAACAAGCAGGAAGTTGGAGCAGGGGGAGAAATCCAATTGACCGATGCTATTCAGCAACTGAATAAAATTCAATCTGTTTACGCCTATGACTTTGAAGGAGAGCGTTATGATGTGGGGGAAATGCTTGGGTTCATCCGTACAACGATAGAGTTTGCACTGGAAAACAAAGAGTTCGGTGAAGAAGTCGGTGAGCTGATAAAAGAGCTGGCAAAAGAAAAGCTGGGAGCCCCAATACTTTGACACGGAGGTGGGAGAATGAAGATTGCAATTATAGGGACTGGGTACGTCGGGTTAGTGACGGGCGTCAGTCTTTCTGAGATTGGGCATCAGGTTACCTGTATCGATATTGATGACGGGAAAGTCGAACGATTGAAAAAAGGGATCTCCCCCATACATGAACCTGGGCTCAGCGAGTTGATGTCCAAAAACATAGAGGAACAACGATTGTCCTTTACGACAAATCATCAGGATGGCATCCGTGAGGCTGATGTTGTTTACATAGCCGTAGGTACTCCTGAAAACGAAGATGGTTCAGCTGATCTCTATTACGTGGAAGAAGCTGCAAAAGAAATTGCGAAGTACATTTCGAAAGACATGATTGTCGTTACGAAAAGCACGATTCCAGTAGGAACGAATGATAAAATTCTTCAAATCCTGCAAAAGCATCGAATATACGATGTGAAAGTGGAAGTCGTTTCCAATCCTGAATTTCTCCGGGAAGGTTCAGCGATCCATGATTCTTTTTACGGGGACCGGATTGTAATCGGAGCAGAAAGCGAAGAAGCAGCTACTGTGATTGAAGAGATCAACCGGCCCTTTGGGGTGCCGATATTCAAAACAGATATAAAAAGCGCTGAAATGATCAAATATGCTTCCAACGCATTCCTGGCTACAAAAATTAGCTTTATTAATGAGATTTCCAATATATGCGAACTGTTGGATGCCAATATTGAAAATGTGGCAAAAGGGATGGGATTGGATAAGCGGATAGGCGAGCAGTTCTTAAAAGCCGGAATCGGATATGGAGGTTCCTGTTTCCCCAAAGATACGAAAGCGCTGATTCAGATTGCCGGCAATGTAAAGTATGATTTTGAATTGCTGAAAGGTGTAGTCAATGTCAATCAGAAACAGCAGCGGATTTTGATTGACAAGTTGAATTCTTACTTCTTTTCATTAAAAGGCAAACGGATTGCCGTACTCGGTTTGGCCTTTAAACCTGATACAGATGATATGAGAGAAGCGGCTTCCATCAAAGTAACCGAAGAACTGATCAAACAAGGTGCCGAAGTGATTGCCTATGATCCGGTTGCTGTGAAAAATGCAAAGGGTGTGCTGGATCCTCGCGTCCAATTTGCTTCTTCAATAGAGGAAGCTCTTGGAGGCAGCGATGCCGCTATGATTTTAACGGAATGGAAAGAAATTAAGACTATGGATCCCCAGTTGTTCCATTGCATGGACCAGCCTTTGGTATTCGATGGTCGAAACTGCTTCGACCCTGAGAGTATGAAAAACAACCAAGTCGAATACCATTCCATCGGAAGACCAGCAGTAGCGGTGCCCAGTCGAACAGTGCCTCTGTAGAGTGGTAGTCGAACTAAAAGGCGAAAGTGGTGATAAATGTGTCAGTTTCAGCTCCTGAAAAAAAAGAAGAGACCATAATAAGAGAATACACTGACTATCCTTTCAAAGAAGTGGAAACCAATGAAAGTGTTTCGTACATGTTTATGAAGCGATCAATCGACATTCTCGGATCTTTGGTTGGTTTGCTGGTATTGGTTCCTTTCTATTTGATTGTTGGGCTGCTGATAAAATTGGAAGACCCGAAAGGTCCCGTGTTGTTTAAACAACAAAGGGTAGGGAAAGACGGGAAGCTTTTCAATATGTACAAGTTTCGCTCGATGGTTTCAAACGCAGAAGAATTGAAAGAAACTCTAAGGAAGCAAAACGAAGTATCAGGACCCGTTTTCAAAATAAAGTATGATCCGCGAGTTACAAAAGTCGGTAGATTCATCAGGAAAACGAGTATAGATGAATTGCCCCAGTTGTTTAATGTCTTGAAAGGAGACATGAGTCTTGTAGGGCCGCGGCCACCGCTTCCGGATGAAGTGGAGCAATATACCAGCTATGAAAGACAGCGAATCAGTGTCACCCCTGGGCTCACCTGCTATTGGCAAGTGTACGGCAGAAGCAATGTAGAGTTTGAAGAGTGGGTGGAATTGGATCTTCAGTATATTCGTCAACGCAATATTCTTATCGATATAAAATTGATATGCAAGACGGTCTTGGTATTATTTGGCTCTAAAGATGCTTACTGATCTATTAACAGCTACAGACAGGATAAGAGAGTTTCTCGATGATAGTCCGCCTGCAAACTTTCTCTATCAAGACAAGAGCAGGTTTGCAGGCGGATTATAAATTTTTTTAAGGGCCAAGGGGGCTGGATATACGGTGGAACAGCAGATTAGCTTGAGAGAAGTATTTGCAATATTAAAAAAGAATGTTGCGTTGATATCTATTATTACGATTTTGGCAATTGCCTTGGCAGGAGTCCTTTCTTTTTATGTAATGTCTCCGGTTTATCAGACGTCAACTCAATTATTGGTGAACCAGGAACAGGCGGACGCTTCACAGTTCACCAACCAAAACATTGAAACGGATCTGCAGTTGATTAATACTTACAACGATATTATTAAAAGCTCAGTCATTCTTGAACAGGTTATAGAAGACCAGGGGCTGGATGTGTCAGTCGCTGAGTTGAACGAAAAAATCACAATCAGCACAAACGACAATTCACAAGTCATCGATATCTCGGTAAGAGATGAAGATCCGGTGACAGCTGTGGAAATTGCTAATGCCACAGCAACTATTTTCGAAGAGGAAATCCAGGTTTTAATGAATGTAAATAACGTTTCTATATTGTCTCCGGCAGTTCTAAGAGATAACCCTTCACCTGTAGCGCCGAATCCATTCCTGAATATGGCAGTCGCAGCTGCAGTGGGCCTTATGATTGGCATAGGCCTGGCTTTTTTACTGGCTTACTTGGATACAACAGTAAAAAATGAACAGGATATTGAAACTCTTCTGGGAATCCCGGTAATCGGAATGATTTCACCGATTGCAGAAAAAGAAAAATCAAAAGAAGCTAAATCGCTAGCACTCAATAGAAGGGAAGTTTAGGGGAAATGGGAAAAATAAAAAAGGGCCTGGAATTCGCAAGCCGAAATTTAATTGCTTTTACAACACCGAATTCACTTGTATCTGAACAATTTCGGACATTAAGAACGAACATTAATTTTTCTTCTCCTGATCAGAAAATCCAAACGATTGTTATTACTTCTGCCGCTCCGTCTGAAGGGAAATCGACTGCAGCGGCAAATTTGTCCATTGTATTTGCACAGGAAGGAAAAAAGGTTCTGCTGGTGGATGCAGATATGCGCAAACCAACAATGCACCATACTTTCAATGTAGGCAATGTACAAGGCTTGTCCAGAGTATTGACAAGGCAGTCGAATTTGGAGACAGCCATCAGGGCCACAAAAGTTGTGGGTCTTGACCTGCTGACCTGCGGCTCGTTGCCTCCAAATCCAGCAGAGCTATTGGGCTCCAAATCCATGGATACGCTCATTGAGCAAATGAAAAAAGCTTACGATATCGTTATATTTGATGCGCCTCCCATGCTGGCCGTAACAGACGCCCAGCTGCTAGCAAACAAGTGTGATGGAGCGATTCTGATAGTGAACTCAGGAAAAACGGATAAGAAAGAAGTTGTCAAAGCCAAAGAAACGATTGTAAAATCCAATTGCCGGCTGATTGGTGCTGTATTGAATAATTTCACACTTTCCAAAGACAGTGCTTATTCTCATTACTATGAAACGGAAGGAGTCCAACGACCGGTTAGCATCAGTCAGCAGACATGACTTTTTTAGAACCTCCAGCTTTTACAGGAGAAGAAACAGACCATCTCTCTTCAATTCCCCTGAAAAGGGTATAATTGAAATTTGAAGATGGTTTTTTGATTGGACGGAATTACCAAACCCAAAATTTTTTCGTTTAGAAAGGGGAATCGAACCATGAAATTGTCCGCTCTTAACAGAGCCGAAGTTTATCAAAAAATGAAACAGGGGCCTCTGGATCTTCTTGTCATCGGCGGCGGTATTACAGGGGCAGGGATTGCCCTGGATGCAGCAAATAGGGGAATGAAAGTAGGCTTGATTGAAATGCAGGATTTTGCGGCTGGAACGAGCAGCCGATCGACAAAGCTGATCCATGGGGGCTTGCGTTATTTGAAACAATTTGAGGTGAAACTCGTCGCTGAAGTGGGAAAAGAACGGGAAATCGTGTATGAAAATGGACCTCACGTGACGACGCCTGTTTCCATGATGCTTCCATTTTACAAGGGAGGATCATTCGGGCCTTACAGCGCAAGCTTTGGACTGCGGCTCTACGATTTTCTGGCTGGTGTCAAAAAAGAAGAGCGTCGGCAAATGCTCACTAAAAAACAAGCTTTGAAGCGGGAACCTTTGTTAAGGAAACAAGGATTGAAAGGCGCCGGCTCTTATGTTGAATACAAAACAGATGATGCACGGCTCACGCTGGAAGTCTTAAAAAAAGCTGGAGAACAACAGGCATTAGCGCTGAATTATGTAAAAGCGACCGCCTTTATTTACAGCGGTGCAACTGTGACAGGGATACGTGCAGAAGATCAGCTTGATGGTGGCGTCCATGAAGTATACGCCCGGAAAATCGTCAATGCCACTGGCCCCTGGGTGGATTCGCTGAGGGAGAGGGATCAATCCAGACATGGCAAAACGCTGTTATTGACGAAAGGCAGTCATTTGGTATTCGACCAGCAAAAATTCCCGTTGCGGCAAGCGGTTTACTTTGATGCCCCTGATGGTCGAATGGTATTCGCCATCCCAAGAGAAGGAAAAGTGTACGTGGGAACTACCGATACTGTCTACAACCAGGATCCGCGTTTCCCCGCAGTCAGCAAAGAGGACTGGGAGTATCTGCTTGCTGCTGTTGTTCACATCTTTCCCCAGGTGAAAGTTAAACCAGAAGACATAGAATCCAGTTGGGCAGGTATTCGGCCGCTCATCCGGGAAGAAGGAAAAGGTCCTTCGGAAATTTCCAGAAGAGACGAAGTTTTCATCTCAGCCTCCGGCCTTATTTCCATTGCCGGAGGAAAATTGACCGGGTATCGCAAGATGGCGGAAAACATTGTAGACCTGGTTGCAGAGCAGTTGAGAAAAGAAAGAAAGATAAAGTTTGCAAGGGTATCTACAAAAGATCTGCCGATTTCCGGAGGAGAAATGGGTGGTTCCAAAAACTTTTCTTCTTTTCTGGAGGACCGGGTGGCGCAAGGAATGCTGCTTGGGCTGGATCACGCAACAAGCAGGCGATTGGTGCAACGGTACGGTGCCAATGTCGATCAGATTTTCCGGTTCTATGGGGAAGGAAAAAGAAAGCCGCCGGCACTTGATCCACTTGTGTATGCCATGCTCCAGTATGCAATCAATTATGAAGCGGCATGCAGTCCAACTGATTTTTTTGAGCGGCGCACCGGTGCGCTTTACTTTGATATAAAATGGGTGTATGACCATAAGGAATCAGTTATGGCCCATATGGCAGCGGTTTTTAACTGGACCCATGAACAAGCGGCTGATCACCGGCAGGAATTGGAGAGGGTTTTGTACCAGGCAAATCATCCCTTAGAGTAAGTGCCTCTCTTTAATTCTCTTGGCTCCTTTTTACATATTCTTGGCTATTTGGGGTAAGGAAAGAATATCGAGCGACAGAAAACCGTTGCTTCAAAGGAAGATTCGAAACGGAGGATGATTGGATGAGACAGATGAACCGAGGGATGGTGACTTCACTGGGAGCCATCGGAGTAGCGCAAGCCTTGAAAATTGTCACGCACAAAGCAGTGGCGGGAAAGTGGGATTGGCGCCAGCTTTTTACAACTGGAGGTATGCCAAGTTCCCACTCAGCTGGGGTTTCGGCGTTGACATCGTACGTAGCAGCCAATAAAGGAGCCAGGCATACGGAGACGGCATTAGCGGTTGTCTTCGGTGCCATCGTTATGTACGATGCGCAGGGAATCAGGCGCCATACAGGTGAAATCGCCACATTGGTCAACGACTTGGAAGACAGATTTGTGCAGATTTCCGGTGAATTCCCGAGTTATGAATTTATTGAGCGTGAAAAAGAATTGAAAGAACTGCTTGGACATCAACCGATCGAAGTTCTTGCCGGTGCCATGTTCGGCACCATTTTGGGATTAATATCAGCCAAACTTGAAAACCGGGAGCGCGAAATTGAAAAAAACCGAATCCAGCCTATTGATTATCCAGACAGAAGATACCAGAGAAGAAAGCGCTTATCCTAACGTTATTATAGAAGAGCCTTCAGCGAGCGAAGCTGAGGGCTCTTTTCATTTGGTTGAAGAAAAGAAAAATCAGAGACAGCGAATGACGATTCAACGCATTTTTATCCGTCAGCTTCAGAAAATTTGTAGGCTGAGACAATAAAAAATGAGTTTTTTTATTCATTACTCTATATAATAAAAAAATTTGAACTATTATAATATTAAGAAGACGCTCAAAAAAGGAGAGGAATTACATGGTGTCAGTAACAAATAATCCATCACAAAAAGACAAGACGGACATTCCGGTTTACCGGAATTACATTGACGGAAAATGGATCTCTTCCAAAACTGGGGAACTTTACGACAGCATCAATCCCGCGAACACTTCAGAGGTGTTGGGAAGATTTCAAAAATCATCAGTGGAAGATGTGCAGTCCGCCATTGAAGCAGCTGGCCAAGCATTTCCTGAGTGGTCAAAAACGGCGGCTCCTGTGCGGGGAGACGTCATTTTCAACTTGATCAATTTATTGGAGCAGCATAAAGAAGAGTTGGCGCTGATCATCACCAAGGAAGTCGGCAAAGCTCTGCGCGAGGCACGGGGTGAAGTAGTGAAAACGATTCAGGCGATGAAGCAATTCAGCGGTGAAGCAACGAGGCTCGCAGGCGAAACGCTGCCGTCTTATGATAATGAGATTTTTGCATATACAGTCCGTGAACCATTAGGCGTGGTTGGTGTAATTGCTCCGTACAATTTTCCGCTCGGCATCGGCATCTGGAAAATTGCGCCTGCGATTATTGCTGGAAACACGGTAGTATTCAAGCCGGCAAGCGCAACTTCTTTAATCAGTGTCAAGATTATGGAGTTGTTTGAGCAGGCAGGAGTACCGGCGGGGGTCATCAACATGGTGACAGGCTCCGGTTCAGTGATCGGCAAAGAGTTCGGCACCAACAAAAAACTGAAAGCTGTGTCGTTCACCGGCTCAACAGATGTCGGGACTTCGCTCGGCAAAGCAGTCACACAGCACGGAGGAAAAATGCAGGCGGAAATGGGCGGGAAAAACCCGGCCATCATTCTGGAAGACGCTGATCTGGATGCAGCCATCGACAGTATTGTGACAAGTGGATTCTATGATAACGGGCAGCGCTGCACGGGAACGAGCAGGTTGATCGTCGTCGAATCCATTTATCGTGAAGTTGTGGAACGCCTGGTGGAAAAAGCGGAATCGATGGTTGTGAAAAATGGATTGGAAGAAGGCGTAACCAATGGGGCAATCATTGATGAAAATCAGATGAATACGTACCTGCACTATGTCGAATCGGCCCTGGAGGAAGGGGCAACGCTTGAAACAGGTGGCAAGCGCCTGGAAGACGGGGATCTAAAGAATGGTTACTTTGTGGCGCCTACCGTTTTCAGTGATGTACATCCACAGATGAAAATTGCCAAGGAAGAAATTTTTGGCCCGGTCATCGGCGTCTTCAAAGTGGGGAATTATGAAGAAGCGATTAAAATGGCCAATGACATCGAATTCGGTTTATCGTCGACAATCTATACGAAAGATTTGGAGAAAGCGTTCCATTTTGTCCGTAATATCGAGTCGGGTGTAACCCATGTGAATATGCCTTCCACTTATTTCGAAAATCATTATCCTTTCGGCGGCAAAAAAGAATCCAGTATCGGGCCGCGTGAACAAGGCAGTACGGCATTGGATTTCTGGACAGATATCAAAACCGTATACATGAAACCGTAAAGGAGGAGAACGCATGAAAATCGGTGTGATTGGCTGTGGAGCCATGGGAGCCGGCATGGTCAAAAACCTGCTGAAAAACGATCGTGAAGTTTGGACATTCGATCCGGATGAGAAAAAACAGCAGCAAATGAAGCAGCTTGGCGCTGTTCCTGTCGGCAAGATGAGTGACGTGGCTTCAGACATGGACGCTTTTGTGCTGTCCTTGCCTTTGGCTCATCTGGTGGAACAGGCATTGACAAGTGAAGATGGGCTATTGAAACGGGCCAAAAGAGGTGCTTTGATTTTGGATATGAGCACGACGGACGTCGAACTGACGAAAAAACTGGCTCGGCAAGCAAAGGAGCAGGGAATCTATTTTTATGACTGCCCGGTATCCAACGGACCTAAAGGGGCGGATGAAGGCACTTTGTCCATCATGGTTGGAGGAGACGAAGAGAAATACAAAGATGTTTTGCCGGTGCTTCAGAACATGGGAACGGCGATCACATATGTCGGGCCAAGCGGTTCCGGCCAAGTCGTGAAACTAAGCTCCAATATCGTGGTGGCGGGCATTATTTCACTGTTGTCTGAGGCTTTCAAGGCAGGTGAGGAAGCCGGAGTCGATCCTTCTGTCATTGCACAAGTGATGCAGAACGGGACGGCACAAAATCGCGTGATGGATGTTTTCGGCGATAATTTACTGAAACATTCTCATGAAAATGTCGTGTTCTTATTGAATCACATGAAAAAAGATGTAGACTTGTTTTATAGCTTGGCCAACGATTCGATGAAGGAAGAATCCATTACGGCTTATATACAGAAACTCTACCAGCAGGCTCAATCGGCAGGGCTTGGGATGGTGGACGCTACAGCCGTCCAGCAGCTTTACGGATCGACAGAAAGAGAACCGGCGAACTAAACGAGGGAAGTAGGGGGAAAAATGGAGAAGAAAGACATGAAGTCCGTCATCAAAGATTGGCGTCTGCATGCCATTGTGTTTATCTTAGTCTGTATAACGGAAGCCATTGGCCAATTCAGCATCAGTGTGGGACCGGGTGTCATTTTGTTATTGCCGATGCTTTATGCGTTCTTTTTGGGACTTGGACTGTATTTTACACCGCTCATCAGTGAAAAAAATTCCAAGAATGCTGAGCCTTTGATCATTTTGGGCGTTACCTTGTTGATTGCCAAAATCGGCGTCACCATCGGGCCTCAAATCGAAGCGATTATTGCAGCGGGTCCTGCATTATTGCTGCAGGAACTGGGGAACCTGGGCACTATTTTCCTGGCGTTGCCGTTAGCGGTTCTGCTTGGATTCAAGAGAGAAAGTATCGGGATGACACATTCTGTTGCCCGTGAACCGAACGTTGGGTTGATCGTCAACAAATTTGGATTCGATTCTCCGGAAGGCCGTGGCGTTATGGCCATCTACATTTTTGGTACTGTGTTTGGCGCCGTTTTCCTCGGACTGATTTCAGGGTTGCTGGCGACAACGACACCGCTGCATCCTTTGGCTTTTGCCATGGCTTCAGGAGTGGGGAGCGGCAGTATGATGGCCGCTGCGAGTGGCTCGTTGGTGGCTGCTTTCCCGACTATGGAAAATCAGATTGTGGCATTTGCAGGGGCCAGTAATCTGCTGTCCCTTTCGACTGGTCTGTACATGAGTATCTTCATCGGCTTGCCGTTGACTGAAAAACTGTATTCTTTAATGATGAACAGAAAAACGAAAAAACAAGCAGCAGTGAAAGAAGGGAGAAATCCGAATGCTTAAAAATATTTGGGAATGGACATGGGTACTTTTAATATTCGGATTTGCCGCGCTCTTCGGCAACTGGTTCGGCCTCGATGTTCTGCCTTGGGAAGCCATACCCGGCATGCTTGTATTGATCGTAGTAAGTGTAGCGGGCTTGGCGCTTGAAAAAGCGCTTCCGTGGAATATGCCGGCGGTCGGATATATCGGAATTCTGGCAATTGTCATTTCCTTGCCGTTTTTCCCTGGCTCGGAATATGTAGTGGCATGGACAGAGAAAATCAGCATTTTAGCTCTTGCCACGCCGATTCTCGCCTATGCCGGAATTTCCATCGGCTCTAATTGGGCAGATTTCCGTAAACTTGGTTTTCGCAGTCTCATCGTGGCTGTTGCGGTCTTCCTTGGCACATTTATCGGCTCGGCTTTGATCGCAGAAGTGATTCTTCGCTGGCAGGGAATTATCTAATTTAAAGAAATAAAATCGAAAACAGAAGCCGTTCAGCATCATGCCAACGGCTTCTGTTTTAAAATTCGCTGAATGTGAGCACTCCGAAACTACAAGAAAGAGGTGGAATGATGAAGTTTTTCGCTGTCTTGCTGCCGATGCGTGACGAAGAGAAAAGCGTCCGGTTCAGGCCGGAGCATCTGGCTTTTCTTGAACAAATGAGAAATGCGGGCCATATTTACGCAAACGGAAAATTTACCGATGGAAGCGGCGGCCTGGTCATTTATCAAACCGATTCTTTTGAACAATGCGAGGCTTTCGTCCATCAGGACCCTTATGTAGAGAATGGTGCCAGAACCTATGAAATTCATGAATGGGAAGCTGTCTGGGCAAATCCAAACTGACTTTCGAACAACCAAAAAGCGTCTCCGGAATCCCGGAGACGCTTTTTTTGATGCCGTTAGTTGACTTGTTTGCCATTGATGAAGACCTGCTCGGGTTTGTTCCGCAGGTCGAACGGGTTACCGCTCCAGATGACGAGGTCTGCATCTTTTCCTTTCTCGATGGACCCGACGCGTTCTTCGACGCCGAGGTGTCTCGCCGCATCCAGCGTAAGGGCACGCAAAGCCTGCGCTTCGGTGATGCCGTTGTTGATGGCATGGATGGCGCTTGTCACCAGGTAATCGATGCCAACTACCGGGTGATCAGTCGTCAACGAAAAAGGAACCCCTGCATCCGCCAATGACTTGGCCGTTGACCAGGATTTGTCGTTCAATTCCACTTTGGAGCGGGGAGTCATGGTCGGTCCGAAAGAAACCCGTACGTCATGCTTGGCGATATAATCGGCAATATGATGGCCTTCCGTGCAATGTTCAATGGTAATGTCGATGTCAAACTCACGCTTGATGCGGAGAACCGTTAAAATATCATCTGCCCGATGTGCATGGACGCGCAGCGGAATTTCTTTCCTTAACACTTTCCCGAGGTTTTCCATGGCCAGTTTTCTCGGTTTTTGGTCACCGTCCAAATAGTTTTGGGCTTCGATCAATTGTTCGCGCAGCAAGGCAGCGACACCCATCCGTGTTACTGGCATTTTGCCTTTTTCCCCGTGGAACCGCTTTGGATTTTCACCGGTGGCGGCTTTCATGCCGGAAGGGGATTTGATGACCATTTCATCAACAATCGTTCCTACTGTTTTTAAAACGACCATTTCTCCGCCAATGACATTGGCGCTTCCCGGCATCACCTGTACGGTGGTAACACCGGCTCTTCTGGCATCCTGAAACCCGGTTTCCATTGGGTTGATGCCATCAATCGCCCGAATCTGTGGTGTAACGGCATCACTTGTTTCGTTGAAATCCTTGCCTTCCTTGCCGACTCCCTGTTCGTCGACGCCGAGATGCGTATGTACATCGATCAGGCCGGGAGAGACGATTTTACCTGTGGCATCGATGGTTTGGTAAGTGTCGGGAATTTCTCCTCCAGTTTCCACTGATACAAATTTCCCGTCTTTCACAAGTATCGTTGCGCCTTCAATAATTTCCCCATTTCCGAGCCATGCCGTTCCGTTGAGAATTGCTAACATCGAAACACCTCCGTAAATTTTTTGAAAAAAAAGATTGATTTATAAATATACATATTATAAACTAATCGTTGTCATTCCTTTTTTAGATAATAAAATATATTTTAACTATTGTAAAGAGGTACTTAACTTCAATATAGTTCCTCTTTCCGGTAATAATTCATGAGAGAGAAGGTGTAATGTGGATTACGATTTGGATGAACTGGACAAAGGAATCATTAAGTGTTTGACAAAGGATGGCCGCATCTCTTTCGCGGAATTGTCGAAGAAGATGAATGTAACCGAAAAAACAATCCGTCTGCGCTACAAGAATTTATGTGACCGGGAAATTATCGATGTGGTGGGAATTGTGAATCCGATTGCGCTCGGCCTTAAAGCGGGGGCAATTATTCAAATTAAGGTGAAATCAAAATCGATTTCCACAGTGATTGAAGAACTGATGAATATCGATATTATCCGGTATGTGACATTAACAACTGGAGAATATCCGCTGCTGGTGCAAATTACGGTAAAAGACCAGGAAAAAATAACGGAAGTTTTGAAAGAAATCAATCAAATCGAAGCGGTGACCGATATTAATACGATCATGCAATTGGAAGTCTATAAAAATACGTTTGAATATATTTTCACTTAATAAAAAAATGCGTCTTGAATTGTCAGTATTTTCTATGTATTGAAAGCTTTTTAACAATCACACAAAGGAGTCGAGTAATATGAAAATTTTCATCTCAGCAGATATGGAAGGAATCTCCGGAGTAGCGACCAATCAGCAACTCAAAACGCCAAGTGAGTATGCCCGTTTCCGCAAATTGATGACCGCTGATGTCAATGCGGCCATCGAAGGGGCGTTTAATGGCGGAGCAACCGAAGTGGTTGTGGCTGATGGCCATGGCAATATGTCCAATATCATCATTGAGGAAATGGACAAGCGTGCACGCCTCGTATCAGGAAGCAACCGTTTGATGTGCCAGTTGGAAGGCTTGGATGAATCCTTCGATGGCATCATGTTCGTCGGTCATCACGGTCGTGAAGGCGGCTCGGACGTCACCGTCATCAGCCATACCCTGGCAGGAATCTGTGTCAATGAAATGAAAATCAACGGCCATGTGGTAGGCGAAACGGAAATGAATACATATGTCGCTGGTGCTTTCGGCGTTCCGCCGTTATTCATCAGCGGCGACGACGCCTATGTCAACGAAGTGCAGGAAACATTGCCGAATGTGGAAGGTGCTGTGACAAAACGTGCAGTAGACCGCTTTGCGGCTGAATTGCTTCATCCCGAAGCAGCGCAGGAAATCATTCGTGAAAAAGCCGAAGCGGCTGTGAAAAATGCAGCCAGTCAGAAGCCGGTGACTTTGTCTGGTCCCATTACGTTTGAAATTCAATTTAAAGGGCCGCAGCAGGCGAAAATGACGACGACAATTCCAAGTGTCGAATTGATCGATCCGAAACGCATCCGTTTCACATGTGATGACATTGTCACGGCGTATAAGCATATGTGGGGCTGTGTCATTATTGCGATGACTGCCACCAACGGTGTACTGGGCAGCGTCAACGCATAAAAAGCCAGAAATTAAATGAACAGAGGTGTTGAACAACATGTATATTGTGAAACGGTTTCTCACAATGCTGCTTACCATTTGGGTAATTGCTTCATTGACATTTTTGATCATGAAGATGATTCCCGGAGACCCGTTTGCTTCGGACGCAGATGTGCTGCCTGAAGAAGTAGTGGAAAACTTACGGGCAAAATATAATTTGGACGAACCGATTCCGGTTCAATACATTATGTATATCAAAGACTTGGCCATGCTGGATTTAGGGCCTTCCATTCAATCCGAGACCCGTACCGTCAACGACATTATTGCTGATGGAATTCCGGCTTCCGCCACTCTCGGACTGCAAGCGATCGTCGTAGCGCTGGTGTTTGGGTTGTTCCTCGGCATCATTGCTGCATTAAATCATAACAGGCTGCTCGATTATGGAGCGATGCTTTTCGCCATCATCGGCATCTCGGTGCCAAGCTTCATCCTGGCCCCGCTGCTGATCAATTTTCTGGCGGTGAAGTGGGGCGTGTTGCCTGTTGCTTCCTGGGGAACCTGGCAACATTCTGTGATGCCGACTTTGGCACTTGCCACGACACCTTTAGCGGTTATCGCCCGTTTCATGCGTTCAAGCATGCTGGAAGTCATGAGTCAGAATTACATCAAAACCGCTGATGCAAAAGGGCTTTCTTCATTCAAGATCGTCGTGAGCCATGGCATCCGGAATGCGATTTTACCGGTTGTATCGTTTATCGGTCCATTGTTCGTGTCACTGATTACAGGGACTTTTGTAATCGAGAAGATTTTTGCAGTGCCTGGAATCGGCAAGTACTTTGTTGACAGCATATTCAACCGCGATTATCCCGTCATCATGGGGACCACGGTATTCTTCAGCGCCATCCTGGTGATCACTCTCTTTTTGATCGACATTTCGTATCGGTTGATTGATCCAAGAATCAAGCTGACAAGTAAGGGGGATTCTTAAATGGTCAAAACAATGGACGACTCCCTTTTTCGTCCGGTAGACCCGGACAAGCTGCAAACAGATGAAATCCAACGCCCGAGTCTGGGAGTATGGAAAGAAACATTTTTAAGTGTCATCAAAAATAAGCTGGCAGTTGTCGGATTGGTGTTATTGGCGATCATTATTTTCCTGGGTATTTTCGGGCCGATGATGGTCCCATACTCGGCATCTGAACAGAATTTGACGAACACCAACCAGGCGCCTTCGAGTGAACATTGGTTTGGCACCGACGACCTGGGGCGCGACATGTGGAGCCGCACCTGGCAGGGCGCCCGGGTTTCCTTGACCATCGGCTTTGCCGCTGCAGTCATTGACCTGGTAATAGGAATGATTGTCGGAGGCGTTTCTGGCTATATGGCAGGTAGAGGAAAGCTGGGTGACCGCGTTGATAACTTATTGATGCGCGTGGTGGAGATATTATTCGGTATCCCGTATTTACTGGTTGTCATTTTGCTGATGGTCATCATGGAACCCGGCGTCGTCACGATCATCATAGCCTTATCCATCACTGGATGGGTCGGAATGGCACGCATTATCAGGGGGCAGGTATTGCAGCTGAAGTCACAGGAATATGTGCTGGCTGCTGAAAAGCTGGGAACTTCCCACACCAAAATCATTACGCGGCACCTGCTGCCGAATACGATGGGAATTATCATCATCAATTTAACTTTTACAATCCCAACAGCGATTTTCGCGGAAGCATTCCTGAGTTTCCTGGGACTTGGCGTCCAAGCGCCATTTGCAAGTTGGGGAACCATGGCCAATGATTCTTTGGGAGTCATTTTAAGCGGACAATGGTGGAGATTGTTTTTCCCGGGATTCATGATTGCGTTGACGATGTTTGCTTTTAATGCATTCGGAGACGGGATCCAGGATGCTCTCGATCCGAAAGGCCGCAAGTAGGAGGTACAAAAATGGATCATTTATTGGAAGTGAATAATTTAGAAGTGAATTTCAAAACATATGGCGGCGAAGTCAAAGCTGTCCGCGACGTTTCTTTCCATGTCGACAAAGGGGAAGTCGTTGCGATTGTCGGAGAAAGCGGAAGCGGGAAAAGTGTTACTGTCCAGACAATAATGGGACTGATCCCGACACCGCCCGGCATTATCAAAGGAGGCACTATTCAATTTCAGGGACAGGATTTACTGAGTCTGTCGAAGAAAGAACTGCGGAAAGTCAAAGGGTCGAAAATCGGCATGATCTTCCAGGACCCGATGACTTCTTTGAACCCGACGATGGTTGTCGGAAAGCAGATTGCTGAAGGCCTCATTACTCATCAGAACTTATCAAAACAAGCTGCCAAAGCACGAGCCATCGAATTGATCAAGCAAGTGGGAATTCCAAATCCCGAAGAACGCTATGGCCAGTATCCGCATGAATTCAGTGGCGGCATGAGGCAACGGGCGATGATTGCAATTGCACTGGCATGCAACCCGGAGCTGCTGATTGCCGATGAACCTACAACAGCGCTGGATGTTACCATCCAGGCGCAAGTGTTGGAATTGATGAAGGATTTGCAGGAACAAACGAATACCGCCATCATTTTGATCACTCACGATCTTGGTGTTGTGGCGGAAACCGCTCAGCGTGTAATCGTCATGTACGGCGGCATGATGGTCGAGAGCGGCACGGTATTGGAATTGTTTGAAAACCCGAAACATCCCTATACATGGGGATTGCTGAACTCCATACCTGATGTGGATGGACCGGAGAAAAAGCAATTGGTCCCGATTGAAGGTTCTCCGCCTGATCTGTTTTCGCCGCCGAAAGGCTGTCCATTCGCTCCACGCTGCAAATTTGCCATGGACATTTGCGTGGAAGAAATGCCGGGAGCGTATGAAATCGGGGAAGGCCATCACGCAAAATGCTGGTTGAATGATGAGCGTGCGCCTGAAGTGGATCATGCTTTTGCTCCTAAGAAAAAAGAAGCAGTTGCAGTAGGGAGTGAGGCATGATGGTGGAAAAGTTAATGGAAATTGGAAACAGCCAATTGGATGACAATTTGGTCGAGGTTCGGTCACTGAAAAAGTATTTTGACATCAAAAAAGATGTCACAGTCAAGTCAGTCGACGATATTTCCATCTCGATCAGAAAAGGGGAGACGTTTGGTCTCGTCGGTGAAAGTGGAAGCGGAAAGTCGACTTTAGGAAAAACATTGGTCGGTCTGCAAGCGCCCACAGCCGGAGAAGTCATTTACAACGGCCAGGACGTTACACAGCTCGACAAAGAAACGAAAAAACTGGTCAATAAGGAAATGCAGATCATCTTTCAGGACCCGCACGCTTCCCTTAATCCACGGATGCGTGTCGGCGATATTATTGCTGAAGGTATCGATGCCTATAAGCTCTTCAAAGGCAAAGAACGGGAAAATCGGATTTACGAGTTGCTGGAACGCGTTGGCCTGCGGGCTGAGCACGCGAAACGTTTTCCGCATGAATTCAGTGGTGGGCAAAGACAGCGCATCGGCATTGCCCGTGCGCTGGCGGTTGAACCGAAATTCATCGTAGCCGATGAACCGATCTCGGCATTGGATGTGTCGATCCAAGCGCAAGTCATCAACTTGCTGGAAGACTTGAAGGATTCGGAGGATTTGACTTACTTGTTTATCGCCCACGATCTGGGAATGGTCAAGCACATCAGTGACCGGATCGGTGTCATGTATCTTGGGAAAATGATGGAATTGAGCAACAGCGATGACATGTTTACCAAGCCACTTCATCCTTACACACAGGCGTTATTGTCGGCCATTCCAAAGACGGACCCTCGGGCTGCCAAAAGGGAACGGATTGTATTGGCTGGCGATCCGCCAAGCCCGACAAATCCGCCGAGCGGCTGCCGTTTCCGGACGAGATGCCCGCATGCCATGGCTATTTGTGCGGAGCAGGCTCCACCTTGGAAGGAGGTGGAACCGGAGCACTGGACGGCTTGTCATCTATACTAAAAATGAAAGAAGAAATAGGGGGAAACAACATGAAGAAATGGTTATTGCCAATGAGCGTAATGCTTGCAGCATCGACTGCATTAACAGGATGCTATGGCGGCGGTTCAGCTGAAGAAGAGACTTCAGGAGACAATGCAGACAGCGGAGACATCAAACAGGAAATCGTCGTCAATGCTATGTCTGAGCCACCGGCAATCGATCCGGCACTTGCAACAGATACAACTTCCGGATGGGTACTCGATCATATTTTTGAAGGGTTGTATACACGGGATCAGGAAGGAAATCCGGTACTGGGAGTGGCAGAAGATGTTGCTGTATCGGAAGATGGCACGACTTACACATTTACTTTGCGTGAAGATGCCAAATGGTCGGACGGTTCCCAAGTGACGGCGTCAGACTTTGAATACGCCTGGAAACGCGTATTGAACCCTGATACAGGAAGCTCGTTTGCATTCTACATGTACTACATCAAAGGAGCAGAAGACTATAACAAAGGAAACGGTTCAGTTGAAGATGTCGGCATCACGGCAGTGGACGACACGACTTTCGAAGTTCAATTGAACTCACCGCTTGGTTATTTCGACAGCTTACTGACGCTTTGGACTTTCTATCCGGTTCAGCAGGCCGCAGCTGAAGAAAACGAAAACTGGGCTGCTGAAGCAGACACATTCGTCAGCAACGGTCCGTTCGAAATGGCAGAGTGGAACCATGACAGCAATGTAGTCATTGAAAAGAATGACGATTATTATGACAAAGACGTCGTCAACCTGGACAAAGTTACATTCGAGTTAGTCAATGAAGCCACTACGTATTATCAAATGTTCAAAACAGAAGAGCTTGACTTAGTTATGACTTTGCCGACAGATGTCATTGCATCTGAAAGAGAAAATGAAGAATATGTGGAAGTTCCTTATTATGGAACTTATATGTACATGTTCAACGTAGAACAGGAACCATTTACAAACGCCAAAGTCCGTCAGGCATTTGCCATGTCGGTTGACCGTGAATCTTTGACAGAGAACGTAACATTGGGTGGAGAAACGCCGGCATACGCGATGGTTCCGGATGGCGCAGAAACACCTGAAGGAGATTTCCGTGAAGTAGGCGGAGATTATTTTAAAGAAAATGCAGAAGAAGCCAAAAAATTGCTGGAAGAAGGAATGGCTGAAGAAGGATGGTCTGAGTTGCCGGAAGTTACTTTGATGTACAATACTTCTGAAAACCATAAAAAAATTGCTGAAGCCGTACAGGAAATGGTCAGCAATAACCTGGGTGTCGATATCAAGCTTGCCAACCAGGAATGGGGAACTTACTTGGATACGACCAAACAAGGCAATTTCCAGATGGCCCGCATGGGTTGGATCGGTATTTTCGTGGATCCTGTTGTAAACCTGGATTATTACCTGGGTGACAGCCCGAACAACCGTACCGGCTGGGTAAACGAGGAATTCGACTCCATCATGGCTGAGTCGAAAGTGGAACAAGACAATGACAAACGTTACGAATTGCTGCATCAGGCGGAAGAAATCCTGATGACAGATATGCCGTTTATGCCGGTCTACTTCTACAAAAACAATTATTTGGTGTCTACGGACTTTGAAGATGTCGTTTACTACGTAAACCGTTATCCTCACTTAAAGTGGGCTGAAAAGACAAATTGATTTCAGTGGACTGTTGAATTGAACTGATAAAGCTCCCGCTCCTCCATGGAGAATGAGGAGCTTTATCGTTTTTACTGAGAAGAATGATGAGGTGGCTATTATGAAAAAGTTTATTGTATTAACAGGCGTCATGGCAATTCTTTGGGCAGGTCTTACACTGACAGGGGACTGGTCGCTTGTCGAATGGGTTAATATCTCTTTTTTAGTCGGCTTGGTGACAGCGATACTGGCAGCGTGCGTAAAAATCTGGCAGACGAAGTTCCTGGAGCTGTTTACAGGCGGTTTCCGGTCCATGGGCAATTTTTTTATGCCGATTTCCAAATCGAGAGCGCTCGAGCGCGCAAACGAACAATTGGCAAATGACGAAAACTTAAAAGAATTTAAACAGTCAACGGCGCAGTGGCTGCTGTTGTTTCTATCCTCTCTGGCCGCCTCATCGATTCTTTGTTCCGCTATTGGTTTGTTTATCTATTATACAAAATAAGGTACACTACTAATTATAAAAAGATTCAAGCAATTTGAAAGGGGATATAAAATGACAGTTTCCACCGAACAATTATTAAATACATATTTGCATGCGCACGGGGCATCGCAGCCTGAAGTGATCCCAGGCAAAAAAGCTTTTACTTTCCTGTCCAAAGAAACCGGTTTGCCGCAGGCGTGGAAATGGGAAGAAGCATCTTCTGAAGTCGTACAATATACGGACGTCGAAGATCGTGTCATGTTCGTCAGCCATTCCCCTTCAGGTGCCGGAACAATTATCGGCATGGACGAAAAAGGGAATGAAAAACAACAATTGTACATGCTGACGGAAAACGGCGAAAAAGTGGAGGAACTCATTAATTCAAAAGAGCATTTTCACAATTTCGGCGGATGGTCTCCGGATGAAACGAAAATTGCTTATTCAAGCAACCGGCGCGACGCAGGCTACTTTGATGTCTTCATTATGGATTTGGAGACAAAACAGGAAGAGTGCGTTTACCAGGTGGATGGGAACTGCACACCGGTGTGCTGGACGAAAGACGGAAAAGGTTTAATTTTACGCATCCCGGATACGAACATTGAGCTTTCTTTCTACCTCTTTGATTTGGCGACCAAACAGCGTACGCGAATCGGCAAAGATCAAACGTTGGCACGCTATCAGTCGATTCAGCTGAGTTCCGATGGCAAGGAAGGGTTTGTCCTGACTGATGAAGAACGTGACCTTTTGGGAATTCATCATTTCAGGCTGGATGAACCTTCAGTATTGAATCCACTGTTGCTCAATAAGCAATGGGATATTGAGGAAATAAAACTGTCCCCTGATAATTCACGGCTTGCTTTTACCGTCAACGAGGGAGGCTTGTCCAGTTTGGGGATATACGACTTGAAAGAAGGCCTGCACCGCCAAGTGGCCGGTCTGCCGAAAGGCGTCTTCTCATCAATCGATTGGCTTTCTGATCATGAGCTGATCGTAGACGTGAAAAGTGCTGTGCTGCCCGGAGATATATGGAAAGTTTCTTTGACAAACGGAAAAGTGGAGCGGTTGACGTTCGTCGGCGAGTCGAAGGAGGTGCAGGACCTCTGGGTTGAGCCGGAATTGTGTAAATTCGCATCGTTTGACGAACTGGAAGTCCCTTACTTTTTATACGGCAAAAAAGAAGAATCCCAGCCGGTGGTCGTATATGTGCACGGGGGACCTGAATCCCAGATTCGGTCAGAGTACAATCCGGTTATCCAATTTTTGGCGTCACAGGGATTTGCGGTAGTCGCGCCAAATGTCCGCGGGAGTTTAGGATACGGCAGGAAATACGTCAAACTGGATGATGGACGCAAACGGATGGATTCCGTTGCTGATCTGAAAGCATTAACAGAAGACCTGGTAAAGAATCACGGAGTGGATGCAGATCGCATCGGCATCATGGGACGCAGTTACGGTGGCTTTATGGTGCTGGCGGCAGTGACTCATTATCCGGATATTTGGGCAGCAGGTGTGGATATCGTCGGCATCTCCCATTTTAAGTCATTCCTTGAAAATACGGGGCCGTGGCGCAGAAAAATGCGTGAATTTGAATATGGTTCTTTGCAGGAGGACGTCGACTTTTTTGAAGAAATCGCCCCATTGAATCATACCGCGAACATTACTGCACCATTGCTGGTTTTCCATGGCAGAAACGATACGCGGGTTCCGGTAACGGAAGCGGAGCAATTGACCGCGGATCTTGAAAACCAAGGAAAGCAAGTGGAGTTGGTCATTTTTGATGATGAAGGACACCAGACGGAAAAAATTGAAAATCACATCCGGATGAATACGATGATTGTGGAGTTTATGCAAAAGAATCTTTAGTTTTTACAGTCCTGGCCGAAACTAGAAAGCCGGGGCTGTTTTTTAGATTGCAAAAAAGTTAGAAAAGCGAAATAATTAAGAGGAACAAAAAAATTGACCGAGGTGAAGGAAATGAAGACTGTTTTAGAGGAAGTTAAGCTCGTCGCAGAAGAAGTCCAGCCGATTGCCCAAGAAGTATTTGAACATTTACATACACATCCGGAAATCAGTTGGAAAGAAGTTGAAACTACAAAATACCTGAAAGAATTTTTAGAGAGAGAAGGTTTTCAAGTCGAAACCTTCGATGACATGACAGGACTCGTGGTTACAGTGGGAACTGGAAAGCCGTGCGTCGGAATCCGGACGGACATTGATGCTTTGTGGCAGGAAGTGGATGGCCACTACCAAGCCAACCATTCATGCGGTCATGATGCCCATATGACGTTGGCAATCGGCGCCTTGCTGGTGTTGAAGAAACTGGGCATCCCGGAAAAAGGGCAACTGAAAGTATTGTTCCAGCCAGCTGAAGAAAAAGGGACGGGTGCACTGGCTTTTGTCGATAAAGGAGTCGTCGATGATATCGATTATTTATATGGTGTTCATCTGCGTCCGAAGCAGGAAGTGGGTTATGGCTATTCAACGCCGGCGATTTTAAACGGTGCTGCGAGAATGCTCAAAGGTTCGATCAAAGGGACCGATGCCCATGGAGCCAGACCGCATGAAGGCCAAAATGCTATTGAAGTGATGGCGTTGCTGGTGCAGGCGATCCGCTCGATCCATGTCGATCCAATGGTCCCGCATTCTGCGAAAATGACGATGTTCCAGTCCGGCGGCGATTCCGCGAACATTATTCCAGGCAATGGCGTTTTCAGCATCGATGTGCGTGCACAGACCAACGAAGTTATCGAAAAATTGTTGAACCAGGTGAAAAAGTCGATCGACTCCATTGCTGACATGACGGGAGTGAAAATCGAATACAACATTATTGCTGAAATCGCTGCAGCGCAAGTAGATGAAACAGCTGTGGAAATTATGGCGGAGGCTATTAAAGATACCGTTGGAGAAGAATTTTTAAAGCCGCCGGTTGTCACACCGGGCGGAGAAGACTTCCATTATTACACATTAAAGCGGCCGACTGTCAAAGCGACGATGCTCGGGCTGGGATGTGACCTGTCCCCGGGCCTTCACCATCCGTCTATGACTTTTAATCGCGACAGCCTGGTGACCGGGATTGAAATACTGGCAAGGGCTGTTATCCGCACATTTGAACACGAGGGGAAATAAGGGCCTGAAATTCATTTATTCTAAGCAAAAATTGCAGGATTTTTGATAATCTTTCTGGAATAGTTATTAATAGGAGTCACAGCTAACACCAGTATGGAAGATAAGAGGAGGAAACCGGATGATGACTGAAGACGATATGATTGTAACTTATCAACTCGGGCTTAAAAACGGTACGGATCTATTTTATTGCCATGCTGTTTGTTCACTGATGGAAACCGGAAGTCCGGAAGCTGTTTCTACGGAAGTGGCGAGCGCTACTTTTTGTTTGTTTAACCCACAAATCAGCTCCTTGGATGCAATCAGTGCATACGCAGAAGAAATATCGGGAAAAATGAGTGCGGTATGTGAAGATTTGAAATACGTCCAGGGGATTGAAGAAGTTTTCGGGCTGATTGCCATCAGTGATTCCTTGAAAGCAGTGAGTAAGGAATGGGAAGAAAAAGGTCTTGAGGACTTATTCAGGAAAAAGATTATTGAAGAACTCAAGCTGTTGAACGTGGAAATTTTGGTGGTGCTTCCGAATTATGTGCAAAGTGAAGTGCCGAACAAAGAAGCTACCAATAAAAACCTCCAAGCGTATTATCGGAAAAATGGATTTCATCGTTTGAGAAAAAATATGGACGAACCTGCCATGTACAGACATATTTGAGCTATAGGACAGAAAAAAGCCGCCTCTTGTAAATTGACAGGAAGGCGGCTTTTTATGCAGCAGGATCTGCATTGGTTTTCAAATTGCTTTTCGGGTCATAAATAGAAACTGGATGCCCGTCCAATTAGTCATCAACTCCTGGTATGTGAGGAGTCTCCTTTATATTCAGGAAAATCACAAGTCCTGTTGATCATAAATGGAGGAAATGAGATTTTTGCAGGCTTGTCCTGTCGAATAGGTATTCCAGTGTTCCCGGAAGCGGTCGATTTTGTCAAAATCGATTGAAGTGTCGTTGAGGTGCCGGATCAACCCGCTTGTCGTGGTGACAATTGGGCCTGGAAAATACAGATCATTGGTGGCCCACAGGCCTTGCTGATGCTTGTAGTCCTTATAGTCATAAGTGAAAAAAATCATCTTCTTGCGGAGCAACGAGAAATCAAAGGAAATGGAAGAATAATCGCTTACCAGGACATCAGTGGCTATCAATAATTCATTGACGGAAGGGTAGTCACTGACCACCAGCAAGCGAGGGTCACTTTCTAAATTTATGGATTCTTTTGCCGAAGGGTGCAGTCTGAGAAGCAGAATATGATGGTCGTCCAGCCCAGCCAGGATTTTTTCTATCCATTCGCTCGTATTGACTGTTGGCAATAGTTCTTTTCGGTACGTCGGTGCATACAGGACCACCCGTTTTCCAACAATGGAAGGATAGGCTTTTCTGACACAGCTCAGGCCGCGGGCTTTGGCAACGTCATCAAAATAAAAGTCTGTCTGGGGAACACCGGTATACAAGAACCGGCTGTCATCCAAATGGAATGATTCGGCGAATATCTGTGCCATCTGACGGCTGCTCACCGGAATGAAATGAAACCGGTCATAAACTTGCTGAAACCTTTTTTGGGCGAGGCAGCTGCGCTTTTTTGTGGCAGGTTCACACCATCCGAAGCGTTTGATGGCCCCGGTGGCATGCCATAACTGGACACATCTTACAGATTTCCGGAAATTCATGACTGAAAGTATTCCGACGTAATTGTCGATAAAAATATACTTGGCAGTTGCCAGATGATACAGGGAACAAACTAAATGGACTATATTCGCCGTCTCAAACTTCAGGATTTTTTTGTTGTTGGCCGGAATAGTGGAAAAATCGATCGTGCACTTTGTTTTGTTTAAAAAAATGAGCGGTTGTTTGCTCGACGTGGCCAATTCTGCAGCGACATAATAAGCGTTATTGCCGAAAGATGACAGAAAGACAGTTTTATTTTGCAGCGGAAATAAGTTGAAAAAGGAAGCGGCTCCTTTCACTAAGGCCAAGTAACCGGCAATAAGTGCTTCTTTAATCATTTCTGGCTCAAGAGATCAGCTTTGATTTTAGTGGTTGAGATGCCTTCCGTCCGCGGCAAGTAAATCACTTGGCAAAAAGGTTTCAGTTCGTCGAATTTCCCTTCCCAGTCTGATCCCATGACGAAGCAGTCGACCTGGTAAATGCTGATGTCTTCAATTTTCTGGTTCCAATGGCGTTCAGGTATCACTTCATCGACGTATTTAATCGATTCAAGAATCAGTTTTCGTTCAGCGTAAGTATAATAAGCTTTTTTGCCTTTTTGGGCATTAAAGTGATCAGTGGACAATCCAACGATCAAATAATCCCCGCATTCTTTGGCTCTTCTTAAAATATTTATATGGCCGTGATGTATCAAATCGAAAGTCCCATAAGTGATTACTTTTCTCATCACATCTCACTCCAGAAATGTATTTTTTATCATATTGCAAGTGATTAACCTATGTGTTATATGTTATCATTTTTCTATAACAATTGAAAATGTTTTGTGAATATTATGACAACATTGTAAATTCGGCGATTCCATTGCAGAGAAGGGGTTTGTATGCAGATATACAATGAACAGGTTCATCTGCTCAATCAAAAGTCCAACCGCTTTGAATTCTTTATACAGGAAAGCGAGGGAAAATATTATGTGGACCTTCAACTAGTAACACCGGGCATCCCTTTTTTTCTCGGCCGATTTGAAGCGGCCGATCAAGTCCTTTTGAAGGAAGAGACAGAAACAGAAGTGACGGTAGTTTATCTCAAAGATGAAAGAATATACATTACGCGTCAAAGTCAGAAGCCGAATCCTCATTTCGAAATGACGGAGGCAGCTTTCCCTTTGCAGTTTGAATATTTTTCGGATGCAGTGAGGTGTGTACAAACAAGTGAGACGGGTTTTTCCGTTTATGATCAGGAGGATGTTTTTTTGTTCGCCATCCATGATTTTGCATCCCGTCAACGATTGACTTACCTGTTCCCTGTAGACCTCGGGCTTTCGACTGTTGAATACCGGTTTTTAACATTAGCCAAAATCCATTACGCTTCTTATTATGTATTTCTCGTCTATGACTTGTTCAGAAGAGAAATTAAGGCAAAAAATATGGAGTTTTCTGTGGAGTGGAAAGGTGCACAGCTGGATTACGGGCTGGCAGGCCCAGGCGAGCTGGAAGTCACATCTGGTTCGGTCAGCTCCATCGTTGATTTTCGAAGGATTCCTGTTAAGGGAAGAAGGGTATTTACCATCTATCAACTGGAAAGCTATCGGGACCGGCATTTGCTGGGAACAATAAAGATAAATGGTGTCACGTATTACCTGCATAACAAATTGAATGGTGTATTTCTCAGCCGCGGAAATCCAATTAGAGTTTCAGGATTTCAGCCGAATATGAAATTGCGGCTGCTCGGCAACAATCTTTATTTGCTCGGACGTTACACCCATTATGCTTATAAGGCAAGCGAAGCTTATGATTGGCTTTACTTGGGCAATCAGGAGCAGCCTGTGGCGAAGTTTATCAGGTTGTCCAGGATGCGTTTGCTGAGGCGGTATGGGTTTTTTAAAGTGCCCCTGTCCACTTTTTCCGAAAAAGCAGGGGAGCAGCAGTTGTTTGTCGGAACCAATGAACTGGTATTGCATCCGCTGAAATTGAAGCGGAAACCTCTTCCGTCCATAACGGTGGATTTTAAGATTCACGGAGAACGGGCTGTGGTTATAAAAACCAGCGCAGAAGGTCATCTTGCTGCTGCGGCAGTTCCGGCCACACAGGAATTTACGTGGCGCAATAGAAATCGTTTGGCAGTGAACAATCTGAAGAACAGCAAATACGTGCCGAGGATTTTTCGTATGGTCTTCAAGTTGATGGGGAAATTGCCGAAAAAAAGAAAGCTGGTCATGTTTGAAAGTTTTCATGCCAAGCAGTACAGTGACAATCCGCGCGCCCTTTATGAATATATGGAGAAGAACATAGAGGGATATCAGCTGATTTGGAGTATAGACAAATCAGCAACCCACCTGTTTGACCGTTTTCAAGTACCTTATATTGTACGTTTTACATGGAAATGGTTTCTGAATTATCCCCGCGCGCATTATTGGATCAACAATGTCCGGCTGCCGGTGTGGATGCCAAAACCGAAAGGCACCATTTATGTGCAGACCTGGCATGGCACTCCATTAAAGCGACTCGGGCTGGATATTGCAGAAGTACAAATGCCGGGTACGAAAACAGACACTTATCAGAGAAGCATCGTGAACGAATCAAAAAAATGGGATTATCTCATATCGCCAAATCCTTATTCGACTGAAATATTCAAAAGAGCATTTCATTTTAAAGGCCATGTCATTGAATCGGGCTATCCAAGAAACGATATTTTATCCAATTATTCTATGGATGGCATCCAGGAAATTAAACAGAAACTGGGCCTGCCTGCTGATAAAAAGTTGATGTTGTATGCACCGACCTGGCGCGATAACGAATTTTACCAAAAAGGGAAATACAGGTTTGACTTTCAGTTTGATCTGGAAAAGTGGAAAAGGGAGTTCGGTTCCGACTGGATTCTGTTGACAAGGATGCATTATTTGGTAGCGGAAAACTTTGATTTTTCCGCTCATGAAGGATACGTCATCGATTTATCCGGTTATCCGGATATACGGGATTTGTATTTGATTTCCGACTTACTGATCACGGATTATTCTTCTGTATTTTTTGATTATGCGATTTTATATCGGCCGATTATTTTCTTTATGTACGATTTGGAAAAATACCGGGATCAGTTAAGAGGATTTTATATTAATATTGAAGAAGAGGCACCAGGGCCGATTGTTCAGACGGAAGATGAACTGTTCCAGGCGATCCGTGACATGGCAATGGGAGATGTTCATACAGATCCGTTATTCGAAGCGTTCCGGAACAAGTATTCCTCTTTGGAAGACGGCCATGCCGCTGAACGTGTGGTACAGGCTTTCCTGCAGGAGCCTGACAAAAAGTGAGTAGGTGCTAAATCTGGATGAAATCAGCCATAACGATTTTAAAAGAACAAATTAATTATTTCTATCTCGTCAGAAGATTGTCTTTGTATGAACTGAGAAGTTTGACGAGCGGCAATTATTTGGGAATGGCTTGGGAAATTATTAATCCGGCCATTCAAATTACTATTTACTGGTTCGTTTTCGGATTTGGAATCCGGCAGCGGGAACCGGTCGGCAGCATTGATTATTTCCCTTGGTTGTTCGGCGGGATTTTGGTTTGGTTTTTTATCAACCAAAGCGTGATGAAATCTTCGAAATCGATTTACACCAAAATCAAGATGCTGTCGAAAATGAACTTTCCGATGAGTGCGATTCCCGCCTATGTTATTTTTGCGCAATTTTATCCTCATCTCGTCATTATAGGTCTGGGTGCCATTTTACTGCAGTTTTTTGGGTTTCCGGTTTCCATTTACTATGTGCAATTACCTTTATATACTGCCGGGTTGCTGGTTTTTCTATTCAGTTTGTCATTGATCACATCGACTTTAACCACTATTGTCCGTGATGTTCAAATGTTACTGCAGTCCCTCATGCGGATGCTGCTGTACTTATCGCCTATTTTATGGCCGCCGACTTTGCTGCCGGAATCATGGCACACTTTCCTGAAGCTGAACCCGTTTTATTTTATCATCGAGGGTTATCGTGCTTCCTTACTGGGGCAAGGCTGGTACTTTATCGAACATCCTGTTCATGCTTTCTATTTTGTCGCCGTCACTGCACTTGCTTTCCTGATCGGATCATATCTGCATGTTAAGTTCAGGAAACAATTTATTGATTTTATCTAACATTGGATGTGATTGAGCATGTCAGCAACAGTCGAAGTGCGAAATGTTTCAAAGAAGTATAAGCTTTATCAGAAAAAATCGGAACGGATTCTTGATCTGATGGTTCCCTATAAAGAATTCGGCGAAGACTTCTTTGCTTTGCAAAATGTCTCATTTGACGTGGAGGAAGGGTCAATCATCGGATTTGTCGGCATTAACGGTTCAGGAAAATCAACACTTGCCAACATCATTGCCGGAGTTATCCCGCCGACTTCAGGGTACGTAAAGAGTACGGGAAATGTTGCGTTGATCGCCGTGAACGCTGGGCTTGACAATCAATTATCAGGAAGAGAAAATATTGAACTGAAACTTCTGATGCTGGGCTTCTCCAAAAGAGAAATCGTAGAAATGGAACAGGAAATCATTGAATTTGCTGAGATTGAAAAGTTCATCGATCAGCCAGTTAAAACGTATTCCAGTGGTATGAAGTCCCGACTCGGGTTTTCAATATCGATTCGGGTGGATCCTGATGTACTGATCATCGATGAAGCTTTGTCAGTGGGGGATAAGTCGTTTGCCGAGAAAAGCTTTGCAAAAATGATGGAATTTACACAAAAAGGGAAAACGATGTTTTTTGTCAGCCATTCGATCGGGCAGATGAAAAAGTTTTGCGAAAAAATCGTTTGGCTGGAATTTGGTATTGTAAAGGAATTCGGCGACGCCCAGGAAGTGCTGGAACATTATGAGGAATTTTTGAAAAAATATCAGAATATGAACAAAGAAGAAAAGCAAACTTACCGTACTGAGGCTTTGAAAAGCCATTCACTGAAAAAAGATGAAAACCCGTCAACAGTATAAGATGAACCGATCAACAGGGATCAGTTCAATGAACTGCTAACGGGTTTTTCTAATTTTTTTCGCACTGAACGGGCAGTAAAGACCTTTTAGGGTTCCGTGATTTTGAGGCCCAGGTTGGAATTGATGGTTGTATAAAAGTTGAAAGTCCTTTTTTCAAACTGAATCAACTCGGGCCTTAAAATGCTGATTTTTTTATAGACATCGTATCGGATAAATACTTCGAAACTTGCTGAAGGCAGTTCGTTTAAGGAATGGATATCGACCGTGAAACTTTCTTTTCCTTTGCCGTCAGCTTTAAACTCGAATGGGTATTCTTCATTGACATCCTTTCGGTTTCTGAAAACCAGTTCACTGACTTTGTCGACATCCTCTCCATACACATCGACTTCAAGTTTATAGGTCTCTTCATCGAAATAACCATTTTTATAGACGGCCAGCATGGTGACGCGAATATGCTTCAAATCTTCTTCAGGAAAAGGAGTGATCATGTAAGGCAGATTGTCTTTGACAAGATATTGCTTAAACTTTTCTTTTTTATTCCATCTGATGAGGTTTTCCATTTTCTTATATTCTCCTTGTTTAAATAATTGGTAAATGACTTTATTTATAGGATGAAAGAAGTTGTCGGAAATCTCGTAACCTAAATCGTTGGAAGTCTCGAGTACTTCCTGAAATTTAGCGAAATAATCTTCTTTGGCTTCGCTTTTCAGAAAGTGATATCTGTCAAAAAGCCTGGTGATGCAATCGAATTCATACAGACGATTTAAAATCATTTTTTCATGTTCCATCGGCAGCTTCTTTTTCTTAACGTATTTAATCACTGCTATATTCGCATCTGTTTTTTCCATGATAGTGGTTTTGGTGGTCAACGAGCTTTCGTTGTCATCCAATCGGTTCGCATAATATACGACTTGTTTCGTAGTTGAGATGGTTGGAGAGTTGGTCAGTACATCAATGAAAAATTGTTTATCTTCCGCAAACTTCATGTGAGGAAAACGTATCTGTTTATCCATTAAGAGTTTCTTTTTCATCATTCTGGCTGTCGGCCCTAAATGTTGAAAGATATGGGGAATGCTATAAGGAGAAACACTTCTCCTCTCCATGACTGATTGATGTTCGCCGACAATTTTGAGGCCTTGTGTAGCTGCTTTCATCGTTCTGCCTACTACGTAATTGTCATTCGTTTCCAGGATCAATTCATAAAGTGCCTCCAGGCCATCTTTGTGAAGCCAGTCATCAGCGTCTAAAAAAGTCACATAATCAGAGGTTGCGAGCTCGATTCCAAGGTTTCTGGGAACGGCAGGGGACCCCGAATTGCTTTTTAAAAAAACAGCGATAATATTTTTATGGGTTTTAGCATATTCCCAAAGTATTTCTCTTGAAGAATCTGTGGATTTATCGTCCACAAGTATATATTCAATATGCTCAAACCCGAGGGACTGATCTATCACGGATTCTATTGTTTTTACTAAAGAAGAAGAGGCATTGTATACGGGAGTTATAACAGTTACTTTTCTTTTTTTCTGAAGTGAACTTTCATTTTTTACAAAATAACCGTCTTTATTATATTTTATGTCTTTTGCTTCGTTAAACTTTTTGCTGCCTAGTCTCCACATTCAGCATCACTCCTTTGGTGGTGCAGATTTTACTGAATATATTACACTACATTTGACGAAATAAAAGACGAAATTTTCAGATGAATAAAACAGGTTAGTGAAGGAAAGTTGAAAAAGTGCACCATCATTTTTTCAGTACGGAAGAGGTTATAACAGCTTTTCTATTTTGCAAGGTATCTTCTTTCTCTCCATTTTTGCTTGTGAACTTCCACTACAAAGATCGGCAATTGAATCATTCGCACTCCTCGTGTCGGTTGCGTAATCAAGCGGTATAGCCACTCTAAATTCCAATCGAGCCAAAATTTGGGGGCCCGTTTCGTCTTGCCGGAAAGAACGTCAAAGCTGCCTCCAACTCCCATTAAGACTGAGCAAGGAAAAAGATGTCTGTGTTGGGCAATCCACAGTTCCTGCAACGGAACGCCAAGCCCCACGAAAAGGAAATCCGGTTGACAGGCCGCAATTTCTTCAACAGTTTCCTGCCCGATGCCCGAATAGCCGTCCTTAACTCCGGCAATGACCAGCCCGGGGTAAAGCGTTTCCGCGTTGGCCGCAGCTTGTTCTGCAACTCCTTTTTTCGAACCAAAAAAATAGACGGATTTTTGCTGTTTGCCTGCATAGGACAAGAACGTATGCAAAAGTTCATAGCCAACGATTTTCTCTGCCAGGGGCTGGCTCAGTATAGTTGAGGCTAGCATTACGCCTGTTCCATCCGGGATGATGTAGTCAGCCTGAAGAATGGCTTGTTGATAAGAATCATTTCTTTTCGCTGCCATAATGATCTCCGGGTTGGCTGTGACGATAAAAGTGTTTTTCTGCTGTTTTTCCAGTCTTGTGTACACCGCACTCACCAACTGTGATTTGAAAAGATTGTCAATCGGTATATCTACAATCGTGACTCTTCCTTTGGACAATTGATGCACCTCCAGTGTTGGAACGAACTGGGAACAGAGAACTCAAAAAGAAGAAAGGTTTATAATTTACTATACCCGTTTAGTGGTAAAATAAAAATATATTCTGAATAATCCGATAATTGAGTTTGGAGAAGGGAGGCATTTATCATGTACAGCATGGTGGAAAAGGCCATTGAATTTGCGGCCATCAAACACGATGGTCAATTCAGGAAAGGTACAGTGATTCCTTATATTACGCATCCATTCGGAGTGGCGCTGCTGCTGCAAAAAGAACAGCAGAGGGAAGAAGTAATCGCCGCGGGAGTTTTGCATGACACACTGGAAGATACCGATACGACCAAGGAGGAGCTGCTGAAGCAATTCGGGGAAGAAGTGCTCTGGCTTGTAGTGGCTGCCACAGAGCCGTCCAAATCTTTGCCGTGGGAAGTACGGAAACTTCATACGATTGAACAGCTTCCTTTTCGTTCAGACGAGGAAGTGATGTTGATCCTGGCTGATAAGCTGCATAATCTGCGGTCGATTCACCAGGATGCAGCTGACAAAGGAGAAGATGTCTGGCTCCGTTTCAACAGGGAGAAGCGGGATCAATCGTGGTATTACATGGGCATTGTGCAGGCGGTGATGGGCAGAAAAAAAGAGATTCCTCTGGTACGTCAGCTGGAAAGGGAAGTATGCCGATTGTTCATAGGTAAAGACAAAATCGGCACGCGGGATATCGATGCTTTGTTTAAGTGCGCGGCGGGGATGAGTGAAGAGTTGCGACAGGAAATGGGAGAAGGAAATGCCCTGAAATTTATTGAGGAGATAACAGTCAGGGCAGACAGGAACTTTAAAGAAAAAGGAAGCGAGCTGATAGCTCCTTTGAAAAAAGGGATGGACGACAGAGGCCTTTCTTTGCACATGGACACAGACAAGGAGGGAGTGCTGTTGGCGTATTTGACGGAACTGAAGCATCGGCTGGCGTGGTCGGACGATGTATTTTTCGAACATTTCAAACGCAACCGTTGGAGAATGTAACAATGCGCTCAAGAGGTCGAAAAGGGGGATGGGAGCCGCATTTTGTTCTGCGATGAGAAAATATTCAGTGCATCGGTTATAAATTTGATACACCGCTTTGCAGCCGGGTTGTCCACTTATATTCGTAACAGGCAGAAATGTGGTAAAATGTAAGGGTGTTTTACTGAATAATAATAATTTTTGCACACAGAAAAGGAATTGGTGGATGCTTTGATCAAAATATACGCACTTCTGCTGTTTGTTATGCTTCTCTGGGGATTTAATGTATCTGCTATCAAAGTGCTGGTGACCAGCATGGATCCGATTATTCTAACCGCTTTACGGATTTTTCTTGCAGGGGTCGCTGTCCTGGTCGCCTCTGTTTTTATGAAAATATTCCGGTGGCCCAACAGAAAAGAACTGGGGCTCATTTTGTACATATCGATATTCAATGTCATGTTGCATCATATTTCCATTGCATTGGGCCTTCAATCCACGCTGGGCGTCAATACAGGATTAATCTTGGGAACAGGCCCTTTGTTCACCATGATTTTGGCAGTCATTTTATTGGGAAGCCGTGTCTCAAAGCTGCGGATTATCGGATTCCTGCTGGGATTTATCGGCGTAGCAGTAACATCGCTTTCAGGAGTAAACGGGTTTAACGGAGTTTCGCTTGGGGATTTATTTATCTTAACGGGAGTGGTGACACAGGCTTTCAGTTTTATACTGATCAGCAAGCTGCATGCGGATTTCGATCCGCGTCTGTTGACAGGGTATATGCTGGTGATCGGCTCCGTGGCCATTTTCATCACCAGTCTGCTGCTTGAATCGAACATCGGGCAAATCACGCGCCTGTTTTCCTGGAAGCTCGGACTGGTATTCCTGTTCAGTTCCTTGTTATGTACAGCTTTTGGCCATATGGTTTACAACTACGCCATCAAAAAAGTCGGACCGGCGGAAGCGGCGATTTTCATCAATTTCAATACAGTCTTCGCCGTTGTCGGTTCGGTCATTTTCCTGCAGGAAGCGGTCACGTATTATCACGGGCTTGGATTTGTCCTCATCTTGACCGGTGTTCTGATGGGTACGGGGACAGTGGAATATTTATGGACCGAGAGACGGAAAAAGGGGTACCAAAGTTGATGTTTCCAGCTGTTCTTCACTGATTCAAGGCCGCATAAAATATTTTACAGGTTTTCTCCTCAATTGCGCGGGTAAAGATTAAGAAAGATGAACCACTCACAAAATTGAAGGAGGAATTCTGATGGCTGATGACAACAAAGAAAACCGCGATGAGTATTTCAAGGAACGGGCAGGCACAGACGAAGCCCGTTATCATGTCGTCCCTCACGATGAAGGTGAATGGGCAATCAAAAAAGAAGGGGAAGACACCCCCGAGTCCACTTATACTTCCAAATCGGAAGCGGTGAATGAAGCGAAACAAATGGCAGAGACCGCTGGAACGATGGTGTATATCCATAATGAAGATGGGCAAATAGAAGACCAGGAAAACTATCAGTCATAAGAAACAGACCAGACCGGCAATGCATTATGTGTTGCCGGTCTTTTCAATGTGTTTTCTTCGTACAGTTAATGGTTAAACTGAAGCTGGAAGTAAGGTAATATGATTATAGAGGATAAGCATCAGGAGTAAAGAAGGGAGTCAAAAGATGAGAAGCATGGAAAGAAGAGAGAACCTAGTGGCGACATTTTCGATTATTGGGGCTGATCCGCAAACAGGTGAAGTGGGAGTTGCGGTTCAGTCGAAATTTCTGGCAGTAGGTGCTGTTGTCCCATGGGCGAAAGCGAATGTGGGAGCTGTCGCTACCCAGTCGTGGGCGAATACGGCTTATGGTCCGGAAGGTTTGGCGCTGCTTGAAGAAGGATTGTCTCCTGAAGACGTAATCGCCAGGCTGGTTGCAGACGATCCCGGAAAAAATCTGCGGCAGGTGGCGGTCATCAATGCTGAAGGAGTCGCCAGTGCGTTCACGGGAGAAGAATGTTATGACTGGGCTGGACATATTGTCGGACGCCACCATTCATGCCAGGGCAATATTCTGGTCAGCGGAGAGACGGTCTCAGCTATGAGTGAGACTTTTGAGAAGTCAAAAGGGCCGCTGGCTGAACGTTTACTGCTGGCGCTTGAGGCGGCACAGCGCGCGGGAGGCGACAGCCGCGGAAAACAGTCGGCTGCCTTGTATGTATTGCAGGAAGGTGCAGGGTACGGGGGATACAATGACGTCAAAGTGGATTTACGTGTAGATGACCATCCCGAACCCATCGAAGAACTCAAACGCCTTTTTGAATTGCATAAATTATTCGGTGCACCTTCTGATAAAACCGTGGCAATCGAAGGGGATGTGTTCGAAGAAATCAAACAGCAACTTGTGAAAGTCGGCTTATTGGCAAAGGCAGATCAGTCCAGTTACGAGGGAGAAGTAAAGGATGCGTTGAAAACTTTTACACTGCGCGAGAATTTTGACGACCACTGGACAGAAGATGACATGATCAATGAAACGGTGTTGGAGTTTTTAAGGAAGAAATAAATGGCTGAGAAATCCCGTTGGCTAATGAGCCGACGGGATTTTTGGTAGCTGCAAATTCAGCGTCGAGTACATTGGCAGACTCGATTCTCACTTGAATTTGAGCAGCGGATGAAATGTTGAAAAGAATGGGTGCTAAGTGACAAGATAGCGGAACTTCATTTTCTACAGTTTTTGCCACTAAGGCGACCGCAAAGCAAATTGGAAGAAACTGATTACTCCAAGTCAAATAGTTTTGTCTAAAAGCATCTATATTCTCTAGGCAAAAAATCATCTATATTATACTTTTTCTATTTCAATAATGTTAAAAAGAGGAAGTCTGACCAATTCTATATACCGGAATTTCGTATATATTAATATATGCAAGTAAGAGATTGACGATAGACAAAAGAGATTCGCCAATTCTTTATTTGACAAAGGCAAAAATGCTGAAAAGTGTTGACGCAAAGCTTCAGGTCTAAGGTTTTTAAACTAAGACGGCTGGGTTGCTAAGATTAAAGAATGATTACAGTCATTGCAATAGATCTTTACACCCTGACCCCAATCAGGAGGAAAATAGAATGACAACAATGTTTAAGAAATTCGCAACAGGTACAGCAGCTTTGGCTTTGATGACTACCGTGTTTGCTTCAGGTACGTTAGCAGCAGAGACAGGTGTAAGTTCAACTATAACAGGTGGAGAATTAACACTATCTGATATATCGGCAACATCGTTTTCTGGCACTAAACTAGATGGTAAAATCCAAAACGATTCTACAGCTTCAATCCAACCATTTACTATCACTGATGCAAGAGGAACAGGAACTGGTTGGGACGTAAGTATTTCGGCTTCAGCACTTACTAATCCAAGTGTACAAAAAGCATTGAGCCCTGGTACATTAACGATTGGTACTCCAAATTTAACGGGAATAGATGGCGCATCTATAGTTGCCGATCTTGCTAAACTAGGAGGCGTAATTGACAACGGACCAGTAAAAGTTTTAACGGCTGAAACAGATGAAGGCATGGGAACTTTTGAAGTGTCTGCAATTCCAATGACTCTAAACTTGAAGCCAAGTGAAGTTTACGCTGGTACGTACTCTACAACAATTTCTGTTACTTTAACAAACGGACCACAATAATAATCTGAAAACTTTATGCCATGTCTCAATGACATGGCATTTTTTTGAGAATTATGTTTGCTTAAATTAAATCATTTTCAGGAGGAATCTTATGTATTTTCGTATTGTTACGCTGTTCGTTTTCTTACTCTCTCTCCCTACGTTTGTATTCGCCGCAGAATCTCCGTCTTCTTTGCAAGTCGAACCGATTTATCCAGAAAATCAAGTACCGACTACAAAAGGTTACTTTGACGTTAATGCCAACCCGGGTGAAAAAGTGAGTATGCAGTTACACTTGGAAAACACGGCGCAAACACCAATCAATGTAAGAGTGGAAAAATCGAATGCTTATACAAGTCCTACTGGCGGCATTTTTTATGGAGCAGAAACGGATTCGGACGATACGAAATTGCTCGATGATGCGATTCATTTGGTCGCTCACATGGAAGTTGAAGAATCTGTGTCGATTCCTGCCAATGGCTCAATAGATTTGCCGATCCAAGTGACAGTTCCTGAAACGGACGGACAAACTTTGCTTGGCGGTATTAAAGTGACACAAGTAGCTGAAGAACAAGAATCGGCAGAAGAAGCTGGTGAAGATGAAGCGAATTTTGTCATCAATACAGAAACAACTTACGCAGTGGCCATCAAATTGAATTTGCCAACGACAACGGAACCTGATTTCTCAACAGGGTCATCAGGGTTTATTCCGGAGACTGCTCAGGTATTTCTTGAAATGACGAACGATGCGCATTTGATTCAGGGAAATATCGAAGGAACATATGCTGTTTTGGACAGCTCAGGAGCGGAAATGTTCAAAGGGGAGCTGAATACTTTTAATATGGCTCCGAAATCACAAATCCGTTATCCATTCGCCTGGAATCATGAAAGCTTGAAAGACGGTGATTATACTTTAAAAGTTGACGGCCAGGCAGGAGATGAGCCTTTCTCAGTTGAAGAACCATTTTCCATTTCGAATGAAGAAGTACAGGAATATGCCGAAGTCACCAATCCGACTGTTGAAGTCGAGGGAGATGGAGGCGTGCCGATGTGGGTTTGGATTGCAGGAGCTCTCGCTTTCGGTTTGCTGATGTTTTTTATCGGAAGAAGAAAAAAGCCGGCTGCAGAAAAAGCAACTGAATAAGATAACAGAAAAACAGAGCAAGAGGACATTCTCTTGCTCTGTTTTATTTACTTTGCAATCATCAACACCTGCCCGACACGGATAAGCGAAGGATTTGAAATATTATTGGCGGCAGCAATCTTGGCGACTGTCGTTCCATGGTGTTTTGATATGCTGTACAACGTGTCTCCGGCTTTGACTGTGTATTTCACGGTTGTGGCTGGAGGAGGTACCGGTGTAGACGGTTTTCCTGGAATGGTCAGAATCTGGCCGACACGGATCAAGTTCGGATTTGTAATGTTATTGGCGGCGGCCAGAACGGAAACCGTTACTCCATGGCGTTTAGCAATGCTGTAGAGCGTATCACCTGATTTGACGGTGTATTTGGTTCCGGTGCTTGGAGGCGCTGAAGGAAGTTTCAGCAGTTCAGAAACCGTGACGAACTTATAGCCCTGCGCTTTCATTTTTGAGATCATGCCCGCGAGCGCTCCTGGAGTTCCTGAAGCACCCGCCCCTGTATGCATCAGCACGATGGAGCCAGGTACGAGATTGCTCATCACTTTGTTGGTGATCTGACTGGCGGACACGCCTTTCCAGTCGACTGTGTCGATATTCCACTGAATGGTGTGGGTATAACCGGTGTCACCAACCGCTTTCAGTACATTGGTGTTGGAGGCGCCGTAGGGAGCTCTGAAAATCGGTTTTGTCGTTTTTCCAGTGATGTTTTTGATGGCCGTTTCTGTTTTATTTAATTCGTTTTTTATCTGTGTGGCAGTCAGTTTTGTAAAGTCAGGGTGAGAATAGGAGTGGTTGCCGATTTGATGGCCGTTCGCCACAATATTTTTTATCGCTTGCGGGTGGTTATTGGCACCGGAACCTGTTAAAAAGAAAGTGGCTTTGACGTTATGGTCTTTCAGCGTCTTTAGAATTTTGTTGATGTTTGTGCCGTCGGATCCATCATCGAATGTCAACGCCACCACTTTGCTGGTGGTGTTCCCTTTCGTGACAAATTTCGAACTGGCAGCGTCTGCTTGCGGAGAAAAGGACAACAGCGAGAATAAAACCAATAATAAGACAACGGAAGCTTTCAACAACTTGGAAACCATTCAATTCACCCCTTTTTATGTGGATGCTGTAATTTCACAGCATATGTACCAGATAGAAGTGGTTCTTTGGTATGAAGTCTGAACTTAATTTATAGAATGTTCAGTTATTAATTAGGTCGATTTAATTATATCATATCTTTCTATTTTTCGAGCTCTTTACTGCTGAAATTTGTATTTTTATTCTTCAAAAATTGAAAGGAGGTGCGGAAAAGTGGCCTGGAGGTGCGGAAAACTCATCCTGAGGTGCGGAACATTGCCAGTGAGGTGCGAAACTTCCGCAACGAGGTGCGTTCGCTGCGACCCACAATAAAAAACAGCCCCTTTCAAAACGAAAGGGGCTGTTCCAATTGATCAGGCTAATTCTTTCTTCCGGAATTTCGAAACGACTTCGTAGACGATCGGTACGATGACCAAGGTCAGTAACGTGGAACTCGTCAATCCGCCGATGACGGTGATGCCGAGTCCTTTTGAGATCAACCCGCCGCCTTCAGCGCCAATCGCGAGCGGAATAAGCGCGCCGATTGTAGCCAGGGCCGTCATCAAAATCGGACGAAGACGCGTGACGCCGCCTTCAAGTAGGGCTTCGCGAGTGGACAGTCCTTCTTTTTCCATATGAATGACGCGGTCGATCAAGACAATCGCGTTCGTCACGACGATACCGATCAGCATCAGGACGCCGATCAATGCGGAAACGCTCAGTGGTTCACGGGCAATCCACAAGGCAACCAGTACGCCGATGACAGTGAACGGCAGCGAGAACAGGATTGAGAATGGAGCCAAAGCGCCGCCAAACGTGACTACCAGTACGAAGTAGACGATGGCGATTGCTGCAAGCATCGCTAAGCCAAGTTGTGTAAACGATTCATTGATCTGTTCGGTGACACCGCCATGGTCGATGCTGACGCCTGCAGGCAAGTCGAGTTCTGCCACTTGTTCATCAATATCAGCTGTGATTTCCGCTGCGTTATTGCCAAGAATATCGGCTGACAAAGACGCATACATCTGGCCGTTCCGTCGGTTGATGGTATCCGGCGATTTGCCTTCTTCAACTTCCATGACATCGCCTATGGCCACTGTGCCTCCAAGGGCTGTTGGCACTTCGATGGTTGTGACATCTTCAATTCCTGTGTACGTTGTTTCTTCTGTTTCTATATAGACATTAATGTCTTTGTCTTCATGTGTGACAGTTGTCAACACCGGTGCTTCAGCGACTCCGTTCAGCGCCATCCCAACCTGGGCAGCGCTTAAGCCGTTGGCACTCAAGCTTTCCTGTTTGGCAACCAATGTGTATTGATCATACGCTTCTGATAAACTGGATTCTGCGTTTTCCAAGCCATCGTTTTGTTCCAAAAGCGGCTGAATTTGATCAATTGCCGTTTGAATGTCTTCAATGGTATCACCGTAAACGAACAGCTCCAGTCCGCTGGCTCCCATGGAAGCAAAGTCCATACTGCCCCATTCGCCGGATTCGGTCATTCCGTTCAATTCATCAATCAGCTTTGTGCTTTCATCACTGAATTCCTCGAAATCATCATCATACTCAATGAAGAACAAAGCCGAATTGTCTCCGCCGCCACCCATTGCTGCCATCGGGTTGCCGCCACCCAGAGAGTATTGATAAGTCGTGACGCCTTCACGTCCGTCAATCAGTTGTTCAGCGTCGAGTGCAATGGTTTCTACATCATCACGAGTCTGGCCGGGTTCTGGGCTGTAAGTCGCCATAACCATTTTCTGTTCTTCTTCCGGCAGGAAACTGACGCCAATGACCGGAACAAGGAACAGGCTGGCAACCAATACGGCAGCAGCACCGCCGAATGTAACGATTTTGTGATTGAGCGTCCACTCCAACAGGCGCTTATAGCCGGCAGCCAGTTTTCCGGGTTTGTGTTCTTTTGTTTTATTGCTGGAAAGATTCTGCAATTGCTTGGCATACATGGAATGGGCCATCATCGGAACGATGGTCACCGCTACCAATAGGGAAGCGGATAAAGCAAAGACCACTGCCAACGCAAATGGCATGAACAATTCACCGATTTGTCCACTGACAAGCGCCAGCGGAAGGAACACCGCGATTGTCACGACTGTTGAAGAGAAAATCGGAAGGAACATTTCACGCGTTGCTTCGCGAATCAATTCTTTGCCGCGCAATTTTTCACCGCGCAATGCCATTCGGCGGTAAATGTTTTCAATTACGACAATCGAATCATCGATGACCCGGCCGATTGCAACCGTCAGGGCGCCGAGTGTCATAATGTTCAATGTGATGTCCATTTGGTTCAATAAGAAAATTGCCATCAACAACGATAATGGAATCGAAATGATTGAAATGAACGTTGTCTTGAAGCTGCGCAAAAACAGCAGAATGATGACAACAGCGAAAAGAATACCGAATAATGCTTTGCTGAGCATCGTTTCCACCGATTTCTCGATCGGTTCGCCCTGGTCAAAAGTGGTGGCGACTGTTAAGCCATACTCTTCCTCCATTTCAGAAGCGATGTCTTTTACATCGTTCACCACTTCCACTGTGTTGGCATCCGGTGTTTTGACAATTTGGATGCCGATCGATTCTTCACCGTTCGTCCGGGAAATCGATTCCGCCTCACTGATTACTTCGATATCGGCCAGTTCACTTAATGCAACGGTTGGCATCGAAGCGACAGCAGGCATGGAAGCGGAAGGGGCTTCCGGTGCTTCAGCGCTTGGAGCACCAGGCGGCTGTGCTGTTGGACCACTTGCTGTTTGCGGAACAGCCGGAATTTGAAGGCCTTTCAAGTCATCGACTGTTGTAATATTGCCATCGATGACAAGATTTTTCATCTGGCCGTCAAAGTTTGTCAGTCCGAGAGGGAAAGTGAGATCAGATCCCTGGATCAATTGCTGAACAGTGTCCTGCGTCAATCCGTACTGCGCCATTTTTTCGTCATTGAAAGCCATGGTCACTTTTTGGATGCGCTGACCGGAAATTTGAGCATCTGACAAACCGGATACGCCTTCGATTGCCGGCAGGACGTTTTGTTCAACAGTAGCGGTCAATTCTTCGAGTGTTTGTTCACCGTTGCTGACGCTGAGTGTCAGAACAGGGAATGCATCGAGACTGATGCGTGATACTTGCGGTTCATTGGCCGCATCCGGCAGTGAGATTTGAGCCAGTGCATCTTCGATTTCGCGCGTTGCTTCGTCCATGTCGGTTTCAAATGTGAATTGGACCTGGATCGTTGAGGCATTTGCCATAGACGTAGACGTCAGCAATTCCACACCGCTCATGTTCTGGATGCGCTGCTCCAATGGAATGGTCACTTCATCCATTATTTCGTCAGGTGCCGCACCGGGATAAGGCGTAACAACGGTGACCGCAGGCATGGTGATGCTTGGGATGGATTCCTGTTTCATGGTCAGGCCGGCATATAATCCAGCTACGACCACCATGATCGTTAAAATCCAGATGGCAAACTTGTTATTCAGTGAGAAATCAATGATTTTCTTCAAACTGTACACTCCTTCAAATTAGCTTCTCTAAGAGAAGTAGTTCTTGTTCCAGCTCTTTTTCCTGTTTTAAGTAAACGAGCAATGCTTCAACAAGAAACGTTTCGGGTTCATCTTTTTCGAGCTCTTCTTTCAACCGCTTCAACGAAGACAGCTTTTTTAGAGGTTCGGAGGAATATCTGGAAATCTTTCTTTCAACTGCCTCCAAACGGTCTTCGAGTGAAGGGGAAAAAGAATTTCCTGCTGTGAGTACCGGGTCAATCCGGTCTATCTGGTCGACAATTGCATCCATGCATGAAGCGATGAAATCCGTTAATTTGGTGACGGAAAGTTCTTTTTTCGTCAGAATCATGGCCATCAGGTACTCTCTCATGATCCCTTCTAATACAGCGACCAGATCAGACAGGAGGGGCTGCACTTTGGACCCGTATGCTTCCAAAATATTTTCCATATGTAGTTCCGTTGAAGCAATCCGTGATTCTTCGAGCAACGAAGCCAGTTGCTCATTGCCATCGGTCGGCATATCCTTGAAGACCATGATGAAGAAATCCTGATTTTCGAGGACACGTTCGATTTCAAAAGCGAGCTTTTTTGTAAAGACTTCTTTGCTGCTCAAGTCGCTTGAAAAATCCGGTGCGTTGGTGAGCGCAACATTTTCCTCATGATATTCCTTAAAAATCTCCACAAGAATGGAGTCTTTGGAATCGAAGTGTTTGTAGAACGCTCCTTTCGAAATTCCAGCAGCTTGGGCAATTTCGTTTACAGACGCCTGATGAAATCCTTTGACTGAAAACAACCGAATCGCTTGTTTCAATAGTTCCTCTCTTTTGTCCATGTTTACCTCCTTAAAACCGTTCAGTCACAAAGGGTAACCGATCGGTCACAAATAATAGCGTACGGTTTCTGGTGATTTCTGTCAATCTTAAACAACCGAAAATTTATGGCGGTTTCATGTCGGTCGGAAAAGGGAATTTTCCTTAATACAAATCTTTTTACAATCGAAATGGGGAGGGCTGAAGGTGATTAAGAAATACATGACGGAACCGATTATTGAAAAGCGGATAGAACAGCCTTACGTTGGGATTCCGATTTATGCAACCTTGCTGGACTGGGATAAAGTGAATGCACTCATCAGTGAGATTTTTGACTGGCTCGACCGGAAAGACATCGAACCGGTGGGACCACCTTTTTACCGGTATTGGGTGATCGGTGGAATCGATGAAAATTACGAGCTGGAAGTGGGCGTTCCTGTTGAACGGATGGTAACAGGCAATAGCCGGATCATTGCCAGCAGTATTCCGGGTGGTTCCTATGTTACAGCCAAGCACCGGGGGCATCCGGACCTATTGGAGTATTCCCTGGAAGTGCTGGAACAATGGTCAAAAAGAGAAGAATTGGAATTTGATAAAAGGTGGGAAGGGGAGGACGAAATTTGGACCGGCCGTTTTGAGTTCTATTTAACGGATCCTGACGAAGAGCCGGATTTGGACAAATGGGAAATTGAAATCGCTTTTTTGCTCATGAGGGATGATGCAGCGTAGTAGTGAAAATCGACAGCGGCTAAGCTGAGAAGAATAGAAGTTAATAGAAATAACGAAAAGACACCTCTCTGCAACTTGGGTTTGTCCCAATCCACAGAGAGGTGTCTTTTAACTGAAATTATGAAATGATCTTCAGATTCGCCATACGGGACTATGTATTTTGTCTCTCGCTCACTTTCATATAGAAGTACAACATTTCATACATGCGTGTTCGCTGCTTTTTCAAGGTCTGTACTGACACATCCACATCGACAAAGATTTTATGCTGATCATAGATAAGGCGTGTTTTGGTGGGAGTTAACTTTTCCATTCGGTAATCCTGGTCGAAGACCCAGACGCAATCGGGATGAAACGGAGACTTGGTTGGATAGGCCGCCACCCCATCGGTCGAAATGAGAATCGGTGTTTTTTTATGCTGTTTCAGGTTATGCCGAGTCGCTTTGACGCGCCCTTCGTAAGTTGACGCATACAGCATACATGTTTTGTCGATCAATCCCAGTGCAGATAACCGTGAATAATATTCCCCGTGTTTTGTGACTACTTTCGACTTTCGTTCCGTCTCAAAGACGGACATTAAAATTAATGCGGATCGATCGATTAACTGTTCATCATGTTTCCTCAACAAGTGACTCCCCTTTCGGACTACAAGAAAATTCTACCATTTGACCCTATCTCTAGCAATAGTATTTTTTCTGAAAATAAACTATTTTTTGACATTTAAATTTCAGAAACTCTTTGTTTCATTCCTTAAAAATCTTGTTTCACTGGAACAAACGGCACGTATGGAAAGTGGCTGGCTTTTGTTTCTTGCCGTAATCTGAACAAACCCGGGAAATACAGGAACGTTCAGAAGGAAAAAAGATGGAGAATTTTGAAAAAGTGTTGGTGCAATATGAACCGATGATTTCGGCATTGATCCGTAAACTTCACATTTACCGCGACTACGACGGTTTCCGGCAAGTCGGAAAAATCGCCTTGTGGCAGGCCTGGCGGAAATTTGATGAAGAGAAAGGCAATTTCACTCCTTTTGCTTACCGCAGTATGCAAGGCGCTATGCTGGATGAACTGAAGCGCGAATCTCGTTTGGCGGAGCGGATGCTGATCGCAGAAAATGAACAATTTGAGCGGCTGGAAGATCCTCTGCCGGTGGCGGAGGAAATGCCGGAATGGCTGGAGGCTGCCCCGTTGACTTTAAACGAGCGTCTGCTGCTGGACGAACTCTTTTTAAATGGCAAAAGCGTGGTGGAATTGGCTGAAGCTCACAACATTTCACTGGCAGGAATGAAGAAAAGGCGGGAGCGGACGTTAAAAAAAGTGAAAGCATATATGGAAGAAACAGATGATTGTTTCAGGCCAGCCGAAAATGGCACCAAAGACCATTGGTGAAATTACTTGAAAGTATCGACTCCGGAGTTATTTTTTATTGTATAATGAATGGCGCTAGTCAACGAGTAAGGAAGTGTAAGCTATGTTCGAAATGATGACAGGGATGATCAACAATATATTTTTTATCATTTTCCCGATTATCCTGTACCAAATGTTTGCCGCTACCGGCAAGCGCAATTTTTTTGTCAGTCACCGTGTAATGCTGACGATCCTGTTTTCGATTTCCATCATTCTCTGCATGATATTCCCTTATCAATTTATGACAGATGATTATATATTCGATTTACGGCAGGTGCCGATGATCGTAGGAGCATTATACGGCGGTCCGCTGGTCAGTGCTGTGCTGTTTTTGGTATCTGCCATCGGCCGTGTCTTCATTGGAGGGGACGGCATGTACATCGCCATCTTGAACCAGCTCCTCATCGCCGTTGGGGTTCCCTTGCTGCGTCCACAATATCTTCGGATGAAGCAATTGAGCAAGACTTTGCTGGTATTTGGCATTACGATTGTATCGCTGCTGTTTAATCTGGTGGCGGGATATGTCTTTTTCGGTGATCCCATTCACGATCTTATTGGTATATGGTTAATACTGATGCTGAATCACGGTACAATCATCGTACTGACTGCTTTATTGATCGAACATATTCAACGCCAGGAGTATTTATTGAATTCACTGGTCAAGCACGAAAAAATTGAAACCGTGAGCCATTTTGCTGCGTCAGTGGCGCACGAACTCCGGAATCCGATGCAAAGCATCAAGGGATTCGTGCAGCTGCTGCAAAGTCATGAGTACAATCGGGATAAGCAAGTGGAGTTTCATGACATCATATTAAAAGAGCTGAACGATGCAGAAAGTCTTATTGACGATTACCTGGTGTTTGCGAAACCGACTTACGGGCAATTAGAATCTGTTATGGTGGATGAGGAAATCAGCCAAGTGATAAAGGTGACAAAGCCATATGCCTCATGGCAAAACGTCGAGCTCCAGCTCCTCCACACTTGTGAGAAGTGCCGTGTCGTGGCAGATCGCCAAAAGTTTCATCAGGCGCTTGTCAATATCATCCGCAATGGCATTGAAGCGATGACCACAGGTGGGACGCTTTCCATTGGCGTCTCAAACATGCAATCATCCATTCTTATTGAGATAAAAGATGAAGGTCTCGGCATGACGAAAGAACAGGTTCAGCGGCTTGGCGAACCTTACTTCTCGACAAAAACAAAAGGTACAGGTCTCGGCATGATGGTTGTCTACAGCATCATTCATCAAATGAATGGCACTATCGAAGTCGATTCGGAAAAAGGGAAAGGAACCATATTCAAACTGTACCTTCCTGCAGCCGATTCTTTGGAGGAAGGATAAATTAACTTAGTAACAAAACAAACTGGCTTTAGGCTTTGAAATAAGAGAGGTGGAGAAAAATGATTCATTTTTCTCCACCTCTTGTTATTTTTTCTCCAGTTCCCTGACAAAAGGGAGAACTGATTGTTCTTTTAATTTTGCTTCAAACATAATGTCGGCATCGGTGCCGTTCAATAAAGCCAAAAGTTCCTGGAAATCTTTCTGGGATACCAGTTCATGGTGCCTTAAATCCGTAAACCCTTCCTTGCCGGTGCTGATGTGAATTTTGGGTGTGCCGAAGCCTTCCCATGTTGCCAGAATTTCGGAAAAATCGACGGCTTCTCCGTCGTTGTTGCAATTATGGTGATGAATATCGAAACAGATCGGCACTCCGCACAGCTTGTGGATATCGAGCACATCCCGCAGCGTAAATGTTTTGTCGTCATTTTCCAGTCTCAGCCGCTGTTTGATGCTGTCGGAGAGCATAGTACGATAATTTTCTGCAAAGCGGATTTTGGCTTGTTCTTTGTCGCCGTATGCGCCGCCTGTATGCAGAATGATATCGGATCCCCCGAGCAGAGTGATTAACCGGTCATGGTATTCCAAATCCAGAATGGATTTTTCCACCACTTCCTGTTTTGGGGAGTTCAGCACTGTGTACTGGCCGGGATGAACCGATATTCTCATCTGATGGGTTTCCACCAGATCCCGTATTTGCCCCGCCAGAAACAAAAAATCATCGTCTTCCCACCATTTCCAGTCATTGATCGGATGGGTCGACAAAGGGACAATCGAGCTGGAAGCTCTGTAAAAATAGATGTCGTTCACTAAATTCCATTGAATAATCTGCAGCGTCGTCTCCATATTTTTCAGTGTCAGTTCTTTTATTTTGCCTGTGCCTTGCGCTTCAGCTGTAGCCACGCGCAATGTTTTGAAAACGGTTTTCAGTTCGGTATTCATACAGGCGTATCCCAATCTCATAGTAACCAACTCCTTACGGCATGTATACCCGGCCCGGGGGAGTAACATTCCTTCGATTGCGGTATAGTAAAAACAAAATCGAATCGTGAAGGAGGAGTCGGGATGAGAGCGGAGATTGTCCGAAAAGGACCGGGGTTCAAAGCGACTTTCAAGCGTGAATTAAAGCATGACGTGAAAGCAGTCTGGGATATGCTGACAAAGAATGACAAGCTGCAGCAATGGTTTTCTGAACTGAAAGTGGAAAAGCTGGGGAAAGACGGGTTGATCGTTTTTGATATGGGAGACGGTACAGTAGAAAATATGGCCATTACGGATTACAGGGAAGGGCAAGTGATGGCTTTTGAATGGGGAGAAGACGATGTGCGGTTCGAGTTGACACCGAAAAACGGAAGTACGGAGCTTCGCCTCATTGAAACGATCAATAAACTGACACCGCACACACCGAAAGATCTCGCCGGTTGGCATGTGTGCCTGGATACAATTGAAGCTGTGCTCGAAAATGAAGAATTCCGTCGTGAAGAGGAGTGGAACGAGTGGTATCCGGAATACAAGCGCTTACTGGAAAGCATGAGTGTGTCGTTTGAGTAAACAAGCAAGCCCCAATACCAGGGGCTTGCTTGTTTATTGAACTGTAAATTCAAAGGTTTTCTGTTCTTTGAATTCTCCTTTCTCATACGTTCGTTCTGCAAAGGTTACATGGTTGTCATGATCGACCAAGACCACTGTAGCAGAGCGTGTGCCGTAATCGGGCGTTTTGATGAAAATGGATGACAGTTTGCGTTCAAAATCCAGGCCGACTCCTGTTTCGGGTAAATGGGAGTCCGGAGCCTGTTCAGCATCAGAAAGTATATGGAATAACGAATCGAGTTGCACTTCCCCGGTGGTAGATAAATAGGCCTCCAAATTCTTTCGGCCTTTGACGACTTTCGGCCAGGGGGTGTTCAAATAATGATTGCTTAAACCGTGTGTTCCCGGCGGAACTTCAGTAATATCTCCCTGCAGGTTATTGTAGTAGAACAAGTGATTTGTATCACCGACAAGGACGTTGAAGCCGGTATAGTCTTCTTTGTTCAGCGTCTTCAGAAATTCTTCCGGTGATTGGTGGCCGGCCAGAAAGTTTCGGACAATCATTCCTCTTGAAATTTTCCGGGGGTCCATTTCAGAAGGGTCGCGAAAATTGGTCAAAGCCGCAAAACGCCCGTTTTTTGTGACGCCGAGCCAGGTTCCATTCTGCAATAAGTCACGTCCTGCCAGAATATTCGGTTCTTCTTCCCAGAACTGTGCGGCAGCGGTAGGTCTGCCGTAAAACTCATCCCGATTTGCTGCAATCACTAATTTGTACTTTGGATGCGATTTGTATTGAAAATTAATCAAACACATGGACTCATCTCCCTTACTTGGTTCCATTATAAAACAAAGCGCCGGTTTATTGACAGAATCAGCATTTAAACAGGACTTATAATGGAACCGTAAGTACGTTGGAACCCCGGGAAAAAGCTCGAGAGGCACTCAAAAAAGGACAATGGGTTCTCGCTTGCGGAAAATTCAGCATGGCAACGGTGATTGGTCAAGGCCTATCGCTTTAGGAAAAAAAGTGGAAGATGTAACATCAACTTATATAGAAGGTGTTTTATTGGTACAGTAAAGATAATGTAAAGTAAAAGGCGAAAAAATTCACCCCGGCAGCCAGCAATTATTTACAATAGGCTGCGAAGCGAACAATTCGTGGCGGGGCTCTGTTGCTGATGTTAAAAGCCGGACAAAGAGCCGGTGGAATCCGATGATTTCACGGGAAATAAAGAAGAAGGCGCTAACGTTTTTCAACAGAGGAAGTAAGGGGGATGTATTTTGTGGAGAAGTCAGTGACGCTGGACATGAAGCAGGTTTTGATGGATGGGGTACAGGAAATGGTGTTTGTTGTAGCAGTAAGGGAGGATGCTGCTTTCGTTTATGATTTTATAAATCGAGCAGCCTTCGAGAAAACCCATTTGGACGAAACGGCACTTGGTAAAACGTTTCAGGAAAACCACTCAAAGAGAACAGCTGAATTTTTAGAGGAACAGTACAGGAACGTATTGGCGACCGGGGAAAGTTATGTTTACGAAGATTCGTATACGTCTCCTGCAGGGCACCAACATTTTTCAGAGTCCCGGTTGACTCCTCTTTTCGATGAGGCGGGCAGCTGCACTCACGTTGTCGGGGTGGTGAAAGATATAACAGAAGAAAAACTGGCAAAAGTCGAAGGGAAGGAAGCGAGGGAGTGGTTAGAGGAAAGCCGGTCACGTTACCGGTCTTTGTTTCATCATAACGCAGACGCGATTTTTACTTTGGACCTGCAGGGGGAAATTGTGGGCAGCAATGCGGCAGCTGAAGATCTGACGGGTTTCAAGCTGGATGAATTGATGGGAACCGATCTAGTCGGATACATCTCTCCCGGAGATGCAGACCGTACATGGCACTGTTTTCGACGTTCGATCAAAGAGATTCTGGAAGATTGCCGGATAAACGTCATGCACCAATCAGGGGAAGAAATCGGCTGTTTGATCAAGTTTTCGCCGATTGAAGTTCATCAGGAAATAGTGGGAGTTTATGCAATTTTGAAAGATATGAGGGAATTGGATAAAATGATTTCCAAGTTCGGGGAAAGCGAAAAACGCTTTCGGATTATTGCAGAAAACATCCACGACGTCATTGTGCTGATGAGTGATACGGGCAAGTATTTGTATGTTTCTCCTTCTTCAGAAGAAATATACGGATATAAGAACACCGAATTGATGAACAAACCTCCTTATCACAATACTCATGACAAAGATAAGTCTCTGCTGAAAGAAAATTTTTGGAACGCGATTGAAAGCCGTCAGCCGAAAAAAATGCAGCTGCGGATCAGGCATAAAACAAAAGGGTGGATTTGGTCGGAAGTGATATGGTCGCCGGTTTTTGATGAACAAAAACATTTCAGTTATATGGTGACAATAGCCCGGGATATTTCGCTTCAGAAAGAATACGAGGAGCAACTCGAATATTTCGCGTATCATGATTCCCTGACAGGCTTGCCAAACCGCCGTTTTTTCGAAAATCGGTTGGCTGAAAGATTTGCTTTACTCCATGAAACAGGGGAAACATTTGCTCTTATGGTTCTTGATATTGATAACTTCAAAGACATAAATGACCGGTACGGCCATGAAACAGGGGATGGTATCATTCAGGAATTCGGGTCCCGGCTACGGGAGGTAGTAGGAGAAAGGGATATTGCTGCACGACTTGGCGGTGATGAGTTTATCGTGCTGCTGTCAGAGGTGGAAACAGAAGAACTGGCAGCCGCCTCAGGAGAGAAGTTTCGGCAGGCTTTCAAGGCTCCCTGGCATGTCAACGAAGAGACGCTTCGCGTAACATCCAGTATGGGAATCGCCATAGCCCGTCCCACAAGCAGTTTTTCTTCACTTACCCGAGTTGCCGATCAGGCGATGTATGCTTCAAAGAAAGATGGAAGAGATTGTTACCGAATAGCCAGTGATGAGTAGGTTGGACTCATCGCTGGCTTTTTTATGCTCAGATTCTTTCAAGTACTATAGAAAAATATTCGTTAAAACAGTTTTAGCATTAAGCTCCATAGAAAAGAGAAGTTTATATTAAACTAATATTTAAAATTTTCGTTTAATTCTGTCTATAAGTGTTATAATTGTTTAAATATTTTTCATGAGGAGGTTGCAGAAATGTAAAAGTAGATTATGAAGGAACGCTGAGAGCTACATAGGATCAGGGAAGAAGAACTACGATTATCGATTGGAGGAGAAACGATGAAACTTGGACTTATTCCGAAATTGTTAATAGGGCTTGGCGCAGGTATTTTAATTGGTTTTTTTGGCCCTGAGTGGATGATCCGTCTAACGGAGACGGGAAATGTTCTATTGGGAAATTTGATTAAGTTCTTTATCCCGCTTATTATTTTTGCGTTTGTTGCTGCAAGTATTACCGAGTTTTCTTCAAAAGCAGGCCGTTTATTAAGTTTTACAATTGGCATTTCCTATATTGATACAATTCTGGCCTGTATGTTCGGAGCTGCTGTAGCTTATCTGGTAGTACCGGGTTTTGCACTGGAAGCTAGTCAGGCAGTGGAAGCTGCGACAATTGGAGCGCCTTTTGTGGAGTTGGATATACCTCCAATAATGGGAATTATTTCAGCGCTTGTGCTGGCAATTGTCGTGGGCATGGCTTCTTCTTGGGGAGAAGCGAAGATCTTGTCTGGTGCCGTGATTGAATTTAGAAATATGATAGAACGTGTTATCAAGAGTTTCATTGTTCCAGCGATTCCTTTTTTTATTGCTTGTATTTTTGCAGGTTTGACGGCAAAAGGCGAATTGTTTGGGACTATGTCGGTATTTGGAAAAATGCTGGTGCTGATTCTGCTATTACAGGCAGTCTGGTTGATTACCGAATACACAATTGCGGGGATCGTTTCCAAGCAAAATCCGTTTACGATGTTCAAAGCAATGCTGCCTGCCTATTTCACTGCCATGGGAACCATGTCGAGTGCCGTCACGATGACTGTATCACTCAAACAGGCTCGAACTGTTCCATATATTAACAAAAAGATTGCTGATTTTGTGATGCCGCTTTGCGCCAATGTGCACCTGTCAGGGGCAGCAATGACGCTGACAATCAGTGCCATCACAGTCTCCTTGCTGACACAGGGAGGTTTGCCGCCTGTAGGATTAATTATTTCTTTCATTATCATCCTTGGAGTAATTGAAGTCGGCGCAGTCGGAGTGCCGGGGGGCTCAGCACTTGCTGCAATTGGGATTTTGCAATCGACTTTAGGGTTTAACGAAGCTGCAATCGGTTTAATGCTTGCTTTGTTTATGATTCAGGACAGCTTTGGTACCGCTACTAATATTGCAGGGGATGGAGCAATCGCCATGATCGTCAATCGTTTCTTTGGTAAAGAAGATGAAGAGCTTGAACAAGAAACGGCTCCTGAAAACGAAGTCGCTCTAAATATAGAGGATGCAAGGTTATGAGGGAGCGAAATATCGATTTGCGGAGTGATACGGTCACCTTACCTAAACCAGAGATGATTGAAGCGATTGCGAAAGCCTCATTAGGTGACGACATTATGAAAGAAGATGCTACGGTAAACGAACTGGAAAAAAAAGCGGCGGAACTTCTAGGAATGGAAGATGCGATTCTCACTATTTCAGGAACTATGGCGAATCAAGCTGCCATTATGAGCTTTGTCCAAAGGGGACAGGAAGTGATTGTTGGAGACCAATCGCATATTTATAATTTAGAAGGGGCGGCCATGGCTGCAATAGCACAAGTCCAGGCTAGACCGGTTACTGTGATGGAGGGTTACTTTGATCCGGGAGTAGTGGAAAGAGCAATATCTATACGTGATATTCAAAAAGCTGGCACAGGATTAATTTCCTTAGAAAATACTTATAATTTGAATGATGGACAGATAGTATCGTTGGAAAATATGAAAGAAATGAAAGAATTGGGCAAGTCGTATGGAATTCCAGTCTATTTAGATGGAGCCAGAATCTTTAATGCAGCAGTAGAATTAGGGAAAAAACCATCAGAACTATGCAGCCAAGTGGATGCAGTCCAATTCTGTTTGACAAAAGGGTTAGGTTGCCCGCTTGGATCGGTGCTGGCAGGGAGCAAAGAATTCATCAGGGAAGCGAAGGTGAACCGCCAGCGAATCGGAGGAGGCATGAGGCAAGCGGGAATTATTGCCGCGCCTGGAATTTATGCTCTGGATCATATGATCGGTCGTTTGGCAGAAGATAATAGGAAAGCATCTTATATAGCCCGAAAACTGGCCATGATTGAAGGAGTCAGTGTAAATGAGGTGCAAACCAATATTATCTCGCTTCGAATTAATGAAATGGATTTACTGGCTGATGACTTGATTTTTTTCTTGAAGCAAAAGAATATAAAAGTGAAAAAAATTGGAGAAAAACAAATTAGAATGATTGTGCATTATTTAATATCTAAGGAAGACTTGGAATATGTTCTTCTCTGCATTAAAGAAATAATGGCTGTTCAAAAAAAAGGACGGCTTAAAGTCCAAGGAAGAGTATAGTGACAGCATAATAAAGAATATAAAATTATGCATGAATTGCTAAGTGAAGTAGGAAATAATAAAAAGCATTTCGAATTTTCTCATTCGAAATGCTTTTTTCTGCATGAAGCAATCAGCTCATATTCAAATGTTCCTTTAATACGCTTCGGATTTCCTTCAGTTCTTCTTCGTCCATCATATAATACCAAATGCCATTGATTGTTTCACCGTATCCCTGGTCAAAATACAGCTGGTCAATCGTATCGGCGGCATCCCGGTAGTTGCTTTGGACATGAACCATTTCCCGAAAACTCATATTGGTCCGTACATTGTCGCCCAACGCATCAAAAACCTTTGGATAATTGAGCACTGCATCCAGGGAAGAAGCTTTGGCCATAATGCTGTCAAGGACTTGTTTTTGTCTGTTCTGGCGACCAAAGTCTCCATCGGGATCCTGTTTTCTCATACGGACATACCGCAGTGCATCATTTCCATTCAATGTAATGTCCCCCACCTGGAAGTCATCAAAAGCCAGATCATTGGTCACTTCGACACCGCCGATTGCATCCACCACATCCTTGAAGCCTTTCATGTTCAACTGGACCACATAGTCAATCGGGATATCCAGAAGGTTTTCAGTTGTAGCCAACGACATTTCCAGTCCCCCGAAAGCATACGCATGATTGATCTTATCCAAAGTGCCCCGTCCAACGATTTCTGTGTACGTATCCCTCGGAATGCTGACCATTTTAGTGGATTGATCAGAAGGGTTGACGGTAAGGACCACCATTGTATCAGATCTTCCCTGATCATTTTCCCGTTCATCCACTCCGAGCAACAAGACCGAAATCGGATCTTTGTCCTTCAACTCCAGCTTCTCAAACCGCTTTTCCGACATGTCGCGTGCTAACGGCTGGTGAATCTCATTCATGGTGTTAGTGGCTTTGGGCAACAAAACTACTATACAAAGTGAAGCTAGTGTGACAATAACCAAGCAAACAGCAAGCAGCCGCTTTTTGCCCTTGGCCATTTTTTTTCCATCAACAGCCATTTTTCTCACCTCATGTGATTTCCATAATTGATGGCCAGTAAAAAATGAGACTATACAGTGGTTGGACAACGCAGCAGATGGCACATCTTTTCTTTAGGCTAATCTATTTTGCTTACTAGGTCAATAGTTTTATTAGAAAATTCAGATAAAAATATTTTAAACAAAATATGGTATTTTCGATTTATATAACGGTCTAAAATCCCTTTTATTAAACAATAAATGGAAATTTAGTGTTTACTGAATTTCAGTGTATTTACAAAATCTTTGAACGGAAAGCACTTTCCGGTTTTGAAAATCTTCAGCTTCCAGTGTTTTTTCATGGAGGAAAGCTGATTTTTACCGAATAAGTGGTAATATAATGACTGTGTCTGTTTGAAGACACGGTAAATGCGATTTGATAAAGGTTGCAAGGAGAAGATTAACATGACAGAAACGATAAAAAGTTATACACATGCCCGCTTGATTCCCGGATTGGCTCTTTGTTTTGCTGTAATGATGGCCGGAATCTATGGTGCGGAACTGATCGGTTACGTTTTAGTGAGGGCAGACGTATTGCCGGAAGGGAGCTCCAGTCCAGTCTCAGGTATATTTGTGGCAATTCTGTTGGGAATCATCATCCGGAATACAATTGGCGTGTCCAGTCTCTTTTCGATGGGCATCGGCTTCGCCATAAAGTATGCTCTTCGGACTGGGATTATTCTGCTGGGTTTGCGCTTAAGCCTGAATGAAGCTTTAAAGCTCGGTGCATGGGGGTTGCCGCTGATTGTAGCCTGCATTTCGGTGGGGTTATTCGTTACATTGTATTTCACAAAAAAACTGAACCAATCAGAACGCTTGGGGACGTTAATTGCAAATGGGACTGGAATTTGTGGTGTTACAGCTATTATGGCGACTGCGCCGGTCATCAAAGCGAAAGAAGACGAAATCTCCTACGCAGTGGCGAATATCACAATTTTCGGCTTGATTGGAATGTTGTTTTATCCCTATTTGGCACATGCTTTTTTTGCAACAGAACCGATTAAAGCAGGTCTGTTCCTTGGAACAGCCATCCATGATACGGCTCAAGTCACGGGAGCGGCTCTGATTTACGCTCAAATGTATAACATGGAAACGGTCATAGATGTGGCAACAATCACCAAATTGACACGAAACCTTTTCATTATTGCGGTAATCCCTTTTGTCTCTTATTTGTTTTTCAGGAATAACACGAAAAACGGCATGGACACAGCGGGACAATTGCCCAGATGGTACAAGCTGTTTCCGGTCTTCATCCTTGGCTTTTTATTTTTGTCATTGATGCGGACAGTCGGAGATGCCACAGTCGTCTCCACCGGTTCTGCGTTCGGATTATTCAGCCCGTCATCATGGGAATCCTTCTACAGTTTCTGGAGTTCTTTCGGTTCCACCTATATGCTGGGTCTCGCGATGGCAGGAGTGGGCTTATCAACCAATTTAAAAATTTTCAAAGGCATGGGCATCAAGCCGTTTTACATTGGATTGATTGCAGCTCTTTCTGTGGGGGCAGTCAGCCTGTTGCTGATTTCAATTTTTGGTGATCTGATTGTTTTATAAATATGAGAAGCTATCCGCATGCCGCGGATAGCTTTTTTATGGTGTGCCAGGCATGGCAACTATCTAGATGGTGAAAGT
>NZ_RIAX01000004.1 GCF_003719725.1 Planococcus salinus | reverse complement strand
TATTATATTAAAGTACACCGGAAGGAATGTCAACAGTTTCTGCAAAAAACTTTATTGGTCTTCAAATTTCTTTTGAGATAAGAAATCGCTGCAGAAATTTAACCGGTCAGCCAGCGTCTATTCAACTTTATATTTGCTCAAAAAAAAGAACCCGCTCATTAATCAGCGGGTTCTACAAATTATTCCTCGTCTTCTTCAGGAGATTCTTCCACTTCGTCTACATTCTCATTAGCGACAATTTCATCTTCCGCATAAACGTCTGCTTCAGCACTTTCTTCAATGCTTTCTTCAATCAGCTCGTCTTCGGCACCTTCATCGGTGTCTTCCGGAAGTTCGATGTCTTTTTTCACTTTCGCGACAGTCGCGACAATTTCTTCCTCTCCTAAACGGATGAGGCGAACTCCTTGTGTGCTTCTGCCTGTGGTCGAAATATCGTTGACATCCATACGGATCAGAATGCCATTTACTGTAATCAGCATGATATCTTCTGTTCCGTTAACTGTCCGCACAGCCACAAGCGGCCCATTTTTATCAGTGATCTGGGCGGTTTTGATGCCCATTCCGCCTCTCGATTGGACACGGTACTCCGATTCTTTTGTCTGTTTTCCGTATCCTTTCTCGGTAATTACCAGTACATTGTCATTCGGATCCAAGATCTCCATGCCGACGACTGCATCTCCTTCACGCAGACGGATGCCACGTACACCGCTGGCTGTCCGGCCCATGCTCCGGATATCCGTTTCAGGGAAGCGGATCAATGCACCATTTCTTGTGCCGATCACTATTTCTTTATTGCCATCGGTCAATTTAACGGAAATCAATTCGTCTTCTTCCCTTAAGTTGATGGCAATCAAGCCGTTTTGCCGGATATTGGCGTAGCTGTCCAACGGTGTCCGTTTGCTGACGCCTTCGCGTGTAGTGAAGAAGAAAAAGGCATCTTCTTTGAATTTTTCAACACGGATAACAGCTGTCACTTTCTCGTTCTTACCGATTTCCAGTAAATTGACGAGCGGAAGACCTTTGGCTGTCCGACCGTATTCAGGAATCTGGTATCCTTTTTTGCGATAAACCTTCCCTTTATTGGTAAAGAACAAAATCGTGTCATGAGTCGAGGTATAAAGCAGGTGCTCAACGAAATCGTCTTCGTTGGTGCCCATTCCCTGCACTCCTCGCCCACCGCGTTTTTGGCTGCGATACGTGTTCGCTGGCAACCGTTTAATATAACCATTATGAGTCAATGTCAAAACGGAATCTTCTCTTGGAATCAAGTCTTCGTCTTCGATCATTTCCGCTCCGCCGCCTGTGATTTCTGTTCGGCGGTCATCTTTGAAGCGCTCTTTCACTTCAAGCAGCTCTTCGCGAATAATTTCAAGTATCCGGTATTCGTTGGCCAGGATGTCACGAAGTTCATCCATTAACTTAACCAGTCCCTGATATTCATCTTCTATTTTGTCACGTTCCAACCCCGTTAAGCGCTGGAGACGCATATCCAGAATCGCCTGCGATTGGCGTTCCGAAAGGTTGAAATCATTCATTAAACCGTTACGTGCTTCTTCGGTTGTCTGTGAGCCTCGGATCAATGCGATGATTGCATCAATATGGTCGAGCGCAATGCGCAAACCTTCCAGGATATGTGCACGGTCTTCGGCTTTGGTCAATTCAAACTGCGTCCGGCGACGGATCACTACTTTTTGGTGTTCCAAGTAATGATAAAGAACATCTTTTAAGCCCAGTACTTTCGGGTGGCCATCTACAAGCGCCAGCATATTAATCCCGAAGCTGGTTTGCATAGCGGTTTGTTTGTATAGGTTATTCAATAAGACATTCGCGCTCGCATCTCTTCTTACTTCAATGACGATCCGCATGCCGTTTCGGTCGGATTCGTCACGCAGATCGGTAATGCCATCAATTTTCTTATCACGCACCAGCTCCGCGATTTTCTCGATCAATCGGGCTTTGTTCACCTGGTAAGGGATTTCATTGACGATAATTACTTCTTTGCCGTTCGGTTTTGTTTCAATTTCCACTACCGCCCGGATCATAATAGACCCTTTACCCGTTTCATAGGCTCTGCGGATACCGCTCCGTCCGAGAATAATTCCGCCTGTCGGGAAATCCGGGCCGGGGATGTACTCCATTAGCTCTTCTGTTGTAATTGCTGGGTTATCAGCCAACGCCAAAACACCATCGATCGTTTCGCCCAAGTGATGCGGGGGGATATTGGTGGCCATCCCGACCGCAATCCCTGAAGTTCCGTTGACCAGCAAATTAGGGAACCGGCTGGGCAAAACAACCGGTTCTTTTTCTTGCCCATCGTAGTTTTCCTGATAATCAATTGTATTTTTATTTAAATCACGCAGCAATTCCATGGAGATCTTCGACATTTTCGATTCCGTGTAACGCATGGCAGCTGCTGAATCTCCGTCCACTGACCCGAAATTCCCGTGGCCATCCACCAACATGTAGCGGTAACTGAAATCCTGAGCCATACGAACCATCGTTTCATAAACGGCACTGTCACCATGGGGATGGTATTTACCGATTACATCCCCAACGATCCGTGCTGATTTTTTGTACCCTTTGTCCGCTGTGATTCCCAGATCATGCATTGCGTAAAGGATCCGGCGATGTACAGGTTTCAAGCCATCACGTACATCCGGCAAGGCACGGGATACGATTACACTCATCGCGTAATCCAAAAATGACGTACGCATCTCCGTGCTGATATTTATTTCTTCTACTCCGCTGCTTGGCCGTTCCGCCATATCCGCAGCCTCCTCTCAACCTTAATCCATTAAATATCCAGATTTTTAACGTATCTTGCGTTTTCTTCGATAAAGTTCCGGCGAGGCTCCACATCGTCCCCCATCAAAATATGGAAAGTTTCATCTGCCAGCATGGCATCATTCAACGTCACCTGCAGCAATGTCCGAACATCGGGGTCCATTGTCGTATCCCATAATTGAGTGGCGTTCATTTCCCCTAAACCTTTGTAACGCTGAATATTCGGTTTCGGCGAGTTGGATAATCTCCCAAGAGCTTCCTGCAGTTGATCGTCTGTATAGACGTATTCCACATGCTTCCCTTGTTTGATCTGGAACAATGGCGGCTGGGCAATATAAATATAACCGGCTTCAATCAATGGACGCATATAACGGAAAAAGAATGTCAGCAGCAATGTCCGGATGTGAGCGCCGTCCACATCCGCATCTGTCATGATGACAACTTTATGATAGCGTGCTTTATTCAAATTGAATTCTTCGCCGATTCCTGTACCAAGCGCGGTAATGATGTTGCGGATCTCAGCATTGGATAAAATTTTATCCAGACGGGCTTTCTCGACGTTGAGAATTTTCCCGCGAAGAGGCAAAATCGCTTGGAAATGGCGGTCACGCCCTGATTTTGCAGATCCTCCTGCTGAGTCACCCTCTACAATATAAATTTCACTGATTTCCGGATCCCGGGAAGAGCAGTCCGCCAGTTTACCCGGAAGGCTGGATACTTCAAGAACCGATTTTCGACGGGTAAATTCACGGGCTTTTTTTGCTGCCATACGAGCATGTGAAGCCATGATCCCTTTTTCAACGATTTTCCGTGAAACCGCTGGATTTTCCAGAAGAAAGCGTTCAAATCCTCCAGAAAAAAGGTTATTGACGATTGTGCTGACTTCCGTATTCCCCAGTTTCGTTTTTGTTTGGCCTTCAAACTGTGGATCCGGGTGTTTTACTGAAATGATGGCAGTCAGACCCTCCCGCACATCGTCGCCTGTTAAATTTGGATCCTGATCTTTCAACTGGCCGTTTTTCCGTGCATAGTCATTGATGACACGTGTCAAAGCCGTTTTAAAGCCCGATTCGTGCGTGCCGCCTTCGTGTGTATTGATATTATTGGCAAATGAAAAGATGTTTGCTGCGAAACCTGCATTGTATTGCATGGCCACTTCAACAGAAATCCCTTCTCTTTCCGCTTCGACAAAAATAGCTTCCGCATGGAGAGGCTCTTTGGATTTGTTCAAATGTTCAACGTAGGATTTGATTCCGCCTTCGAAGTGGTAAGTATTTTCTTTCTCTTCGCCTTCGCGCGCATCTTTCACGGTAATCTTTAAGCCACGGTTCAAATAAGCAAGTTCGCGCAATCGATGATCGAGAATGTCATACTCATAAACCGTCGTTTCCTTGAAGATTTCAGCATCTGCTTTAAAGCGGATCATCGTTCCGGTGTGGTCAGAATCGCCAATCACATTCAACTCTTCCGTTACGGCGCCCCGCTCGAATTTAATATAATGCCTTTTGCCATCACGATTTACATATACTTCAGTCACTTCTGACAAAGCGTTGACCACGGAAGCCCCAACGCCATGGAGTCCGCCGGACACTTTATAGCCGCCGCCACCGAACTTACCACCTGCATGCAACACAGTCATGATGACTTCAACTGCCGGACGCCCCATTTTTTCCTGCATGCCTACCGGGATTCCTCGTCCATTATCTTCCACAGAAATCCAATTGTCTTTTTCAATTGTCACTTTGATTTCATCGCAATGGCCTGCCAATGCTTCATCAATGCTGTTATCGACAATTTCCCAGACCAAATGATGAAGCCCTCTCGCGCCGGTCGAACCGATATACATCCCCGGTCTTTTCCGAACAGCTTCCAAACCTTCAAGAACTTGAATTTGACTTGCTTCGTACGATTGCTGAAGATTGTTTTCTTCCATCGTCACACTGTTCACCTACTCTTCCTTACAACATTTCTATTACCAAAAAACTTACCGTGCTGTACTTTGTCATTCCTTGACCGTTCCTTGGGACACTTCGAAAATCCGTGCATTTTGGATGGTGTCATGCTGTATGCCTTCCACGCTGGTCGTTGTAACAAAAGTCTGGACCGAGCCCTTGATCGTATTCAACAAATGCGATTGCCTGAAATCATCCAGTTCAGACAACACATCGTCCAACAGCAATACAGGGGCTTCGCCCACTTCTTGTTTGATCAGTTCAATTTCCGCCAGTTTGAGGGACAAAGCGGTCGTTCTTTGCTGTCCCTGGGAACCGAAAGTCTGGACATCATATCCATTCACCATGAACTGCAGTTCGTCTCTATGGGGACCTACAAGAGTCACTCCTCGCTCTAATTCCCGTTTTCGTACTTCAACCAGTTTCTGTCCTAAAAAAGACGCCATTTCTTCAGGCGTCCACTCGGGTCTTAAACCGCTGATGGGGCGATAGCGGATTTGAAGTTGTTCCAGCCCACGGGATATCCCATGATGGATCGGCTCTGCCCATTGCTGCAGAAGTTCCATGAATTGATAGCGTTTCTGAATAATTTTTACGGCTGCTTCGATAAATTGATCCGTATAGACATCAAACATGACATCATCAATTGATGGCTTGCCGTAGTTTTGTTTCAATATATGATTTCGCTGTTTTAAAAGTTTTTGATAAGTCACCAGATCATGCAAATAAACAGGTGAAATCTGGCCAATTTCCATATCGATAAAACGCCGGCGGACTTGCGGGCTTCCTTTTACCAGGTGCAGGTCTTCGGGTGCAAACATCACTACATTCAATTGACCGACATAATCACTGAGTTTTCTTTGTTCCAGATGGTTGACTTTCGCCTTTTTGCCTTTTTTCGACAACGAAATTTCAAGAGGAAGTTTCCCGTATTTCCGATGCACATCAGCTTTTATTTTACCATAATCCGCATCCCAGCGTATTAATTCTTTATCGTTTGAAGTTCGATGTGATTTCGCCATGGATAAGACATATAAAGATTCCATGATATTTGTTTTGCCTTGAGCATTTTCACCGATGAATACATTGATTTCCGGAGAAAAAGCCAAGTCCAATGTTTCGTAATTCCGATAATTGGTAAGTTCGAGACGGTCAATCCGCATCGAAGTCCATGCCTTCAGCAGTGACTATCTGAATTTCACCGACTTCGGGGATGTTGACAATGTCTTCGGGACGAAGCTTGCGTCCTCTCCGATTTTCCAATTCCCCATTGACATATACCTCATGCTCTTCCAGGAACCATTTGGCCATTCCTCCAGAACTGATGGTATCGGTCATCTTAAGCAATTGGCCAAGCGTGATAAATTCTGTTTCAATCCCTATTTCTTTCACAATGCACTCATCCTTCAATTCGTAGTCTATCCCTCTATTTTACCTTATTTGGGGTCAGAAGTAAAAAGGATAGCCTTTATGGCTATCCTCGAATGTCTTTTCAATTTTTAATAGGTTCGGACAGGAAGAATCAGCTGAAGAATGGAATCATCCAATGCCGATTTCAATATAAACGGGCGCATGGCTCCGGCAAATTGAATAATGACGTCTTGGCCGTCAATCGCCTTCAAGGCATCCATCATAAACTTGGCACTGAACGAAATCTTCAATTCTTCTCCATCAATATTCTGAGCCTGGATCTGTTCTTCAACTTTCCCGACTTCAGGTGAATTTGAAGATACTTCCACTTCGCTGCTTGTATTAGTGGAAAAACGAACTACGTTATTGCGTTCTTCTCTGGCCAATAGTGAAGCCCGATCGATGGCTTGCAGAAGTGAACGGCCATTGACAGTTACTTGCGTTTTGTAATCAGACGGTATCAACCGGGAAGTATCCGGGTAATTGCCTTCCAGTAAACGCGAGAAAAACAAAATATGTTTTGCTTTGAATAATACCTGCTGATTGGTCATGACGATTTCCACTGGATCTGAAGTGTCGTCCAAAATCCGGTTTAGTTCCGTTAAGCTTTTCCCTGGAATGACGACACTGTATTCGTCTTCCGGAAGAGTCTCTAATTTTGTTTTGCGTCTGGCTAACCGATGACTGTCTGTAGCTACGCAAACCAATTCTCCGTCTTTCACTTCCCAGTGTACTCCTGTCAGAACCGGACGTGTTTCCGAACTCGAAACAGCGAATACTGTTTCCCGGTTGATGGTTTTCAATAAATCGGCAGGAATGGTAAACAGCCGATCATCTTGAATATCCGGGAGCTGCGGATAATCCATGGCATCTAAACCGATTAAATGGAATTCTGACTTTCCTGAACGGATATGCGTTTGAAAATTGCCTGTGATTTCGATTTCCACATCATTGGTTGGCAGTTTGCGGATGATTTCCCCAAATACTTTCGCTTGCAGGACGATGCTTCCTCCCTGAGCGATTTGGATAATCTGTTCCCCATCTTCTTCTGCCGGTATGAATGTTTGGATGGTGATATCAGAATCACTTCCGGTTAAACTCATGCCTTCTGAAGAAACGTCCATTTTGATACCAGTCAAAATCGGAATGGTCGTCTTTGAACTGACTGCTTTCATCACATCGTTTAATCCTTCAACTAATCGCTCACGTTTTATCTCGAATTTCATTCTCGAACCTCGCTTATATATATATTTTGTTTAAGATCTTTAAAGTAATAATAGTAGTAGGGGCTGTGAATTTGTGGATAAGTCTTTTCCAGTCAATAAAAGCAGCTTATCCACATGTAGACAGACTGTGCATAAACTGCTGTAAAATAAACCGGGTTATCCACAGATCTTTAAGACTTCCCTAATGTACTTCTGATGTCTTTGACATCCTGCTGGAGCTGTTGGTTGTCTTTCAGCATCTTTGAAATCTTTTCATGGGCATGAATGACGGTCGTATGATCGCGGCCACCGAATTCTTCTCCGATTTTAGGCAAAGAGAAATCCGTCATTTCCCTGGACAAATACATCGCAACCTGCCGTGGATAAGCAATGTCTTTTGTCCGCCGCTTTGTCTTGAAATCTTCAATTTTAATGTTGAACTGTTCGCCGACAGCATGTTGGATATCCAGAATCGTTATGACTTTCGGCTTTGAATTCGGCATGATGTCTTTCAGCGCTTCGGCTGCCAACTCCCCGCTCATGTCGCGGTTGATCAAAGAAGAGTATGCAACCACTCGGATCAAGGCACCTTCCAGTTCGCGGATATTCGAATCAATAGAATTGGCAATGTACATCATGACATCATTCGGGATATCGAGTCCATCCGCTTTTGCTTTTTTCCGCAGAATGGCAATCCTCGTTTCCAGGTCTGGGGGTGTGATATCCGTGATCAATCCCCATTCGAAGCGGGATCTGAGGCGGTCTTCCAGTGTCGGAATCTCTTTTGGCGGACGATCGCTTGAGATGATGATTTGTTTCGACTCTTCATGAAGTGTGTTGAATGTATGGAAAAATTCTTCCTGTGTCTGTTCTTTGCCGGCCAAAAATTGAATATCATCAATCAGTAAAATATCGACGTTCCGGTATTTATTGCGGAAATCGACCGTTTGGTTGTCACGGATTGAGTTGATGAATTCGTTGGTGAATTTTTCCGAAGACAAATAAACCACTTTGGCATTCGGATTGTGTTCCAGGACATAATGTCCGATGGCGTGCATTAAATGTGTCTTCCCAAGTCCTACTCCTCCATAGATAAACAGCGGGTTGTATGCTTTGGCAGGCGCTTCCGCTACGGCTAATGATGCTGCATGGGCAAAACGGTTGCCTGACCCGATGACAAACGTATCGAATGTGTACTTCGGATTGAGCATACCCGGCAAAAACTCCTGTTGGCCGTTTTGTCCCGGCTTTACACGAGGCGCTGGAAGCTGAAAATCATCCATGTCCTGGTCTTTGGGCACGACAAATTTTATCAAAAGGTCATCGCCAGTCAGATCTGACAAAATGCCAGTAATTAAATGCACGTAATGGTTTTCCAACCAATCACGTGCAAATGAATTTGGCGCTGATATGGTGACTGTATCATTTTGATAAGATAGAAGTTTTGTCGATTTCAACCATGTTTCAAAACTAGGCTTGGAGATTTTCGTTTCAACTTGGGCTAAGACACTCGACCAAAGTTCGTCTAAGTGTTCCAATAGCTTTTCTCCTTTATATGTAATATTTTATAAGTATATCATACACAAAACCACAGCTTGTGGATAACAATTGCAAACAGGGTGGTGAATAACTATCCACACCTTATACACAAAATGTGGATAACTTTTTAGGTAAGGAAATTATCAACAAGTGAAAACAAGTTAATGTTACCAAAAAACATTAGACAACACAAGCATGGATTCTACTTATCCACACACTCCGTTTTAATCACAATTCAACTGTCCACAGCAGGTTTACATGTGAAAAAGCTGTCGATAAGGGCTGTGGATAATATTTTTTGGACCAAAAAAGCTGCACAGGATTTTCAGCGAAATTTGTAGCTGGTGTGGATAACATGAGCGGCTGAAGGAAGAAAGAAATTCATTTAGACATTGACATTTTGAAGGGTCCAACTATATAATAGTCAAGACTGTCTTTAAGAAGTACTCAACTCTCATTCAGGAGGTGTCATATATGTCATTGCGCACATACCAACCAAATACACGTAAACACAGCAAAGTACACGGCTTCCGAGCACGTATGAGCACGAAAAATGGACGCAGAGTAATTGCTGCACGCCGTCGCAAAGGAAGAAAAGTATTATCAGCTTAAGTCCACTGACCGCATCAGTGGTCTTTTTTTCTTTTCTGCCGGGAAACCGGCAGAAATGAACCAAAAAAAGCAGGTGAAAAAATGAACAAGCATCAACGGATCAAAAAGAATATTGAATTTCAACGCGTTTTCAAAAAAGGAAAGTCATATGCGAATCGTCAATTCATCGTTTATATGTTGAAAAGCGATCAACCGGAGTTTCGCCTGGGCTTGTCCGTCAGCAAAAAAGTGGGAAACGCAGTTACGAGAAACCGCATCAAACGGTATATAAGGCAATCGTTCCTGGAATTGAAGGACGATTTGGTGCCGAATGCGGATTATGTTATTATCGCCAGACAACAGGCGGCCACAATGGATTTTCACGAAAGTAAGAAAAGTTTGGAACATGTATTGAAAATCGCCCGCGCTTTGCCTAAGAAGTAGCAAGCTGCGTTACAGGAATGGTATTATAGAAGTAATTGAAAAGAAGTTTGGGGGAAGAAGATTGAATAAACGAATAGTATTGCTGCTCTCATTGACAGCGGTTACTTTACTGCTGGCAGGCTGTATGGAATTCGATCAGCCCATCAGTGATGAAAGCGAAGGGTTTTGGAACCAGTTCATAGTTTGGCCGCTCGTTTCAGCGATCACCTACTTTAAAGATTTGCTGGGAACTTACGGCCTTGGAATTATTGCCGTCACGATCATCATCCGTTTGGTATTGCTTCCATTGATGATCAAGCAGACGCGCAGCTCAAAAAGGATGCAGGAAATTCAGCCGGAATTGGCTAAGTTAAAAGAGAAGTACAAATCCAAAGACGCGCAGACACAGCAGAAGTATCAGCAGGAAATGATGGCTATGTTCCAGGAGAAAGGCGTCAACCCAATGGCGGGCTGTCTTCCGGTATTGATCCAAATGCCGATACTGATCGGTTTCTACCATGCCATCAGCCGGATGAACGCGACTCCGGAAATCGACCTGGGGACATTCTTAATTTTCCCGCTGGCCGAACCAAGCATTATCCTCGCAGTAGTTGCAGGTCTCATGCAATTGCTTGTATTGCGCACAGGCCCAGCAATGGATAACCCGCAAATGAAAGCCATGATGTATTTTATGCCGGTCATGATTGTCGGATTCGGGATTATCCTGCCATCCGCATTAACGCTTTACTGGGTAATCGGGAATATCATTTCTCTTATCCAAAACATGTTTATTTATCGTCCGTGGGAGAAAAAGGAAGTGCAACAACCTGTTAAAACGAAAGCAGGAGGGGCTAAAAAGTGAAACAGATTACGCAAACGGGTACAACTGTTGAAAACGCGATATCTGCAGCATTAGAAAAACTCCAAGTAACACGTGAAGAAGTAAGCATTACGGTTTTGCAGCAAGAGAAAAAAGGGTTTCTGGGCTTTGGTGCCAAACAGGCTGAAGTGGAAGTGACGCTGAACACGCCGGAACCGGCGCCAGTGGAAGAACAGCAGTTGGAAACAACTACCACTGGTTCAGCTGAAGCAGAAACAGCAGTGGTGCAAGAACAGGAAAAAGTGGAGGAAGCGGAAGAAATTCCGGTTGTTTCCAATGACCGAGCGATAGAAGAAACGATTAAGTATATTCAAATGATAGCTGAAGGCATGAAGATTGAAGATTTACGGATCACGCATGAACAAAAAGGCAAACAGGTCAATTTTTACCTGGAAAGCGAAAAAGTAGCTATGCTGATCGGCAAAAGAGGACAAACTCTGAATTCCCTTCAACAGCTGGCCCAGCTTGTAGCCAATAAATATTCGAACCAGTTTATGATGGTTCAGCTGGATGCTGAAAACTATCGTGAACGGCGGCAGGAAACGCTCGAGCAGCTGGCGGACCGAATGGCGGACAAAGCGATCCGGACCGGCAGCCGCGTTCAATTTGAACCGATGCCTTCCTATGAAAGAAAAGTCATTCACCAGGCATTGTCGAGAAGACTGGACATTGATACCCATTCAGAAGGAAAAGATCCGAACCGTTATTTGGTCATCGAACCGCACAGATAAGAGATTCGCCCTCCCGGCGGGTCTTTTTTTGTGGCCGCAGAATAATTTTTTCTTTCTGTGAAGTACTGTGCCTTTTGATTTAATGGGATTTATGCTAATGTAATATGTTAGAAAGTCATGTGCATTTTCTGGTTGTCCACATGTGGACAACTTTTTTAAAGCCTTTAATTATGAATGTAGTGATTTGCGGATCGACTACTGTGAATAGACGAACAAACGATAGAGACAGAATGGGTATTGCGCTCAAAAGCGAGTCGCTGCAGAGCTCTAACATGCAGGTTCTCTGCTTTTGTGTTAAGCGCTTGCTCGTTTCTTACTTTAGGAGGGAACAATATGGAATTCGATACAATCGCTGCGATTTCCACGCCAAGCGGTGAAGGCGCCATTGCGATTGTCCGCTTGAGTGGGCCGGAAGCTATTGGCATCGCAGATAAATTATTCCGTGCCCCCGGCGGCAGGCCATTGGCTTCCCAGCCCACCCACACCATCCATTACGGTCATTTGGAAGACCCAACGACTGGTGAAGTGGCAGAAGAAGTAATGGTGTCGTTTATGAAAGGGCCGAAAACATTCACGCGTGAAGACGTGATCGAGATAAATTGTCATGGTGGAATTGTATCGGTCAACCGCGTGCTGCAATTGGTACTGCAGGCCGGCGCCAGGCTGGCAGAACCCGGTGAATTTACAAAACGTGCTTTCTTGAATGGCCGCATCGACTTATCGCAGGCCGAAGCCGTCATGGATTTGATCCGAGCAAAAACAGACCGTGCCATGGATGTGGCATTAGGCCAGATGGAAGGCCGGCTGTCGAAGCTGATCAGCACATTGCGTCAGGCTCTGCTCGAGTCGATCGCTCAAATGGAAGTGAACATCGATTATCCGGAATATGATGATGTGGAAGAAATGACACGTCCAATGATGCTGGAAAAAGCAGAATGGGTGCGTGCAGAAATTGAAAAATTGCTGCAGACTTCTTCCCAGGGGAAAATCTTGAGAGAAGGACTCTCTACTGTTATTGTCGGGCGTCCAAACGTCGGAAAATCCTCTTTACTGAACAGTTTGGTTCACGAAAACAAAGCCATTGTCACTGAAATAGCAGGAACGACCCGTGATATAATTGAAGAGTACGTCAACGTCCGCGGAGTGCCGCTTCGCCTGGTGGATACTGCCGGGATCCGGGAAACTGAAGATATAGTGGAACGGATTGGTGTGGAACGTTCGCGAAAAGTATTGAAGGAAGCCGATTTGATCCTTTATGTGCTGAATTATTCGGAAGCATTGACAGCAGAAGACGAGTTGTTGTTTGAAGCTGTAAAGGATATGAATTATATTGTAGTCATCAACAAAACCGATCTGCCGCAAGGAATTGATCTGGAACAGGTTCAGCAACTGGCCGGCAGTAAACGGATGGTGACCACTTCTTTAATAGAAGAAGAAGGCATCGATCAGTTGGAAGAAGCCATTGCCGCGTTGTTTTTTGAAGGGGAAATCGAAGCCGGGGATATGACATATGTGTCGAATGCCAGACATATTTCGCTGCTGCATCAGGCACATAAAACCATTTCGGATGCCATCGGTGCAGCTGAAATGGATGTACCTGTCGATATGATCCAAATTGATGTTACTCGAACGTGGGAAATACTAGGGGAAATCATCGGCGATACAGCTGACGATGGACTCCTGAACCAGTTATTCTCCCAGTTCTGTTTAGGGAAATAAAATTCGAAGGGAATGAACGAACATGCCAAAATTTGAAGCAGGCACGTTCGATGTCATCGTTGTGGGAGCGGGGCATGCAGGAGCGGAAGCCGCTCTTGCTTCCGCTCGTATGGGTGCCAAAACACTTGTATTAACGATGAATCTGGATATGATCGCGTTTATGCCATGCAACCCATCCATTGGAGGGCCGGCAAAAGGCATTGTCGTGCGCGAAATTGACGCACTCGGTGGAGCAATGGGACGCGTAATCGATAAAACACACATTCAAATGAGAATGTTGAATACAGCTAAAGGACCGGCTGTCCGCGCATTGCGTGCTCAAGCCGATAAAGTGCTTTATCAGCAGGAAATGAAGCGATTGATGGAAGACGAAGACAATTTAACACTGCATCAGGGTGTCGTAGAGAAACTGATCGTGGAAGATGGAACCGTAAAAGGGCTGGAAACACAGGCCGGCGGAATTTACCGTGCCCAATCAGTGGTCATTACGACCGGAACGTTTCTTCGCGGAGAAATTATCATCGGAGATTTGCGTTATTCAAGTGGTCCGAACAATCAACAGCCATCCATTAAACTGGCGGAAAACCTGGAACAGCTGGGTTTTGAAACGGTCCGTTTTAAAACCGGAACACCGCCGCGGGTCAACAGCAAAAGCATTGACTACTCCCAGACTGAGATTCAGCCAGGAGACGATGTACCGCGTGCGTTCAGCTTTGAAACGACGGAATTTATCCTGGATCAGTTGCCGTGCTGGCTGACTTACACTACCGGGAAAACCCATCAGATCATTGATGAGAACTTGCATCTTTCACCGATGTATTCCGGTATGGCCAAAGGGACAGGTCCAAGATACTGCCCATCAATTGAAGACAAAATTGTCCGTTTCAGCGACAAACCGCGACATCAGATTTTTCTGGAACCAGAAGGCCGTAATACGAGCGAGGTTTACGTACAAGGGCTTTCAACCAGTTTGCCTGAACATGTGCAGCGTCAGCTTCTGGAATCGATTCCAGGGCTTGAGAAAGCGGAAATGATGCGTGCAGGTTATGCCATTGAGTACGATGCCATCGTACCGACTCAGTTATGGCCGACACTGGAGTCCAAGCAGATCGTGAATTTATATACAGCAGGCCAAATCAACGGCACATCCGGATACGAAGAAGCGGCGGGACAAGGCTTGATGGCGGGCATCAATGCGGCAGCAAAAGTGCTGGGCAAAGAAGAAGTGATTTTAAGCCGTTCGGAAGCTTATATTGGAGTGCTGATTGATGACCTGGTGACAAAAGGGACAAGCGAACCTTACCGTTTGCTGACTTCGCGCGCTGAATATCGCCTCTTACTGCGCCACGACAATGCAGATATGCGTCTGACAGATCTCGGGTACAGAATCGGCATGGTCAAGGAAGACCGTTATGCGAAGTTTTTGACGAAAAAAGATTTGATTGAAGAAGAAATCAAACGCTTGAGAAAAATGATGATCAAACCAAACGAACAAACGCAGCAGTTGATCCAAGAAGCGGGCGGAAGCGAATTGAAAGACGGCATCCGCGCAGCAGATCTGCTGAAGCGTCCGGAAATGACTTATGATATGATTGCTCAGTTGACAGCTTCCGAAGTGGAGTTGGCAGATGAAGTGAAAGAACAGGTGGAAATTCATATCAAATATGAAGGATACATCGAGAAATCACTTCAGCAAGTCGATAAACTGAAGAAAATGGAAAACAAAAAAATACCTGAAGACATCGATTATCATGCAATTTCAGGCCTGGCGACAGAAGCGAGAGGAAAATTGGCGGAAGTCCGTCCGCTTTCCATTGCGCAGGCGTCACGGATTTCCGGGGTAAACCCTGCTGACATTTCTATTCTTTTGGTGTATATTGAACAGGGAAGAATTGCAAAAGTTTCGGTTTAAAAGGATAAATTATAAATGGGCTGGCGTAGACCAGTCCTTTTTACATAGGAAATACATGGGCTGAACTTTCTTCGGCTCCGTATTTGCTACGCAGCAGCATAGCGATACAGAGACAGAAGCCCATGCTTTTTTGCAGAATACCAGCAGCTCAACATATTAAGTTCACCTTGTACAAGCAGATTTTGAAACATACACAAGCAAAGAAGAGGGAGGAAAAAAAGTGAACGAGCAGCAATTTAAAGACGCCCTCAGTGAAAAAGGAATCGATTTGACAGATGGGCAGTTGGCCCAGTTTCATACGTATTACAAAGAACTTGTCGAATGGAACGAAAAAATGAACCTGACGGCTATAACAGACCAGCCATCGGTTTATTTAAAGCATTTCTATGATTCCATTACAGCAGCATTTTATCTGGATTTTACGCAGCCGATGAAAATATGTGATGTGGGGGCAGGTGCCGGATTTCCGAGCATTCCTTTGAAAATCTGTTTTCCTCACATCGAAGTGACCATTGTGGATTCATTAAACAAGCGAATTCAATTCTTGAACCAGTTAAGTGACAAACTGGAATTGACTGGAGTTCATTTTGTTCACTCCCGGGCAGAGGATTTCGGTCAAGCGCCAGCTCACCGGGAAAGTTATGATTTAGTTACAGCACGTGCTGTGGCCCGTTTGTCCGTTTTGGCAGAATTATGCGTGCCATTAGTGAAAAAGGGGGGCTTGTTTGCCGCCATGAAAGCTGCTTCCGCTGTGGATGAATTGAACGATGCCCAAAAAGCCCTTCAGAAACTGGGGGCTGAACAACACCAAATCCACTCCTTCCAATTGCCGATAGAAGAAAGTGAGCGACATATCCAAGTCTTTCGGAAAACCAAAGCAACTCCCAGTAAATACCCCCGTAAACCAGGAGTTCCCAATAAGTCTCCTATTCAGTAAAGAGCAACTTCAGGCAGGAGGTTTCCGCTTTGACCGAAGCGGGACAAAGAGCTCTTGCAAACCAAAGAGTGACAGAAAAGAAATGTTTCACGTGGAACATTGGGTGAACAGGGAATCGTGCTTAGGCAGCGAATACTATAACAGCGAGCTTTTAAAAGGTGGTGCTTGAGGATGAAAAGTCCTTTTTCCCGCTTCTTCGGAGGTGGCGATAAAGCAGAAGACATAGAAAATACAATAGAGGCAAAAAAAGAAGCGTCAGAAGAAGTAGTGAAACTGCCAATCGATAAAATAAGTGCCAATAAGTTTCAGCCGAGAACGATCTTTGATGAGGAAAAGATCGAAGAATTGGCTCGGACCATTCATGTCCATGGAGTAATCCAACCAATTGTCGTAAGAGTGTCGGATGATGAAGGGAATTACGAAATCATTGCCGGAGAAAGACGTTTTCGGGCAATGAGTTCGCTGGAATGGACAGAAGTTCCTGCAATTGTCCGCAACTTGAGTGATAAAGAAACGGCTTCTATTGCATTGATCGAAAACCTGCAGCGTGAAGAATTGACGGCTGTAGAAGAAGCCAATGCCTATCAAAATTTACTGGAGATTCACGAAATTACACAAGAAGCACTGGCACAGCGTCTGGGAAAAGGGCAGTCAACGGTGGCCAATAAGCTACGACTGCTGAAATTACCGAAAGAAGTTCAGGATGCGCTGCTGAACCGGGAAATCACAGAACGGCATGCACGCGCCTTATTGCAGATCAAAGACAGTGACATGCAGCAAAAATTATTCAATGAAGCGATGGAGCTTGGATTGAATGTTAAACAACTAGAAGAAAAAGTGATGAAATTACTGGCTGTAAAACCGAAAAAAATCAAACCGAAACGCAAAGCGGTGAGCCGGGATTTGAGGATTGCGATGAATACCATCAAAGAGTCACTGAATATGGTGACAAAGAGTGGAATTGATGTAACCACTGAAGAAGAAGAGCACGAAGAATTCTATCAAATCACGGTGAAAATTCCCAAGAAAAAATCATAAAAAACTCTTTCCTTCCATGGAAAGGGTTTTTTTATAGGAAAGTAACAATACGGGATTCATAGTTTTGTTACAATAGAGGAAGATATGTGATTATTTTTTATCGTTAATATTAGCAATAAAAATGCCGGCACAGTAAAATAAGAGAGTAGTAAAGAAAGTAGGTGCAAGAGTGGGTAGAACTATCGCGATCGCCAATCAAAAAGGCGGCGTAGGAAAAACAACGTCTTCAGTGAACTTAAGTGCCTGCCTTGCTTATTTAGGGCAAAAAGTTCTGTTAATAGATATTGATCCCCAAGGAAACGCAACGAGCGGTGTTGGGGTGAATAAAGGCGATGTGGATCAATGCATTTATGAAGTGTTGATTGATGACATCGATGTAAAAAGTACTATTATGGAAACCAAAGTGGAAAATTTGCATGTAGTGCCAGCTACTATTTCACTGGCAGGGGCTGAAATTGAACTGGTTTCGACCATTTCCAGAGAAGCGCGATTAAAAAATGCACTTGAAGAAGTGAAAGACATGTACGATTATGTCATTATTGATTGTCCGCCATCTCTCGGTTTGCTGACAATCAATTCATTGACAGCATCAGATGCAATTATTATTCCGGTGCAATGCGAATATTATGCATTGGAAGGATTAAGCCAATTATTGAGCACAATTCGCCTCGTTCAAAAGCACCTCAATCAGGACCTGATGATTGACGGTGTATTGTTGACCATGTTTGACGCGCGGACCAATCTTGGAATCCAAGTAATTGAAGAAGTGAAAAAATACTTTCAGGACAAAGTTTACCGGACGGTCATCCCACGGAATGTACGTCTGAGCGAAGCTCCCAGCCACGGGGAACCGATTATTATTTATGATCCAAAATCCAGAGGCGCAGAAGTGTATTTAGAATTGGCGAAGGAAGTGATTCGTAATGGCTAAAGGATTAGGAAAAGGCATCAATGCATTGTTCCCAGACGAATCGTTGAATGAATCGGAAAAAATCAACCAAATCAATATCGATCAATTACGGACCAACCCTTATCAGCCCCGGAAAATATTCGATAAACCGGCTTTGGAGGAATTATCGGATTCAATCAAAGAGCATGGAATTTTGCAGCCGGTTGTTGTCAGAAAAGCAGGCAACCATTTCGAACTTGTTGTAGGGGAAAGGCGTTTTCGGGCAGCAAAAATGGCGAAATTGAAAGAAGTTCCTGCCATTGTTAAAGAACTGACTGATCAGCAAATGATGGAACTGGCTATTTTGGAAAATCTGCAGCGTGAAGATTTGACGCCGATTGAAGAAGCGGAAGCCTATCAAAAGTTGATGGAAGCCTTGAATTTAACTCAGGAACAATTAGCTTTTCGGTTAGGAAAAAGTCGCCCGCATATCGCCAACCATGTCCGTTTGCTCGCTCTGCCCAAAGAAGTCCGCAAGTTGATTTCTGATAAAAAACTAACAATGGGACATGGACGGACATTGCTCGGACTGCGAAGCAAAAAAATGATTCCGGAAACTGCTGAAAAAGTGGTGAAAGAAAATTTAAACGTTCGTCAATTGGAAAACCTGGTGCAGCGTTTAAACGAAGATGTTCCACGTGAAACAATTGAGAAGAAAAAAGATTTGTTCCTGGAAGAAAAGCAATCCGAATTAAGAGATCGCTTTGGCACGAAAGTACAAATCAAAAAAAACAAAAACAAAGGGAAGATTGAAATCGAATTTTTCTCAGAAGAAGACCTGGAACGGATTCTAGAATTGTTAAACTGACTGATGCCTATTTCCTGGAACTCAGGAAATAGGTTCTGTTTTGTAGNCGGATTCTAGAATTGTTAAACTGACTGATGCCTATTTCCTGGAACTCAGGAAATAGGTTCTGTTTTGTAGAGAAAAGCGTAGGCGGCCATGGAGGCTCGACGGGCATAAGACGAGTCACCGAAGCGGCATGTTTTCAGCCGCACAGGTGGCTTGGTTTATGACCCGAGAGGCTGGCCGCCGGAGACTGGACAATAAGAAAAGCGTAGGCGGCCATGGAGGCTCGACGGGCATAAGACGAGTCACCGAAGCGGCATGTTTTCAGCCGCACAGGTGGCTTGGTTTATGACCCGAGAGGCTGGCCGCCGGAGACTGGACAATAAGAAAAGCGTAGGCGGCTAAAAGCAGAAGGTAACCTGACGGTGCGGCACCCGGTCGCAGCGGTTACTTGAGCCGTTGCCTATGTACTTCGGGCACAAGTGCAAGATGGTTGTTGTGGGGGAGTAAGGAAGGAGAGAAACGATGGTTCTCTTTGGAACATTGGTGAATGCGATTTTAATTGTAGTGGGAACGATCATCGGGCGAGCATTGCGTAATATCCCCGAGGAAATGAAAGAAACCGTGATGTATGTCATTGGTATTGCCGTAGTGGCTCTGGGCCTTCAAATGGGTTTTGAAAGCGGCAACTTTGTTATTGTTATCATCAGTCTGGTGTTGGGGACAGTGATTGGCGAATGGACGAACCTTGATGGGAAACTCAATTATTTTGGCCATTGGGTTGAATTGAAGTTAGGAGTTAAGGAAAGCAAGGGGAGCATTGCACAAGGGTTTGTGACGGCTACGCTGATTTTCGTAATTGGCGCTTTAGGCTTTATCGGCGCTTTGGAAAGCGGTTTGAGCAATGAACATGGCGTTCTGATGTCCAAAGGAATTATAGATGGGTTTACTTCCATTATTTTGGCTTCTACTCTTGGAATCGGGGTGCTGCTTTCAGCGGTCCCTGTATTTGTCTACCAGGGGTTGATCGCGTTGTTTGCAACGCAGATCAGTTTGCTTATTCCGGAAGCGGCTTTGGATATGTTCATTCAGGAAATGACGGCAACCGGCGGACTGATGATTGTGGCCATCGGATTGAATTTGATTGGACTTACAAAAATCAGAGTGGCGAATTTGTTGCCGGGCATAGTGGTTGTTGCGTTTATCGTTACGGTGCTTTACCAATTCAATTTAATGTAAGGGTATTGATAGGAAGGTGAGATAGTGGGTTTAGAAACAATGGTGAATTTAGACGCAGTAGAGGATACAAAAAATGCGATTCTTGATGAAGCAATGTGGATTGAAATTGGAAAGGTATTGTTGGAAGTAGTGTTGATTGCTGTTATTGCAGGAATCGTCGTGCGCGTTGCAAAAGCGTTGATTCGGAGGACATTTTCCGTCCAGATCAAAGGCCCTCTGAAATACAATGGGCGCAGGCATCAGACGCTGTCGAAACTGCTGGAGAACGTAGTGGCATACGTGGTGTATTTCATCGCGATCATTACGATTCTCGCAGCTTTTGACATTGACATCCGAGGGTTGATCGCCGGTGCCGGTGTGCTTGGTTTAGCAGTCGGTTTCGGTGCTCAGAACCTGGTGCGTGATGTGATTACCGGGTTTTTCATCATTTTTGAAGATCAGTTTTCTGTAGGGGATTATGTCCGGATTGGCCAGGCGGAAGGGACGGTTGAAGAAATCGGACTTCGAACCACGAAAGTACTGGCATGGACAGGAGAGGTATTTATCTTCCCGAACGGCAATGTAACCGAGGTGGTCAACTTCTCCATTCATAACTCGATTGCCGTGGTGGATGTGAATATTTCACATGACTCGGATATTGCCAAAGTGGAAAGCCTGATTCAGGAATTTCTCGGCACATTACAGGACAAATATGAACAAATCATCAAGCCCGCAGAGTTGCTGGGTGTCCAGAACCTGACCACGACTGAAGTGGTTATGCGGATTACAGCAGAGACCCTGCCGATGCAGCACTTTGCGGTAGCACGCGCCATGAGAAGGGATTTGAAAGAATTTCTTGATCAGCGTGGTGTGGAAATTCCATACCCTCGGATGGTCATGGTCCAACGTTCACCAGGGGACAGCGAGTCACCTGCCATTGCCAAAAAGTAGAGAAGGAGCTAAGCCGATGGAAATGAAAGAATTTGGATTGAACGATATTGTCGAAATGAAAAAAGGGCATCCATGCGGCGCCAATGCCTGGAAGATTATACGCATGGGAGCGGACATTCGGATTAAATGCGAAGGATGCGGACACAGTGTCATGCTCCCGCGTGTGGAATTCAATAAAAAAATGAAGAAGGTCCTGGTGAAAGCTGAAAAGGAATGAACAATGGACATTTAGGTGTTTCATTTCTATAATAGAGTGGTTGTGTAAAAAAATTCGTTTTCATAAGAAGAAAGGTCGTGAATCCTATGGCATTAACTGCAGGGATTGTAGGATTACCAAACGTGGGGAAATCCACATTATTTAACGCTATTACAAAAGCAGGTGCGGAAGCGGCAAACTATCCGTTCTGTACAATAGATCCGAACGTCGGAATTGTAGAAGTTCCGGATGAGCGCTTGAACAAACTGACGGAATTGGTGGAGCCGAAAAAAACCATTCCAACAGCCTTCGAATTCACCGATATTGCCGGCATCGTCAAAGGGGCCAGCAAAGGGGAAGGGCTGGGAAATAAATTCCTTTCCCATATCCGTGAAGTGGATGCCATCTGCCAGGTTGTCCGTTGTTTTGCTGACGACAATGTTACGCATGTCTCCGGTAACGTCGATCCGATTTCAGATATTGAAGTCATTAACCTTGAATTGATCCTGGCTGACATGGAAAGCATTGAAAGACGTATTACCCGTGCTGCCAAATTGGTCAAACAAAAAGACAAAGAAGCCATGGCGGAACAGCCGGTGCTGGAAAAATTGCGTGAAGCTTTTGAAGCGGGCAAATTGGCGCGTTCCATCGACTTTACAGACGATGAGTTGCGCATTGCAAAAGGATTGAATTTGTTGACATTGAAACCGATGCTTTACGTGGCGAATGTCGCAGAAGATGAAATTGCAGATGCCGACAACAATCCGTACGTTCAGGAAGTGCGCAAGTATGCCACTGAAGATAATTCGGACGTTATCGTCGTATGTGCGAAGATTGAAGAAGAAATGGCGGAACTGGAAGACGAGGAAAAAGAAATGTTCCTTGAAGAACTGGGCATAGAGGAATCAGGATTGGATCAACTGATTAAAGCTTCTTACAGTTTGCTTGGCCTGGCAACGTATTTCACTGCCGGTGTACAGGAAGTCCGTGCCTGGACTTTCAAAAAAGGCATGAAAGCCCCGCAATGTGCCGGCATCATCCACTCAGACTTCGAACGTGGGTTTATCCGTGCCGAGACAGTGGCTTACGAAGATCTGGTGGAAGCAGGATCAATGGCCGCTGCCAAAGAAGCCGGAAAAGTGCGTCAGGAAGGAAAAGAATACCTCGTTAAAGATGGCGATGTTATGCTGTTCCGGTTTAACGTATAAAAATAAACAAACACTTTGAAATATCAAAGTAAAATTGACATATGAAAAAAGCACCGATTAAGTTTCGGTGCTTTTTTGCGGTTCAGGATACAAATCGTAAATATGCAGTTTAGGCTTTTCGGGGTCATCGACAATCCAGGCGCTGTTTCGTTCTTTCAAAAGTCCGCGGTACATCACAAAATCCCCCATGGCACCGGCAGTGAGCATAGCACCAAGCAGCACAAGCACCTGGCTGTCCAGCCAAAATCCTACAATGGTCGGCAACACAGCAGTAGTCCAAAAAGGCAGCAGCAACGCTTTTTTCATCGCTTTGTTTTGAACCGGTGTACGGGTCGTCGCATAGGCAATGCCCATCTTCAAATTGATACCGTATTGAAGGGAAGAGACGGTCACTTTCCCAAAAACGACAAAGCCGATCAAATGAAACAATTCATGAAGCACGATGAGCACCACATAGCCTGCAAGGAAATACAAAATGCCGCCCCATGAAGGGCGAAAAGAAAAAGGCTGTGCAAAAACATGAAAAGCAGCAGCAAACAGCACAAGCAGCAGCACATTGACCCACAGCATTTTCAGTACAAGTTCTTCCATATTAAGTTCGATGATGCGATCCGCTTTCATGCACTCACTTCTTTCAGTTGTTTTGCAGAATATCAACAATATCTTTATTAAATTATAACGGAGTCACAAGGAAAAATGATAGTTGCAGAGTACAATAGTTTATGCTACAATACTGTGATGTGAGTAATATTTATGAATTGCTTGCTCCTTGCCCGCTGGAATCAGCAGGGCCCAAGTCCATGAGGAGGTGACAACACGATGAGAGAATACGAATTAATGTATATTATTCAGCCTGCAATTGAAGAAGAAGCGAAAAAAGCGCTAGTTGAGCGTTTCAACGAAGTTCTTACTTCTAACGGTGCTGAAATCATCGAGTCGAAAGAGTGGGGTAAACGCCGTTTAGCTTACGAAATCAACGATTTACGTGAAGGTTTCTACCAAATCGTAAAAGTAAACGCTGGTTCTGAAGCTATCAACGAATACACACGTCTTGCGAACATTAACGAAGATATCATTCGTCATATCGCTGTACGCAAAGAAGCGTAAACAGTATATGAACCGGTACTAATAATCGATTTAAGGGAGGTTGACTGATGATTAACCGAGTTGTTTTAGTCGGAAGGCTGACAAAAGATCCAGACCTTCGCTATACACCAAGTGGGGTAGCGGTGGCTCGGTTTACACTGGCTGTAAACCGGACATTCTCCAACGCACAAGGTGAACGGGAAGCGGATTTTATCAATTGTACGGTTTGGCGCAAACAGGCTGAAAACACGGCGAATTTCCTGAAAAAAGGAAGTTTGGCTGGAGTAGAAGGCCGTATTCAAACAGGAAGCTACGAGGGACAAGATGGCAAACGGGTTTATACGACTGAAGTAGTGGCCGACAGCGTTCAATTCCTTGAACCAAGAAACGCCAATACCAACACAGATCGTTCGTCCGGTCAACAGCCGTCTTATCAGCAGAATCAATCGCCCAATCAACAAAACCATACCCGTGTAGACGAAGACCCATTTTCAAGCGGCAGCGGACCGATCGAAGTATCGGATGACGATCTGCCATTCTAAGAATGATTGCGTTTCACGGATAAGACAACTACTACGTAAGGGAGGTAATTCGTTATGGCACCACGTCGCGGAGGAAAAAAGCGGAAAAAGGTTTGTTACTTTACTTCCAACAACATCACGCACATCGACTACAAAGATACGGACTTGCTGAAGAAATTCATTTCTGAGCGAGGAAAAATCTTGCCACGTCGTGTTACTGGCACTAGTGCAAAATGGCAACGTCGTTTGACAATCGCTATTAAACGCGCTCGTATCATGGCACTTCTACCGTTTGTTGCGGAAGAAAGATAATAACGATTCACAGGAAGGCCGGGAAACCGGTCTTTTTTATTTTTCTCAATTTATGGAAATTTGATCTTGGACCACGGTCAGAGAACGAACCACCACTTTTTGTTCACCGTCTCCAATCATGTTACAATTACAAGGATGAAATAAACCCGAAAGAAGGGGAAACGAACTCGAATGCAAAATCAACAAACGAGACAACTGACCAATGGTGCTTTGATGGCGGCAATGTTTACAGTACTATTGGCAGTTTCAGTATACGTCCCTGTGTTAAGTGTGGTGACCACTTTGCTGCTGGGTTTGCCGATTGCCTGGTACGGTGCCAAATACCAGTGGAAAGCAACAGCGCTTGTGGCAGCCGTCTGTTTGGTTCTGTCTTTGCTCGTCGGTGGCTTAATAGCAATACCGCTTGCTTTGATTCATCTGCCGATCGGATTGATGATTGGTCTTTCCATTTACTATAAAAAAAGCAAGTTATTTATGTTCATGGGAACAAGCATTGTATTGCTGCTGTCTTTGATGATTCAATATGTAGCGACCATCGCCTTTTTGGGCATCAATTTACTCGATGAATTTTCGACCATGACAAGACAGTCTACCTCCCAAGCCATTGCCCTGATGGAACAGATGGGGACTTCGACGGAAGAATTCGAAGAAGCGGTCAATCAGATGATTTTTTCTTTTGAGACCTTATTGCCTTCTTTGCTGATTTTAGTAACTTTCTTTTTGGCATGGTTGCTGTTGCTGATTTTTTTGCCGATCCTGAAACGCTTAGGCATTGAAGTTCCGAAGTTTCCGCCTTTTCGGGATATGAAATTGCCAAAAAGTATATTATGGTATTATTTAATCGTCTTGCTTGTTTCGATGTTATCTGATTTGCAGCCTGGTACAATGATGTACCTGGCATTTATGAACGCTTATGTATTGCTCCAGGTCCTGTTGTTTCTGCAGGGTGTGTCTTTTTATCATTTTTACATCAAGCAGGAAGGCTGGCCTGTGTGGGTGACTGTACTGGTGACCATTCTGTCAGTGCCGCTGCAATCCTTTACAAGCATAGTCGGAATTATAGATCTCGGTTTTGACATCCGGGGATGGATCAAACGGGCTCATGAGTTCAAAGGAAAATGAGGAGCTGAAATTACATGTCGGCTTTTTTTAGAAAAAGGAAACTACGATTTCCTCTTATACTATTATTGCTGCTCGGCCTGGTGGCAACGCTGCTGTTGTCCTTCTGGTCGGAATGGGTAGCAGGAGTCTTCCTGTTGTTTTTCGGTACTGTATTTGCCGTTACATGGATTACAGAAAACCGGATATATGAAGCAACGGAGAAGCATATTGAAACACTGTCCTACCGGATGAAAAAAGTTGGCGAAGAAGCACTTCTTGAAATGCCGATCGGGATTTTGCTCGTCAATGAAGCATATAATATTGAATGGGCGAATCCTTTCATGGTTTCAACTTTGGAACATGATACCCTGGTCGGCGAATCTGTCTTCACCTTATCAGAAGAGTTCCAAACGCTGGTGAAAACTGGTGAAGCAACGGACGGGACGATCGAATTGGGAAATCGGAAATATCATGTCTATTATAAAGCGGACGATCGCTTGTTTTATTTGTTCGACATTACTGAACAAGTGGAAATCGAGGCCTTATATCAGGCAGACAGAACCGTTCTCGGTATTTTATTTATCGATAATTACGATGAACTGTCCCAGGGGATGGATGATCAGACACGCAGTAATTTAAACAGTCTGGTGACTTCGTTGATTAACGAATGGGGCGCTAACCATGGAATTTTTGTCAAAAGGATTGGTTCAGACCGTTTCATGGCGGTTTTTAATGAATCGATTTTAAGAGAACTGGAACAATCAAAATTTGCCATTCTGGATGATATCCGTGAAGTCACGTCCAAAGACAACTTGGCGCTGACTTTGAGTATCGGTGTCGGAGCAGGATCAGCATCTCTTGTGGAATTGGGCAGCATGGCTCAATCGGGCCTTGACCTGGTGCTTGGCCGCGGCGGAGACCAAGTGGCAATCAAGCATCCGAGTGGAAAAGTGAAGTTCTACGGGGGCAAGACCAATCCTGTTGAGAAGCGGACACGCGTAAGAGCGCGCGTCATTTCCCATGCTTTGCGCGATCTGATCCAGGAAAGCGACCAGGTCTTTATCATGGGCCATAAAATGCCTGATATGGACTCCATTGGTGCCGCGGTTGGCGTAGCCAAAATGGCGGCCATGAACAAAGTCAAAGGACGCATTGTCCTTGATTTCAATGAATACGACCGCAGTGTCATGCGTTTAATGGAGGAAATTGAAGAAGATCCGGAATTGTTCGAGCAATTTATCACACCGGAAGAAGCGTTGGCTGATATGACGGACAACTCCTTATTGGTAGTGGTGGATACCCACAAGCCATCCATGGTCATCGATGAAAGAGTACTGCAGAAGATGGAGCGGGTAGTCCTGATCGATCACCACCGGAGAGGCGAAGAATTCATCACCAATACGATGCTGGTCTATATGGAACCATATGCATCATCCACTGCGGAACTGGTGACGGAATTGATCGAATACCAGCCGAAGCATAAGAAATTGTCGATGCTTGAAGCGACAGCCATGCTGGCGGGCATTATTGTCGATACAAAAAGTTTTACGCTCAGAACCGGGGCCCGGACGTTTGAAGCGGCCTCCTATCTGCGTGCGAATGGAGCCGATACGGTATTGGTGCAGCGTTTGCTGAAGGAAGATCTGGAGACCTATGTTGAACGCGCCAAAATCGTCGAGACGGTGGAATTTGTGGCTGATGGCATTGCTGTTGCCCGCGCTGAGCCCGGAAAATTTTACAGTCCTGTCCTGATCGCTCAAACAGCTGATATTCTGCTGACGATGAAAGATGTCAGCGCCTCATTTGTTGTAGCGGAACGCAATGAAGGCGGTGTAGGAATCAGTGCCCGCTCATTGGGGGAAGTGAACGTTCAAATCATCATGGAAAATCTCGGCGGTGGAGGCCACTTAACGAACGCTGCCACTCAACTGCCTGATGCAACGATAGACGAAGCGGTTGAACAACTGAAAACAACTGTGTTGGAACAATATGAAGGAGGAAAAACCGAATGAAAGTGATTTTTTTGAAAGACGTAAAAGGAAAAGGCAAAAAAGGCGAGATTAAGAACGTAGCAGATGGCTATGCTCATAACTTTTTATTGAAAAATAATTTAGCGATTGAAGCAAATCAGGCAACCATCAGCCAGCTGGATGGCCAAAAGAAGAAAGAACAAAAAGAAGCTGCACAGGAACTGGAAGAAGCAAAACAGCTGAAAGAAAAACTTGAGAGCCTGACAATCGAGTTGACAGCAAAATCCGGTGAAGGCGGCCGATTGTTCGGATCGATTACGACAAAACAAGTGGCAAAAGAGCTGGAAAAATCACATGGCATCAAATTGGATAAACGTAAAATGGAACTGGATGATGCCATCCGGGCACTTGGATATACCAATATCCCGGTAAAACTGCATCAGGACGTCACGGCGACACTTAAAGTTCATGTAACAGAAGAAGCGTAAGGAGACGAGACCATGAATGATTCAATGGATCGTGTCCCCCCGCATAACCATGAAGCCGAGCAATCGGTTATCGGGGCTATCTTTTTAGAGCCGCAATCATTGATTACGGTAGCTGAAATTGTCATGCCGGAAGATTTCTACCGAATTGCCCATCAAAAGATTTTTCAGACCATGCTGACGCTGTCAGATCAAGGAAAAGCAATTGATGTGGTGACGGTCACCGAAGAATTATCGGTGAAAAAAGAACTGGAAGACGTTGGCGGCCTGTCCTATTTGACGGAAATCGCCAATTCAGTGCCGACAGCTGCCAACGTTGCGCATTACGCCCATATTGTCGAAGAAAAAGCCTTGCTGCGCAGACTGATCCGTGTAGCGACTTCCATTGTAGAAGACGGTTTTACACGGGAAGACGAAGTGGAAGCTTTGCTGTCCGAAGCCGAAAAGAAAATGATGGAGGTATCCAGCCGAAAAAATGCCGGTGACTTTACCCATATCAAAGATGTTTTGGTAAAGACATATGACAATATCGAGTTGTTGCATACCCGCAAAGGGGATGTAACAGGGATTCCCACTGGTTTCCGCGATTTGGATCATATCACTGCAGGATTTCAGCGTAATGACCTGATTATCGTCGCTGCGCGTCCTTCTGTCGGTAAGACAGCTTTTGCATTGAACGTGGCACAGAACGTGGCCACGAAAACAGATGAAAACGTGGCGATTTTCAGTTTGGAAATGGGAGCAGAGCAGCTGGTCATGCGGATGCTCTGTGCGGAAGGAAATATCGATGCACAAGTTCTCAGAACCGGGGCTCTTCAAAACGAAGACTGGCGGAAATTGACGATGGCAATGGGCAGTTTGTCAAATGCCGGCATCTTTATCGATGATACACCGGGTATCCGTGTAAATGATATCCGGGCCAAATGCCGGCGGTTGAAGCAAGAGTATGGGCTGGGCATGATTATGATTGACTACTTGCAGTTGATCCAAGGCCCCGGCCGGTCAGGCGAAAACCGCCAGCAGGAAGTATCCGACATTTCCCGTTCATTGAAAGCCCTGGCGCGTGAATTGGAAGTGCCGGTCATTGCCCTTTCTCAGTTGTCCCGTGGAGTCGAACAACGACAGGACAAGCGCCCGATGATGTCGGATTTGCGTGAATCAGGAAGTATCGAGCAGGATGCTGACATCGTTTCCTTCCTGTACCGTGAAGACTATTACGACAAAGAAACCGAAGACCAGAACATGATTGAAATCATTGTGGCAAAACAACGGAATGGCCCAACAGGAACGGTAAAATTAGCTTTTGTGAAAGAGTACAACAAATTTGTGACGATCGACTGGAGCCAGCACGAAGCTCAAGGAGCTTTTTAAACACGAACATTGAATGTGAAAACACATTTATATGTTCGTGTTTTCTTTTGTTTCATATTGACTTAGCAAGCTTTCATTGGTACAATTAACACTGTTTGAGACAGGGCGGAAGCCTAACGGAGGTGCGGACGATGACATCAGTCGTAGTAGTAGGAACGCAATGGGGAGACGAAGGAAAAGGGAAAATTACGGATTTTCTATCGGAGCACGCAGAAGTGATTGCGCGTTACCAGGGCGGAAACAATGCCGGCCATACAATCATTTTTGGCGGTGAAACATATAAATTGCACTTGATTCCTTCGGGGATTTTTTATAAAGATAAGATTTCAGTAATCGGCAACGGCATGGTAGTAGACCCGAAAGCGCTGGTGAATGAGTTGAAAGGCCTTCACGACCGGGGTGTGACAACGGAAAACCTGCGCATTTCCAACCGTGCTCATGTTATTTTGCCGTACCATATCAAGCAGGACGAAGTGGAAGAAGCACGCCGCGGTGCGAACAAAATCGGCACAACAGGAAAAGGCATCGGACCTGCCTACATGGATAAGGCGGCACGTGTCGGAATCCGGATGGCGGATTTGTTGGATCACGTCGTCTTTGAAGAAAAGCTGCGCATGAATTTAAACGAAAAAAACCGTTTGTTCGAGAAATTTTACGAAACGGAAGGTTTTACAGTAGAAGAAATTATGGAAGAGTATTATACATATGGGCAGGAAATCGCGAAATATGTAACGGATACTTCAAAAGTGCTGAATGATGCCGTGGATGGCGGACGTCGTGTGCTGTTTGAAGGCGCTCAGGGTGTTATGCTCGACATTGACCAGGGAACATATCCTTTTGTAACATCTTCCAACCCTGTGGCTGGCGGAGTGACAATTGGTGCAGGCGTGGGACCTACGACGATCAACCATGTTATTGGTGTCTGCAAGGCCTATACATCACGGGTCGGTGATGGTCCGTTCCCAACCGAATTGTTCGACGAAGTGGGAGATCAAATCCGCACAGTCGGTAAAGAATTCGGTACCACGACAGGCCGTCCGCGCCGTATCGGCTGGTTTGACAGCGTCGTAGTTCGTCATGCGAGACGTGTCAGCGGGCTGACGGATTTGACGGTCAACTCCATCGATGTCCTGACGGGACTTGATACCGTGAAAATCTGTACGGCTTACCGTTACCAGGGCGAGTTGATCACTGAATATCCGGCTAATTTGCGCATGCTGGCGGATTGCGAACCGGTCTATGAAGAATTGCCGGGCTGGTCGGAAGATGTAACAGGATGCAAGTCATTGGATGAACTGCCGGAAAATGCCCGTCATTATTTAGAGCGCATCGCTCAATTGACCGGTGTTCAGATTTCCATTTTCTCTGTAGGTCCGGACCGCAACCAAACGAATATCGTCACGAGTGTATGGAGATAAAAGAGAATAACCATCATTAAAAAGCTGCCCAGTGAGTTTGCAAGTTGACTCGTTGGGCAGCTTTTTATTATGTTAAAAAAGTGTTTGAAAGAAAAGGTTTGACTGTTTCATTGGCGAGATTATTAAAAAGCCCTCTAAAAGACCGAGAAATCAGAAAGTTTTCTCATTTTTTTCTTATAAAACTGTAATTTTATTGATATTTTATATTAAAAATAAGGAAAGCTTAAACAATATCTAGAAGATAACGGAAGGATTACTACAGTTTGTTTACAATTGAGCAGAAAGCGCTATTTCAAAATAAGATTTATGATAAAGTGGGGGAGGTTTATAGAAAAAGACGATCAGGAAGACATGGAAGGAGTTTAAATGACGCGCATGAAAAAGACACGGATTCAGAGTATGCAATTTGGCAGCTCGTATTTATTGAAAATATCAGCAGTGGTGGCTTTGTTGCTGACAAGTTTTGCAGCTAATACAATTTCCGCCCAGAATACAGACGAAGATGGCCTCGAAACCATTTACCATATATATAATGACGACGATTATGTCGGCGCTGTAGAAGAAGTTGAACCAGTCGAGCGCCTGGTCGAAGAAAAAGTGACGGCAATGAGTGAGGAGTTTGAAGGACTGAGCTTACAGGCAAGCGATGCCCTGGAAATTTTGCCTGAACAAGTTTTCGATCCTTCGGTGCAAGCGGAAGAAGAAGTGCTGGACCAATTAAATGAAGAATTGGCGGTAGAAGCGACATCCTTCGCTTTGGCAGTTGACGGCGATGAAGCTGTTTATCTGGAAGACCTGGAAGCATATGACGAAACGGTCCGCCAACTGAAATTGCAGCATGTAACAGAAGAAGATCTGGATGAACTGGAAGAAAGAAAGCATTCCAAAGAGTCTTTACCCAAGCTGGAAGCTGGTAAAACCCGAATTCTGGATGTTTCCATTGCTCAAAAAGTCAACGGCTACACAACAGAAATTCATCCTGAGAAAATTATGGATGTGGAACAAGCAGTGAAAACACTTGTGGAAGATTTCAGTGTTACGGTGCAAGTGAAAAAAGAAGAAGCAGTGGAAGAACGCATTGCATATAAGACGGAACAAAAAGACGATGACAAGCTGTATGTCGGCCAAACAGAAATAGCCGAAGACGGCAAAGACGGCACAAAAAAACTGACGTATGAAATACGCGAAGAAAGTGGAGAGCGCGTTGGACGTGTAGTATCAGACGAAGTGGTCAGTGCCGAACCTGTGAATAAGATTGTTTTGAACGGAACTGGAGAACCGCCTTCAAAAGGAACGGGGAAATTCGCCTGGCCGGCAGATGGCGGATACGTTTCAAGCGAAAGAGGCCAACGTTGGGGAAGATTGCATAACGGCATCGACATTGCACAGCCGGACAGCCTGGATATTCTGTCAGCCGATCACGGTGTCGTAAAAGCAGCTGGAGCAGCCGGCACATTTGGCAACCGGGTGATTGTGGATCACCGGAACGGCTACGAGACGATTTATGCGCATTTGTCGTCCATCGATGTGAAAAAAGGGGATGTCGTTCCCAAAGGAACCAAGTTGGGCAACATGGGCAACACAGGACGCTCTACAGGGCTTCACCTGCATTTCGAAATATCATTGAATGGCCAGACAAAAAATCCGTTGAATTATATAAAATAAAACAGTGAGTAACGACCGGTCAGTGATTCTGACCGGTCTTTTTCGATAGTTCGGAAAGTCAGCCAGCTTTGTTTCCCTGGAACAGCCGCAAAAGAGTAAGAGATGCGAAACCATACAAACAGTGATAAAGTAAAGGAAGAAAAAAATGCGAAACGGCTGTGTGATGGGTGAGTAAGCTGGAAAATGAAGGAGCGAAAAAATAATGAGTAAAACAATTCTGGTTGTAGATGACGAAAAGCCGATTGCGGATATTTTGCAGTTTAACTTGAAAAAAGAGGGCTTTAATGTGGTATGTGCATACGATGGAGATGAAGCGATTAAAATTGCGGGAGAAATCCAGCCTGATTTGATGCTTTTGGACATCATGCTGCCCAACCGTGACGGCATGGAAGTGTGTCGGGAAGTGCGGAAAAAATTCGATTTTCCAATCATCATGCTAACGGCGAAAGACTCCGAAATTGATAAAGTGCTGGGGCTCGAGCTCGGGGCGGATGATTATGTGACGAAGCCTTTTTCGACACGTGAATTGATTGCCCGTGTAAAAGCGAATCTGCGTCGTCAGAATGTCGCCCCTGCAGAAGAAGAAGGAACCAGTTCAAACGATATACAGGTGGGTTCGCTGACGATTCAGCCTGATGCCTATCTGGTGTTGAAGCGGGATGAAACCATTGAATTGACTCACCGGGAGTTTGAGTTGCTTCATTATCTTGGGAAGCACATCGGCCAGGTGATGACACGGGAACATTTGCTTCAAACTGTTTGGGGATACGATTATTTCGGGGATGTGCGCACAGTCGATGTGACCATCCGACGTTTGCGTGAAAAAATTGAAGACAACCCAAGTCATCCGGCATGGATTGTCACGCGCCGCGGCGTGGGGTATTATCTGCGGAACCCTGAACAGGAGTAGGTTGAATGCGTAAAGTTACATTTTTCAAATCGATTCATGTGAAATTTGTTTTGATTTATATATTATTGATTTTATTGGCCATGCAGATTATCGGCCTGTATTTTGCCCAACAGCTGGAAGAAACGCTCATCCGGAACTTCGAGAATTCCGTGGAAGACCGGATGCAAATTGTGGAGTTCAGTGTACGTGAAGAAATGACAAGAGACCGGACGGAAGAAGATTTATCGTTACAGCAAAGCCTGCGTTCTGTGTTATCCAGTTTCCAGTCTGACGATATCAATGAAATCCGTGTAATCGATTCCCGTTATCGGATTCTCGGATCGTCGTTGATCGACAATCAGTCATTGGTTGGCCAGCGCTCGACGGAAGAACTGGTAAGGCAGACGATCGCTGGGGAAGCGCCGTTGGATCAAACAAAAGTCGATCCTCAGCAACGGGACCGTGTCTGGGTGGCTACGCAGCCGATTATGGCAGTCGGCGGAGATGTTCTTGGCACTCTTTACGTGGAATCAGACGTAGAAAATGTCTACAACCAAATGGATGACATCAACTCCATTCTAGCAGGCGGTACGGCGTTATCTTTGGCAATCACAGCCATCCTGGGGGTATTGGTTGCCCAGACCATCTCCAAACCGATTGCTGATATGCGCAGACAGGCACAGGCAATGGCGAAAGGGAATTTCTCCAGAAAAGTCCGCGTCTACAGTGATGATGAAATCGGCCAATTGGCGAGGTCCTTTAATCATTTGACCAATCGATTGCAGGAATCCCAGCAGACTACTGAAAGCGAGCGCCGAAAGCTCGATTCGGTGTTGTCTAATATGACAGATGGTGTGTTGTCCACTGATCGAAGAGGGCGGGTTATCCTCATCAACGATCCGGCTCTTCAATTGTTGAATGTTTCACGTGAAACAGTGATTAACCGGCCTGTTACAGCAGTGCTCGGACTGGACAATGACTATACATTTGAAGATTTAATTCACATGAAAGAAGCCATCACGCTGGATCTCAGCAATTATGATCAGACAACGCTGCTGCGGACCAATTTCTCTGTCATTCAGAAAGAGACGGGATTTGTCAACGGCTTGATTGCGGTACTGCATGACAATACCGAACAGGAAAAAATCGACACGGAGCGGCGCGAATTCGTGGCAAACGTCTCTCATGAGTTGCGAACGCCATTGACAACCATGCGCAGCTACCTGGAGGCGCTCGCGGACGGGGCGTGGCAGGATCCGGAAATCGCGCCGAACTTTTTGAATGTTACGCAGACAGAAACGGAACGGATGATCCGTCTCGTCAATGATTTACTGAAGTTATCGAAAATGGATTCCAGCGATACAGAACTGAACAAGGAAATGGTGGAGTTCAATGTTTTCTTTAACCGGATTATTGACCGTTTTGAAATGTCGAAATCCCAGGATGTCCATTTCGAGCGGCAACTTCCTTCAGAATCTTATTTTGTGGAAATTGACCCCGATAAGTTGACTCAAGTCATTGATAATATTATTTCCAACGCTTTGAAATATTCGCCTGAAGGCGGAAAAGTAAGGTTTAAAGTAAACGCCCAGGAAGGCTTTCTTTTGGTGCAAATCAGTGACCAGGGGATGGGAATTCCGAAAGAAAACGTGGAAAAGATCTTCGACCGCTTTTACCGGGTCGACCGGGCACGTTCACGTGCCATGGGCGGAACCGGTTTAGGTTTGGCGATTTCAAAAGAGATGATTCTGGCACATGGCGGAGTCATCTGGGCAGAAAGCAAGTATGGAAAAGGAACAACCATTTTCTTCACGCTGCCTTTTGAAGCGGACGATGGAGGTGAATGGGAATGAAATACATTGAACAAATAAAATCCATTATCTTATTCCTGCTTATCTTGCTCAGCCTTGCGCTGACTTTTACGATATGGAATTTCACTCCTTCCTTTGAAGAACTCGAATCGGCTACACCGGTCGAGGTTTCGATAGGCGAAAGCAAATCGGCAGAAGAAGTGATAAAACCCATCAAAGTTCTGTATCATTCTTTTGATGTGGTGACCGGCACTACGGAACAAGAGAAAATCGATGCACTCGTCACGTTAATGGGAGAGTGGCAAATCCGTGATATCACGCAAGTGGAAGAAGGCGCTTCTCCCACTGTTCTGTCATCGTACATGCATGGTCCCAACCGGACGGTCTTGTATTATCCGGGAACAGTCCCTTTTCCGGTATTCGATGTTATTTTGCAAATCGATGAAAACACCATCCCTGAAGCTTCTTTCGACCGTGTGGTCATTGAACGCGGGACCGACGAGCGCAGCCCGTTGACGGCTTATTTCATCAACAGCACTTCAGGGGGCGTTTATCAGGGAATTGTAGCGGCAGAAGAGCTGGAGGAATTCCAGGATTTAATTGTGCAGGCATTGGATTATGAAAGTTATATAACAGATGATGCCATCGGCGTGTTACCCATTTACGTACCGGAAAATGGCACGGAAGAAGTGGCTTATTCTTATTTGATGGAAGAAATCGCTTCGAGAAGCTTCCGAAATGGCCTTTTTGATGACCCCGCCAATGTTCAATCAACAGGAGATATTCTGGATGAGGAGTATACAGATGATTCGGCCGTCATGAGACTGGATGATGAAGATAAAATGCTGACTTATATCCAGCCGCGAGCGGAAACTACGGACCCTGCCATTCCGTCCGACTTGCTTTTTGACACTGTCAACTTTGTCAACGAACATGGAGGCTGGACAAACGATTACCGGTATTTTGGCGTAAATGCCTTGAATCAGCAAATCGACTACCGGCTGTTTGTAAGCAATAAACCGGTATTCAGCGATACTACAGCAACAAAAATGGAATTGACATGGGGAGCTGATGCAGGCGTGGAGCAGATTTTCAGTTACCGGCGTCCTTATTACTTACTGGAATCAGCTGTGGAGACAAATACAGTTGAATTGGCATCCGGAGAAGTGATATTGTCGGGGATCAGCCGATTGGAAAATCTGGATCCGTCTTCTGTTACAGACATTATTCAGGCGTATGAACTGACACGGAACGATGCAGACCAGCTTATCCAGATTCAGCCGATGTGGTATGTGAAAGTAAGTGGAACGTGGCAACCGCTAACGAGTGAAACGTTAGGAGGCAGTCAACTTGGATTGGAGTAAAACCAAAACTATTTTTATTATTGTCTTTTCCATTCTGAATATATTCCTGTACTTGCTGTACGTTGAGCGCTACACGGAATCGGAAAAAGTCGGAATTCTGGGAGATGCCACGATTGAGGAAAAACTGAAGGCTGACACGATTGCCTATCCCGAGCTGCCGGAAGAAGTCGACCAGGAACCATATGTTCTGGGAACGGCCAAAGTGTTCGAGACAAAAGATATTGCCACCGAAGGCATTCAGGTGCGGATTACCGACGATACAAAATTGACCGTGACACTCAACTCCCCCCTCGCTTTAAATGAAGTGGAAGAAGGAGAGCCGGTGGAGGAGTTTGTCTCTGAACATGTCTATGAAGGCGAAGAATATGTCTTGTGGAATGTCGACGAAGAAAAGAACGAAGCAATCTTTTTCCAGGAAATAAACGATAAAACACTGTATCATAGTGATAGTGGAAAATTGGTGCTCCACTGGAATGAGGACGAGGAAGTGACTCATTACGAGCAAACCATTTTTGAGGAAATTACCCCTCAAGAACTGCTGAAAGATGTGATTCCGCCAATGCAGGCGCTTCAGACCCTGTATCAGAGAACCATGCTGCCGTCAGATTCTGAAATCGATTTTGTGACGCTGGGATACTCTGCACACGTACGGATTTCAGATGGAACCCAAATGTTTTTGCCGACATGGCGTGTCAAAGTCACATTGGAAGACGGCAGTTCTGAAAACTACTTCGTCAATGCTTTCAAGGACGGGGTCCTGGAACTGGAAAAAGATGAAGAAGATAACGACGAAGAACAGTAAGGAGATTTCATGATGCGTTTTAGTGTATTAGCAAGCGGTTCTACCGGAAACGCGATTTATATAGAAACTGACCGCCATTCATTTTTAGTGGATGCGGGACTGAGTGGACGAAAAATGGAAGAGCTTTTTGCCTCCATCGGGAAAAAGATGAGCAATTTGGACGGCATCCTGGTGACACATGAGCACAGTGATCATATTAAGGGACTGGGGATTGTAGCACGTAAACACAAAGTGCCGATCTATGCCAATGAAAAAACGTGGAATGCGATGGATGGACTGGTTGGGGCGATTCCAGTAGAGCAGCGCTTCCATTTCGATATGGACACAGTGAAAAGCTTTGGCTCATTGGATATCGAATCGTTTGCGGTGTCGCACGATGCGATTGATCCGATGTTTTATGTTTTCCATGAGAACGGCAGAAAGCTGTCACTCATTACGGATACGGGATATGTCAGTGACCGGATGAAAGGGGTAATCCAAGCCTCTGACGCTTATGTGTTTGAAAGCAATCATGACATCGGCATGCTGCAGATGGGACGCTATCCCTGGTCGGTCAAACGGCGTATATTGAGCGATGTCGGCCATGTCTCCAACGAAGATGCGGCGGTGGCCATGAGCGAAGTAATGGCTGAAAAACCGACACGCATTTATTTATCGCATTTGAGCAAAGACAATAACATGAAAGAACTGGCCCGCATGAGCGTCGAGCAGACGTTGAAAACAAAAGGCATCATTGTAGGTGAATATGTCGATTTATACGATACAGATGCCAAAACACCAACCGAGCTGGTTATCGTATAGTCGTGCATGATTAGTGGGGAAACTTGCCGGAAGCTCATTGCTTCCGGTTTTTTCATTGCCTAAAACCTTTTGAAGTTGCCGCTTGCATTGCTTGTTTCGGATTCTTAAACTTAGGATATAGAAAAGAAAGAAGAAGAAAGGATGGGCTTAATGGGATATTACAATCAAACCCCGAACGGCAGGCAGCGGCCGAACCGGACGGGTGTATTTTTTTCAGGGCTGGCTGGAGTGGCGGTCGGGGCGCTCCTCGTGTGGTTGCTGTTTTATTCGATGCCGGGACTGCTGCCCGAAAACGATACAGGGTCGGAAACCGTCATAGAACAGACAAACGGCTCTTCTGAGACAGTTTCCGTTGATGTCACGACTGATGTTACGGAAGCGGTCGAAATCGCATCGGATGCAGTCGTCGGGGTCTCAAACCTGCAGTCTTCCACGGATTTTTGGTCGCAATCACAAAATCAGGCAGTTGGAACCGGTTCGGGAGTCATCTATAAGAACGAAGGCGGGACTGCGTATGTAGTGACCAATCACCATGTCATCGAAGGAGCCGAAGGACTGGAAGTGACGTTATACGATGGATCGAAGGTGGAAGCCACTTTGGTCGGCAGCGATATCTGGACGGACTTGGCGGTACTGGAGATGGATGGTTCGACGATTGAAACTGTCGCTGAATTCGGTGATTCCGATGCTTTAAAACAAGGCGAAACTGTTATTGCCATCGGTAACCCGCTCGGCCTCGATTTTTCCGGTTCGGTGACAACCGGTGTCGTATCCGGAACTGACCGTGCCATCCCGGTGGATTTGAACGGAGATGGACAGGAAGACTGGCAGGCGGAAGTGATGCAGACAGATGCGGCGATTAACCCCGGAAACAGCGGTGGAGCACTCGTTAACCTGGCAGGCCAGGTAGTAGGGATCAACTCGATGAAAATTGCGACGTCTGCAGTGGAAGGCATCGGTTTTTCCATTCCGATCAATTCAGCGCTGCCGATCATTGAGTCGCTTGAAGAGGAAGGAGAGATGATTCGGCCTGCCATGGGAATTACGCTTCTGGACTTGGCTCAAGTACCGCGAAATGCCCGTCTGGAGACGTTGAATCTGCCGGAGGATGTCACGGAAGGTGTGGTTGTCAATGATGTCGTGGAAGGGTCTGCAGCAGCAGAAGCCGGCATGGAACGCTACGATGTCATTGTCGAGATGGACGGACAGCCCGTCAGCGACATCATCGAATTGCGCCAGCACCTGTACAACGAAAAAGAAATCGGTGATACGTTAAACGTTCAAGCCTATCGAAATGGAGAATTGATGGAGTTTGAATTGGAACTGGTGGACAATTCCACGCTATAGAAATGTGAAAAGGCCTGGACGATAGATGTTCAGGTCTTTTCTTTTGGAGCAGGAGAAGTGATGGACTTCCCGAATTGTATCAAGGAAGGAATAGCTTCGATTCAACTGATGCAGCTATCAAAATGGAGGGATCGTATGTTTTCAACAATGGATGAGTTTTTTGCTCTTTGGCAGCCGGAAACGGATAAGACCCGGAAAGTGTTTGACGCATTGACGGATGAATCCCTGGGTCAGCAAGTGACCTCAGACCACAGGACACTTGGTCGTCTCGCCTGGCATTTGACCACGACTTTTGATGAGATGATGGGAAGTGCTGGGTTGGAACTGAATGCCGTGAAAAAAGATGCACCGATGCCTGACTCTGCTTCAGCCATTTCGGAAGGTTACCGGAAATCCAGTCAGGCGATAGTGGAAGCGATGCGCGAGCAGTGGACAGACAGAACGTTAACAGAAGAACGCGATCTATACGGCCGAGTGTGGAAAGTGAAGGATATTCTGTATTTGCTTGTGGCGCATCAGATTCATCACAGAGGCCAGATGACGGTGCTGATGCGACAGGCAGGGCTGAAGGTGCCAGGTGTATACGGGCCGTCGAAGGAAGACTGGTCGGTCATGGGCACGAAACCACCGGAAATTTGAATAGGAAAAGTGAATCTGCACTTTATTGAAGTGCAGGTTTTTATCTGGGAAAGGCGGCGATTGGATTCACCGCAAAACAGTGTCTCGTTTGTGAAAAATGAGTCTTTTCTACTTCTCCGCACATTATTTTTTGTGTGGATAACTTTTCAGATTGTTTTATTTTATTCACAGCGGGGAGAAGTAAAGAAACTCGGCTATCCGCAGTGAATTTGTTCTGTTAAAATGAGTTGTGGATAAAGAGCAATGAATTGTGCATAACTTTGTGGAATATTCGGAAATCGAAAGGGATGAAAAAAATGATAATTAAATGCTGTCAAACCCACGTGGAACACGCATTGGACATGTATGTGGCAGAAACGGAAAGCTACCCGATTCTTACAGAATTGTCCGACGAGAAAAAGTTATCCACAAAATGCGCTTACTGTGAAGAAGCTGCAACGTATCTTGTGGCGAACGAATGAACGGGCACAAGATATAGAAAAGCATGTGGATATGTGCATAACGTCTGTGTGTAACTTGTTTGTAAATTTAACGTAAAGGGGGATAAGTTGTGAATATCTCAATTATCAGTGTTGGAAAACTGAAAGAAAAATATTTGAAATCCGGCATTGAAGAGTACAAGAAACGGCTGGGAAGTTACGCGAAAATCAGCGAAGTGGAAGTAGCGGATGAAAAAGCGCCCGAGCAATTGAGCGAGGCGGATATGGAAATTGTCAAAAAGAAAGAAGGCGATCGCATCCTGGCGAAAATTCCCCCCGAGGCTTACGTGATTGCGCTTGCCATCGACGGGAAAATGAAGACCTCAGAGCAGCTGGCAAAAGACATGGAGTCCTTGATGACCTATGGCCGCAGCAAAGTCGTCTTCGTCATCGGCGGTTCGCTCGGCTTGCATGATGAGGTGTTGAAGCGGGCGGATGAAAAACTGTCGTTTTCGAAGATGACGTTTCCCCACCAGTTGATGAAGCTGATTTTGGTGGAGCAGGTGTATCGGGCGTTCAGGATTATGAAAAATGAACCGTATCATAAGTAAATGAGGTTTAAACAAATATTGTATTAGATATTTTATTTCTAATTTTGATTTCACATAATATAGCTATAAACTTTTTTGAGAATTCGTGACGAAATGAATGTTACAATATGATTGAAATATAAACCTAAGGGGTGTTGGTTTAGAATGCAAGGTTATGTTACTTTTTATAATACTAAAAAAGCTTTTGGCTTTATTAATGGAGAAGACAATAAAGATTATTTTTTTCATAAAGACGATATTTTAGCTAGTAGCAGTAGTTATAATCTAAGTACTAATGATCCAGTTGTGTTTACAGCAATAAAAACAGATAAAGGATTAAGAGCAAGTGAAATTCTTAAGTCACTTAATGCTGATGAATTAAAAAATTACGAGGAAGAAAATGTGAAAAAAGTTAAGCATAATATAAATTATAAAGGTACAGAAGAGGAAGTTATTATCTCTAATAAGTTTTCAAGTTTTTTAGAACTAACTTTTTCAAGGGAAGAGAAGTTTAAAAGAGCTACCTATTATTTCAACTTCCTAAAACCATCTAATACTTATAAAGAAAGTTTTAACATGTTCAATGAAGTTTTAATGCTATTTTCCACTTTTCCAAATTATGACGATAGAGCAATGGATTATGTAGATAAATTGTTTATGGATTACTCTAATAGGTTAGATCCAGTAGTAATAATTTTGATTAGTAAAGATAATGAGATTAAGCAAAAAATTAAAAGGAATAATGCTAGCAATCATGAATCTAGAATTATTGTGCCTTTTTCATATGATGAAATTATCAATGGACAATTCAACGAGAAGCTATTCCAAAGCCGTTTAAGAGAATATTTTTATCAACGTGACTTATTTGCAATGGAGTCCCCTTTAAATTCAGATAACTATTTTTATGGAAGGTCTAATATTGTTCATAACTTTTTCGATAAATATAGTATTGGTGAACAAACAGGTTTATTTGGTTTAAGAAAAACAGGAAAAACTTCTGTTTTATATGCTTTACAGAGACTGGTTGATACCAGATCTGGAATGAGTATTTATATTGATTGTCAAAGTCCTGGTGTTTATAATTTAAGGTGGTTTGAATTATTAGAAAACATGGTCTCTAAAGTATGTAAAGAGTATGGTCTTGATTATGATTCTAGTATGAATGAATTTAATGAAAAAAACGCTGCAGACAAGTTTTTACAAAAAATTAGAGATATAAATAAGCTAACGGGTAAAAGGATTTTATTTATCTTTGACGAAATTGAACATATAACTTATGAACTTTCTAATAATGAGAAATGGAAAAGCGGAGAAGATTATTTATCTTTTTGGCAAACTATTAGATCGATTATACAAACCGAAAAAAACCTTTGTTCTTTTGTTATTGCTGGAGTAAATCCAAAGATAACAGAGCAAGTATCAATAAATGGATTGGATAATCCTATATTTAGTAATATCAGTGTTACTTATTTAAGCTTGTTTACTTTAGAGGATGTAAGAAATATGGTCAGTGAAATCGGAGCATATATGGGACTATCTTTTGATGAAGCAGTTTACCACAAACTACATATAAATTATGGAGGGCATCCATTTTTAATTCGAAATGTATGCAGTATGCTTAATACCCATTTTAAAGAACGACCGTATAGAATTACTGGTAGAGATTATGATGACTATAAAGAAGAAATTGATTCTAAACTGATCTCTTATATAAGATCCATTCTATTTGTGCTAGAGAGATGGTATATACTAGAGTTTGAAATCTTGAAAGACATTGCTTTAGATAATAAAGATAGTTATTTAGAAAAAATAAATGAGGATAAGTTAAGTATTATCCACTTGCTTGGATATGGCGTTATTACACAGAGTATTAAAAACAATTATTATATAGAAATTGATGCCATTACTAATTATATGAAAGAAAGTTATAGATATGAAAAAATTCCAAACAATTCGGAGATGTCTAGAGAGATTATATCTAGTAGAAGAAATCAAATAGAAAAGAAATTAAGAATTCTTACGAGACAAGTATTAACTTTAAAGTACGGGCGAGATAAATCTCCACAAATTATAGAGAAGTATGTAAATACAAGCTTAGATTCTATATTAAAAAGAAGAGAAGGAAAAGAATTAATTGATTGTTTGTTTTTCTCAGAACTAAAAAACGTAATTTTTGGCGAATATCCTGCATTTTCAAATGTTTTTACAATGGATAAGGGCATCTTTATGTCTGCAATGAACACAATAAATAAATTTCGAGAAGTAGATGCGCACGCTTCTGAAATAAGCGAAAGTGATTACAGAACTTTGCATATATGCTTTACAGAAGTAGAGGATTCCTTAAAAAACTTTTAATATTATTCTGCAAAAGAGCTCGATAAACTAATTCCAAGCTAAGTAATTAAACTGAACCTCGAATGGCGGACACCTTTAATAATGCCTGCTTTGGAGTTCAGTTTATTATTTTGTAAATAAATTTATTTGAAAATCTCATTTAGATACAGTACGGAGAACCGTATCATAAGTAAATAAGGCTGATAAAGAGAACTCTAAGCATCGTGGACCCAACGCTTTAGGGTTTTCTTGTTTATTAGAAGGATTTTATCACGAATTAATGGATTCCTTTTCAGAAGGATTTCCCTTCAAGCCCATCGAACTAAAAGAAGGGGAAAATCACTTCAGGGGGAAATTACATGATTGAATTCAGAGAAATAGACCGGCACAATTTTTTTGATGTTATTGATTTACGTGTGGCGGATGAACAAAAGTGCTTTGTGGCGCCGAATGTGTTCTCGCTTGCACAGGCTAAAGCCTTTCCGGAATGTGTTTGCTTAGCCATCTATAATGATAATGTGTTAGTAGGATTTACGATGTATTGTCTCGATTTCGATGATAAAGAGTATTGGATTTACCGTTTGATGATTGACTCGAAATACCAGTCTAAAGGGTATGGAAAAGCGGCCATGGAGAAGTTGATTGATCGCATTAAACAAGATAAAGAACATCAAATGATTTATTTAAGCTTCGAGCCAGAAAATGTCCTTGCCAAGCAGTTATATGAAAAGCTGAAATTCGAAGCGGATGGGCGGATAATAGATGGAGAAGTTGTGTATAAACTAACTTATTAGGAATGCAAAGCACACAAAGGGGGCAAAAATATGATCACCGAAACCGACTTGAAGCATTTGCGGCGCTGTGTGGAACTGGCGGAAACGGCTTTAGAGAAAGGCGACGAGCCGTTTGGGTCTGTACTTGTTTCAGCCACTGGAGAAGTTCTTTTTGAAGACCATAACCACGTGGCCGGAGGCGACCGTACACAGCACCCTGAGTTTGCGATTGCCAGGTGGGCGGCAAATAATCTGTCTCCAGAAGAAAGAAAGAGGGCGACAGTTTATACGTCGGGAGAGCATTGCCCGATGTGTGCAGCGGCTCATGGGTTGGTCGGATTGGGAAGAATTGTATACGCAAGTTCGTCTGAACAATTGGCCGGGTGGTTAAATGAAATGGGAGCTGCGCCGTCCCGTGTCCGGAAATTGGCCATTGAAGATGTGATTAAGGATACAGAAGTTGATGGTCCTGTTCCGGAACTGGCGGAATTGGTTCACCAACTTCATCGGCGGTCGCATGAGACGAAACGGTAAGAAATGATAATGGCTCGCACTATAAGCTTTTTAATGATATACGCCGAGGCTGAGAGAAAATTCCAGAGATATGGAGCAAAACAGCGCAGACTCCGTGAGCTCCCGGAAAGCAAGCTGTTTTGCGGAATATCGGCTATTAAAGATTATTAGTTCAATTCAGGGACGCACCTTTATTCACCTTAATAGTTGTTATAATGTAAGAGCACCAAAAGCTGACCTAGCTTTGGATGCTCTTTTTTACATGCAATACGGATTTTATTAGCCAGGGAGTTGGAATTAGAAATGAAGAAGAAAGACATAGCCGATATCCGCAAACGGTTTAAGCTGGATACGGATTTATTGAAAATCGCTGAAATTTATAATGTATATATCCAAAAGGAAAGCAGTGAGATCTTTCACGAAGAGAGCCGCTCCTTTTCCTTGCTGGACCGCGAGCAGCAGGAGCTGTTCCTTGCCAATTTTAAGAAGGTGTTGGGCGGGAAGCTCGATCAAAAGTTGTTTGACGTGAAGTTCCAGCCGCAGGAAGAAGGGCAGACGGACCACACGCAGCATCTCCTGTACGAAGGCCTCGAGACAGAGGATGAAGCGGAGTGGAAATCGAATATGCAGGAAATCGCTTTGAAAATGGTTCAGGACACCCAATATGAAAAGGATATGGTAGTCACGTTTATTCGTGGAAATTACTTTAAAACGACGAAGCGGCAGCCGGATGAAACGGAAATCGATATGCGCGACGAAGTGTTTACAACGCCTTTTATCCTGTGCAGCATGAATCAGACCGAGCTGCCGAAAAGTTCGCTGGTGTTTGATTTTGTCGAGAAAGAGTTTAAGTCGAATGTTGTGATGGATCCGGTCATCAAACTCACTTCCCCGATTGGCGGCTTCCTGTTCCCGAGTTTTAAGGACAACGCCGCAGACATCCACCACATCCTTTACGCTGCCAGCAAAGCGAACAAACCGGATTTCCAGTTTATCGAAAATGTGTTGAACGGGGATGAAATCATGACGGCTGAGGAAGATAAAGCGGTGTTTGAGGAGATTGTCAAAACGGTGATCGGAGAAGAAGTAAATTCGAGAACACTCGCCAATGTCTATGATGAAATCAATAGCATGCTGGCGGCGGAAGAGGATGACGAAGAAGAGAGTACACCCACATTGGATGCAAAGGAAGTTGAACGTGTGCTGAAGGCGAGCGGCGTGAAAGATTTGAGCACAGACAAAGTGGAACGCGCATTCCAGCAAGTCGTGGAAGACCGAAGTTACGAAATGAAAGCAAGCCATGTTGTGCCAAGTTACGAGTCCAAATCGATCAAAATCAGCACGAAAGTTGCGGATATCAAGATCAGTCCACAGGATTTGCGGTACGTCAAAGAGGTCAATTACAACGGCAAACGCTGTCTCCTGATTGAGGTGGAAGAAGACACGATTATTGAAGGGTTTAAGCTGCTGCCGGAAGAGTTATTGGAGTAGGAGAAAGAGACAGCTGATGCTTCAACCAGCTACCTAAAGTGGAAAAGGCTGTGGCCTGAGATGGGGGCTTTCTCATAAACAACGGGGCAGACTCAAATGATGTAGCAATAGATTCTCAGGAAAAAGTTTTCGTTTCGCCTGTTCACGGTCTCCCTTTTTTACAAATCAGCTTAGCGGTGTTTCACGTGGAACACAGGGAATTCCTCCCTGCAGATGAAGGAAATGATCATCTCTCTCCCGAAACTATATAACAGGGACCATAAAAAGGGGGGAACCCAAATGCGGCAATTATACATCAAACAAAAAGTATTCAGTTTGAGTGAAAAGTTTACAGTCCGGGATGAACAGGAGCGAGACGTGTATTTCGTGGAAGGGAGCTTTTTGCAAATCCCTAAAACCTTTTCGATTATGGATACAGAGCGACACGAAATCACCGTCATTACGAAAAAGACCTTCAGCTTCTTGCCAACGTTTTTCGTCGAAGTGGAAGGACAGAAAGCGGTGACCATCAAAAAAGAATTTACGTTTTTCAAGCAGCGCTATGCCATCGAGGCTGAAGGCATCGATGTTCAGGGAAACTTGTGGGATATGGATTTTGAGATCCTGCAAAACGGTGAAGTGATTGGGACTGTGAGCAAGGAATGGTTCAGCTGGGGGGACAGCTACCGCGTCCAAGTGCTGAACGAGGAGATGGAACACTTCGTCATTTCACTGGTTGTGGCAATAGACTGTGTGAAAGCGGATCAGAAGGCAGCAGCTGCTTCTTCCGGCTGAAAACACAGCAAGGCTGTGGAAAGTGCCGGTGTGAATTTCGTCAAATCTTTATAAAAGAAGAGCAGCATCAAGCGATCGAAACAAAAAAACAGAACCGCAAGATCACTGCATGAATTGAGGAAGCTCCATCCTTTCGGGTGGAGCTTTTTGTATGCTCCTGATTAATTGGCGGAAACCTTTCCAAGTGGGCTTCTTTTCTTTAAACCTCGTTTAAAATGGTTTATAATTATACGTTAGTAGTAGAAATTTTCCCACCATAAGGCATACAATAGATTATGACGAATTTAATACGATGCCGGAGAAGGTGTTTCTCACCTGTATCCGCAAATATACGTGATAAGGAAGGTTATAATGGACAACCTACAGAAAAAAACAGACATTATTTTAATTGGTGCTGGAATTATGAGTGCCACTATGGGGTCTTTACTGAAAGAATTGTCACCTGAATGGAACATCAAAGTTTTTGAAAAACTTGAAAAAGCAGGTTCCGAAAGTTCCAATGAATGGAACAATGCGGGGACGGGTCATGCTGCGCTTTGCGAGCTTAACTATACACCGGAAAAACCCGATGGTTCGGTAGAAATCAGTAAAGCCATAAAAATCAATGAGCAGTTTCAGCTTTCCAGACAGTTTTGGTCTTATCTCGTTAACAACAAACGGATCAGCAATCCACAGGACTTCATCATGTCCATTCCTCACATGAGTCTTGTGCAGGGGTCAGACAATGTAAACTTTTTGAACAAGCGTTTTGAAGCATTGTCCCTTAGTCCGTTATTTAAAGGGATGGAGTTTTCCGATAACCCGGAAAAGCTGAAGGAATGGATTCCGCTGATCATGGAAGGCCGTACAACCAGTGAGCCGATTGCGGCAACCAAAATCGATTCCGGAACGGACGTCAATTTCGGCGCGCTAACGGAAATGATGTTTGATCACTTGAAAGAGCAAAACGTCGAGATTAATTACAAACACAGCGTCAAGGATATTAAACGTACGAGCGATGGCAGATGGGAAGTTAAAGTGCACGATTTGGAGAATGATAAAATTGAATACCATACGGCCAACTTCGTCTTTATCGGAGGCGGCGGCGGAAGTCTGCCTTTGCTTCAGAAAACAGGGATTCCGGAATCCAAACAAGTGGGAGGGTTCCCGGTCAGTGGACTGTTCCTGGTCTGCAACAATCCTGAAATTGTGGAACAGCACCATGCAAAAGTGTACGGCAAAGCGAAAGTGGGAGCTCCGCCAATGTCGGTTCCACATTTGGACACGCGTTTTATCGACAATAAAAAATCATTGCTGTTTGGACCGTTTGCAGGCTTCTCTCCGAAGTTCCTGAAAACAGGCTCCAACCTTGACCTGCTCGGATCAGTAAAACCGAGCAATGTCTTCACCATGCTGGCAGCAGGAGCAAAAGAGCTGTCCTTGACGAAGTACCTGGTTCAGCAAGTTATGCTATCCAATGAAAAACGGGTGGAAGAACTGCGGGAGTTTATCCCGACGGCGCAGCTTGAAGACTGGGACGTCGTCGTAGCAGGCCAGCGCGTGCAGGTCATCAAAGACACAGAAGCCGGCGGGAAAGGGACGCTTCAGTTCGGTACGGAAATTGTCACAGCTGAAGACGGCTCAATCGCAGCCTTGCTGGGAGCTTCTCCCGGAGCTTCCACTGCTGTTCATGCCATGCTGGAAATATTCGAAAGATGCTTCCCTGAAAATCTGAAAGAATGGGAACCAAAAATCAAAGAAATGATTCCTTCTTACGGCGTTTCGCTGTCGGAAAACCCGGAACTTCTTCAGGAAATCCATGTGACAACAGCCCGTGCTTTAGGATTGAACGAAGAAAGCGAGTCGTTGGGGTATACCGATGCCAAAGCAACGGTATTGAGCAAGTAAGAAGACTGTCCATAAAGTTTTAATCAAAGAACCTGCCATCCAAAAAAGGGTGACAGGTTCTTTTTTCTATTCCATAAAATAGCGGTATAATGCTGGTAGCGATGAATGCTGAAAAGAAAGGGTGAAGCAAATGAAAAAAACGAATCATTATATCGATACCGTATTTCATACACGGGATGCTCTTCTGGAGGAAGTCCAATCATCCATAAGAGACCACGGCATGCCCGCTATTTCGGTCTCGCCTTCTTCCGGGAAACTGCTCTCCATGCTTGTTTCCATTTCCGATGCCAAAAATGTATTGGAAATCGGTGCGCTTGGCGGCTACAGCGGAATTTGCCTTGCACGGGGATTCGGGGAAAAAGGGCAGCTGACTTCTCTTGAATTGGAGGAAAGCTACGCCGAATTGGCGCACAGCAACTTGGCGAAAGCCGGTTTTGGGGACCAGGTAACCTATCTGACAGGAGCTGCTCTTCAAAATCTGAAAAAACTGAGTGGTGACAATAAAAAATTCGACTTTTTCTTTATTGATGCAGATAAGGAGAACTACGAAAATTACTTGAATCAGTGCATCCAGTTGGCTGAACCGGGAGCATTGATCTTGGCGGACAATGTCCTTGCGGCAGGAACGGTAGCAGATGAAGCGGCGGAGCCTAAGCGATATACGGAAGTCATGCGGAAATTCAACAAAACAGTAGCCAATCACCCAAAATTGGAATCGCTGCTGATTCCAATCGGCGACGGAGTGACTGTATCACGAGTGAAGAACTGAAAAAAGGAATAAGAAAAAGGAGAATGCCTGCAGGCGTTCTCCTTTTTGAGGCTTACATTCATTTAAAAAATGGTGTCTTTTTCAAGGCAGCAACCACTGGTATGGCGATGATGAGACCGACTGTATTCTGGACAAGGTTGCCTGGAATAGAGGCTGCCGGAATAATCCAGCTGCTGAAAATAATAGCTTCCCCGACATAGTAGATGGCCACCATCAGAGGAATCGACACTATGGCAGCAAGGATGTTGAAGCCCGTGCTGCCACCTTTTCTGCTGCCTGACCAGGCGATTTTTCCGACAACATATCCCTGAAGGCCGCGTGCCAGGATGGTAATCGGCGCCCACAAAGTCCAGCCCGAGACAAGATCGAATAACCCCATCCCAACAGCTCCGGCAATAAGCCCTTTTTTCGGTCCGAACAAAATGGCAATGACAAAAAGCATGGCGGTCCCGAGATGGACCAAGCCGCCGTTTGCCGCGATTGGCAGCCGGATGTTCAGTAAAAGCGTGGAAACGAATACGAGGGCGATGGCCATGGAAGTGAGAATTAGGTCATAAGTGCGGACGGATGTGTAACTGCTGGATGCTTTTTGCATAATAGTAACCTTCTTTCTGTTTCTTAATAATTTTCAGAATGCGATGCGGCTAATGCATCGTTTTCTGTTGGTGTTTGTTTTTTTATTTCCAGCTAACTTTAGCAAAGGCGTGAACCGTTTGAAAGTGCCAATAAGAAAGAAATTTTAGGGGTCAGTTTGAAAGGAAGGCGCATCGCAATAAATTGAGCCGACAATTTAACGTTTCCATCAATTCAACAATCAGAAAAAAGTGAGAATAGACAAAAGCAGACAGGGTAAACAAGTTTAACGAGATAAAAAGAACGCACTGAGAAAGGGGGAGAATGGCTATTTCTTTTGACTGGTTGCCTACATTTCAATGGTGGAATACGTTCAGCAATATTTTGTTCATCCTGAATATTATTTTGGCTTTTTTCATTCTATTTTATGAGCGGAAAAGGGCCTCATCGGTATGGGCCTGGGTGCTAATTCTGTTCTTTCTGCCAGTTATCGGATTTGTTCTCTATTTGTTTTTTGGTAAGCCGCTCAGCAGAAATAAAATGAAGCATCAATCCGCTTACAATAATCCCGAATTGCAAAAGCTTTCCGAAGAGCAATTACGGAAAATAGATGAAGGAACTTTTCATCACGCTTCTTCTGTTGCAGAAGAATGGCTGGACATCATCCGTATGAATGCAGCGAGCGGGGAAGCTGTCACGTATACGCAAAACAATCAGCTTCACATTTTTACAGATGGCAAGTTAAAGTTTGAAAAGTTATTCAAGGACATTGAATTGGCACAGGATCATGTTCACCTGCAGTATTTTATTATCAAGAATGATGATATTGGGAAACGACTCGTTAAACTATTGGAACAAAAGGCGAGAGAAGGTATAAAGGTTTTGTTGCTGTACGATGATCTTGGTTCAAGGTCTTTGCCCAATCATTTTTTTGACGGCCTCTTTCAGGCAAGCGGAAAAGCGCTTCCTTCGCTGCCATCTAAATTGCCTTTTATCAATCTTCGTGTCAATTATCGAAACCATCGTAAAATCGGTATTGTGGATGGAAAAATCGGTTACATTGGAGGATTTAATGTAGGAAATGAATATTTGGGGAAAAACAGGAAATTTGGGTACTGGCGGGATACACATCTTCGGATAGAAGGGGAGGCGGTTCACTCGCTTCAGCATTTGTTTTTGATTGAATGGAACCAGAATGCGAAAAAATATCCCGTTAGGTATAATGATCGTTATTTTCCTTCTGTCACGACAAAAAATACAACAGGCATGCAAATTGTCGCCAGTGGGCCCAATGCTTCGGTTGATCAGATCAAAAATGTCTTTTTGAAGCTGATCACCCGCGCCCGAAAATCGATTTATATCCAGACACCCTACTTTATACCGGACTCCTCCATTTTAGATGCCATAAAAACAGCCATACTTGGAGGCGTCGATGTACGTATCATGGTACCCAATAAAGCAGATCATCCATTTGTTCACGCCTCCAGTTTGTCTTTTCTGAATGAACTTTTGTCAGTGGGCGCAAAAGTCTATAGTTATAACAACGGATTTTTGCATGCTAAAACCCTGGTTATTGATGAAAAGGCCTTTACAATAGGATCGGCGAATATGGATGTCCGCAGCTTTTCATTGAACTTCGAAGCAAACGCCGTCATCTATAATCAGGAAACTGCGGCAGAAATGGCCCGGATTTTCCTGCAGGATATGGAATTATCCAAAGAGTTAACAAAAGAATTGTTTGAAAGCCAATCTCTGTATCAAAAAGTAAAGCAGCGATTATCACGGCTGATTGCGCCGATCCTGTGAAAGAAGCAGATGGTCTTACAGGGGTCGGCGTGTTTTTTTTATAACCGGACAGCATTTTCGTCCGTTTTACTCATTTCCAACAGGAGAGCTGTTGGATGAATTATTATCGTAGCTGTAGGCGGTTTCACAGAAGCGGAATATGCATTGCATAAATCGGCCGATATTGCGAAACGCAACAAAGGTTTTGTTTTGACAATAGGCAGTAAAAAAGAGCTGGTCTCCCAGCTCTTTTTGTACGCCATAGCAGGTTAACCCACTAATCTTTCTTGAAACTTAAAATGCAGCTGTCCATCCGCCATCTGCAGTGATGACTGTACCGTTTACAAAGCTCGACTCATCTGACGCAAGGAACAAAGCGACTTGCGCAATTTCTTCCGGCTGTCCGATGCGTGGCATGATCGCCTGAACAGGCTGTGTGCGGCTTGCGCCGAATTCGTTGAAATTGGTTACGCCAGAAGCGATATTAGTAGCTACGCCGCCTGGTGCAATGGCGTTGCAGCGAATGCCTTCCTTGGCATACATATAACCGGTGTTTTTGGTAAGACCGACTACCGCGTGTTTAGACGCTCCATAGGCAGCGCCGGCGTGTGCTCCGTTTAAGCCGCCCGTGGAAGCTGTATTGACGATGACGCCTTTGCCTTTTTCCAGGAAAATCGGAATCGCTTTGCGTGTTGCGCGCATAACGCCTTTGGTATTGATGTCAAAGATCAAATCCCATTTTTCGTCGGTGATGTCACCAACCGGTTCAAAGCTGTCCATAATGCCGGCATTGTTGACAAGGATGTCCAAAGTTCCGTACTCATTCACGGCAGTATCAATCATTGCGTCGATGTCCTGTTGTTTGACAACATTCACTTGGACGGCTTTGGCTGCACCGCCATTCGATGCAATGCCCTGTGCCACCGCTTCGGCGCCTTCAAAATTCAGGTCAGCAACGATGACTTTCGCTCCTTCAGCCGCATATAATTCAGCAATGGCTCTGCCCATTCCTGAAGCTGCTCCTGTGACAACTGCCACTTTCCCTTCTAATTTCATACTATCGCCTCCATTTTTTATTGAACAAGTGTACAATAAAAGTATACGATGAAAAAGCAAACGGTTACAACGGACAAAAACAAAAGAACCGTTCAGTAACAGACAAAAAAATTAAATCTGTTCAATAAGAGGTGAAAAAATGAAGCCGCTTGATTTACGGGTGATCAAAACGAAAGAAGCTTTGCATGAAGCATTGCTCAATATGCTGAAAGAAAAGCCGCTGCATTCGATTACCGTCACGGCAATATGCCGGGAAGCTAAAGTTAATAGGGGTACGTTCTACATGCATTACGGCAAAGTGGAAGATTTATTCGAAGAGTATTTCAAGGAAATTATGAAAGATTTGACTGACTCTTATATGGAGCCTTATAAGCATGTGCAGACGTTACAATCCAACGAGCTAGATCCTTCGACAATCCGTATATTTCATCATGTTGAGAAGTACAAAAAGTTTTACCGCATCGTTTTTTCGAAATATGTTCCGATGTCCTATTACTATTTGCTGTTTGACCAGATAAACCGATTGTTGAACCAGGACATTAAGCGGCAGGAGGACAATGGAATAGACAAGGACATGCTGAGCGCCTACCAGGCGAATGCCATTCTCGGAATGGTGATTGAGTGGCATCGTCAGGATTTTCATCAAAGCGCCACTGATATGAACGAATTGCTGGTGAAAATCCTGAATTTCCATTTCAGAGAACAAATTGGAAAATGAAAAGGGAAGAGGCGTTAAGCAAATAAGCTTGACGTCAGACGCAGCCTGGTATATTGTTAAAGACGCGATGAGCTCGTTTGCATAAGACGGACAAGCATTCCTTTTGGGAACACGTTGTGGAGCGTGGCTTGGACGCCGCAAATTATCGAAAACCATCTTGTCTTTGGACAAGGTGGTTTTTTCATGCTTTTTAAGAAAACAATAGCGTACGGGAAGGCCCATTCTTGAAAAAGAATGGGCTTTTTTTATTGCCCGTTCCATGCCATCCCCTTTACAAAAAAATCATATTTCTTAATCCCCGCTTAACCTTGCCTTCATAATCGAGTTCTACACTTGGTTAGTGTTCAACTAATGCACCACTACTCAACGAGAAAAGAAGAGGGGGAACTTACATGAAGAAATTATTTGTGGGATTGCCGTTGCTGTTTTCAACTGCTTTACTGGCAGCTTGTGGCGGTGGACAGGACGAAACGGCTGGAAGCGCAGAAGCGGAAAGTGCGGGCAACGGTTCAGTGGTTTCCGGATCTCTGGATTTCTATACATCACAGCCGGATGCAGATGCGCAGGCGCTTGTCGATGCATTTACGGAAAATCACCCGGACGTGGACATAAGCATTTTCCGTTCCGGAACAGAAGAAGTGGTGTCAAAAATCCAGGCGGAAAACCAGGCCGGTGATATACAGGCGGATGTTCTGCTGGTGGCTGACTCCGTGACATTTGAGAATTTCAAAAAAGAAGAATTGCTGATGGCATATGAATCGCCGGAAGCCGCAAAAATAGATGACGCATTCGTGGATCCGGACGGAACTTACACAGGAACGAAAGTGATGGCTACAGGCCTCATCGTCAATACGAACGATGTGGACGATATGCCGGACAGTTGGGACGTACTGATGAATGAAGCGTCAAAAGGACAAGCCGTTATGCCAAGTCCTTTGTATTCCGGGGCAGCCGCATATAACTTAGGTGTGATTACGAAACAGGACGACATGGGCTGGGAATTCTATGAAGGCTTGCGCGCCAATGACATTACCATCACTCAAGGAAACGGCGCAGTGCTGGAAGGTGTAGCGATGGGCGAACAGCAATATGGCATGATCGTCGATTACCTGGCAGCACGCGCGAAAAGTGAAGGTTCTCCTGTAGAGCTGGTTTATCCGACAGAAGGGGTGCCTGTCATCACAGAACCGGTAGGCATACTGGCGAACACGGACAACGAAGAGGCATCTCAGGCGTTTGTCGATTTCATCTTATCGGAAGAAGGACAGAAATTAGCGGCGGACTTGGGTTACACACCAATCCGTGAAGGCATTGAAGCACCGGAAGGTCTTAAGACGCTTGATGAAATGACAGTGCTGGAAGCGGATTCTGTAGAACTTTTAGAAACAAGGGAAGATGACAAAGCAAAATTCGGCGAGATTTTCGGCCAATGATCCGCATAGAAGTACGGGTGTAAGGAGCTATCCAAATGATTGTTAAACATTCCATGATGGAAGAGAGAAGAACGGGGCCATCCTCTTTCTCTCTCTTTTTTCACAGCAAAAAATTGTATAAAGGACTCGGTCTGTTGCTGGTCTTCCTGTTTTTCCTGCTGCCGGTCCTCCGGCTCATTTGGCTCAGCTTCGTCAAGGAAGGCTCGCTGACGTTGCACTATTACGCTGAAGTTCTGAAGGAACAAGCAACTTGGGTCACCGTCCAGAACACGTTGGTCATTGTGCTGGGCTCCACTTTTTTGGCTTTGTTTCTCGGTGTGATGTTTGCCTGGGTTGTTGCGTATGTCCATATAAGAGGAAAAAGAGCCATGCAGCTTTTCATTTTTCTGCCGTTTGTCATTCCCTCGTATATTACGACATTGGCATGGACGCAGTTTTTCGGCGGTTCTGGACCGGTGGCGGCAGTCCTTTCCTGGCTGCCGGGCGATTTGCAGGTTCCGAATCTTTATAGCATTGGGGGAATCCTCCTCCTGCTCGGATTATCGCATTACCCGCTTGTCTACCTTTTTACAGTTAACGTATTCCGGAAGATTCCACGGGATTTGGAGGAAGCGGCAGCAACTTCAGGTTTGTCGAAAAAACAGGCTCTCCGGAAAGTGGTGCTTCCGCTTGCGCTACCAGGCATTGCGAGCGGCGGACTGATCGCTTTTTTATCGAATCTTGATAACTTTGGAATCCCCGCTTTCTTGGGGACGCCCGCCAATATCCGGGTTCTCAGCACATACATTTATGAACAAGTGGTCGGATTCGGTCCCGAAGCTTTTTCACGGGCAGCTGTTTTGTCAGTGATGCTTGGTGGCATTGCATTGATGGGCACTGTACTTCAATGGATGATACTTCGGCGCAGCCGTGTCACAGAAACGGTACGCAGCGATTCAAGCCCGCGCATTTTTTTGGAGCCTGTGAAGCAAAAACTGTTGGAAGGAGCGTTGTGGACGTTTCTTTTGATGACAAGTCTCATGCCGCTTGTCGCAATGGGTGCTTTGTCGCTGATTTCCGCTTACGGAGTGCCATTCACTTTCGAAAATTTATCATTCAAAAATTATGAACATGTATTTTTCACGGATTCAAAGCCGTTAGCGGCCTTGTCGAACAGCTTGCAGCTGGCTCTGGTTACAGTGGCAATTTGTTTGGTTCTTGGTACAGTATTTGCCTATCTCCGTTTTAAATCTCCGGGATGGTCTACACGAGCGGCAGAGCTGTTCATGACAATTCCTTATGCGCTTCCTGGCACGGTGTTCGCACTCTGTATGATCTTTATGTGGATGGAACCGGTTCCGGGATGGAATCCGGGAATCTACGGCACTGTCTGGATTTTGTTCATCTCATATGCAACGCGGTTTCTCGTCCTGCAAATCAGGGGCAGCTATACCGCATTTCTCCAAATCGATCCATCGATGGATGAAGCGGCCCGGACTTCCGGTGCAAGAGGCTGGGTGAAATGGCGAAAAATATTATTACCGCTTTTGTTCCCCGGTATTCTCGGCGGAGCCCTTCTGGTATTTTTGATGGCATTGACTGAATTGACCGTTTCCAGTCTGTTATGGTCGAGCGGTTCTGAAACCGTAGGGGTGGTCATATTCGGTTACGAACAGGCTGGCTACTCTACATATTCCACCGCCTTTTCAACTGTATTGGTACTGGGGATTTTACTTGGTGGGTCACTCTTTATGATTTTCGGAAAATTATGGGACAGAAAGGTGTTGAAGGCAAAATGATTGAAGTGATAGGGGTTTCAAAAGATTATGGTTCTTTCCCTGCTTTACAGAACGTGGACCTGGAAATAAAAAAAGGGGAATTCATCGCCGTGCTGGGTCCTTCGGGATGCGGAAAGACGACGTTATTGAAACTGCTGGCAGGATTCATGGGGCCGACAGCCGGCAGCATTGTCATGAACGATTCAATGGTGGCATCAGCGAAAAGGGTTGTTCCTCCAGAAAAACGAAATATCGGCATGGTTTTTCAATCTTTTGCGTTATGGCCGCATATGACTGTGGCAGACCACATCAAATTTCCATTGCGTCACCATCCGAACAGCAGAAAAGACAGCAAGCGGGCAATGAGTTTGAGAATCAATGAGACACTGGCACTCGTCGGATTGGATTCGTTTGCCGAACGTTTTCCTGCAGAACTGTCGGGCGGGCAAAAGCAGCGTGTGGCATTGGCGCGGGCAATCGCCCCTTTGCCGAACGTATTGCTGATGGATGAGCCATTCAGTGCACTGGATGTGGAACTGCGGATGGAGATGAGGAAAGAAATCCAAAAACTTCATCGGGAAACCCAGGCTTCCATTGTTTTTGTAACACACGACCAAAGCGAAGCACTGGCTATCGCCGATAAAATCGTTGTGATGAACAAAGGGAAGATTGAGCAAATCGCCCCGCCGGAACTGATCTATACCCGTCCGGAAACGGAATTTGTGGCGACTTTTGTGGGGAAATGCAATGTGGTAAAAGGACATTGGCAAGATGGGCGCTTTGTTCCTGCAATCGATTCAAAAAGCAGCTGGCCGGATCTGGGGGTAGCGGAACACTTCAAAAAGAAAGGTCTGTATCCTGTGCGCCCCGAACAAGTCCGATTGTCTTTAAGCACAGGGACTGAAACACAGGGGCGTATCACCTATGTTCAATACCAGGGACATGAGATTCATTACACAGTGGAAGCAGGGGTCGAAACGTGGACAGTTCACGAACCGATCTCCTCACCCCGTTTCCAAGTCGGTGATGCTGTGGAAATCTCATTGAAATCAGCCCCGAAACCTGAAAAAGACCTTGTATTCAGCTGAATTTCATCGCCTGTAGACCATTCTTATGAAGAGAGGTCTACAGGTTTTTGCGTATTAATGATTCTGTGTCATCGAAATCTGTTATCAGAGTCACAGGCGTTAATCATGCCTCTTCGTAATAAAAGCCAAATGCCGACCGCTTTTTTTATCCTGCCGGTAAGAAAATCCGTCGGGACTCATGTAGGTGCATGTCCGGTCAATCGAGATGTTGCCGGCTGGAATACCAGCCAATTCGCATTGCTTCTTGACGGTTTGCTGGTTATCAATATGGTATTTGCGCGTTTGTCCGTTGTAATACATAAAATCATCGGCGTAGCCGAGATCTCTGAATTTGAGGTAGACATCCTCATCGACTTCAAATTTCTCCTGACTCAACGCGGCACCGATCTGGACATGCAGATTTTCAGGAGCACAATTTTCTTCCTGTTGCAGGTGTTCGAAAAGCTTTAACGAAATTTCTTTGACGGTCCCTTGCCAGCCGGAATGGATGACACCGGTCAGTCCCTGCACTTCATCATAAAACATGACCGGCACGCAATCAGCAGTAAAACTGCATAAGACCAAGTTTGGTTCGTACGTATAAAGGGCGTCTGTGTCTGCAATGGCATCGTCCATATGTTTGGATCCTTTGCCTTTATCTTCAAGCGTCACTTTGTAAAAATTCGCGCTGTGCGTTTGGTGGGCACAAACAAAATCCCCCAGTCCGCTTTGCAGAAAAACGGCCAGTTTTCTTCGGTTTTCCAATACATCTTCCAAGTTGTCGGAAGCGTGGAGCGCCATATTGTTGTTTTCAAGTTCCGTGTCGTCTTTCATGGTCAGTCCATAAATGAATTTCTCGTTATTGCTGTAACTGTTTATTTTCATGCTATCACCCTGTTTTACTATATAATAAGGAGCAAATGATGTATAGGACAGCAGGAAGGACCAGGTCATGAATTTTTCAATAACTGAACGAACAATAAAAAAATACTGCGGAACCGCCGCTTCAAAAAAAGGCAGGAGCTATCACTTGGCCGGCAAAGTCAGACTCGAGCCGGATTCAGAGGATGATTTAACCATGAAGGCGACCGTGCAGGGCAGAAATGGGTTTTGCGTCAATGTGAAGCAGACAGCCGGAGGGAAAATAGACGCTTCCTGCAGTTGCCCGCCGGTCGGGTTTGTATCGACTTACTGCCACCATATTGCAGCAGTCATGTGGGAAATTGCTGACATGGAGCTGAAGGAACAGCCGTTATCAGAAAAAATGATGGAGCTGTTTGCTCCGCAAACACCGCAACGAAGAGGCAGACGGTCTTACTTTGAAAACAGGGAGGCTGTGCGGGTGGAATTCAGCTGCATTCCATCTTTTTTCGGAAGAAAGGAGCCTGTTATAGGGCTTCAATTGAAAATCGGTCTTGATCAATTCCATGAAATTGAGGACTTGGGGACGTTCCTTTCAAAAGTGGAGCAGGGAGAGATGTATGAAAGCCCATCCGGCTTTCTGTATTCACCCGACATCCATAGTTTCGATAAAGAAACGGAAGAAGCCATCCAGTTCCTGTTGAAAAGCCGTCATGCAGTCACCGAAACAACCCGTTCAGAAAATACATTGTTGCTGACGCCTTCTGATTGGGAGCGGTTTTTGCCATTATTGCAAAAAGCTCCTTTTGTCAGAGTGGTGCAGGAAGGCCAGGTGGTTGAAGATCTTTACGTAACGGAAGAGTTGGCTTTGTCTTTTCATTTTGACAAAGATAAGTCAGGCGGCTACCGGCTTGACGTAGAGGGGTTGGACCAGCTTTTGGTAGCAGCCGCCTATGAAACCGCTTTTTATAACGGAACTGTCATCCGCCTGACAGCAGACAACATCAACCGACTGGTGCAATTGAAAGAGCTGATGGAAGGAACAGAAGAGCAGCTGTTCATTTCGCCTGAACAATTGGAGCACTTTATGGAGGCTGTGGTGCCAGGTTTGGAACAGCTCGGAAAAGTGGAAATTGCAGACGTTATCACTGAACGAATGGTGGCAACACCGCTTCACGCAAAACTGTTTTTGGACCGCATCAAACACCGGCTGCTGGCTGGAGTGGAGTTCCATTACGGACAGCTGGTCATCAATCCATGCGAAGAACCGGAAGACGAATTTCGTCATTTTCCCGGTATTCGGCGGCAGCGTGATCAGGAACAGGAAATCATGAAACTGATGAAAAACAATGCGTTTACACAAACAGACGGCGGCTTTTATATGCAGGACGAAGAAGCGGAATACGATTTTTTGTATCACACCATTCCGAAGCTGGAGGAACTGCTGCAAGTCTATGCCACGACAGCAGTGAAATTGCGTGTGCAAAAAGCGTATGCTGGCCCGAAAATCAAAGTTGAGGTTAGTGAACGGACAGATTGGCTGGAATTCCGTTTCGACCTTCAAGGAATTCCGGAATCGGAGATCCAACAAATGTTGCTGGCACTCAAGGAAAAGCGGAAGTATTACCGGATTCCAAACGGTACATTACTGTCTTTGGAAACAGCTGAATTCAGAAACCTTCATGATTTCTTGGTCGATCTGGACGTCCAGGACGCTCCTTTCAACGAACAGGAGATACGAGTTCCGTTGATCGAAGGAATGCGGATGGTGGAAACTTTGGAGCAGGACAAACTGGTGGACCCGGGAAAAACCTTTACTCAGCTGATGAAACAGCTGAGTGAGCCGGAAGCGGCGGATATGGAAATACCGGATCGTTTAAGAAATGTGCTCCGCAATTACCAAAAAAGCGGTTTCAGCTGGTTCAAACTGCTGGCCAAATACAGGTTCGGCGGCATTCTGGCGGACGATATGGGGCTCGGCAAAACACTGCAGAGCATCGCGTTTATCCTATCGGTCCTGCCGGATATCCGCAACCGGCAATTGCCGGTGCTGGTAGTGGCACCTTCTTCACTGACGTATAACTGGCTGAACGAACTGAAAAAGTTTGCCCCATCGATCCGGGCAGCCATTATCGATGGAAACAAAGCAAAAAGAGCGTTAACCATAAAAGAAAGTGAAAAAATGGACGTTCTTATCACATCGTATCCTTCCTTACGTATGGACAGGGCTTTATACCGTAAAAAACAATTTCATACTTTGTTCCTGGACGAAGCACAGGCGTTCAAAAACCCGGTTACACAAACGGCGAAGGCGGTCAAGACGATTCAGGCCGACTACCGGTTTGCTTTGACCGGAACACCGATTGAAAACTCGTTGGATGAATTATGGTCGATTTTCCATGTCGTATTCCCGGAACTGCTGCCAAACCGGCGGGCGTTCAGTGAAATGGCACGGGAAAAGGTGGCAAAACGGGTACGGCCGTTTATCCTGCGCCGCGTGAAACAGGAAGTCTTAAAAGAATTGCCGGAGAAAGTCGAGACGGTCCAGCTGTCCGAACTCCAGGGTGAACAGAAGAAATTGTACGCCGCTTATTTGGCGGAGCTGAAGCATGATGCGTTGAAGCATTTGAACAAAGACAGTTTCCAAAAACACCGCATTCAAATATTGGCCGGCCTGACACGGCTTCGGCAATTATGCTGTCATCCGGCGTTGTTTGTGGAAGGTTATACCGGCGGCTCTGCTAAATACGATCAATTGATGGAGATGTTGGAGGAAGCACGTCTTGCCGGACGACGGGTGCTGGTATTTTCGCAGTTTACGCAAATGCTGGGTCTTATCGGTCGGCAATTGGCGAAAAGTGGCGTTCCATATTTTTATTTGGATGGTCAAACGCCTCCCAGCGAACGGGTTGAGCTGTGTAGCCGTTTCAACGAAGGGGAAGGGAATCTGTTTTTGATTTCTTTAAAGGCAGGCGGTACCGGTTTGAATCTGACAGGCGCCGATACCGTGATTCTTTATGATCTTTGGTGGAATCCGGCAGTCGAACAGCAGGCTGCAGATCGTGCGCATCGGATGGGGCAGGAAAAAGAAGTGCAGGTGATCCGGATGGTGGCCAAAGGGACGATTGAAGAGAAAATCACCCAATTGCAGTTGAAAAAGAAAAACCTGGTCGATGAAGTGATCCAATCAGGTCAGGAGCCGTTGCGTGCGATGACAGAAGAAGATATCCGGGAAATTCTCATGACGTAATGTAGAGTAATTTCGGGCCATTTAAAAAGCCGGGGAACGTGACAACCGTTCCCTGGCTTTTGTTTTTACTTGCTGTGGGAGGTGTTTTTGACACTGACGATTTTGAATTCCATATGTCCAGTGTGTTCAATCAGGAAATACAGCCTGTTCTCGCCTTTTTTCAGAGAGCCTTTGTAGTTTCTTGCCAGGTCGGCATGAAATGTAACGGCATACTCCACTTTGTCGCCCACCCAACCTTTGTTTTCCATTGATTTGATTTCCACTTTTTCAATGCCTTTTTTAAAGGAGCGGACATCCAAGACATCTTTATGGGCCAATTGCTCCTGGCTTACAGATGAATCAGTCAGCAGATAATGGAAAAACACAAAAGCTGGATTGATATTCCCCGGAATGTCGGCTGTTACATCTTTTTGGTACTCGAGTTGGTCAATTTTCCAGGAGTTTTGCGACACTCTCTTCAGGTGGACATGGTAAACAGATTTTTCTGTTGTTTCTCCAATTGGCACAATCAACTTATATGTATGCCTATTACCGGCTGTCTTCAGGTGGACGACTTCGGCTTGTTCCCACTGCAGCAAAGAGCCGCCATCTGCTTCCAGTTGGGCCAGTTTGCCTCTATATTGAATAATGCCCATTTCTTTGATGAATTGTTCAGCATAGTCAGCTGTTACGCTTTCGGTCAGGTAGCGAAGCAATTCTCTTCGGGTATCGATATCTTTCGACAGATAGCGATACGTTTGGCCTTTATGAGTGAAGGTTTTGTATTCGCCTTCTTCATAAAAACCACCCATTTGAACATAAGACATTTTTTGGACCCACTTACTGCTCGCCGCTATGACCTGGTCTTTTGAGATGAAATGGTGAGCGGCTGCCGTTTGCGTAATGACTGGAGCTTCATGGGCAAAAGCTGCTCCGCTTTGCATAGACCCGCTTGCAAGTAAAATGGCTGACATAGCTGTAATCATCATTTTGTTCTTCATCACGTTGATTCCTCCACATTTTAGTATAGAAGCTGCCGGCCTTGGACTGATTTCGTCATGATACAAGCAAAAAAAAGCGAAGTGACACAGATTTCAGCAGTGGACAAAAATGACTGGAAAAGCAGTGAAGGCGCTTTTGATGTCTTCTTCATCACCTCTTTTGCAGTGGAAATGACTACACCATAATAAACGGACCAACAGTGAAAATGTTTCACGCTGTAAACGAATTTATTAAAAAAACAGAATTTTTCAAACAACCCCTGTATAATAGATGAAAACTCATGTGTGCCAAATATTGATGAAGTAACGCACGAAGCTGGGAGGAAATAAAGCAGAATGTCTTTGATCAAATTCGTTTCTGAAAAATTGCCGATTTTAATTTTATTGGTAGCTGTAGGTACATACTTTTCGCCGGTGTATTGGCAGGTATCTTCCTGGGTTCCAAGTATGCTATTGGGAGTTGTCATCTTTTTTGCGGGGCTGTCGATGAACATCGAAGCTTTTAAAGAAATACGGAACAAGAAACGGGAATTGGTGCTGGTAACGGCCTTGAAATGGACGCTTACGGTATTTGTATCCATCGGTTTGGCCCATCTGTTCTTTTCATCAAAACCGGAAATTGCGGCTGGCCTCATATTGGCGGGAACTGTGCCGAGCGCGACGGCTGCCACTGTCTATACGTTCCTTGCGGGAGGCAACGCCTCTTTGGTGGTGGCAGCCTCTTTACTGGACGTGGCGATCAGTCCGATCGTCACACCGCTGGCCATGCTGGGTCTGTCGAATGAACAAGTGGCAATTTCCTTTTTCGATCTGCTGTTATCATTTGTCCTGATTGTGGTAGTGCCGATGGGTATCGGTTTGTGGATTCAGCGGAGCCTTCCAAAACTGAAAATTTACTCAAAATCGGTGACAAAGCTTGGATCTTCGTTGGCGTTGCTGCTGATTGTCCATACGCTTGTGGGAAGCGGAAAAGCCGCCATTGCTTCGGAAATGAATTCCATTCCGCTGATTGCAGCGGCAACACTCGTACAAGTCGTTTTCCCGATGGCGGCCGCTTACCTCATAGCTCGAGCATTGAATCTGGGAGAAGAAGATGCCCGTGCCGCTTTGTTCCAGGTTGGTTTATGCAACACGGCTCTTGCGGCAATATTGGCTTTTCGTTTTATCGGGGAACTCGGGACGGTTGCACCGATTTTCAATATGATCTTCAATTTATCGCTGGGTGCATTAATTGCCAATCATTTCAGCAAATCAGCAATTCAACCAGTTAAGGCAGGATGGTTAAAAAACACTGTTTGACGTTCGGAGGCAATTGCTGTAAAGAAAAGTTGTTTAGTGAACAAGAGAAGTGAATAACGTTTCTAAGCAGGGAGTGGGATTTTCACTTCCTGTTTTATTTTTGTGAGTAAAAAGAGCTATTCAAAATAGAGTATAAAAGATATAATAAATTAACTGTAAAAAGTTAACAATAGGAGAAAAGACTAAATACATGCTTGGAATACTTGTGAGAAACCAAAGAAACTCTATTTAAGAGTTTTTGCATTCATAGTTTGAAAAATCGCTGTTTGAAAAGGAGAGAAAAAATGTCGAGAATAGGGCGTATTCCTACAACTGTTTTGATCATGAGTATAGTCGCTTTTGTTGGATGGGGCATAGCGTTCAGAAACAATGAGTGGCTGCATTTGATCGGAGTCAATGCTCTGCAGGTAATTGCAGGGGCACTTTGTTTTTTTTGGCTGTATCAAGCCTATCGGAAAATCAAAGACAGCGAGCGGAAATTTTGGCTGTTGCTGAGCATAGGCGTATTGTTCCACCTCAGTTCAAATGTAATCTGGCTGTATTCTTTATTTTTTGACCAAACCACTGTAACTCCTGATTCTTCATATGTAACCTGGTTGGCGGCTTTCTTATTCTTTTTGGTGGCTTTGTTCTACATAACCAAACAATTGAGCACTTCTTTTTCACATTACACTTACCTGTTCAATATTATCGTCTTCATGGTTACTGCTGTAGCCATCAGCATCCATTACCTGATCCGGCCCATCCTGGAACATTCGGAAGGTTCATGGCTTGTCAGCTTGATTACGGCAGCCTTTCCAATAGCTGATTTAAGTATCATCTTTGTTTCTACGATTTTATATTATCTCGTTGTTTACAATGAAGAAAAAGAATTGTTGCTGTTTGTGATTTTTGGTTTCTTCCTTCAAATCATTGGTGATTCGCTTTATACGTATTTATCGGTTTATGGAAGTTACCAGCTCGGTGGCTTTGTCGATTTAATTTGGCTGGTGGCTTTGTTGTTCATTGGATTCGCGGGATATCATGCACAGAAAACAAAAAAAGAAATAACTCTTGTAGTGAAAAATCCTTTTGAAGAAAGGGAATTTATCTTCCCTTACTCGAGTATAATGGTTCTTCTCGCTTTGGTGATTTACAGTTACAGATGGAATTTCAATTGGCTGAGTTCGGCCTTGTTGATCATTTTTTTTATGGTTCTGGGACGTCAGCTTCTGGTGATCAATCGAAACAACAAGTTGGTAAAGGAGTACCGGCATCTGGCATATCATGATCCTCTTACAGGATTGAATAACCGGGCCAGCTTTACTGAAACAGTGGAAAACAGTTTGAAAAAGCACAAAACTGATAAAATGGCATTGTTATTAATAGATTTAGACCGCTTTAAAGTGGTGAATGATACTCTCGGCCATCTTGTGGGAGACCAGATCCTAATCAAAACCGCAGACCGGTTACGGCAAGCTTTAGGAGAAGAAGCTTCTTTGTTCCGCTTGGGGGGAGATGAATTTGTCATCATTATCTCTGACACGACAGAAAGGGAGTGTTCAGTTACAGCTGAACATTTGTTAAAAAACTTTCAGGAACCTTTCTCAGTGGGTGATTACGAAATTAACGTAACACCAAGTATTGGCATAAGCATTTATCCGGATCACGGCGTAAACAGCGAAGACTTACTGAAAAACGCAGACGCTGCCATGTATACCGCAAAAGAAAATGGCAAGAATAATTTCAGCTTCTACAACAGTGAGCTGAATAGCATCATGACGAGAAAATTGAAAATCGAAAATGAATTGAGAAAAGCGATTGAAAGTGAACAATTTATTCTCCATTACCAGCCGAAAGTGGATTTGCCAACCAAACGGTTTATCGGCATGGAAGCATTGCTGCGTTGGGAGCATCCTGAATTGGGGTGGATAACTCCCGGAGAATTCATTCCGATTGCTGAAGAAACAGGCCAAATTGTTTCGATAGGGGAATGGGTGTTAAAAGAAGCGTGCAAGCAAAACAAAGCCTGGCAGGAAAATGGATTTTCTCCTTTATGTGTGTCAGTGAACGTCTCTGTTCTGCAGTTTCAGCAAGATGACTTTTTGTTGACCGTCAAAGAAGCGCTGGAAGAATCAGGACTCGAGCCACAATTTCTGGAGCTGGAAATTACGGAAAGTATTATGCAAAATATACGGGAAAGCGTAAAGATACTGGAAAGCCTGAGGGCGATGGGCATTAAGACATCCATCGATGATTTCGGCACTGGTTATTCTTCGCTGAACATTCTTCAGGAACTGCCGATCGATACGATAAAAATTGATAAATCCTTTATTGATGGCATCGGAAGCACAAATCAGCAGGCCATGGTGAAAACAATAATCGATTTAGGAGTCAATTTGAATCTTACGGTTGTAGCTGAGGGAATCGAGAGTGAGCAGCAAATGGAAGCATTGATTCACAGCAATTGCAATATTGGACAAGGGTTTCTGTTTTCGCGGGCCGTGGCTCCAGAAGACTTTGAAAATATATTGAAGGTGAACAATATGAAGCTGGAAAAAGTATAAAGATTCCGCAGACAAATACACAACAGTAAAACTCCGAAACTCATAAACGACAGCCGGCTGGACTTAAGGTACACTTAGGTTCAGGCGGTTTTTTTGATTAAAACACCCCACTGAAGGGTATAGATTACACACCACTGATTTATGAGGAGAAAAAAGATTCTATACATTCCATTCCATTTCATTGCTGCGGAGCTCCTCGGAGTACCTGTTTACCTACATAACGTGATCAAAGAAAATATCCTTTCTCAATATATCCACCTTGGGAACTACGCCGTCAAAGAGTTACTGGCTGACGGCTTTCTTTTAAGTTAATGCTGTTCTGATATCTCTGCAAGAGCAGACAAGCAGTTCGAATTTACGGGCAAAAAATCAGTTCACTAGAGAATAGGAGAAATGCATATGAGCACAAGAGAATATGTCAAAAACCTTATCAAAGACCGAAACATTGCTTCCATCACGCCCACTTCAAAAAAAGGGGTGGAGGAAATATGCAGCAGAATGGATTTGAGCAATCCGGTGACCATTATTGAATACGGTCCGGCTACCGGTGTTTTTACAAATTACCTGCTTGAACGGATTACTGTGGATTCTAAAATCATCGCCATCGAATTAAATAAAAATTTTGCTGATTATCTGAAAAAGAATACGAAAGATGAACGCTTGCTTGTTCATCATGATCACGCGGGAAATGTGGAGCAAATTCTGGACTTTCATCAAGCAGGACCTGCCGATTATGTCATCTCAGGGATTCCATTTTCCTTATTGGATGCTTCAGATCGGGATGATATTATCAGAAAGACAAGTGAAGTATTAAAACCTTGGGGGAAATTCCTTCCTTATCAAACCTTTTTTCAAAAAGACGAGCATTTGAAACTGTACTTGGAAAAATATTTTTCAGTCGTAAAAGACAATTATTTTCTACGGAATTTCCCCCCTATGCGTGTATACGAAGCGATTAAGTGATGAATCACGCACTGTTAGAAAGCTGACACAGGAAAAAAAGCCGGAAAAGGTTATAATATAAACAACAGCTATTTTGTGAAGAACAAGAGGATAAAAAGGAGGTGCGCTGCAAACAGATGGATTCCAAATCGATAATAGACAAAGGAAAAAAAAGAACGCCTGAAATACTGGGAAACGAAAATTTTTCAAAGTACGCTGTTCTTTTGCCGTTGATTGAAAAAGAGGACGGAGTTCACGTGCTTTTTGAAGTTCGTTCTTACGAATTGCGAAAACAACCAGGAGAAATTTGTTTTCCCGGTGGCAGAATCGACCCGGAAGACAAGACGGAAGAAGACACCGCCTTGCGGGAGACGATTGAAGAACTGGGAATCCGCAGAGAAAATATCTCATCTGTGTTTCCATTGGATTACATCGTATCGCCTTTTGGTATGATGGTTTATTCCTTTGCGGGGTTTATAGATTCTGATGTGGAATTTGTGCCCAACCCTCCGGAAGTGGACAGCATTTTTACTGTCCCGCTCAATTTTTTTCTGGAAGAAGAGCCCCGGGTGTACCGCATCAACTTCGAAGTCCAGCCGGAAGAAAGCTTTCCATACGATTTGATTGTCGGTGGCGAAAATTACAATTGGCGTACCCGGAAAGTTGATGAGTATTTTTATATTTATGAAGACAAAGTCATATGGGGACTCACTGCCAAAATACTGTCCCATTTTATTGAGGTCATTCGCTGAATGATCTTTTATTTTTTTCATCAAATGGAACGGAGCAAAAACTTTTCGCTTCATCTTTTCCGCGCCGCGCCTTTAAAATTTTTGAATTTTCATGTATTATTAGTAAAATGAATCCCCCTCTTCTTTGAGGAAATTGGAAGGAGTTTTAACATGGAGACACCCACTAATGAATTGGAAGTTGTAAAAAGTTCGGACTTGAAGCCAAAACCGGTGGGAGACCAAGTACCTTTCGGAACGGTCTTCACTGATCATATTTTCACCATGGATTATGAAACAGGAAAAGGATGGCACAGCCCGAAAATTGTACCGTATGGACCGATTTCTCTGGATCCGGCAGCCATGATTTTTCATTATGGCCAGACGGTGTTTGAAGGGTTGAAAGCATACCATACAGAAGACGGAAGGGTATTGTTGTTCCGTCCGGAAGAAAATTTCAAACGCCTGAACTTGTCGAGTGACCGATTGAGCATCCCGCCAATCGATGAAGAACAAATGCTGGAATATTTGACGAAATTGGTCGAGTTGGAAAAAGATTGGGTGCCTCAAACTCCGGGAACGTCGCTGTATATACGGCCGTTCATCATTTCAACTGAACCGAATCTGGCAGTTGGACCTTCCCAGACATATAAACTCATGATTTTGCTGTCGCCGGTCGGCTCATACTTCCCAGGTGGCCTCCAGCCTGTCATCATTCACGTGGAAGACCAGTTTACCCGCGCAGTAAAAGGGGGAACCGGAATGGCGAAAACAGCCGGTAACTATTCTGCTGGTTACCAGGCGCAGGCCAATGCGAAAAAAGCAGGAAATGCGGATGTATTATGGCTTGATGGAGTCGAAAAGAAATACATCGAAGAAGTCGGCAGCATGAACATTTTCTTCAAGATCAACGGCGAAGTAGTGACGCCGGCATTGAATGGCAGTATTTTGAAAGGCATTACGCGCATGTCCGTTATTGAATTATTGAAGTCCTGGGACGTGCCGGTCAGTGAACGGAAAATCTCCATCGATGAAATATACCAGGCATATGAGGACGGATTAGTTGAAGAAATATTCGGCACCGGAACAGCTGCTGTTATTTCACCAGTGGGTGAGCTGAACTGGAAAGGCCAAAAAATGATTGTCAATAACCATGAAATCGGCGAACTGTCCCAGAAAATCTATGACACGATTACCGGTGTTCAATATGGCAGAGTGGAAGATTCTTTTGGCTGGACAGTAGAAGTAAACTGAAATTTGTAAGAAAAATGCAAGCGTCCGCAGAAACGAACCGGGCGCTTTTTGCATATTGACACATACTATCAAACGGAACAAATGAATCAGCGGATCATGCAAAAAATCCCCCAAGAGAACAGTTGCTGTTCTCTTGGGGGATTTACTTTGTTGCTACTGAGGTCTATGGGTAATTTTCTTTTTTCTGTAATTGGCTCTGTAGTTTTGCCACACCGTAAGCAGAATGGATAGCACAGCCAGGACTAAAAATGCCAACGAAATTGGTCTTGTGAAAAACAAAGTCCATTCGGGATCTGCCATAATGGCTCTGCGTAAGTTGACTTCTGCCAGCGGTCCAAGAATGACACCGATGATGGCAGGAGCCAAAGAGAAACCATACTTGGCGAACAAGTAACCGATCACTCCCATGACGAGCAGGATATACAAATCAGTCAACCGATTATTGAGGACAAATGTGCCAACCACACAAAGAACCAGGATAACTGGAACCAATAAGTGGGCAGGAACATGCGTGACTTTCATGAAAATACGCATACCCAGGAATTGAGTGATCAACATCCAGAAAGAAGCGACTAAAAAGGCGAAAAAGATGCCTCCGACCAAATTCGGTTCGTTGACGATCAATAAAGGGCCAGGAGTGATTCCGTGAACCATCAATGCAGAAAGCAACACGGCTGTTACAGCTGAACCGGGTATCCCTAACGCTACTGTAGGAATCAAGTCGCCGCCAACGGTAGAGTTGTTGCCGGCTTCAGAAGCGATGACGCCTTCGTCCACGCCCGTTCCGAATTTCTCGGAGTGTTTCGACCATCTTTTGGCTTGGTCATAAGCGACAATATTGGCGATACTGCCGCCGGCTCCAGGAATGGCACCGATAATGGAGCCAATCACGGAAGAGCCGATCAACGTGCCCGGCTTGGACAGCACATTTTTCAAGGTTTTCATCGGACGAAGTTTAAATTCGATATCTTTCAGTTTGTCTTCCTGACGCCTTTTATCGTCTTGTATCATTTCTTTCCGTTCCAATGACACAAACAGCCGCGAAATAGCGAACATACCGATCAAAACAACCAGGAAAGGAATTCCGGCCCGTAAAGCCTGGAGGTCCATCGTAAAACGGGCAAGGCCGGTGATGGGGTCAGCACCGACCGTAGCGATTAAAATACCGAACAATCCGGCGATCAGCCCTTTAAGGATAGAGTCACCCGTGACACTGGCAATAATGGTCAGCGACACGACGATCAACGAAAACATTTCCCAGGGCCCGAGCATCAAAGCGAACCTGGAAATTTGAGGGGCAATCGACACCAATAGGAAGAAGCTGATAATTGAACTCAGAAACGAAGCCCAAACCCCCAAGGAAAGTGCTTTTCCGGATTCCCCTTTTTTAGACATCGGAAAAGCATCGAAGGTAGTGGCAACCGATGACGGTGTACCGGGAATACCGAGTAGTGCGGCACTGATCAGTCCGCCTGACATCCCGCCTACTAATACACCGATCATGCCGGCCACACCAGCCACAGGGTCCATGCCAAAAGTCAAAGGCAACGTAAGAACGATGGCCATGGTCACTGTAAAACCGGGGATCAGCCCCGCTAAAATGCCGACAACGACTCCCACGAAAATAATAAGCAATATATTAAGCTGAAAAATTTCGGCAATACCTAATGTAAACAGATCAAACAACTTGATGACCTCCTTTCTGAGCTGCTAAAAGAATAGCCCTGATGGGAATCTGACATGCAGCACGTTTTCGAAGAAAAGGTACGTACTGAGCGTAACCACTACAGAAGTGATTGAAATGATGAGTACATCTTTTTTCTTTTTCGGTCCGACCAGTAAACCTATTCCAATAATGAAACAGATAGTCGTAATGATAAATCCGATAAATTGCATGAGGAAGACATAAAGCAGTAAGCTGAAAAAGGTGATAAATACCAAACGATACTCAATCATCAATTCTTTCATATATTCTTTTCTGTTTATTTCAGTTGCTTCTGCTCTTTTGCTTACTAATTCTTTGATCTTTACTATGACCAAAATGATGGACAAAATGGCCAATGCTAAAGCGATCACTTTTGGAAAAGAGCCTGGGTTCAGCTGGGTGGCGTCTCCCACGGGGAAAGTTCCAGATTGAAAGTATATAACTGCGCTCAATAAAATCAGCGCGAGTCCGATAAGCAATTCTGCCATTGTTCTCCTCCTAATTTGCTTTTTATGCTGCCGGAACCAGGTTTAACACGAAAAAGAGGCCGTCGCCGACCTCTTTGCACCAGAGATAATACTGAAAGTTATTCCTCTTCGAGACCTGCAGCAATTTCTGCAATAATTTCGTTTTGAGAATCGAGATATTCTCTGTATTCCTCAGGCCCCATAAAGTTAACTGAAGAACCGACGTTGTTGATGGCATCAATGTAAGCTTGGTCGTTGGCGGTTTCTTCAAAAGCAGCTGCCAGTGTCTCAATGATCGCAGGATCGGTGCCAGCAGGTGCTACATACCCTCTATTGATACTCATGGAAATGTCGTAACCATTTTCCGTGAAAGTCGGTACATCCGGCATGGCATCAACTCGCTCCTGTGTACCCACTGCGATGAACTTCATATGGCCGGCTTCAACAAAGTCCCCGGCAGAAGAGTAGTCAACGATGGCTGCATCAATGTGTCCGCCTGCCAGTGCCTGTATCGCTTCGGATAATCCTTCATATCCAACGAGATTGTAGTTGATGTCCAATTCCTGTCCCAGCTGTTCCACCCATACGCGTGGAATCCCTGACACTGTTCCGCCGAAACGGATTTCTTCGTTTTGTCCATATTCAACGAATTCTTCCAGTGTATCGACCCCAAGATTGCTGGAAACCGCCAGTATCTGATCAGATGAAGACATTGAAGCAATCGGCTCGAAGGAGTCGTAGTTAATCTCTGTTATATCTGTGTGGTGTGCTACAAGAAGACCTTCATGGATTTGGCCTAAACGGTAACCGTTCGGCTCATCTTCCGCCAATTCTTCCAGCCCGACTGTGCCGCCGACTCCCGGAAGGTTAATCACGACAAAATTCTCATCCAGATTTTCCTGTGTGTGCTCAGTGACAATTCGCCCTTCAATATCGCTTCCCCCGCCTGGAGACCAAGGAATGACCATCTCAATCTCTCTGGTTGGGTAATCCTCTGCTGTTTCTTCCTCGCCGCCACATGCAGCCAGTCCCAGTGCAGATAGAGACAAGGCGCCCATCATCAGTGCCGTTTTAAATGATTTTTTCTTCATTTTCATCTTCCTTTCCTGTTGTAATTACCGCCCCGCCGTAACGGAATTCCGGAATACTCGACAACTTATCCAAAACGCGGCCATGGATACACCTGAAATTATTGAAATAAATATAATTATCTAAATCATTTTGTAATTATAAACTCAATAATTCTTTCAGTCAATAACTAAAAAGTCAAAATTCATTACTAATAGATGAAGTTTTTAGAAAATTCGTTTCCTTTTTGTCTGAAAATCGAGTCGAAATTACAAAACTTAGAAAAAAGAAGGGTTAGAACAGTGGACAACCGTTTGTCAACCGTGTGAAAAGCCAAAAAAATCGATTTTAAATCAGTGTTTTTATTAAGTGAAGAAATCAGCTGAGGAAAAGCATGGTTGACAAGAAGAAGAGCATGAAAGCAGAATACAGCTCTATCAGGAAAAATGGAGCTGTCGTCTTGATGGCTTTTCAAAAGCAAAAATCAAGGAGAAAAGACATGATAATAAAATAATAATAAGAAGCTTGTCTTCTTCCTTCACCAAGAGATGGTTTTTTTGCAGAAACATCATGGAGGCGCTTACATTTCTTCTTACTCTCGCAAGGGATTTTTGTTTTCTGGTTTCGACGGGGAAAATGCAGAAAAAAGCTGCTGTTTTTTAAAAATTTCTTTCTTTTCAGTGAAATAATGTTATCATTTGAATACTTTACAACAAAGACATCAGGAGGAAGAAGCAGATGGTAACATTTTTCGCGGCGTTGGTTTTGCTGATTTTAGGTTATATCTTTTATTCGAAATTCATTGAACGTGTATTTGCAGTCGATGATCAAACACCGACTCCGGCATATGCTCAGAAGGATGATATTGATTTCGTACCGATGAGCTGGTGGAAAGGAAATCTGATTCAATTGCTGAACATTGCCGGGCTCGGTCCAATTTATGGAGCGGTGGCAGGGGCGTTATATGGCCCTGTCGCGTTTATCTGGATTGTCATTGGCTGTATTTTTGCGGGAGGTGTTCACGATTACTTTTCCGGCATGATGTCGATGCGCCATGGAGGTGCTCAATTTCCCTCGCTTGTCGGCCGTTATTTAGGAAAACATATTAAAGTCTTTATCAACGGCCTGTCACTTGTTTTGATGTTATTGGTGGCTGCCGCTTTTACAGCAGGACCCGCTCAATTGATTTCCCAAATTTCACCGGTCAGCTTCATAACGGCCTTAGTAATCATATTCGCTTATTATATCCTGGCAACAGTGCTGCCGGTCAACCGTGTCATCGGCCGCATCTATCCTTTCCTTGGTGGCATATTATTGTTCATGGCGGTGGCTGTTGCGGCCGCATTGATACTTTCAGGAAAGCCGATGCCCAATCTGACCTTCAGTAATCTGCATCCGGGCGAGCTTCCGATTTGGCCGTTGTTGATGGTCACCATTTCATGCGGAGCAATCTCAGGATTCCATTGCACGCAAAGCCCGATTATTGCCCGCACGATGAAAAAGGAAACGGATGGACGCAGAATTTTTTACGGAGCAATGGTCATCGAAGGTGTCATCGCGTTGATCTGGGCGGCTGCCGGGATGACCTTTTTCAATGGCACATACGGTTTGCAGGAAGCATTGGCCGCAGGAGGACCTTCCGGCGTGGTCAATGAAATCTCCACATCGTTGTTAGGTACAATGGGAGGGGTTCTGGCGATATTTGGTGTAATCATTTTACCGATTACAACAGGAGACACGGCACTGCGCTCTTCCCGGATGATTGTCACCGACTTATTTTCAAAGTTTTTCAACATGGACGGCAAAGTGAAGATTTTGCTCATCACGGTTCCGCTGGCCATTCCGACTTTCTACATGGCGACAATCGATTATACCTTTCTATGGAGATATGTGGGTTGGACCAATCAGGTGGTAGCTACTGTCATGTTATGGACGGCAACGATGTATCTGCTGAAAAACTATAAGTTTCACTGGATCAGTGGAGTACCTGCCACCTTCATGACAGGCGTCGTTTCGATGTATATCTTCTATGCACCGGAAGGTTTGAATATGGACTATCAGATTTCTGCCATTATCGGCTCCTGCATTACGGTGGCAGTGGTTGTATGGTATGCAACTCAAATCTTGAAATATCGCCACCAAAAACAGGCAGCGTCTGATTTTACTGCTGTTTAAGAAATAATGAACATAAAATCCCCGGCATCTTTGCCGGGGATTTTTGAATATAAGGAATAAAGGTGGAGAAAATGTAAAAAACGGAATTCGAGCGAAAAGAAACATAAGAGCCTTTCCGTCTTGCGAAGGTTCAGAAAAATCTTAAATTATTATAAGCCTATAGTAAAATCGCATAAAATTATTCAGCTTTAAAGCGTTTTCCTAAAAAATTTTTTATTTTTTTATATCCCTCTCCTTTAGTGAGGCTTTTCACCGGCTCTCGGTCCCATCGTTATAGGCTTCCTGGCCGTTTCTGGCAAACAGAAAAAACTTTTTTGAAAGCGCTTTAATTCAGCTGAAAATGGCCGTTTTCCGCTGTATCAATTTGCTTTCCTTCCCGTTTTCTTTCATACTGGACCCATCGCATGTTTCATTCTTGTAGTGATCATTCACCCGTGAAACATCAACCGACCGACTCAACAATACATTGGTTGAATAATGGAGAAGGAAGTCACTGGATAATATTTTTTTGAGAAAATCCTTATTATCAGTGATTGTTCGTCTTCATTTCTGCTCAGCAGATCAAGAGGGTTTTTCACTTCCCCTTATCTGGTTCTACTATCTCCGGCATCATACCATCCAGAGTTTCCCATCTACTCGCCAATGACTTTTGCTAGTAACGAAGATGATCTTTCCGGAAACCCAGTATAAATTCAATGAATGATGACCAGTATAGTAGCGGGCAAAGAATGAAAGTTCAGTAAGCGACCAAGGGAGGAAGTTTAAAATTTTAGCAACGAATTGCATAAATATACGAAAAGTCAGTTGAATAGTATTGTGCATAAGCTTATTTGTTTTCGAAATAGGCGGTTTTAGTATGAAAAAATAGTGAAATCAGTCATTAATCATATTGACTAAAAATTCGTATGAGTGCATAATAATACTTATTCGAAGCTTGCAGTTACACGCAGCAACCGACGTTTTGCAAAAAGCGGTGGTGTGCTGACATTAAACAGGTGGTGAATCGTACGTGAAGAAAAGAATCGTCGTTAAAATAGGAAGCAGCTCTTTGACGAATGTAAATGGTGGGCTTGATATTGAAAAATTGCGGGAGCATGTGGATGCCATTGCGCGTTTGAAAAATCTTGGGCATGAAGTTATTTTAATTTCCTCTGGAGCAGTTGCAGCCGGCTTTACCGACCTTGGTTATCCAACACGTCCAGTCACCATGGTAGGTAAACAGGCCTCTGCGGCAGTGGGTCAGGGATTATTGATGCAGGCCTACACCGATGAATGCAAACGGCACGATCTTGTCGCAGCCCAATTGTTGCTGACGAGACAGAATATTTTAGAACAGGACATGTACAACAATGCAAAAGCGACGATAACAGAGCTGCTGAGAAGAAATGTACTTCCAATCATCAATGAAAATGATTCCATTTCGGTAAAAGGCATGACTTTCGGTGACAATGATATGTTATCTGCTTTGATCAGCGGACTCGTGCATGCGGATTTCCTGATGATTTTGACAGACATCAACGGCATTTACGGCCAAAACCCAATGACAAACCCCGATGCAAAAAAATACAATTTCCTTCCTGAAATTCACGATGAACTGGTGGACGCCACTTCCGGTGCAGGTTCCAAAGTCGGAACAGGCGGCATGAAGTCCAAGGTGGAAGCGGCACGAACAGCGCTCGATCTCGGTGTCCAGGTATTCATCGGATCCGGAACAGGTGATGAAAAACTGGTCGACATTCTTGAAGGAAAAGGCGATGGAACCTATATCGGCATGTCAACACAAGCTTCTGTGAAAAATTCCAAGCAATGGCTGGCTCTGCACTCGATTCCAAAAGGGAAAATCGAAGTGGACCAAGGTGCTGAAGATGCGATATTGAAGCATGGCAGAAGTTTGCTGCCGGTGGGAGTAACAAAAATCATCGGTCATTTCAAAGACAATGACGTAGTCGAAGTCCTTAACACAGCTGGAAAAATCATCGGCAAAGGGCAAGTGAATTTTTCTTCTGAAGAATTATTGAAAATCAAAGGCTTACCAAGCAAAGAGGCAATGTCAAGAGCGAATAGTTGCCATCAGGTGGTCATTCATCGTGACCAATGGATAAGCCAAAGCGAGAGGAGCCATTTAAATGAGCCAATCAGTACAAGCAGCACCGTATAATGAACTGATCAATAAAGCAGAACAGGCAAAATCAGCAGCTTCGGTCATGGCCAAAATGACGACAGCACAGAAAAACGAGGCTTTGCGACTGATATCAGCCCAGTTAATCGAGGAACAGGAGTTTATCCTGTCTGAAAACGCCAAAGACTTAACGAGCGGCAAAAGCAACGGCATGAACGATTCGCTGCTTGATCGCCTTTCTTTGGATGAAAACCGTTTGAAAGACATGGCAAATGCCTTAATCCAAGTAACTGAACTTGAGGACCCGGTAGGCGAGGTACTGGAGAAATGGCAACAGCCGAATGAATTGGGTATGACCAAAATCCGTGTCCCTCTTGGAGTCGTCGGAATGATTTATGAAGCAAGACCAAACGTTACGGTTGATGCGTCAAGTCTGTGCCTGAAAACAGGAAATGCGGTCGTATTGCGCGGCAGTTCAACAGCCATTCACTCGAACAAAGCGCTTGTTCAAGTCATCCACAATGCCTTGAAAAAAAGTGATTTGCCGATCGAAGCTGTGCAGTTGATTGAAGATACCAGCCGTGAAACGGCTTCAGAAATGTTTAAACTGAATGATTACCTGGATGTATTGATTCCACGCGGCGGTGCGAAACTGATTCAGACGGTTGTAGCGAACGCTACGGTACCTGTGCTGGAAACAGGCGCAGGGAATTGCCATGTATACATTGACGAAACAGCTGATGTGGAAATGGCGGTCAGCATTGTCATTAATGCCAAGACACAGCGCCCATCTGTCTGCAATTCGTGTGAGTCTGTTCTTGTCCATAAAGAGTGGGCAGCTGCCCATATGCCTGAATTGCTTAATGCATTGCAGGAAAAAGGCGTGCAGCTTCATGGAGACGAAGAAACTCAAAAATTCCACGACAATGTATTCCCTGCCGGTGAAGAAGACTGGGCGAAAGAATACCTGGGTCTGGAAATCGCTGTGAAAGTAGTGGAGTCCGTGGATGAAGCTATTGCGCACATTAACCAATACGGCACCAAGCATTCAGAAGCCATTATTTCTGCGACAAATGAAAACGTCGAGAAATTCATTATGGAAATCGATGCAGCGGCCGTGTACCATAATGCGTCTACACGCTTTACAGATGGATTCGAGTTCGGCTTCGGCGCTGAAATCGGCATCAGCACGCAAAAATTGCATGCTCGGGGACCGATGGGCTTGCCAGCTTTGACTTCAACGAAATACATCATTAAAGGCAATGGCCAAACAAAATAACAGCCAGATGAAAAAACCAGAAGCGGTAGACTGCTTCTGGTTTTTTTGACTTTCCTTGCTAAACGGCGCCTTTTGAAAGTGTCGGCAGAACTATTCAGGCACATAACTCGAAATCACGACGCCAGTCTCTGTCGTACTGCTTTCTGCCAGTTCCAGCTCTGTCTGTTCGATGCCTTCTTTGAACAGCTGTTTTCCGCTGCCCACCACGATTGGAAAGACCATCAGATGAAACTCGTCAATCAATTTTTCTTCCATCAATGCCTCAATCAATTCTCCACTGCCATAGACCAAAAGATTCTGGTCAGTCGCTTTCAGTTTTTCAATTTCTTCTGTGATATTGCCTTTGATGAATTGTGCATTCCACTCTGCCTCTTTCAAAGTTGCCGTGACTACGTATTTCGGGATGCTGTTCATTTTGTCGGCAAATCCCTCCTCATCGGTGGCAGAAGGCCAGGCGGCTGCAAATTCTTCGTAGGTGATCCGGCCAAGCAGGAGGGCATCGCTTGCGAACAGAAGGTCAAGCTGGAATTTCGCAATTTCATCGTTCCAATACGGGGCAGTCCAGGACGGGTCTTCCATGACTCCATCGAGCGTGACATACATCGCTACACGAATTTTTCCCATGCTCATTCTCCTTTGCTGTGGCATCAAGTAATGGTGCAGCTCAGTTATATTATATATTCCCTTTTTGCAGAGAATTATCTTTGGTTTCGGGTAAATTCTGAAATTTATACAGGCATTATATAGTGAACTACCCACCACTTAAATCTTTCAGATTTTGAAGTGGGGGCTTCTCGACTTCTCGCCACTTTTACCAGCTGACGAAAACGGACCGAGCTATCCCTCGTGTTCCACGAGTTCTTGTTTTCAGGATAACCCCAACAGCAAGCGGCCTTCGTTCTTGATGTTGATGGCGGCGTTCCAGTCCCTGTCGGAAACAAATCCACACGCACAAGAGAAGGTGCGTTCCGACAAGGGCATGTCTCTTCTATGACCACAACTCGAACAGGTCTTTGTCGAAGGGAACCACTTGCTGATTTTGATCAGTTTCTTCCCCTGCTCGAACAATTTGTATTGGAGGAAAGCCGTAAACATCCCCCATCCATTATCGGCCACACTTTTGCCAAACTGGAGCGCCTGGGACATGCTTTTCATATTCAAATCTTCGATGACGACACAATCATAGCGTGTCACCAATCGTCTGGCTGTTTTGTGCAGAAAGTCCTTCCGCTGGTTCGCCACGTGTTCGTGCAGGCGGGCGACTTTGATCCGCTGTTTCTCGTAGCGGGCAGAACCTTTCGTTTTGCGTGAAAGAATGTTTTGCTCCTTTGCCAGCTTCTGCTGTGTCTGCCGATAGAAACGGGGATGATTGGCTTTCTCACCCTGTTCACTTTCGACATACAGACCATCCATCGCAAAGTCAAGTCCGATAATCTCATTGATTTCTTTCAGTTTCGGTTCATGCTCATATTCAGTCAGGATAGAGATATAGTATTTCCCTGTGGCAGAACGAGAAATGGTACAAGACTTAATCATGTGATGTGAAGGAACTTCCCGATGCTGTTTCAGTCTGACGAGCCCGAGTTTCGGCAATTTGATGTGGCTCTCCAAAAGCTGTATATTGCCGTTCACCCGATTCGTCGTATAGGATTGCTTCGCTTTTCGGCTCTTGAACTTTGGAAACTTTGCCCGTCCTGCGAAGAAGTTGGTGTATGCTTTTTGCAGGTTCAGCTGTGCATTTGCCAGCGCTAAACTATCCACTTCTTTCAGCCACGCGAATTCTTGTTTGTATTTGGCGGGTGTCGGAAGTTTCTGTTGTTTCAGCAATCCCTTGTCGTCTTTGAATTGCTCATAGATTTCCTTGCGTTCCGCGAGCATTTTGTTATAGACAAAACGAACACAGCCGAACGTTTTTAGCAGCAGCTGTTCCTGTTCTTTCGTCGGGTACAGACGGAACTTATACGCTTTGTTTGCCATATCAAATCACCTCGCTTTCTTCCTTTGATTATATCCAGAAAGAGAACAAAAAACCATTTTGGCTGCGCCAACCGAAATTCATCTCCCCCTTACCGCTGGGCTTCGCCCGTTGCGCGCTTGAAGAGGGAGACTTCTTGCGGGAAACGTTAAAGTTGGAAAACTGTTCGTTACTTGCGGTAAGCTAAAGAAACGAAAAGAGGGGGGATGAAAAGATGGACTGCAACAATTGTTCAGTAACGCAATTGAGATTTGAATTCAAAATGGAAGGGGTGGCAGGCAGTTCGTTCTCTCCAGAAGTATTCAATCATTTGAAAAGAAGAGGGCTGCCGGTGGAGGAGAAAGCCGGCCATCTGTTGGTAGGAGAGGACGGGGCAAAAGAACTGTGGGATTTTTGTCTCCATCACTTGAAAGAAGAACGGATTTCTTTCCGGCTTAGTCAGCAGGACTGGAAGCCGTTATCCAGTATTGAGGGTGTTTTTACGATGGGCTGGATTGACGAAGTAATGGCAAAAGAGCTGCTGACATGTCATTATCAGCCGATCGTCAATGCATCTGAAGAGATTTTTGCCTATGAATTGCTGTCACGCTTTCACCGGGAAGATGGCTCGACAATTTATCCGAACGAGATTTTTTCAGCAGCAAAAAGCCGGGGACGTCTGTATGCCCTTGACCGGATTTGCCGAATGACAGCTGTCAAACATGCAGCGGTGTTAAAAGGAGCCAAAGCTTTTATAAACTTTATTCCTACTTCGATTTATTCCCCCGAATTTTGCCTGCGCTCCACTACAGATCTTGCACAGCAATTAGGAATGGATCCGGAACAGCTGGTTTTTGAAGTGGTTGAAACAGAAAAAGTGGATGATTTGGAGCACTTGAGGAAAATCCTCGCTTTTTACAAGAAAAAAGGGTTCCAATATGCGTTGGATGATGTCGGAGAAGGGTACAGTACGATTGAAATGCTGGCCGATTTGAAGCCGCAATATATGAAGCTGGACATGCAATTCGTCCACGGGGTGGCAGGAGACACTGCCAAACAACAGACCGCATTGAAATTCTTGCGAAAAGCGTTGGAAGTCGGATCAATCCCTCTGGCTGAAGGAATCGAGACACGGCAGGATTTCGAATGGTTAAAACAGCAGGGCTATCAATTATTTCAAGGCTATTATTTCGGCAAACCAGCAGCCTCTCCGATAGAAGAAGGGCAATGGACAAAGCGCGTTTAGCATTAAGGGAGTAAATGATTCACGAGAAAGGGGAGAGCGCTATGTTATCTTTTGATCCAAACGAACAATCAGATCGGGAAAATTATAAATTGTTGATTGGTTCTGTCATTCCGCGACCCATCGCTTTTATCACCAGCGTAGCAGAGGATGGCACGGTCAATGCGGCACCATTCAGTTATTTCAACGCCATTTCTTCCAAACCGCCTCTGCTGACAGTTTCAGTACAGCGGAAAAGCAGGAAATCGAAAGACACAGCCCGCAATATCCGGGAAAAAAAGGAATTCGTTGTGCACATCGTGGATGAGGAAAACGTGGTTGAAGTTAATAAAACCGCTGCTTCGCTGCCTGCTGACCAAAGTGAAATCGACTTGACCGATTTTACGTTGATTGACAGCGAGGCGGTTTCCATTCCAGCTGTCAAACAATCGAAAGTCCGTTTTGAATGTGTGCTGGAGCAACTGGTGGAGCTGGGGGAAACCGATTTGATCATCGGCAGAATCGTTCGTTTCCATATTGATGAAGCCATCTATCAGGAGGGACGGATTAGTGCAGAAGCATTAAAGCCGGTGAGCCGGCTGGCAGGCACGAATTACGCTAAGCTAGGTGAGATTTTTTCGTTGAAAAGACCTCAATAGAAATTGAAGAACCCCTTTGAGAAAAAATTCTCAAAGGGGTTCCTGGTTTTATGAAGTTATACTGTATCGAAAGCGGGATTTTCCGCTTTGCTGGCTCGTTCTTTCTTGCCGTGCAACAAGTAATACAAAAAGGAAGTGGCCAATGCTACACCGCCAAGGATAACATAAAGTGTGCTATAACCCGTCATTGCAATAAGAAAACCGAGGACGTAAGGTCCGAATCCGAGTCCTGCGTCCATGAAGATGAAGAACGTGGAAGTGGCAAGACCCATACGATGAGGCGGTGTCAATTTGACGGCGACCGCTTGTGTAGTGGACTGGATGTTGCCGAATCCCAGTCCGATCAGTACACCCGCCAACAATAACATGGCGCTGGTGTTCGCTGTGCTGAGCAGCACTAATCCGGCTCCTAAAGACAAGAATGCCGGATACATGATGAAATTTGCTCCTTTGCGGTCCATTAAACGACCTGTAAAAGGACGGGAAAGAAGTACGGCAATCGCATAAACCACAAAGAAAAAGCTGGCCGTTTCCACCAAATCGACTTCAATTGCATAAAAATTGATAAATGATAAAACACCGGAATAACAAAGTCCTGAAACCAGCGTGATAACGGCAATCGGTAAAGCTTTCGGTTCAATGTAATTGGATAATTGAAACCCTTTCGGCATACCTTTCTCAGAAGGAGATTCGACTGGCGGTACATAAATAAATAAAGAGATAATCAGGCTGATGACGCCCAGCAGCAGACAGACTCCAAAAATCATTTCAAAACTGGCACGCTGACTCATGTAGAGACCGATGAAAGGTCCTAGTGCTGTGCCCATAGTGGCACTCATGCTGAAATAACCTATGCCTTCGCCTTTTCGTGCCATCGGGATAATCTGCGCTGCAATCGTTCCCGCTCCTGTACTGGCCATTCCCAGCGTCATGCCGTGTAAAAAACGGGTAAGCAGTAAGAATGACAGGCCTAAACTCAGGAAATAAAGCAATGTTGTCAACGTGAATAAAATGAGACCGATGACTATTGTTTTTTTGCGTCCGATTGAATCGATAATACGTCCGATAAACAGCCGGCCCACCAAAGCGCCGATGATAAAAATTCCTGTCACAAGACCGGCTTCGCTGGTCGAGGCACCGTATTCTTCGACGGCATAGACAGCAATGGTCACGGCCAACAGATAAAAGATGAGGACTAAGAAAAAATTTATGGTAGAAGCAACGATAAAATCTTTGGTCCATAATTTAGGCTTAATTTGTGTCACTTTACAGTCTCCTTGCTGATTAAATTACTGCGTATTTCTTTCATAATCTGAATAGCAGCAAGTTGGTCTTTTTCTGAAATGCCTTTGAGAATCTCCTGTTCGAATTGATCGACTGTAAGCCGGACCTCTTTGTAAAGGCTTTCTCCGAGGGGACTCAATCGCACCCGTTTTTCGCGGCGGTCCTTACCCGGAATATGCTCCAGGTAGTTAAGTTCTTCGAGGCGTGTCACTGTGCGTGTAACGGTCGGCTTTTCCACTCGTTGGTAATGGGCGAGCTCCACTAGTGTCGCCGACCCGTTAGTTGCTAAGTAATGAAGAACCGACCACTGGGCTCTATACAAATCATGCTTGGCCAGCTGAACATTGAGCTGGCTTTCAAAAGGCCGGTACAGCATAAGAAGTTGATGAAAAAAATCTCTATAAGCAGTGATGAAATTTCCTCCTTTTATAGTTTCCTTGGGTAATTGTTATCTAAGGTAACTATAATAAATTATCAATAAATCCACCTGTTGTCCAGCTTTTTAAACCAAAAAAAGAAGCCGCCTTTTAAAGGGGCTTCCAATAATTTAGAAATCAAAGTTGTCGGGATCTGGACCGACGCGTGTGTTGCGGTTCAACGCTTCAATCTGTTCCATATCTTCTATGCTCAGTTCAAAATCAAAAATATCCGCGTTTTCCGCCAGCCGTTGCTCATTCGTCGATTTAGGGATGGTCACGACACCTGTCTGCAAATCCCAACGAAGAATGATTTGAGCGACTGTCTTATTGTATTTATCCGCCAGCTCCTGAAGGACCGGCTGTTCCAGTAATTCACCAGCCATCAACGGCGACCATGCTTCCAGCTGTATGCCTTGCTCTACACAATAAGATTGAAGTTCTTTTTGTGTCAAATAAGGGTGGTATTCAATTTGATTGACCATTGGTTTGATTTCCGCGTCCTGCAGTAAATCTTCCAAATGATGGACGTGAAAGTTACTGACGCCAATCGCTTTGACGCGTCCGTCTTTGTAAAGCTTTTCCAGCGCTTTCCACGCTTCTTTGTACTTCCCTTCGACCGGCCAGTGGATCAGATACAGATCGAGGTAATCGAGCCCGAGACGATTCAGGCTTGTATCATAGGCTGCGAGTGTCGAATCATAGCCCAAATCGGTGTTCCATACTTTTGAAGTGACGAATAAGTCTTCTCTGCTGATTCCTGCTTCTTTGATGCCTTCACGAATTCCCCGGCCGACACCTTCTTCGTTGCCATATATGGCGGCAGTGTCAATGCTTCGGTAGCCCAGCTTAATCGCCGTTTTAACGGCGTTTACCAGCTCAGGGCCTTCTTTGACGCGGAATACACCCAAGCCGAACCAAGGCATTTCGGCGCCGCTTTGTAATTTTACTACGTCTTGCAGAGTTCTTGTCATAATGCCGAACCTCCGAACTGTTTGTTGTTTTGGAAAACTTGCAGCTGCTCTTTGAGCAAAAAACAAGAATAGTTCTGTATACCCTGATGGAAAACAAAAGAAACAAGTCTGTCCATGACGAAGGGTAAACTGATGGTAAAAAGCAACTGCTTAGAAAAGCAGTCACTTTTTTATTGAGCAGCGGTCTTTTGCTTCTTTTCTTCGGTTTGATTGATCAAAGTTGTTCCAGCCAAGTCGCCGGTGACGTTTAAGGCGGTACAGCCCATACCGACGAGGGCATCAATGGCTGTCAGCAAAGCGACGGCTTCCATCGGCAAACCAAGCTGGACAAAGACGGTGGCAATCATGACGATGCCGGCTCCAGGAACGCCTGCGGTTCCGATCGAAGCGAGTGTCCCAACTAAGACCACCATCAGCATCTCAGAGATTGTCAGGGGGTCTCCGACGACATTGGCCGCAAACACTGCTGAAACTGCGATGCGGATAGCGGCGCCGTCCATATTGATGGTCGCACCAAGTGGCAGGCTAAAGCCGTACAAGCTTTTCGGCAAGCCCATATTTTTCGCCGCATCCAGCGTCAAAGGCAATGTGCCGGAGCTGCTTTGTGTAACAAATGCCGTAATCATCGGCGTCCTTGCATATTTGAAAAATGCGCCCGGCTTCACTTTGAAAAGCAGCAGCAGAATCGTGTAGATAACCACTTGAGCGATCAATGCCACATACAAAACAACCACCATTTCCCCTAACGAGAACAGCGTGTCCAAGCCCTGGTTGCCGACGGTTTCAGCCATTATGGCAAACACACCGATCGGCACATACTGAAGGATCACTTTCAAGACGAGCAGCGTCGCTTCATTCAACGCATTGACGGTTTTGTAGATATGTCCGCCAAGGTCCCCAAGTTCAGTCGAGCTGCGCATATAGGAGATAGCGATTCCGAACGCAAGAGCTGTAAAGATGATGCCCAGCAAATTCAATTCGCTGAAAGCAGTGAAGATGTTGGATGGGACGATGCTCAAGAGAACGCTGATAATGCCGGGGTTTTCCGGCACGTCGAATGTCTCGCTGCCGTCCAATTGCATGCCGGTTCCGGGTTGCAGCAAAGTGGCGACAGTCAGCCCGACGATGATGGCAAATGCAGAACTCAATGCATAGTAAAGGAACACTTTTCCGCCCATGCGCCCAAGATCACTGATTCCCGTCTGGTTGACGCCAACAATCAGCGTAAACAAAATAAGCGGGATGATCAGGAACGTCAGCAGGCTCAACAGCAAATCACCAAGCGGAGCCAGCACCACCGCTTCTTCGCCAAAAACAAGCCCCACTCCGATGCCGAGCAGTAATGCGATGGTGATTTTAAAAATTAACGATGCATTTATATATGCTTTCCAAATGGTTTTCATAACCAGCCTCCTTGTAACTCCGAATCTATTTAGAAAGTTTATAGTTTTAGTCGGAATTCATCTTTCTAAGATATAGGAGAAGAGGCAGGGTGTCAAAGGAATTGCGCGCAATTCCGGCACAATTCGGTTTCTGGTTTTACAGCCGCTTTTGCGATATTGCTTCGCGCATGTCATGGAGCGCTTTTTTGCCTTCATCACCACGGGCTATCATCAGATTCGTATACAGGGCATCAATCAGACTGAGCTGGGCGATACGGGACGCTAAAGCTTCCGAACGGAAATCTGTTTCTTCGGAAATGGTGTACAAAGCGATATCCGCATCTTTTGACAGCGGTGATTTTGCGAAATTGGTGACACAAATGACGGTTGCATTCTTTTCCTTTAAAATGCGCAGGACATCCAGTACATCAGTGGTGGAACCGGAATGGGAAACGACAATTGCCACATCATCTGGTGTCATTTGGGAAGCCGCCATAAGCTGCATATGGGAGTCCAGAGCCATCGTCACATGCACGCCGAGGCGGATAAATTTGTGATAACCGTCCATGGCGACGATAGCGGAACCGCCATTTCCGAAAAACTCCACTTTCCGGGCCTTCAAAATAACCGCCACCGCTTTTTCCAGTGCTTCGCCATCAACAATCTGCAATGTATCTTCCAAGGTTTTGATATTTGACCGGAATACTTTTTCCGTTACGCTTTGAACGCTGTCGCCTTGTTCGATTTTTTCGTGAATATCCTTTAAAGGAGCGACCACTTCTGCAGCCAGTGAAATTTTGAATGCCTGAAAACCTTTAAAGCCAATGCGTTGGCAAAAGCGGAAGACCGTAGATTCCGCCAATCCCAGTTCATCGGCTATTTGGTTGATGGTCAGATGAATGATATTGCGCGGATCTTCAAGTATAAAATCGGCAATCTTTTTTTCTTTGTCGCTGAAATGGCGGTAACTGCCCCGTACCGCAGCCAGCGCGAATCGTTGTTCTTTCATAAATTAAAGCCTCGTTTCTATATGGTTATTCTATCTATAGAAAATTTGTGTTTACTTTGTCTAATTATACAATACCATGCTTGTGCGCGGAAAAATATTTGATATAATAAACTCAATACGGAAAAATATTCTTTTACTTCTAGGAGGAACAACTATGCAAATCGGAGTTATCGGTTTAGGGAAAATGGGTCTGAATTTGGCACTCAATTTAACGGATCATAATCACCAAGTCATCGGCTATGATAAACAGGCAGAAATAGAAGAAAGCGGTTTCAATCGGGCTGCTTCCATAAAAGAACTAGTAGAAGCGCTTGAAGCACCGCGGACCATCTGGCTCATGGTACCTGCAGGACAAGTGACAGAAAGCGTGATCGAGGAGTTAAAAACGCTTCTTGAAGAAGGGGATTCAATCATTGATGGCGGAAACTCGAATTACAAAGACACGGTCCGTCGCGCGGCTGAACTTCAGGAACAAGGGCTTTTCTTTTTCGACTGCGGTACAAGTGGGGGAACAGAAGGTGCACGACATGGCATTTGTTCGATGATCGGCGGAGACGCGGAAAAATTCAAGGACATTGAACCGTTATTCCAGGACATTTCAGTTGAAGGAGGCTACCTTTACACCGGAAAATCGGGCAGCGGTCATTTTTTGAAAATGGTCCATAATGGCATTGAATACGGAATGATGCAGTCCATCGCGGAAGGTTTTGAGATTCTGAACAAAAGCGAATTTGATTTTGACTATGAAAACGTTGCCGGCGTCTGGAACAACGGTTCCATTATTCGCTCGTATCTGATGGGACTGACGCAGAACGCCTTTTCAAAAGACGAGAAACTGGAAGGCATCAGAGGCGTCATGAACTCTTCTGGAGAAGGAAAATGGACGGTGGAAACGGCGCTCGACTTGAATGTGCCGGCACCTGTCATCACGCTGTCGCTTATGATGCGTTACCGTTCGCTTGAGGACGATACGTTCACAGGAAAAGTGGTTGCCGCGCTGCGCAATGAATTTGGCGGGCATGCAGTCGAGAAAAAATAATACACAAAATGCTTCACTTACTGAGGAGGAAATACATTGTCAGGTTCAACATTAATTTTGGTGGCGGTTGCCAGCATCTTTGTGCTGCTGTTTTTGGTGATCCGCACGAAGTTGCATGCGTTTGTCGCACTTTTACTTGTTAGTTTGCTGCTCGGTATTGCAGCCGGCATGCCGCTTGGCCAAGTTATTGAGTCCATCCAGAACGGGATGGGCGGTACGCTCGGTTTTGTGGCAGTTGTTGTCGGACTTGGTGCCATGTTTGGCAAGATGTTGGAAGTATCAGGCGGAGCAGAACGTCTGGCTGCGACGATGATCGGAAAATTCGGGGAAGACAAAGCACAATGGGCGCTTGGAATCACCGGTTTTATTGTAGCGATTCCTGTATTTTTTGACGTTGGCTTCATTATCCTTGTACCGATCGTCTATAGTTTGGCGAAAAAGACCGGCAAGTCGCTTTTGCATTACGGCATCCCGCTGCTGGCAGGTCTTGCTGTTACACATAGTTTTATCCCGCCTACACCGGGACCGATTGCAGTTGCAGAGCTCGTAGGAGCGGAACTGGGCTGGGTCATTTTATTTGGTGTCCTCGCCGGGATCCCATCAATGATTTTAGCGGGTCCGATGTTCGGCCGTTTTATCGGCAAACGGATTCAAGTCGCAATACCGGATTATATGGAAATTGAAGAGCGTGAATACGATAAGGAATTGCCAAGTTTCGGCATGATTATTTCACTGATTCTGATTCCGCTCGTGTTGATCTTATTTAATACTTTGTCTGCTGTGTTATTGGATGAAGGGAATACGGTCCGTGAAATTTTGACGTTCCTTGGACATCCATTCGTCGCCTTGACAATTGCTACAATGATGACATTTTACTTTCTTGGAACACGTCGTGGTTATTCACGTCAGGAAGTGCAGGAGATTGCGACAAAAGCGCTGGAACCTGCAGGGATTATTATCCTTGTCACTGGAGCGGGTGGCGTCTTCAAACAAGTTCTGATCGATTCGGGTGTCGGTGAGGTACTCGGTGAAATGATGGGTGGCTCTGCACTTCCGCCGATTGTCCTGGCTTTTCTGATTGCAACGGCCGTCCGTGTCGCGCAGGGATCTGCAACGGTTGCCATGGTCACAGCTGCCGGTTTGATCACACCTCTTCTGGAAATCACTGGTATGGAAGGGCCCGCTCTCGGACTGATTGTCATTGCCATTGCTGCGGGTGCGACTGTCCTGTCCCATGTCAATGATTCTGGGTTCTGGCTCGTCAACCGTTTCTTCGGCATGAGTGTCAAAGATACATTAAAGTCATGGACGATTATGGAAACCATCATCGGACTTACCGGTTTCGTGGTAGTATTAATCATAAGCTTTTTCATCTAGTAATCCCGGAAAAGAAAAAGGAATCATTCCTTTTTCTTTTTCTATGCGTATAAAGGAGGGCTAACATGCCTGAACAATCCTATTATTTAGGAGTGGACATCGGAACGACTTCGACAAAAGCCGTTCTGTACAACAAACAAGGAAAAGTGATGGAATGTGAGACGGTTCTGTATCCGTTGCATACACCGAATCCGGTGACAGCGGAGCAGGATCCCGAAGAAATCTTCCGAGCCGTGCTCGCTGCCGTCCGTGAAACGGTACGGAGAAGTGCTATTCGCCCGGAAACATTGAAGCTGGTATCATTCAGTTCGGCGATGCACAGCCTAATTGCAGTCGATAAAAAAGGAAATCTTCTAACGAATAGCATTACATGGGCAGACACCAGAAGCGCAAAACATGCAAAACGCATTAAACAAGAAATGAATGGACATGAAATATATTTGCGCACCGGAACACCCATTCATGCCATGTCACCACTTTCCAAATTGGTCTGGCTGAAAGCGGAAAAGCCGGACGTATGTGAGCGCGCAGCTAAGTTCATCGGTATCAAAAGTTTTATTTTTCATAAATTATTCGGTGAATATGTCGTCGACCATTCCATTGCTTCAGCAACCGGTTTGTTCAACTTAGAGCAGCTCGATTGGGACAAGGAAGCTTTGCATGTTGCCGGCGTTACGGCGGACCACTTGGCGATACCGGTTCCGACCACACATCAGATGAAGGGTTTAGCACCGGAATTTGCCGCTTTTATGGGCATTCCGGAAAATGTACCATTCATTGTGGGGGCAAGCGACGGAGTCCTGGCAAACCTGGGGGTGAATGCCATCGAACCCGGCGTTATCGCAGTGACGATTGGAACGAGCGGTGCTATCCGTACAGTTTCACCTGTGCCGAAAACCGATCCAAAAGAACGGACTTTCTGTTACGCTTTGACGGAAAACCATTGGATCATCGGTGGACCGGTCAATAACGGCGGTATCATTTTACGGTGGCTTCGTGATGAACTTGCATCATCGGAAGTGGAGACGGCAAAGCGCCTCGGTATGGATCCATACGATGTGCTGACGAAAATTGCTTCCACCGTCAATCCAGGGTCGGATGGTCTGCTGTTTCATCCTTATATGACTGGGGAAAGGGCGCCGCTTTGGGATGCCAATGCACGCGGTTCGTTTTTCGGGCTCAGCATCCACCATCAGAAACAGCACATGATCCGCGCTGTGCTGGAAGGCATCGTTTTTAACTTATACACGGTCCTGCTGGCTCTTGAAGAATTGGCAGGAGAACCGACACGCATCCAGGCTTCCGGTGGTTTTGCCCGTTCTGAAATGTGGCGCCAGCTTATGGCAGACGTTTTTGACAAACCGGTAATTGTTCCTGAAAGCTTTGAAAGTTCCTGCCTGGGGGCGGTCGTTCTTGGCATGTACGCAGTGGGGGAAATCGACGACTTCAGCATTGTTTCCGATATGATTGGTGAAACGCATACGCACCATCCAAACGCAGCAACAAGCGAAATCTATAAAGAACTGCTGCCAATTTATATCCGGCTGTCGCGCCTTTTGACCGAGGAGTACGAAAGTATTTCAGATTTCCAAAGAAAGCATTTGGGATAGGAACGTAAAGGCGGCAGTTGGAATTCGCCGAGCTGGGAAAACAACGATTGAATAAGAAATGCCCGTGGCCATTTGCAACTGGTCGCGGGTTTTTTATGTTGAGAAATCCCAAAACTTCTTTGAATGGAATTCATCGAAGCCGGGCCTTTCAGCTGCTTTGATTGAATGGGAATTTGTCAGAAAATAGAATGAAAGATTATAAACGTGATTGAAGGATGCTACAATAAACCAGATGAAACGGCTTACTTAAAGAAAGAAGCGCGAATTAAGCCTCCTGAATTTGATTGAAGAAAGAGCGATTGGTATTTATTTTTGTTTCACGTGGAACATCGGCAAGCAGGAACAGATGAATATTCAATTAGGGAAACTTATTGATGGAAGAGGTTTCTCGGTCTCTTGATTGGAAAATGAATCACGCCAAAGAAAGGAAAACGGAATTATGAATATTCAATCAGAAAGGCTGCAGTTTCGGTTCTATACCGATGAAGATTTTAACTTTTTGGCGTCGATGACAGCTGATCCGAAAATGATGCGCTTTATTGGAGACGGTAAAACCCGTAACAGGGAGGGGGCGCTTCGATTTTTGTATTGGATTTACCGGGGTTATGAAGAAAATCCGGAGTTGGGCCTGCGGCTGCTGGTTCGGAAAAGTGATGGCAAGCGCCTCGGTCATGCCGGAATTGTTCCTCAAATAGTGGAAGGAGTAGAGGAAACCGAAATTGGTTATTGGATATTTCCGGATTTTTGGGGACAGGGATATGCCACGGAAGCGGCCAAAGCGCTCGCGGAGTATGGCTTTACTACACTCCGAAAACATAGATTGGTATCGTTGATCCAGCGAGGGAATGAGGCTTCCAGAAAAGTTGCCGAAAAAATAGGGATGGAATTGGAAAAGGAAAGCTGGATATCGGGCCAGCTTGTTTGTGTGTATGTTTTAGAGAAAAAGAAAGAGGAAATGTAAGGTCAGTCTTTTCTCTCGTTCTATTTCACCAGTACAAAAAAGAGTAATATTCCCGAATACCACTTCTGTATTCCAGTCCTTCTTAAAGTCTAAAAAAGAAAAACAGCACGCTGCTTTCGAGAACTGCAGCGTAGTGTCTTTCTTTTACAGGAAAATTATTGTGGATAACTGAAAATCAAAGATGAAGTCTTTTACCCACATGTGGATAAAACTTGACGCCTTCTTTATCCACAATTCCTATCAGTCCATTTTTTCGACTTCCTGCAGCATTTTGTCGTAATTCAAAGCTCCAGGGGCTACATAAGAAATGCGGCCTTGTGTATCAATCATGTAAGAAGTGGGATAGGCCCGCACCTGATACAGATCAGAAACGGTCGATTCTTCATCCATCGGAATGGGAAAGGTGAGTCCTAACTCTTCCACAAACTCCGCCGCTTTTGACGCGCTGCTTTCCGTATCGGTTAAATTGACTGCCAAAATTTCAATATCGGTTTGTTCATATAATTTTTGCATATCCGGCATTTCCGCACGGCAAGGCGGACACCAGGTCGCCCAAAAATTGATGAACACTTTTTGTCCCCGATAATCTGACAAACGCATCGTCTCGCCTTGCGCTGTTGTCAATTCGAAATCAGGCGCTGTTTGGCCGATTGCTAACCCTGTGTCGCTGTCTGTATCTGCCGCTTCTTCCGGAGCAGTGACAAAATCAAAGACAGCCCAGAAAAGCATGGCTGCAATCAGCAAAATAAATACTGTTTTTTTCATTGTTGGATACCTCCCATACGGTCTTCCTCAGATTGGCCTTTTCTTCGACTGAAACCGATTAAGACAAAGCCGGTCAATACAAATACACCAATAAACCATGGTGCCATCAGGAACCCGAAAATTGCCATATAGGGTTGCAGTAAATGAAGCGCACCCATTCCGATGCCGAAAGCTGCAAGTACAACGATAAAGAGCGAAGACGGTGATATCCGCTCTTTAAAAAAGAAGAACAACAACAGCAGCAAAGCCATTAGCACCAGGTTCCCGACAGAGAGGGAGTTGTCGAACCATATCAGCTGGATAAACTCATAGACAAATGCAGCTGTCACAAGCACATAGATAATAGACTGGACAAAAAGAAAAGCCTGTATTGTCCCTTTTCTGGACTGGTAGAAAATAAGTCCGAAACTGAACAGCACCGCCAAATAAAAAGCACTGGAATCAGCAGGGTATGCAAGTACTGCAAGAGGATCCTGTATAAACAATGAAAGATTCAATAATATTTTCGCCAACCACAAAAAAAGGACAAAATTAACCAGCTGGGAAATAATAGTTTCTATTCGTTTTTTCTTCTGTTCTTTTGAAGCGGCATCCAATAGATAAAAAGATGCGATCCCAGCTGCCACGCTAATGACAATAACGAAGATGGATAGGAATTTACTTGCCACAATCATAGAAACACCCCTGTTTTCCTGCAAGTCTATCCCCAGTATAACGAATTCACTTAGTAGAGAGGTGCTGAGCGTATTGGTTTCATTCGCAAAAGTGACGGTCTTATGGCAGTTTTTCAGATTACACATTTGTTTGCAATATCAATAATAAGATTGAACCGGCAAACTAACGGGTAAAAAGGAGGTAAACTGCAGTTGAGGAGGAAGAACAGTAATGGACAGTAAACAACTGGACCACCGTGCGAACTACCGGAAAAAGAACTTCAAAAAGCTTTCCTTGAAAAAGATGAAAGACCAAGTGATTGTCATTACCGGTGCCTCAAGCGGAATTGGTTTAGTGACTGCCAGAATGGCCGCTTCAAAAGGGGCGAAAGTGGTGGTGGCTGCGAGAAACGAAGAAGCATTGAAACAACTGGTTGATGAACTGAGAAGCAAAGGCCATGATGCTGTATGGGTAACGGCAGACGTGGGAAGGCAAGAGGATGTTAACCGGATTGCCGAAGCGGCGATACGCGAATTTGGAACATTTGATACGTGGGTCAATAATGCGGGGTTGTCCATCTTCGGAGAAGCGATGGAAGTCGGCATTGAAGACATGAAGCGGGCTTTCGACACCAATTTCTGGAGCGTCGTATATGGTTCAAGAGCGGCGGTCAAGCATTTTAAAGAAAGAGGAGTTCCAGGTGCGTTGATCAATGTGGGAACGGTTTACGGAGATAGAGGAGTAGTCCTTCAATCGACTTATTCCGCCGCCAAATTTGCCGTGCATGGATGGACGGAAAACCTTCGGATGGAACTTGAAAAAGAAAGTGCCCCTGTTTCTGTCACGCTGATTCATCCAGGAAGAATCGATACACCATACAATGAGCATGCCAGAAGCTATTTGATCAAGCAACCTGCCCATATCGGCATGATGTATGCGCCGGAAGTGGTAGCAGAAGCTGTACTGTACGCAGCTCAGCATCCAAAACGGGATTTGTACGTCGGATCGCAGGCGAAATTTGGTGCGATGCTCGGTTTACTGGCTCCGCGATTCACCGATAAGTTCATGGAAACCACCATGTATCGTACCCAGCAATCCAACAGGCCTTCTCGGTCGGTTGAAGACAATGCGTTATATCGACCAGGCTACGGAATGCATGAAAGGGGAACGAACAAAGGATGGGTGCGTTCAGACAGCTTTTACGTAAAAGCTCAAAAGCATCCTGTCCTTTCCGCTGTCATCATCGCGGGAATCGGATCGATGATCTGGAAAGCTGCTGTCAATCAGAACAACTGATGCATCCGGTGTAAACGGAAAACCGCTTTGCTCTAAGAAAGCAAAGCGGTTTTCCACTACGTGTCATCCCGTTACCAAATCATCAGTCCGGACCACCAGGACGTCACATTTTGCATAGCGGACTATCCGTTCGGAGACACTGCCTAAAATCAGCCGTTCTCCCGCATTTAACCCGGTGGCTCCACAGACAATGAGGTCTGCTCCGATTCTGGGCGCCAATTCCTGCGGGATCAGAATTTTAGGAGAGCCCCGCTCAATGATTATATCCACCTGTTCCACTCCGGCTTCAACTGCCTTTTCCTGATAACCGGCCAACAATTCCTTGGCATAGCTTTTTTCGCGCGCTCCGCTCGTCCGGTCGTATGCTTCAATCATGCCGAATGCATTGTCATGAATGATATACGTTAAGTACAAAGCTGCCCGGTTCCGAACTGCGATATCAATCGCTTTTTTTACTGCCCAAGCCGCTTCTTTTGACCCGTCAGCTGCCACTAATACCCGTGAATATCGTAAAGTCATTTTCTACGCCTCCTTGTTTTAAATAGAACATTCGCTACCAGGGAAGCCAGTTCCTGCTTTCAAGGAAGTTTGTTGATGAAAAACTATGAAGGGAGACCGAAGCAAAAAAACAACCTGCATCAAAGATACAGGCTGTTCGGGTCAGTAAATATAAGGAGCTGGATTGATTGCGTTGGAGCGTGCACCATTCCATGAACCAACATGGATTTCAAAATGAAGGTGAGGACCGGTCGAGCGTCCTGTGCTGCCCATTGCTCCAATATTTTGTCCTTGTGATACGGATTGTCCAACTCGGGCATTGATGGAATTCATATGGCCATATACGGTTGCATACGAACGGCCGTTGATTGAATGGGTGATAATGACCACATTTCCATAACCGCCCATGTATCCAGCGTGGGAAACGTATCCGCTGGCTGCTGCTACAATTGGTGTTCCTGTTACATTTGCAATATCAAGCCCCAGGTGAGATTCTGCGCCTGCTCCGATATCGCGTCCACCAAATCCGGAAGTGCGCCGGCCTTGTGCAGGGCGGATAAAGTTGGAGCTTCCAGAAGCTACTGAAGCTGTAGACGCTGCATACGAGACATTGGATTTAGCAGCAGCTGCCGCTTGTGCTTTTCTCTCGGCAGCCTGTTTGCGTTTCCGTTCTGCTTCGGCTTTTCTTGCCAATTCTGCTAATCTTGCTTGCTCTTTGGAAATTTGTTTTTCCAGATCGGCGCTGATGCCAGCGACTTTGTTATGCTCTTTTTCCAGGTCGGCTTTTTCTTTTGCCAAGCGGTTTTGTTCCGCTTTCAACTCTTTTTCAAGTTGCGCTTGTTGCTCTTTTTGGTCATCAAGGGAGTCTTTGAGTTCCACCAGTTCGGCTTTTCTTTCCTCTTGTTCCGCCAGCTTTGTTTCCACTTCCGCTTTTTGCTCGGACAGCAGTTTTTTATCTTCCGCTTGTTCCCGCATGATTTCGCGGTCTGCTTCGATCAATGTATTTACAGCAGAAAAACGGTCGATAAAATCAACAAAGCTGTTGGCTCCCAGCAATACATCTATGTAATCCACAGAACCGCCGCTGAGTTGAATAGCACGGGCACGTTCTTTCAATAACTCTTCCCGCTCCGCGATTTTTCTCTCAAGTTCTTCAATCGAAGCTTTCAGTTCTTCGATTTCTGCTTTTGTTTGATCGATTTCCGCTTGTACATAATCAATTTTGTCTTCTGTTTCCTGGATTTTGCCATCCAGCTCTTCGATTTTGCTGATGATCTTTTCCAGCTCTGTTTGGTTTTCCGATAACTCGTGGGCTTTCTGCTGAATACCGGAATTCAATTCACTTTGCTTTTGTTCAGCTTGCTGCTTTTTTTTCTCTAAGTCACTTAAAGTATCGGCATATGCCGTTGGGAGCAGCGTCGTAAAGATTAATAAAGTCGCTATCAATGCTGTCATCCATTTGAATTTTAAATTCACGTTCTCTTTCTCCTTCCACTGTCTTCTTGCGATTTTATATGTAGGTTATATTATTCCCCGAAAATTACAGGCAGTGATTATTGTATCACTTCAAACATATTTTTTTATTACAGTTTTATATCAATCTCAATTCAAACTCGCAACAGCGTGTAATAAAGGAAAAATTAACTAAAGTCTAATAATAATATGGAATTAAAAGGTTAATAAAATGATATAGTTATATATCTTTCATCTTTGCACAGGATTTTAGAGAGCCAAAAATACAGCAGTCTGTCTTAATAGGAAGCAGGATTGATGTGAAGAAGGATAGAATCGCAGTTCCTCAATAGGGAAACCCGAAATGTCTGAAGAATTTCATTGTGCGTTTTTTAATGGGTGGCTGATGTATCCTTCTGTCGACACTCTGTATTGTCAGACTATTGTCATTTCTGATATAGTGGAAACGAGGGCAGTATCGCTTGCGAACTGCACCGGCAGTAAAATGGGTAATGCAACTGAATAAGTCTGCCTTGATCTTATGAATGACAGGGACGGAGGAAACCAATTACGGAATTTACTGCCCTTCTGTCCATATTGGAACAGAAGGGCTTTTTAAACGGTTTTCTCCCCGAAAGGAGAGAAAAATGATGAAGAATACCGGAACGTTCATCAAAATGAAGCAACAAAACGAAAAAATCGCAATGCTGACCGCCTATGATTATCCATCGGCAAAGCAGGCGGAAGAAGCAGGCGTCGACGTGATCCTGGTAGGAGATTCGCTCGGCATGGTCGTGCTCGGTTACGAGTCCACAGTGAAAGTGACAGTCGATGATATGATTCATCACGGAAAAGCGGCACGCCGGGGCGCACAGGACACTTTTCTCGTGGTCGACATGCCGTTTGGGTCGTTCCAGGGAAGCGTAGACCGCACACTGGATAATGCCATGAGGATTTTCCAGGAGACCGGTGCCGAAGCATTGAAGCTGGAAGGTGCGGATGAAGTGGTGGAGGTTACACGTTTACTGACACGCACCGGCATTCCGGTAGTCGCACATCTCGGTCTGCTTCCACAAACGGCAGGTGTCATTGGCGGTTACCGTGTACAAGGAAAGACAGCGGATGCTGCCAAAAAATTGATTGATGATGCAAAAGCGTGCGAAGCGGCAGGTGCTTGTCTGATTGTGCTTGAATGCATTCCGTATCAGCTGGCGCGTGAAGTGACAGCTGCTGTATCGGTTCCGGTCATCGGCATTGGCGCCGGCAGTGAGACGGATGGACAAGTGTTGGTGTATCACGACATTTTAAAATACGGATCACACCATTTGCCGAAATTTGTCCGCTCTTACGCTGAAGCTGGTGAAATTATGAAGAATGGTTTGAACGCTTACGTAACGGAAGTGAAGTCGGGGGAGTTCCCGGCAGAAGAACACCGTTTTACCATGAAAGAAGACGAGCTGCAGCAGCTGTACGGCGGCAAAGGATAACCAGAAAATAAATATACAATGTTCATGTCCACAAAAGACCCGCCTCTTCGTTTTGAGGCGGGTCTTTTGTGATGAAAAATAAGGCAAAGCATTGTGTTAGTATGTTTTGATTTCCCACGTATGGTCGAATTCGATGGCTCCTTTAAGCGTTTGGGCCACTGGACATCCCTGCTCAAATACAGCCAGGGCGCGTTCTGCAGCAGCTTGCTTGCCGTCAGGCACTTTCAATTGGTAATGGCAGCTGATTTTTGTAACTTTTAACACGCCTTCAGGTGCTTCAATGGTACCCTGCACTTTAGCTTGCACTTTATCTGGTGAAGTCGGAATTTTACGCGCTTCCAGCGCGCCTGATAATGTGCCGACCAGTCAACCGCCAGCAGCTGCAACAATGTGGTCAAGTGTCGAAGGGTACTGAATTTCCGTATCGGTGCCATAAAACTCCCGGACTCCGCCATGGACACCATACATCACAGGGTCTTCAAATCCGTTGATGTAAGCTTCACGGATTTTGTTGGCCGTATCCTTTTGAATAATGGTAATTTCGGTTAACTCAATGGGTTCGCTCACTTTTATCACCACCTTTTCCTAAGAATAAAGGGAAATTGTTTCAACTGCAAACGATTCAGAAGGCATACAGCGAACAAGCAGATGGAATACAGAGGTGAAAAAGTCAGAATTTATTGTACAATGAAGTATGAAGAAGGAGATAAATGCAAAGGAGAATGCCATCTTGAACAATAAATTTGTATTTGCGCTACTGGTTATCCTGACAACCAGTTTAATGGGTTCTTCTTTTGCTGTTGGAAAAATTGGCTTGGAATATATATCTCCATTACTGCTTGTGGGCATCCGTTTTACATGCGCTGGCCTGATCATGGTCGTTTTTGTGCTGTTGTTCAAACGGCCGCATCCTGAAAGGGCGACTGACTGGCTGCGGATAGCTGTAATAGGAACCATTCAAACGGCTGGCGTCATGGGTGCGATCTTTCTCAGTTTGCGGACAATCACAGCGGGAGAGTCAGCGATCTTAACGTTTACAAACCCACTTCTCGTTGTCATCTTTGGTACTCTGCTCATCGGTATTCGATACCGCACAGTTCAATGGGGTGGAGTGATTGCCGGATTTACAGGAGTGTTCATCACGATGGGAGGCCAGCTGCAAATGGAAATTGGCACTTTTTTTGGATTTGCCAGCGCCATTTGCTGGGCAGTCGGCACACTGCTGATCAAGCAATGGGGGCAGCGATTTGATACATGGGTCCTTACTGCTTACCAGATGCTGTGCGGGGGAATACTGTTGCTGATCGGAAGTGTTTTCCTGGAAAACACGGAGCTGGTTATGAATCCAACGTCGATATTCGTCATTTTATGGCTGGCCATTCCCGCTTCCATCGTTCAGTTTGCCATTTGGTTTTTCCTTCTGCAGAAAGGAAACCCGGGCAAAGTCAGTGCCTTTCTGTTTTTAGCGCCTTTCTTTGGTGTCATCTCGGGTTGGCTGTTGCTGGATGAACAACTCGGCTGGTCCCTGTTACTGGGAGGGGCGCTGATTTTCACAGGCATTTTTCTGGTGAACTGGCCGGAAAAAGATGTGCACCAAACGGTGGCTGAACGCGCTGTCCGTTAAACTTTCTTTCAGTAGGGGTCTGTGATAAGCTGTACTTCATCTAGCTTGTAATAAGCAGCAGTAATGGAGTGAAGACATGACGAAAAAAGCGAAAGCAAAAAGCGGTGTGGGAAGAGGAACCGGCAAAAAAGGCTGGAACCGCTGGAAAGCCGGTGCCAACAAAGCAAAAAGTGCCAAACCATACACCAGCAAACGCACAAAGAAAGCAGAAACACCAAAAGACAACAAAAACACGCAATCCGAATGGGTTGACGGATAAAACATAAGTTTTACAAAAATCTCCCCGGTCCTTTTAAAGGACGGGGATTTTTTATGGACGTAAAGAAGAGAAAGAAAAACAACGAACGTTAATACACTATTTCCCGGGAAATAAAAACAGGGAAATTGATGCGAAAAGGCGGAAGCTGTAAACTGAAAGAGTCAGCAAAAAGACAAGGAGGGGTAAAAATGGCGGAAAACATGAATGCACAACAGTATGCCAAGCGTTTGGAAAATACGGAAAAACCGTTTGTTCTTGAATTCGGAGCGGATTGGTGACCAAGCTGCCGTTTCTTGGGGCCGGTGGTCTCAAACGTAGCTGAACAACTTGATTCAGTCGATTTTTATTATGTCGATGTTGACCAGGCACCTGACCTGGTGAAGCAGTTCGGTGTGCAAAGCATCCCGACGATGGTGCTGTTGAAAGATGGGCAGGAAGCCAATCGTTCGGTCGGCTTTATTCCCGAAGAGCAAGTGGAAGAGTTTGCCCGATCCTAAGTAAAAAGGTGTTCCCGAAAGCGTCTATTCGCTTCGGGAACACCTTTTTTATTGCTTCATTTTTCATAAATTGGGGAACGCGCATAGAGAGCCCTTAACCGTGCATAAAATTCTTTAAGCGCGCATAAAAAATTTTGAACGCAAATAAGTCCACACGAACGAGCAAAAATCCAAATGAACGCGCATAAGTCTTGTCCTGGACCGGCAACATCCAAGCCATGGACTACAAAAGCTTGAATGTATAGCCTTTTTCCCGGATGGCTTCAATTAGCTGCGGCAGTATACCCAAGGTAGGCCGGATCTCGTGGAGCAGAATGATGGCGCCATCTTCCAGATGACTCACTGTATTAGCCACAATTTGCTCCGGACTTTCTTTCAATTCCCAATCAATCGGTGCCACTTTCCACATGACTGTTGTCATTCCCAAGCGCTTTGCAGCTTGAAGTGTATCATCATTGAACTGGCCGAATGGGGGACGGAATAATTTAACGGTCGCTCCGGTGATGGTTTCAATCCGCTGCTGGCTGTTTTTCAACTCGTTGTACTGTTGCTCATGCGTCAATTTTGTCAGATTGACGTGTTTTGTCGCATGTGTGCCAAGCTGATGCCCTTCTTCCAGCACTCTTTTCCAGGGCCGGTCCGGATGCAGCAGACGCGTTTCCCAAAAAAATACCGCAGGCACTCCGTGTTGCTGCAGCACATCCAGAAAACGGGGCAGCAACTTGCTTGGACCATCGTCAAAAGTAAGAACGACTGATTTTTCTTCCGATGGTCCGATGGAGGTTACAATGTCAGGGTTTGTAGAGTCGTACACGACCCTTGTTTGGTCAACTACTCATGGACTTTTGATCATCGAAAGCATCTCCTTGTCATTTCAGATTCCAGCTCCGAAGAAAGAATCTTGACGAATGGATTCATACGTCTCCTCATATTCCGCGTCTTTGAAGTCTTCAGGAGCTCCGTCAAAAATCAGTTTGCCGTCTTTCAACGCGACAATCCGTGTGGCATAGCGTTTAGCCAGTTCAATGTCATGGACATTGATGATCGTCAGCAAGTCCAGGCGATTGTGCATTTCTGTCAACAGCGTAAAAATCCGGTTGGAAGTTCCGGGATCCAGGCTTGCGACAGGTTCATCACCGAGCAGAACTTTCGGCTGCTGTGCCAATGCCCGCGCAATTCCGACGCGCTGCTTTTGGCCACCGCTCAATCTTTCAACTTTGCGCGTGGCCATATCAGAGAGGCCGACTTCGGAAATGACACGTTTCGCAAGATCCAATTCTTCTTTCGTGAACCAGCCAATCAGGTTTTTGAATGACGACCGGTAGCCGAACATGCCGGTCAGCACGTTTTGCATGACCGTCAGTCGCGGTACCAGGCTGAAATGCTGAAAAATCATGCCGGTTTGGCGTCTGACTTTCCTCAATTGCTCTTCCTTCAACAGAGAGATCGGCTGGCCGTCAAAGTAAATTTCTCCACCCGTTGGCTTCTGCAGTCCGTTGATGGTGCGGATAAACGTCGATTTTCCAGCACCGCTTTTTCCCAGCACACATACGAAATCGCCTTTATTCAAAGACAGGCTTATATTCGTAAGTGCTTCGACCTTGGTGTCGGGGTAATGCACAGTCAGGTTTTCCACTTGTATCATACAGCCACTCCTTTAAATAACTCGATTGCGTATAAAGCTGGCCAAAAAGTCGATGACAATAACCATTATCATAATAATCAGGACGTCCAGCGAAACAGCTGAGTATTGAAACGTCTTGAAATCGTTGAACAAACGCTGGCCAATGCCGCCGCCGCCAATAAACCCTAAAATCAGAGAAGTCCGGATGGCGACTTCAAAACGGTAGAAAAACTGGGACAGAACATTTGGCCAGATTTGAGGAAGGATACTGAAAAGGTTGGCCAGCCACTTTTTCGCTCCTACCGCCCGCATGGCTTCCTGAGGGCCTGGATCTGCAGCTTCGATTAATTCCGATACCAGTTTGCCAAAGACACCGACATTGTGGAACATGATGGCGATGACAGCGGGAAACGGGCCAAGGCCGAGCGTCGTCAACAAAATCAGTCCGAAGACGATTTCAGGAACCGAACGGACAAAACTCAGCACCACTCTGGAAACATGGAACAGGATTTTCGACGGCGCTGTATTGCGCGCCGCAATAAAACTGATAGGCAGTGCAATCAGCAGACCGAAAACGCTGCCCAGAAAAGCCATCGCCAATGTTTCAAAGGTATCTTCCATCATACCCGGCAGTTTTGAAAAGTCCATCGGCCACCATTGCGACAAAAAATCGATCATATTACGGAAATCCCTGAATTTCGCCAAATCGAATTCGGTCAGCCGCATGCTGAAATACACCAGCACAAAGAGTATCAACACTGTTATGATATTGCTTTTTTTAAACCACAAGCTGATCAACTCTATTCTTCAATAATTCCTTGCTTTATCGCCGCTTGTTTGATGCTTTCATAATCTTCGTTTGTCGCTTCTGTAAAACCACTGGCTCCAAACGCATTCAGAATTTCCGGGTCATCTATTGCCAGGAACGCTTCACGTAACGTCTCGACGGTTTCCGGATCGGTGCTTTCAAGAACCGCCCAAGGATATTGGAACAAAGGCTCTGATTGCCAAATGATTTTCAATTGTTCTTCATCTATTTTACCAGATTCGACCAATTGGTTGTAAATCGCGCTGTCAATCGCTCCTGCATCCACTTGCTTGTTTTGGACCGATAAAGCCGTGGCATCATGGGAACCGGTAAAACGCACGGAATTGAATTGATGCTCCTGCTCTGATTCATAAACTCCCCGATCCTGCAATTCAATGGAAGGAATCAGCGAGCCGGAAGTTGAATTGGGGTCGCCAAAGGCAAAATCGACTTCTTCCGCATTGCTGAGCAACTCTTCAATAGACGTCCAAGGATTGTCCTGGTGCGTAATGATATAGGAATGATAGAAAGGTTCTCCGTCCACGAGCTGTGTCACAATCGCTTGTGCATTGCTGTTTTGTTCAGCAATCACAAAAGTCAACGGACCAAGATAAGCCATATCGATCTGATTATAGTTCATCGATTCCACTACACCGTTATAATCGGGATAAACTTCAATCTCTACCTCGCGATTCAACTCTTCACTTAAAATAGACTGAAGCTTTTCCATTGCGCCTTCCATTTCACCTTCTGTTTGAGCGGGGATGACTCCGATCGTAAAGGCGTCCTGTTGTTCACCGGTTTCAGGACTTGAACTGTCATCTTCAGAGTTTCCGCATGCTGACAGAATTGCTGTCAGGAAAATCAAGAAAGCCAAAATATTCCACTTCTTCAATGTAAGCACCTCTTTTTCGTTTCGCTTAGTTTTATTCAAACTGTAAAACAAGGACTCCAGAAGAGTCCTTGTTGTTAAATGACTGTAATTCGTCCGGCATTGTCGCCGGTGACTTCCCCAATGACAGCAGACTGTACATGATTCTCTGTCAGTTCACGCTGCAAAGCATCAGCTTCTGCTTCCGGCACCGAAATGAGCAGTCCGCCGGAAGTTACTGCGTCGCAAAGGATCAACTGATCGATTTCATTGACGCTTCCGGCATAATCAATATCTTCAGCAAGCCACTGGTGATTTTTCCGTGTACCGCCAGGAATGACGTTCTGTTCCGCCAGTTCTTTTGCTTTCGACAGGACAGGAACGTCCTTGCTCGATACCGTAATACCGACATCGCCGCCTTTTGCAATTTCCATCGCATGACCGAGAAGTCCAAAGCCGGTCACATCGGTGCAGGCGTTGACTGGGTAGTTCTCCATCACTTCGGCAGCTGTTTTGTTCAGTGTCGCCATGACATTCATGACTTCGTCCAAGTCTTCCTTGTCCAAAATCCCTTGCTTAATGGCTGTCGTTAAAATACCGACACCAATCGGTTTCGTTAAAATGAGCCGGTCTCCGGGTTTTGCCCCCGCGTTGGAACGAATGCGGTCAGGATGGATGGTTCCTGTTACGGAAAGACCAAATTTAGGCTCCTGATCGTCGATGGAATGTCCTCCAACGAGTGTAGCCCCCGATTCCTTCACTTTATCGGCAGCGCCCGCCAAAATATCAGCCAAAATGCTTTTGTCCAATGTATTAATCGGGAAAGCAACGATATTCATGACAGTCAGCGGCTTGCCGCCCATCGCATAAACGTCGCTTAGCGCGTTGGCAGCACCGATTTGTCCAAACATATACGGATCATCGACAATCGGTGTAAAGAAGTCCAATGTCTGGACCAATGCCGTTTCTTCATTGATTTTGTAAACTCCTGCATCATCGGCTGTTTCCAGGCCAACAAGCAGATTGGGATCTTCTACATTTTTCGGTAAATGACGCAGAACCTGCGCCAGGTCATCAGGACCAATTTTGCATCCTCAACCACCTTTGGTTGATAAAGTTGTTAAGCGAACGTTTTCTTTTTCAGCCATTTAACTCACTCCTTTAAAATGAAATTCATCATTATAAAAACCCTTATGGGCGACGTGCTTAATCCAACACACTTTGGTACATACGAAGGAAAGCTTTTGCTTCGTCATCGCTTGAATGAAATTCATCGATGTACTGTTTGGCACTTCGCCCAATAGTTTGCTTTACTAAGTTATTATTCATGAGCTTCCCGGCATAATCAAGGAATTCGTTTCGATTTTTATACAAAAACCCAGTTTTCTCATTGGAAATGATGCTTCTGTTGCCCTGGATGTTAGAAGCGAGTACAGCGACGCCGTATCCCATGGCTTCTAAAATGGCTGCAGGCTGCCCTTCGGATTGGGAAGTGTTCAACACCACATCCGCTTTTTTATATAAGGACCCCATCTTTTCGTGGGGTAATTGTCCAAGATAAGAGATCCATTCACGGCGGTCTTCCACCATTTCGAGCACAGCTTTTCCTTCTTCTTCCTCCAGCACCGGGCCCACAAGCCATAGGCGGAGTTCGGGATGGCTGGCACGAAGTTCTTCCAGCATGGAAATGGCCGCCGGTATATTCTTCACTTTGCGGATTCCCGCGGGCAGTAAAAACAAAAAGGTGTGAGGTTCTTTGTCAACCGGAGCTTCAGATGGTGGGAACCAGCTGTTTCCTTGGGGAATGACATGGACTTTTCCTCCAAGTTCCGGAGCTTCTTCGGTCAGTGTGTCTTTTGCTTTTTCATCAAACACGTGAACCGCTTGCGCGTCTTTCAGACAAGTGAGAACATCGCTGCGTCTTTCCGGCTTGAACAAATCCTGATTCAAGTCGGTCCCCGTCAAAGACAAGGTATAAAGCGGCGGTTTTTGTTCCAGCTTCTGTAGAAATTTATAAAAATGATAAGCGTGGAAACCATGCACCACATCTGCTGGGGGAAGCGGCTGCGCAATATCCCCGGTCGTAGAAATAATCTCCGTTTCGACGCCCAGCTTTTCCAGGCCTGCCGCGATCCTTTTGACAGTCACCGTATTGCCGCGCGGTTGTGGGAAATTGGGCGAAGCCAATAAAATCTTCATGTTGTCACTCCTTTTTTGTCATTTTCCAGAAGTGTTTTGCTGATTTTAGTAGTATAAGCAATAAACAAGGCCGTTCCAATTGAACGGCCTTGTCTACTTTTCTATGTCTAGTCTCCAGTGCCTAGCTCTTCGGGACATAAGTCAACCCAGCTGTGTGGCAAAGAGCGCCACTTCGCTGGTCTCCCTTATGCCTTTCAGAGCTGGACAGGCACTTCCGCTTTTCTTTATTGGCGGGATTGTGTGGGAATCGAACCCACCGAGCCTGGCACGCAGGCCCCTCAGGGTTTTGAAGACCCAGGAGGACACCAGTCACCCATCCAACCCCATATTCAAGCCTGTATTAGTTTATAACGAAAAAAAAAGAAGCGCAACAAAGGTGCTTGAAAATCGAATAATCCCACTGCCGAACTCCAAGCAATCATCAAGCTTGAAACACCGGCACCGTAAGCTTAAAGTTAAAGTATCCTATCAACATGGAAAGTGTGTGAAAAAAATGGGCGACAAATATTACACAATTGGCATGGCCGGTCATATTGACCATGGCAAAACAGCATTGACCAAAGCACTGACAAATGTGGATACCGACCGGTTAAAGGAAGAAAAAGAACGGAATATTTCAATCGAAGCCGGCTATGCGCCGCTGCAGGCAGCAAACGGTACGCATGTTTCCATCGTTGATGTCCCCGGGCACGAACGGTTTATCCGGCAAATGATCGCAGGAGTAGCCGGCATCGATTTAGTGGTGCTGGTTATCGCAGCAGACGAAGGCGTCATGCCGCAGACAGAAGAGCATATTGAAATCCTGCGCTTTCTGGGCATAGAGCATTGCATTGTTGCCATCACCAAGATTGACCGGGCTGATGAGGAAATACTGGAAATCGTCACAGAAGATGTCCGGGAACGCCTGGAAAAGACCCGTTTTCAAGACGCTCCTTATGTCTATGTTGACAGTTTATCCGGAACGGGTATCGAGAAGTTGAAAGAGACTATTTTCGCCGAACTGGAAAAAGTGACGTTTCGTGATTCTTTTGGTTCGTTCCGCTTGCCGATTGATCAGGTCTTTACTGTGCAAGGTCAGGGAACCATCGTCAGAGGGACGGTTTACGAAGGCAAAGCTGAAAAAGGGAGCCAGCTGACAGTGCTGCCAAAAGGACTGAAAGCCAAAGTCCGTCAAATCCAGGTCCATCATGAAGAACAACAGCAGGCACGGGCAGGCCAAAGAGCTGCGATCAATTTGGGGGGAGTAAATAAGGAACAAATAAGCCGGGGCGATGTGCTGGTGGCTTCTGACCATTTCCTGGTAACGGATACGGTGGATATCGTTTTAAAAGTGGTAAATGAAACGTTCACACCGCTAAAACAGCGGTCACCGGTGAAAATCCATGTCGGCACTTCTGAAGTGATGGGAAAAATCGTCTTTTTTGACCGCAATGAATTGGCCCAAACAAACGACGAAGTGCTGTGCCAAATCCGACTGGACGAAGAAATTGTGGTCCGGCGGGGCGACCGTTTCATCTTAAGGCGCCCGACACCTGTAGAAACACTGGGTGGTGGCTGGGTCATTGAGCCGAAAGCAGGGAAATACCGGTTTGGTGAAGAAACCATCAGCATGCTGCGCAGCAAAATGGAAGGAACACCGGAAGATTTGGTGGCAGACGCATTATCGAAACAACCCGTGCTGAGTTTTCAGCAACTACTGCAGGATACCTCTCTGATAGAAGAGGCATTGCAGAATGTCATAGAAGAAGGAACAGCTGCAGGCACCATTCTTGAAATTCCAGGGCAAGGCTATAGTGCAGCTAAGACCATAGCGAAATTGGAAAATGAAATGCTCCAAATGCTCTCAGCTTATCATGAAGAGTTTTCGTTAAGGGCCGGCATGGGCAAAGCCGAACTTGTTCAATCACTCAGCACCGCTTATCCAAAACCTTTCATTGAATACACCTTGAACCGGTTGACCGGAAAAGGGGAGTTGAAGAAAGACCGGCAATATGTGGCGCTGGCTGTTTTTGAGCCGCACCTGCCGAAAAAATGGCGTGCCCGGATGGAAGAGATGGTGACAGCTTTGAAAGAAGACGGGCTGGCAGTAAAGAAATGGGACGAATACGTCGCCGGCACTCCTGTACCGAAAGCGTATATCTCTGAACTGCCTGTTTATCTGCTGGAGACCAAACAGGCAGAGCGATTGACGGACGACATGCTCATCCATCGCCAGGCATTTCAAGCGGCAGTTGCCCAGCTGCGACAGAATACCGGGGAAAGTTTTGACTTGAAAGAAGCAAAAGAAGCGCTGAATATATCAAGAAAATACCTGATTCCGTTTTTGGAATTGCTGGATCAGCAGAACATCACCATCCGGCAGGAAGAGAAACGGCAATGGACAAAGGAGGGCCAACCATCATGAGTTATCGACTGACAATCGAATTTTGTATGCAATGAAACTATGCACCCAAAGCCGCAAGTTTTGCGGAACAGCTATTCAATCATTTCCGTTCAGACATTTCTTCACTGGAACTGGTTCCAAGTTCAGGAGGAGCGTTTGAAATCACGGTAAACGATAATAAGGTCTATTCCAAGCTCGAAACAGGCCGTTACCCATCAGTCGGGCAAATCGTTTCGGCAATGGACAAACTGAGTTAGAGTCACCGACAGACCAGGACATGGAGGATTCAGAGGATGAAAAACTATTTGCGCCAGCTGCCGCCCGTTCATGAATTGCAGAAAGACCAGCGATTCGACCAGCTTATACAGGCTCATCAGCTGTCCAACGCCCAATTGACGAAATTTGTCCAACAGGAAATTCAGGCATTGCGCGAGCAGCTGCTGAAAGGCGAACCGTTTGAGGGGCAAGCTGTTCCCGACATGGCGGAGCTGATTTTCGCCAATGCTGAAAAAAGAGCGGCGGATTGGCAAGGGGATCGCCTTGTGCGTGTGATCAACGGCACAGGAACCGTACTGCATACCAACCTGGGCCGTTCCCGGCTGAGTGACAAGGCTGTTGAACATGTTACAAGAGTGGCTCGTAATTATTCCAATTTGGAGTACCGGATTTCCGAAGGGACGCGTGGCTCACGTCATGACATCATCGAAGATTTGCTGAAAGAGGCAACGGGCGCAGAAGCGGCGATGGTCGTCAACAATAACGCTGCGGCAGTTTTTCTTGTATTAAGTGCTTTGGCCCGAAACCGGGGAGTCATCGTCTCAAGAGGCCAGCTGGTGGAAATCGGCGGATCATTCCGCATCTCTTCCATCATGGAAGAAAGCGGAGCCCGCCTGATTGAAGTGGGCACGACAAATAAAACCCATCTGTTTGATTACGAAAACGCGATAAACGATGAAACAGCGATGATCATGAAAGTTCATACGAGCAATTTCGCCATGTATGGTTTCACAGAAACTGTGGAAACTGCAATCCTTGCAGAATTGAAAAACAAGCATGAACAGTTAGTGTTTTATGAGGACTTGGGAAGCGGCGCGTTTTACGATTTTAAACAGCATGGCATCGGTGATGAGCCGGTCGTCAAAGAAGTGATCGAGTCAGGTGTGGATCTGGTCTCTTTCAGCGGAGATAAATTATTGGGCGGCCCCCAGGCAGGAATTATTGCCGGCAAAAAAGAACTGATCAGCCGGCTGAAGAAGCACCAATTGGCGAGGGTGTTGAGGATTGATAAAATGACACTTGCCGCTTTGGAAGAAACGCTGAAAGTGTATGTAGCTGGTGAAGAAGAGACAAAAGAGCTGCCAACAATCAGGGATGTCACACGTCCGCCGGAAGAGATCAAGCAACAGGCGCAGCACTTCATCTCCCTTCTGCAGGATCAAACGTCTTCTTACCAGACGAAATTACAGGAAAGCACGTCACAGATTGGCGGAGGGACGATGCCGGGAGTGGAATTGGTGACTTACATCGTTGCCGTTACTCATAACAGGCTGTCCGCACAGGAACTTGCGGCAGAACTGCGAAGTGGGAAACCAGCCATTATCACAAGAATTCAAGACGAGTGTGTGTACATTGATTTTCGGACAATAGAAAAGGAAGAACTCGAGCTGCTGATACAGGGATTTGCAGCAATCGACCAGCATGAAGAAGGAAATCAATTTCAATAACTGAATAGCGCTGACAGTAAACGAAACCCCCGTATTTTACCAAGTACGGGGGTTTCAGTCATCTTTGACTATCTTTAAACGTTCTCGGCAGAAGACACGGCTCGTTTGGGAAGGGGAATAAGAAGTTTCGTGTCACCGTCAGTTCCGAGAGGCTGCGATTTCAATTGAAAATGGTTGATGGCATTGCCGATCACCTGTGCGTGTTTACGCAGTTCAGGATCGTCCAGCTCGATGGAATCAACGGAAATATGTGATTCGGATACTTCAATCGTGCGTACAGCCTGTTCATCAAGTACGGCTGCGAGCTGCAGGAAGTTCCACTGGTCTCTTGCTGCAATGGAATTGGTGTGGTTATGGCCATTTACATACAAGCCGGCGCCTTCTTTTTTGCTTAAAATTTCCCACACCGGGACATCGGGATGGATACTCAATTTTTCTTTTTCGGAATTGGCCGTTGTGTCATAAACGGGGTGATGGGCAAACATGATGAGCGGCAAATCCCCGCTTTGTTCGATGGCACCTTCGAGCCAATCAAGCTGCTGTGGATCAAGTGTCCCACCCCAATCTTCGAAATCCTGTTCTTTGGCGGTGTTGATAAACGCCAGCACTGCCGATTCTGTTGTAATGGAATGAAAACGCTGCTGTCCCGTGATGTTGAGAACTTCCTCACGCGTCTGCCCGTAAACGTCATGGTTGCCGAGTACGTGGAGAAATGGTTTTTGGTGCTGGTTGATCAGCGCATAAACTTCTTCCAATTCCTCTTTCCAACCGAAGTTCGTCAAATCACCTATAGATACGTACAAATCCGCCGGAACTGAGAAAAAACGCTCCAGGAAAGTTTCATAGAACGCTTTTCGATTCTCTTCGATAAATCCATATTCCTCTTCTAATGCCGGATAGTGCAAGTCGCCGATTACTGCAATTTTCATGATTCTCTCCATCCCCTTTCTCCATTTAACAACCTCAGTATTGCAGAATATTGCTAAGCTGCTTTTAAGAACTTGTTAAGGTTTGTAAATCTCCCGTTCCGGCGCGCCAGAAAATTTATAATAGAAGCAGAAACAGTAAAGAGGAGGCATGCAAATGAGAAATCGTTGGAATAAAGAAGAGGTGTTCCGCCGCCTGCAGCAGCACAAAAAAATCGCGGCGGTAAAAAGCCCGAAAGGAATCGAAAAGGCATTGGCCAATAAAGACAGGATTGCGGCAGTGTTTTTACTTGCGGGTTCCATTATGAACGTCAAACGCTTTGTCGACGTGTTTCAGAATGAAGACATTCCTGTACTGATTCACGCAGAGAAAATCGGCGGGCTGCTGTTGAACAATGAAGGTTTGGATTTCATCGCCAATTACGTCAAGCCGTTCGGCATAGTCACGACAAAGCCGGCGCTTATCAAAAAAGCAAGGGAACGTAATTTGTTTGTTGTTCAGCGGGTATTCATGATTGATTCGGAGGTTTACCACAATGTCTTGGACAATAAACAAAAAAACGAGCCGGATATGATCGAAATCATGCCTTCTACACTGCACGAAGTCATCCGTTCCTATTCGGTACTGTTGGATATCCCGATTATTACAGGAGGGCTGCTATCGACTTCAGACCATGTAGAAGCTTCACTTGAAGCGGGAGCGCTGGCTGTCAGTACATCCAACGAGTCACTGTGGGCAAGGGATTTTTCGAATGCTGAATTATTAAGATGATTTTTACATCCCGTACACACAGTATTAACAAGTGAGTGGTACAATCAACAGTGAAAAGTAGATAGATGACCGGGTGCATTAAGAGAGACCTCAAATAACTCCGCAGTTGTGGAGAGTTTATTTGAGGTCTTTTTGTTTTGTCTTTCAGTCATTTACCAACTTTAAAAAAGAAAACGGAGGCAGGGAAATGAAAAAACTCAGCTTTTTATTGATGATGACAGTAGCACTTTTCGTATTGGCGGCATGCAGCGGTTCAGGAGAAGAAGAAGGAAGTGCAGCAGCAAATTCCGTGGAAGCGTCAGACGAAAAAATTGAATTGACTTACTGGTACGCCTGGGGCGATAAAATCGGAGAAAACAACGAAAATCTCGTCAAGCAGTTCAACGAATCGCAGGACAAGATTCACGTGACAGCAGAATTCCAAGGATCATACGATGAACTTCATGCCAAGACACAAGCGGCATTCGCTGCCGGCAATGCACCGGAAGTGACACAGAACGAAATTGCTTCGATCGGCACTTTCGCAAAATCCGGCATGACACAGGATTTGACTTCTTTCGTTGAAGGCGATCAGGAAATCAACATGGATGACTTTAACCCAGGATTGATGGGAAATTCATACGTTGACGATAAATTATATGGATTGCCTTATTTAAGAAGTACACCGATCCTTTACATGAATACGACGATGGCGGAAGAAGTGGGGCTTGATTTGGCAGGGCCACAGAACTGGGAGGAATTCCAGGAATACGCAGAAGCTTTCACAAATGAGGAAGGGCGAGTGGGCATGTCGATGGCGATTGATATCTGGTTCTATGAAGCATTCATCGCTCAGGCAGGTGGCTCTACGATGAACGAAGACAGCACGGAAGTGACGTTCAACAGCGAAGAAGGCGCGGCGGCTTACGATTTATGGAGAAACATGTCGAAAGAAGGAACACTGAAATTGAATTCCGGCACTGAAGCGGGAGAAAAAGCGAGACAGGACTTTGTCAATGGCCATGCAGGCATGCATTTTGCTTCCACTGCTGATTTGTCTTACCTGCTGCAGCTTGCTGAAGAACAGGGGTTTGAATTGAACACATACTTCATGCCAAGTGGAAAAGAAGCAAAAGTTCCGACCGGTGGAGCCAATCTGGTAATGACCAGCGGTTTGGAAGAAGAAAAACAGCAGGCGGCATGGGAATTCATCAAATTCATGACAGCTACCGAACAAACAGTTTATGCTTCTGAATTTACAGGCTACCTGCCCAGCCGTGTATCTGCCGCGGAATCTGAGGAAATGCAGGCGCTATATGAAGAAAAACCGCAATTCAAAGTAGCGGTTGATCAGCTTCAAAACGGAAATGCACGCCCAATGGCTGAGGAATATCCGGAAATCGCAAAAATCCTGGTCGATGAAATGACACGCGGCGCCTTGGACGAAAGTATTCCGACCGAAGATGTCTTGAATGCAGCGGCTGAAAAAGCCGACGCACTGCTTAAATAAGGATTTAAACAAAAGAGGAAGTGCTGAAACAGTGCTTCCTTTTAAATGAATGAGGAGGAATTTGGATGCATTGGTTAAAAGATATCAGCATCGTGATTTTTGATATGGACGGAACACTGTATCAGGACTACACATTTATGGAGCGTTACATCCAAAAGATGATGGAAGGCGGATTTCCGGAAACTGAAATCCAGGAAACGGTGGATAAGGCATACGATATTCTCGAAGGCAAGAAACAAATCAGACTGGGGTTTCTGTATGATCGGGAGCAGCTGGCTTTTTACAGCCATCAAAACCTGAAGCCGTCCGTTTCCTATGACTGGGACGGAATTGAAACGGAGATGGTCCACAGTGAAGAAAATCCACTGTCTTATATCGGGGATCCGTGGGGGATTGTTGAATTGATGGCTGTCAAAAAGAACATAGCGGCGGGAACAGTGAGAAGGGCCTTCACTAACGTCCGGAAGGAAATGCTGACGGAAGCATATTGCATCGCCAAACGGACCGATTTGTTTGAGGAGATCAAAAAACTCACCGGACACCGGACCATTTTGATGACCAACTCACCACTGCCTACTGGACAGGAGTTTGTGGATTTTCTCGAACTCGGAGATGTCTTTGACGAAATATATATAGATGGAAAAAAGCCGGGAGGCATTCAGAATTTGATGGATAAATTCCTGGCGGAAGGCTATCAGCCGTACGAAATATTGTCCATCGGCGATAATCCGTGGAATGATTTGTACCCCATCCATAAGTCGGGCGGACATACTTGTCTGATCAGCCAGTACGAACATCAGGACACGACAAATTGGTCGGTTTCAGTCGAGACTGTTGACGAATTGGTCGGTTTAGTTGAGCAACTGAACGGTAAAGCGGTGATTGCAAACGGAAAGGAAGAATCATATGGCTGAAATCAGACTTGACAATATCTCAAAAACTTTCAATGAAGACCGTGTTGTTAAAAATATTTCATTGACCATCAAGGATGGTTCGTTCACCGTGCTGGTCGGACCTTCAGGTTGCGGGAAATCGACGATTTTGCGGATGCTTGCCGGCTTTGAGAAACAGACGGAAGGGGACATCTGGATTGATGACAAACTCGTCAACGACTTGGCTCCGAGCAAACGGGATATTGCGATGGTATTCCAGAACTACGCACTGTATCCCACCATGACCGTGAAAGGCAATATCGAGTTTGGTTTAGCGAACCGTAAAATACCGAAAAAAGAAAGACGGCAACTGGTGGAGGAAATCGCCGAAATCGTCGGGTTAAGTGATCATTTGAACAAAAAACCGGATAAGCTGTCGGGAGGTCAGCGGCAACGGGTCGCCTTGGCGCGGGCCATGGTCAAGAAGCCGAAAGTTTTTATCCTGGATGAACCTTTGTCCAACCTTGATGCGAAACTGCGTACACAGATGCGCACAGAACTGATTCAGTTGCATAAAAAATTGGGAACCACATTTGTCTATGTCACGCATGATCAGGTCGAAGCCATGTCGATGGGTGATGAAATCATTATTCTGAACAAAGGTATGGTGCAGCAGAAAGCAGCACCGATCGACGTCTATCAGAATCCGAGAAATTTGTTCGCTGCGGAATTTATCGGGCAGCCGCCGATGAACGTCTTTGACCGGACGGCCTATGAAGGAATCGTGGAGCCGGTACCGGAAGGCGTGCGTTATATAGGATTCCGTCCGGAACATGCCAGCGTTTCCAGAACGGCTGCTTCTATACCGCATACCATCGAGTTGGAAAGCGAGATTTTGACGCTTGAAACTTTAGGGGCAGAAACAATTTACAAAGTAAAGAACCGCATCGGTGTCATGAATATCAGAAGTTTTTCCGCTCCAGTAGCCAAGGACGGCTGTTGTTTCGTTTCGATTCCTTTGGAAAAGTTCTATCCTTTTGGTGCCGATAAAATAGCCAAGCCGGAATTGGATTTATCGATGAAAAAGGAGGCAGTATTAAATGGCATTGGTTAAAGATTCGATGGGCATGGGAGAAAGAAGATCAACCTCGCAAAGCCTGGTTTCCTGGACCAGGCTGCGGCCTTACGCCATGATTTCCCCCGCCATACTCGTTTTCTGCCTGTTCTTCATCTATCCGATCGGCTATATGGTCTATTTGAGTTTCCATGACTGGAATTTTGTCAGCCCGACAAAAGAATTTATCGGGACAGCGAATTTCACTTACCTCTTGAGCAACCTGGAATTCAGGGAAGTCATCGTCAATTCATTCATTTATACATTTTTTACTGTTTTCCTGACGATTGGCATTTCCCTGCTGTTGGCGCTTTGGCTGAACCGGGGAGGCGCCATCTATTCATTTTTGCAGGCGTCGATTTTCAGCCCGCACATCACTTCTCTGGTTTCTGTTTCCATGCTCTGGATGTGGATCATGGATGCGGATTATGGCTTGTTGAACTGGGCGCTGAACCTGATCGGCATTGAATCTATTCCATGGCTGACAAGTCCGGACTATGCGTTGACTTCTTTGATCATGGTGGCGGTTTGGAAAGGAATCGGCTTTAATACGCTGGTTTTTATCGCAGGACTGCAAAGCATCCCGAAAGACTTGTATGAAGCTGCGGAGCTCGATCATACACCGCCATGGAGAAGGTTTTTGCGAATCACCGTTCCGATGCTGTCACCGACACTGTTTTTCCTGACCATCATCGGCATCATCAATTCGTTTCAGGTATTTGAAACCATCAATTTGATGACAGAGGGTGGTCCGATCAATTCCACGAACACATTTGTTTACTATATTTATCAATATGGTTTCCAGTTTTTCAAAATCGGCTATGCTTCCGCTGCCGGCGTGATTCTTCTGGTGATATTGAGTGTTCTGACGGTCATCTACTTCAAAGTATTGAGCAAGAAAGTGCATTACAGATAAAGAGAAACTTCACTCAGTGGGGTATCCCCGCTGAGGAAAAGCAGAACATAGGCTAGGGGCGCCGCATCCTGCGGCAACGCCTATGTGACCGACATCCTGTCGCCCCGATCCAATCGGACTTTTACGGTCAGTGGATCTCCCACTTGTACAAGTGGGAGTCTTACTGCCCGTTAAAGCGGGATAGAGAAGTGAGGGGAAAAAAATGAAAACTCCATTGATTTTAAAAGTGATCAACGGACTGGGACTGGTCCTGCTGTTCATCATTTTCGCAATGCCATTCGTTTGGATGGCAAGCACCGCTTTCAAAACGCTCGGCGAAACCTTGACGTTTCCGCCGGTCTGGATTCCGGAAAGCCTGCAATGGGCAAATTTTGCCCAAGCATGGAATTCAGGCCCTTTTCTGAAGTATTTCTTCAACAGCGTGATTGTGACATTGTTTATCCTGATCCTGCAATTTGCCACAATCATTCCGGCTGCCTATGCATTTGCGCGTTATCAATTTCCATTAAAGAACTTTTTCTTCGCGCTGACGATGATTTGCTTAATGATCCCGAGCCAGCTGATCTTTTTGCCGGTCTACCTGAACTTGAGTTCGTGGGGACTTCTTGATTCTATTTGGGGACTGATTCTTCCTTTTGCTACAAGTGCATTCGGGATTTTCCTGTTGCGCCAGTCATTTATGCAAGTTCCGGAAGAGTTGCTCGAGGCTGCCCGTCTGGACGACGCCACTGAATGGCAGATTATCCGCAAAATCATGCTGCCTCTGGCCAAGCCGGTCCTGATCACACTTGCGTTATTCAGTTTCATCGCACACTGGAACGATTATTTCTGGCCGTTGGTCATGACGACCACGGATAATGCCCGCACGTTGCCGCTCGGCATTGCGATGCTCCGCCAGGTTGAAGGAGGAGCTGCGTGGAATACCATCATGGCAGGGAACCTGCTCCTGGTGGTGCCGATTTTAATTATTTTCTTTTTCGCCCAGCGACATATCATTCGGGCTTTTGTTTATACAGGAGTGAAATAAGGAGGAGAAAATTTATGAGAGAGCTGATCGCTCACCGGGGATGGTCAGGAAAAGCCCCCGAAAATACATTGAGCGCCATCAAACTGGCGTTGGAAGAACCGAACATCGATTGCATTGAAATCGATGTACACCTGACAAGAGATGGAATTCCTGTCGTCATCCACGATTACAAAGTGGATCGGACCACTGATGGTTCAGGCTATGTGAAAGACATGACAGCAGCCGACATCAAAGCACTTGATGCGGGAAGCTGGTTCAAGCCGGCTTTTACGGGCGAAAAGGTGCCACTGCTGGAGGAAGTGCTGGCGCTGACAGGTGGCAGGAAAAAGCTCTTAATCGAATTGAAACAAGCAGCCGGTATGTATGAGGGGCTGGAGGAAAGAGTAATTGAGCTGATCCGAAAATTTGGTGTGGAAGCACAATGCAGTCTTATTTCTTTTGACCATAAAAGCCTGCTGGCCTGCATGAAATTCAGTCCGATTGTAAAACGGACGCTGGTGATATCGGGTTCACCACTGCTGCTGATCGATCAGGTAAATGAAATCGGAGCTTCTGCGGTATCGATGAATCATCATTTTGTGGACCAGGAAATGGTGGCCAGCCTGAACAGCAATGGAATTGGAATTGTGGTCTGGACAGTCGATCAAAAAGCGGAAGCAGAAAGAGTTCTTGAACTCGATGGAGCCATCGCTTTGACGACGAACCACCCGGAGCGGCTGTGGGTTTAATAGTCGTCAGAACGGATGGGAATATTTCGTGAAAAATCGAAAACCAGCTGGTTTGCTGACGTCCAGTCATCGGAGTACAAAAATAAAGAAAAGAGATCCTTTTTTTGATAACGCACGGTTTATTTTGGTGGCGTTGGTTGTTCTGGGCCATTTGGTCAGCCCGGTTCGTGAGGGAAGCGACATCCTGTTTTTCGCCAATAATTTCCTTGCTTCTTTCCGGATGCCGGCGCTGATTCTGATTACCGGATATTTCACCAAGCGGTTCCATCAGGACAAAGGCAAGTTTTTGAAACAGATTTCAGTAAATATTTTCATACCTTATCTTATGTTTCAAATTTTTTACCTATGGATGGAAGGGCTCGCCGGAAGCTTGCCGGAAGTTTTGGGCAATTTGTTTGCGCCAACTTTTGGCATGTGGTTTTTGCTGAGCTTATTCACTTGGAACCTGCTTCTCTTTCCTTTTGCCAAATTGAAGCACCCGATTTTTACTGCTGTTCTCATTGCGCTGGGAATCGGGTGGGTTGATCAGGCAGGAGAATTTCTAAGCATTTCCAGAACCTTTGTCTTTTTCCCGCTGTTTTTGGTCGGCCACTATGTGAGGAAAGATCAGCTGGAATGGTTCAAGACGGGAAAAGCCAAAATGCTGGGTGTTTTGAGCCTGGTGGGCAGTTTGCTGATGTTGTCCGTCTTTTCTTTGGAAGAAGCCCGCAACGCTCTTTTGGCGAGGCATCCCTATGCTGAAATTGCAGACTCTGCGCTGGAAGGAACTTGGTTGAGGCTTGTCTTCTATTTCATCATGATTCTCGGCATATTTGCCTTCTTGCCGTGGGTGCCAAAAAAGAAACTGATTTTCACTCCTCTCGGCATGAGAACAGCTTATATCTATATCCTTCACCTATTCTTTATCAAGATCTTTTATCAATTGGAGATTTTCCCTCAGGAAGCGGAAACTCGATTTTTACTTGCTGTGCCGGTAATCTGGTTGGCCATTGTCTTCTTCACAAGTTCCAATTTTGTTGTCTTTTTTACAAAACCGCTTATAGAGGGAAAGGCGGCTGTCCCTTTTTTACTGAAACTCCCGCGGAACAGAAAAACGTTTCACTCCCACAGCTGGTCGGGGCAGAAAAATATTTTTTAAAGAAACAGTAAGGACTGTCTGTTACAGGCAGTCTTTTTTTGTTGGTTTTCAGCAGGTTTAAAGAGATCAATACATAAAAATACCATGAAATTTATGTAAGCCTTTTCAAGAAAGGAATTTTCCATTAGTAGTTGGTATCGTTGGATTCACTTGTATATTTGAATTAAATCAAAAAAAGCTTGTAATTAGATTATTCAATAATGTATAGTCTATACAATAATGAATAACAGGAGGCCGGTGATGAATCCTATTTTTATGCTTTCGAATAACCGGGAAGAAATCATGGACAGCTACGACGAAGACATTATGATTACGACGCGTGAAGGCATTATTTTGAAAGTTACACAAATCAGTGGCGAACATTACGGTGTTGACCCGGAGGAACTTCTGGGAAAGTCCATCTTCGACCTGGAATCCCAGGGAATCTTTACGCCGCCGATTACACCGGCAGTGGTGGAGCAGAAAAAGAAAGTCGTGACTGTACAAATGACTCCTTCGGGAAGGAAGGTTTTGATCACTGGCATTCCTCTCTTTAATAAGGAGCGGGAAGTGGAATATGTTATCAGTTATTCTTATGAGTTGTCCGAGCTGATTGTCATCAAAGATTATCTGCGGGATTTGGAAACCGAGATGTCTTTGGTTAAAGAAGAGCTCGCTTATTGGCGCGGACAACAAATGGAAACTGGTAATTTTATTGCAGAGAGTGCGTCATCGGTTCGCGCCGTCAAAACTGCTTTGAAGATGGCTCAATTTGATGTGCCTGCTGTTATCCAGGGAGAGCCGGGCGTCGGAAAGACGTCGCTCGCCAAGATGATCCATAAACAGAGCCAGCGCAGCGATGGCCCTTTTATCGAAGTGAACTGCGGCACAATCCCGGAAGGTGTGTTCCGGCAAGCCTTTACCGGCCAGGGAGAGCCGAAAATGCAAGGCTACTTGCCCCTGGCCGAGAACGGGACGCTCGTATTAAAAGAAGTCGATCAGCTTTCTTTGGCCTCTCAGGCTACATTATATGAGCTGTTATCCGAGCGGCCGGATACTTGTGTGGTTGCCCTCAGCGAAGAACCGCTCGAAAAGCTGACTGAACAAAGTTTGTTCCGGGAAGATCTGTTTTATTTCCTGCATGTGGCCGCTATTCACTTAAAGCCGCTGAGGGAACGGACGGAAGATTTGGACAGGGCAATCGTCCAGTTCCTTGAAGAGCTGAACGAAAAGCATAATGACAAAAAAGTGTTGGAAGAAGACGTCCATCTTCATCTGATGCAACAGCGGTGGCCCGGAAATTTCCGCGAGTTGAAAAATGTGTTGGAGCGCAGTTTTGTGGAAAGTGAGACAGCTGTAATCAGCTGGCAGGACTTGCCGGCGAATTACCGGCCGGATGAAGCGGAACGCCTCGGCATTGAAATCGATGGACAGACCCTGCCGCACATTATGGATGTTGTCGAAAAGAAAGTGCTGCTGAATGCACAGGAACGATACAAAACCACGACTGAAATGGCGAAAGCACTGGGTATCAGCCAGCCTTCAGTTGTCCGCAAACTTCAAAAATACACCAATAATTCTATAGGAGATGAAGAGGAATGACTACAACTCAACCAGACTGGCAGGAACTTGTCGGCTCAATCGGAAATCTGCTCGCACCAAGCATGGCAAAAGATCACCCCAATCTGCCTGTCGTAAAAGCGGAAGGCTGCTATTATTACGGTGCTGACGGAAAAGAATATTTGGACTTCACTTCCGGCATCGCAGTGGAAAATGTCGGTCACCGCCATCCAAAAGTGGTACAGGCCATCAAAGACAGTGCAGATCATCTGATTCATGGCCCATCGGGAGTCATCATCTATGAATCGATTTTAAAACTGGCTCATGAACTGCAACAGATCATGCCGCCGAAATTGGACAATTTCTTTTTCGCCAACAGTGGAACAGAAGCGATTGAAGGAGGCATCAAACTGGCGAAGTATGTGACAAAACGTCCATATGTCGTGTCATTCACAGGCTGCTTCCATGGACGTTCCATGGGTGCGCTCAGCGTTTCTACATCGAAGAGCAAATACCGTAAGTTTATGCAGCCGTCCTGGCTGACGTATCAATTGCCGTATGCGCATCCGGATGAATTGCCGGAAGGAGCGGACCCGGCGGTCTTCTTTCCTGAAAAGCTGGAGCGTGATGTGGAAAAACTGTTCAATCATCAAGTGACACCGGAAGAAGTCGCGTGCATCATTCTGGAACCGGTATTGGGAGAAGGCGGCTATATCATTCCGCCGAAAGAGTGGCTCGCAAAAGTACGTGAAATTTGCGACCGTCACGGCATTCTGCTGATCTACGATGAAGTACAGACCGGCTTCGGCCGCACCGGCAATTGGTTTGCCGCCCAGACATTCGGTGTCGCGCCGGACATCATGGCAGTCGCAAAGGGCATCGCAGCGGGTCTTCCGCTCAGCGCTACCGTGGCGTCGAAAGAGCTGATGGAGCAATGGCCGCTTGGCACCCACGGGACCACGTTCGGAGGCAATCCGATGGCATGTTCAGCGGCGCTGGCTTCAATCGAAGTGATGAAGGAAGAAAAGCTGATGGAAAACGCCAACCAAATGGGTGCGTACGCGCTGGAACAGCTGGAACACTTGAAACAAAAGCATGACGTGATCAAAAATGTCCGAGGAGTTGGATTGATGATCGGCATCGAATTGCATGTGCCGGAAACCGGGAAACCGAACGGGGAAGCCGTCATGGATGTATTGAATGCCTGCCTGGAAAAAGGCGTGCTATTTTATCTCTGCGGCAACTCAGGGGAAGTTATCCGGATGATTCCGCCGCTGACTGTTTCCAAAGAGCAAATTGATATCGGCATTGATGTGCTGGACCAGGCTTTCAACGCCTGCAATAAATAAGGGGGATTTGTTATGACAATCGTTCAAAAACGGGAAGAGAAAATCTCCCGCACTGCCACGTGGAAATTCCTGATTCCATCACTGATTGGTGCATTATTATTTTTGGTTCCTGTTTCTTACAATGACGAAGTGACGATTGGAGTCGGGATACTGGCTTCTTACCTGCAAACCACATTTGGCGAGTGGATTCCAGCGTTCATTTTATTTCTGCTGGGTGTGTCGGCACTTGGAAGCCTTGGAGCGACTGTTTCGAAGCCGGCATTTGTGCGGGAGTCCCCGTTTCTGCGCGGTTTGTTTATCACCGGCCCAATTGGTTTGATTGTCCGCGCGGGCGCTTTGGTTTTTGGGATCATGGCGTTTTATGAAATTGGTCCTGAACCGATTGCTTCGCGCGCCACCGGAGGAGTGGTGCTGTATGATTTGGCTCCTGTTTTGTTAACCTGGTTTTTGTTTGCCGGAATTTTACTGCCTTTGCTGGTGGAGTTCGGGTTAATGGAGTTCGTGGGAACATTGTTGAACAAGGTCATGCGTCCGCTGTTCACGTTGCCGGGCCGTTCGTCTATTGATACGATGGCTTCCTGGATGGGAGCAGCACCAGTGGGCGTCCTGGTGACGATGAAGCAATACGACGAAGGTTATTATACGAAGCGGGAAGCTTCGGTCATCGCCACAACTTTCTCAATTGCGTCCATCGCTTTCAGCCTGGTAGTGGCAAACGTCATCGGCATCGGCCACTTGTTTGTCCCTTTTTATGTCGCAGTATCTGTGGCTTGTCTGGTGGCTGCTGTCATTATGCCGCGGATTCCGCCTTTGTCCCGAAAGGAAGACACGTATTTTGAACCCGTCGGCAAACAAATTGATGATACGGTACCGGAAGGCGTATCTTTGCTGAAATGGGGTTATCAGGAAGCCCGTCTGAAAGCGAATACAGCTGCCGGGCCAAAAACTCTGGTGAAATCCGGTGTCCAGACAGTACTGGATATCTGGCTTGGGCTGATTCCACTGGTGATGGCACTTGGAACGGTGGCGTTGATGGTAGCGGAATATACGCCGATTTTCCGCATCATTTCATACCCATTGATTCCCGTGTTGACCTTACTTGGGTTGCCTGAAGCGGCGGAAGCGGCTCCGACGTTCCTCGTCGGTTTCGCGGATATGTTCCTGCCGGCCGTACTGGGCAGTGGTGTTGACAGTGAAATGACACGATTCGTCATCGCCGGTATCTCTCTGACACAATTGATTTACATGTCGGAAATCGGCATTCTGATCCTGCGCTCCAACATCCCGGTCAAGTTCTGGGAGCTGGTCGTGATTTTCATTCTGCGTACGATCATTACACTGCCTGTGCTCGTATTGTTTGCCCATTTGTTTGTCGGGTAACACAGGCGCCAAAAAGCAAGCTCGCAGCCGGCTCTTCCGGTCAGGAGCTTGTTTTTTGTATTTATGAGCCGGCGAAAAATCATTTAAGAACTCATCATACATAAATATTCATATTTATTAATGTAAGCCTTTTCAATTTTTATATTGAATTTTTAACTGATTGACTGGGCGCTACAGTGATTTTTTTAAAAAATTCAAATTGCCTTGTCATTTTATTATTCAATAATGTATAGTGTATACATTAACGGATGAAAAAGTCGATGCAGGAGCACGAGCATTTCGGAGCTGTTTTGAGAAATATCACAAATTGGAGGGAAAAACATGAGCAATAAGCCAGCACCGAATACAGAAGAAGTTACAGAGTCAAAAGGAATTAATGCGTTTGTTCTTATTTTTATCGTCATCGTAATATCTGCGATTTTGACCTACATCATGCCCGCAGGAAGCTACGAAAGATCGGAAGTCGATGGACGGACTGTAGTGGATCCGACGTCTTTCAGCTTTACTGAATCGTCGCCTGTCGGTTTTATGGACGTATTCAATAGTGTTCATCTGGGTATGATTGAAGGCGCGTCCATCATTTTCTTTGTGTTTATGGTAGGGGGAGCTTTTGGAATTTTGAAAGCGACCGGGGCGCTGGATGCCCTGGTTACATTTTTGACAGTGAAACTGGCTGATCGGGGTACTCTCCTGATTCCTGTACTTATGCTCTTTTTCGCTGCTGCCGGTACATTGATGGGGATGGCGGAAGAAACATTGGTTTATATCGGCATTTTAGTGCCGCTGGCAATAGCCTTACGGTTTGATGCCATCACAGGATTCGCAATTGTCTCTCTTGGAGCATCGGTTGGATTTTCAGCAGCTGTCATGAATCCATTTACAGTCGGGGTCGCACAGGGAGTGGCCGAATTGCCGACGTTTTCCGGCATCGGTTTGCGGCTGGCACTTTTGGCCACTTTGTATATTGCGGCTGTATGGTATGTATGGCGCCATGCGAAGAAAGTCAAAAATAACCCGAAGCTGGGCTTTTATGGTGACCAGGATCCCAATACCACGGTCGAGCTTGATCAGAACTTCAAGATGGAAAGACGGCATAAACTGGTATTGATTGTTTTCCTGATTAACTTCATTGTTTTGATTTTCGGTGTATTGAATTATGGCTGGTACATAACGGAGATAGCTGGATTATTTTTGCTTTTTGGAATTTTGATGGGGCTGATCGGGAAATTAACGCCTGGGGGGATTGCCGACAGCTTTATTGACGGGGCCAAACTTCTGGTGCCGGGAGCTTTGGTTATCGGGTTCGCGCAAGCCATCCTGGTTATATTCCAAAGTGGAATGCTGATGGACACCATCCTCTATTACGCTTCAGGCGTTTTGGAAAATTTGCCGGCAGCCTTGAGCGCTGTTGGGATGTTTGTGTTCCAGTTGTTCTTTAACTTCCTGATTCCTTCCGGAAGCGGACAGGCCGCTTTGACGATGCCGATTATGGCTCCATTAGGAGATTTGATCGGCGTGACAAGACAAACAGCCGTATTGGCTTATCAGCTGGGTGATGGCATATCGAACATACTGTTCCCGACAGTCGGGTTCTTTATGGCCGGCTTAGCTTTGGCAGGTATACCGTGGGGCAAGTGGATAAAATGGGTTTTTCCTTTTGCTTTGCTGCAGGTCGGAATTGCTGTCGTATTTTTGCTCATTGCCCACTTTATTAATTACGGACCATTTTAAGGAGAGAGAAGATGAATACTGATCAACTCCGCTCACTGGCAGAATGGAGTATCGTCCATAGACGGTTTCTCCATAAACACCCGGAGCTATCCGGAAAAGAATTCAACACCTACAATTACATTAAAGACATCGTTACAGAGCTTGGTCTGCAACTGGCAGATTACCCGTCCCCCAATTTAATCGCCTATCTTCCGGGAACGGTGGGAAAAAAGACGATTGCTTTGCGTGCAGATATAGACGCTCTTCCCGTTCAGGAAGAAGGGGGCAAAGAAGGGTATAAATCGATGAATCCAGGCGTATCGCATGCTTGCGGCCATGACGGACATACAGCTATCCTGCTTGCTGTTGCGAAATGGATGGCGGAAAACAGAAATTCGATTGAACATAATGTGAAGTTCATCTTCCAGTCTGCCGAAGAAATCACGCCAAGCGGAGCAGAAGGACTCGTTCAGGCGGGAATATTGGATGACGTGGACGCCATTTTCGGCATCCACTTGTGGCAGGGGCTGGAAAAAGGAAAAATAGGTTTGAAGCCTGGACCGATGATGGCATCGGTCGATGATTTTCATGTAACAATTGACGCGAGCGGGGGACATGGCTCAATGCCGCATGAAACGACAGATCCTATTTACATCGCTACACACTTAATCCAGTCGTTCCAAGCGATAACAAGCAGGCAGACCAATCCTATTGAGCCTGCCGTCATTTCTATTGGGAAAGTTGATGGAGGGTCTAGTTACAGTATTATCCCTTCAAAGGTGGAATTGTACGGAACAATGCGTGCGGTAACCCCTGAAACACAGGCATTTATGAAAGAGAGGATCGCCCAGCAAACTGCTGGAATCTGTTCCACTTTTTCAGCGGACCATAAAATTGAATTTATTGAAGGCACACCGCCGCTTGTTAATGATCCAAAAGAAAGTGCTTTTGTAGAAACTGTCATTAAAGAGCATCTGGGAGAAGATGTTTTTTCCCTTTTAGACAGTACCATGGCCGCTGAGGATTTTTCGTTTTATCTGCAGAAAAAGCAGGGAGCATTTGTCTTTGTCGGGATGAAAGGAGAAAAAAGCAGGTATCCTCACCATCATGCCAAGTTCGATCTTGACGAAGATGTGTTTGAATCGGCTATCCAGCTGTTCATCAAGATTGTTCAGGATTATCCCTCAAGTTAACCAATGTCCAAAAGAGGAGGTTGTCATTTGTTAAAAGCGACATTCCAAGACGTATTAATCGCAGCCAAACGATTAGAAGGAAGGATCAACAAAACGCCTTTGGTGTACTCAGACCAGCTTTCAACCGAAACAGGAGCGGAAGTCTATATAAAAATGGAAGCTTTGCAAAAAACGGGGTCTTTTAAAGTGCGGGGCGCATTGAATAAGATGGATGCTTTAACGCAGGAAGAGCAGAAACGGGGCGTCGTAACTGCTTCTGCCGGCAATCATGCCCAGGCAGTTGCCTACGCTTCCACACTGAAAGGGATCTCAGCGCAAATTGTCGTGCCTTCGTCAACACCTCAGACAAAGTTGGAAGGCATCAAGCGCTACGGCGGAGAATTGATTATTCACGGAGATTTGTACGATGAAGCTGAAGACCATGCACTTCAGCTTGCAGAAGAGACCGGACGGGTTTTTGTGAATGCATTTGAAGACGACCTGGTAGTGGCAGGACAAGGGACAGCTGGCCTGGAGGCGCTTCTCGAACAGCCTGATGCCGATATCTTGCTGATTCCCGCTGGAGGCGGTGGATTATTATGCGGCGCAGCTCTTGTGGCAAAAGCGATAAACCCTGCCATCAAAGTGATCGGAATCCAGACAGACACTTCTCCGCCGTGGTATTACTCTTTTAAAGCGGGAAAATTGGTGGATGTTGAATATCGTCCGTCTTATGCCGAAGGGTTGCATGGTGGAATTACAGCCGGCAACTTTGATCTGGCGAAAGAAATCGTGGATGACTTTGTCTTGGTTACAGAAAAAGATGTGGCAAGAGCCATGTACTGGATGGCGAAGCAGCATCATTACATGCTGGAAGGTTCTGCAGTCGTCGGGATTGCGGCATTACAGAAAGGGCTCGTTCCAGATGTAAAAGGCAAAAAAATCATTACGATTGCCACCGGAAGCAACGTGGATCTCGGAAGACTGGCACAATTCTACAATGAGTTTGAAGAAACTGGGAAATAACGAAGGTAGTACTTTCAGGATTTTATTGGAGGGAGATGCGTTATGAAAATCGCCAAAGTCGATATATACGGAATACGACTGCCGTTGCATGAGCCGTTCATTGTCTCTTATGATCGATACGACGATATGCCCGTGATTCTCGTAAAAATTGAGTTGGCTGATGGCACAGTCGGATGGGGGGAAGCAGTGCCGGATCAGCATGTGACCGGTGAAACCCATCATTCTGTCATGCAGATTCTGGAGCATGAACTGGCGCCTCTGCTGAAAGGTTTAAGCCCTTTTCAAATTGAATTAATCCATAAAAAAATGAATAAGAAGATACTTGGAAATCCCACTGCCAAAGCGGCTATAGATTGTGCATTATATGATCTGATGGGGAAGATCACAGGTCAGCCGGTTTACCAGCTTATTGGGGGCAAAGCGCATGACTTTCTCGTTATGCCTCAAGTAATCAGCATAAAATCTCCGGGTGAAATGGCAGAAGATGCCCGCCGGATTGTCGGTGAAGGCTTCCGTAACGTCAAGATAAAAGTAGGGACGGATGCAGAGACTGATATTGAGCGGATCCGGGCTGTTCGAAACGCCATTCCGAAAGAAGTGAATTTACGGGTGGATGCGAACCAGGGATGGGACCGCATCAGCGCAGTGACAGTTATTGAAAAAACGAAGGACTGTCTGGTGGATTGGTATGAACAGCCTGTATTGGCTGCAGATATCCTGAGCATGCAGGAAATTCGCCGGGTTTCCCATGCGAAAGTTATGATCGACGAAGGCATCCACGGTACGGGGGATTTATTGAACGTCATACAAAACCGTTCGGCTGATATGGTGAACATCAAACTGATGAAAACAGGAGGCATTTATCCTGCATTGGCGATGGCGAGCATGGCAGAAGCAGCCGGCTTGCCTTGCCAGGTGGGATCGATGGTGGAGTCAGCAGTAGGGACCATGGCTGGTGCGCACTTGTCCATCGCGAGAGACATTATCCAATCCAACGAACTTGTCGGTCCTTTCATGTTTTCCAAAGACGTCGCATCTGTTTCATTCGATGGAGATGTCCTGCGGTTCCCTGAACTGCCCGGTTTGGGTGTTGAAGTAAACGAAGAGATTGTGAAAGAGTTAATGGAAGTCCATATCACAGTTTAAAAAGGAGCGTTTCGATGAAAATAAAACCATTTGCAATCGAAGAGTGGATGAATGAATACGAGAATGACGCCGTTTATAATCTGGCAGAAACGTGTGTAGATTCGTTAAGCATAAAAGAACTGGTAACGACTGGGGGAAGCGATTATGACGAATTCTTCCGCTCCATTGGCGATAAAAAACTGACGTATGGTCATATTACAGGTTCGCCGAAATTCAAGAATAACGTAGCGAGTCTATACAAAACGATGAAACCTGAAAATATTCTGTCCATGAACGGTGCCATCGGCGCAAACTTTCTGGTGTTGTATACATTGATCGAGCCGGGAGATGAAGTTGTTTGTGTAGATCCTACTTATCAGCAGTTGCATTCGGTTCCGGAATCGTTCGGAGCGCAGGTGAAACGATTGCGTCTCACGCAGGAAAATGACTATTTGCCGGACCTGGAGGAGCTGGAATCACTGGTCAATTCCAAGACGAAGCTGATCATCATCAACAATCCGAATAACCCTTCAGGTTCCGTGATGGATGCTGATTATTTGAAGAAAATAGTGGACATCGCACGCAAGCAGGATGCTTATCTTTTATGCGATGAAGTATACCGGGGGTTGTGGCAGGATCCTGACGCGGAAATACCAGCGATGGCTGATTTATACGACAAGGGCATCAGCACAGGCAGCATGTCCAAATCCCTTTCGCTGGCGGGGTTACGCCTTGGCTGGATAGCAGGGCCCGAAGAACTGATTGAGAGATGTTTGGTCCGCCGCGATTACACCACCATCAGCAACGGCCGCATTGACGATCTATTGGCGGTTCATGCCTTGGAAAACTACGATGAAATTATGAAACGCAACTTGAAAATCATCCGTGACAACCTGCAGATACTGGATGATTGGGTGGAAAAAGAAGAAAAGATCACGTATTTCAAGCCGCAGGGTGGAACAACAGCCATTCTGAAATACGAATCGGACGTTCCTTCAGAACAGTTTTGCATCGACTTGTTCAAAACAAACGGCGCTTTTTTAGCCCCGGGCAGCTGTTTCGACTTAGAAGGAACCGTGCGAATCGGCTATGCCTGCTCAACCGAAGTGCTTAAAAACGGGCTGGAGAAATTCTCGGAGTATTTGAAGACTGTGGAATAAAGCGTTGCATAGAAAAAGAAAAAGCAGTATGGGCGACAATCGCCCATACTGCTTTTATTTCTGTGCTTCGAGATAAGTGGCTGCAAATACCTTAGCTGTCAATTCCATGGCTGATTCGTCAAAATCGAACTTTTCATGGTGATGAGGATAAGTGTTCTCCACATTCTCCTGCTTTGCTCCCACAAAGAAAAAGGATCCTGGTACTTGTTGCAGGTAATAAGAAAAATCTTCTACAGGCATAACCGGGTCCATATCGACGAATGCTTCTTCTCCAAACGAGGCTTTTACAGCTTGCCGCACGATGTCCGTTTCCTCGGCATGATTCCATAAAGAGTCATATCCTTTGTCAACAGCAACTTCCACCTTGCAGCCGAACCCTTGTCCGACAGCTTCAGCCAGTTCTTTCACCCGCCGGTTTGCAAGCTCCCGCAGGTTTTCATCAAACACACGGATTGTTCCTTCCATGACCGCCTTTTCAGGAATGACGTTGTCGGCATCTCCGGCATGGAATTTGCCGATGGATACAACAAGCTCTTTCAATGGATCTGCATTTCGGCTGACAATGGATTGCAGGGCGACCATGATATGGCTGGCGCCTAAAATCGGGTCTACGCCGGTATGCGGTTCTGCACCATGAGTGCCAGACCCTTTCACGGTGATTTTAATGGCGTCTTCTGCAGCCTGTAAATAACCTTCACGGCCGTAGACATAGCCGGCTGTCATTTGTGACTGAAGATGGGCTCCGTAAATTGCGTCGACACCATCCAGGCAACCGTCCGCGATCATTCCTTTTGCCCCTCCGGGTGACAGCTCTTCACCAAATTGATGGATCAGCACAATTGTCCCTTCAAGTTCCTCTTTCACTTCATTCATCGCTTTCGCAAAACCAAGCAACGCCGCCGTATGGCCATCGTGTCCGCAAGCATGCATGACACCCGGCACCGTCGATTTATAAGGCACGTCTTTGGCATCTTGAATCGGCAAGGCGTCAAAATCCGCCCTGAATGCAATGGTCTTCCCGGGCTTTCCTCCGTGAATCTTTCCGACAACCCCTCTGCCTCCAACGTTGCGCTGGACTTCAATCCCGAGTTCTTCCAGGTAGGACGCGATAAATTCAGGTGTTTCGACTTCCTGGTGGGACAGTTCCGGATGCATATGCAAGTGGCGTCTGACTCTGATCATTTCTTCGTTGTTTTTTGATATATTCGCAAAGATAGCGTCTTTTATCATGCAGAAATCTCCTTCATTATTTAAAGTATCATCACGGCAGTCTTTATTGTATTGAAAAAAATCACCTAACAAAAAGAGAGTTGCTGTGACTTCGGCAGTTTAATTGTAACATGTTCCCGGTTTTCAATAACCGATTTTACCTGGAGCCGCAGTACTTGCAGGTTCCTTTGCCGGGTGATTTTTTCGCCAAAACAACTCATGAAGTGGCTGAAGGAGCCTGGTCTGTATTAATAGTCGGAACTTCGGGAAAGACACTGTCGCTCGTTTCTTCTGAGTTGGCAGCATCCACCTTCTTGACGGGTGGGTGCGCCAGTTTCGCGCTGATTATACCCACTACAGGGAAGCTCATCAGCACCCATAGGATTTCCTGATAGCCACCGAATACATCGAAAGCGATGCCGAGGGGCAATGGCCCGAGGGCAGAACCGGTGACAATCATGGCCATCGAAATGCCACTGATGCTGCCGATGTGTTTTCTGCCAAAATAATTCGGCCAGACCACGGCCATGACGATGCGTTCCATCCCCATACTGATGCCCCAGACAACGCCAAATACGAGGGCAGCTGCCAGGAAATCGGCTTTTTGCAGCAGGAACAACGACAGGAGTTCGCCTGCGAAGACCAGAATCAGCATGTATTGTACTTTGACTTTTTCAAGCAGCATACCGGCTGCAAATGTCACCGGCAGGCCAATCAGTGCAGTCAGGCTTAAAATACTGGCTGCAGCTTCAAGGGACAAGGATTTTTCAGCAAAGATTGACACAAGGTGAAAAGTCAGACCGGTGTTAACGATGCCCGGAATCCCCGCACACAGCAGCAGCAACCAGAAAGAGCGTGTTTTGGCTGCTTCCTTGACGGTCCAGCTGACTTCTTCAGTGCCCGGGCTCTTTTCTTCCTGCTTGCCCCCATCGCCGTTGTCCGGCTTGAGTCCGATGTCTTCGGGTGAATTTCTGATCAGAAAAAAGGCGAGCGGCGTAAAAAGTGCAATGATTAAGATACCCAGCAGAAGCCAGGACATGCGCCAGCCGAAGGTTTCAATCAACCAGACATTCAATAGCGGAAAGGCGGCTGAACTGATCAATCCGCCGACTGCCGCGATGCTCAAGGCGCGGCCTCTCTTTTTGATGAACCACTGAGGGATTAATGCATTCGAAATGAGCGCCATAGAGCCTTGTCCAAGTAAGCGGATAAAAAAGAACCCGATAAACAGCATCACCAGGCTGGTAACAAAACTATTAAACAGACAAGCCACAGCCAACGCTATTGAAACGATGACAGCCATTTTTCGTGACCCATTGCGGTCAATCAAGCGGCCGATAAAAAACAGCAGAAAACCTGCCAACAATGTGGCGGCTGAGTAAATGCCGGAAACCGTGGAGCGGCTCCAGCCAAAATCATCTATATAGTAATTGATGAAAATCGAATTGGAATAAGTTTGGCCAGGTCCTGAAAAAAACTGGGACAGAGCGGCAAGAGCTACAATCACCCATCCATAATGGAATGAAAAGCCTGTAAGTTGTTTCATGATATATTCCATCTCCGTTAATTATTAAAAACACAATTTCTTATCATAGCATAATAAAAATTTTTTTAAATTCTAAAGACCTAACGTAATGAAAATGAAATGTTTCAGAGAATTAGTATAGTTGAATAATCTTCTGGCATCTGAAAGTTTTGGCGAAAACCTGTATAATGGAGAGTATTCATTGACAGGGAAGACGGAGGAATACGAATGTTACAAAATAAGTTAAGCAGCAGGGACAAAGAGGAAATGTACCGGCAAATTGCCGAATATTCTTTCGAACCGACTATTGTCCATTCCCAACAAAAAATTCTCTACATTAACAAAGCCGCGGCCGATTTCTTTAAGACGCAGCAGGAGGCGGTAGTGGGAGCCAATGTGGTGGATATCTTTACGGAGGATTACCGGGAAATGATACTTGAGCGTATCCGCCTGGGCACGGAAGAAAGGCAAGTCGGCGAATTAATGGAAACAACCGTCCACCGTTTTGACGGCACGACCGCTGAAGTTGATTTGTACTGCCATCCCGTGCAATTCGGCGAGACGGAAGCCATTCAGTCGATTGTCCGGGACATCACAAATTTGAAAGAGACCGAGCGGAAATTAACGAAGCTGAAAAATGAAATTGCTACGCCGATTGTGCCAATTGCAGACGGCATTGCCGTATTGCCGCTTGTTGGCTCTGTTGACGGCGACCGGACCAACCAGCTGTTGGAGATCATTCCAAAAAAAGTCCAAGGTCATCAGCTTGAATGGTTAATTGTCGACGTCTCTGGTATTTATAACATCGATGAGGTGGTAGCCGAATTTCTGTACAAAATCACTTCCATCATGCAATTGCTGGGTATTCAGTTGGTTTTTACAGGAATCCGGCCGGAGCTGGCACAAAAGGCGGTGGAGTCGCGCATCGATTTCGCTCAGTTGACGACCATGTCCAATGTAAAGGAAGCAATTAAGCGGCTGACTTCCTGACAGGAAAAAATCACCCCTTGTCAGGAGATTTAAAGTAGTTTATAGTTGAACAATACAATATTTAGTTTTAAATTTAGATAAAACACTATATATAGTGAAACCGATAACAAAGGTGCCTGAAAAGGCTTCAAAGGGAATCCGGTGAAACACCGGAGCTGTCCCCGCAACTGTAAGTGCTGACGAACTATGGGAATCCACTGTCAAAAAGACGGGAAGGACATAGCAAGGATGACGCACAAGCCAGGAGACCTGCCTTTGTTATAGTTTATGACCTTCTCCGGGAGTTGGGAGGTATAACGAAGGTGTTCTTTGGCGTGCAGTGGACCAGTCCTGCTTGTGCCTGGATTATTCTGCGTTTATGAAACCCATCCTCCCACTGAGAGGATGGGTTTTTTTAATGCCGAAAAATGATCTGAGGAGTGAGGAAATTTATGAACCAGCAATTAGCAGCGAGCGTTTCACGGACGGTTCAGTCCCGTTTGGTGTTGCCGCCGGACACCAACCACCTTGGAACCATTTTTGGCGGGACAGTTCTCGCTTATATCGATGAAATTGCGGCAATTGCAGCGATGAAGCACAGCAAAGGGGCAGTCGTTACCGCTTCGATCGACACAGTGAACTTCCTGTCTTCCGCCAAAGTGGGAAATGTCCTCATTTTGGAAGGTGTAGTGATTTCGACCGGCAGGACGTCGATGGAAGTGTACGTAAAAGCGGAATGCCAAAGCATCGAAACGGGTGCCAAAACCTTGACGACTACAGCCATTTTGACCCTGGTCGCTGTGGATGGAAATGGCAAACCGACACCTGTTGCCGGAGTATCCCCGGAAACGGATGCGGAGAAGCAACTGTTCAAAAGCGCACAGGCGAGAAAAGACCGCCGTATGAAAATCAACGAATTCGCAAAGGAGCTGGTATGAGATGAATCTAAAAACGTCAACGGAAATGAGTACGGTGGAACAAGCGATCAAGCGGGCGGAAGAAATCCATGGGTTGGATACCCGGACATTGAAGGAAAAAATCAGGGCTTTGGACGAAGAAAAAAGCTCGGAGCAATCGATGCTTTACGCATTGAACCGCATTTCGATGGATGAACCGGAGTGGACGTTTCTGGCAGCTGAAATCCATACTGCGGAATTATACAGGAAAGCGGCACAGAACCGTGGGTATGATCCAGAGAGGCAGTACGGCAGTTTTTACGAACTCGTCGAAAAACTCTCACGCACCGGCATCTATTCAGATGAACTGATATCGGCCTATTCAAAAGAAGAAATCGAGGAACTGGGTGTCCACATCAAACCGGAGCGGGATCTGTTGTTTAATTACATCGGCTTGTTTTTATTGGCCGACCGTTATTTAGCCAAAGACCACGAAGGAAATCTACACGAGTTGCCGCAGGAGCGTTTTCTCGTCATCGCCATGACTTTGATGCAGAATGAACCGAAAAAACAGCGCATGGATTTGGTGAAGGAAGCTTACTGGGCAATGAGCAATTTGTATATGACCGTTGCGACGCCGACTTTGTCGAACGCCGGAAAAAGCTTCGGTCAGTTGTCGTCCTGCTTTATCGATACGGTGGAAGACTCGCTCGACGGCATTTATCTGAACAATTGGGACATTGCGCGGCTCAGCAAAGACGGCGGAGGGCTCGGTATTTATTACGGTAAAGTCCGGGCTCTTGGATCCGACATCAAGAAATTCAAAGGCAATTCGTCCGGTGTCGTGCCATGGATCCGGCTCGTCAACGATACGGCTGTCAGCGTCGATCAGCTCGGCCAGCGGCAAGGGGCTGTTGCGGTGTATCTGGATGTGTTCCACAAAGACATCATGAACGGCTTTCTGGACTTGAAGACCAATAACGGAGACGAACGCCGAAAAGCCCATGACATCTTCACCGGCGTGGCGATTCCGGACCTGTTTATGCAGAAACTGCAGGAAACGGACAGCAGTGGCCGCAGCATCGGTGAATGGCACACTTTCTGTCCTCATCAGGTCAAGCAGGTGATGGGCTGGAAAAGCGACACTGGCGAAGCGTTAGGCTTGGAGGATTTTTACGATGAAACGGAAACGAAATTTTTTGCGGAAAAGTATGAAGAAGCGGTCCAGCATCCTTTATTGCCAAGAAAGACGTACCGGGCGATGGACATTATGGCGCGCATCATGGTGTCGCAATTGGAAACCGGCACGCCGTATATGTTCTACCGCGATGAAGTCAACCGGCAGAACCCGAACAAACATCTGCGTGGGCAAGGACGCACATCGATTTACTGCAGCAATTTGTGTACGGAAATCACTCAAAATATGTCAGCTACTACCATTACAAAAGAATACACCGATGAAGAAGGCAACTTGGTGATGGTCCGTAAGCCCGGCGATTTCGTCGTCTGCAATTTGTCATCGGTGAACTTGCCGAGAGCCGTGAAAGCGGATGTGTTGGAGCGGCTGATTCCGATTCAGGTACGCATGCTGGATAACGTCATCGATTTGAACACGATTTCCGTGGGACAGGCGGAAGCGACAAATAAAAAATACCGAGCGATAGGTTTAGGAACTTTTGGATGGGCACACCTGCTGGCACTTGAAGGCATTCACTGGGAAACAAAAGAGGCAGTGGACTTTGCAGATAAACTGTACGAAGAAATTGCCTACCATACCATTCATTCCTCGATGGAATTGGCCAAAGAAAAAGGGGCCTACCGGGAATTCAGTGATTCGGAATGGCAGACGGGTGAGTATTTCAAGCGTCGGAATTACAGCAGTGAACGATGGGAGCAATTGCGGAAGAAAGTGGCGGCAACGGGGGTTCGCAACGGCTGGATGATGGCCGTCGCGCCGAATTCGTCCACTGCCAAAATCGGTGGGTCGACGGACGGCATTGACCCGCTGTATGCAGTGGAATACGCGGAAGAAAAGAAAAACTTCAAGTTCAAAGTGACAGCGCCGGACTTGAACCACAGGACTTATGAGTACTACCGCCGTGCACGGCATACACTGGACCAGAAATGGAGCATCCGTCAAAATGCCGCACGCCAGCGCCATATCGATCAGGCAGTGAGTTTCAACCTGTATGTTCCACACACCATCAAAGCAAAAGACCTGTTGGACCTGCATTTAGAAGCATGGCAGCAAGGTTTGAAGACGACTTATTACGTGCGCAGCACCTCGCAGGCAGAAATCGAAGAATGTGAAGCGTGCCAAAGCTGAAGGAGGAATTCTTATGACAACGGCTGATACACCATTGACGAAAATAAAACTGCTGAATCCCAGACAGCCAAATAAATCCACAGGCATCCTGAACGGACAATCCTCCGGGTTATTGAACTGGAATGACATCGCCTACCCGCAAATGTACGATTTGTATCAAACCTTGCTGTCGAACTTCTGGAAAGCCCAGGAAATCAACATGCAGGACGATATCAAGCAATGGGACCATTTGAGTGAGATTGAAAAAGATGTGTTTTTGCGCTTGAACACACAACTTGCATCACTCGACAGTTTGCAGACGCCGACAATGAGCATGGTCATGGATTATGTGACGGATTCCAGCTTCAAGGCGATTTTTGCTGTCATTTCACAGCAGGAAGCGGTGCACAACGAATCATATTCATATACATTGAGCTCGCTTGTTTCCACCAGTGAACAGAACGAGCGCTTTAACCAGGCGAAAAGCGATCCGGTGGTGCGGAAGCGGAACGAATTGATTTTGGAAGCCTATGAAGAGTTCCGGCAGAATCCGACGCCGCAGACCTTGTTTCAGCTGAGCATCAATTCGATTAACCTGGAAGGCATTTACTTCTATGCAGGCTTTGCGTTCTTTTATCATCTGGCGCGCCAGCAGAAAATGCTGAAGACCAGCACGATGATCAGTTATATCCAACGTGACGAAATGCAGCATGCTTATTTCATCAGCCAGTTTGTCCGGATTTTATTGGCCGAGAATCCGGAACTGAACACAGAAGAAAACATGGCCTATATCCACCAATCCATCGATAAAGCTGTGCAGCTTGAGAAAGAATGGGCTCATTACATATTGCTTGGGATCGAGGGGTTGGATTTGGAGGAATTTGAAGGCTACGTGGAATACCTGGCCAATAAACGGCTGCGCCAGTTGGGGCTGGAGAACCTTTACGAAGAGCGCAGCAACCCGATGCCGTGGATTCAGGTCTTCGGTGATGACATGATGAACGACACCAAATCGGATTTTTTCGAACAGAAATCGAGAACTTATTCCAAGGTGTCACAGTCCAATGGATTTGACGAATTATAAGCCGCAAATCGCTATTGTCTATACTTCCGTTACCGGAAATACCGAACAGCTGGCAACTATGCTGCACCAAGTGGCGGCAAAGCGTTTCAGCACTGTTGGCATCTATCAGGTAGAAGAATTTCCGGAAGCCGAACTCTGCCGTTACGATGCAGTACTGGTCGGGACGTACACATGGGGAAGCGGGGAAATTCCAAAAGAAATGAAGCATTTATACGAAGCGTTTGAACACGCGGGAAGCAAAAAGCTGGTGACGGCTGTGTTCGGCAGCGGCGACCGTTTTTTTGCCGACTTTTGCGGAGCCGTCGACCGCTTCCGGGACATGCTGTACGTCCACACAGAGTTGGCGGCGACCTTAAAGGTTGAACTGTCGCCACAGGAAAAGGACCATGCCAGATGCGAGAGGCTGATGGAAGTGGTTCTGAAGCGCCTGGCACTTCAGAAAACAGGCGCGCGAGTTGAATGAAATTTGAAATGAACGAGTGCAATGGGACTTAAATAAAGTCCCCATTGCGCTTTTTTTCTGAAAATAGCGCTTGGAAAGTATTTTGGCTTGTTTGGAAAGTATTTCGGGCAAAATGGAAAGTATTTGGACCAGAACGGAAAGTATTTTATCGATTTCGGCTAGTATATCCAAATAATTGGAAATAATCGACGCCCTCAAGCCCGATATGCAAGCTTTTCGCTTACGAAAAGCCACAAGCCCCTATAAAACCATCAAAAAGGACCCGCTGATTAATTTCAGCGGGTCCTGCTGTTCGTTAAACTTGCAAATTCTCCACAATTGTCGCAATGCCCATGCCGCCGGCGATGCACAATGTGACCAAACCGTATTTCTTGCCTGTCCGCTCCAGTTCATGGACCAATTTAGTCAACAGGATTGCGCCGGTTGCACCGATGGGATGCCCCATCGCAATGGCGCCGCCGTTCGGATTGACTTTGTCGATGTCGAGACCGAGTTCGTTGATGCAGGCCACCGACTGGGAAGCAAAGGCTTCATTCATTTCAACGATATCAATGTCTTCAATTGACAGATCAGTCTGCTTCAACGCCTTGAACGTCGCGTGAACGGGGCCCATGCCCATAAGTTCGGGCGAACAGCCGACTGATGCCTGCGCCAGCACACGTACTTTTGGCTGGTAGCCTCGCTTCAATGCTTCGTCTTCGGACATGACGAGCAGAGCTGCGGCGCCATCGTTGCGCCCACTGGCGTTTCCGGCCGTCACGGTGCCGCCTTCTTTAAAGACCGGCTTCAGCGATGCCAGTTTTTCCAATGAAGTCTGGCGTGGATGTTCATCCGTTTTGAATTCAACGGTACCTTTCCGTGTCTTCACCGGATAAGGGGCAATCTGTGATTCGAAATAGCCTTTTGAAATGGCATTTGCCGCTTTTTCCTGGCTGAGCATAGCGAATTCATCCTGCTGCTCACGGGAGATTCCGTATTTCTCAGCCACGTTTTCAGCGGTGATGCCCATATTCAAGTCGCCGTATTTCTCTGTTGGCTGAGAGCCGGGTTGGCTTGCCGTATTCGGGTCTTTCAGCAGAACATCGCCGGATTTGGTGCCGAAACGGACATTATTGACGTAATAAGGAGCGGTGCTCATCGACTCGGCTCCACCTGCGATGATGATGTCACTCAAGCCGGCATTGATTTGCTGGGCGGCGGAATTCAGTGCCTGAACCCCTGAGCCGCATTGGCGGTGCAACGTGTAACCGGGTACTTCTTCAGGAATGCCGGCGCGCAGCATGGCCACCCGTGCCACGTTCGAAACGTCTGCGCTTTGTTTGGCCTGTCCCAGAATCACTTCTTCCACCGCTGACTTATCCAGCTCTGTCCGGCGGATCAGTTCTTCGATAACGTGCGCTCCGAGTAAATCCACTGTTTCATTGCCGATGCTGCCACCGAGTTTGCCGATGGCTGTGCGGACCGTGTCAACGATAACTACGTTTTTCATTTCTCCATCTCCTTATTCTGCTTACAGATTCCGTGTATAATGCTTCACTTTTTCCTTATCGATTTCCATACCGAATCCAGGGCCATCGGGAACGATCACTTCAAAATTCTCGAAACGGATTTCATTGACGGTAACATTGTCTTTAAACAAAAGCGGTCCGAAAATCTCAGTGCCGAATTTCATTTCCGGCAGTGTGGCGTACAACTGGGCGCAGGCGGCTGTTCCCAGGCTCGATTCAATCATGGTGCCGCCATATAAGCCGAGTCCCGCCGCTTCAGCAATACCGGCCACTTTTTTGGTCTGCGTCATGCCACCGTGTTTGCACGGTTTCAAGGCGATGCTGTTGCCGGCACGATATTTGGCGATACGGAAGACGTCCTGGATGCTGGTCGCCGCTTCGTCGGCCATAATCGGTACGTTGAATTTGGCGGTCAACCGGGACATTCCTTCGAAATCCCATGCCTGCAACGGCTGCTCGACCATGGAAACCCCTGCATCCTGCAGGGCGGCGATGCAGTAATTCGAGGTATCTTCGTCCCATGCCTGATTGATATCAACCGTCACACGGGCCTGATCGCCGAGCGCATGCTTGATCTGGCGTACATGCTCGACATTTTTATACGGATCGCCTTTGCCGATCTTCAGCTTGAAAATGTTATGGCGTTTCTGTTCCAGCAGCTGCTGGGCTTCTTCGATGTCTTTATCGGTATTGCCGCTGGCCAATGTCCAGGCAATCGGCAGTGATTGGTGGATTTGACCACCGAATAATTCGAATGCCGGGATTCCTTTGCTTTTGGCTGCCAAGTCAATAATCGCATTCTCCACAACCGTTTTCGCAAAATAATTGCCACGGACCATTTTGGATACGTCATTCATAATTTTATCAAAATGAATGGGATCCTGCCCAAGAATGAGCGGTGTGATATAGGTGTCAATATTAGCTTTGATCGCTTCGGGTGTGGATTCCCCGTAAGAAGCGCCGCCAATGGTTGCCACTTCCGACCAGCCTTCCCGTCCTTCTTCATCGGTCACGCAACCCACGACAATCGACTGTTCAACAATGGTATGCATAGCCAGTTGGTGGGGGCGGATCGTCGGTAAATCCAGTATATAAACTTCAAACGAGCGAATTTTCATGTTGTCATTCCCACTTTCTTTCCATTACTCCGTAAAAGCTGCCTCGGTTTTCTCGCGGACTTCTTCAATGGTGGCGCCTGGCATCAGATCAACCAGTTTCAACTGGCTGTCCACCACTTCAAAAACGGCAAGTTCAGTAAAAATCATATCCACTTGACGCGTTGAAGTAATCGGGTACGTGCATTCCTTCAGCAGTTTCGGACTGCCGTCTTTGGAGGTATGGCTCATCGTCACAAATACCTTTTTGGCACCGACCAATAAATCCATTGCACCGCCGACACCCATAATGTTCTTTCCGGGAACCGCCCAGTTGGCGATCAATCCTGTTTCATCAACTTGAAGAGCGCCAAGGATGGCAACATCGACGTGACCCCCGCGGATCATGGCGAACGAGTCGGAGCTGTTGAAAAAAGAAGCACCCACTGCTTCGCCGACCGGCAGTTTCCCCGCATTCACCAGGTTCGGATCGATATCTTCCTCTTCCACATCGGTGACGCCGAGCAGACCGTTTTCCGTATGGAGATAAATATTGTCTTCCTTCATATACTCGGCAACAAGCGTCGGGATGCCGATTCCCAGGTTGACGGCACAAGGCCCCTTCAATTCCTGGGCAACCCGCTCAGCGATCAAATGCTGCATATCTGTTTTATTCATTGTGCCAGTCATACGTTTACGACTCCTTTCTTCGTCAGCACTTGCTGCGCTTTGATGATGCCGTCTACATAGATGAACGGTGTGACGATGGCTTCCGGATCCAATTCACCGGCTTCGACGATTTCATCCACTTCGACGATGACTGTTTTTGCCGCCATGGCCATCAGTGGATTAAAATTGCGTGCTGTTTTGTAATAGACGAGGTTCCCCAGCGTATCCGCTTTATAGGCGCGGATCAATGCAACATCTGCGCGGATCGCTTTTTCAAAAATGTATTTCACGCCGTCAATTTCCCGCTCTTCCTTGCCTTTGGCGAGATCTGTGCCGACGCCTGTGGTGGTGTAATAACCGCCGAGCCCGGCACCTCCAGCGCGCATCGATTCAGCAAGCGTGCCCTGTGGCAGCAGCTCAAGCTCGATTTCGCCTTTCTGGTATTTGTCCCCGACATCACGGTTACTCGTAAAATAGGAGCCGATGCCTTTTTTGATTTTGTTCTGGTTCAATAAAATCCCCAGCCCTTTCCCGGATTCGCCCAGGTTGTTGCTGACAATGGTCAAATCTTTAACGTCTTTTTCAGTCAGTCCGTCAATCAATGTAAGAGGGGCTCCAACCAAACCGAAACCGCCGACCAGTACCGTATCTCCTGTTTTGACAGCTGATAAGGCTTCGTTTAAATTGTTCAGTATTTTAGACATGTTTTATCCTCCAATATGTGCTTACTCTGCTGTCTGCAGTGAATCGCTCAATTCGAACCAGGCCGGAATGCCGGCAGTCAAAATACAGATATAGCCGACATCCGCCAAATCGGCTTCCGATGCTCCTTCAGTCCGTGCTTTTTCCATCCATGGTGCGGCTTCCTTGCCCTGCAGCTCAACAATGTAATTGCCGGCCATATTCAAATGCTTTAGCGTCGAAGAAACTTGTCCAGCTCCGAGAACTTTTGCCTGTATGGAATCAGCGTCTCCGTTTTGGATAACGTCCAAAGTGTCCTTCAGGTATTTCGTATCTTCCCCGTCCAGCCAGGCAATGATGGTTTCCATGGCTTCCACCGCTGTCTTGGGTTTCTGATCCGGCATGCTGACGGATGTCCCTTTCAATTCAAGTGCATATTGAATGGCTTCAAGCGACAGGATCAGCGCTTTGTCGCCTTTGTAGAAATAAGCGGTAAGGAAAAATTCCACCAGTTCCGTGACGGAATAACCGAAATCGATGGCGCCTTTCGTGTGGAACAGCATGCTGCGCTTGTAAAGGCGAGCGGCATTCATGCTGGCGATCAACGCATCTTTTTCTTTGCGGGACAGCGAGCCGTCCTGCATGATTTCCCCACGGATGCCTGTGTATTTATCGAGCACTTCCGGGCTGTAATCGTGCATTTTTTGAACCCAGCCTGGGACTTCGTCATAGACTTCTTTAAAATAATCCAATGCTTTACTCATAATTTCACTCCTGAATGATGATTTATTTCAATGCTTCGGGGTATTCAAATTGGTTGATGCCGAAAACAACCGGCAGTATAAAGTAAACGAACACCACAATCAAAGCGAAAGCAAGAACCGTCAGCCATGCGCCTTTTCTCAGCATATCCATCATCGTGATTTTGCCTGTGGCAAAGATGATGGCATTTGAAGGCGTGCCGATCGGCAGGATAAACGCAAAACCCGCACCCATTGCAACAGCGGTCATCAGCGGAAGCGGGTGGACGTTAATGGCCATCGCGAGCGCTGCTGTAATCGGAATAAGAATGGTTACAGTTGCTGTATTCGAAGTCACCTGGGTCATCGCAATACCCAAAAGTACCGTAACAACCAGAACCAGGATATAAGAAGTGCCTTCAAGCAGCAGCAATTGATTGCCGATCCAGCTCGCCAGATCCGTGCCGTTGAATCCGGAAGCAAGTGCCAGGCCGCCGCCGACCAGCAGCAGGACGCCCCAAGGCATATGCTTCAGCGAATCAGCGGTTAAAATTCGTTCGCCCGGTTTGCCTTTAGAAGGAATCGCATGCAGCAGAACCGCTGCAACCATGGCAATCATTGTATCACTCAATCCCGGGATGATATCCGACCAGATAAAGGTTCTCGTCACCCACATGAAGGCGGTGATGGAGAAAATAGCCAATACGATCTTTTCTTCATAAGACATCTTGCCAAGCTGTTTTTTCCGGTCCACAACAAATTGTTTGCCGTTTGTGATTTTTTTAACGTTCACAGGATAAGCGATTTTTGTAATGTAGAAAATCGCAAACAGCATCAATACGACGATTAATGGAAAGGCGAATATGAAAAAGTGTCCGAAGGAGATATCAATGCCCAGCAATTCGCCCGCCAGGCCTGCCAGCAGGAGGTTCGTCGGTGTACCGATCAAAGTGGCGCTTCCGCCGATCGTACCACCGAAGCCGATGGCAAAAATAATTGATTTTGTGAATTTCGTTTCTTCTTCTTTTGTATAGACATCGTCTTCTTTCATCAATGTCACCACTTTGGCGATGATCGCCAGACCGATCGGAATCATCAGCATGACGGTCGCCATATTGGACACCCACATTGACAGGAAGCCGGTGGCAAGCATAAATCCGAGAACAAGTCCCGACGTGCTGGCGCCTACCGCACTGATGATCGTAATCGCGATGCGTTCATGAAGGTTCCAGCGCTCCAGTGCCAAAGCGAGAGCAAATCCTCCGATAAACAGGAAAATCAGTGATGCGCCGTAACTCGAAGCTGCGGTGTTGCCGTCAACAGCCCCCATCAATGGCAACAAAATCAAAGGCATCAAAGAAGTGATGCCGAGCGGAATTGCTTCCGTCACCCACCAGACCGCCATCCATGCAGTTGTCGCCAGCACCGCGCGCCCTTCAAAGCTGAGGCCGGGAAGCGGCAGGACATAGAGCATCAGAAGAAACAGCAATGGCCCTAAAATGAGGCCGACAATTTGTGATGTGCTGTATGAATTATTGTTTTTCGTGTCTTCATTTCCGTAGGCAGCTGTTGATTTCCCACGCGGCAATTCAACTGCAGCTGCCCCTGAGCTGCTGTTGCTGTGGCTGCGAAGTTCCGCCATGGTCACCAGGTCTTTCGTTTGTTTGTGTGATTTCCACATACTTTGGTTTAAGCTCTTAAATGATAATTTCATAATTTTTCCTCCCGTTTACCCCTTTGATGTAACTATATAAGTTGAACTAAAGAAACTACCTTTTATACACCGCTTCGGTCGCTTAGGGCAAGGCTCCCACAATAAGCCGGAAAGAGCACCCGTCTTATTGTTCCGCCCAGCCCATGGACGCGCCGGCGCTAAGAAACCTATTAAATAATAGATAAGCTTCTGTTTTTCTGCTGTTAAACCAGAAGATATGGAGCAAAACAGCGGAGACTCCCGCGGGATAGCGAAGTGCCGAAATCCACTCTGGCGTCAAGCCTGAGTTAGTTCGGCGCAAGTTCGCAGGAAAGCGGAGCTGTTTTGCGGAATATCGACAAGTAGAGGTTATTAAGTTCAACTTATTTAGATTCTTTCCAAAAAATTTTTAATCGCCTGCTGAATATCTTGGCGCTCTTCAAATACCATTTGGTAATGGTTAGCGTCTGTTATTACCGTCTCAATATTTTTGATGGATGCCTGCGTTTCTTCGTAATCCTTCAAGTAAAACAAAGGCCCCATTGAACCGATGCTGCCTTCCGCATAAACGAGCAGGACAGGGCATTCGATTTTTGAACCGGTTTCTTTTGGATCGAACGAATAAAAACTTTCAAAGTCTGACAGGATGCGTGATTCTGTCGATTTGTTTTCCCAATGGCCATCAACCGGGCCGACTTCATACTCGACAATTTCCTGCAATACATCATTCCATTCGATTCCCAGATTCGAATAGATTTTTCGGGTTTCTTCCGCATAATGCTCTTTCGAAGTAAACTCACGGCTGATTCTGCCTAGCGAAGGTTTGACAATTCCGCGCTGATGATCGGAAGATTTTGCGGCACCGTCCAGCAAAATTACGCTCTGTACCGACTCCAGCCGGCTCGCTACAAGTGCCGAGATGAAAGCGCCCATTGAAAAGCCGAGAAGAATCGGATTTTCGATCTTTAATTCTTTGATTAAAGCCAGGATATCTTCCGTGTGTTTGAAAATGGACGTCTCCGCATCTGCGCTGTCGCTGTTGCCACGACCGCGGAGATCCACCGCAATAACCCGGTACTCACCGCCGAACTTTTCCGCGTAATAATGCATGTTCTTATAAGTGCCAGTCAATCCGTGAATGGCAATAATGGGACCTTTTTCGCCGGGGTAGTCTGCTACTTGAATATCGTTTCCATTAACGTTTACTTTGTAAAGCTCCATTTAAATCCACCTCAGTCTTATTTTGTAAGTTGTCGCTTTAAAAACAAATCAGCTGCCAGGAATTTCTCGGCAGCTGAAAATTTTTTACTACTCGGTGCGCATTACGAAGTTCAATGAAGCTTCCTTGTGATCGCCTTTGTCTTCCAGTTTCGTCATCAAGGAAGAGCGCACACCGCCAGCCACATCTGTTTCCAGCCATTTGTCACCTTCGAAGAAGACTTGTGTAATTAAGGTTTCATGACCTTCGTGTTCGAATTTGATATGAATGTGAGCCGGGCGGTAAGCATGATAGCCAGCTGCAAAAGTAAATTCGCCGGTCGGTCCGTTTGTCGGGATCTGGTAAGGAATCGGCACGATGGCATGGACTTCGAAATCGCCGTTTTCATCGGTATAGAACTGTCCGCGCAAATTGAAATCCGGCGCAGTGGAATCATAATTCGAGTACAAACCGTCGGCATCGTCCTGCCACCACTCTACTTTCGTATGGGCAAGCGGTCCGTTGACAGAGCTTACATTGCCATGGAACACCAGCTTGTCACCAGGTTCATCAGGTCTTTGCGGAATCACAACCGGAGACTCTTCGATCAATGGTGAGCCTTCTTCGTAATATGGCCCAAGAAGAGAAGGTTCAGTTCCAGGTGAGTTTTTGTATTTGGCTTCCAGGACGTAAGTTTCAACAAAAACATCGAGGAACAACGGGATTTCGCCGCTGCGGCCGAGGCGGTCTGCCCATTCTACAAAATTCGTGTATTCCTCGTGGTTAAATTGCTGTTCATCCAGGAAGTTTTTTAAATGTTTTTTAAATCCTTCATATGCCTGAAGCACGCGTTCATTTTTTACAGTTGTTTCTGTCATGTTCGATTCCTCCTCAAAATATAGGCGATTTTTGCGTAAGAAGCGTATAGGGAAAACTGAATGTAAACGCATTCAAACGGCTGAAAAAAATAATGGAAGTGGCTAAAGCACTTGAAAAAGCGAAGAAATTATTGTACGATATACGTACAATACATCGCTATTCGTACATTGCCATCTTATATGAGGAGGAATAAAGTTGTCAACGAAAAATTTAGATAATTTTAAAGAGTCGGGGGACTATATCCAATCACTTGAAAGAGGTTTGCAAGTGATTCAAGCTTTTTCACAGCGTCACAAATCGCTGACTGTCACGGAAGCCGCCAATTTGAGTGGTCTCAGCAGACCGGCAGCCAGAAGAATCCTGCTGACGCTTGAACATCTTGGTTTTGCCGAATCGCAAAATGGAGTGTACAGTTTGACGGCGAAGGTATTGTCGTTAGGCTATTCTTATTTGTCATCCAATAACAAATGGAGCATTGCTCAACCCATCATGACAGAATTTGTAAGGCAGACGGAAGAATCCTGCTCCATTTCCATTTTAGACGGCAAGGATATTCTGTATGTCGCGCGCGTTTTTACAAAAAGGATCATGTCGATCAATCTGGACGTGGGATCTAAGCTTCCTGCTTATGCTACATCGATGGGACATGTCCTCTTGGCCAATTTGCCTGAACCGGAACTCGAAACTTATCTGGACACTATGGATTTTCAGCGCTTTACGGATAAAACCATTACCAACAAAGAGGAAATGAGGGAAAAGTTGCAGGAAGTCCGTGACAGAGACTGGGGAGGAGTAGACCAGCAATTTGAGGAAGGGTTGCGTTCCATCGCTGTTCCGATTCGCGACAGGACAGGAAAAGTGATCGCCGCCATCAATTGTTCCGCACATGCCGGACGCATCTCCAAAAAGAAGCTTCGTGAAGAGTTCCTGCCGCTTCTCAGAACAACAGCCGAGCAGGTGGGTGAAGCTCTTGAGTCAGGAAACCGTCCCACTTACTAATAAGTGAAGATATCTAATTCTTTCCACATGGCAGTGTGATAAGGGTTCCTTTAAAAAGAGCAGGATGAGCAGATGTAACTGTTTTTAGAATTATCGATTATATTTCACCTGAAGTGGTTTACATCCAAATGCTGAGCGAGTAATCTATAGCTAATCAAAAAACAACGGCGTTTTCCAAGCTGAAATCGGTTGGTGAATAAGTGTTCGCTCTCCATGGCAATAAGATAAAATGGTTGAATGTGACAGACAATTGCGCTGTATACAACGCCGGAAAGAATGAGTTTATTCTTTTCGGCGTTTTTGTATAAAGGAGTTGTCCTGTTGACTATAAATAGAATATCGGTTAAGCAAGCAGTTCCAGCCGTTGCAATGCTGGCTTTTCAATACACAGGCTTGAATGGACGGTAACGCTAGGAGGCGGAAAAGTGGAAAAAGTTGAAAGGGTAGCAGAAAGAGTTGGCGGCGTCCTCATGGCAAAACCCGTATTAAAAGCAGGCAAATGCATCGTTCAGAAAAAAAGGGCGATTACGATCAATGCATCGGGTACACGTTACACGTATTCTCTGGCTTTTGATATTACGTTCAAAAATTATAAAGCGGATGGAACTGCGTTAAATAAAGCGGAAATTTATCTGCTCCCGGAAGAATTTCCATTTTTCAGCTATACGCTGAAAAATTACGAGCTTCCGTTACCGCCACATCATAAATTGCGGATCAGCTCAGACCAGCATGTGGTCTGTTTTACCGTCAAAACGATAGAAGCGCCGGAGAACTTCGCGCGACGCTTGTCGGCGGCATTGAAAATAGTCGAACAGTCAGAAGTCACGGAAAAGTTTCTGAATCAAACGGAAAACAAAAAGAAAAGAGGGGCTCGGAATGTTGGTCAGATATAAAAAGTCGCACGGAAAAATCGCCATGGGCTTATTATCTTTTATGCCCACTGAGCGAAACCTGAAAACACTCCAGCAAACGCTGCATTTATATGAAGAAAATCAGGACTGGCAATTGTTTCTATGGAAAGACAAGGAAGATTACACAGGGCTCATCGGGGCAAAAGTGGACGAAAATCATTTCACTGTCCATCATATCTCTGTTCTTCCATCGCATAGGGGAGAAGGAATCGGCCATGCCATGACAGAAGAACTGCAGCGATTTATGCAGCACCGGAAAATGAGAGCGACAAAAGAAACCAAATCCTTCATGGCAAGATGCCGGGAAAAAATGGGGGCTTGAAAGCACTCCTGATTAAGAAAATAACCGATTCAGCAAAAGACGTTCCCGAGAAGGCGGAGCGTCTTTTTTGCTTGTGCAAATAGGCGGAAAAACTTGGTTGATATGTCGCGTTGTGATATAGTCGTAGTATGACATATTAAAAGAGGGAGATTTCTTTGGACAATGACAAAGTGCTGAAAAAATACATTCCTATGACGGAAACTGCGTTTTACATTCTCCTCTCACTGGGGCGGCCCCGCCATGGGTATGGCATTGTCAAGCACGTAGAAGAAATTTCAGGATCGCGCTTGCGTCTTGGTTCGGGGACTGTTTATGGAACATTAACGAAAATGCAGAAAGATGGTATTATCACTGTCTTTGCGGATGAAGAACGGAAAACGGTTTACGAAATCACTGAAACCGGAAAAAAGCTGATCTTGAGTGAAATTGACCGATTGAAAGAACTGCACCAAAATGCGTTGACATACGAGGAGGATTTTTTATGATCAAAAAGTACAGACCATTTTGGAGTTACGACACAGAAAGGGTGGAACGATGGCTTGAAGACAATGCAGCAAAAGGCTACCGCTTTACCAAACTTAATAGATGGATGCGTTGCTTTTATTTCCAGAAAAGTGCTCCTGAGACAATGACGTATCGAATTTCTTTTGATAAGGCACAAAAAGGTCATTTACCAGGGGTGTTAATGGAGGAAGGTTGGCGAATCGCTTCCAAAAGCGGAAATTGGAGCGTAGTGGAAAATAACAAGCCTGCCAGTGAAATAAAAGCTGAACCTGTCCAGGAAGGAATCTTTAGGCATAACCAGTGGGTCATGTATGGGTTTATCGGCCTTCTGTGTTATTTGGCCGGTGTACTGCTGCTTCCGGGGGCCATGTTCGTTTCATCGTGGATGAATGGAGAAGAAATTCAAGTGGAACCGAGTCCCTGGTGGGCATTGACCTACTCGCTGCTGGTGCTTGCAGTTTTGACTGTTGTGCTGGCTGTTTATTCCATCGTAAAAATCACCGGAACGAGGAAAGCCTTCAGTAATAGGAGTCTTGAAGGAGAGGTCGTACCGAACAAGGCATTAGGCAAACAGGAAGAAAAAAAGTGGAAGCGTTCGGGCCGGATGGTGGTAAAAGTGAAGATGGGGTGGATGTACGCTCCGGATAAGTTTGAACACTGGCTCGAAAAAATGGAAAGGCAAGGCTTCAATCTTTACCGTGTCAGCAAAATCGGAACCATTTTCTATTTCACCAAAGGACGCCCACGGACAATGGCATACCGCGCTGATTATCAAAATGTTGTTCATAAAAGCTATTACGACCTGCACCGGGAAGCAGGCTGGGAAACTGCCTTCCAATCCATTTCAGGCCTTGAGAAGTGGGTAATATGGAGACAGGAGTACAAAGAAGGAGAAGAGCGTCCGCAGTTATACAGCGACCCGACGACTCACTTAAAACACGCCAGACGTATTTCCATTACGTATACTATTCTTTTTCTCCCCCTGATTTTGGTTTATGTAAGCAATATCATTCCGATGCTCACGGCTGAAGGGACGACATTTTCATGGCATAGGATTTTATTTGTAGTGGCATTTGTTCTATTCAGCTCTTTCATTTTCCGGATGTGGAGCTATTATGGAAGACTTCGCAAATCTTTCAGCGCCTGATAAATAAATAGGGAAAGAAATTTCTTAAAAGCAACCTTGCATTTTGTTAAACGAGTGGAAATGGTTTTCACAAAATTACATCGGGTATAGGTAAAGTAAGATTGTGAATGCAAGAAATTGCGCAAATAAGGAGGTTTTCCATTGACTCAAGCAAAGTGGTTTAAGATCGGAGCTGCGGCTATTTTATCTGTCAGCATGCTGTCAGCTTGCGGCAACGAAGAACCGGAAGAAAACGAAGTAGTGCCAGGTGACACGGAACAAGAGGAAAATGTGGAACGAAATCAGGATTCAGAAGATAATGAGCCTGCCAGTGACGAAGAAAGTGACACCGAAGCTGAAATTGATGCTGAAACGGACGGGGAAGAACAAGATCTGGATTCCGAAGATGATTCGAGCGACTGATCCACCGAATGAAAAGTGCACCGAGCACTTAACTAAGGAGGAACAGACATGTTGCAGTCCAAATGGATGAAAGCCGGAGCGGCGGGTTTCCTCTCACTGGCAATGCTCGCTGGATGCGGCGATGACAACGAACCTCAAATGGAGCAGGAGGAAGACGCGGAACTGGAACGGGATGTGGTGCCGGGTGAAGAAAACGGTGATTCAGATTTGGATATGGACATGGATGAAGAAGAAAATGACAACTAAGGAAAGAGCTGCCTTGGCGGCTCTTTTTTTGATGGCCAGGAACGACTATTTCCCGGGAAATACTGAAAAGAAAGATTTCAGCAAAGTAAAAAAATTACTTTTATAAAAATAATAAGTAAAATTTTATAAATCGGTTTTCCTAGTGCCTGCCTGGGTATGTAAAGAATATAACGATACACACTTACAATCAGCCAAGGAGGAAAATTATGCCCCAATCAAAATGGTTAAAACTAGGAGCAGCTACTTTTCTGTCAGTAGGGATGCTCGCTGCCTGCGGAGATGACGAGCCGGAAGTCGAGCAGGATATTAACGTGGAAGATGAAGAAGATGGAGAAGGAGATGTCGATGTAGTGCCGGGTGACGGCGGCAGTGATGGCGACAGTGGAGATACGGATGTTAACGTCGATACCGACAGTGAATCAGAAACTGACGCTGATTCTGATTCCAGCTCGGACTCAGACTCCGATTCAGATTCAGAAACTGATACCGACACAGACACAGACACCGATACAGAAACGGATGCTGGAACAAGCGGAGACTCACAGCCAAGTTCTGACACGGATACCGATTCTGATACAGACTCAGATGATTCATGAAAAAAGGCCGCCCGAGCGGTCTTTTTTTTCTGCACTTGAAACAGTGATTAACAAGTTATAAAGTAAAGGAACAAAGAAATCAAGATGGAAAAGAAGAGGAGGGAATATATGAAAAAGCTTGGGATAGTCGGTGGCACAGGACCGGAATCGACCATCGATTACTATCAATCCATCATTGCAAAGTATCAGGAAAAAAGAGGAACGAAAGAAGAGTTGCCTGAACTGCTCATCAACAGCATCAATATGTACCGGATTTTCGAACTGCTCGAAAACGACCGGACAGAAGAACTGGTGGATTATCTGGCTGAAGCGGTGAACAGCTTGGAACGGGCAGGAGCTGAGTTCGCTGTCATAGCGGCCAACACGCCTCATATTGTATTTGAAGAAATCCAGCAGAAAGTGAAAATTCCCATGATCAGCATCATTGAAGAAACGGTCAGTAAAGCGCACGAAGCCGGACTGGAAAAAATCGGTCTTTTAGGGACGAAGTTCACGATGGAAAATGACTTTTTCAAAATACCTTTTACCGAGAAGCAAAAGGATGTTTTCGTGCCAACGGATTCCGAACAAGCCTATATCCATGAAAAGATTGTCGAAGAGCTGGAAAATGGCATCGTCAATCCCGACACAAAGAAAGAGTATCTGGCTATTGTTTCTCGCATGATCGACCGCCATGGAATAGAGGGGATTATTCTCGGCTGCACCGAATTTCCGATGATTTTCAAACCCGAAGATTTATCCATTCCTCAGCTGAATACGACGGAAATTCATGTCGACAAAATCGTTGAAACCATCTTCGATGAGTGACTGTCAGGACACGGCTCTGCACTGTATTCCTGACAGTTGACGACCGATTTATGCTGATCTTTTCATTGTTCCGTCTTACTGTTTTCAAAAAAAATTTCAAAAAAACAGTAACCGTTTTCATTGCTTTTACAGCTTTATTTAAGACGATTTTCAGTTGCCGAAAAAATCGGAATAATTGAAAAGCGGTATTGACAGATTGAACCCCTGCTATTAGGATAGGGATTAATTTAATAAATCTTATCCAGAGAAGCCGAGGGACTGGCCCGTTGACGCTTCAGCAACCTCTGACAGTTTGTCAGAAAGGTGCTAACTCCAGCAAGATTTTATCTTGGGAGATAAGAGGACTGAATCCATAAAAATAATGGAGCCTTCTTTTCTCTTTCACCGGGAAAAGGAGGCTTTTTTGTTTTCCTATAAAGTCTGCTTTACAAGCTGGATAAGCCAATTCAAAGGAGGAAGAAAAAATGACAAAAAAACGAATTTACTTAAATGCTTTTGAAATGGCAAGTGCAGGAGGACATCAATCACCGGGGTTATGGGTGAACGAAGCCGAGGGAACGCCTACATACAAAGACAGTGAGTATTGGATCGGATTGGCCAAGCTTTTGGAGAAAGGGAAATTTGATGCTGTGTTTTTGGCAGACGTACTGGGAACTTACGACGTTTACGGCGGTTCACGGGATGCAGCGCTCCGCAATGCAGTCCAGACACCCGTCAACGATCCGCTTTTGGTGGTGCCACTGATGAGTTCGGTCACAAAGCACTTGAGTTTCGGCGTCACTTCTTCTGTCAGCCACGAGCATCCTTATACATTTGCACGGCGCATGTCGACACTGGATCATTTGACGCAAGGACGGATCGGCTGGAATATCGTCACTTCTTACTTGAAGAGCGCCGCACGCAATATCGGAAAAGAAGACCAGATGAATCACGACCAGCGCTATGATTACGCTGCTGAATACCTGGAAGTCTGCTATAAGCTGTGGGAAGGCAGCTGGGAAGACGGCGCTGTCGTCCGCGACAAAAATGCAAAAGTTTATACAGACCCATCAAAAGTCCATGACATCAACCATGAAGGTGAGTATTTCAAAGTGCCGGGAGCTCATTTATCTGAACCGTCCCCGCAGCGCACGCCGGTTTTATTCCAGGCGGGAGCTTCGCCTCGCGGCAGAGATTTTGCTGCACAGCATGCTGAATCAGTGTTCCTGGCAGGGCCGACCAAACAAGTTGTGAAAAAAAGTGTGTCGGCTCTCCGTGACAGCATCAAAGCAAACGGACGCGATCCGGAAGACGTATTGGTCTACACCACTTTCACTGCAATTGTCGGAAAAACGGAGGAAGAAGCACAGGAAAAATACCAGAAGCTGAAGGATTCCATCAGCTATGAAGGGGCATTGACCTTGCTCAGTGGCTGGACGGGCATTGATTTCTCCGCTTACGATCCGGAGCAGACGCTTGAATACATCGACAGCAATGCGATGCAGTCGGCAGTTGAAGTGTTCACACGCGCTGACCCTGACCGCAAATGGACCATCCGCGAACTGGCCGCTTTTGTCGGAATCGGCGGAAGAGGACCTGTCGCAGTCGGCTCTCCTGAACAAGTCGCAGACCAGATTGAAGAATGGGTGGAAGATACAGGCGTTGACGGATTCAACCTGGCATATACAGAGTCACTGGAAAGCTTTAAAGATTTTGTGGAACTGGTCGTACCGGTCCTTCAACAGCGCGGGCGTGTGCAAAAAGAATACGGGGAAGGCACTTACCGGGAAAAAGTATACGGCAAAGGGCAAAATCATTTGAAACAGGATCACCCTGGAGCAGGTTACAAAAAGAAGGTGCAGACACCCGTCGGCATTTAAAAGGAGGAATGGACATGTTCACTGCTTACTGGATTGGCATCGCCGTTTTCTGGGGTGTCGGACTGACAATATGGAACAAACTCTATCCAAAACAAAAGGGGGACATTAACGATGGATGATAGTTCGAGTTCTCTGGTATGGATCATTATTGTTATGCTGATTGGCTATTTTGCTTTGACTACATGGCTTGGCAAAAAAGGCGTTGCCCACAGTGGCACGATGAAAGGGTTTGCCATTGCAAAAGGCAAGGTAAAGCCGTGGGTTGTCGGTGTCAGCTTCGGTGCCTCCTATGCGAGCGCCAATTTGTTTCTTGGGGTGCCGGGGTGGGCGTATACATACGGCATCTCAACCTTGTGGTATACACTCGGCTGCTTTGGCGTCAGCTGGTTCGGCCTGCTGCTGTTCACTCGTAAGTTCTGGCGGTATGGGCAAAAAAACGGCGGCAGCCTGACTTTGCCGCAATGGCTCGGTGACCGCTACAAGAGCAAAACACTGCAGGTCCTGGTGGCGCTGCTGGTATTATTCAATATCTATTATATTGTCGGACAGAATGTCGGCCTTGCCACAATGTTTGAAACAATCATCGGAATCCCCTATATGTGGGGAATCGCCATCGGTGTCGGCATCACCATTCTTTATGTCAGCCTGGGCGGTGCTTTCGCCCAGATTACTAGTGATGGCATCCAGGGCATCTCCATGTCCATTGTGGCGATCCTGCTGTTCGCTTCACTACTATGGACGATCGGTGGCGGCTGGAATGTGCTCGGTACACTGCATACGGATTTGAACGCCATCAATCCGGATCTGGTATCCGCCACTTCCAATGGCGGCCCGTTCTACAGTGGGTTTGCCATACTGAGCATCCAGTGGCTGCTGTTCTCGTTTGTACTGCTGCCACACCTTCTAAGCAAGGTATTGACCGTCGAAAAAGAAGAAGATTTGCGTACGTTTACTTTATCAGCCGGTGTTTCCCTGTTCACTTTGTCGGCCTTTTCCGTATTTGCCGGCCTGGCTGCACGTGTCATCAAGCCGGGTCTCTCTTCAGCGGACAGTGCCATTCCGGCATATATCATGGAAGCATTTCCGACGATCATCATCGCAATAATGGTGATTGGCATCATTTCAGCCATTCTGTCGACGACCGATTCGCTGTATCTGGGGATTACCAACAGCATCGGCAACGATTTATTCAAAGTGCTGGCAGTTCCTCTTCTCTACAAAAATAAAAACTTATCGGCCGAACAGCTGGATCGGAAAGTGCTGAAAGCCTCGAAACTCTCGCTGGTGTTCATCGGTCTTCTATCTCTCTACATGTCATTCAATCGGCCGGAATCTCTGGCGCTGTTGACTAACTTTGGCACTTCTGCCATCATCAGCGGCATCGTCGCACCAATCAGTCTGGGCTATTTCTGGAAACATGCCCGCAAAACCGGAGCGATTGCATCCGTTGTCTTTGGTTCTGGCTGCTACATCCTGCTGACGAGTTTTGAAGTGTTCGAGAATTTGTTTCAGGCGATGTTCCTGAGCTCGATGGTCGGATTCGTTTCCATGATTACGGGCAGTCTGCTGGCGGAGCTGGCTGTCAAGCGGGCGAAAGTGACGCAGCAGGCAACTTAATAGCATGACTTAAAAAGCGGTCTTCCTTTGAGGGAGACTGCTTTTTGGGGTAAAGTTATAAACCAGCTGATCAGGTCATTGATAAAAGTGGTACAACAAAATGACGTTACCGTAAAGTATGCGATTTTCTGAAATTAACAGAACGCTGAATTGAAATATAAAGAGTTCAATGAAAGACAATATCGTGCGATTCTTACCGAAAAAAAACAGAAAGAAAAAAGACGATGATGTGATGAGTTTTTTGGTTTTCCCAAGAAATAAAACTGAAAAATAAAGCAAAATAAAAAGTTTTTTAAAAAGTTTTATACTAAGTAGTTAATTAGTATCAGACTTTTCTATCAACTTTTTGGGTAACCGTCACAAAGGCTTTTAACTGATGTTTTATGACGAAAATTGAAGCGTGCCAAGAGGCCAAGCAAAAAAAATGAGGCTTTTTTCGAGCAGGAATTTAAGAGGTGCGTTTGAAAATGTAGGTAATTAAGCGTATAGTAAAGACCATGTGCTTTTGGTTCATGGACATTACAAAAAGTGACTTGCTTATTTTTTCAGCCGAATATCGCTCAAAAGCAGAGACATTTTGAGTAAAGAAATCAGGCTGAAAAAGTAAGCAATGGAGATATGAGAAACTCTTCAGACCATGACGAGCAAAAAATGGTAAAAGAGGTGGAAGATTTATGCCGGTCATAAAAGTAGAAGGCTTGTCGAAAGTATTCGGCAAAAATGTCAAACAAGCTTTGAAGCTACTGGGAGAAGGCAAGACCAAAGAAGAAGTATTGAAACAGACAGGCAGCACTGTCGGAGTCAACCGGGCTTCCTTTGAAGTGGAAGCAGGCGAAATTTTCGTTATTATGGGATTGTCCGGCAGTGGCAAATCAACGCTGGTCCGCTTGTTGAATCGTTTGATCGATCCGACAGAAGGCCATGTATACATAGACAATGAAGACTTGGCAACAATGGACAAAAAAGATTTACGCAGGGTGCGCCGTACGAAAATGAGTATGGTTTTCCAGAAGTTCGCTCTGTTCCCATACCGCTCCATACTGGAAAATGCCGAGTATGGCCTCGAAATCCAGGGGATCGCCAAAGAGGAAAGAAGCAAAAAAGCAAAAGCTTCTCTGGAACTTGTCGGACTGGGCAATTACCTAGAGCAATACCCTTCGCAACTGTCCGGCGGTATGCAGCAGCGAGTCGGTTTGGCGAGAGCTTTAGCCAATGATCCGGAAGTCATGCTGATGGATGAAGCTTTTTCAGCACTTGATCCGCTGATCCGGAAAGAAATGCAGGATGAATTGTTGGATTTGCAGGAAACGATGAAGAAAACGATTATTTTCATCACGCACGATTTGGACGAAGCGTTGCGGATTGGCGATAAAATTGCCTTGATGAAAGACGGATCCATTGTACAAGTCGGCTCACCGGAAGAAATTCTGATGAACCCGGCAAACGATTATGTCGAGAAATTCGTTGAAGATGTTGACCGTTCAAAAGTATTGACGGCTTACAATATCATGAAACGGCCTGAAACGGTCAATATTGACAAACACGGCCCGCGTGTCGCGTTGGAGCGGATGCAAAAAGAAGGCATTTCGAGCATTTATGTTACTGACAGCAAGCGGAATCTGAAAGGCTATGTAACAGCAGATGATGCATCGACTGCTCTGCGCAATGATGTCACAAGCCTGATGTCCATCATGAAAACCGATGCACCGACGGTTACGCAGGATACATTAATGAATGCAATCTTTGAAATCAGTCATAATTCGCCGGTTCCGATTCCGGTCGTGGAAGACGGCAAACTGCTTGGAATCATTGTGCGCGGCGCCGTTATTTCGGCACTTGCAGGACAAAGCGAGGTGAATTTGACACATGCTTAATTTTATGGAAAACATCGAAGAATTGCCGTTGGCTTCCTGGGTATCTGATTTCACAGGTTGGATTTCCGACAGCTTTGCATTCCTGTTTGACCCGATCAAGAATCAGTTTGGTGATGGTTTGGAAGATTTCGCCGACATGCTGGCGGCAGTGCCGCCCGTAATCGTTATCCTAATCGTTGCTGTGCTGGCGTTTTTCCTCAGCGGTAAACGTTTCGGTCTGGCTGCGTTTTCAATCGTAGGGTTACTGCTGGTCTGGAACCAGGGACTTTGGGAAGAGCTGATGCTGTCCTTCTCCCTTGTGCTTGTAGCCAGTCTCTTGTCAGTGATTATTGGTGTGCCGATCGGTATTCTGATGTCGAAAAGCAAGACGGCGGAAAGCATCATTACGCCGGTTCTCGATTTCATGCAGACGATGCCCGCATTCGTTTACTTGATTCCTGCGGTTGCATTTTTCAGCATCGGGATGGTACCCGGGATTTTCGCTTCCCTGATCTTCGCGACACCGCCAACTGTCCGGTTTACGAATCTGGGCATCCGGCAGGTCTCGGAAGAGCTGGTGGAAGCGGCTGAAGCATTCGGCAGCACAGGCGCCCAGAAGCTGTTCAAAGTGGAACTGCCGATGGCCAAGACCACCATCATGGCAGGCATCAACCAGACAGTTATGCTGGCCTTGTCGATGGTCGTCATCGCTTCGATGATTGGGGCGCCGGGCCTCGGCAGGGAAGTTCTTTCTTCGCTGCAACGCGCTGATGTAGGGACCGGTTTTGTGGCAGGTCTTGGAATTGTCATTTTGGCCATCATCATCGACCGCTTTACACAAAGTTTTTCACTGAAAAAAGGCACGAGTATCTGATTTAGCTGGAATCTTTCCTCTAGAGGAAAGTGCCATATACAAATTAAAAGAAAAAGGAGAATGATCATTTTATGTTTAAATTACAATGGAAACACTTAGGTCTGGCTTTGGCTCTTATGCTGACCTTGCTTATCGCAGCATGTGGTTCGGAAGAAGAAGGTTCGTCTTCATCAGCAGAAGGAAACGATGAAGGATCTGAAGAAGTGAATTACGGCGAAGAGCTGGGTTATGAAATCACGGGCATCGAGCCAGGTGCAGGCGTAGTTGCTGCAGCTGAAGAAACAACGGAAACTTATGAAAACCTGGAAGGCTGGGAAGTTGTGACGTCTTCAAGTGGCGCGATGGCAACAGCGTTGGGTGAAGCAATTGATAACGAAGAACCGATTATCGTGACAGGCTGGAGCCCGCACTGGAAATTCCAGAAATATGATTTGAAATACCTTGAAGATCCAGAAGGTGTATTCGGAGAAGCAGAAACGATCAACACAATGGTCCGTCAAGGGTTGCAGGATGAAAAACCGGAAGCATACAAAATTTTGGATCAGTTCCAATGGGAATCAGCTGACATCGAAAGTGTCATGCTGGAAGTTTCAAACGGCACGGCTGTAGAAGAAGCCGCGGCAGCTTGGATTGAAGAAAACAGCGACAAAGTTGCTGAATGGACAGACGGAACAGAAGCAGTCGACGGAACAGAAATCGAATTGGCTTACGTGGAGTGGGATACAGAACTTGCTTCAACAAACGTAATCGGCCAAGTGCTGGAAGCACAAGGCTTTGATGTAACAATCACACCGCTTGATAATGCAGTAATGTGGCAGGCAGTGGCTGAAGGCCAGGCTGACGCAATGGTAGCAGCATGGTTGCCGGGAACACACGCTTCTCAGTTTGAAACTTACGGAGAAGATGTAGAGGACCTTGGTCCAAACCTTGAAGGCGCTAAAATCGGACTTGTAGTTCCAGCTTATATGGACATCGAGTCAATTGAAGATCTGACACCTGCAGAGTAACAGTATATAATGAAGGAACCGGAATGGAAGAGCTTGATGCTCTTGCTGTTCCGGTTTTTTCTTTGGTAAAAATACGGAGCAGATTGAAGAAAAGAAAGGAAAAGTATATAGTTAAAATGAGTTTCAGAATATATCGAAATTTTAAATGAAGAAGAAAGTTAAATAAGGAGATGAAAAAATGGTACAACAGACCACAACTAATGACACAAAACAGCGGCTGCTCGATATGCTTGAGGGCCGGAAAGACGAGATGATTGATATCCGGCGCCACCTTCACCAGCATCCGGAACTTTCTTTCCTGGAAGAAAAAACAGCGCAGTACATTGCTGATTTTTACAAAGGCAAAGATGTGGAGGTTCAGACCAACGTTGGAAACGGCTTTGGCATCATTGTCACGATCAAAGGAGGCAAGCCCGGAAAAACGATTGGCTTGCGTGCCGATTTTGATGCACTGCCAATCCATGAAGAGACGGATGTGCCGTTCAGGTCACAGAACGAAGGCGCCATGCACGCCTGTGGCCACGATGGCCATACGGCTTATCTGCTTGTGCTTGCCGATTGCCTGATTCAGTTGAAATCGGAATTGTCGGGAACCGTTAAAATCATTCATCAGCACGCAGAAGAAACGCCACCGGGCGGAGCAAAGAGCATCGTCGAATCGGGCGTACTCGATGATTTGGACGCTGTATTCGGCATACACTTGTTTCCTGCATATGCCACCGGTGCTGTCGGCTACCGGAGCGGTAATGCAATGGCGGGGCGGACGTATTTCAAATTGCATATCCAGGGGAAAGGTGGCCATGGTTCTTCTCCGCAGAATGCCAATGACCCGATTGTTGCAGGAGCGCATTTCATCACCGCGATCCAGACAATCGTCAGCCGCCGCTTGAACCCATTTGAGATGGGAGTTGTCACCGTCGGTTCGTTTGACGGCAAAGGCTCTTTCAATATCATCAAAGACAGCATCGAAATCGAAGGCGATGTGCGTTACATGAATGAAAAAACGCAGCAAGTGATCGAGAAGGAAATGCATCGCATCGTCCGTGGTGTTGAACTCGAGTTCGACGTTACGTGCGACTTTACGTACACCGCTGACTATCCGCCGCTACGCAACGATGAGAAAGTGACGGCGGAAGTGGTCGAGATCCTGAAAGCTGCCAATGAGCCGCTGATCACGGAAGTCAGTGAGTTTCCGGTAATGTCAGGGTCCGAGGACTTTGCCTACTACTTGGAAAAAACACCCGGTTTGTTTTTCAATATCGGCTGCCGTCCGAAAACAGACGGAAAAGTCTACTTAAATCACCATCCAAAATTTGATATCGATGAAGATGCGTTACTCATTGCGGCAAAAGCGGTCGCCCATGTTGTTTGCGATTACGGCCAAAACAAATAATTATCGAAAGAACAGCACCTGAACCATTGCGGTTCGGGTGCTGTTTTTGATTCCTGCGTTATTCTTCTTCAGGGCTGTAGGGATTGACGTGAACCAAGACGGCATTCACTTCTTTAAATTCCTCAAGCAGCTTGTGTTTGGTGGCTTTGCCGATGCGGTGGCCTTCTTCGACCGTAATCGACGGTTCGACGCTTATTTTGATGTCAATCACAAGATATGAGCCGTGATTCCGCGCATGCAATGTATCGATGCGTTTGATGCCCGGCACCTCAAGGGCGGAATCCAGGTATGGCTTTGTTTCTTCGGGACTGAGCACTTTCTCGAGCATGATCTGAGCTGCATTATAACCGAGGCTGATTCCTGTTTTAATGACGAAAATGGAAATGATCAAACCGGCAATGGGGTCAAAGTAAGTGAGCTGGCTGATGCCGAAATAAGTTCCCAGCAAAGCCAGTCCGATGCCAATCAGCGCAATCAATGAAGACAAAGCGTCCGAACGGTGATGCCAGGCTTCTGCCACGAGAGAAGGGCTGTTGATCTTTTTCCCTAAACGAATTTTGTATTGATAGAGAAGTTCTTTGCAAACAATCGAAAACAGGACAACTGAAAGTGCCAAAAAGCTTCCCGGTGGCTGCCGGTCCTGCCAGAAAACTTCGATGGAGGAAATGGCGATTTCAACTCCTACGATAATCAGCAGCAAACCCACGATGATAGTGGCGATGTTTTCGGCTTTTCCGTGTCCATACGGATGTTCTGAGTCAGGGGGACGCTGAGCTATCTTCAGGCCGGCCAGAACGGCGATGGAACTGACGATGTCAGACGCGGAATGGGCCGCGTCCGCCATTAATGCGCGGCTGTCTGTGATAAATCCGACAGTTCCTTTCAGCAGCGTCAGAAACACATTGACTGCAATGCCGATCCATGTAGCAAGAATCGCTTGTCTGAAATTGCTCATAGCCCATTCCCTCCCTGTTTTTTAGACAAAGACTACCTTAACACGAAGAACTGCAGTGGGTCTATAGAAATTTTGTTGCGGAACCGCAGTATTATCACCTTATGGAAATGAAATTATGTTAAGGAAAGAAAGATGTGCAAAAGAAACTTCGGTCCCAATTAACACGTGAAGACGAGAACCTGAAACTGAAATTTATTTTCTATTCTATAATATGGTAATATTCAAATAGAAAGAAATTATCCATTAGGAGGAAATTATGTTTAAAGAAACATTTTACTCAAGTTTAAAAGAACTGGCCGCTATTTCCGGAGGCCCCGGCCGGGAACACCAAGTGGTTAAGCACATCGTCGAGCAGCTGAAAGAAATTGCAGATAACGTGGAAGTGGATCATATGGGCAATGTCTACGCAGTGCTGGAAAGTGGAAAACCCGGACCCACCGTCATGGTTTCCGCCCACTCCGATGAAATCGGCTGCATGGTCAGCGCCATAGACGATAAAGGGTTCCTGCGCATGGAACGCACAGGCGGTATGATGGATTCTTTGCTGGTCGGCCGTAAAGTGGAAGTCAATGGCCATTTCGGCGTCATCGGTGTCAAAGCGGGTCATCTGCAGACGGCATCGGAAAAGTCGAAAGTGCTGCCGGTGGAAGAGTTGTATGTTGACATCGGAGCGGATTCAAAACAAGAAGTGCTCGAAATGGGTGTCAATATCGGCGACGCTGTAACTTATATCAGTGACCTGGACCGTTTCACCAACCCTGATTTGATCTGCGGCAAAGCAATCGACAATCGGAGCTGCTGCGTACTGATTGTGGAGTTGTTCAAAAAGCTGCAGGATAAAAACTTCAGCGGAACACTGGTCGGCGCAATCACTGTTCAGGAAGAAATCGGACTCCGTGGCGCACAAATCGCCGGATACAAAATCGACCCGGATTTCGCCATCGTCATCGACACCATTGCCTGCGCCGACACGCCGGACGGCAATTATTACCCAATCAAGATCGGGAAAGGGCCAGTGCTGCCGCTATTGTCCGGAGGAGGAGCAAGAGGCAATATCATGTCAGTGCAGATGAAAGACCTGGTCATTTCTTACGCTGACAAAGTAAATGTCCCGTACCAGCTGTCGGTCATGTCCAAAGGAACCACCGACCTTTCCGCCATCCACCTGGTGAAAGAAGGCATCCTCGGCGCCGCCATCACGTTCCCGCGCCGTTATTCCCACTCGCCGGTTGAAATGGCGAACCTGCAGGATTTCGAGGACGGCTTTGTGCTGCTTGAAGCGATGCTGCGGGACAGTGGGAATTGGGGGAGTATGGAGTTTGTATAATAAAAGTAATTTCAGGAAACCGCTGCTCAAAATTGAGCGGCGGTTTTTTGATATGTAAGATTGAAGAGTTTTAATTTTAAACTGTTCTCGGTAAACAAAATTATTAGAATTTTCTATTGACACGCCCCTCCCTTGTTCCTCTATAATAAATTGTACGAATAATACAGTTTTGTACGCAATTCGTACAATCCGTATGCTAGGCTGGCCAGCCCGTAAAAATTAAAGTTAAAAAGGTTTTCAAAGGTGAGTTTTCTATAAATTGAAAACGGTTTCTTATTCTATGCGCTGCACAGACGGCGGAGCAAATTTTAAAACAATCACATCACGTAAAGCAACACAAAGGGGGAGTACACATGTTAAACGCAACAACATCTTTTTTCACGAACTTGATGAATAAATACCTGGCGGATTCGTTCACCATCGCCATTTTGCTGACATTCCTCGCAGGTTTATTGGCGATGACCATTGAAGGAACCGGCTTTATGGAAACGACGGAATACTGGGGTTCCGGGTTCTGGGATCTCTTGGCCTTCACGATGCAGATGGTGGTGATTCTGGCAGCGGGCTATGTATTGGCGAAGACGCCGGTGGTTGACCGGACGCTGAACCGCATGGTGGCAAAAGTGAACCGTCCGAGAACCGCCATTATTGTGGCAACACTGGCGGGCGGAATCGGCAGCTTGTTGAACTGGGGCTTTGGACTGGTTGTCGGAGGGATTGTCGCAGGGAAATTGGCGCGTCAGGTCAAGGGCGTCCATTATCCATTGATCATCGCAGCAGGCTACAGCGGCTTTTCACTTTACGGCTTGGGCTTATCGGGTACTGTGCCGGTGTTGATTTCGACATCTGGTCATTTCCTTGAAGAATCCATCGGTCTTGTTCCTTTATCGGAAACTATTTTTTCCTTGCCAATGCTGCTGACTACATTGACGGTGCTCGTCACATTGCCGCTTTTTAACTCGTTATTGCACCCTAAAAAGAAAGAAGACATCATCGAAATCAACAAAGAGCTTCACGTGGAAGAAACGATCAGTTTAGAGCCGGGTGAAGACGAAAAAGGCACGCTCGCTTCCAAGTTGAATCACAGCAAAATTGTCGGCTATGTCATCGGTGTATTGGGATTATTGTACATAATCATGCATTTTGTAAACGGTGGCTCGATCGATTTGAACATCGTCAATTTCGCGCTGATTTTCCTGGGCATCCTGCTGTTGGGCGCGCCCATCTATTATGTGAAGATTTTGCATGAAGGGGTCAAGACGGTTTCGGGCATCATTCTGCAGTATCCGTTCTATGCTGGTATCATGGGCATCCTGGTCGGGTCAGGACTGGTTGTCACTTTCTCCGGCTGGTTCGTCAGTTTCTCATCAGCCGCGAACCTGCCTTTCTGGAGTATGGTCAGCGCGTACTTCATTAACATCCTGGCCCCTTCAGGAGGAGGGCAATGGGCCATTCAGGGACCAATCATGGTGGAAGCCGCCAAAACGATCGGTTCTTCCATCCAGCAAACATCAATGGCCGTGATGGTCGGAGATGCGTGGAACAATATGGTGCAGCCTTTCTGGATCCTTCCGGTGCTTGCTTTATCCGGTTTGAAATTGAAAGACGTCATGGGCTATATGGTATTGATCATGTTCTGGCTCGGAATTGTATTCAGTAGCGCATTCCTGCTATGGGGATATTTTGGCTAAACATTTGGTAACCACAAAAGGAGGCTGCATTCATGAAAACAATTGATTTAACATTAACCTTGCGGGATGGTTTGTTGTCGTTCGCTTCTCATCCACCGATTGAAATCAAGGAGCAATCCACCTTTGAAAATTCAAAACATCGCTATCAGGCTCCAAGCGAAGGGTTTGAATCCCGCATGCTGAAATTTTCAGATCACAGTGGCACACATATCGACGCGCCGCTTCATTTTATCAGGGGAGGCCAATCCACAGCTGAAATGGAGCTCGAGAAAACGATGGGACCGGCGCTGGTGCTGGACATTTCTGATTTCAAAGGCCCTCAGGAAGCCGTAACGGCGGCCATGCTGGAAAAAGCGGAGGCGGAACAAGGCTTGCAGGTGACCACAGGAGATATCGTGCTGGTCCGTACACGCAAAGGGCAGTGGGGAGACGACGGTTTTTTTGAAGAATATGCTTTTGAAAAAAGTGCCGGTGAATGGCTTGTCTCCAGAGGCATCAAACTGATCGGACTGGATTTGCCGAACATCGACATCAACCACAATATGACAAGGGAAGTACATATGGATGTGCTGGGTGCTAATATCTACATCGTGGAAAATCTGGTGAATCTGGAGCAGCTGCCGAGAAACAAACGTTTTCAGTTTCTGGCTTTGCCGCTGAAGCTCAGCAACTCCACGGCTTCCCCTGTGCGGGCCATCGCTTTGGTGGATGAAGAACCAGCGGGTGATCAAAATGGCTGATGAAAAAACGACTCAAAATCCCCTGTCGGATTGGGCGCAGAAAATGAATGCGTACAGTCCAAAAGCTTGGGAACATTACAGGGCCCTTCAGGATGAAGTTTTGGCAGCAGGTGCGTTATCGAGAAAAGACAAAGAACTGATTCTTGTCGGCATCAATGCAGCACGCCGTTACGAAAGCGGTATGCTGCAACATGCGGAAAATGCGTTGAAGGAAGGCGCCACGGTCCAGGAATTCGTGGAGGTTTTGTCCGTATGCATCTTATCGAGAGGGATTCCGGCATGGCTGGAAGGCATCAAAGCCATTGAATATGCCATCGAACACAGTGATGAAACAAATGCGTCTCCTCAGGAAAAAACTGAGCCGCAGGAAGCCGTCGCTTATTTCAAGCAGGAAAACAACGGCCTCCTGCCGGAATGGGCACGTATCATGAACGATTACTCACCGGTTAGCCTTGCCCGTTACGCCGCGCTTCGCCAAAGCGAACTGACGGACGCTGCCGTCTCCAGAAAGCTGAAAGAGCTGGTACTGGTCGGAATCAATCTGGCTGAACGCTATGATAAAGGAGTCCAGCTTCATATCAACGGCGCCAGAAAAGAAGGGGCCACCGAACAGGAGATTGCGGAAGTCGGTCTGATCAGTGTGCTGACGGCAGGGATTCCGGCCTGGTTTGAGGTTAGTGGGGAGTTGGGTTGAAGTAGGAACAATGAAATTGATCAGGATGAATTGAAGCTTTACTAATCAATTCATAAGCCTGAAAACATAACAACCGCTTCTAACCCTGATTGGGTTAGGAGCGGTTGTTCTCTTTGAAAAAGGGAGTCTTATGAAAAATGAATGAGCATAAGACAGTAAGTTTTTATTTGCTGTAAAGATTCTTAGTAACGAACCCTTTTCGAAGAACACAAAATGCCCAGCTCTTCCCGGTACTTCGCAATTGTCCTTCTGGCGACTTTTATTTGGTCGGCCGCCAGTAATTCCAGCAGTTTTTGATCGCTGAATGGATTTTTTTTGTCTTCTTGTGCAATCAGCTTTTTAAGTTTCTCTTTAATGGAAGCATTCGAATCGACTTGGTTCTCTGATTCGATGCCACGTGTGAACAATTCTTTCATCCGGAACAGTCCGTGAGGCGTTTGGATATATTTGTTGCTTGTTGCACGGCTGACTGTAGATTCATGAAGCCCCAGTTTGGTCGCAATATCTTCCAGCTTCATCGGTTTCAGATGTGTGTAACCGTTTTCAAAAAAGTCGATTTGGAATTCGATGATCGCCACAGCAACCCGATACAGCGTAATATGGCGATGCTCGAGCCCCTTCAATAATAAAACAGCATTTTTGTATTTGTCTTTTAAGTAACGCTGGCTTTCGTCTTGATCTTCGCAAATTAAGTTTTCGTAATAAGAATTGAGAGACACGTCAGAAAAGAACTTATCGTTTACCACCGCTACATACTCTTTATGAAATTTTTCTACAATAATATCAGGGACGACATACTGCGTCAGCTCGGTATTGAAAGAATTTATGGGACGTGGATTTAACAATTTGATCTGATCTACTGCTTTTTGAATAGCTTCCAGGGAGACTTTGTATTGTTTGGCGAGATTTCGATAACGTCTTTCTGCAATGTCCTTTAAGTTATTTTGAATTAGGTTCCATACCAAAGTATTTTCTTTGTTCGTCTCTTTTAACTGAAGAAGCAGGCATTCCTGGAAGTCTTTAGCGCCAATTCCTGCAGGTTCAAGCTTTTGCAATATGCCGATCATTTCCTCGACTTGTTCTACAGGTACCCCTGAATAACGGGAAAGGTCAGAAGAACCAAGCGTAAGAAAACCATTTTCATCTAAATTCCGGATTAAGTACTTTAATACAGATTTTTCTTTGCAGGATAATTGCTTTAGGGAAATAACTTGTTCCCATAAATATTCTTCGATATTAACTATATTATTATTATAATTCTGCAAATAATCCTGCTGATCGTTTTCTTCTTTATCTTTTGAAGAAAAAGAGGAAGTATATTTGTCTTGATTTTTCAGGATGGAAGTTGAATGTGTTTTGTAAAACTGTTCCATAGAAGAAGTGTTGTCCGAAATATCCAATAAAGGATTTTCATGAAGCTGGCTTTCCACATATTCCATGAGTTCATCGGTGGAGTACTTCAGAATCACTAGAGATTGCTGCAAATCAGGTGTCATATTTATTTTTAATGACATATTCTGTTGAAGACTGGGGGCTGCATTCATATGGATGACATCCTTTCGCTGAAAAGATTACTTCTACTCTCTTTATTGCCCCAATTATATTTACAATAATATATTAAGTCAAATCCGTTTTTTTAATAATCTGAATTGTGGGAGCAGGTTAATTAGTCAATAAGCGCATATAAACTGAAAATGAGGAAGTATCGTGTCTTTTCTGAAACGTTTGTTGAAAAAAAGAAACGCAAAGAAAAATAAGAACAATTTACAAAAACAAAATATATCATTGACTCTCAATTTTTCAGTTGCTGCAGCTGTAGATTCTTCATATATATCATAGAGATTTGTCAAACAAGTGTATTATTTTTTGAAAAGATAAAATATTTTTCGGGAATTTGTTCAGCTTGGTATGGGTTTTGCTCCTAGTAGGATATATCAATTATTTTCAAGGAGGTGCAAGGCACGGTTTTCCGCTGGGCGAGGCTCCCATTCATAAAAGCCGCGACGTATAGTAGTTGAATGAGCGCTCGAAGGCCTCATCTCACTATAAAAGAAAATACCCAAACTAAAATTAGGAGATGATCGTATGACAGAACTAGGAAAAGATATGACATTCGGATTGTTTTATTTGAATTCAGTGGCTCCATGGAAAACAGATGCGGAAGAACTTCGCAACGGATTGGATCAGATTAAATTAGCCGACGAGTTGGGTTATCACGCAGCTTGGATTGCTGAACATAATGCACGGGCTTATGGAGTAGTCAGCTCTACAGCAGTTTACTTATCAGCAGCTGCAGCTATGACGAAAAACATCAAACTTGGCTCCGCAGTTAGCCGCTTGCCTCTTCATCACCCGTTAAAGCTGGCAGAAGATATGGCATTGGTTGACGTCATAAGTGACGGACGGCTTTACCTGGGAGTAGGCAAAGGCTACGACAAACTGGAATACGACGCGTATAACGAAGATTTTGATGAGCGGCATGACAAATACCTGGAATCGTTGGATATTGTGACAACAGCTTTGCAAAATGATGTGGTTACTTACTCAGGGAAGTTCTATGACATTCAAGATATCAAAGTTTACCCGCGTCCGGTCCAGGAATCAGGACCACCCATTTTCGTAATGGTTTCCGGAAATGACAATTCAATCATCAATGCGGCAAAACAAGGACACTCCTTTATGCTGGGCGGAATCAAAAATGATGATACAAAACATAAAATTGCTTTGTACAAATCATCAGCTTTAGAGTCAGGGTTATCACAGGAATATGTCGATGATGCCGTTGCAAGATCAGGGAAACTATTATTCTGTCATGTTGCTGAAACAACAGAACAGGCCCAGGCAGAATACAAACATGGTCTGGAATGGTATATGAGCGAAAGGGACAACCGGCCGACTTTCGGTGTCATCAGCAGAGAACGAGGAATCGATTACGACAGTTTCCTGAAATCAGAAAACACGTTAGTCGGCTCTCCTGAAAAAGTAATTGCAGACATCGAAAGGTACAAAGAAGAGACTGGGCTAAACAACATCATCTTATGGATGAATATCGGTGGGCAGCCGCAGGAACAAGTACTGAAATCGATGAAACTTTTCTCTGAGCAGGTAATGCCTCATTTCACTAAACAGTCTGTCACGTCTAATAACTAAATCTCTCACCAAGCGAAATAGCACCTTTGAAAGGGAAATTTCAATGGAATCGAAAAGGTCTTATTTCACTTGCCCCGCATCTATGCAGAAATGAAAGTAAGAAGTAATATGGACAAGGTAATTTGGAAGCGCTTTATTGCAAGACTCAAGAGGACAGGCTCGTTAATATTAATTGAGAATCAGGGGGAGTTTTAATGAAAAAAACTACATTCTTAAAAGCTTTTGCTGCAATGACCACCCTTGCCATGCTTGCTGCATGTGGCGACGAATCAAGTGGAACAGCCAGTTCGGGAGATGGAGATAAAGTCCACGAAATAAATTTTAATATCTCGGCTTCGCCTACCAGTTCTTTTACAACAGATCTGGTTGAACCGTGGGTGGACATTGTGGAAGAAAAGTCAGATGGCCGGTTGAAAGTGAATGTCTTTACAAGTGCAGCCTTAGGATCTTTGGCTACAGGATTTGAAGATATTCAAAATGGCGTCTATGAGCTGGGCATGGTAAGTCCCGGCCGCCACATGGACAGCGAAGTGTTCCCGCTGACCATCGGGGATCTGCCTTTTGCCCTCACGACACCTCAAGTGGCAAATACGGTTTTGACTCAATATATAGATAAGTATATGAAAGAGGAAGGTTCTTTCGGAAACGGAACCTACATGACCATTTACGCTACTGATGCGTGGAACCTCTACAGCAAAGAACCGATTGAAACGGTAGAAGATGTTAAAGGCAAGAATATCAGTGATTCTGTAGCAGAACGATTGGAACTTATCCAGGAATGGGGAGGCTCTCCAGTAAGTTTAAACAACACCGAGTTATATGAGGGGCTGGAACGTGGAACAATTGACTCAGCTATTTATACCTCTGTGGGTGCTGGAGGATTTAACTTACACGAAGTGGCGCCATATATGACCAAGCTTGATATTGGTGGCACCACCCAATTGTTATTGGTCAACACAGATTTCCTGAATTCACTTCCTGAAGACCTGCAGGAATTGATGACTGGTGAGCTGGCAGATGAATTTGTAAGATTAGGCATCGATTCCTATACTTCAAAAGCGGAAGAATCGATAGCTAATTTTGAAGAGCTGGTGAAGGAAGACGGGGGAGAAGTCATTATTCCAAGTGAAGAAGCCATGGAAGCATTCAGAGCCCCAACTGCTGATATAGCAAAAGAGTGGGTGGAAAAAGCGAATGACAGAGGCTATGACGGAGAAGAAATGCTCGAGTATTACAGCACCTTATTGGAAGATGCTGGTGTTGAAAGCCCATTTCAATAATACTAGCTTTAAAATTGGTCACCAGGGAGTAAATCTCCCTGGTGTCTTTGAAAATATTTTAAGGAAGTGGGAATCTGATGAAAATTTTCACTAAATTTGTAGATTTAATCATTACTGCAAACAAAATTATCGCTTTTGTATCAATTGTAGTCATGATGCTGGCTGTTACATTGTTTTCCATAACACGGGCAGCTGGGTTTCCGATGGTCGGAAACATTGAAATTGTCCAATTGCTGATGGTGGTTTTGATTGTTGGCGCACTGGCATTTACTGAAAAGGAAGGTTCGCATATTAAGATCGGGATCATCGTCGACAACTTTTCTCCCTTCATCCAAAAAGTATTGGATTTGATCGCTTACGCATTTCTTTTCATTTTTTGTGCAGTGATTGTATGGAGCACATTTCTCAACCTGGATTTTAATCAGGCATCCGATTTGTTGCGAATCCCATATTATCCTTTCAAAATACTGATTATTATCGGCTTTTCTACCTGGGGACTTGAAGGCATACGAAAACTCATCTACACATTCGGGCAATCGAAGACAGATAGCTAATAAGGGGTGATCATTTTGAGCGTTACAATTGTCGGAATTCTGGTCATTGTCTTTTCTTTTATATTAATGTTTTCACGGGTACATATTGCAGCCGCCATGGCCATTCCTTCCATTCTGGGAATTATTTATTTAAGAGGTTGGGATACGATGCTGGCGACTGTCAATTCAATCGTGTGGGAACATAGTTTTTCATATACACTGACCACCATCCCGTTATTCGTTTTAATGGGACAATTTCTTTATACATGCGGGTTCAGTGAAGACTTGTTTACAATGTTTCAAAAATGGATGGGCAAGTTGAGAGGCGGATTGGCTATGGCGACAATCGGATCGTCCGCAATGTTTGCTGCTTCATCGGGTTCCAGTTTGGCGACCACTGGAACGATTGGTGTCATTGCGTCAAAGGAAATGCTGGCATCGAATTACAGCAAAGTGATGACCGGGGGCTCCATTGCTGCAGGGGGGACGCTTGGCATATTGATTCCGCCCAGTACAATGATGATTTTATACGGTGTCATAACAGAACAATCAATCGGAAAGCTGTTGATTGCGGGAATTATCCCCGGGGTTTTGTTGACCATTTTCTTTATGCTGGCGATCAACATCAGTGCATGGATAAAGCCAAGCCTGGTACCAGTGTCTGAAAACTTCGAGACTACATGGAAGGAACGGTTTCTGTCATTAAAATCCAGTATCTCAATCATTGTACTTTTTAGTGTTGTGATCGGAGGGATTTATGCAGGTTATTTCACAGCTACTGAAGCAGCTGGAGTTGGCGCATTTGGGGCCTGTATTATTGGGCTGATACGCAGAAAATTAACTGTAAAAACTTTTACTGAAGCGGTTCTGAACACCATAAAAACGACAGGTTTTATTTTTGCGATCATCATCGCAGCGTTCATCTTGAATTATGTGTTGACGATTACACGGCTGCCCCAGCAATTGGCACAATTCTTATTTGAACAAAATCTTTCAGCTTTAGCCATTTTTGCATTGATCATCGTCCTGTTTATCATATTGGGAGCTGTTATGGATACAATGGCTATGATCGTAGTCACATTGCCCATTATTTTACCGATTCTGGAAATGCACCAGTTTGATCTGATCTGGTTTGGAGTCATCATGGTGTTGCTGGTGGAAATGGCATTAATCACACCGCCGATTGGTATGAACTGCTTTGTATTAAAAGGCGTAGTGGAAAAACTGGATTTAGGAAGTATTTTCAAAGGTGCATTAATCTTCTGTGTGCCAATCGTAGTGTTAATCGGGTTATTGTATGCCTTCCCTGAAATCGCTTTATTTTTACCAAACGAAGTAGGTTGAGCATACGAAAAACTGTTAGTCTTTAAATTGGAGGGAAGTATATTGGGTAGATTGGAAGGGAAAGTGGCATTAGTAACCGGCGGCGCCAAAGGACAAGGAGAAGCGATTTCAAAGATTTTTGCAAAAGAAGGGGCAACTGTAATTATTTCTGATATTTCGGAAGAAGGAGAAGAAATATCAAATCAAATTAACAATAATGGGGGTAAGGCTCATTTTATCCCATTAGATGTTTCAAAAAGTGATCAATGGACGTCCATCATCGACTTCATTGACGACAACTACAACAGGCTGGATATTCTTGTGAACAATGCGGGAATACCAGGAGCCCAAAATATTGAAACACTGCTGGAAGATGAATGGCAGACCATCATCGATGTGAATGCGAAAAGCGTCTTTTTGGGAATGAAAACAGCAGTTAATCTGATGAAGCGGAATTCGGGCGGCGGTTCGATCATCAACAATTCATCAATTTGGGGACTAGTAGGAAGCGGCCGATCTGCTGGATATCAGGGCGCAAAAGGGGCCGTGACTCTTTTGACGAAAACGGCTGCCATTGAGTTTTCAAAGTATAATATTCGAGTGAACTCTATACATCCAGGGATTATTTTGACTCCAATGGTGAAAGATTCGATTGAAAGCGGAAGAGGTCAGCTCTTGATCGACAATACACCACTTAAAAGGCCTGGAACACCAGACGAAGTGGCACATGCTGTACTGTTTTTGGCTGCTGATGAGTCTTCCTATATTACCGGCGTGGCGTTGCCGATTGACGGCGGATATACCGCAGGGTAATGCTGCTTCCCTGCCGAACCTTGCGAATTCGCGAAGAGCCTGGAAGGTTTTCGCGAATTGTATGCGTTTACTGGCCAAGGAGAAGGAGCGATACCGCTCAGAAATTTATAAAACACAGAAGGAGGTTTCATATGATCATCAACTCCGTAAGAGGCGAACGTGATATTGAAAACCTGGGATTAACATTAGTGCATGAACATATGAGAACGCGGGCTGAAAGTGTAGCGGTCCAATTTCCTCATTTATATGATCTGGAAGAAGAAGTTGAACTGGCTGTAAAACAAGTAAAAGCAGTGAAAGAGCAGGGGGTTCAAACCATCTTTGATCCGACTGTCATGGGACTGGACAGGGATGTCCGGTTCATCAAACGGGTGGCTGAGGAAACGGATGTGGATATCATTTCAGCTACAGGGATTTTTTCTTTTCACTATCTGCCTACACGGTTTTTATCAAATGACATTGAATTTATGGCAGAACAATTTGTCAGAGACATTGAAGTGGGCGTCCAAAACACTTCGATTAAAGCCGGTTTTCTAAAATGCGCAACTGATTTACCGGGGATGACTGAAGATGTTGAAAAAATTATCCGGGCTGTAGCCAGGGCTCATCATAAAACTGGTGTACCCATTATGACACACTCTCACCCTGCGTCAGGGACAGGGCTCCAACAAGTTGCGATTTTCCAGGAAGAAGGCGTGAATATGGAAAATGTTTTGATCGGCCATTGCGGGGATACAGATAATATTGACTATATCGAAAGAGTATTGGACAGCGGGGCTTTCGTAGGCATGGACCGTTATGGATTATCCACTGCGCTGCCTACCGAAAAAAGAAATGAAACCGTATTGGAACTTGCGAAAAAAGGCTACGCCAACCGGATGTTTTTGTCACAGGATTATTGCTGCACCACTGACCGTTACAAGCCAGAAGCATTGAAGAAAGCTGCACATCCGGACTGGTCGATGACGTTTCTGCTGGATGAGGTGATTCCCACGTTAAAGGAGAATGGCATCACCGAAAAGCAGATCAATCAAATGATGCGGTTGAATGTAAAAGAGTGGGTGCGAAATAATTGAGCAGGAGACATAATATAATGTTATAATTAACGGAATATTTCATATTTTTCTTATGGAATAACTGAAGAATAACTACTATTATGTGGATGTTCCGTTTAGCCAGGAAAGTCTGCATTCTTTGTGAAAAGAATGGAGGAGTTTGCATGTTAAAGCTGTTGGTGACGGGTTCTGCCCCGTTGGACGATTATGTAAAAAAAGCCATCGACGAACGAAAAGGCACTATGAAAAATTTGACGCTTCAATCCATGGAATCAAAATATATCTTGAAAAATCCAACCTATATTAAAAATGACGATATTCTTCTTTGCGGAGCGATGCTCTACGAAGAGTTTAAAAGACTGGGCGTCAGAGGTCATCTCATCCCTTTGAGAATCCAAACTGCGGATTTTCTGAATGCATTAGCCAAGGCTTCCGAGACGGATTGTGAAGTGAATCTCATTAATTATCGTGAGGAATACATTCGAAGTTCAAAGGATGATTTAAAGTTCGACGAGAAGCAATTGGAAAATATATTCAAGATTAAAATAAACCAGCATACGTACATAACTGCAGAAGACGCAGAAGAACTCGTCTATAAATTGAAGGAAGAAGGACAGAAAGTGGTGGTTGGATCGGGGTTGGTCGTTAAATTGGCCCGTGATCTGGGAATGAGAGGCGTTCTTTGGTATGGCAGTGAAAGTGTAAATCTTTTAGTGGATATTGCTTTTAACGTTCTCGAAGCGAAAGTGCTGGAACAGAGCAACCAGAAAAGGCAGAATTACATTCTGGAAAACTTCAATGAAGGCGTTATCAGCTTAAATGTAATTGGCCGGATCATCAACATTAATCATGAAGCCCTGAAACTGCTTGACTTGGAAGGCGAGGAAGAGGTTACGACTAAGCCTATTAACGACATTCTGCCTCAAAGTGAGTTTTTGGAAATCCTGTCATCCAACGAAGTGGTAAAAGACATGGTCGTTTCTTATAAAAACAAAACTTTCTTTTTAAACACATTGCCGATTCGGGTCAATGATAATTTTGACGGCATGCTGGCGCTTTTCTCCGATACAAAAACATTGGAGCTCCAGGAAAACAAAATCCGACGGAAGATGAACAACAAAGCGGATATTGCCAAATACCACTTCTCCGACATTGTCGGCCGCAGCGAACAAACGAAAAAAGCGATCAGCAAAGCGAAAAAATTTGCGCGCTCGGATTCGAATATTCTGATTCTCGGTGAATCCGGCACGGGGAAGGAGCTTTTTGCACAAAGCATACACAATGAGAGTTTGCGTGCGAAACAGCCGTTTGTGGCGATCAACTGTGCGGCCATTCCGGAAAATCTGTTGGAAAGCGAATTTTTTGGTTATAACGAAGGCGCTTTTACAGGAGCGAAAAAAGGCGGGAATCCGGGACTGTTCGAACTGGCGCATAACGGCACCATCTTTTTGGACGAAATCGGGGAAATCCCTTTGAGTATGCAAGCCAAGTTATTGAGGGTCCTGCAGGAAAACGTCGTGAGAAGAGTGGGCAGCTCAACGGGCATTCCCATCAATGTACGAGTGATATCAGCAACGAACGTCAATCTGATCGAGGAAATCAAAAAGCGCACATTCAGAATGGACCTGTATTATCGTATTGGTGTATTGAATTTATTTTTGCCGAAATTGAGCAATCGAACCGACGATCTCGGGTTGTTGGTAGAGTCATTCACTCAAAGAAAATACCCTCATTTTCAGGAAGTGATTGAACATTTTTTAGGTGATATGCTGCCACTTCTTGAAGAGCATCAGTGGACAGGAAATATCCGTGAATTTGAAAATACAATGGAACGTCTATTTGCATATATAGAATCTCCGCAAAATGCTACAAAATCCAAAGTGGTGGCTTATTTAAAAGAAGCGATTGAAGAAAATTACTTTTTGCTGGACGACAGCCATGTTGATAAAGTGTCTTATCATGAAGTTGTCCAGGAAGTGAAATTAAGCAAAATCAAAGAAGTGCTGGAACAAACCAATGGCAACAAAAAGGAAGCTGCAAAGATTTTAGGAATCAGCAGAAGCACCCTTTGGAGAAGACTGAGTGAAGAAGCAGAAGCTTGAGAGAAAAGACAAACTCTACGAAACATCGGAAAAGCGAAGCTTACTGAACCGCCTGCCCGCAATCGAACTCTCGATTGCGAGTAGGCGGTTTTTGGTGTCTGGCCGAATCTGACAAGCGTTCACGTTTGTTTCAAAAATAAGACATACTATCCCAAGCTGAAACACTAAAAGGTGATTCTCTTCGACTTTTTCATTAATAGAAAATCTAAATAAAAAAAGAGGTTGCCTATCCATTATCTTTTTTTTTGATTCTATGGCAGCACCCCTTGTTTTACGAGGTTTTCAACCTGTTTGAAAAGAAAAAAGCTTTTGCTTGCCGCACAAAAATTAAAAAATCTAAAAATTTAAATTTTCATAATTAAGTGGCACGGTAATTGCTTTATATATGAATATGAAGAGCGAATAATTAAAATCCTTCTTTATAAGTACTAAACCCATAGCTCTCTTCATTTATCCGAGAAGTTTTTATAACACAGGCAATTAAGATGAAAGGAGTTTGATTATGTTTGAAAAATGATAATTTGCAAAAACTGTTCAACCCGGAAAGCATCGCTATTATCGGAGCTTCTCCTGACAAGAAAAAAATTGGGGGACGGCCGCTGGATTACCTTCAAAAGTACGGTTATGAAGGGAGAATCCTTCCGATAAATCCTAAATATGATGACATCAATAATCTCACGTGTTACCCCGATATTCTTTCCGCTGAAGGGGAGGTCGACCTGGCAATCATCGCTTTGCCGAGTCAAGCAGTGGTTGAAACATTCAAAAAATGCATCGAGAAAAACGTTCGATCGGTAATCATTTTCAGTGCTGGATTTGGAGAACTCGACGAACAAGGTGCAAAAGAGCAGGAAGAAATAACGGCACTTGCTGAAAAACATGGTATCCGGGTGCTCGGTCCCAACTGTTTAGGGATGTTCAATGTGAAAAAAGGTGTTTACAGTACCTTCTCGACGATTATTGAAGAAGAGCAGCCGATTGAGAGCAATATCGGTTTTGTCAGCCAAAGTGGTGCATTTGGTTCCCACGTATTTACACTGGCAAGGCAAAACAAGATCGGTTTCAGCTATTTCATCGCCACCGGTAATGAATGCGATGTGGATGTAGCGGATTGCATCAAGTTCCTGGCCGAAGACCCGGGGACGGACGTCATTGCCTGTTATATCGAAGGCACGAAAGACGGTGCCAAACTGATTGAAGCGCTTCAATTGGCACATGAAAACAATAAGCCGGTGATTGCGATAAAAGTCGGGAAAACGGATGTGGGTATGAAAGCGGCACTTTCACATACCGGATCACTTGTCGGAGCAGATACCGTTTTCGATACAATCTTTAAACAAAATGGCGTTTACAGAGCGAATACGATAGAAGAGTTCCTGGATGTCACCTATGCAGCGTCTAAATTGCCGTTTCCTAAAGGGAGAAACGTTGCTGTATTTACCGTCTCAGGAGGAGTCGGAATTTTGCTGGCAGACCAGCTTACCGAGAATGGACTGCTGCTGCCGGAAACGCCGGAATCGGTAAAGGAAAAGTTGAGAGACATCCTGCCGATTGCAGGGGTACAGAACCCAATTGACACGACCGCTCAAATTTCTTATATGCCGACTCTTCTCGAAGATTTTATGGAAAGCGTTTTATCAAGTGGAAAATATGATTCGGCCATTGTCTTCTTAGGGTTCGCCGGACTAAAGCTGGATTCATTGGAAGCGCGGATCAAATCATTGGTGAAGGTGAAGAATTTATTCAAGGACATTCCGCAAATGATTGTGACGATCAACTCTGAAACTTCCAAGCAGATGTTCAATGATGCCGGATTATATGTTCTTGATGATCCGACCCGGGCGGTGATTGTGACAAAGGCGCTGAATTATTTAAGTACAGCGGTAATTGAAGAAGAGGCGGAACAAGTCGAGTTTCCGAAAGGAAAAGAATTGGCTGACTCTCCTTCGCTGTTGACAGAGTACAAGAGCAAAGAAATTTTGGCCTCTTATAATATTCCAATCACCCGTGAAGCGCTGGCTGTAACAGCGGAAGAAGCGGTTCGTTACGCCGGTGAAATCGGTTATCCGGTCGTGCTGAAAGGCATGTCCCCACAAATCCTGCATAAAACCGATAAAGGTCTCGTATGCCTTTCGATAAAAACCGAAGAAGATGTGCGTGAAAAGTTCCAGGAGTTGAAAACAATCATCGAAGAAACCGAGGGGGCAGGATTTGAAGGGGTCCTGGTCCAGGAAATGCTGCAAAAAGACTCTGTCGAAATGTATATCGGATCCAAAAAAGACCCGATCTTCGGCCAGATGGTGCTGGTTGGCATGGGCGGCGTCTATATCGAAGTATTAAAAGATGTATCGATGAGAAAAGCGCCGGTGTCGGTCAATGAAGCCGAAAAAATGATCGAAGAACTGCAGGCGAGCCTCATTCTTAAATCGTACCGTGGGAAACCGGCGTACGATACGAAAGAATTGAGCAGTTTGATTTCGAAATTCAGTCACTTTATCGCCAGTAACCCGGAGCAGATAGCCGAAGCCGACTTGAACCCTGTAATGGTGTTTACCGAAGGCGAAGGGGTAAAAGTGGCCGATGGGTTAATGACGCTGGAAAACCAGGTCAGAGAAGAACGTTCTGCATTAATTGCATCTAAATAAGAAAAGGGGAGAAAAGAATGGACTTTAGCATTCCGGAAGAAACAGCAGAAATTATCAGTGGGTTAAAACAATTTATTGAGAAAGTAGTCATACCGCTTGAAGATGCAAATGAATCCTTATTGCATAATCCGCGGAATTATTATTTAGAAGATGGACGGCGAAGCCCGGAAGTCGAAGCGCTGCGTAAAAAAGTGCGAATGGAATCAGCCAAAGCCGGGTTTTACACCATGTTCGGCGATAAAGAGCTGGGCGGGGAAGAATTCGGTCCCGTCACTGCCTTATTGGTTCAGGAAGCAATCAATAAATCCTACCCGAATCGGAAACTGATAGAAGCGATCGTCATCCCGTCACCGTTTACGAATGGGTTGACTCCTGTATTGAAAGGATTGAAACCTGAACTTCAGGAAAAATACATTGAAGGAATCGGATCGGGCGAAAAAACATTATGCTTTGGACTGACTGAGCCAGATGCAGGTTCCGATGTATGGGGCATTAAAACAAGAGCTGTAAAACAAGGCAACGACTGGGTGCTGAATGGCACGAAGCAGTGGATCACCAATGCACCTTATGCCGATTACTGCCTGCTGTTTGCCGTCACCAATCCGGAACTGCAGAAAGAGCGCAAAGGCGGCATCACCTGTTTCTTCGTTGAGACAAAATCAGAAGGGTTTACAGTAGATTCAGTCATTGCCACGATGGGATCATTGGGCGGAGACGCTGGAATCATCAGCATTGACAACCTGCGCATTCCCGAAGAGAACATCATCGGCGAACTGGACAACGGATTTACAAAAGCGATGAACGGCATCAATACAGGCCGTTTGGGAATGAGCGGAAAATGTATCGGATCGGCACAATGGGCGTTGAAAAAAGCAGTAGAATATTCAAAGATCCGGAAAACATTCGGAAAAACCATCGAAGAGCATCAAACGATTCAGAACATGCTGGCAGAATGCGCCATGGATATCTACGCAGCGAGAAATATGGCATTGAATTGCGCCTGGAAAATTGAGACAAGCAAGAAGCCGCCTACAAAAGAGATTTCTATGGTGAAAGCCTATTGCACGGAAATGATGGGACGCGTATACGATCGGGCTATCCAAATCCATGGAGGCATGGGGCTTTCCAATGAACTTCAATTGGAAGAAGGGTACCGGATGGCACGTTTGTTGAGAATTCCGGACGGCACATCAGAAATCCATCGCCGTACGATTGCGAAAAGATTGTTAAAAGGTGATTTGTCATTCTAAAAAATACAAAGGTGGTCAAAACAGATGGAAGATAAGAAGGTACTCATTGAGAAAAAAGGAAAAATCGCTTATTTGATCTTAAACAGACCCGACAAATTGAATGCATTAAATGCGGAGTTGTTCAGTGATTTTGATGCGGCGCTTACGGAAATTGAAGAAGACAATGACGTAAGTGTTGTCATTATTAAAGGAAAAGGACGCGCTTTCAGTGTAGGATACGACGTATCGAAATACAAAGATCCAAGTGTTACAGAAGACCGGGATCGGTTGGAAGGTTTCACGAGGCGCTGGTTAAGAGTGTGGGAATTCCCGAAACCGATCATCGCGCAGGTGGATGGATATGCACTGGCAGGCGGCACACAATTACTGGCTTGCTGTGACTTTGTCATTGCAGCTGAAGATGCTCAATTCGGTTTCCCTTCGTTGCCTTTGGGCGGCGGCTTCGTCGGAATTTACTGGGGCTGGCACGTCGGACCGCAAAGAGCAAAAATGTTGGATCTGACAGCCGGCAGCCGTATTACAGGGAAAGAAGCAGCCGATTATGGATTTGTTGCCAGATGCTTTAAAAAGGAAGAGCTTGAAGAAGAGACGTTGAACATTGCCCGTGGCATTGCAAAAACACCGTTGGACATTCTGAAGCTGAAGAAAAAAGCACACAACCGGACGATGGAGCTGCAGGGCTTCCGTACAAGCGTCATGTTCGGGCCGGAGCAGGATGCCATCATCCATACCGCAGAAGGGATCAAATTGGTGCATGAAAAAATCCAGGAATTCGGTTTAAAAGGAGCCATCAGCTGGTTCGAAGAACAAAAAGTTTAATGGTGTATGGTGGAAGCGTTTTCTTCGGCGGTATCGCTGAGGAAAGCTGCGACCATTCAACCGAAAGGGGGATTCCATGAAAATTTTAGGCATCAGCGGATCACTTGTAGGGTCGAAGACGAAAATTTTAACGGAAATCGTACTAAGGGAAGTAAAGGACGTCAATCCGGAGTCCCGAACAGAGCTGCTGGATTTGAAAGACTTGAATCTGGAATTCTGTAATGGACGCCCATTCGAAGAATACAATGAAGACACACGATTGGCCATATCCAAGTTTGCCGAAGCAGACGCTTATGTCATTGGAACTTCCGTGATGCACGGCTCATTTCCCGGAGCATTAAAAAACCTCCTGGACTTGATCCCGACGGATGACTGCAAAGGGAAAACAGTTGCTTTTGCAGCGACAGGCGGCAACCCGGAGCACCATAAAATTGTAGAACATTACTTGGAGCCGATTGCTGCGTATTTGGAGATGAATATTGTGCCCGATCGAATCTTTACTACAAGCAGCGACTTTGACCAGCAAAACCAATTGATGAACCAGCAGGCAATTGAAAAAGTAGCCAAGATAGCACGAAATTTCAGCCGGGCAGGCAAAGGGAAGATTGCAGCAGAAATCTGATAACCGGTTAGATTCAACGGAAAAACCCGGCCCGCTTTGCTTACCGAAATCCTAACGATTAATGAGGTGAAGACAGTTATGCAAACAGAAAAAAATATCATCAATCTCACAGATCATTCATTCCAAAAAATCTGTCACTCAGAATATGGAATCAATCGCGGAGTCTATAACGTGATCGACGAATGGTTTTATGACCAGGGAATCCACAACATCATGAGCCGCAGGAGAGAAATTCTGAGCTTCATCGAATACTGTGCCCGTACATTAGGAAATCGGAAAGTGAAGTATGGCCACGGTGGGTTGACCCGAAAACTATGCGAGTACTTGGAAGAGGCGAAACAGCCGGTTTAAAAGGAAATATACGTCATGCAGCCATTCGATATTCTTTAAAGGAGGAGAACAGATATGAAAACTACTACAACTGAACCAACTCAACTATTCAAAGAAATTATGGGAAGTTATCCAACGGGGGTGACAGTGATCACCACGAAAGATGAGAACCAAAAACCGGTTGGGTTAACAGCCAATTCATTCGTATCCGTTTCCATCGATCCATTGATGATCCTTTGGTGCATCGATAAAAAAGCGGGGAGCTGGAACGCGTTCGACCAAGCGGAAAAATTTGCTGTCAATATATTGTCAGGAGACCAAAAAGACGCCTGCATGACATTCGCCAGCAAAAAAGAACCTGATCGTTTCTCCCGTCAGCCATGGAAGTATTCGGACAATGACCTGCCGATATTGGAAAATGTCTATGCATCGATGGAATGCAAAAAGGTTCAGCAAGTCGACGCAGGAGACCATTACATCCTTATAGGCGAAGTCATCGACCTCAGCAAAAACGAAGAACTTGATCCGATGATGTATTTCCGCCGGAACATGGGCCCTATCCCCAAGTGGTGACACCGAATATCCCGTAACGGCAAAATGATCATGGAGGGTTCTGATGACCAATCTTATTTCGCAAAAAGGGCAGGAATTAAAAGAGGAATTCAAGAATATCCACGGCTATTGGAACGATGGGTTGGAGGAATTGCTGCAGCTGGACGAAGATTTCTTTGGGGTGTACGTTAATTTTATTTCGATTCCCTGGAAGACAGGAAGCTTACAGCCCAAGGTAAAAGAATTGATCAATATCGCCATCAGTTCTTCTCCGACTCATTTATCGATGCCGGCGACCCGAATTCATATCCGCAACGCCTTAAGACTCGGGGCTTCAAAAGAAGAAATAACAGAAGTCCTGGAAACGGTGAGCATTCTCGGGGTCCATACCTGCTCAGTGGGAATTCCGCTGATGGAGGAAGTATTTGGAATCGGGGACATGGAACAGAAGGCGGTACTGAGTGTGGAACAGGAACAGCTGAAGTCCGAATTTATCGGGCAGATGGGCTACTGGAATGACTTTCGGGACGTCTTGTTGAAAATGGATCCATCGTATTTCGAAGCTTATATGAACTTTTTAACATCGCCTTTGAAAAAAGGGATACTGGAGCCTAAAGTCATTGAATTCATCTATATTGCCATCGACTCTTCGACCACTCATCTGTTCGGCAAAGGAATCGAAGTCCATCTCCGCAATGCCTTGAAATACGGAGCCAGCAAAGAAGAGATTCTAGAGGTCTTCCAGCTCACATCCTCACAGGGGTTTCATACGGTGTTCGAAGCGGTCCCCGTCCTATTGGAAGAAATCGAATTATGGGAGAGTGAAAAATGAAAGTAGTGGAACGAGTGGATTTGGTGAAACGCTACGAAACGTCCCCTTTCTGGAATCTGATCGGCTTGAAAGTGGATTCCATCACAGAAGACGGTGCAACGATTAAAATGGAAGTGACACCTGCTTTACTGAATGGGAACAAGATGATGCACGGCGGGGTCTTTTCAACGCTTTTGGATGCTGCGATGGGCATTAACTTGAAACTCGCGGTAGGTGATGTGAAGTACGTGACGATTTCGTTGCTGACCCATTATTTGAAAGCGGTAAGATCAGGAGAGACGGTCTACGCCACTGCAAAAATCATTCAAACCGGCAGAAGCATCGGCACAGTGGAAGCGAGTATTTTTAATGATAAAGACGAATTGGTCAGCTGCGGCTCTGCTACATTTAAGTTCAGGAGGCCTGAATGAAAGCAGAGAAAAATTCCGAAAGCCCATTTCTATTGAACGGTTCAGCAACTAGAGAAAAAATGCATCAATTTTTGATATACTAACTCACCACCCGGTACCTCCAAATTAGTTACTCAACTAATTTGAAGATACCGGGTTTTTTGCGACGAAAGTGTTGCTTAATACACAAGCTATGAAAGTTTAAAGAGGAAAAGGAAGTCTAACCAACTTTGAAATTTTAAAAGTTGTATACAATATTTATTTGTATTTAGTAAATATATCAGAATATTTTAATAACAAATCACATAAATTTAATTATCATTAAGAGGATTGTGTATAATAGTATTCAAAATAATATTGTATACAGAATTTAAAACAAAGAAGTCACATTAGAGGAGGTCATCCATGGAGAACAAGATATTCCCTCTGCAGATATTGGTTGGGGGCATCATTGTTTTGGCCACTGCGATTGGGATTGGCCGATTTGCATACACGCCAATATTGCCGATTATGCAGGACTTTTTTCGATTAAGTGATAGTTTTGTCGGTTATTTAGCTTCTGTTAATTTTCTTGGGTATTTAATAGGAGCTCTTATCGCTAGTGCCTTGAAGTGGGAAAAGGGAATTGTTTATCATTTAAAAATTCATCTGTTTATTAATATCCTTAGTACAATTGCGATGGGGTTAACCGACAACTACCTTTGGTGGTTTATCTTAAGAGGTGTTTCTGGCGTGACGAGTGGCTTGGTATTTGTCTTCATCACAAGCTTGGTCATCGATTTTCTGGCAAAGTACAAAAAGCTTCAATGGACTGGTTTTTTATTCAGCGGGGTGGGACTTGGCATTGCGCTTTCGAGTTTATTGGTTCCTTTATTCGATTACTATTTTCAATGGCAAATGATCTGGATCGGGTTAGGTGTAATTTGTCTATTGCTCGCTGTTGTACCTTTTGCGTGGATGAAGGAACCACCACGGGAATCCATGGAAATGGAAGAAAGGATTGATTTCTCAAATACAAAAAAGAAAAGTCATCCTGCTTTCCGGTGGATTATTGCTTCTTATACATGTGTCGGTGTTGGGTACATAGTCAGTGGAACTTTTATGGTAGCCATGGTGCAGGAAGTACCCTCGTTAAGCGGATTTCCTTCTCTTAGTTGGTTGTTGGTCGGTATTGGAGCTTTGCCAGCAACGCTTATTTCAGGGTACGTTGCGGAAGTAAAGGGGTACGGCATTACGCTGCAAGGGTTATTTGTGATGCAGATCGTCGGTATCACTCTTCCGCTTCTTTTACCAAATGCCTTTGGGGCGTTAGTGGGGTCGCTGCTTTTTGGGGCAAGTTTTATGGGGTTGACTGCTATGTTTGTAGCCGCTACCCGTGCGTTGTTACCGGAACAAAGCAACAAAGGAATCGGGTTTTTGACATTTGTTTTTGGAATTGGTCAAATGGTTGGGCCAATCATAGCCGGCATTTTAATTGAATACAGTGGAAATTACAACTCTTCTATTGCATTTGCAACCATAATCTTGCTATTAGGAATGGTTCTACTGGCTATAGCCAACTATAAATTGAAAAATAGAAATACCTCTAATTCTGCTTGATCTTGTTTTCAATGAAAGCCCACATGCCCTCTGAAGCTTTAATGCTAATAAGCTGATACAAGAAAAAATATTGTATACAATACTATAAAATATTTAAAAGTGTTTGGCGAATGACATGAATTTTATCGGTTATATTTACAAAATTCAATCAATTGTTTTATAATAAATCTATATTCTTTTCTCTGACAAATTCAAATCGTATACAATTTGAATAAGTTGAGCAATGAAAGCTTGTCAGGGAGCTGATCTGGATTGTTCAGAAAGGAGAAAATATGAAATAAATTTTCGAAATATTTAAATTATTTTAGTGGGTATGATCGACAATTGTATACGGAAGTCCAATGCAGAAGTATATGCTTTAAACAATACGATTCTAAAAGGAAAAGGGGAGATTAAATGAGTGAGAATAAGAGAATTGGATTTGTAGGGTTGGGCAATATGGGTTATCACATGGCAAGTAATCTGGCGAAGGCGGGTCATCCGTTAGCCATTTACGATATCCGGAAAGAAGTCGTGGATTCATTTCCCGGAGAAGATGTTCTGCGCTTGAGTTCGCCGAAAGAAGTGGCAGACCAAACGGAGATCGTCCTGGTCAGCCTGCCGACACCCCAAGTGGTTAAATCAGTGGTGTTGGATGAAAACGGTCTGATTTATGGTTCTGCTATCCGGGTGTATATCGATCTGTCCACTTCCGGAAGGACCGTTTCAAAGGAAGTTGGGAAAGCGCTTGCAGAAAGCGGGATAAAGACACTTGATTCACCGGTCAGTGGCGGTGTTCCTGGCGCTGAAAAAGCTACGTTATCCATCATGGTGGCAGGAGAAAAAGAAATCTTCGACCAATGTAAGCATATTCTCGATTCCATTGGAAACAAAGACAAAGTACTCCACGTCGGTGAGGAAATCGGCCAGGCTCAGGCGCTCAAAGTCATCAACAATCTGCTGTCATCATCAGCTTTGGCAATTACTTCAGAAGCAATGGTCTTGGGAGTCAAAGCGGGGTTGGATCCGAATGTCATGATTGATGTGTTGAATGTGAGCAGCGGCCGGAACAGCGCAACAGAAGATAAATTCAAAAAATCCATTATCAATCGAAAGTTTGACTACGGATTTCAAACCGCCTTGGCGTACAAGGACATTAAACTATGTTTGGATTTAGCTGCTGACCTGGAAGTTCCAATGTTCTTAGGGAACAATATGGAGCATTTTTGGAAATTCGCCATGACGCAAGGGGCAGGGGACAAAGATTACACGACCATCATCAAGTACTTTGAAGAGTGGGCTGGAGTAGAAGTGAAAGAACAATGACGTGGTGAGTAGACTTGAGCCGAAGGAAATTGGAGGAGGAGTAACATGACAAGTTATGGATTGGTTATTGGTGGGAACTCGGTCAAAACGGAATCGGATTTTGCAGTTTACAACAAGTACTCAGGAGAAGAAATGGGACGTGTTTCAAAAGCGGAAAAATCTCATGTTGAAGCTGCTGTTGCCAGTGCTGAAGAGACATTCAAAAATGACTCTTTATCTCCCTACGAGAGGTATGAAATCCTTAATAAGGCAGCCCATCTTCTAAAGGAACGAAAAGAGGAAATTGCCAAAGTGCTGGTGGGGGAGGTTGGCAAAACCATCACAGAAGCAAGAGTGGAAGCGGATCGCGCCGTGCAAACGATGCTGCTGTCGTCAGAAGAAGCCAAGCGGTTAAGCGGAGAAATTGTGCCCATATCGGCCAGTCCGGGGAGTGAAAATCGTTTCGGCTATTATATTCGAGTCCCTATTGGTGTGGTTTGTGCCATCACGCCTTTCAATGTTCCGCTAAATCTGGCTTGCCATAAAATAGGCCCTGCGATTGCTGCAGGAAATACGGTGGTATGGAAACCGGCTTCCGATACACCGTTGTCAGCGTTCATTTTGATGGAGATTTTGACAGAAGCGGGATTGCCGGCGGGATATGTCAATTTGATATGTGGCTCCGGTTCGAAAGTCGGCCAATGGCTGCTGGAGGATGAAAGGATCGGAAAGTATACCTTTACAGGGAGCCCGGGAGTCGGAAAAGAAATCAAGGAAAAATCGGGGCTCCGGAATGTTTCCTTGGAGCTGGGCAATAATTCGCCGAACATTATCCACAAAGATGCCGATTTGGAAAAAGCGGCTCAAAGCTGCGTGAAATGGGGCTTTACGACAGCGGGTCAAGCGTGTATCTCTGTTCAGCGGATCTATGTCCACAATGACATCAAACAAGAATTCCTGGAAAAAATGGTGAAATACACAAAAGAAGTGATAGTTGGAGATCCGATGGACGATCGTACCACGATTGGTCCGTTAATCAGTGAAAAAGAAGCGATCCGGGTGAAGGAGTGGATTGACGAGGCGGTCAGCCAAGGGGCGAAAATTGTAACAGGCGGTTCCCAAAATGGACCTTTCATTGAACCGACAATACTTGAAGATGTGGAAGAAACGATGAAAGTGGTTTGTGAAGAAATTTTTGGTCCGGTAGTCACTATTTTGCCGTTTGACGAATTGGAGGAAGCTATTCAAAAAGCGAATAACAGCAACTATGGGTTGCAATCCGGCATATTCACATCCAATATCAATACGGCGATGTACGCAGTGAAAAAATTGCATACCGGTGGTGTAATCATTAATGATGGTTCCACGTATCGTGCAGATCTCATGCCATATGGTGGCGTGAAAAACAGCGGCATTGGGAACGAAGGACCGCATTACGCAATAGAAGAAATGACGGAACTGAAAACAGTCGTGATGAATTTATCCTAGTCCCAATCTACAGCGAAATGGCGGAATCTCGTTTCATTTCGCTGCACTTATGATAGAAGGAAATCAATCAAAGTTCATGAAACGACAGGAATCGGTGCATTCTATTACGCGAGAATAGGGGAGTTTGTATTGAAAGCGTGGCAAAAACAGGATTTTCAACTGGAAAACTTAAAATTGGTCGAGGTACCAACACCAGAGCCGAAAGATAACGAAATCCTTATTAAAGTGAATGCGGTTTCGCTGAACTACCGAGACAAGGACATAATGGATGGGAATTATCGGCGGGACTTGATGGAAAGATCGTTTATTCCGGTTTCGGATGCAGCGGGTGTCATCGTGCGGAAAGGAGCAGAGGTGACGCGATTTAAGGAAGGGGACCGGGTCATTTCTCATGTCTACACGAAATGGATTGACGGCAAACCAGCTGCCGACGATGTGCTGTATTCACTGGGAGGCGTGCTTGATGGCGGATTGGCCGAGTACATGGTGTTAGATGAAGAGGCTGCGGTGATGGCTCCTGACAATCTATCAGATGAAGAAGCCTCCACTTTGCCAATCGCCGCTTTGACTGCCTGGTTTTCATTGGTGGAGGAGGGAAAATTGACTTCAAGCGATACCGTTTTGGTGCATGGAACAGGCGGCGTTTCGCTATTCGGTGTGCAATTGGCCACAGCATTGGGGGCACGTGTCTTTGCCACGACGAGCAGCTGGAAGAAAGCTGAAAAAGTGAAGTTGCTCGGGGCGTCAGATGTGATTAACTACAAAGAACTGCCCGAGTGGAATGAAGAGTTGGCGAGGGTAACCGATGGGAATGGCGTAAATTACATTTTAGAAGTGGTTGGAGGCACAAACATCAATCGCTCGATTAATGCATTGGCTCTTCAAGGCCAGATATTCATCATCGGATTTCTTGAAAGCAAGACAGCGGAAGTGGATTTGTTTTCATTATTGTCCAAACAAGCTCATCTGCAAGGAATGCGGGTGGGGCATCGGAAGGCCTTTGAATCGATGATTGAAGTGTTCGAAAAATACGATATCAAACCGGTGATTGATACAGTTTATTCTTTCGATCAAGCAATCGAGGCGTATGAACACCTAAGTAGAGGAGCATTTGGAAAGATAGTCATTAAAGTAAACAGCTGAAGGAAGGAGGTACCGACTGGTTTTTTGTATTGATGAAATTTTCAATTGTATACTAATGTTTGTGGACTTTGGATGATGAAAATTTTTTCTCTTCGCTTCCTAAAATTTAAATCTTTCAAGCGGTAACAAAAACAATAAAAGATAGACTTTCGTTTTTAAGTAGTATAAAATAATCATAAGTTGTATACAGTTTGCAATATTCTGTTAACTGCAAGAGGTGTGGTTTAAGGATTTGTAAGCGCATACAATAAATTAAACTAATGGAGGGGTCGAAGATGAAAAAGATGTTATTGCTGATTTCATTGATTCTGGCTTCAATTGTATTAGTCGCATGCGGTGGCAGCGGTGAATCAAATGGTGACGAAAACGGAGGCTCTACTGCGGAGGGAGAGGTCGTGCAAATCGATCTTGCTCACGCCATCGCGGAATCGGATTTGACACCGCATCATGGATATGCCCGGATTTTTAAGGAAATCATTGAAGAAGAGTCAAACGGAGAGATTGAAGTGACGATTCACCCCAACGGTGTACTTGGAGCGGAGCGGGATTTGATCGAGGGAGCGGAAATTGGCACAATCGATGCGATCATTTCTTCGACCTCGCCACTTGGGAACTTTGCAGACTTGCCAAGAGTGCTAGAGCTTCCTTATCTTTTTGAGGATACAGATCATTTCTTCGATGCTCTGGAAACAGATTTTGGAGAAGAATTGAATGCAAGTATTGAAAGGGACGGAACCCTCAAAATGCTGGGTTGGTTTGAAATTGGTTTCTGGGGCTACGGCAACAGTGTAAGACCTGTCACGCATCCGGATGACTTAGAAGGTTTGACGCTCCGGGCTGTTGAAAATGACGTTAAACAAGACTGGGAAGTTCTTGTGGGAGCCAATCCTACAGCGATGGCCTTTACAGAAGTCTTTACCTCACTGCAGCAAGGCGTTATCGATGGATTGGGTAACCCGATCCCTCTTTTTGTAGCAAATAACTTCCAAGAAGTGACGACCCACCTTTCGGAGACGGACCACTTCTTCCAGCAAGGTTTTATGGTGATGAGCCCGGCGTTCTTTGATGGCTTGTCAGAAGAGCACCAAAACTTAGTGGTTGAGTCTGCAATACAAGCAACCGAAGACCAGCGCGAATGGGTGAGCGATGTTCAGGAACAGGCTTTCCAGGCAGCGGTTGATAACGGTGTAGAAGTCATTCGAAGAGAAGATGTTGATATTGAAGCCTTCAGAGCTTTGGCTGAAGAGTTTAATGCCCAATACGAGGATGAATTCGGTGATGCGTTAGAGACAATTAAGTCACTTCGAGAGTAAGTCAGGTATTCGTGTTTTGGGGAGCGCTCTCTGGGTTGCTCCTCACTGTACATAAAGGAGTTGAATCCATGTGGTTATCTTTTTAAAAATGGTCAACATTCTAAATAAGCTGCTGTTGCTTTTGTTGTCTCTTTTATTCGCCTTTATTGTCATTGTGGTGTTTCTTCAGGTTTTATCCCGGTATGTAATTACAATACCTATTCTTTGGTCTGAGGAAGTGGCCAGATACGGCTCAATTTTCATTGTATTTATTGTTTCGGGTATCGCGTTGCGCAGAAAAGAACTGATTGCGATCGACGTCATTTTTGAAGTTTTGAAAAGTGAGAAAGCAAAGGCGATTCTGGAAACGTTTATTGACATCGCAGCGATTGTCTTCAGTTTGGTGCTGATTGTCAAAGGATATGAGTTTTTAGGACAAGTCAGTTCACAGGTGACGCCGACTTTGCAGGTGTCGATGTCAATTCCTTATTCGGCTATCATAATCGGTTCGGTAGTGATGCTCCTGAATGGGATAGCAGCTATTGTAGAAAGACTGATCGGAAAGGAGATTGACTGACCTTGGCAACTATATTAGTGATTACGTTGGGAATATTATTGGTCCTGGGTGTGCCAATCGCTATATCTCTGGGCCTGGCGTCTGTGATAGCGATTTGGGGGGTAGGAGATATTCCGCTTGTGATTGTTGTCCAAAGAATGTTTACATCTTTAGACTCCTTCCCGCTCATGGCTGTGCCGTTTTTTATACTGATGGGTACTTTAATGGAGCATGGCGGGATTTCAAAACGTCTTATTCACTTTTCGCAAAGCTTAACAGGCCATATCACGGGTGGACTTGGAATTGTAGCCGTAGTTGCTTCCTTGTTTTTTGGCGCCATTTCGGGCTCGGCAACAGCAGCTGTAGCAGCGTTGGGTGCAATACTTATCCCAGCAATGATCAAACAGGGGTATGACAGCAGTAATGCCGGTGCTATACAGGCGATTTCCGGGAATTTAGGGATTATTATTCCACCAAGTATTCCCCTCATCTTATATGGGGTGGTGACAAGTACTTCAATAGGCGACTTATTTAAAGCCGCAGTAATTCCAGGGATATTGGTAGCTTTATCCATACTATTACTCGTTTACTTAACAGCAAAAAGAAACGGAAATATTGAAAAGCTGGAAAGATCCAGCCCAAGGGAAGTATGGGTAGCTTTTAAAGATGCCATCTGGGCCATTATTATGCCGTTTATTGTGCTGGGCGGAATATATGGCGGAATCTTCACACCTACAGAAGCCTCCATCATTGCGGTGGTGTATTCATTTATAATCGGGGTTTTTGTTTACCGGGAAATCAATTTCAAAAACATCCTGGGAATTTTCACCCAAGCGATGAAGATGTCTTCGATTGTTATGATTATTATCGCCAACGCAGGGTTGTTCGGATGGATTTTAAGCAGGGAAGGCATTTTTGGATTGGTAACTGAGTTCTTTCTGAACCTGGCTCCAAACGTCATCATGTTCCTGCTGATCATTAATCTGCTCCTGTTGATTGTCGGTATGTTTTTTGAAACGACAGCCGCGATTCTTATTTTGGCGCCACTTCTGCTTCCTGCAGCGACTGCATTTGGAATCGATCCGATTCATTTCGGAATCATCATGGTGTTAAACTTGGCGATTGGGTTGTGTACACCTCCATTAGGGGTAAACCTTTTTGTCGCCTGTGCAATCGCGAATGTTTCATTGAAAAGAATTGCCATAGCGACAATACCTTTCTTAATTATATTGGTGCTTAACCTGATGGTGGTCAGTTTCATACCGGGACTGTCCTTAGCGCTGATCGACTTCTTCGGTGACTGACATTTAGAAGATTAAAAAATGGAGGGAATGCGAGATGAGTAAAGAGGACGTTTACGAAGTATATGCGATTAGATATGCCACCAGAGATGTCAAAGCCTACGATAACTTCTATGGTCACTTCGATCCGCATGAAGATTATTCCATGCCGATGGACTATTTTATCTGGGTTGCCAAATCAGCTGCTCATACATTTGTCATCGACGTCGGCTTCAACGAAAAAGTATCCAATGAAAGAAAACGTACATTTTTGCGCTGTCCGATTGAGACGTTGGAAAAGTTCGGCGTCAAAAAAGAAGAAGTCTCAAAGGTGATTATTACCCATATGCATTATGATCATATCGGCAATCTGACGAAATTCCCCGATGCCACCTTTGTTTTGCAAGAAGAGGAGATGGCATTCTGGACAGGAAAATATGCTTCAAGATTGGCATTTTACAGCGTCATCGAAGAACAGGATATACTTCATTTAGTAAAAGAGAACTTTAAGGCAAAAGTAAAATTTGTAAACGGCGATGAAGAAATAGCACCAGGCATTAACGTCTATAAAGTCGGAGGGCATTCGGCTGGCCTTCAGATTGTTACTGTTAATACTGAGAAAGGAACCCTTGTGTTAGCATCAGATGCCACGCATTACTACAAAAATATTGAAGAAGACAGACCTTTTTCAGGTGTTCATAATATTCCTCAAATGTATGATTCGTTTGATAAGGTGAACAAATTGGCCAGCTCGCCGGAGTTAATCATCCCGGGTCATGACCCGAAAGTGACGGAAAAGTTTCCGAGTGTCAGTGACGAATTCGCAGAGGTTGTCTTTAAATTATCCTGATGAACTTTCACAGTAAACTGAAAAGGAAGGAGAATCATGAAACATGGATGAGGATCAAGTAAATGAATGGATGCAAAAAGCCAGTGAAGACGAAGAACTGAAAAGCTTTTTACAGCTGAGTGATTTGAACTTCTCGTTTCTTTTGAAGATCGGAGATGAAACGTACCTGTGGCACATCCACAAAGAGGAAATTTCCGTGACCCGAAAACTGACATTGGATCATGTCTGGGATTTCACCATCAGCATACCAGGAAGCGCCTGGTCAAAGTATCTGCAGAAGGTTGCTCCGCCGTTCCACAATACATTGCAGGCAATGGTAGCTCATGTTCCGGGAGTATCCATTGAGGGAAACCGGCTGGTCTGGGCTCAATCTATACGGATAGTTGAGCGGTTGCTGTTGTCGGCGAAAGAAGAAACGGAAAGTCTGGCGGCTAAATTGACAGAAGAGAAATTCAGTCCTGAAACGATCAAAGGCCATTATGTAAAAATGTATGTAAATGGGGAAGAGCATGTTACATATTATGAAGAAGCTGGCGAAGGCCAGCCAATCATCTTTCTTCATACGGCTGGGTCGGACTCGCGTCAATATAAATATTTGTTGGGCAATAAAACACTGCAAAAGAAATGGCGGATGATTGCATTCGATTTACCATATCACGGAAAATCTTCCCCTCCCGATAAATTTTGGGAAAAACCGTATAAATTGACGACGAAATTGTATACAGAATGGATTTTAGGCTTTTTGAAAGCAGCTGATCTATACGACAAAAAACCAGTGATTTCTGGGTCTTCCATGGGAGGGGCTATTGTGTTGCACCTTGCTGCCCGGTACGGTGAGCTGTTCCGGGCGGTAGTTTCAATGGAAGGAGGTTTTGGAAGAGAAGGGAGGCGTGTCAACTGGACAAACCATTTGCAGGTGCATGGTGGCCACTTTCTCTCCTCCTGGGTAAACGGTTTGATGTCGCCTGAAAGCCCGGAATATTTCCGCAGGCTTGTGTTATGGGAGTATGCTCAAGGGGGGCCAGGCGTCTATCAGGGAGACACTTATTTCTACAGCTATGACTGGCCAAAACAAGCACAAGGGATCGGAAAAACACAATGCCCACTATGGATATTCTGTGGTGAATACGATTACTCCTGCACTCCGGAACAAAGCGAAGAAGCGGCAAACAGGATGGATGGGACGTTTATCAAAATGGAAGGGATGGGGCATTTTCCTCCCTCTGAAAATCCAGCAGGTTTGTTGAAATATGTACAGCCGGTGCTGGATGAAATTTTAGAAAAGCATTAAACGATTTCAACTTAAAGTTTTCTGAATTTTATGTTTAATTGGATTGACAACTTGTTCAAATTGTATACAATTTGAACAAGGACACTTTTGGTCAGTCCGAAAAGTGATATGGAATAAGTAGTGAAAATCAAATGAATGGAGATGTTGAAATGAGTAAACGATTTGATGAAGGTTTGGAAATTCGGAAAAGTGTACTGGGTGCAGAGCATGTCGAGAGATCTCTTTCTACAGCTGACGATTTCAATATGCCGATGCAGGAATTGGTCACAGAGTATTGCTGGGGTGAAGTATGGACAAGACCCGGCCTGTCGAAAAGAGACAGAAGCTTACTGAATCTGGCGATGTTGACAGCATTAAATCGCCCGCACGAGCTGAAACTTCATACAAGAGGAGCACTGAACAACGGTGTGACAAAAGAAGAGATTACAGAGGTCTTTTTGCAGTGTGCCATCTATTGTGGTGTACCTGCAGGCGTTGACAGCTTCCGAAATGCCAAGCAGGTCTTTGATGAGATGGAGAAAGAAGGGAAATAAAGATTTTGCCGCTTCTTAGAAGAAGGCAGGCGAAACCCCCTTGCTTTGGGGTCTTGCCTGCAGGCTTTTAAAAATCTCTTCTATATTACATCTTATCTAAAATCTGTTCTTACCGCTTGACCAATTTCTGTTTTGTATACTCTTATCATTGCTATAATATTATGCATAGTTTAAGGAATAATAATGTGAAATCACCGAAAAGAAACCTGATGATTTTCTCGTTACATAATTTTTCAAAAGCAATACCAATACCAACAACTAAAATGCCTGATATCGTGGAAGGTGATTTGCTTTGTATATATTATTTTTTAAGCTAGCAGCATCATTTAGTAAAACCAAATATTTTAAAAGGGTATGAGGTAAATGGAAAAAACAGTGAATGGAACAGTGGCTCAACAGATAGCTGAAGCAATTGCGATACAGATTGCCGAAGGCACATTGATGCCTGGCCAAAAATTGGTGGAAACCGATTTAAGCAAGGAGTTTAACATAAGTCGTTCGCCCATCCGGGAAGCTTTATTTATTTTGGAAAGTCAGGGTGTGGTGGAAAAGATTCCGAGACGCGGTGTATTTGTGAAAGAAATTTCTTTCAAAGAAATTAGTGATTTGTATGACGTGGTGTATACCATTACGGAATTGGCGATCAATAGGGGGATTATGATTTGCACCCGAGAACAAATCGATGAACTGAAGAGGCTGATTGATGAAATGCAGGCTACCATCGACAAACGGGAAGTGAAAAAATGTCATTTGGTGGTGGAAGAACTTCACTTACGATTGATCCAGCTGTCCAACAACAATGTATTGATTGATGTGTATCAACGGCTGAACATGAGATGGACGACTTTCCGATATTTGACGTTGTCACATCCCATAAGCTTAAGCAGATCGGCCGCTGAATACAGCCAAATTGTAAAAGGCATCGAGAACAAGGACTTTACAGAAATTCCGGGAATTTTGCAGATAAAGAAAAAAAGAGGCATGTCCATATTGGAAAGTATTGTTCGGGATTAACAGGAGCATGGTATGAATATCACGGAAACGAAACCAACTGGGTAAAGGAGGTTCGTGACGATGAAGGATAAAACCATTGGATTTATCGGCTTGGGGAATATGGGGCATCACATGGTCACCAGACTTTTGGAAAGAGGCTACAAGCTGGCTTTGTACGATATAAACACAGAAGTCTTGAAGTCTTTTGAGGGGGAGGGCGTGCAAATCGCCTCATCTCCGCGTGATGTTGGAGATAAAGCTGAATGTGTGTTGGTCAGCCTGCCTACCCCCGCCATTGTAAAAGGAGTAGCCCTTTCTTCTGATGGAGTCATCGAAGGTAAAAAGGTGGAAATATTTGTTGATCTGTCGACTACCGGAAAGGAAATGGCGGAAACCATCGCAGCGGGACTGAGCGAAAAAGGAATAAAAGTGTTGGACTCTCCTGTAAGCGGAGGCGTATCGGGTGCAAAAAACGGCACATTAGCCACTATGGTTTCCGGCGATAAAGAAACGTACGAGAGTTGTCATGAGGTATTGGAAATCATAGGAAAAAATATTTTTTATATCGGTGAAGAGCCGGGGCAGGCACAGTCGATGAAAATTATAAATAACTTGCTGTCTTTTGCGTCATTGGCAATGACTTCTGAAGCTGTTGTTCTTGGTGTAAAAGCGGGGTTAGATCCAGATAAGATGATTCAAGTTTTGGATATCAGCAGCGGAAGAAATACAGCTACTCGAGATAAGTTTCCGAGGTCCATACTGAGCAGAAAATTCGATTTTGGTTTTAAAACATCCCTGGCCTACAAAGACATAAAAATGTACGGTGATTTAGCTGCGCATTTGAACGTTCCCATCTTCCTGGGATCTAATTTGATCCATTTCTGGCGATTCGCGATGACCCAAGGAGCAGGAGATAAGGATTTCACTTATATTGTCCGGTATATGGAAGAATGGGCAGGGGTGGAGATCAAGTAAGAAGGTTAATTAATTAGATTAGTATTCAGATTTACGGTCTAGAAATTTATGTGTAATGTCAACTGAAGTCTATTGCTATAAGAAATTCATTTTTCTTTCTGGCTTGAAATCCAGAGAATATCATTCAGTGAAAGCGTATTATAGTAGATTGAGAGCTAGTGAATTGGATATGATACAGCTGAGATATAAATCCTTGAATATTGTTAAGCACCTCCTTATTGAGAGGTATTTAAGTTGACTGAAAATAACAATAAGTGAGGTATTTTTCAAACCTTTTTAACAAGCAACTATTTTGGGTACCTTTAAACTGTTTTATAAATCCCTTAAGATAGATTTTATCAAAAGGGAGTAGAATAGTAGCACTAGTATTTAAAATTATTGGAAAATTGTAAATATTAGTTTACTTTCGACGAATTGCTATGGTAGAATTCAATTAGTACAAAATGTAATTTAATAGATAAAATGTAAACGATTTCAATTAAACGCCATAATTCTTTGATTTATTCGATGAAATTTTAACAATACTTTAAAAAGATAAAAATAATTAAAACAAGAGGAGTGAGATTTTGATTGATTTAAAGATGTATCATTTTGGTTCTATGATTGATGGTAGGGAAATCAGTAAAGACGGGCGAGAAGAAATAGAAGTTTGTAACCCATACAATAATGAAATAATTGGTAAAATATCATGTGCAAACCATGATGATGTGAGGTCTGCAATTGATAGCGCCTACCAAACTTATAATAATGTAATGAAGAAAATGCCAGCTCACCAGCGTTCTGAAATATTAAGGAAAACTGCTGATTTACTGGAATCGAAAACCGATGAGTTTGCTCGGTTACTTTCACTGGAAGTAGGAAAACCGATAACAGAAAGCAAAGGAGAAGTTGCACGAGCAGTCCAAGTATTGAGGTTTGCATCTGAAGGTGCGAAAACGCTTTACGGAGAACAAATTCCTCTGGATAGTGCTATTGGAGGGGAAAATCAAATAGGATTCACCAAAAAAGTTCCCATCGGTGTAATTGCAGCAATAACGCCTTTCAATTTTCCTTTAAACTTAGTGCTTCACAAAGTTGCCCCAGCAATAGCTTCAGGTAATACTATCGTTTTGAAACCTGCTGAGAAGACTCCTTTATCATCGGTTCTGCTTTATCAATTATTTGAAGAAGCTGGTTTGCCCAAAGGAGCGTTCAATATTGTCATGGGGACTGGCCAAGATTTGGTGGAGCCTCTTGTTACAAATCCAAAAGTAAAAAAAGTTACATTTACAGGTAGCGGGGCAGTAGGGTGGAAAATCAAGGAAATGGCCAAAAGAAAAAAAGTTACATTAGAGCTAGGAGCAAATGCACCCAATATTATTTTTGACGACAGTCATCTTGAAGTTGCGATTAATTCAATAGTGCAAGGAGGGTTTACGAATGCAGGCCAAGCCTGTGTATCTGCCCAAAGAATATATGTACATGAAAAAATATATAACGAATTTTTAGAGAAACTAATTGAAAAAGTAAAACTGATTAAAGTTGGAGACCCACTTGATGAAACTACCCAAATGGGTCCGATGATTACAGAAGAGGCTGCCAATAGAGCGCAGTTATGGATTAAAGAAGCAGTAGATCAAGGGGCTGTCGTATTGGCTGGTGGAAACCGGCAAGGGACGCTTTTTGAACCGACTGTAATAAGTGATGTTACGTCAGAAATGAAAGTAGTTTGTGCGGAGGTATTTGCCCCTATAGTAAGTGTAATGCAATTTGCTGAAGAAAAAGAGGTCATTGAAAAAGCTAATGACTCTGATTTCGGTTTACATGCAGGGGTTTTCACGAAGGATATAAATCGTGCAATGCGCCTAGTGGATGCTATTGAAACTGGAGGCATATGGATAAATGAAGTATCTGTACGTAGATACGATCATATTCCTTACGGTGGAATTAAAAGAAGCGGTATTGGTAAAGAAGGCGTTAAGTACGCCATGGAAGATATGACAGAAACAAAGTTTGTAGGAATAAAAATGTATTAAATGACATTCAAAAAGTAAAAAAGATAAATAATTAAATATAAGAAGGAGAACTGTTATGAAAGTGAAATCAGCCGTATTACGGACCTCAGGTGCTACTCTTCCGTATGCAGAAAGTAGACCCATCAATATCGAGACCTTAGAATTAGACCCCCCTGGACAAGGAGAAGTTCTGATCCAGATTAAAGCAGCAAGTCTTTGCCACTCCGATTTGTCGGTAATAAATGGAAGTAGGCCGAGACCGTTACCAATGGCATTAGGACACGAGGCTTCGGGGATAGTTATAAAAACAGGGGAGAACGTTACAGACTTACAAAAAGGGGATCATGTAGTATGTGTCTTTGTTCCAAGTTGTGGTCATTGTCTACCTTGTAAAGAAGGTCGCCCCGCACTCTGCGAACCTGCAGCAGTAACAAATACAGCGGGCACTTTAATAAGTGGAGAAAGACGATTACATACATTGAAAGAAGATATAAATCATCATACAGGTGTATCTGCTTTTTCTGAATATGCAGTTGTATCGAGAAATTCTTTAGTAAAAGTTGACAAAGAGTTACCTTTTGAAAAACTCGCTTTGTATGGGTGTGCTGTTATAACCGGAGTTGGAGCGGTAATAAACACAGCGAATATCAAATTAGGGAATACAGTAGCTATTGTTGGGCTCGGAGGTGTGGGCCTCAGTGCTCTTATAGGAGCGGTTGCCGCAGGAGCAAGCAGAATTGTAGCTGTGGACATAAATGATTCAAAGTTACTTCAAGCAAAAGACTTAGGAGCAACCGATGTATTTAATTCGACAGATAAAGATGTTGTCGAACACATTAGTAAAGCAACAGGAGGCGGTCTTGAATACGTTTTTGAAACAGCAGGAGTCGTACCGGCGATGGAAGTTGCATATGCTATAACTAAGCGTGGAGGAACTACTATTACTACAGGTCTCCCTCATCCGGATCATAACTTTTCTTTTCCATACGTCACTTTAACAGCAGAAGAAAGGACTCTGAAAGGTTCATATATAGGTAGTTCCGTTCCAAGTAAAGATATTCCTAACTATATAGAACTAACTAAGCAGAAGCGTTTGCCGGTTGATAAATTGCTTACTGAGTTTATAACTCTAGAAGAAGTTAATGAGGGGTTTGATAAATTATCTAGTGGTAAGGCATCGAGGATTATCATAAAATTCGATTAATTTAATTGAAGTCAAAGGATTTGAAGAATGTTGAAAAAATCTGATACACAAAGGGAGCAATGACAATGAATTATAATCTAACACTTAAAAATTTCACTTTTATTTCTTTAACTTTAGTACTTATATTGGTATTGGCTGCATGTTCTAGCGAAGAAACCAATTCCCAAGGAGAAGCAGATGCATCAGAAGAGGAAATTTACAATATTAAAGTTGCGACTGCTCTAGATCTTACCAATAAGCAAATGGCAGGATTCCCAATATTCAAAGAGATAATAGAAGAAACTAGTGACGGAAGAATTCAAATTGAACATGTTGGCGGTCCAGAAGCAATTCCAGGATTTAACCAAGGAGAAGCTGTAAGTAATGGGACGGTGGACATGAGTTGGGTGTTCAGTTCTTATTATGCAGAAAGTGTACCTGAAGCATTAGTAAGTAATTTTACAGAACTTAGTTATGAAGAAGAGATCGAGCGAGGCAGCTTTGAATACTTAAGTGAATTACATGAAAATGCTATGAACGTTAAAGTTTTAGGACGAGGAGCACAAGGGAAATACTCTATCTTTTTAAACGATGAAGTAAACTCTACGGAAGATTTTGCAGGATTGAAAATACGAGGAACAGCTACTTATGCTCCATTACTTCAGGGCTTAGGTGCTGACGCCATATCTATGGAAGGCGGAGAAATTTACACAGCTTTAGAAAGAGGAATGATAGATGGATTTGCATGGGCAAATTATTCAGTCACAGACCTTGGAGTCCAAGAGCTAGTGAATTATCAAGTTGTACCTGACTTTAACACAAATGATTTACTGATATTGATGAATGCCAATACCATGGAGAATCTGCCTGAAGATTTACAAGAGTTAGTTCGTGAAGCGGCAATTCAATCTTACTATGAAATGGCTGAAGGTGTAGAAAAAGTGATAGAAGAGGAACACGCAAGTTTGAAAGAAACAGGAACAGAATTTATCGAACTGGAAGATAGTGAGAAGTTCCAAACAATAGCATTAGAACAGTCATGGGAATGGCTGAATACAAGAATTAATAGTGATATCAGTGAATTAGAGAAGTATTTTAGAAAGTAAAAGGAAATAAAATTTTTGTGAGCTTTCTATGCGAGCGTTAAATTTTTCCGTAAATTTAACGCTCGTATCAATTTTGTTTATGTGAACGCCACTTTCTTTAAATTTATACGTTCAATAATTCAGTGGTTTGCTGTGGCATTATTACTTGCTAAGGGGTGATTAAAGTGAATGATAAGGGATCTTCTGTAGCTTATAAAGAACGTTCAGTTGTAAACAAAGTAGGGTTAAAAATTTATAAAGTTTATTCAACATTTAATAAATTTTTTTCAAAAATAGAAAATTTATTTTTATACATAGCAGGGATAAGTATTTTGTCGATTTTAATCGCCATTTGTTACGGTGTTTTTGCTAGGGAAGTTTTTAACAGCCCAGTATTATGGACAAATGACCTTGCAGGGTATTTATTGGTTTACGCAGTCTTTTTTGCTTCACCTTGGATACTAAAAAACAATGGGCATGTAAAGGTAGATCTTATTTTAGGTAATTTACAAGGCAGAGTTTTGAAGTATGTAAATCTATTAATAACATTTGGTTCGAGCATTGTGACATTTATTTTTTTCTGGTTCAGCCTCAAAGTCACTTTGAGCAGCTACAACAGAGGGGTGGTATTACTTGATAATATACCTTGGCCAGAGTATCTATTATTACTTCCCCTCGCTTTAGGTTCTTTACTTTTAACGATAAGATTTTTGATTATATTTACAAATCTTCTTTTAAAAGAAAAAGTTATAGAGACCTAAGAGTCTTGCGTTAGAGAAGATGATAATGAACTTACTAAGGTGGTGTATTGGTACATGGAGTGGTGGGCAGTAATAATATTATTCTTTGTTTTATTGATGGTCTTTGTCATGATTGGATTTCCTGTTGCATTTGCCTTTCTTGCAGTCAACATGATTTTAGTGATTATTTTCATTAATTTTGATAGTGGAATGCAAACATTAGTTTTAAGTGCTTTCAGATCTTTAGGGAGCTTTACACTAACACCTATCCCTCTATTTATACTCATGGGAGAAGTGTTATTTCATTCAGGCCTAGTAATGAAATTATTAGATGTACTATCAAGATGGATGGGAAGGATACCAAGTCGTCTAAGTATATTAACGATGGCATCCGGAACGATGTTCGCTGCGTTGAGTGGTTCTGCAGTAGCCAATGCAGCAATGTTAGGTTCTTCTATGGTACCTGAAATGCAAAAAAGAGGTTATCATTTAAAAATGTCTGTAGGACCTATTCTAGGAGCCGGTTCTTTGGCGACTATTATCCCACCAAGTACAACGGCCATTCTTTTAGGAGGACTAGGGGGGATCTCAGTAGGTGATTTACTTATTGGAGGAATTCTGCCGGGGTTGTTACTTGCGACATTAATGATTGTTTACTTTATGGTTATAGGAGCTTTTGATTCATCTTTGGCGCCTAAATATGAGGTTGAAAAATCGAGCTGGAAAGAACGAATTCGTGGCTTGATATTTGATGCTTTTCCTTTACTAGGTTTAATATTTTTAGTGGTTTGGCTGATTTTTTCGGGTTTTGCTACCCCTACAGAGTCTGCCGCGATTGGAGCCCTAGGAGCTCTTATATTACCCGCCCTTTATGGGAAACTAAACAAAGACGTTATTAAAAAAACTATGATTGGGACAATAAAAGTGAGTGGTATGATTTTATTAATTTTGGCAGCTTCTGCTGGATTTAGTCAACTTTTGGCTTTTACAGGAGCTACCAGTGGTTTAGTAAATGCAGTTCTATCTTTAGATACTGCTCCAATATTATCAATTATAGGCATGCTATTAATTGTCTTAATACTGGGCACCTTTATTGAACCAATTTCTATTTTAATGATTACAACTCCTCTATTTATTCCAGTTGTGTTTGCTTTAGATTTCGACTTGGTATGGTTTGGTATATTGGTACTTATTTGTTTGGGTATAGGGAATATCACACCGCCGTTTGGTTTGTTGTTATTTGTAATACGTGGTGTTCTTCCAAGCGATGTTTCCATGAAAGAGATTTATAAGTCAGTTATGGGAGTTATAACTGTAAGTTTATGCGGGGTTATTATAATCATGGTATTTCCTGAAATTGTTACGTGGCTGCCCTCAGTGGGTTCTGAGTAGAGTTAAGTATTATTCAAAATATTTTAAATAATATAATAGAAAAGCTTAAAAGCATCTAGGAAAAAGTAGAGAGGTTAGTCATAGGTAGAACTTTTATTATAAAGAAGTTATGAAGTTGTAAAAATAAAAAGCACCAGTGAATCCGCATTTTTTCAATGTGCGGGATTCGCTGGTGCTTTTGCATTTGCAATTAAGAAGAGGTCACTCTTTATTAGTCAAGCTTTCACACAACCCGTACCTCAAGCCGTGTCATGCCTTTTCCTTTATTTTTCGTCTTATCCAAAACAAACTGGCCGACTTCTCCGGTTTCGCTTACGTGGGTGCCGCCGCAGGCCTGTTCGTCGATGTCGCCGATTTTCACCAGGCGCACCTCTTTCACGGCTTTCGGGATGAGGTTGACGACTGTTTTGATGGCACCCGAAAGCTGTTCGGCTTGTTCTCTTGGCAGTGTACGAACCGTCACTTCGTGATTGTTGGCCAGTTCTTCATTGGCTTTGGTGACGAGTGCATCGATTTCTTCCTTGCTGAGTTCCGTGATGTCGGTCAGGTCGATTCGCGCTTTGTCCGGATAGATCTGGTTGCCGGTGCACAGGGAGTCGTGTTCCTGGTGGAAAACGGCTGCCAGCACGTGAAGCAGGGTATGATGCTTCATTAAGTCGTTTCGCCGTTCCCAGTCGATTTCTGCGCTTACCGGTCCAACCTGAAGTTTCTCTGGCTCCCGCACGTAATGATAGATGGTTCCGCCTTCTTTTTTGACTTTCAGGACTTCTGTTTCCTGTCCGTTCTGAATCAGTTTCCCTGTGTCACTTTCCTGACCGCCTCCTGCGGGGTAAAAAACCGTTTGGCTGAGTGTGACTTTGTCGCCGTCAATCGCCATGATTTGTGTCTCGCATGTCTTTAAATAACTATCTTCTAAAAATAATTCTACCGTCATTTTCTTCATCCTTTTTCTATGTAGTGCAGCCAACAGCTGTTTTTTTATTATATCATACAGTTTTTGGATGATTCAAAAAATTCGTTGAACGAAGATAATATTAAGGATAGAATAAAAGAGGGGAGGAGGAGAAATATGAACATTGAACAGAAAGTAAAAGCGCGGGGCCTGGAATGGCCGAAGACAGCACCGGCTGCTTTAGCGAATTATGTGACGGTCCGCAGAACAGGCGACTTACTTTTTTTATCGGGTGCTGGCCCGTTTGTAGATGGCAAGCAAGTTTATACAGGAAGAGTCGGGCAGGAAGTGTCCCTCGAAGAAGCCAGAAAGGCAGCTGAAATCGCTGCAGTCAATTTACTCAGTATGGTGGAAGGAGAACTTGGCAATTTGGAGCACGTCAGAATCATTAAGCTTTTGGGATTTGTGAATAGTGCCAATGACTTTTTTGAGCAGCCGTCCGTGATTGACGCGGCATCCGACCTGTTGGCGGAACTGCTTGGAGAAAATGGAAAGCATGCGCGGTCTGCAATTGGTACAAGCGTATTACCGTTCAACATTCCAGTCGAAATCGAAATGGTGGCAGAAATTCTAAAATAGAGAGGAACTATTCCATGTACATTACATTAGAGCAAGTATATCAAGCAAAGGCCAACTTAGCGGGAGTGATTATTCCGACTCCTCTTCAAGTCAGCCGGACTTTTTCAGAGTTGACCGGGAATGATATTTATCTGAAGACCGAGAATTTGCAAAAAACCGGTTCTTTTAAGTTGCGTGGAGCCTATAACAAAGTCGCCAATCTAACCGATCAGGAAAAGGAAAACGGAGTCGTGGCGTTTTCGGCGGGAAACCATGGGGCGGGCACAGCGTACGCAGCTCAGCAGCTGGGAGTGAGCGCTTCGGTCGTTATGCCGATGAATCCGGTCCAAAGTAAAAAGAATGCAATCATCCAATACGGCGCAAATGCAATCGAGTACGGGACAACTTCCATTGAGATGTATGAAAAAGCATTGGAGCTTCACCGGGAAGAAGGGCGTACGATGATTCATCCGTTCGAAGACCCTTATATCATTGCAGGACAAGGGACCATCGGGCTGGAAATCCTGAAAGAGTTACCGGAAACGGATGCCGTGATTGTTCCGGTGAGTGGGGGAGGGTTAATCTCCGGCGTTGCGGCCGCACTGAAAGAAATTAAACCGACGCTGAAAGTCATTGGTGTCAACACGGAAGGCGCCATGGCGATGTATACTTCTTTGCAACAGGGAAAACCTACAGAAGTCGATAAGGTGGATACCATCGCAGATGGCTTGATGGCTAAAAAACCGGGAGATCTGACATTTGCCCATACACAGCATTATGTCGATGATATGGTGCTTGTTTCCGAAGAGGCCATCGCCAATTGTGTAGCTTTTATGGCAGAACGGACAAAGCTTGTCGTAGAGCCATCTGGTGCAGCCGCCATGGCAGCAATGCTGAGTGGCAGGGTGGATGTTAAAGGGAAAAAGGTAGTGGTCATGGTCAGTGGAGGGAATATCAGCTTTGAACTTTACCAGTCGTTGATTCAAAAATATAACGAACGAAACTACATAAATCTGTGAGGTGCGGCATGAAATGTAAATTGACGAATATTCGGATTATCACGAATGGCGAGCAGGATGTCATCGAATCGGGAGAAGTTCTGTTCGATAAACAAGGCATTTTGGACGTCGGACAAACCGTGGAGACGGGAGAAGAACAAGTGACAGAGTTCGACGGTACGGGTTTGACCGTTTTGCCGAGCATGATCGACTCGCATGTTCACCTGGGGATGGATGCGTCTCCGGACCCGTTTGCAAAGATGAAAGAGGAAGAAGCGGCAGATATCGCTTTTCGGGCTGTTAAACAAGGTCAGGAGTTTTTGGCGGCGGGGATCACGGCCGTCCGTAATTTGGGAACCCGATACAATGCCGACATCAATTACCGGAATGCGGTGGAGGAAGGCACTATTACCGGTCCACGCGTTTTTGCGGCGGGCCGTCCGATTGTCATGACCGGCGGCCACGGCCATGTCATGGCGATTGAGGCAGATGGTTGCGAAGAAGTGACAAAAGCTGCTCGAGCCCAGTTGAAAGCGGGGGCTGATGTGCTGAAGATGATGGCGACTGGAGGCGTACTGACAAAGGGAACGGATCCCGGAGCCGTCCAGTTGTCGGAAGAAGAAATGCGCTGCATTTGCCAGGAAGCTGAACATGTTTCGAAAACGACCGCTGCGCACACAATTGGCACAGAAGGGATCAAAAATGCCATCCGTGCCGGCGTCACGACGATTGAACATGCTTACATGCTGGACACCGAAGCAGTGGAATTAATGATTGAAAAAGGGACCTTCCTGGTGCCGACGCTGATTGCCCCACGGTTGATTCTCGATCAGCCGGGTTCTGTGCCGGAATACATGATTTCAAAAGTGCAGAAAATCATCGATGACCATAGCGTCAGTTTTCAAATGGCGTTGGAAGCCGGAGTTCCGATTGCAGCAGGAACAGACGCAGGGACACCTTTTAATGTGCCGGGCCTGTTAGCGGATGAACTGGCACTGATGGTATCCAATGGAATGAGCGAAAAAGAAGCGATTCGTTCCGCGACCATCATGGCCGCCAAAGCTGTCCGGGCAGACGGCCTGATTGGTTCCATTGAAAAAGGGAAGGCTGCTGATCTGCTGGTGGTGGAAGGCAACCCGCTTGACGATATCGGAGCATTGAAAAATCCGAGCTTTGTTTTTATAGGTGGAAAGTTATTTTATGAAGCGAATAAAAACCCGGCGCTGCAAAAATGATTTTTAGCTTTTCAAGAGACTAAACGATGTCAAATTCACACTTGTTACAAGTTTAAACATTTTTTCAAAAATAAGTTGTAAGAGCGCAGGAAGCTGAGTATAATAAAAAGAAAGAATATTCAAACAATAAAGAGAGACTGCAAGCAACAGCAGGAAGACAAGGCAGCTGCCCGGTACTTTAAAAGAAGGACCGGGCAGCTGTTATTTCAAAGGGGGGAATAAGATGAGTACAACAACGGAAACAAAAGCTCAATTAAAAGCAAAAAGCAAAAAAAGAGGGGTTTTTGATAAGTTTCTGGATTTTATCGAGAGATACGGAAACAAACTGCCGGATCCGGTTTTCTTGTTCGTCATCATTGCTGTATTAATTTTGATTGCCTCGGCAATCTTCGGCGCATTAGGCACTTCTGCCGTAAATCCGGGGACTGGCGAGACAATTGAGGTGGTCAACCTATTGAATGGTGCTGGGTTTGTGATGATTCTGACAAATCTCATCACAAACTTTACCAGTTTCCCTCCGCTCGGCCTAGTGCTTGTCGTAATGCTGGGAGTTGGGGTAGCAGAATCTTCAGGACTGATTACAACATTCATGAAAACGACCATACTGGCTGCGCCTAAAAAAATCATCCTGCCGACAATTGTACTGGTAGCGATGCTGGGAAATGCCGCGGCGGATGCCGCCATGGTGGTGTTGCCGCCGATCGTCGCCATGATTTTCATCGCACTAGGCAGACACCCGATTGCCGGGTTGGCTGCGGCATATGCCTCAGTAGCCGGTGGCTTCAGTGCCAACTTGATTTTGAGCATGCTTGATCCGCTTGTCGCTGGATTTACGCAAGTGGGTGCCAATATCATCGATCCGGGCTATGTAGCGAACCCAGCCATGAACTACTATTTCTTGGCTATTTCTTGCATTGTGCTTGTACCGGTGGCCGTTTTGGTCACAACAAAAATTGTAGAACCCCGTTTAGGCGTATATGATGGCGAAGTGGAAAAAATGGATCCTGCCACAAAACTTGAGAAAAAAGGATTGCTTTGGGCAGGTGTATCGCTGGCTGTACTGACGGCCATCGTCTTGTATTTAACAATTCCGGAAGGTGCCTTGTTGCGTGATCCCGAAACCGGTTCGTTGACGGTCTCGCCATTTATGACCGGTATTGTACCGATCATGATGGTATTCTTCCTGGTACCGGCGTTGGTCTACGGTTTTATCACGAAAGTATTCAGATCCACTAAAGACATCGCAGATCATTTATCAAAATCGATGTCAACGATGGGCACATATATCGTCATCGCTTTCGTCGCGGCGCAAATGATCGCTTTCTTTACTTGGAGTAATCTCGGACCAATCACTGCTATTGCTGGGGCAGACCTGTTGCAGGGCATCGGTTTAACCGGATTGCCGCTGTTGATCGGTTTCATCATCGTTGCTGCATTGATCAACTTGATGGTGGCCAGTGCTTCGGCGAAATGGGCCATTCTTGCTCCTGTATTCGTTCCGATGTTCATGATTCTGGGGTACAGCCCGGCATTTACCCAATTGGCTTACCGGATCGGTGACTCCATTACTAACCCGATTACGCCAATGCTGGCTTACTTCGCCATCGCTTTAACGTTTGCGAAAAAATACGATAAGAAAATGGGTATCGGGACGTTCATGTCCGCGTTGCTCCCGTACTCGATCGCTTTTGCGGTGGTATGGATTATCTTATTTGCTGCCTGGTACGCTCTCGGATTCCCGCTTGGACCAGGGGAATATATTCGATTGAGTGAATAGGCGAACTGAATAACTTGATGGACAGCGAAGTTGAAAAACTGCTGATAAGAAAAGATAAACAAGCTAAAGCACCTTCGGATTTGAGCGTTCAAATCCGAAGATGCTTTTCTTTCTCTCTATAATAGATGCAATTCGTATAAAAAAGGCAGCTGATCCAGTCAGCTGCCTTCCCCTTATTCATTTCCTCACTGAGGATTAAGCCCTTCCGTTTCGGAAGAGTTTTCTGTTTCAGGATCATAATGCCCTTCAATACGCTTGATATCCCGGCGGATCAGCAGAGACATCAAGAGACCGATGATGACCAGTACCGTAAAGATGTAGAAGACTGGTACGTAGCTTCCTGTCTGTTCTCTGACCTGCGATACGATAGCCGGTCCGATGATGCCGCCAAGTGACCATGTAGTCAGCAGGTAGCCGTGGATGGCGCCGAGCTGCTTTGTGCCGAACAAGTCGCCGACAAAGGCCGGAAGATTCGAGAATCCACCGCCGTAACAGCTGACGATCACCAGGATGAATGCCTGGAAGATCAATACATTGGTGATGTTCGGCAGCATGATGAACGCGATCAGCTGCAGGATAAAGAACATCGTGAAGACGGTCGGGCGTCCGATATAGTCGGAGATGGCTGCCCAGCCAAGACGTCCGCCGCCGTTGAAGATACCCATGATGCCGACAAGCGTAGCCGCACCGGCCGCTGTCAGTCCGACGAGTTCCTGTGACATCGGCGAAGCGACGGAAATGATCATGATGCCGGCGCTGACGTTGATGAGCATCATAACCCATACCATCCAGAAGCGTCTCGTTTTTACGGCTTCTTTCGCTGTCAGTTGGGCCAGATCTTTTTTCATGACTTTTTGACCCGAAGCGATGGCCTGTTCCATTCCCTTTGGCATCCAACCTTCAGGTGGCGGGGCAATGTAGCTTGCGCCCAGCAGAATCAGCACGAAGTAGCTCGCGCCCAGTATATAGAACGTCGTGGTGACGCCCAGAGAGCCGATCAGGTTGGCTGCCACAGGTGCAGTGATCAGCGCACCGGCGCCAAAGCCCATAACCGCCATGCCTGTTGCCAGTCCCCGGCGGTCGGGAAACCATTTGACGAGTGTGGAGATCGGCGCGATATAGCCGACACCAAGTCCCAGTCCGCTTGCGAAACCGTAGGTAAGCAGGAACAGGGCGAGTGAATCGATCTGAATGGCAAAACCGGCTCCCGCCTGCCCGACACCGAACAGGAATGCGGCCAGAATAGCGGATTTCCGCGGTCCGTTCTTTTCTACAAAAGTTCCGAAGAAGGCAGCTGACAAACCGCCAAGTGCCATCATAATGGTAAATGCGTATGTAATTTCTGTCGGCGTCCAGCCCATTGTTTCGCTGATTGGTTTAGTGTACACGCTGTATGCGTATGCAGCACCGATCGACAGCTGGATCGCGATGGCGGATAAAGCAATCAGCCATCTGTTTTTATTCGTTCCCATGATGTGTATCCCCCTTGTGCAATGAATCCGTTTTCTTTAAAAAGCGGCATCTTTAGAGAATACAGGGTTTTTTAAAAGAAGACAAACTAATTTTAAGAGTGGGAATACTTTTGGTCCTTCTACTCTCAATAATAATTACAAAAATTTCAAGAAGAAAACGGAAATACGGCGGTTTTTTAATAAAAATTGGCATTAAAAGAAGGTGAAAGGAACCACTTTCTATGAAAAATGAATCATTTTTCAGGAATGGTGATTTTTCCAGAAAAAACAGCAGTCCAAGCAGTTAAAGAATGACCGAACCAGCATATTTTGATTTCAATAGATCGGCCGATGTTGAAAAGAGAATCAAGGAAAGGTGGCTCTTTTTTGCTCCCGACGTCTTCAGTATTTTGGCTATTTTTGTTCTTCCAATTCCCGACTCGTAATCTTTCCGCAGCTCTTTCTATGAACGAACAAAGAAAGTCACTTTTGACTCTGAAGAATTACGAAAGTGAAGCGAAGAGGAGAAGGGCAGTAAAACTCTTTGGTTTATGCATTAATTAATCCCGGTAAAATTTCCGAAGAAATACAACATGCCCGTCGCTGCATAACAAATCATCCACAGCAGCAACGAAAAGCCGAGATTCATTTTCAGAGCGATTTCAAACGGACTCTTTCTCGTGATGGCGGCCATAATCAGGTTCAGTCCGGAAAACGGCGAAACCAGAATGGCCACCATCCAACTGGCTAGAAATCCGACTGCCAAATACAGATGATCCTCCAAAAAAGCGGGCGACTGGCTCAATGTGATGGAGAGAATGGCCGCCGAGACGATGGGGTGGACGCCGATAATAGCGGGTATCGTCATCAAGACAAGAATCAGTGGAATCAGCATCAGGACATGGGTGATATTGAATGTTTCCAGCAAATACATGATTCCCCGGTCCGCTCCGTTTGCAAGCAGTGCCGTGCCGAACGCACCGGCAATGATGAACACCGACAATTCGTTGCCCATCGAAGGAAGTTTGCCGGTGAAAAAAGAACGGATATGTGAGGTGAACTGCTGTTTCGTGCTGATGAGCGATGTCCAAATGGCCGAGGCGGCAATGGCAATAACCGGAATGATTGCCAGAACGGACAGCTCCGTGAGGCTTTCAATGACCATGATCACAGCTGTGACGGCACTGATGATCAGCACCAGTTCCAGCACTTTCCGGTTGGCGGCTTTCAGTGCCGCACGGTCGGGTTTTTCAAAGTCATCCGCGATTTCCGCAGTATGCTTTCCTTCTATAAGATAGCCGACAACGACTGACAGGATGACCAGTATAATACCGATGGGGAACAGCTGCATCCAGCTGACATCGAAGTAGGAAATCACCAAACCGATGGAAATGAAATAAGGAGACCACATAAAAGACAGAACATAGCCCCTCGTCAATGCCTTGATCCGCACCGTATCAAAAGGCTGAAACGTGCGGGTGTCCGTCAGCTGATACAGAATGGGAATGGTGCCCAGGTTCATCACCGAGCCGATGCTGGCCATGGCGGTGATGGTGAACAGGTAAAGCTGGTGCGTCCGTTTGATGTAGAAAGAGAAGATAATTTCTATGTATTTCAAATATTGGCCCTGCTGAATCGGTATGGCGAGCAGCGGTACAAAGATAAAAATTGCTAAAATATTGCTGTTCGTATCGAGGCCGAAAAAGAACTGCTGCAGACCTTCCCGGCTGAAATCCATCAAAAGTGCACCGGCCGTCAGTGTTGAGATCAGAATCTTCCCGGTACGGTTCAAATACGGAAAGTAGGACACGAGCACGACCAGAGCGAATAGGCAGATCAGCAGGTCGGCAAAAGGGATAGGAAAATACTGGGATGCTAAATACGTGCTGCCCATCAGTAAGGTGCTGGCAGGCCTTATGACTGGTTTCATGAAAAGGACTCCTTCGGAAGTTTTGGAAGATCTATACTTTTTAATATGGCAGAATGTAAGTAGCCTCAAAAATTAGTCAGTGCTCTCAAAGCGAAGAGAAACGGAGCAACCATTAACCTCTTTGAAGCGGATAGGTTAGACAAAGAAAACCAGTTAAGGCTCTTACAAAACGAAATACAGCAAAACCGTAGCTGCGTAACAGACTACCCACATAAACAAGCCGAATCCCAAATTGTCTTTCAAGGCGATTTCAAACGAGTTTTTCCGCGTGATAGCACCCATCAGTAAGTTCACCCCTGAGAACGGAGAGATGAGAATGGACGCCATCCAACTGTAGAGCAGGCCGAGACTGACAAACAGATGCGCATCGTCAAACAGCGATGCCTGACTTAACGTGATGGCCAGAATGGTGGCGGTGATGAGCGGATGGACACCGAGCATCGCCGGTATGATGAAGAAAAGCGCCATCAGCGGAATGAGCATCAACACATGGGTGATGTTCAACGCCTCCAGCAGATACATGATCCCCTCACCGATGCCGTTGTTGAGGAGAGCGGTGCCAAAAGCACCTGCCACGATGAACGTCGCCAGTTCATTGCCCATGGCCGGCAGTTTGTCACTGAAAAAAGACCGGTAGTCATGAACAAATTCCTCTTTCGTGCTGATCGCATAAGACCAGGTGACGGACGTGATGATGGAAGCAATCGGAATGAGAGCCAGGACGGAAAGAGGTGAATAGCTCTGGGCGATCATGATGGCGGCCGTCAGAGCGCCGATGATGGCCAGCAATTCGAGCACTTTGCGTCTGGCCTTTTTCAATGCTGCCGCATCAGGTGCTTCAAATGTCTGCGGAATGGCCAGTGCGCGTTTCTTTTCCATCAAAACACCGATGGATATGAACAGGATACCCAGGACCAGCCCTATTGGAAGAATTTGAAGCCAGGTAACATCGAAATAGGAAATGACCAAGCCGATCGACACGAAATAAGGTGACCCCATAAATGCCAGCACGAATCCTCTGTTCAGAGCTTTGGTTCGCAGCGTGGCAAAATCCTTAAAGGATTCGGTCTCCGTCAATTGATAAAGAATCGGAAGGGCGCCCATGTTCATGACCGAACCGATGCTGACAGCCGAAACGGTCGAGAACAGGTAAAGATGATGCGTCTTTTTGATGGAAAAAGAAAAAATGACTTCTATGTATTGCAGATAATTGCCGCGCTGAATAGGAATCGAAAGCAGCGGCACAAAGATGAAAATCGCCAAAACGTTGAGATTCGTCTCAAGACCGAAAAAGAACTGCTGCAGGCCTTCCCAGCTGAGGTCCAGCAAAAGGGCACTGACGGTCAACGCCGTAATGACGGTTTTCCCCAAACGGTTCAAATACGGAAAGTACGAAATGAGCACAAGCAGCGCAAGCAGGCTGATGCCGAACGAAACATATGGAATCGGAAAAAACAGCGACAGCAAATACAGGCCGCCCATCAGCAGCGTGCCCAGCGGCCGGATGATTGGTTTCATGACAAGAGCTCCTTTAGTCGTTTCAATGGTAGTTAGAGAGAATGAATCGGTCTATCCTTTTAGTTTGACATAAAATGAGTGAATAGTCTGTAAAATATTGTTTGTTTTATGGAAATGAAGAAAAAGGAAAGTCGTCTGGATCTTAAACTATTCGGGCAAGTCGGATATACTAGATAAGTTGAACTTAATAATTTCGGCTCGTCGATATTCCGCAAAACAGCTGCGCTTTCCTGCGGGCTTGGGCTGAACTAACTAAACACCTGAGTTAGTTCAGCCCAAGCCGACCCCTTACTGCTTTCGCGAAACCCCCGCTGTTTTGTTCCATACCAGATTAGATAGTATTTTTTATGTAAAAGATATATAAAAAGACATTTACGGAGGTGCTGAAGACAAACCCAATAAGATAATATTTCTAAGTAATGTAGGGAAGGAGCAAGTTCTGGCTGAAGTATCTGTAATGACCGCTACCACCAAGTCCAGCCGGAAAGATTTAAAAATATATTCTATATTTTAATAGTGCTTGAAAATGAGTCTAAGGCAAGGGCTCTCTTCTATAGGTTTATTTACATCGGTTATCTGATACTCCCATAAACTGGTTATGGATGTTAAAATGTATAACATAAAATAGTGAAAAATTAATAGAAGGAAGTATCGCTATTTAAACAAGATTAGAAAAATTTAATACAAGAAAGTTCATAATGCAGTTTGATATAAAATGAGAAGAACACAGTCAGGAAGGGGAAAAATAATGTCCATGACAAAATACTTTAATTCAGATGGGCTAGTGAGTATAGAAAGGTTACTCAGTGGACAGGATTTTTATGAAATTCCTGTATTACAAAGAAATTACGTCTGGTCGAAAAACAATATCCAAGATTTATTGGATGATATTAATGCTAGTATGGATGAGGACAAAAATCAGGATTACTTTATAGGTAGCATGGTATTTATTGAAAAAGATAGCAGGAAGGTTGTTATAGATGGTCAGCAAAGAATAACCACATTGTCATTGATCTTTTCAAGTGCAATAAAAAAATTCGAAGAGCATGGGTTAAAAGATTTTTCGGGACTCTACGCTAAATATTTATACGATAGCACTCATTCTGGTGGAGATATAGTAAAAAGAAATCGTTTAAAACAGCATACTAAAGATAATGATTTTTACTCAGATCTTATAAGAACTAACAAATCTTTTAACGCCTCTACTACTTCACAGAAAAACATGCAGAGTGCCAAAGAATTTATAGACAATGAAATTAAAGGGATGGATATCGATATATTAAAAGATTTTGTGGCCTATTTATCAAAGCGGGTATTCGTAGTTTCTATGGTTGCAAGTGATTTTAATATTGCTTTTCGAATATTTGAAACATTGAACGATCGGGGAGCGAAATTGCAACCAGAAGATTTATTGAAAAATATGTTGCTTAAAAATTTAAAAGAAGAGACATATGAAGAAGTTGCTAATAAGTGGGATTCATTTATTAAAGTTCTCACTACTGAACAGGGAACTACGAAAGTCTCTACATCTACATTTCTTAAACATTATATAATGTCCAGAGGGGTATTGGTTCAAAAGGCTAAGTTGTTTGAAGCTATTGAAAAAAACCAAAAACCTCAAACCAAAGAACCTATTTTAGAGTTTGATTTAGACACAGACCGCGATGTTAAGAAATTTATAAATGATTTATATGAAGAATCAATACTTTATGTGAAAGCTATGGAAGGTAAGTATGATAAAGCAATTGACCGTTGTATGAGGCTGGGAATCAAGCAAACTTTGGTAATCGTTCTAGCTTCAAAAGATTTAGAAGAGACTAAAAAAAGAAAAGTGTATGATCTTATGGAGTCGTTGATTTTTTCTATTGCAATTACAAATGCTAGGACTAACGAGCTGGAGAAGAGCCTCTTTAAGGTTGCCGGTAAATTAAGAAAAGGAAATGAAAAGCCAGAAATGTTTGAAGAGGCAATTCGAAATTTGGAAACATTAGTTATAGAAAAGAAAGGACTGACATTGAATTCTTTACGAGAGTTCAAATTGACTTCTAAGCAAGCAGACCGAAAAAAGGCTAAGTATATATTAGAAAAAATGGCTTCTTCATTAGATGAAATTGACCATTCTGCTGGAACAATAGAGCATATAATGCCTGAAGAGAAGTCCGACGGGTGGCTTCACATTAAGAGAAACAGTGAAGAATATGATGAATTAGTATCAAGACTAGGAAACTTAACTCTTTTGAATTTCTCAAATAACAGTTCCTTAAAAAATAAGCCATTTCAAGAAAAAGTAAAAGTATATAAAAATCAACCTTTTATCACTAAATCAATAGTTGAAAAAATTGAAACTGGAACAAAAAATACAAAATTAGATAAAGCTCTTCGAGCATATAATTATGCCCCGACCGAAATTTGGGATGAAAAAGAAATTAAAAGAAGGACGGAGGCGATGGTAAGGTTGGGAGAATTTATTTGGTTTCAATTATAAGAATTAAATATGAATAATCAATATTTTTGTTAGGCCAGGGTTTAAATTACACTGGTCTGCGAATTTATTATTTGAAAAGAAGAAACAATGTACAGATAACTTAATCAATTTCATAAATCTGAGTCCTTGTGGCTCGGAGGTTAAAATAATAAGAAAATAGAGTAACTGGAAGGGCTGAAATTTGTTTTAACAATTCTTTCCGTAATACGGAAGACCTTCAAGTTTCTGCTTTTCTTAAGATTCTTGCAGTCGCTAATGAAAGCCATAAAGAAAAAACAGAAACTGAAATTGACGGAGCTTTTCTTTCTGCTATTTTGACTTCTAAAGTGCTTCAAAGTGCAGTGCGATTATACCGAGCTGAGAGACTATGGCCAGGGGGTGCGCTGCGGATTCCAGCTGAAAAACAAGCTAGCACAGCTTAGAAACTGGCAGAGCTGGATGCGAGGTATTCGTTCAGAGAGGGCTATGTGATCTGGCCCAAACGCTTTGCGGAACATGCCGGTTTGGATGTGGATAGTTATAAAGCGAGTTCTTACGGTTCGGTTATACCGGCATCGATATCAGCTGAAAGTCTGCCGCATGGTTCATCAGCACTTAGTAGATTATCCTTTGATTCAGGCAATGACAAAAGGGGAAATTATGGCTATTTTAAAGCAGAAGCTGACGGAAAGAGAAGCACAAAAATACACAGCGTTAGTTACTAGCTTTCCATACTATACGGTCTAGAATGAAGTTTTTGTTGAATTCTATTTAAATGAAGAAAATGAACGGATGAGATATAAAGGCGCAATAGGCTTTGAGGTGGAATTGCGTCCGAAACCAGCTGGAGGTAACGTGCAAACTGTAGTCGAAATTCTAATTCATATAGATGAAGGAAAGTATCTGTATTATCAATGCTAAGATGTATCGGCCAAAATTTCCTCTTTTAGCAAAGCTAGTCACACATATGGGTTCCGATTATCTGCCAAACTATCAAGGCTACAAAGGAAAAAACGTTTCTTCATTTGGTTATGTAACCGTAAGCGACTGGGGTGGAGAGTGTAACCTGAAAAAAATTATGGAAAAAGCCAGCGTTACGATTTCTGAAAGTAATGTTCAAGGTGCTCTAATAACAGCAAATGCACTGCTGGGATTTCTGGATTACTGTCTCAATAATGAAATTGAAATCGAAGAAAGAAAGAGCCTATTCTTGTCATGTTTCACGAACAAGGGGTATCGAACCGTTGCAGAAATGCTCCGCTCTGAAAACCAATAACTAGAAAAAGCAAAAAGCCAAAGGGGTTCTTCTTCAGGAAGAACGCTCTTTGGCTTTTTGGATAAATTGGGCCAGTTCTTCGGCTGTTTTTTCAAGATCTTCTTTCACCTGATGCTCCCAGATTCTTTTGATGAACCAGCCTTTTTCTTTGTAATATGCTGTTACTTCCTTATCTCTTTCTTTATTTCTAGCAAGCTTTTTCGTCCAGTAATCCTGATTGCTTTTCGGCTGATTTCCGTGAATTTCACAGGCATGCCAAAAACAGGAGTCAATAAAAATAACGGTTTTATATTTCTTTATAGAAATGTCAGGTTTGCCGAACAATGTACGGTCATTTTTCCGGAAACGATACCCTTTGTTCCAAAGTATACGGGAAACCTTATTCTCCAGTTTTGACTGAGACCGGATGGCCTGCATATTTTTTCGGCGCTGTTCTTTGGTTATTGTATCTGCCATAGTCTATCCCTCACTTTACTATTACTATTCCCGGTAAGCTACGGCGATACACCAAATTAGCCTATGACTTTTACTAGAATAAACTGACATAAAGGCTGGGGGCTGCTTTTTTTTGCGTTACCGTGTACAATAAGAAGCATAGAGGTATGCAAGAACATATTTTCGTATAAAAAAACCACTAAGGAGCGATTTTTATATGATATTTAAAAAAGGCGAACTTTTTAACGGTCCAGGTGGGCTGAGTTTAGCAGCGAAAAAAGCACGGGTCATTCATCCCGAAACAGGAGAAGAGTTTCGAATTGATCATCTTTGGTCAAATGATTACGATGCTACAGCATGTGAAACTTTCCGATTAAATATATGCGAAAATCCAGACGATCCATCTGTGCACTGGGGGCCTGTCGAAGACCTGCCAATCGGCGATAAATCGATTCTTGAGGATATCGATTGTTTTGCTTTCGGTTTTCCCTGCAATGATTTCAGTATTGTCGGCGAATCAAAAGGGCTGGGAGGCAAGTTCGGGCCTTTATATTCGTACGGAGTCAAAGTACTGAAAGACTACCAGCCGAAATTTTTCGTGGCTGAGAATGTGGGGGGACTTCAAAGTGCCAATGAAGGAAAAGCCTTTATTCAAATTCTGACGGAACTGGAAGAGTGCGGATATAAGCTGACTCCTCATTTGTACAAGTTCCAGGAATACGGCGTACCTCAGGCAAGACACCGGATTATCATTGTCGGCATACGGAACGATCTGCGCGAACAAGGAATTGAATTCAAAGTGCCGGCACCGACCACCCTGGCGTCAACTGACTATAAAACGGCGTCTGAAGCTATTTTGAATCCGCCGATTCCGGAAGATGCGCCGAATCATGATATGCCGAAACATACGGCTAAAGTAAAGGAAATGCTGAGCTACATACCGCCGGGGAGCAACGCTTGGTATCCGGGAATTCCCGAACATTTGCAACTGAAAGTAAAAGGCGCAAGAATGAGTTCTATTTATAAGCGGTTAGATCCGGATCGTCCTGCATATACAGTAACTGGCAGCGGCGGCGGCGGAACGCATATGTACCATTGGGATGAACTGCGGGCTTTAACAAATAGAGAAAGAGCGCGTCTGCAGACGTTTCCGGATGACTTTGTTTTCGCTGGAAGCAAAGAAGCTGTCCGAAAACAGATTGGCATGGCTGTACCGCCGCTTGGGGCACAAGTTGTATTTGAAGCAATCTTAAAATCCTTTGCCGGCATTGAATATGATTATGTAGAACCTGCACCAAAACTCCAATTAGAGAATTTGAGAGGGAAAAAGAAAGTCGTTATAAAAGAAGTTGTAGAAAGCGTCGTATAACAATAGAGGTTATGATTTAAAGGGATGCGGAAAATTTTTCTGCATCTCTTTTTGTATTGAATTTTACAATTTGCTTTAAAAGAAAATAACTAATTAGAATTTAATGATATTATTGACTTTACTGATAAAAGTCTTTATACCTAAAAACTGGAGGGCAACGTGTGAGAATAAATTTAGAGAGTGAAGAAATCTCAATGTGCATAAAGTTTGCTGAGGACGCGTGAAATCTGAGAAGTCAAAGTCTAAAGCATTTTGGAGGTTCAAAAAGAACAAAAGAACAAAAGAACAAAAGAACAAAAGAACAATTTATCGCGGATCAAATTGAAGGGAAGCTTGCAGAATGTATTTTTTAAAAATTTATGAAAGAAAAAGGGACAGAGATTAATCTTGATTTTGATCATTACGAAGGGGAATTGAATACGGATTCAGGGGATCTTACATTTAATAAAAATGAAGTTATTTTTGAAGTTCCTGTAGATATAAAGGGAACCTCGCATTTTGCACAATGCCTTTTGGTTGAAGAGTACAAGTTTTTTGATATAAATACACGCCTTCACAAATCACGTGCCTTTGTACTGATTGCTTTTGATAAGACATTTCCAGGAAATCGCGTGCTGAGAAAAAATCCGAGAACTATATTGAACCAGAGAATCTCCGGAGAATGCAAAGGATGGGAAAAAACTGAAGACTTTTATGCCAACGATAAAGGTTTATGGTTTTCGTGGAGAAAAGGTGACTATCCTTGGCAAGGGCGTGTCTTGCCTGCAATTGTTCCTTACAATCGTGTAGCACTCGAAAGATACTTGCAAAAATCTGTTCCAGGATGCGAGGAACGCGAAAGGGCTACTAAAACTTCTGTTCCTTTAGAAGCAGAATTAAATTATGGATTACCGGTAAAATGGTTGAAAAATAATTGGGCTGATTTTATTTCAGAGTACACAAAATAGAGAAGCAGCTGTTAAATTAAAGTGCAGATATTTATTCTGCTCTTTTTTATTAGAATAAACACTCAATACAAGTGCAACAAATAATTACATATATTGAATATATGTACATATATTCAATATATAGTTTACGTTATTTATTTATTGTGGTAATTTAAACTAAAGGAGTGGTAAGAATGAACGAAAAAAAAGAAAAAATGATGAAATTTGAAAGAATAGCTGAAAAACGAGTTTCTGATGTATTGAAGAAAATGCAACTGATTGGAAATTTAGCAAATAAAAATAACTATGAGTATACAGACAAGCACGTTAAGCAGATTATTGACTCCTTAGAAAATGAATTGAAGGCGCTAAAAAATAAATTCGCTGAAGGAAGCACTGAAAAAATTACAGAGTTTAAATTTAAATCATAGGAGGTTTTATATATGGGAAATATAGGATGGGAACTGCCTTCTACTAACGGAGGAAGAGAAGATGGGTTGAATGATTCGGGTATTTCATACTTTCAGGCAAATCCTGTTAAGTCTCTTACAAGAGAGGTTATACAAGATTCTCTTGATGCTAGAAGAAATAATAATAAACCTTCAATAGTAGAATTTACAAGAAAAGACTTAGAAAGAGAAGCTATTCCAGGTATAGATGAGCTAATGAGTATTTTTGAAACGGCTACTCAGTTCTACAAAGAAAACCCAAATGAAACTTATCATTTTTTTAATAAGGGCTATGACGCGTTGCAAAAAAAGACTGTTTCAGTTTTAGCAATTCGTGACCGAAATACAACAGGTTTAACGAAAGTAGGAGAAACTAAAGACAGCCACTTTCATAGGTTGACAAAGACTACTGGAGATACAGCCAAAACCGGAACATCGAACGGGTCTTTTGGTATTGGTAAACACGCCCCTTTCGCAGCATCAATTTTTAGAGCGATGTTGTATGGAACTTTAAATACAGACGAAGGTATGAATAAAGGCTTTCAAGGAGTAATAAAAATTGCTAGTTATGATAGAGGAGAGGAGTTTCCTACACAAGGAACGGGTTTCTATGGACATAAAAAAGGCTTTCTTCCGTTAACTGACTTGTCTGGATTAGATCCTTTCTTTAAAAGACAAGATGGCGATTTTGGAACTGATAAGTTTATTCTTGGATTTGAAGAAAAGAATAATTGGGAAAAAATTGTGATTGAAGAATCGGTTTCTAATTATATGTGGGCCATAATTAATGGTTCTCTTGAGATAGTAGTCGGTCAAACTGTTATAAATAAAGATACGCTAAAAACAGTAATAGAAAAAATTGCTGAGTTTAACCCAAAAAGCACATGTCTAGAGTTTTACTTAACCTTAACTTCACCTGATGCGGTAATTAGAAGCAAGGAATTTCAAACTGAAGATGGCCAGAAAGAAACGATGAAATTATTTTTATTGAAAGCCAAAGAGTTTAATAAAAGAGTTTCTCTAATTAGAGGGACAGGAATGAAAATTTATGAAAAAGGCCACTTTAGAACACCTGACGCCTTTGCGGGAACCCTTATTGTAGAAGGCGAAGAGCTTAACAAGGTGGTTCGAAAAATGGAACCGCCTACTCATGATGACTGGAAGCCGGGGCTTTATAAAAAGAATCCGAAGTATGCCGAAAAGTTAAAGAAAGAACTTTACAAATGGTTAAATGATGAGGTGAACGCTATAACTCCAAAATATGAGAAAGATTCTCTTGAACTACCTGGTTTGGAAGGCGTATTACCCAGTTTAAATCAAGAAGAAAATCCTGCTGAAGAGATCGACCTTACTTCTAATAAAGAAAAAATCAATTCTATCGCTATAGTCAGTAATTCAATGAACAAGCGTGACCCGAAGGCTCGGAAGCGTAAAAAACGAATACCAAATCCGCGTCCGACCAAACCTCAGAAAGAGCCAGCTAATAAAATTACGAAGGCAGAAATTAATAGGATGAGAGCCTTTTGTATAGATGAAAAAAGTGGACAGTATAGATTGGTGGTTAACCCGGTGAAGTCAGGAGAAGCCTTAATCGAGGTAAAACTGATAGGTGAAAGCATCACTGAACATGCTAAAATTTATAACGCTATTGAAGATCAAACAGGCAATAAAATTGAAATAAATGAGAATGTATTGGGGCCATTGCATTTAATTAAAGGTGCAAATAAGACAATTACAATTAGCTTAGACCAAGTTACTCGATATTCTCTGGAGGTGTCGGCAAAATGAGGGTAAAAGTTAGAAACTTTCCTCATCCAGTTTTAAATCCTGTCAGTGATGATTTTCTAAAAGGCTTTTTTAAAGGAGAAATTATTGAGCAGACTGAGGAAAATGACATGTTGGAGTTTAATATCAATTTAAGTTTAAATAATCCTGACTTACAAAACCTTATTCAAACTAAAAAAGTGAGTTTCAATATTCACTTCGAATGTAATTCTACAATGCAACGCTTAACGTTTTCGGAATATCAACCTGTATTTAAAATTTCTATAGCAAAAGAACTTTTAAATAAAAAAGTAGATGTAAACTTTTTTATTCTAGCAGATCAGAAAATTGAGAATTACACAAATCTAGATGCTCACCCCGATTATGCAGGTGTGAAATTCGGAATTCAAAAAGGGGACATCCTAGCATTCAGTGAATCACAAACCATATATATTGAGAAACAGCCAATGTCGAATACGAATAGTATTTTTAAAGTCAGTAAAGCTACCGATCCTAAAGCACCGTCTATAAGTATCAGTTTAAGTGAGAATCAGATAGAGATTGGAATTCCGGAAGCATCCTATGAAAAAGTAGGACACTTACAGGCATACGGGGACGATTGCAATAAAATTTTAATTTCGATGCTATATTTACCAGCTTTAATCGATACTTTGTTCAATGTTCAAGATATTGCCCGAAGAGATGATTATGGACTAGAAGAGATTGCCGGATTAGATTGGTACAGAACTTTAGAAAAAAGACTGCAAAAGATGGGTTACAACATTGCTGAATTAAACTTCGAAGAGATAACACAAATTTCTTATGACTTGCTTAATTCGTCTTCAGAAGCTCCCTTAGTTTCGCTTGAAAATATCATCTACAACAGAGAAGGAGATGATGATTGATGGCTTATAAGATAATGAAAGAAGCAGTGCTGAATGATTTAAAAGAAAATATTAATGAAAATAAAGTTTCTTATAATTCATTTGAAAATGATGAGTTCTTAAATGAATTACAAGAAAAGGATAATCAACAAAACGCTATTTTAGAGGTTTCTGACCCTTCAAATAGAAGTAAGGAAGACTTAGAAAATGCAATAAAGCTGTATGAACACTTTGAAGAACTACCATTGACCTTGGCCTCAGATGAAAAGTTTTGGGCATATTTAACACATACTTCGTTCTGGGAGTATATGTGTAAGAGGTGGCCTATAAGTGCAGCTGAAGGAAATGAAGTTGAATTTATTAAAACTCGTTATTTCTTCAGTTCTAAAAATAAAACATTTTATCGGAACGGCCTTTCTAGGCTATGGTGGTTTGTGCATTTGACCTATGATTCAAATAAACAAGACCCTTATTATTACACGCGTATCATCTTAAGTTATCAAGATTTGGCAAATTTATTGATAGAAACAACCAATCTTTCTCGTAATAAGACAGTTTTGAAAGCTATTCTGGAAGTTATTTTGAAAGTCGAAGAACTTGAAGAAGAAAATAAAATACAGAAATTGAAAAATAAAAGAGTGTTTTTGCGAGAAATAGCTAAGTATATAAATCTCGTGGGTGGTGTTACAGTTTGGGATAGATTGAATGAAAAAGAAGCTTTTGATAAAACGTGGCATTTTGTGGAATCTCAAATTGAATATATCCATGATGTAAAATTTGAACAGTATATTACAAAATAAGCTTTTATAAAATCTTTAAATCAATTCAAAAGAATCGCAAAACAGAATAAGTGATCCTATCAAAAACGATGGTTTGTCAGAGGCAGAGAAAAAGCGTCTATCCTTCTTCTCTGCCTCTCTTCTTTGTCTCATAATTCTTTTCAAAATCAATCTATCATAATTGTTGGACAAAAATAATTTTGAAAAGAAATAGGGAAGAAAAATGTCGAATTTTGAATTGGTTATTCAACATGTAACCGTCAGCTCAATGTCGGTTTATTTTTCCCATTAAGACGCAACCTTTGATTGCTAAATTAAAGAAAAAAGAAAAAACGATATAGATTAAAGAGTATATGACGCAAGTTAAGTGGAATTTTCTGTATATTTGAGGTACAATTTCAAAAAAGGAGGAGGTAGTATTGAAGAAGATTTCTATTATTTTGGTTTTTATTCTTGTGCTTAGCGGGTTTTCCGCTACTACAACTTTAGGAACAAATAACTTTTCAGATTTAAGTGATTCTAATCGTTTTTACGATGAAATCCAATACCTTGCTGAAGATGGTATCATTACCGGCTTTCCGGATAATTCATTCAGACCGAAAGGAAATGTCACAAGAGGCCAAGCTGCCATCATGCTGGGAAGAGCATTAGGGTATGACGGTACGCCACGGGATTCTGATTTCCCCGACGTCGATTCTTCCCAAGTCTCCAGTGGATATATTGAAGAAGCAGCTGAAAATGGAATTATCAATGGATATCCAGACGGCACATATCGACCAGGTGCGACTGTTACACGAGCAGAAATGTCGATCATTCTGCAACGAGCGTTCTATCCAGAAGCCAAAGAAAATCATTTTGTCTTATTTCCTGATGTAAGCGAGAACATGCAATCTTATGAAGCAATCGGAATTATTGGTTCGTATGGTGTTGTCCAAGGGTACACAGACGGCACATTCCGGCCATATGTGAATTTAAACCGTGAGCAGTTTTCGGCATTCCTGGCGCGAGCCATTAACCCGGCTGAATTTGTTACGGGTGTTGATTATGAAAGATTACAAGTCTCCTTCCTTGATGTAGGACAAGGAGATGCGATCTACATCGAGTATCCAAACGGCGAGAATGTTTTAGTGGATGCTGCTCGATATGCTTCCACCATCGAAACTGCGTTAGAGGTCATCGGCGTTGAACAAATCGATACCTTTATCGCGACTCACCCGGATGCCGATCACATCGGGGGCGCAGCGCATGTCATCGGAAATTACGGCGTCACACACGTCATTGACAGCGGCCAAACCCACACCACACAAACATATATCGATTACTTAGAAACGATTGATGCAAGTGGAGCAACTTTCGAGGTTACTGAAATCGGAGATGAGTTATCCGAAGATCCCGAGGTTTCGGTAGAAGTGCTTTTCGTGGACTCAGATGCAGCTGATCTGAACGACGGCTCCATTGTCTTAAAGGTCACGCACGGAGTCAATGAGTACCTGTTAACTGGTGATGCGGGTTACGAAGTGGAAGAGCAATTGATGGCAGAAGGAGCTGACATCAACGCAGATGTCTTGAAAGTATCTCATCATGGATCTGATACCGCAACTTCTGCTGAGTTTCTGGCGGAAGTAGATCCAATATTCTCCATCTTGTCTGTCGGAAACAATGCTTACGGCCATCCTGATAGTGATGTATTGGAAAGAATCCTGACTTCAGGTTCTGCCTACATCAGCACAGAGGAAGGAAGTATACATTTCTTCGATGACGGAGAACAGTATGAAATTTATCAAAATGACCAAGTAGCCGAACCGGCACCTGAGCCAACTCCAGATCCAAATCCAGTGGATCCAGGCGATGGCCAGATTTCAGATGCTTTGACCATTACAGGTAAAAACCTGCAGACGGAAGTTGTAACAGTTAAAAACAATGGAACAACGAATGTGGACATGACAAACTGGACACTTCTTAGCACAGTGGGGAATCAAACGTATACTTTCCCTGATGGTTTCGTGTTACAGGCAGGTGCTTCTGTAAACATCACGGCTGGAGCAAATGCTGTTCACAACCCGCCAAGCAGTTTAGAATGGTCGGGAGCCTACATTTGGAACAACGATGGAGACGCTGCCGAACTGTATGGTCCAAACGGAAGTCTTGTTCATCGACTTCCTTAATGGAGGGATTACATGAGAGAAGGAAAATATACCATCGACTCAATTGAGAACGGGATTGCCAAACTTCTTTTTCAAAAGGATGAAACCATCGAAGAATACTTACGAGAAGAAGAGTTTGCACATCAAATTTACCAAGGATTGGTTGTACACGTCAGTCAAGATGATAACGGAATCATTTCGAAACCCTTTTATGAAGAGACGCAAGAGCGTCAAGAATATGCACGGAATTTGATGGAGAAATTAAAGCGGAAGAAATGAAGATTCTGCAAGTTGAGTAAGCGGAAAAGAAATGAGCCCGGATTCGATATAGAATCCGGGCTCATTTCTGTTAAACTATTTTTCTAATCAATAAAAATAAATACTATTTACTAATATTCCCATAGTTTAGAAGAATAAATATATAATAGTTATTATGACATGTTACTTTAAATAAATTTTAGATATTCAAGGGGGAAACAATTTGTTAGCAGATGTTGTCGTAGGAAATAATATTGATACACCTAGTTGGATTGCGGAGTTACAAGTAATTGGTGCGGAGAATATTATAGTCATAGACTTCGAATATTCTGGAGAACCCGAGTTTAGAAAAAAGGTTTTGTACATCTCTGCAACAGACGCTAAAAAATATCTTAGAAAATTTGAGTCTGTTTGTTTTTATAAAACTATGTGTGCGTATCCAGGAATGGGAGGAAAAATGTCAACTTTGTACAAAAAATAACTAAAGCAAAAGGAGCTAACTATCTTCCCAATAAAAATTTCGAAAAACTAAAATCGCGTCTAAGGGGTCCAGCGAAGGCGTGTCCATGCGGTAGTCGTAACAAGGAGACAAGTGGGCTTCCTGGCTTCTTACGTTAGCCATCTCCAAAAGTGGCCGTAGTGACCGGGCTACTTTACGCAAAATAAAAAAGACTGTAGGCACCCTCAATAATTATCGAGTTTGTCTACAGTAAGCGAGGCGTTTTAACGCCTTTTTCGTTTATTCTTCATTTTCCGTGTTCTCGACACCATAGTCCATAAAGTAGGTTTCATTATCAATTTTATAGACACGGACTGATGTTCTTCCATAGCCAATGACATCTTGAACATCGACTCTAGCACCAAGAGGAACGCCAATTCGTTCTCTAAAATACCGTCCCATGATGCTATTGCTTTCGGAGGTATGTATTGCTTTTCTATTTGCTTGAGCCATCACACAAATCAATTGTTGCCCATCATCCGTTAACATTGCAAAATCTTGTTCTAATAGTGGGAAAAAATTAGGGTTTTCTCTATTAAATGGTGTTGGAACAGGTATGTATGCTTGATTGGGTTCTCTTCCGTCTCTTTGGCCCCAGTTCAACCCGCTTTTTTCATGAATGGCTGTATCATTATTAAGAAGAAGAGGAAGGTCCACATACTCTAAATTTTCAAGATTAATAGATGTTTCCGTTTCCTGTGTTTGTTGATTGGTTTGACGAACACCCTGCAATGTTCGATTTCGTCTTTGAATTTGAACAGTATAGAAATTAATATATTCATCAATACGTGGGTCGTTACAAGAAATTGGATTTGGTGCTGCAAATACCTCTGGTACATTAGGATGGTTGGCTTCTACCAGTAATTCGTTTTGGTCACGAAACCCCCCCCAAGAAAAGTTCGCAGAACCAACAAATGTAACCGAATTATTCAATAGATCATCATCGTACCAATGATAAAATTTTGCGTGTATGGCAGGATGAGTCGTATGGTAACTGATTTGAATTCGAGGGTTTTCATTCATGGTTTGAATATATCGTTCATGATCCCATCGTTTAATCCCATCTTTTTTACTCATCCCAATAATGAGTTCTAATTCAATATCAGGATATGTATTTAAGATGTGATACAAAAAGGCGGATGAGGCATAACCTGATAAAATACGGAGTTTTCGGTATCCTCTGTTGTAAGGAACACCAAAAGCCACATTCTCCAAGCTGGTTGTATAATACATAGTTCCCCTCCAATTCTATATTTTCACATTATTGAATTAATGATACTAAAAAATTATTAATTTGTCTGTGGTTATGGGAAATTAACAGAGTCGGAATTTGCGAACTTTTATCATTTGAACAAGAAGTTTATGTGGAATTAAAAAGTTTGAATTAGAGTCACAAGAGGAGGTAAGACGGTATGGAAATCTAATGAAGAAATTAAATTATTATAAGTAAGAGATTCGAAAATACAAGCAACAAATATTATAAGTGAACAAAGATGAGTTAACGATAAAACAATTCATCACATTATTGAATATACTCATACCAATTAGAAAAAAATGAACAGATTTTAAGCCAAACGCGAAATCAGTGAAATACCTTTTATAAAATTTCCATCCATCATTACTGAAAATAACGAACTCACTCTTATGGCTATTGGTTTATTCGATAAATTGAGTAAAGAAGATAACTAGGAGTAAGTTTATATCATCAAAGGGAAGTGAGAGATGGATGGAACCAATTACTCCCGAAGAAATCGCTCCTTATTTTCATGAGTATATAATGGAAAAGAGCTACAGGAAGAATAAAAATTTATAATGATGCAAAGACTAAAAAACTTCATAACTTATGAAAAAGAAGAAATAGCTAAGCGTATCGCTGAGATACCGATGACAAAATGGAGCGGAAGCGCGAAAGAAGGTTTGATGGCACTTGAAGAAGACCACCTTTAGTTTCGGCTGAGCTCTTCTTGGAGAGGAAAATGAAATTTTGCATCACTGGACAAAAGAGATTGCTAACTACCGGCAGCATGCTTATTTCGAAAGAAAAGCAGAACGACAGAAAATAAATTGAGTAATTAGTATCTCTCAAAGCTTTCCCCCCTATTTATAAAGTACAAGGATGCCAAACTATCCGGCAACCCTTTACTTACAGAGGAGGATGAAAATCATGAACAATGACTATCACGTAAAAAAAGTGTTCCACCCGGCACACGGTGAATTCTACCAATTCTTTAAAATCGATCAAGCGACCGGACAGGAAACGGCCGTCAGTCCTTTTGATGCAGGAATGTTCCAACCCATCGACAAGCCGCCGCAGCCCGAAATCCTGTCGATCGTTTCGAAGCGCGGAGCTGACGCCAGCGGTTATTACACCGGAGACAAGTTCACCGTCATCAAAGGTTCCAAATTTGCTGCCTCTACTTCTCCGAGATGTCCGGAGCGCTATATTCAGCTGCGGGAGGACCTGGTGCTCGAAGGCCTGCTTGTGCCGATTCACAACCAGCTCCTGTTGATGGAAGACGTTGAGTTCGTAAGCCCGACGAATGCCATGGGCGCGGTGATCGGCGGCTGGGTGAGAGGGCCGCATGGGTGGAGATAACGTCATATATTCTCTTAACAAAAATTTACTGAACAAATTGAAGCAGGAGTTGTATTTCGTCTAATAATTCTCTGAATAGGGCGTTAACTATCCAAGGAAAAGTAAATAAATTAGAATGCAATAAATTATAAATTTTAGATATCAAATCTTCTTTACTAATTTCTAAATAATGCTCGGCTAAGAAAGTGAATAAATAGGAGAATAGCTACGGCCGTAAGTGTAGTATTATTCATTCTATAATTTCTATAGCTCTATAACCGAAGCGAAATATTTTTAAGAACTTTGAGAAATTTATGGAAAGATAACTTTGATCTAAACCATTGCGATAAGCAATGGTTTTTTCTATTTTAAATAGATTCCGTCATCTTTTTGAAACAATCCAATAACACACTGTTAATTGCTCATCTCATTGAATATATTTAATTGAGATTAAGGATGGTGATCCACTTATTTTTTATAATTATTAAAATATTTTAAATATTCGTTGAATTATAATTTATTTGATGTTACGATAACAGAAATATATCGAAAGAGACTAGTCATTATCGCAATGCGATATAATTTATAGTAAGGCTTAATTGAAAGCGTTTACATTCTGTGAGGAGGAATATTCTTTTAAAAGGAGGCAATCCATTGAAGAAAAAAGAAGTGGTTGAAAAAGAAGTGGTTGAAAAAGAAGCACAACAGGATTTTGAGAAGTTTAACGAAGAAGCTCCCGATCCTAAGCATCGCCAATTGTCATCTTGGCTTGAAAAAATTGTGATGTTTTTATGCTTTTCATATGCTTTTTTCCATATCGTTACAGCTTTAGCTCCTTTGCCAAATTTGATGCAAAGAAGTATACACGTTGGCTTTGGGTTAATGCTTGCATTCCTTTTGTATAAAACGCACCTCAGAAATAATAAAGGAAATACGATTAAAATTATTGACTGGGCTGCTATTGTGATTGCCTTGGCATCAACTGTATATATCTTGGTTAATTACCTTGAAATTATGAGAAACCCATCCAGTTCCACTACTTTAGGAATAATACTTGGTTTTTTGTTGATATTAGTTATTCTAGAGGGAGCCCGGCGTGTCATGGGGACAGCATTTCCTGTCATAGCAATAATTATGATGGTTTATGCATTTTTGGGTCCTTATCAACCTTCGTTTCTTGCTCATAGAGGAGTAGATTTTACTCAAATGTTTCAACAGCTTTATCTCTCATCTCTTGGTTACTATGGACAGATCACAGGAATTACTGCAAATGTCATTAGTATATTCATTGTATTTGGTGCAGTTTTAATTGTAACCGGTGGAGGAAAGACCTTCATGAACATCGCATTGTTAATAGCAGGTAAGAGAACTGGAGGACCGGCTAAAGTTGCAGTTGTTTCTAGTTCCCTTTTCGGATTAATTAGTGGAAGTGCTGCTGCCAATGTTGCAGTGACAGGCAATTTTAATATTCCAATGATGAAAAAAATAGGGTACAAAACTAGTTTCGCTGGGGCAGTAGAGGCCACGGCTTCTAATGGGGGACAATTGGTCCCTCCAATTATGGGAGCAGCAGCTTTCGTTATGGCTGAAATGATAAATACTCCTTATTCAGAAATCATCAAAGCAGCGGTTATACCAGCTATATTGTTTTATCTTGGAGTATTGATGAGTGTTCATTTCTATAGTAAAAGGCACGGAATTCGAGGCTTAAAAGAGGATGACGGTATTCTTAAAGCTAAAGATGTATTGAGATTTAGTAAGCTAGTTCACCTTTTTGGGCCGATAATAGCTTTTCTCTACTTCATTGTGAATGGTTACACACCTCAGAATGCTGGGTTTTGGGCCATTGCTATCGCAATAACTCTTTTCCTTTTGGTTGATAACCAACCATTACTCTCCAAGTTCCAAAAAATTTATAAAGGACTAGTAAATGGCGGTATCGGAATAATTATGATAGCAATTTTAAGTGCTACTGCTCAAATTATAGTTTCTGTATTAGGCCAAACAGGATTGGGGGTGAGGTTTTCATCCATTATATCTAGTATTAATGAAATTCATCTTGTTTTAGGGTTGGTTGTCACCATGATAGTATGCATTATCCTCGGAATGGGAATTCCGACTGTAGCAGCATATGTAGTAGCTGCTGCGGTGCTTGCACCACCGTTAATATCGGTGGGGATAGAACCGCTTACGGCACATTTGTTTATCTTTTATTTCGCTTTATTATCTGGCATCACACCTCCTGTGTGTACATCAGTATATGTAGCCGCAGCAATAGCTAAAGGAAACTGGTTGAGAACAGCGGGGTGGGCGGTGTTGTTAGGGCTAAGTGGTTTTATCATTCCATACATGTTTATTTATGGAGAAGAATTACTACTTCAAGGAAGTTGGCCATCCATATTAGTAGCAGTAATCACAGCATCTATTGGAATTACAGCATTGTCTGCCTCCACAATGGGATATTTTGTCCGAGTTAATAAGATTTTCGATAATGTCTTATTGTTAGTAGGATCATTATTACTTATTATTCCTCATCAAGTTTCTGATGTGACAGGTTTAATCCTAATAACCGTTGTTCTGGTTATCCAAGTAGTTTTAAACAAAAAGGAAGCACTGGCTAAGGAAATGTCTAATAGCTTTGATAATGCTTCAAATTAAAAAGTACCCAATTAAAATAAGAGGAGAGTGTAAATTTATGAAAAGAACTGGCTTATTTTTTATCACACTTTTGATGGGATTAGTTTTATTAGTTGGATGTAATCAAGAGTCTAGTGACTCTGAAGTTGAAGCTGGTGGTGAAACTTTGGAAAATGTCTATTTAAATCTCGGGGCAACAAGTCAATCATCTGGTCTTTATGCGTATATGGTTGCTATTGCAAATGGTGTTGAAGAAGAAACAGATGGAAAAATTGACATGACTGTTGTTGAAACTGGGGCTTCCGTTGATAATCTTAAGCGCTTACAGCAAGAAAGCATTGATTTGGGTTTAGGAACAGAGTCAGTTAATGTAGCTGCAATGGAAGGCAAAGGAGAATGGGAAGAAGCTCCGATACCTGATGTTCGGAATTTGTTTACATTCTTGCCAATCTCTCAACCATATACAGTTACTGAAGAATCTGAAGTGAATTCAATATCTGATCTTGATAGCAAGACTTTCTTTCCAGGTTTTACAGGAAGCGCTACTGAGGCTACAACACAAGAAATTCTTGATGCATTGGGGGTTAAACCGGATTACTTTTTAGGAGGACTCGAAGATGGGGTTAATGCATTGAAAGATAGAAGAGCAGTCGGAATGGTAAAGACAGGACTAGGCGTAGATCCAGACCCCACAGTTATTGAGATTAATGCAACGTTACCTATGAAGATAATTGGTTTTACTGAAGAAGAAAAAGATATAATCCAATCTGAAGTCGGATTGCCTTTCACTACTATTCCAGCCGGTAGTTATCCAAACCAAGAAGAAGATGTAGAAACCCCAGTGTTAGTAATGGATATTTTCGCAAGTACTCGAATGTCTGAAGAAGTAGCATACAACATTGTTAAAGCTGCTGTTGAGACTAAAGAAGCGCAGGAAAATGCATATAGTGGCGTAAAGGGAATTGATTATATTGAAGCAACGCTTGAGTTTGCTACCACTCCTCTACATGTTGGAGCAATTAAGTATTTTGAGGAAATTGGAGCGGAAGTACCGGAACATTTAATTCCACCGGAAAACAAATAGAGTTAAACAAGTAATATGGCTATTAAGAAGGAGATAAAAGTATGAAGGCACAAGAGATGGAACAAAAATATGCAATAGCTTCTATTCAAAAATCGATCTTGATTTTAAAGTCTTTTTCACCTGACAGGCTGTCTCAATCTATGACGGATTTACACAAGTATACTGGCATATCCATCCCTAGCTTACAGAGAATTTTATCTACCTTACTACATGGCGGTCTTTTGCAAAAAGATGAGAAAACCAAGCAATATCGATTAGGAATGGAATTATATTTTTTAGGAAGCCTAGTTGAAAAAGATTCAAGTTTGTTAAATACGGCACTTCCCTACATGGAAGAAATAAGAGACAAAACAGGAGAATCTGTAAGTTTAAATATTAATTGGAACAGTAAGCGAAAATGTATTGGATATTGTGAGAGTAAACATGAGTTGACCACCCTCACTTATATAGGACATGAATCTCCATTATATGCAGGAGCGTCTGCAAAAGTGCTCCTAGCATATATGGAAAGAGAAGAAATACAATCATATTTTGAGAAATCTGCTTTTTTATCTTATACCAATAAAACTATAGTCGATCGCGATAAATTATTGAAAGAATTACAACTGATTAAAGAGAAAGGGTTTGCTATAAGTTATGGGGAGCGCGTAAAAGGTGCCTTTTCAGTAAGCGTTCCAATTTTTAATCCTCTAAATCAAATTATTGCGGGTATGTCTATTGCTATTCCAATTGTAAGGCTCGAAGAATTTAATCAAGACGATTTAATAATTCTACTAAAGCAAAAAGCCAAAGAAATCTCACAGTCTTTTGTGTGAAGTGAAAATGAAAATATATTCAGGAGGAAAACACTAATGAACAAAGAAAAAATTCAAGAAATTTTTCGTGTTGTTCGAGCTAATAATTCTAATGTAATTCCCGAAGTTTTTTCTAAACAAATATTTGAATATGCCGGTGTAAATATTCCTAAACAAGAAATTTCAAGTACAGAAGATGAAGCTGTTTATTTAGCCAAAAAGATTGGTTTTCCTGTAGTTTTAAAAATTCATTCTTTCCAGATTGTGCATAAAAGCGATGCTAAAGGGGTGTTAGTCGGATTAAAATCTTCCGACGAAGTACGAGAAGGATTTAGAGAAATAATTCAAAATGCTGCGATTTATAATAAGACGAGCGATAAATTTCAGGTAACTGTTCAAGAAATGGCCGAACCAGCTACTGAAATTATTATAGGAATGAAAAGAGATGAGATTTTTGGCCCTGTTATTCTTTTTGGACTTGGAGGAGTTTGGGTTGAAGTACTGAAAGATGTTTCATTACGTGTCTTGCCTCTTACTGAGCGTGATGTCGAATTAATGTTTACTGAAATTAAAGGAACATCTCTCTTAGAAAAATTTCGAGGTAACGAAGCACGTGATTTAGCTTCCTTGAAAAATTTGATTTTTCAATTACAGAATTTAGTGCTCGAGTTCCCTGAAATTAACGAAATAGATTTAAATCCAGTTTTCCTTTATGAAAAAGGGCATGGAAATATAGTTGTCGATGCGAGAATTGTTCTTAACACAGTGAGCAGCTTATATATAGAAGAGGTGATATCTATTGAGTGAAAATAGAATGGAAGCTATACACAAACTACTCTATCCTAAATCGATTGCAATAGTAGGGGCTTCGAATAATACTGAAAAAACGGGTGGAAGGTTGATGTCTTATTTGTTAAAGCATCACTATCCATATAACGTTTATCCTGTTAATCCGAAAGAAAAAGAAATACAGGGATATAATTGCTATCAGACGATCCACGACCTTCCATTAGGAGTCGATGTGGCGCTAGTAGTTCTGCCGGTTCAAACGATTTTTACTGTTATGGAAGAATGTGCTGCAAAAGGAATTAAAGTACTTGTTATTTTCACATCTGGTTTTGCAGAGGTAGGAAAAGAAGGAGAATCCTTACAAATAGAACTTGTTAGAAAAGCCCGTGAATTGGGGTTATACATTTGTGGACCGAATGCAATTGGAGTTGTTAATACAACCCATAATTTTTTCGGAAGTTTCAGCATGGCGATGGAAACACCAACAATTCCTCAAGAAGGGAAAATTTCGTTTATCACTCAAAGCGGAGCTATCGGTGGTGGGTTAACTAGTAGGGTTTGGTCAGAAGGTATTGGAGTTCATACTTTTATTAGTTCAGGCAATGAAGCGGATTTAGATACCTCTGATTATATTAGTTTTTTGGCTGAAGATCAAAATACCGAAGTTATATGTGTTTACCTAGAAGGTATCCGAAACGGAAAGAAATTCATAGACTCCTTAAAAAAAGCTTATGAGAAAAAAAAACCAGTCATCATTTACAAAAATGGCAGGACTGCACTTGGTAAGAAATCAGTTCAATCTCATACAGGTAGTTTAGCTGGAGACTTTGAAATATATGAAGCAGTTTTCAAACAATTTGGAGTTATTTCTGTTCAACAATTAGAAGAAATGTTCGAAGTTGCTAAAGCGCTAGTAACGATAAAAAATGTAGAAGGAAAAAATGTTGGAGTCATTTCTACTTCTGGAGGAGCATGTACAATAATTGCTGATTCTTGTATTCAGCAAGGTTTAAACGTTCTACCCTTTTCCGAACAAACTCAAGCAATACTAAATGATCGTTTACCTTCCTATGGCGTTGTTCAAAATCCGTTCGATACTACAGCTAACGTTATTAATGATCCAAAGTTGTTTCATCTTTCTATGGAGACTCTAATTAAAGATCCGGAAATTGATTCTATTGTTCTCATGCTTACAACTGTTGGAGAACCAATTGCTTCTATCATTGCTGAAGACATTATCGACCTTTCCAAACAATCAGATAAACCAATTATTATTACTTGGTTAATATCCGAATCTTTGGCTGCAAACGCATTTTCATTACTTCGTCAGAATAGAATTCCAATATTTTCTACTCCGGAACGCGGTATCACGGTACTCAAGTATATTTCGGATTATTATCTAAATAGAAATTTGTTAGTGAAAAGAAAGGGTGCGAGTAATGAGTGATTTGAATTTTCAAGTAAATGAAGAAGGCATAGCTACTATTAAGCTTAATCGCCCAGAAAGGTTGAATGCCTTTAGTCTGGAAATGATTAAAGATTGGATTAAAGCATTGGAAGAAGTCCGAGATTCTGAAAACATTCGAGTGTTGGTTTTAACTGGTGAAGGAAGAGCTTTTTGTGCAGGTGGGGATATTAAATCGATGCTTAAAGGAGATGGCTTTCTTTACCAAAAAGAAGAAGAAAAAGAAGATTTCATGAGTAGTGGAATAGACCGTAAGAACGTTCTTTGGAAGTATGTTCAAAGAATTCCACTTTTAATGAGTGAAATTGACAAGCCTACTATAGCAGCTATTAATGGCCCTGCAACCGGAGCGGGGTTAGATATGGCGCTCATGTGTGACTTAAGATTTGCCTCTTCAACTTCAAAAATGGGAGAAACCTACATTAACTTAGGGATTGTCCCTGGAGATGGCGGGGCATATTTTCTTCCCAGAATTATAGGAATAGATAAAGCACTAGAATTGCTGTGGACGGGGAGGATATTAACTGCCCAAGAAGCTAAAGAGTGCGGTATGATCACTTACTTAACCGAGCCAGATGAATTACTTGAAAAAGTTTATAGTTTTGCCTCTCAAATTGCAAATCAACCGCCGGTAGCAATCCAACTTACAAAACGAGCTATATATCAAGGGTTAAATAGTGACTTGCGTACATCTTTAGACATGATGTCTTCTGCTATGGGGTTAGTCACTGAACTGCCAGATTATAATGAACGTTTAGAAGCTATGGCGAAAAAGGTTTAGAAGGAGGAGGAGAACATGGGTATCATTTATGAAAGAAATGAAAATATAGCTATCTTAAGTTTATTTCGAGAAAATGAATATAACGCTTTGGATTATGAAACAATTTGCCAACTCAGCAACTATCTGATGTCCATTAAAGATAATAAGAACATTAATGTTGTAATTATAACGGCGAAAGGTGAAAAAGCTTTTACTGTTGGAGCAGATTTAAAAGAAAGAAGAGAAATGAATAATACTCAAGTCGATTTATATATCGCTAAAATAAGAGAAACCTACAAATTAATCGAATCAATCCCGCAAATCGTTATTGCAGCTGTAAATGGAATGTGTATTGGAGGAGGGACAGAAATGATTCTTGCCTGTGATTTGCGAATTGTTGCAAAGCAGGCAGAAATTGGACTGCCAGAGGTTAAAATTGGAATAATTCCAGGAGCTGGTGGTACACAACGGTTAGTGCAAATAGTAGGATTAGGGGCAGCAAAAGAAATGGTATTGACGGGAGAATCTATCTCAGCTCTAAAAGCAAAATCTATTGGATTAGTAAACGAAGTAATAGAAGGCTCAAATATTTTGGAAAGTGCAATAGAATTTTCGCGAAAAATAAGCAAGAACGCGCCCCTTTCGATTAAAGAAGCGAAATCTGTAATGAATTTCGCGGCGTACAGTAAGGAAATGGACGGTTTTTTATTTGAAAGCGAAGCGTATAGTCGTCTTATTGTTACTAAAGACCGTCAAGAAGCTTTAGATGCTTTTAAGAACAAGAGAATGCCGGTATTTGTAGGAGATTAACTCTACAGAGCCATTTTCATTGACTAAGTAATTTAATCTGAAGTGGCGGAGGGATAGCAGTTGAAAAAAACAACAAATAAGTCAACAGAAGAACTTGTGGACAACTTTAAAGAGTTGCGCAATGAAGTACGTAACTTCATAGATGAAGAAAAAGCTAAAGGAACTTTTGAGCCACAATGTGACTCTTGGCTAGGCGGAGTTTCAACTGAATTTAGTCATAAGTTAGGAAAACGTGGTTGGGTCGGAATGACTTGGCCTAAAAAGTATGGAGGAAGCGGAAAAAGTGCGCTTGCTCGTTTTGTAGTTACGGAAGAATTATTAGCAGCTGGGGCTCCTATAGCTGCTCATTGGGTAGCAGATCGACAATCTGGTGCGTTATTACTCAAGTACGGTACTGAAGAACAAAGGAAATACTATTTGCCTAAAATTGCTAGCGGAGAAAGTTATTTTGTCATAGGATTAAGCGAACCGAACTCTGGATCTGATTTGGCTTCTTTGTCGACAGTGGCGGAAAAGGTCGATGGAGGATGGGTCTTGAATGGGAGTAAATTATGGACTAGTGGCGCTCATTATTCTCATTATATGATTGGTTTAGTCCGTACCTCTCCGCAAGACTCTAATAATCGCCATGGAGGACTAAGTCAATTTATTATTGATTTAACGAATCCGGGAGTAACAGTCAGGCCAATTCATTTAATGACGGGTGAACATCACTTTAATGAAGTGATATTAGACAACGTATTTATTCCTGAGAATCAAATTGTAGGCGAAATAGGAAATGGATGGACACAAGGGATGGCGGAATTAGCCTATGAAAGAAGTGGGCCGGAAAGGTTTTTAAGTACATTTCCTCTACTGGTTGAATTATTACGGGTTATACAAGTAGATCCAGATCGATTCGCGAAAATTGAGGTAGGAAAACTTGTATCTCGTTTATGGATTTTGCGGAAGATGTCTATTAGTGTAGCGACTTTGCTTGAAAATGGCGAAACACCTAATTTAATGGCTGCTTTAGTTAAAGACTTAGGAACTCAATTTGAAAAACAAATTGCTGAAACTTCAAGATTATTGGTGTCTTCTAATCCTTCTGTGACTTCTCCTTTTTCTTCCGCTTTTGAGAGAAGGTTAGCAGAAGCTATATTGCATTCACCAGGTTTCACGCTAAGAGGAGGGACAACTGAAATTCTCCGTGGAATTATTGCAAAGGAGGTAGTAGCGAAATGAGTGATATTAATGAAATGCTAATTGATTCTACAAAAAAAATCATGAGAGATTTTTCTACAAAAGAGACGATAGTGGAAACAGAAAATGGTATTTGGCCAAAAGATTTATGGCAGATAATAGAAGAATCAGGTCTAACTACTGTTGCGATATCAGAAGAAAATGGAGGTACAGGTGGAACTTTTGGTGATGCAATAAGTATGCTGAGGGTTATCGGGAAATTTGCGGCACCAATTCCTCTTCCAGAAACTTTGCTAGCAAACTGGCTATTGGCTGATATAGGTCTTCGAGCTTCTATTAAGCCCCTTACATTATCTTCTATAGATGAAAAAGATAATTTTACTTTCACTGAAGTTGAAGGAGGTTGGAGCCTAACTGGCGCATCCAATTACATACCATGGGCTCGATTTGTAGAGGGTATAGTCATTATAGGAACATCAGAAAAAGAGACTCTTATTACTGTAGTCGACCCTGCCTTATGTCAGATTAAACCTGGAACAAATTTGGGCGGCGAATCTCGTGACTTTGTGGAGATCCAAGACCAGTTTATAAAAAAGGTAGAAGTAATCGCTGTAACTGAAGCTGTATTAATGAGTAATTATTATAAAGGAACAATCATAAAAACGGCTTTAATGGCAGGATCTCTTGAAAGATTGCTAGAATTAACAGCTGCTTATACAAAAGAACGTTCCCAATTCGGGCGGCCGATACATCGGTTTCAGGCTATTCAAAATCACTTAGCTGTATTATCTGGAGAAGCTACGGCTGCAAAAATTGCTGCGGACAATCTAATCGAAGCTGTTGATACTAATAGTTACGAAACACAAGCAATGATTACTAAAATTGTGGTAGGTGAAGCAGCAAGTAAATCCGTGCCAATTGCTCATCAAGTCCTCGGAGCAATTGGGTTTACGGATGAGCATGTACTGCAATTTACTACTCGAAGGTTATGGGCTTGGAGAGATGAGTATGGAACAGAAAGCGAGTGGGCGGAACAATTAGGAGCGCAAGTTATTAACAATGGACCTGAAGAATTCTGGCCTTTTATAACTGCTTTAGATTAATTCTAGAATCTTGAAATGTGTTATTTTAATTTTAAAGAAGTGAAAAAAAGGAGCGTATATTTAGAGGAAAGCAGAAAAGTAAATAAAATAATAGAAGCAGGCTGCTCTCTGGGGCAGTCTATTTTCATGCACCTTTCCCACCGCTCCTACACAAAATCCACATAATGTTTTCCTCGAAGGGATTCATCTGAAAGCCTGATATAGTGTATAATGAATAGAATAATGAAAATTTTTTAACTATATAAGTGAAACTAATGACTTTAATTTTTCCATAGAGATATGGAGCAAAGCAGCGGAGACTCCTGCAAGCCCGCGGCAGCTGGCAACGCGACGTCCTGTCGCGCCAGCTGCATGACCCACATCCTCTGGGCCTGAAAGCGTAGCTGTTTTGCGGAATATCGGCAGGTGCTGCTAATTAGTGCAACTTATACAGGCAGAATGAGAAGGAGTGATTGACAATGGCGAAAGACCCACGAGTAGAAGCTTTTTCAAAATTGCACAGTTTGATCGTATTTTATTCCGAATATAGAGACCGTCCAGTGGAAGAGGGCTTTGATTTCTTCCAGGAAGTGAAGAAGTGCTGCGAGATCCTGGACTTGGATTATGAAGATCTGAAGAATGAGTTTCAGCTAAGCTGAAGACGCTCAGTCAAATTACCGAGGAGAAAAAAACAATGGGAATTTCTTTGCGAAATGCAATGAAGTTGGGGAAATTCAATGAATGCAAAGTGGTGGCGGGCCATGAAGGGTTAACCAGAATGGTCGAGGTTGTCACCATTATGGAAGTGCCGGAAGTGGTGCAGTGGCTGAAGGGGAAAGAATTGATCCTGACGTCTCTTTTTGCCATCAAAGACGATATTGAGGCGCAGAATATGCTGGTTCAGCATTTGCACAGTGCCGGGGCCACAGCCCTTGCCATCAAACCGTCTCAGTTTATCGAGAAGATTCCGGAAGGCATTATCGACAGCGGCAATAAGCTGGGGTTTCCGATTATTGAAATTCCGGATCCGGTGAAGTACCTGGATATCCTGTCGCCGGTCATGCATTATATCTTCAATGACAAAGTGGTGCTGCAGGAAGATCTGGAGCAGGCCAGCAAGGTGCTGCATGAAATTTCCTTGAGTGCACAGGGCATTCAGGAGTTTTTGAACAATGTCAGTTATTTGACGAAAAACGTCATCACCATCGAAAGCGAGTTTTCGTTCGTTGATGTGCCGGAGCCTCCCGTGGAAATTTCGGCGCTGAACGAAGCTCAGGTGTACGAGCTGTCCATCATCCAGCGGCCGCTCCATTTCAAGCGCAAGTACGATGGGCGGATGGTATCGAGCATCGCGGCGCCCATCATGAATGACGGCGAGTACTACGGCAACATCACGTGCTGGGAAGTCAACAACGAGAATCTGCCGATCGACCTGGCGATTCTGGAAAAAGCGTCCAGCCTTTTGTCGCTCGAGTTCCTGAAACTTCGTGTCAAATACGAAATTGAGCAGCAGTACAAACGCGATTTCATACGGGAACTGCTGTTCAGCGAAAACATCAAAGAAAAGAACATCATCGAATGGGGCGACAAATACCACATCACGCGCGACGCGGATTATGTCAGTCTGCTGCTGAGTTTCCAGGACGGTGTGCCTTACGAGGAAAACAATATGCAGATGAAGGATTATCAAGTCGATGCAGCCGTCCGTAAGATTCATCCGTCTGCCTTGGTGGGCCATTTGAAAAATGGCATCTGCATCATTCTGCCTGTCGAAGAAGGGCAATCCAGCCGGCTATATGAACAGATCCATGACGTCCTTGCCAAAGAAACGGCGCTTGGTATGCCGCTGCTGCTCGGCGTTGGACGGCCGGGGAAAGGGCCGGAAGGAATTCAGAACAGTTATGCCCAGGCCGAGAAGGCGATTGACCTGAACAAAACCATCAACCGCCCGGAAGGTATTTACTACTACGATGCCCTGGGTGCCTATCGCCTGCTTGATCAGCTGAAAGAGGAAAAGGAACTGAAGGACTTCTACAGCGAAACAGTCGGAAGGCTGATCGAACAAGACACCAATCATGAATTGATCAAGACATTAAAAGCGTACTTTTTCCATGACGAAGTGCTGAAAAGCACCGCTGAAGCGCTGTTTATCCACATCAATACGCTGAAGTATCGGATGAAGAAAATAGAAGAGATCACCGCATGCAGCCTGAAGAGCTCAGAAGGGAAGATGAATCTTTTCCTGGGGTTGAAAATACACGAACTGCTGTACCAAAACGAAAAATAATCGCAGAGATTTTATTCAAAAATAAGGTGAATTGTCACTTTGGACAATGAAATGTTCGTTTTTTTGTGCTTCAGCATCATTTAAGTATTCAGAAAATAAAGGTAAGATAAAAGAAATAATTTATTGTTGAAAGCACTGGATGCAGTTGTTTGTACTCAGGGAAGTTCGGAAGTTTCAAAATAGAGAGGGGTATATTTATGGAGTTCAAAAAGTTGAAGTCGCTGGCAGCCGGTCTGGGCGTCAGTGCGTTGGTATTGGCAGGCTGCGGTGGCGGAGAATCGGAAGGCGGTTCTGGCTCTGAAGGGGGCGACGGCGGCTATCCGGAAATGACCATTACATTCAGTCACAACCAGCCGATTGAAAGTCCTGAACATGTAGGGGCTGAAAAATTCAAAGAAGTGGTTGAAGAACAGTCGGAAGGCAATATCACCGTGGATGTCTACCCGGCTTCACAACTGGGCAGCCTGCGTGAGCAAGTTGAATCCACGCAGATCGGGGAAATCAACATCACAATGCAGCCTTCTGCCGTTGTGTCACCGTTCGTGGACGACGTGAAATTAATTGACCTGCCTTATTTATGGCCAAAAGAAGCGGAAGAGAAATACCGTGTACTGGACAGTGACGTAGGGGAAGAGATTCTCGATACATTGAATTCGGGCGGATTTGAAGGGCTTGGCTTCTGGCCGGGCGGCTACAAACTGTTCACGACTCAAAACACAGCCATCACTTCTCCGGAAGATATGTCCGGTTTGACGATGCGCGTCATGGAATCTCCGTTGTTGATCGCGCAGTATGAACACTGGGGCGCGAACGCCATCCCGGTTCCTTATGCAGAAGTGTATAACTCCCTGCAGCAGGGGGTTGTGGACGGACAGGAAAACCCGTTGCAGACCATCTTTTTGAACAACTACCATGAAGTGCAAAACAACATCATCGAGAGCTACCACGGCACGATGACGTATTTGCTGATGGCGAACCAGGGCTGGTTTGATGGCCTTTCGGAAGATGTTCAGGAATTGATCCTGGACGCGGAAGAGCAAGGGAAGCAAGCAGCCCGTGAAAACCTCAGCGAAACGGAAGAAGATTACAGACAGCAAATCATCGATTCAGGTGTTGAGTACTACGAATTGTCGGATGAAGAATACGAAGCATTCAAAGAAGCTTCAGAGCCATTCCACGAAGAAGTGTACAACACACCGGAACAACTCGAGTTATTGGAAAAAGTGAAAGCGGAAATCGAAAATAACTAAAGCTATTTAATTGAAGAAGAAACAAGAGATGTGAATACGCGACAGCATTCAATAATCTCTTGTTTCTTTCTCTTTTTGCAGTATTTCCAGCTGTCATTCATACATACTGCTTGCCGGGAAAGAAGTTTTCCTCAGGCCTGCCATCAGCTAATAGAAAAAGGTGAAATGATGAACATTTTGAAGAAATGCGAAGACATTTTTGTGGGCTCCGCCATCCTTGCGGCTACCATTGTCTTGTTTGTAAACATTATCCTGCGCTATTTTTTCTCGGCCAATACATCTTGGGCGGAAGAATTTATCCGCTATGCGATGATTTGGATCGCTTTTATCGGCTCGAGCATCTGTTTTCGGCGAGGCATCCACGTGGGCATCGACTTGCTGATGAATTATTTTTCGGGCAAGGGACGCACTGCTTTGCAAATCTATATTAACCTGGTTTCTCTTGTTTTTATGTTTTTCCTTATTAAATACGGCTACGACCTTGTCATGTTCAGCGTCAGCACCGGACAAATCACCCCGTCGCTGGAGATTCAGACGTTCTGGATTTACCTGGCGATTCCGCTGGGCGCTTTGCTGTCCGTCATCCATATTGTGCATCAAACCTACCTGCTGCTGCGCAATCCCAAACTGAGCGAGGAATAAAGAGGAACTTCACTCAGTGAGGGATCCTTTATATCCGCTGGGTGTGAGTTGATTCAAAGGAGAATTTATTATGTTAATAACTTTGGGCATTTTGCTTTTGCTGTTTTTGTTTACCAGTGTACCGATCTTTGTTTCGCTCGGTATGGCCGCTTTTCTGTCTGTCATCTTTTTGAGCACCACTGAACCGATGGTCTTGATCCAGCGGTTGTTCGGCGGCATTGACCAGTTTGCTTTGATGGCGCTGCCATTTTTCATCCTGGCGGCCAATATCATGGACGGTGGGGGCTTGTCGGACCGGATTTTGCGTTTTTCCCGTGCGCTTGTCGGCCATTTAGCGGGCGGGATCGCGTTGACGACACAAGTCGCCAGCATGTTCTTCGGAGCGCTTTCCGGTTCGAGTCCGGCCACCGTGATTGCCATCGGGAAAATCATGTATCCCGATATGATCCGCAATGGCTATGACAAAACTTTCTCAGCCGGGCTCCTGGCATCAGCTGGATCGATTTCCCTGATCATCCCCCCCAGTATCACGCTGATCATTTTCGGATCTGTCACGGGTGTATCGGTAGGGAGCCTGTTTATTGCGGGCATTGGGGCCGGGATTGTCTTCGGCCTTTCCTCGATCGTTTATATTTACATCTACGCCAAACGCCATAACATCCCAAAAGACAAGCGGGCTTCCGGAAAAGAATTGCTCAAAGCGTTCGGAAGCGCCTGGTGGGCTTTGCTGATTCCGGTCATTATTCTCGGCGGTATTTACTCAGGGATTTTCTCCCCGACTGAAGCGGCCGGTGTATCGGCGGTATACGCTTTTGCGATCGGTTACTTTGTCTATAGAGAAATGACCATTAAAGAATTTTATACGATCTGCATCGAGTCGGCTATTACATCGGCACAGGTGCTTGTGCTTGTAGCTGCAGCACAAGTGCTTGGATGGGTGCTGACAAGAGAACGGTTGCCGCAAATGGTCGTCGAATTCATCACGACCAATATCACGTCCGTCATCATCTTCCTGTTGCTTTTGAACCTTGTTCTGTTGGTTATGGGGATGTTCATGGAAGGCGTTGCGGCCATCATTGTAACGGCACCGCTGATTTTCCCGGCGGCGACGGCACTCGGTGTGGATCCGGTACACCTGGGAATCATCATGATTGCCAACTTGGCGATTGGTATGTACACGCCGCCGTTCGGCATCAACATATTTGTCGCCCAAACCATTACAAAAATGAGTCTGAGCCAAATGATGCCCGGACTGATGAGGTTTTTAGCTTTTAACCTCGCGGGTCTTATGCTGATCACGTATGTGCCGGATGTCTCGCTGTTCCTGGTGAAATTATTCAGCTGACGATAAAGAGAAGCAAGGAGGACGAATGTTCTTGAAAAAGCCGGAAACGATTGAATTGATTGAAAGCCACCGTTCGATCCGGAAATTTTTGGACCGGCCGATTGAGCCGGATGTGTTGGAGTCGATTCTTCATGCTGCGCGCTGGGCCCCGACTTCACATAATATGCAGGCCTACAGCGTCGTCATTGTCAAAAATCCGGAGACCAAACGGAAATTGAGTGAAGTTTGCGGCGATCAGCGTTACGTCAGGGAGTGCCCTGTGTTTCTGGTAGTGTGCGCCGATTTCTACAAATTGCGTTTGGCTTCTGAGATGCATGGAGAAACGTTGGCTGTCGAAGAACTGGAGAATGTCCTTGTCGGGTCTGTCGATGCCGCACTGGTGGCGCAGAACCTGCTGTTGGGATCGCGTGCTTATGGTCTGGGTGGCGTCATGATCGGTGGCATCCGCAACGATGCCCAGGCAGTGGGCGAACTGCTGAAGCTGCCCGAATATGTTTTTCCGGTCATGGGGATGTGCCTGGGTTATCCGGATCCCGACAAGGAGCCTTGGCAGAAGCCGCGGATGCCGGTTCAAGCGGTATTTCATGAAGAGACATACCACACGGAAGCAGTGCCGGCCGCGCTGACGGAATACGACGAAATCATGTCCGATTATTATACAAGACGGACGGACGGGCGTCGGACCAGTGGCTGGACGGAACAGCTGGCGGCTTATATTTCCAAACCGAGACGAAAAGAGCTGACGGAGTTCATTAAAAAGCAAGGGTTCAACTTGAAATGAAGGTTGGGAATGCGAATGACTGAAGAATTTACTTTTGTAGCGACAGGAGACAGCTTTATCACGAGAAGATTGCCGACTTCACAGTCCACAGAATTCAAGGAGCTGGCGGAGCTGATTGGCACAGGCGACTTCCGCTTCACGAACTTTGAAGTGACGACGCCTGGAAAAAATCCGATGCCTTCTCCGGTATCCGGCGGCACGTGGGCGAGCGGAAAGCCGGAAGTCGTCGGCGACTTGAAGGAATACGGCTTTAACTGTGTGGCTTGGGCCAATAATCACACATTGGACTACCTGTACAACGGGCTGGAAGAGACACAGAAACAGTTGGAAAAAGCGGGCTTCGTGCATGCAGGCGTCGGCGGGCATTTAGCGGACGCCAGCGCTCCGAAGTACATGGAAACTGCTGCAGGACGCGTGGCGCTGATTGCGGTCACTTCCACTTTCCACGAAACCTGGATTGCGGGAGAGCAGAGAAGAGACGTTCCCGGCAGACCCGGCGTAAACGGTTTGCGGTATCGCAGCAAGTACCAGACGACAGAAGAGAATTTGAAGCTGCTGAAGGAAATTGCGGAACAAGTGGGCATCAATGCCCGCCGCAACCTGGATATCCTCGAAGGCTTTTTGCCGGAAGATCCAAGTGGCGAAGTGGTGTTCGGAGAGTACAAATTTTCCGAAGGTCCGGAATCCCGCCTTGAGCGGGCGCCGGAGCCGAAAGATATGGAACGTGTCATCCGGTCCATCCACGAAGCGAAACGGCAGGCGGATTATGTCGTCGTCAGCGTCCATTCCCATGAAATGCAAGGAGAAGACAAACAGGCGGCAGCGGATTTCATCGAAGCGGCTTCCCGCACATTCATCGACGAAGGAGCGCATGCTGTATTGGGGCATGGCCCTCATATTGTCAGAGGCATTGAAATCTACCGCAAACGGCCGATTTTCTACAGTCTGGGGAATTTCATCTTCCAGAACGACACGGTTGATTTTCTGCCGGCCGATTTTTACGCGAAACACGGTTTGCCGGCAGACAGCAATGTAGCGGATGGCATTGACGCCAGAAGCAAGAACAATACCATCGGACTCGGGACGAATCCGCTGGTGTGGGAATCGGTCATTCCCCGCTGGAAGATGAAAGACGGCGAACTGACCGAATTGCATCTTTATCCCATTGACCTTGGGTTCGGACAGAAGCGCTACCAGCGGGGATGGCCGGAGCTTACGAACAATGACAAGGTTTTAAAAGACCTGCAGGCATTGTCGAAACCATACGGCACCGCAATTGATATCCAAAAGCATATCGGGGTTGTGAAAGTGTAAACTGCTTTCGGGATGTCCATTCAAAAGACGATCAGCCGGTCGTCTTTTTGTTTTACCCATTTCCGGTCCACTGCCTTCTTTTTAGTGCAAAAAACGATAAAAATAACCCGGACTTTCTGTTTGTTTAGCCATAAAAAATCACCGGCGCCCTATTGTATAATAATGGTACAAGAGACCCGTGAAAGTGAGGTAATGGATTTGGATATTAAGCGCTTGCAAACAACCTTGGAACAGCTCAACGAATACGGCAATGAAGGCCAGGGAATCAACCGTTTGGCATATACAGAAGAAGAGCAGGAAGCCAAAAACTTTTTCATGGAACTGTGCAAAAAAGAAGGCATGTCCGTCCGCCTGGATACTGCCGGTAACATCATTGCCAGACGCGAAGGACAGGACCCGTCGCTTCCGGCTGTCGCTTTCGGCTCACATATCGATACGGTTTATGAAGGTGGAAAGTATGACGGAGCGGTAGGAGTCGTCGCAGCACTGGAAGTTATCCGCAGCTTGAACGATAAAAAAATCAAGACCGCGCATCCGCTGGAAATCATTTCATTCGCCTGTGAGGAATCAGCCCGTTTCGGTTATTCCACCATCGGCAGCAAAGCGATGACAGGCCTGCTGAGCGGTGACTATGAGAACCTGCGGGACAAGGATGGTGTATACTTAAAAGAAGAATTGTCGAAATATTCACTGAATCTGGAGGAAGCCAAACGCCCGAAAGAGGAATTGGAGGTGTTTTTCGAAATCCATATCGAACAGGGGCCGGCGCTCGAGGAAACCGGTAAAAAAATCGGGATCGTCACAGGGATTGCGGCGCCGACACGCTTTAAGCTGCTGGTCAAAGGGCTCGCTTCCCATTCCGGCACAACACCGATGAAATACCGCAAAGACGCCTTGCTTGGGGCATCCGAAATTGCCCTGGCGCTTGAAGAACAGGCAATGGAGGAAGAACAGTACGATACAGTGGCGACGGTGGGTGTCTGCGACGTAAAGCCGGGTGCCATGAACATCGTGCCGGGATTGGTTGAGATGAAGGTCGATATCCGGGGAGTCTCCGAAGAATCCAAGGCGAGAGTCATCGAGAAGCTACAATCAGCTGTCGAAAAAGCGGAAGCAAAACGGGGATTGGAAATTACAAGCACGGTCCTGGCCGAAGAAACGCCGGTGCAGCTCGAAGAAAGAGTGATCGACAGTCTGAAGGAAACGGCTGACAAGCTGGGCCATTCTTATCTGCTGATGCCGAGCGGAGCAGGACACGACGCCATGAACATGGCACATTTATGTCCTACAGGTATGCTGTTCATCCCTTCGAAAGACGGTTTGAGCCACAATCCACAAGAATATTCATCAATTGAAGATATCGGAATCGGCGCGGAGTTACTGGAGGAAGAAATCATGAAATGGGCCAAAGTTGTTAAAGAAGCAGAGAGGTGAGAGCGATGAAAGCCTATCCATTGGAAGTGCTGTCGAATGTACAGGTCAGCGAACGGTATTGGCACATGAAAGTGGATTCGACAATCATAGACGAGTCGATTACAGCGGGCCAGTTTTTCAATATTAAATGCGGAGAAGGCGAATTGCCGTTTCTGCGACGGCCTTTCAGTATTTACCGGATCAACAGGGAAGAAAAGACCATTGAGTTTCTGTATTTGGTGAAAGGGTCCGGAACGGTTCAAATGACCAAATTTGTCCCGGGTGAAAACATCGATGTGTTCGGACCGCTCGGTGTGGGATTCAGCTTGAAAGAAGAGTGGGATTCCATCTTATTGCTGGCCAGAGGTGTCGGCATTGCGACGCTGGCGGCTCTTGCGCAGGAAGCGGCGGAAAAGAATGTGAAGTGCGTGGCGATTTTGAGTGCACGGAGCAATAACGATCTGCTGGCAGCGGAAACGCTGCAGGGATTCGGGGCGACGGTGGTGAAAGTCACAGAAGAAGACGGCACCAGCAATGTGGAAAATGTCCAGCGTCTGGTGAATCAATTGTTCGAGGAGCATGACATTAAAGCGGCTTTTACATGCGGGTCGATGCGATTGTCGCGGCTGATGCAGCGAAGCGCTGAAAAAAGAGGGATACCTGGCCAGATCGCCCTGGAAGAGCACATGGGATGCGCGGTTGGAGTATGCTACGCTTGCGTATGCGATGTGCGGGGACCGCATGGCATCAATTCTGTACGTGTCTGCAAAGAAGGCCCGGTATTCGATTTGGAAAAGGTGGTGCTGACATGACCAAAAACTTGAAACTGGATGTCAAAATTGGAAGCCTGCACATGAAGAACCCGGTGATGCCCGCTTCCGGCGCGTTTGGGTTTGAAATGGCGTCGCTTTTTGACTTTAACGAATTGGGTGCCCTGGTGCCCAAAAGTATTACCAAATATCCGAGAGGCGGAAATGATACGCCGCGGGTCTGTGAAGTGACAGGCGGCATGATCAATTCCATCGGCATCCAAAGCAAAGGATTGCCGTATTACATGGAACACATCATTCCGGAGTACGCAAAGTATGACGTACCGTTGATTGCCAGCATTTCAGCGGATTCGATTGAAGAGTTTGCGGAAATGTCGGAGATTATCGGCAAAGACCCTGCTGTTTCAGCGATTGAATTGAACATCTCCTGCCCGAACCTGGAAGGGGACGGGAAAGCTTTTGGTATGGATGGTGACCTGTCATTTGAGTTGATCCAGAAAGTCAAAGGTGTTACCGATCAGCCATTGATCGCCAAGCTGACACCGAACGTGACCAGTATCCAGGAAATTGCGATTGCCTGCGAAGAAGCGGGAGCGGACGGGTTAAACGTAGCCAATACGATTCTGGCGATGGCAATTGATATCCATACCCGCAAACCGAAAATCGGCAATGTCATGGGCGGCATTTCGGGACCGGCCATCAAACCGATCATCGTGCGGATGATCCATCAGGTCCGCAATGTCTCCACTCTGCCGATCATCGGCTGCGGCGGCATCATGAATTCCGATGACGCCATTGAAATGATACTGGCCGGTGCGAGCGCTGTTCAAGTCGGCACTGCCAACTTCATCAACCCACTTTCCATGATAGAGGTCCTGGAGGGAATTAAAGAATATATGGTAGAATATAATATCAGTGATATTAACAACCTTGTCGGGAAAGTGAATATTCCTTCTTCGACAACCACTCTTTATTAACTAAAAGGACATGGAGGTAATTGGAAAATGGAATGGGATCACCTTATTAAAAACGGTACAATTGTCACTCCGGAAAGCACGTATCAGGCGAATGTCTATATCAAGGACGGCAAAATTGCTTCAATTGCACAGGAATTGCTGGAGGGTGAAGCAAAAGAAACGACAGATGCAGAAGGGCAATACGTATTGCCCGGACTGATCGACACCCATGTCCATTCGAGAGATGGCGGTTCCACATACAAAGAGGATTTCTTTCATTCGACACAGGCTGCTGCTGCAGGGGGCATTACAACGATTTTTGAAATGCCGAACACTAACCCACCGGTGAACAACGCAGAGAATTTTGAGCGGCAGACAGAGAATTTGAGCCCGAAAGCTCATGTGGATTTCGGATTGTGGGGCATTTGCCTGGGCGATCTGAACTTGCATGAACTCAAAGATCTGAACAACTCCGGCGTTATCGGCTTCAAGTATTTCTGGGGTTATGCGGTGGACAAAAACAATTTCCGGCTGATCTACGATTACAAAGAAGGCATGGAAGACGTCATTCCACCGAGCAACGATGGCGGCGTTTACCGGATGATGGAGGAAGTGGCCAAGACCGGCAAGACATTTGCCATCCACGCTGAAAACAGCGACTTGATCAATCATCTGACAGAGGAAATGAAAAAGACGGGGAAAGACGATTATGAAACGGTTCTGGCTGGCCGGCCGAGCCTGGCGGAAAATATGACGATCCAGGCCGGTATCGCAATGGCGAAGGCAACCGGAACTCGTCTGCACATTCTGCATGTCAGTTCGGCGGACGGCACGGAATCGATCAAACAGGCACAGGAAGAAGGCTACCCGATCACGGCAGAGACCTGTCCTCATTACCTGTTCCTGACAAATGAGGATTATGAGAAAATCGGCCCTTCCATGAAAGTCTATCCGCTTGTAAAGTACAAGGAAGACCAGGAACGGATCTGGCAGGGCATTGAGGAAGGAACGTTCTCATTTGTCTGTTCGGACCATGCGCCTCATACGGAAGAAGAAAAGCAAGGAGACCTCTGGTCGGTGCCGGCAGGAATGTGCGGAGTCGAATCGTTGGCGCCGTTGATGCTGAATGCGGTATCTGAAGGAAAGATCACGCTGCAGCAGCTGGTTTCGCTGCTGTCCGCAAATCCTGCAAAACAATACGGCATTTACCCGCAAAAGGGTGCCCTTCAAACAGGTTCCGATGCTGATTTCACGATTGTGGATATGAATAAGCAGATGGAAATCAAGAAAGAAAACCTTCATAGCAAAAGCAAAGTGACGGCTTATGACGGCTTCCAGGTAAAAGGTGTGCCAGTCGCGACAATTGTCAGAGGAACGACTGTCATGAAAGACGGCAAGATTGTGGCAGAGCCGATTGGTAAGCTGGTTAAGCCGGTTTGATGAAAAATCTTCACTCAGAATATATTTTATAAATGGTTTTTTGCCGTCAGTGGAAACTGGCGGCATGAATCCGTTGTAAAATGTTTGTGGGTTCTCCCCATTGTAAAATCCTCGTAATTGATGACAGACTCTTCTTGACGAAGGAATTTCGCTTTAAACGATTTTAACATGCCAATTTTGAATGACGATATTTAACTTCAATTCCATAAAAACGATCCCTTAGTAATAATCGGAAAAATTAAAATTCAAGGAAGGGTGACTTATTTTCATTGCGCTTTGAGTGAGGCAGAAAGCTTTATATTCGCAAGGTTTTTCATTCATAAAAACGATATTATGGAGAAGAAGGGAAAGGATAAAACCAGGCCTAAAAGCTTATGTATTCAGAGTCAGAAAATAGCAGCCGAAGAAACGGAGAAATGAATGGCTGCCTTCTCAGGTACCGATCGTCAATCGCATTCGGTATTTTTTGTATTTAAGTTCTGAAGTTCTGATTTGAAAAGTCCAAAGACAAAAGGAGCGGAAAATCGCAAATGCTAATTTTAAAAAAGGACGGAACAAGCTACAAAGCCGAAATTGAAAAAGGAGAAAAGGTGGATTTTCCGAAGGTTGCCGAACTTTTGAAGCACACAAGAAAAAGCGCATCTTCGCTTTGCAGTATTGGAGAAGGTGGCGATTTTCATCTTCAAAAACTCGATTCGGAAAATACACTGGCATCGCAAATTGAGCCGGGGCTATTGGAAAATTATGTGAGGAAAAGCAGCCTCTACAGAAGTATAGAAGAAGAGCTGAAATTCATTCTGGATTCAACGGGAGAACTGGTGACCATCGTAAATAATCAAGGACTCGTTGAAAGGGTGAGCTCAAACTGCAAACAAATAATGGGTATTGAAGTGGACGAGTTTGTGGGGAGGTCCATTTTTGAGCTTGAAAAAAGCGGAATTGTGAGCTTATCTTCTACCAAAAAAGTCTTGGAGACGATGCGAGAAGTGACAATAACTCAAATGACAAGAGGAAACCGGCGCTTATATGTTCAAGGTTATCCGATTTTCAATGAGAACGGTTCTTTGGAAAAAATCCTCAATATCTCTAGAGACGTAACGGAAGAGTCGATACTCAGGGAGAGGTTGAAACAGACGGAGCGGGAAATGGAGCTATTATCAAAAGAAGCCAACAAAGATTCTAAAGATAGAAAGATCATAGTCAAATCTCTCAAAATAGAAGAAATTTATTATTTGTTGAACCGTGTAGCGAAAACGGATGCCACTGTTCTGTTTCTTGGAGAAACAGGTGTAGGGAAAGGTGTTTTCGCTCAACACCTCCATAACGTTAGTGATCGGAAAGATTCGCCTTTTATTAACGTAAACTGCAGTGTCCTGCCGGAACATTTAATAGAATCGGAACTGTTCGGCTATGGAAAAGGATCTTTTACTGGAGCAAATATCCAAGGAAAAAAAGGGTTGATAGAAGCCGCGGACCATGGGACCTTATTTCTGGATGAAATTGGGGAACTCCCTTTGCAGACACAGGCTAAGTTATTGCAAGTGCTGCAGGAAAAATCCTTCATGCCAATCGGAAAGACTGCCCCCGTTACTGTCGATGTCCGATTTATCGCTGCCACTAATAAAAATTTAGAGGAAATGGTTGAAAAGGGAGAGTTCCGCAGCGATTTGTACTACCGGTTAAATGTTGTGCCAATTACTGTTCCGCCACTCCGAGAAAGGCAGGAAGACATTCCTTTTCTGCTGCAGCATTTCTTGGAGGTTTTCAATAACCGCTACAACCGATCCTGCAGCCTGTCTTTAGAAGTGATTGAGCAATTGACTCATTACAGGTGGCCTGGAAATGTCCGTGAATTGCAAAATGTAATTGAACGCATTGTCATCACTTCTCCAAAACTATCAATTGAATTGACGGATTTACCTCCATCAATGAGGAGGATAAACAGCTACAGTAACTCGGCAGAAACGGGAAATGAGTCGTTGAAAGACAGAATGGACCGCTGCGAAAAAGAAATTTTGCTTGAAACTATAAAAAAATCAAAAAATTTATATGAAATGTCGAAATTTTTAAAGCAGGACATCTCTACAATCAGTAGGAAATTAAAGAAACACAATCTTACTTTGCAATAACGCAAAACCATTGCAATATTGCAAATCTTAAAATAACAGAATAATTAAACTATTTAGAACAATTTATTGCGATTTTGCAAATCCTTTAAACCAAGTAAAGCCATGAACAGCGTCAGACAACGATTTCTGATGTTGGCATGGCTTTTGCATTGTATTTTAGTAATTACAAAAAAGGAGGAAAATCATGAAATTATTCGGCGTAGACGTAGGAGGAACATTTACAGACGTATTTTATAATGATACGGAAAAACAACATACTTTTATCCATAAGTTGCCAACAACTCTGGAAGATCCTTCCATTGGAGTGATCAACGGCATATTGGAATTATCTGCAGCCCATAACTTAAGTGTAAACGAAATTGACCATGTCTTCCACGGCACAACCATCGGCACTAACGCTATTTTGGAATTCGATGGAGCGAAAACTGGAATGATTACAACGAAAGGTTACAAAGACATTCTTCATATCGGCCGCCATCAGCGTCCTGAAAACTATTCGATTATGCAAGACATCCCCTGGCAGCACCGCCCTTTAGTACCGAGAAGAAACCGGCAAACGGTCACGGAACGGATGGGTCCGAACAAAGGAGAAGTAATTGAGCAATTAAATGAAGAGGAAGTGAGGGAGGCAATCAGGGAGCTGAAAGAAAAGGGTGTTACTTCCATCATTGTAGGTTTTCTGTTTTCTTATATTAACCCGGAACATGAACAAAGAGTGGTGGAATTGATCAAAGAAGAGTACCCGGAAGCATTCATCACCAGTTCTTCAGACGTATCCCCGCAATTCAGGGAATTTGAACGTTTTACTACTGCTGGACTGAATGGTTTTATCGGCCCGAAAGTAAAAAATTACGTGGACAATCTCTCTGGTGGTCTAAAGGAAGCCAGCATTGGAGCAGACTTGCATATCATGTGCTCCAACGGAGGAGTGGCCACTCCGGAGAACATTGCTGCCAAACCTGTAAACACCCTTTTATCTGGCCCTGCTGCTGGGGTATTGGGCGGAGCATACGCCGGGACTTTATCAGATCGGAACAGATTAATTACATTTGATATCGGTGGAACAAGTGCAGATATCGGCATTGTAACGGAGCAGGGCTTTGGGGAAGCATCAGCCCGAGATACATGGATTGCCGGTTATCCAGTCATGGTGCCGATGATTGATATTCATACCATTGGAGCAGGTGGAGGAAGTATTGCTTATATAGATGAAGGCGGCCTATTCAAAGTTGGTCCTAAAAGTGCGGGGTCTGTCCCAGGACCTGCTTGCTATGGGCATGGAGGAGCATTGCCGACCGTAAGTGATGCCAACGTTGTGCTGAACAGGTTGGATCAGGAGAACTTCCTTGGCGGTGAGATGAAGTTGCATGTAGAGGCTGCTCACAAAGTTATCGGGGAGTTGGCTGAAAAGTTGGGAATGACAAAAGAAGAGACGGCGGAAGGTATTCTCCGGATCTTGAATAACAACATGGCCAATGCAATACGTGAAAAAACCGTACAAAAAGGGGCTGACCCACGTGAGTTTTCGTTGGTTGCTTTTGGCGGAGCCGGTCCACTTCACGCTGTAGATGTTGCAAGAGAATTAAAAATTCCGGAAATCGTGATTCCGCCTTATCCAGGCATTAATTCCGCGACAGGGCTGTTAACGACCGACTTAAAATACGATGTTATCAAAACTGAGTTCGTTCTCAGCAATAATTTGGATTTGACAATGCTTAATGAAGATTTTAAAGAGCTGGAAAAAGGGCTGAGACAGCAATTGTTGGAGGACCGTGTAATGGAAGAGGATATTTCCATGCAGCGCTTCGCGGAGTGCCGGTATATTGGGCAAGGATATGAGTTGAGGGTTCCCCTGCCAGGTGACGAATTGACTGATTCTAATATTGAAGATTATTTCGACCTTTTCCACGAAATGCATAGGAATGAGTATGGTCACTCGTTTACAGATTCGCCTATAGAAATCGTTAATATTCGTGTGACTGGCTCTGGGAAGATGCCGAAACTGAAAAAAGAAAAAATGCAAGCTCGCAAAGATTTAGAAGGAGCGGTTGTGAAAAGAGATCAAGTGACTTTCCGGCATCAAGGTGAATTGCAAAAAGTGGAAACTGCTCATTATCAACGGGAATTGCTTCCGATTGGAGAGTGGATAGCAGGTCCGGCCATCATTTTTCAAAAAGACACAACAACTGTGATTCCGCCGGATAACGAATTTGTTCTTGAGGAATATGGAAATCTTATTATTAAGGTTGGTGAGCAGTCATGACGATCGAAACAAAAAGTATGTTGGACCCTGTTACAATGCAGGTTGTGCTAGGCGCTTTGGAAAATGCGGCTGTTGAGATGGGGCATAAACTAGCTCGTATGTCTTACTCCAGTATTATCCGTGAATCTGAAGATTTTGGTTGTGCGTTGGTGGATATTGAAAATCAGCAATTATGTGAGTCTTCACACAGTACACCGCTTCAATCCGGACCGATTCCCGGATATGTAAAAGGGATTCGTCAAATCATGGAAGAAAGAGGCGAACGTTTCGAGCCGGGGGATGTCATCTTACACAACTCGACTTACCATGGTGCATCACATGGACCGGATTTTGGATTATGTGTACCCGTATTCTACGAAAAGAAACTGATTGGTTTCTCTGTCACCACAGCACATCATTTGGATGTCGGGGCTTCTACTCCAGGAAGCTGTGGAATCGTAGATGCGGTGGATGCCTATGCTGAAGGCTTGCAGTTCAAGGCAATTAAAGTATACGAAAAAGGAAAGAAAAATTCCTTCATCTGGAACATCTTAAGAGACAATATCCGAAGCTCGGACATGGTGGTAGGGGATATTGAAGCACAGATTGCAGCGGCAAGAATCGGAGCCGAGCGTTATTTGGAAATCGTCAACAAATATGGATTGGATACAGTTAAAGCAACAGCAGAAGGTTTGACCAATTACTCGGAAAAAATGATGCGAAATGCCATCAGTAAACTTCCGGACGGAGAATACCATGCGGAGGGACTGATGGACGGATATTTGGACAGTGCAGATTCCAGCAAGAAAGATCTGAAGATTGCGGTGACGTTAACTGTTCAAGGTGATGAATTGACAGTGGACTTGACTGGAACATCTCCACAGATTGACGACAAACCGATCAATATGCCTTTGGAAGGGACAGTGGATATAGCCATTTATCTGACATTGCGGTCCATTCTATTGGATTCCGTCGATTACGGAAATTTCCCTCAGAATACTGGGCTGACACGACCGGTCAGGATAGTGGCGCCAAAAGGTACGCTTTGTAACCCGATTTTCCCTGCACCGACCATCGCCCGCTTCTGTCCAGGGAATGTGGTGGCGGATACACTAATGAAAGCTTTAGCAGAAGTAGTGCCGAAGCAAGTGAGTGCCGGAGTTGGGAATTTGAAAGTCTTGGCGATGAACGGCAAGCGCGGTAAAGATTATTGGGTCTACATGGATATTATGGAAGGTAGTTACGGTGGACGTTATGGCAAAGATGGCATGGATTCTGTAGATACCTTGTATGCCAACACACGGAACAATCCGATTGAAGATATTGAATCCCATTATCCGTTGCGTGTAACAAGATATGAATTGAGGAACCACGACTGCGCGCCTGGGAAATGGAGAGGCGGAATTGGCTCCATCAGGGAAATGACTTTTCTGGAGGAGGGTGGATTCTCTGTGGAAGGAGATGGGCATAAATACGAACCATGGGGGTTTGCGAATGGCAAAGATGGAAAAGTAGGGGCCTTGTCGTTGAAATATCCGGACGGAACAGAAAAGGAACTGCCGTCTAAAATTCCAAATACAATTGTCAAAAAAGGAAGCTCTTTAAAAATGACAGGTCCGTGCGGCGGAGGGTATGGAAATCCATTTGAAAGGTCTCCGCAAGCCGTGCTGGAAGATTATTTGGATGATTATATTCTCATCGAACAAGCCAGAGATGAATACGGCGTAGTGATTACGGAAGACGGACGCTTAGATACAGAGGCGACAACCAAACTCAGAGCATCGAAATAGAATCGTGAAGGAGAATGTGAATGCAAGTATCACAAAAAGTGAATGCAACGCGTTTATTCGAAAGAATTTTGGAGTTGGGGGAGGTTGGAAGAGCTCCGGAAGGAGGAGTCACGAGACGGGCATTATCTTCTGAAGATAAAAAAGGCCACGAACTTGTCATTAGTTGGATGACAGCTATTGGTATGACGGTCCGTTATGACCATTTTGGGAATTTAATCGGTCGTAAAGAGGGAACAGATCCCTCTTTATCACCGGTAATTATTGGCTCTCACATAGACTCTGTTAAAAACGGTGGCAGATTTGATGGAATCATTGGTGTTCTCGGCGGCATTGAAATTGCAGAAATTCTCTATGAGGAAAATTTTCCGCATAAAAGATCATTGGAGATAGTAGCTTTTTGCGAAGAGGAAGGTTCCAGGTTCAATGATGGTTTGTTTGGCAGCAGAGGAGTGATTGGCAAAATCACGGAGAAAGACTTGCAAAGGATGGACGAAAAAAACATTACTCGTTATGATGCACTTTCTGACTTTGCAGAGGAGATTGACCCTGAAAGAATCCAAGAATCAGTTTTGACCAATGATGATATTCACGCATATTTGGAAATGCATATTGAACAAGGCCCTTATTTGGAACAGCAAGGTGAGCCGGTCGGGATCGTCAGTCATATTGCGGGTCCTCATTGGATGACTTTCAGTATTACTGGAGAAGCTGGGCATGCGGGGACGGTTCCCATGCAGTTGAGGAAAGATCCGGTACCTGCTGTAGCGGAGATCATTCTTTATATCGAGGAAGTCTGCAATCATCCTTCCAGGGAGGAAACGGTTGGCACAGTAGGCATTCTGGAAGCGTTGCCTGGAGGCAGCAACATTATTCCGGGTGAAGTGAAATTTTCTTTGGATTTGCGGGATGTCGAATTAGAGAGACGGGAAAAGCTCTATCAGGAAATTCAGGCGAAGGTGGAAACTGTATGTAAACAACGCAAACTGCAATGGATCCTGAAGGAAGGGATGCGAGTCCCTCCGGTTTCCTGCAGCCCCCGGGTTACAGAACAGCTGTTAAAGAGTATGGATTCCGTTGGACTGTCTCCAAGATCTATGATCAGTGGAGCAGGCCACGATGCCATGCTGGTTGCAGAAATAACCGAAGTAGGATTGCTTTTTGTCAGATGCAGAAGCGGCATAAGTCATCAACTGGAAGAATGGGCCGATAAGGAAGACATTGCCAAAGGAACAGAAGTCTTACTCGACACGGCGAGAGTGTTGCTAAATGAAAAATGAGCAAGTGAAATTCCCGATAGTGATAATACCACTACTAAGTGAACAAGGTAAGAGATTTAGATATTCCAACAAGATTTGATTATCACGACTATTGCTGATGCTACCTCGGATGAGTTTAAAATTACTCAGTGAAGGAGACTAGATTATGCAAAAGACCAGCGAAAAAGGGATCAGCTTAACAGGGAAAGATATTATGCCTACGACAGATAGAGAAAGAACCATATCGACATTCGGTTTCTTTCTTTTATGGATCGGGATTGCAGTGCAACTTGTCACATTCATTGCTGCAGCCCAATTATATCCGGCGTTATCTCCAGTTCAAATCATTATCGCTTGTATAGTAGGGAATTTAATCGTTGCCTTACTCTTGACCTTGCTTGGAGACATCGGAATTAAATATGGTATTCCTTATGCTGTCTTTATCAGAGCCAGTTTTGGTTACTTGGGAGCACATATTCCAGCCTTCTTTAGAGCGCTTCCTGCTATATTTTGGTTTGGTTTCCAAACGTGGATGGGAGCTTATGCTCTCAATATCATCATGGAGATGCTTACAGGGTATTCAAATCTAACCTTGCTCATTATATTATTTGGGGCGGTTCAAATCATTAATACAGCAATGGGGATAAAGACTATTAGCCGCTTTCAATGGCTTGCTGCCCCAAGCATTATAATAATCGGAATTTATTTGCAATATGTGGTGATGACATCTTACAGCTTAACTTTTGGAGACATTTTTTCAAGAGGCGGAGAAGGCGGTATCTCGATGGGCTACGCTATTGTGGTTATGATGGGTACCTACATCACCATGGCCCTGAACGCACCGGACTTCACCAGATTTTTAAAAGTCAATGTGAAAAAAGGAGAAAACAATTGGTTTAAATTAAACAAAGGCAGTTCGATTGGTCACACATTCGGCCTTGTAGGTGCAATGTTAATGTTTACAATCTTAGGATTAACGAGTGGAGTTGCTACTGGAAACTGGAATCCCATCGATGTAATGGTTGCCACCATGGGTGCAAACAGTCCGGTAGTTTTGATAGCTTGCTTAGTCTTTATTATTTTGGCTCAATGGTCAACTAATATTAGCGCAAATTTATTGCCGCCAGGATATATAATCGTCAACTTTTTCCCTCGAAAAATTTCCTTTGCCACAGGTGCCATTGTTGCAGGGGTTATCGGTCTGATAGCCCAGCCGTGGGCATACGCAGATTTTGTACCACAAATTCTTATGGTAATTACCGCTTTATTGGCTCCAATAGTGGGAATCATGTTTGCAGATTATTATTTGCTTAGAAAGCGAACTTTGAATACTGAAGAACTTTATAAAGTGGATGGCCAATACAAATATTGGAATAACGTCAATCCAGCAGCGCTTATTGCTTACGTACCTTCTGGTGTGTCAGTATTGTTGTTCCCTGATTATGGTTTCTTTTCAGCCTTACTCATAGCAGCTGCCCTGTATTATACGTTGATGAAACTCTGGATATGCAAGGTATACCCTCAACCTGAGACTGAAAAACCTACTGCAAATGTCGAAGAATCGGTTACTTTGGAAACTTTGAAGTAATTTAATAAGAACTGTAATAAAACCCAAGAGGTTATCGTGTCAAAAGATAGAGCATGCCTTGTCAAGTTAACAGAAAATAGGAGGGAAAATAATGAAAATTAAAGTAATTAATCCTAATACTACACTTGAAATGACTGAGAGTATCAAGCATGCAGCGGAACATATGGCCCGCAAAGATACGGAAATAATCGCGGTTAGTCCCAAAATGGGGCCTATCTCAATTGAATCTTATTACGACGAATATCTAAGCATACCAGGGGTTTTGGAAGAGATTAAGGCAGGGGAAGAAGAAGGTGTTGATGCCTTTGTAATCGCCTGTTGGGGAGATCCTGGGCTGCACGCGGCCAGAGAGTTGACTGACAAGCCTGTAGTAGGAATAGCTGAAGCTTCTCTTTATTTGGCTTCAATGCTGGGAGCTAGATTTTCAGTTGTAACAGTCTTACCAAGAATCAAGACGATGTTGGAAGAATTAGTTGATTCGTACGGAATGAGTAAAAAAGTTGTAAATATCCGCACAACTCCTTTATGCGTAATTGATTTTGAAAACGATCCCGTTAGAGGCATGGAAATGTTAAGAGCGGAAACTAAAAGGGCTATTGAGGAAGACGATGCTGAAGCAATTTTATTAGGATGTGCTGGAATGGCTGAGTTTGCAGACAGTCTTGAAGAAGAGTTTGGCGTACCGGTCATTGACGGCGTAGTGGCAGCAGTCAAATTTGCAGAATCAATAGTAGATCTTGGTAAAAAGACCAGTAAATTAAAAACTTATAAATATCCCGAAAGAAAAGAATACACGGGACTGCTGACCGAATTTGCTCATAAATAAAAGCCGCTGAACTCCGATGATTGAAGTTTGGCTTTACAAATATGACTTATGGTCATCGATTAATTGGTGGCTAAGTTATCTAGAGGGAGTGTGATGAATATGGCTTCACCTACATCAGAACTGACGCAGAATTCCAGAAGAAGTTCGATGGATCCAATTCCAAATGACGAGCGGGTTTTCGGCTTGCCGTCGTATATTGCCATGTGGGTATCTTCCATGGTAGTCATACAGATTTTTATCGTCGGACAATCATTCCTTCCTCCGAGCGGAGCTCTCAATATTATGCAGGCTATTTGGGTGACAATCATTTCAGCCTTCATTCTATGGGTGATGTTTGTTCTGAACTCGGCTCCTGGAATCAAATACGGTATTCCTTTTATCGTCCAAGCCAGAGCTTCTTTTGGATACAAAGGAGCACGTATCGCTTCGTTGATCCGTGTTATTCCAGCTGTATTTTGGTATGGGATCGGTTCTTGGATTGGTGCCAGTGCCATGGTATTCATAACTGAGACAATTTGGGGCTGGGGGAATATTTGGTTATTCTTTATCCTGTTCCAAATTGCTCAAACCGCAATTGCTTACTTCGGGATCAAATCAATTAAGTGGTTCGATTCTATTCTCTCTGTTGTAGTCCTTGGTTTTCTAATTTATATATTGTACCAAATCATTCAATTAGGCGGTTTGAGGCTAACGGAAAACTGGACTTCTGCCGGTAGTTGGGGGATGCCTTTCTTTGTTGCCATCACCGCTTCAGTAGGGGTGTTGATCACAGCTTCTATCAATAATGGAGATTTGGGCAGGTATTTGGAGAATAAGCCGAAAAATAATTACATTGGCCACTTTTTCGGTATTGTTCCTATGTTTATCCTTATGCTATTAATTGGTATCCTATCTGCTGCAGCCACTGGAATTTGGGATCCGATCCAAGCGTTGGTTTCGGTTATCCCCAGCCCGCTTGTTGCAGTAGCCATGATGATTTTTATTGTAGTTGCTCAATTTACCACCAATTTAACAATTAATATAAAACCTCCTGCTCTTGTTTTAGTTGAAATGTTCAATATGAAATGGGGGATGGCTGTAATCGTAGTCGGCTTTCTCAGCATCGCCACGTTCCCATGGCTGCTTTTGACCAGTAGCGCCTTCAATCAATTCATTGCTTTCTATTCAGCTTTCCTGGGTCCATTGTTAGGAATTTTATTAGCTGATTATTATTTAATTAGAAAGCAAAAAATAAATGTTGAAGATTACTACAACCAACAAGTAGGATATAATTGGCTGGGAATCGGAGTCTTGCTCATCAGTGGAATAGTAGGCATCATCTTCTTGCCGATTTCCTGGATGGTGAGTCTTCCGCTGAGTGTCGTTCTTTATTGGGGAGGCTATCAACTGGTCCCATATTACAAAAAGGAATCTCAAGCAAGAGTGGCCAAGAACTGAATGAAGGATTCAAAAGAGAAGTGTTTCCAGAAAATGGAGATGCTTCTTTTTTGCATTTCTTTTCTCCAACATCTGAAGCATAAACCATGTGAAGAAACAGGATTTTGCGGTAGGATAGAAAGAGGTAAGGAGGAATACATATATGAACAAAATAGATGAACAGAAAATTGGGGAAGAGTTGAATCCGTTTACGGGCATTTGGCTGAAAACGCGGGAAACCGTCCGTTTTGTCATTGAAAAAAAAGAATGGAACTTCATTTGGTTGCTCATTTTCTTGTCCGGCACTTCAGCGGGACTTCTCGGTGTGCTGGATACGGATCTCAACGTGATGATGCCGCTGTGGAGAATCCTGCTGCTGGCGGTACTGGTTGGTCCGATTCTTGGCATCATCGGCCATTTGGTGGCTTCCGGGATCTTTCTGCTGGTCGGCAAGCTACTCAAAGGACGTGCGTCTTATCCGGAGATGTTCAAGGCAGTCGTGACCTCACAGATTCCGCAGATTTGTATCTTGCCGGTTTTGTTGCTGTGGATGCTGTATTCACCAACCACCTTCTTTGCAGTTTCCTGGGACGAACCTTCTCTTGGCGGCAATATACTGGCGCTGTTTTTATCAATCGTGCTTCTCGTCGTTTCTGTATGGACATTTGTGGTTCAGTGCAAAGCAGTCGGAGAAGCTCATCGACTCTCAAGTTGGAAAGGATTTTTCATCATCCTGATCCCAATGATTTTCATCATTCTGCTGGTATTAGTTGTTGCTTTCGGATTTTTCACTTTTCTGCTTTGACTTTTAGTGGAACTGAATGATGAACGGCCTCTTCAGATTTTCTGAGGGGGCCGTTTTCATAGCTTAAGCATTTGAGAACTGTTTAAGTATATTTTATTTAGTGACATTAAAGAATGTATGTTAGTAAAGTTCAGCTTGAATTTCTAATTCTTTAATAAATTCTTCAGCCGCTCTTGAAATTTTTCTGTTTTTAGAATGGATGGAGGCAAAGATAGAATTTGTCTTCAAATCTTTAATATCAATGGGGATGAGACTTCCATTTAAAATGTATGGATCTTTCTTTAAAGACAAATCTGTAAAAAAGCCGATGCCAACCCCTTGTGAAATTATTTTTTTCGCAACTTCTGTGTTCCCTGAGGTGAACAGCACATTAATGTCACCATATGGAGAAAGCAGGTGATTAACAAAAAAATTCATATAGTAATTCGATTTAAACATGACTATAGGATATTCAATAATCTCTTTGACCGAAAGTTCTTTTTGTTTACTGAGTTCTGAGTCAACTCCTACACACACCTTCACTTTACTTCTAAGCAATTCTATAAACTCTAAATCTTTATGTCGGTTGTGGTTCGCGTTGAAGCCGATAACTCCTACTTCTGAATTGCCTGTTAAAATATCTTTCTCTATTTCAAAAGAACCTTTCTCGAAGATTTCTATATTGACTAACGGATACTTTTCTTTGTAAGCCATTAAGGTCTTCGGGAGAATAGTAGAACAAATACTCGGTACAATCGCTAATTTTAAAGTTCCTCTCACAGAAGATGAGCGAATATTAATCTCATCCTTCAGTTCCTGATGAATGGTTAAAATAGAAATTGCTTTTTTTATTACAATTTCGCCTTCTAAGGTTGGTTCCACTCCTTGCCTGGTTCTGGTGAATACTTTCACATCCAGTTCATTTTCTAAATTTCTAATGGATTGACTGATTGTTGGTTGTGTGATGTGGTTCTTTTCTGCGGCCAATGAAAAAGAACCCGTTTCGTAAATACTAAGTAAATAGTCCAGCTGTTCTATTCTCATTGTTTTCCCCCTGGCAAATTATTTGTTTGCTTTAATGCTTCAAAACTTGAGTGAAGGATAATGAATACCTTTTTATTATAACATATATAAGAAATTCCGATTTTACTTTAAGAGAAAATTAATTTATAGTTTTGAATAATTAGAAAAATAAATAAACTTAATATTTAAGAAAAAATAAGTTAGTTTGCTAAATTTTTTCAATTAAGAAAATCGCTTAATTTTCTGCAAAAGGAAGGCGGTGTGAAGGTTTTTAAACGAAAAAGAGGTACTACTTTTCAAGAAATTTTATCAATATCAAGCTTCACAGATCTTATTTCGTTAACTAAAAAGTGGCCTCGTACTTGCCTTTCCTTATTAATTATAATCTATTATTCGAATTTAATATTGTAAAATGGAAGCGCTTTCTATTTGTTGAAGGTTATGTTGGAAAGGAGAATGTATATTCAAATGAAAAAAAAACAGACGACTGATAATAAAAAATTAATCATGCTGGCAGCTTTTGTTGCTGTTGCTATGTCGGTGTACCAATTGTATATATCTTTGTTTCCCGATATCAGCTTAATGCAGCAAAGGGCAATCCATTTAGGGTTCGGCTTAGTATTAACATTTTTGGTTACTTCCTTCAAAAAAGAAGGAGGAAAATCCAACATAGATAATGCTATAAAAGTTTTGCTAATCAGTGCTTCAATTATTTCTATAGCTTATATCTATAAAAAGTCAGAGACTTTAATAGATAATTTCGGATTTCCCACTACTTGGGATTTGATATTCGGCACTTTAGTGATTCTGCTCTCATTAGAAGCAGCGAGAAGAGTAGCAGGGTATGGATTACCAATTCTTACGATTATTGCAATATCCTATGTATTTTTAGGCCCTTATTTACCAGGGGTGTTTGAACATACAGGCATCCAATTTGAACGTTTTATCAGTTCTATGTTTTTAACAACAGAAGGAATTTTTGGCTCTATTTTAGGAGTTTCAGCTACATTTGTTTTTATGTTCATCTTGTTTGGTGCTTTCCTAAACCAATCCGGTGCCGGTGAATTTTATATAAAGTTCGCTTTAGCATTTGTAGGAAGATTAAAAGGTGGACCTGCATATGTTGGAGTGCTTGGCAGCGCATTGATGGGAATGGTGTCCGGAAGCGGCGTAGCTAATGCTGCCACAACAGGAGTTTTCACTATTCCTCTAATGAAAAAAGTTGGATTCAAGCCTCACTTTGCAGGAGCAGTGGAAGCGCTTGCTTCTACCGGGGGACAAATTATGCCTCCTGTTATGGGAGCAGCCGCATTTCTCATGGTCGATTTTTTGGGAGTTCCTTACACTTCTATCATCAAAGCAGCTTTGATTCCTGCGCTTCTCTTTTTTATAACTATTTTCTTTATGATATATTTTGAAACTAGAAAAATGAATCTCGAACCGGTGCCGGAAGATCAGATTCCGCGATTATTGCCGTTATTGAAAGAAGGGTTTCATCACTTTTTGCCTCCAGTGGTGCTAGTGGTTTTATTGACGGTATTCAAATACACACCACTTTACTCTGCAGTAATCACTATTGGCTTTATCGTAGCAGTAAGCTGGCTGAGAAAAGGTCAAAGAATGACCCCAAAACAAATATTGAATGCAATGGAAGATGGAGCGAGAGGTTCGATAGTTATTGTCTCTCTTTGCGCATTAGCAGGGATAATCGTTGGAATTATCAATTTAACAGGATTAGGGCTCGAATTGTCTTCTATGCTAATAGGATTGGCAGGCGGTTCACTCATGCTATTGCTGGTCTTGACGATGTTCAGTTCCATCGTTTTAGGAATGGGGCTGCCGACGACAGCCAGTTATATTATTTTGGCAATTCTAGTGGCTCCAGCCTTAATTGATTTCGGTTTACATCCAATTGGTTCCCATTTGTTTGTTTTATACTTTGGAGTATTGGCTTTAGTAACACCACCGATAGGAGCTTGCTTCTATATTACAGCCGGAATAGCAGACGCCAACCCTTTGAAAACAGGAATGATGTCTATGAAATTAGGGATTGCAGGTTATATAGCGCCGTTTATGTTTGTCAGAAATGAAGCATTATTGATGATTGGATCGCCTATTGAAATACTTTTGGCACTTTCTACAGCACTTATCGGAACATTTGCATTGGCCGCTGGTGCTCAAAACTATTTGGTTTACCGCACAAACATTCTTTGGAGAATCTTACTCATAGGTTCTTCTTTGATGTTAATAGAGCCTACCTTTTTGACAGATTTGATAGGGGTCGGGACTTTCTTGGCGATACTGATTATTCAGTGGATTAATAAGAAAAGAGAGGTGATGAAAGAGAACCGGAGTCTGAATGAAGTGATATAACAATTATATTAATTAGGGGGAATTACTAGTGAAGAAAATTTCAAACAGTATATTTTTTATAACACTCATACTAATTATTGGATTACTAGGTGCTTGTTCTGAAGAAACGGAATCAGCAAATTCAGAAGCGAATGACAGCCCCGCTGAGAAAGTATCACTCAAAATTGCAACCGGTAATACTTCATCAGCTATTTATGCGCTTGGAGGCGGCTATGCACAAGCAATTGAAAAGCACATACCCAATGCCAATGTGACAGTGGTTGGTAGTGCAGGATATGGTGAAAATGCAGCGTTACTCGCAACTGGTGATGCGGATATTGCTACCACAAGCCGCGCCAACGCCGAAACGACAATGAAAGATCGCCCGGAACTAGTTGAGGAACTTGCTACATTAGCTACGGGTCATCAGAATTTACAACATATTGTGGTGGCTGCTGATAGTGGTATCAATTCAGTAGAAGAATTAAAAGGGAAAAAAGTATCGGTAGGTGAGCCGGGAAGTGGAACCGAAACGGTATCAGGAAAGTTATTGGAGGCTTATGGGCTTACTTACGATGATATTGAGCCAGCATATATTTCATTTGCGGAATCTGTGGACGAGTTACAAAATGGCCGAGTAGACGCCATCTTAATTACAACCTTACTGCCTAATCCAGGGATTATGTCTATTGCCACTCAGAAAGATTTGAAATTTATAGGGATGGATGCAGAACATGTTGAAAAACTGAGTAAGAGTTATGGAGACCGGTTTGTGGAATCTGTAATACCAGCTGGAACTTATGAAGGCCAAACAGAGGATGTTCCGACAGCTGGCTCTCCTGCTGCTTATGTTGTAAATAAAGACATGGATGAAGATTTGGCATATGAATTAACAAAGACCTTTATAGAGAAAGCAGATGAAATTGAGAAAGTTCACCCTGCTGCTAGTCAATGGACTATTGAAAACGCTTTATTAGGACTTGATTTCTCTTATCATCCCGGGGCGGTTAAGTATTACAAAGAAATAGGTGCCTGGGAAAACCGTAGAGAAGGGGCTTCAGAATAAGGAAAGGATAATAAAAAAGGGAGCTATTGCTGAAAGCAAGTTTAATAGCTCCTTTATCTTTGGTAATTCAGGAGGAGAAATATGGAGAATACATTGACGCTTTTACAAGAATCTTTGGACGCAGCTTTTAAACCTAAATCCATCGCAATAATAGGAGCTTCTAATGGGGCGCGATTGGGTGGAACTGAAATGCGTTTGCTTCTGGAATCGGGCTATGATGGCCAGATTTATCCTGTCAATCCTAAAGAAGAGATAATTCAAGGCCATAAATCTTACGCCTCTATCCGAGATATTCCCCATGAAGTGGATAGAGCATCTGTGATTGTACCTGCAAAAGTAGTACCGCAAGTTATAAAAGAATGTGCTGAAAAAGGGGTGAAAGTTGTCCAGATCTATTCGGCTGGATTTAGTGAAATGGGTGGGGATGGAGAACGATTAGAACAAGAAATGGTAACCACTGCACGTGAGCACAATATGAGAATTATTGGACCGAATTGCATTGGAACCTACTGTCCTTCAAGTGGATTGAATTTTACTAAAGGTGCTTCGACTATATCCGGCAATATTGCATTTGTATCTCAAAGTGGAGGAATTGCGTTTGATATGGTATCCAGAGGTCATATTACAGGAATACACTTCAATAAAATTATTTCTGTAGGAAATTGCATTGATTTGGATCACGCAGATTATTTAGAGTATTTAGCAGATGATGAAGAGACTGAAATTATCGGTTTTTATATTGAGAGTGTGAAAAATGGGAAAAGGTTTATAGATGCCTTAAAAAAAGCGGCTTCCAAGAAAAAAGTAGTTATTTTAAAAGGAGGAAGAACAGCTACCGGTTCCCAATCTGTAGCTTCTCATACAGGAAATGTTGCAGGAGATTACCAGGTCTGGGAAGCATTGTTTGACCAGACTGGAGCTATTTCTGTGAAAAGTATAGATAAAATGCTGACTGTTTTGTTGAGTTTACAAAAAATATCACCGATTGAAAGCGGAAAAGTTGCGATAGTTGGAAATGGTGGAGGTGCTACAGTATTAGCCACCGATTATTGTGAAGAAGTTAATTTGGAGTTGGCTGAGCTCAGCAATTTATCAGCAACCTCTTTGGATCAGCTGGGTGTGGCAGATGGAGGAAGGAATACAAATCCAATCGATATGCCGGCAAACCAGTTAGCTGCAGAAGAAGGTCGGTTATTTGGAAGTGTCATGAAGATACTTGCAGAGGATTCGGAAGTCGGCTATATTCTATTTCATTTCAATCTAGTGCCCATTATGAATTATATGGACTTAGAAAGCATCGTTCAAAAAATGATAACTGAGCTGGAAAGTATTGATCGAACAAAAACAAACTTAGTCGCTGTGTTGCGATACAATGGCGAGCCAGAAGTGGAAAAGATTCGATACAAAGCGATGAAACTTTTAGAGAGCCAAGAGATTCCTACCTTTAAAGCAATTGAGGAAGGGCTTGCCGGAATCAGTGTTATTGCAAATCAGTCCTTGAAGGGAGGGAGATGACAATGAACACTGTACCGGTAAATCATCCACCAATCCACGTGTTGAATGAAGTTGAAAGCAGAAAAATTCTCAAAGAATACGCGGTTCCTCACAATAAGTCAGCCTTTGCTAAAACAAAGGAAGAGACTATTCAAGAAGCTGATAAAATGGAATTTCCTGTTGTCCTAAAAGTTGTTTCTCCACTGATTGTGCATAAAAGTGATTTTGGAGGAGTTCAAATTAATTTGCAAAATATACAGGAAGTCGAAGAAGCTTTCGATTTAATTTACGAAAATGCCAAAAAAAGAGGCGTAGTTTCCAATGGAATTGAAGGTGTCATCGTTCAAGAGATGATTGAAGGAAAAGAAGAAATACTTGTAGGAATTAAAAGAGATCCCATTTTTGGTCCTGTTCTTGTAGTTGGACTGGGAGGAGTTTTCGTTGAATTACTAAAAGATGTATCACTTGGTATTGCTCCTTTGGAAGAAAATGAAATTCTAAATATGTTAAAAAAATTGAAAGCTTATCCGTTATTAAATGGATACAGAGGAAAAGAGAAATTGGATATAGATGCATTAGTTCAATTGTGCAAAAAAGTTGTGGATATGGCGATCAGAGAGGATGGAATTCTGGAAATGGATTTAAATCCAGTCATTCTTAGAGAAGAAGGAAAAGGCGCTATTGCGGTAGATGCTCGCATAGTGTTGCAAGAAAAATAAGAAGAAGTAAGAGGTGTTTTTGTGGATACAAAAATCGAAGAGAATCAGAAAGTTAATGAATTGGAAAAAGAAGAACACATTTGGCAGCCAGAGATTGACGAGATTAACAAAAGACAGGAATTTGCAGAAAAGCTTGGCGGAGAAAAAAATATTAAAAGGCAGCATGATACTGGTCGCTTAACTGCAAGGGAGCGTATCAAAGCCTTGTTAGATGATAACAGTTTTCATGAGTATGGAGCTCTGACAGGAAAAGCAACGTATAGTGAAGATGGGAGCTTTCTTGAATCTACTCCAGCCAATATTATAATCGGAAAAGGTAAAGTGAATAAAATGAAAGTAGTTGTTTCTGCAGATGACTTTACGGTGAGAGGCGGTTCTTCAGAGGCAGCCTCACCAGAGAAGATGGTATTTGCTGAGAACTTAGCTTTGGATTTGCAGGTACCTTTGATACGTCTAGTAGATGCTGCGGGAGGCAGTATAAAAATATTAGAAAAAAATCAATCTACCAAGATTCCTGGTTATGCTCAATGGAATATGGCAGAAATGTTAGGGCAAGCTCCTGTTGTGGGTGTTGCATTAGGACCTTGTGCAGGCTTAGGCGCTGTAAGAGTAGTGGCATCCCATTTTTCAGTGATGGTGAAAGAAAAAAGCCAGGTATTTGCTGCCGGTCCATATGTTGTTGGCCCAGGAGTAAATGAATATGTAACGAAAGAAGAATTAGGCGGAAGTCAAGTCCATGTCCATAAAAGTGGGGTTGTTCAAAATGAAGCGAAAGATGAAGAAGATGCTTTTGAGCAAGTGAAAGCATTTTTGTCGTATCTTCCATCGAATGTGCATAATCTTCCTGAACGAATTGAACTTGAAGACTCGGTTGATCGATGTGAAGATGAACTTGCTTCAATCATCCCGCGGGATAAAAGGAAAGTATACAATATGCGAAAAATTTTAAAACTGATATTCGATGAAGGTTCCCTTTTTGAAATCGGTAAGTTTCACGGACGTTCAACTATTACGATGTTTGGTCGTTTAAATGGATATCCAGTCGGTATTATGGCAAATGATCCTTATATTTATGGGGGTTCCATGAGTGCAGAATCTGCAGAAAAAATTGCATACTTTGTCGATTTATGTGATACATTTCATCTCCCTGTCGTTAACTTGGTGGACCAACCAGGAGTTTCAATTGGAACCCAGGCAGAAAACAAAGGGACAATCAAAAAAGCTATTAATGCAATGATGGCGATTTCTCAAGTTAATATACCGTGGAGTACAGTTTTTGTCAGAAGATCTTTTGGGGTCGCTGGAGCGGCATATGCACCCAGAGGAAGAGCGAATGTCAGATATGCCTGGCCTTCTGCACATTGGGGGTCGATTCCCGTAGAAGGTGGGGTAGAGGCAGCGTTTCGAAAAGAACTCTCAGCATCTGAGAACTCTGAGCAAGAACTAAAAAATTTAATTGACTATTATCGGAAATTTGAATCTCCATTTAGAACCGCTGAACGTTTTGGAATTGAGGAGATGATCGATCCGAGGAATACCCGCCCTGTGCTATGTGAGTGGGTGGAAGAAGCTTATGCACTCCTTCCTCAACTCGTAGGTGTCAGAAAACGAACAATGCGTCTTTAATATGAAAATACAATTAAAAGAGGATGATTTATTTGAAATTCAAAGAGGAAATTGTTGAGACTGAAAAAATCCATAAATCTAAGTTTGAAGATCAGATAAAAGAGCATCAAGAACGTACTGAAAAAGCAATGCAGATGGGAGGTAAAAGAAAGCTCGATGCGCTAAGAGAAAAAGGAATACTGAATGCGCGAGAAAGAATAAATTATTTGTTTGATCCAGGCACTTTTACGGAATCGGGTTTATACGCAACCTCATTTCGACGTGAGAAAAGAGAAAGTTCTCCTGCTGATGGTAAAATTGCAGGGTTTGGCAATATAGAAGGAAGAAAAGCATCTGTAATTGCTAATGATTTTACTGTAATGGGAGCGTCGAGCAGTAAAACAAACAGCAGAAAAGTTAGTCACATAAAAGAAGTGTCGAAAACACGCGGTATTCCAATCGTATTTTTAGGTGAGTCCACTGGGGCCAGAATGCCGGATGTAATGGGTGCTGAAAGTATGGGGGGGGCATCGAGTCCAACGCAATATAAAAGAATGAGAGAAGCTCCATGGGCGTCTGCTGTACTCGGAAATTGTTTTGGCTCATCAGCATGGTACGCTTCAATGTCGGATTTTAATGTGATGAAAAAAGGGGCGATTATGGCTGTTTCAAGCCCCAGACTCGCCTCTCTAGCTACAAGAGAAGAAGTGGATCCCGAAACATTGGGAGGATGGAAAATGCATTCGGAAATAACAGGTATGGCTGATGTGGTAGTGGATACTGATGAGGAAGCCATAGAGGCCGTTAAAAGGTTTTTAAGTTATTTGCCCAGCAACCACAACGAATTACCGCCTGTTGCTAAAGTGCCTGAAGGATCTGAAGAAGCAAGTGAAAAGATTCTTGATTTGATTCCAGAATCAAAAAAAAGTATTTACGACGTTCGGAAAGTAATCAAATCTGTAGTTGACGCTGACAGTTATTTTGAATTAAAGCCGAAATTTGGCAAGACAATGGTAACAGCTTTGTCCAGGTTGAATGGTCAATCGGTTGGCATAATCGCAAATAATCCGTTAATGAAAGGTGGAGCTATAGACGCGGATGCTTGTGATAAAGTAGTAAGTTTTTTAGTGTTATGTGATTCTTACAATATTCCGCTTGTTTTCTTAGTTGATCAGCCCGGTTTTTTAATCGGAATTGAAGCTGAAAAAAAACGTATGCCTGGGAAAGTGATGAATTGGATGAATGCTATCTCTCTTTGCACTGTGCCGAAAATTTCTATCATCCTACGGAAAAGCTATGGTCAAGCTTTCTTGAACATGGGCGGAGGCGGAAATGCTCACGAAGTAGCTGCTTGGTGGACGGGAGATATCAGTTTTATGGATCCTGCGTCGGCAGTAGGCGTAGTATATGGAATAAATGAAAAAGAAGAACCCGAAAAATTTCAAGAAAAATTAAATGAAATGAAAAAAGACACTTCTGCATACGATATGGCAGCTGTTTATGGCGCTCAAGCGGTAATTGATCCGCGAGAAACACGGAATTATTTGATCGAGATGTTAGAGATTCATAAATTGAGACTTAGCAACGGCATTGGTGAGCACTTGATGCGTACTTGGCCAACAAACTATTAAGTAAAAGAATGCAAGGGAGGAATTTAAATGATATTAAAAGAAGTTGAAGCGGAAATAACAGGGTCGGTTTGGAAAATTGAAGTCACTGAAGGGCAGAAGGTCGAAGAGGATGATGTATTGCTAATTATTGAGTCAATGAAAATGGAAATCCCCTTATTATCCACTATAGCAGGCGTTGTAAAAGAAATCAGGGTCAAAGAAGGAGAAGATTTACAGGAAGGAAAAGTAGCAGTTATCATCGAAGAGTAATTGTCCATGTGCTATTTCTTGTTCTGTACAAGAGGAGCACCGGCATCCTGAGAGGTTGCCGGTGCAATAAATAAGCAGAAAGCTGAAAAGTAAAATACGAACAAAGTGTTTTACTACAAGTTCTTGCTCCGAACTATCAAAGAAATGAGTTTCTTATCTCAAAATATTTAAATCGAGTGTAAAGTTACTGGTTTATATTTTAGTGGAATTGAGGTAGTAGTAAGAGTTTAACTGAAGAGGTGCTAGGAATGACTGAAATGATTAATCAAGAAAAGAGATCAAATGTCCGGCGCTCTGCAAGTACAGTACAGGCTTTTAAAGAATCAAACATAAAGAAAAACATTCCAGGTTTGTTGATGGTTTTTATAATCGCATACATATCTCAAAGTGTGGGTAAAGATATACCTTTGCTAGGCTCTACTGTCACGGCAATTTTGCTGGGAGTTCTAATCCGCAATTTCATCGGTATGCCCACGGTTTTCAGTCCGGGCATTCAGTATTCACTAAAGTCAGTATTGAAGCTTGCGATCATCCTTTTAGGAACGAGTCTTAATCTTGTACAAGTCTTTACAATAGGAAGCCAATCAATAGTAGTCATTTCAGCTGTGGTAATTTTGGGGATTATACTAACTATAGGCATAGGAAGATGGATGGGACTTTCAGGTAACATCCCTGCTTTGATTGGGGTTGGAACGGCTATTTGTGGCGCTACAGCTATTGCTGCTATTTCTCCGATTATGAAATCTAAAGAAGAAGAGACGGCATTTGCTATCACAACAATATTCATCTTCAATATAATTGCAGTAATTTTGTATCCTATTATAGGAGTATTAACAGGGATGAATGATGAAGTGTTCGGCATGTGGGCAGGTGCTGCTATTCACGACACTTCTTCAGTAGTAGCAGCAAGTTTTGCCTACAGTGACGAGGCAGGAGGCATAGCTACAGTAGTAAAGTTAACTAGGACATTATTTTTAATACCTTTAGCACTTCTCATAGGAATTTATATAAGTTCAAGGGCGAGTAAAGAAGGCGGAACACTCAGCGGTGTAAAAATATCGAAAATTTTTCCATGGTTTTTATTGGGGTTCTTAGCTATGTCAGTTTTAAATACATTAGGAATGTTTAGTGAAAGTGCAGTTCAAAATATAACTCAAACTTCAAAGTTTATGATACTCATGGCTATGGCCAGTGTAGGGCTTGGTGTGAATTTTAAACAAATAAAAGAAATCGGTTTAAAACCCATTTATCTAGGATTAATCGCGTCTTTGATTGTTGCTTTAGTTAGCATTTTAATTATCTATTTAATTTTATGAGAAAAAGATATTGTACAGATATGTAATAATCCTGCTTTGACTTTTAATCGAATAAAAATAATGAACGGCCTCTCTGGATGTTTCCGGAGAGGCCGTTTTGTGTTTTTTGAAGAATAATTATGTTTCAAAATTAAAACGTCAACTCCTATAGTGAAACCAAAATGGAAGAAGTGCCCGCATCAGTGTGTCAGATAAATATGAAGTTGAATGGAATTTATAGATTTTGTTAACAAAAGCCGTATGGAATTGCAGGAACAGCCGTCACAGGATGTAAAGATTTATGCCGGTTGAAGGGCTATTTTTTCTGAAGTTCCTGTTCCCGCGAAAAATAGACGTTGGAGTTGGCTTGACTGTAAGCTTGTTGGCATTAAAATTGCTTCAATTTTTATAGAAAGCTTGAGGATGGGACGCGAAGGCGGCAAAACGGCAAGCCTTCCGCTGCACTTTCGTTTGAAAGATATGTCATGCAAGCCTATGACCAATAACAAAATAAAGGAAGTGAAATTATGAAATTCGATGGGCAAGTGGTAATCGTTACCGGAGGCGCTCGAGGAATTGGCGCTGTCACTGCAATGAAATTTGCGGAACTGGGAGCGAAAATAGCTATCTTTGATTTGGATGCACAAGGCAGTGAAGAGACTGCAGAAAAGATTCGCAGAAAAAATACGGAGTGCCTGGTATGCAATGTAAACATCACAAACCGGGAAGAGGTCCGTCGCTGCGTCGACCAGGTGTTTGAAGAATATGGGAAAATTGATGTTCTCGTCAATAATGCTGGTGTGCTGAAAGACAATTTAAGCAGTCAATTGACAGAAGAAGACTGGGACTTTGTTTTGGATGTTAATTTAAAAGGCAGTTTCCTGTGCACGCAAGCCGTACAGCCCTATATGGAACAACAAGGCTATGGAAAGATTGTCATGACTTCTTCGCAGGCTGCAACAGGAGCGCTTGGCCGTGTCAATTATGCGGCAGCTAAGGCGGGGGTTCAGGGCATGACAAAAACTTTTGCATTGGAATTGGGCCCGAAAGGAATTAATGTAAATGCGGTGGCTCCCGGCTTTATTGAAACAGAAATGAGCAAAGTGTCAGCAGGTTTTGCCAAACAAAGAGGAATTGACAATTTTGATGACTATAAAAAAGCTATGATTCAGCGAATTCCTCTGCGACGGGTGGGACAGCCGGAGGATGTGTCCAATGTCATCTTATTTCTGGCTTCCAAAGAAGCGGGTTATGTGACAGGGCAAGTTATCTATGTAGCAGGAGCACCTGTTGGATAAATTGGCTGAGGCAATCCTATAAGGATAGATTTTTCGGAAGGGCTGTTTTGTGTTTCCTGTGGCTTTTAACCGGCCGTCTTTCTATAATGAAGAAAATAACGGAATGGCGGTGGGTTGTGATGAAGCTGTATAAGGAATTAGCAGAATGGTGGCCGTTGATGTCGCCCCATACCGAATACGAAGAAGAAGCATCGATCTTTCTGAAAATCATTCACCGGTATCATCCAGAAGTGAAGAAAGCGTTGGAATTCGGATCAGGGGGAGGCAGCAATGCCTTTTACTTCAAACAGTATTTTTCCATGACGTTGAGTGATGTGTCTCCTGAGATGCTGGCGGTGAGCAAAAGGCTGAATCCTGAGTGTGAGCACCTTCAGGGGGATATGCGGGAATTTGAGGCGGGAGCTTTGTTTGACTTGGTTTTTATCCATGACGCCATTTCTTATTTCACTTCTGAACCAGATTTGCGGAAGGTTTTGGAAAATGCCAAAAAGCACCTAAAGCCGGACGGTATTCTGTTTATCATGCCGGATCAATACAAAGAAACCTTCCAGTCTATTACGCGCCACGGCGGCACCGACCAGGGGGAGCGCTCCATGAGGTATTTGGAGTGGAGTTATGACCGCAATCCGGACGACCATATCGTGGAAACCGAATACGTCTATGTACTGAAAGATGAAGATGGCCGAGTTACGAGAGAATATGACAGTGAGAAATCGGGTCTGTTCTCCATGGTCGAATGGGAAAAGCTGCTTGCAGAGACCGGATTTCGGGCCATCTTTGAACGCATCGAGTTTTCGGAAGAACCAGGCGTATATTTTGGCATTGTCGCTGAACAGATTTCTGGTTCAGGCTGAAGAGCGCATTGAAGTCGAAAAAAGCAGCGGTTAACAAGAAGCGGACACTCCAAAGGGTGTCCGCTTTGCTTTTTCGATTTCTTTCCGTTGCATTGCCCCTGCAATGGTTAACCTTATTTCAAGCGGGTACGTATAAGCTAATTAAACTATTTTCTTTCCATATGGAGGCCTTTTTATGTCAGCTGCGCCTAAACGTAACGGTTTGACGGTTGTGGTCACGGGAGCATCGAGTGGGTTTGGAAAAGGAGTGGCACAGCAGCTCGCCGAAGAAGGGGCGAATGTGGTAGTGGCAGCACGGCGAACAGCGCTGCTGAAAGAGTTGGCTACGGGAAGCGGTCCGAATGTGCTGGCTGTGACGACGGACATCAGCAAGGAGCGGGATGTCGAAAAGCTGCTGGATGCAGCAGTGGAAGCATTTGGCGGCGTTGACGTATGGATCAACGGTGCGGGGCTCGGGATTATCGGACCGTTCACCGATACACCGCTGAGGGATGCGAACCGTCTGGTGGAAACCAATCTGCTGGGCACAATGTACGGCAGCTATTATGCGCTGCGCCAGTTCCAAAAGCAGAAAAGAGGTACGCTCATCAGTTTGTCTTCATTTGTCAGCCAGGTGCCGCTCCCATATGGCGCGGTTTACACAGCGACCAAATTCGCCATTACCGGACTCAGTGCCGGGTTGTATCGGGAGATGAAGCTGGAGAAGTACGACAATATCCATGTCTGCACCGTGCAGCCCTGGGTCACCGATACGCCCTGGACTGAACATGCGGCCAATTACAGTGGCCATGTCATCGAACTGGGGCCGGTGGATGCTCCCGAAAATGTCATTGCGGCAATCATCGGCCTAATCGACGAGCCAAAAGAAAATATCGATATCGGTTTTAAAGCAAAAGGAGCCATCGCTATTTGCCAAGTTATGCCCGGCCTTGTACAGAAATTGAATGGCCAGTCCTTATTGGCGATGCTCAAAGCCGCGCCGCCTGCTCCAGACACATCCGGCAGCCTGCATGAACCTGTAGCTGAGGGGACAGGAGTATCCGGAGATATGCGGAAGCGGTTAAAAAGAAAGCTTACTGATACGAAAGAGTAAAGGGTTATACAGTTTATCGTACTGGAGGAGTTTACATGTCAAAACAACTATCACGTAACGGATTGACCGTGGTCATCACCGGAACTTCAAGCGGCATCGGCAAAGGAGTAGCGCAGCAGCTGGCTTCCGAGGGGGCCAATGTGGTCCTGGCGGCGCGGCGCACCGATGAAATTGAGAAGCTGGCCAAGTCTTGCGGACCCAATGCGGTGGCGGTGACCACCGACGTCAGCAGGCAGCAGGACATGATTCGTTTGTTTGAAACCGCCATGTCCAAGTTCGGCAACATCGATGTCTGGATCAACAACGCAGGAATCGGTACCTATGGCGCTTTTACGGACACTCCGCTTGCCGATCTGAACCGCACCGTGGACGTCAATTTTCTCGGCACTTTGTACGGCAGCCACCTGGCGCTGAATCAGTTCAAAAAGCAAAAACATGGCACGCTCATCAACGTCTCATCTTTTGCCAGCAAAACCCCTTTGCCTTACGGCGCTGCCTATACGGCCAGCAAATACGGCATATCGGGGCTGAGCCACGGTTTGTATCAGGAAATGGAACTGGAGAACTTTGAAGACATCCATGTCTGCGCAGTGGATCCATGGGTTACGGATACACCGTGGACCGAGCATGCAGGCAATTACAGCGGACACGAAATCCTGGTCGGGCCAGCGGATGACCCGCAGGAAGTGGTGGATGTCATCACCGGACTTCTTGATGAACCTCAGGAAGGTGTGGAAGTGGGCGCTAAAGCGAAAGGAGTCGCGACTTCCGGCACAGTCACACCGGGAACGACCAAAAAGCTGACCGGCAAATCGCTGCAGAAGATGATGCGGGAAGCACCGCCGGCAAAGTATACGTCCGGCAGTTTACACGAACCGAAGCCGGGTGGGACGGATGTGTCGGGTGATCTGCGGGCACGGCTGAAGAACAAAAATAAATAAAAAAGAATCGCGAAGGAGGAATTATTATGCCCAAAAAACTGCCCCGGAAAGGTATGACCGTTGTCATCACCGGTGCTTCCAGCGGCTTTGGCAAAGGAGTGGCGCGGCGGCTTGCGGCAGAAGGAGCCAATGTGGTCCTCGCTGCACGCCGTACGGAGTTGATCAAAGCTCTTGCCGAAGAGCTCGGACCTCGAGCGATTGCTGTAACAACCGATGTCAGCGAAGAAGAGGATGTGGCGCGGCTGTTCGAAACGTCGCTGGGCTCATTTGGCAAGATCGATGTGTGGATTAATAATGCGGGCATTGGGGCAATCGGTCCGTTTACCGAGATTCCACTGGAGGATTTGACGCGGATGGTCAAAATCAATGTGAAAGGAACCATCAATGGCAGCCATTTCGCGCTGCGTCATTTCAAGGAAATGAAGCAGGGCACACTGATCAATCTGGGGTCCGTCACCAGCGAAGTGGCGTTCCCGTATTATACGGCCTACAGTGCATCCAAGCATGCCATTACCGGCTTCAGCTCGGCGCTGAACGAAGAAATGAAGCTGGAAGGATTTTCGGATATCCATGTTTGCACAGTACTCCCGTGGGCGACCGATACGCCGTGGTTCGAACATACCGGCAATTACACGGGACATGCTGCCGAGATGAAACCGATGGACGATCCGGAGTTGGTCATCGATGCCATCATCGGTGCCATCGATAAGCCGCAGGAAACGGTGGCGGTCGGGGCCAAAACAAAAGCGACGGTTTTCTCAAGCCATATCATGCCGGGCACCACTGAAAAAGCGAACGCCAAATTCGTTCAGCAAGTGATTGAAGACGCGCCACCTGCCGCACCGACTTCCGGCAGTCTCCATACACCGATGCCGAACGGAACGGAAGTGGACGGCGGCGTGAGGGAACGGATGAAGAAAGAGCATAAAGGGAAATAATACAGACAAAAGCCTTCCTGCATGCCAGGAAGGCTTTTACGTCTTTTCATTCAGTTAATTGACAGCCAGTTCTGGTGGCAAAGCCTGCTTCAGCGCTGTCATTTCTTCGTCGTTCAGCGGCAGCATCGGCAAGCGGAGGCCGCCGACCTGGACACCTGCCAGGTTAAGTGCCGCTTTGACTGGTGACGGGCTCGGTGCTGCGAACACAGCTTTCATGGTCGGCAGTAATTTCCGGTGGATTGCCGCGGCCTTTGCGACATCTCCCTGCTTGAAGCTGCTGACCATCTCCTGCATTTCATTGCCGATGATGTGAGCGGAAACTGAGACAATGCCGGTTCCGCCGATGGACAACATCGGCAGTGTAAGGCTGTCATCACCGCTGTAGACCGTAAAGCTGTCCGGTGTTCGTTCGATAATTTCCGCTGCCGCATCCAAATCACCGCTGGCTTCCTTGACGGAAACAATATTATCGATTTCCGACAGGCGGACGATGGTGTCCGGAGACATATTGACAACGCTTCTGCCCGGAATGTTATAAAGCATCACCGGTAAACGTGTCGCCTGCGCAATCGCCTGAAAATGCTGGAACATGCCTTCCTGTGATGGTTTGTTGTAATATGGAGTCACCAGCATGATGCCGTCAACGCCCACTTGTTCTGCTTGTCTCGTCAAGGAAATCGAAGCGCGCGTATTGTTGGAACCGGTGCCGGCGATGACCGGAATGCGTCCATGTACGGTTTCAACGACAAATTCAAATAATTGCACTTTCTCTTCTGCCGATAAAGTCGGGGATTCACCGGTTGTGCCGGCGACAACTACTCCGTCTGAGCCGTTTTCTATCAAATGTTCCACTAATGTTCTTGTTGCTTGAAAATCAATTTCACCGTTGGCATCAAATGGGGTAACCATTGCTGTAATGACTTGGCCGAAATTCATAAAGCACACACCCTTTTCTAATTTTTTTTCAAAACTTAGAGGTGAGAGGGCCATTCAGGAATAAACAAAAAAAGCAGCAACGGGGGATCCGTTGCTGCAGTAGAAACAATGTTTACCGATCGTTCCTGCATCAGATAGCCCACCATATAGTTTCCTATATGACAGTCCTGCCTTTTTTCAAGAGCAGGCCCAGCGCATTGGAATATGAGCTTCCAACCGCTTCGGCAAATTCCCCTTTCGACAAACGTCCCAAGAGCTCATACTCCTCGGCTTGTGTACTGATGGTTTTTGCGCCTCTATCCTCACTTCATAAATCGAAGCAAGAAAATATTGAATTAGCTAGACTGTACCAAATATTTTTGTGAATTGCAAGAGAAATCCGTAAAAATTATGCGAAAAAGAGGTGGTCAAGTGAGAGACAGGCAATACGATGAATTATTAAACATTGCCACGACGAAAGAGCAGCATGGCTTTAATGATTCGCCGCATTTTCACCGTTACGAAGCCACGCCTTATGAGCTGCTGGACCGTTTATTTGCTGTCTATCCACTGGACAGCAGTGACCGGCTGATCGATTTTGGCTGCGGCAAAGGGCGATTGAATTTTTATGCTCATCACTTATTCGGAACGGGTGGCACCGGCGTGGAAATGAGTGAAGCATTTTTCAAGCAGGCACTGAAAAACCGGGAACGTTATGGAAAGAAGCACAAAGGTGCCAACAGGGAAATTGAATTTGAATGCGGACTTGCGCAATCCTATGAAATCAAACCACAGGACAACAAGTTTTATTTTTTCAATCCATTTTCCGTTCAGATTTTCATGACAGTCGTCAATAAGATTTTGCGTTCCGCGGAAACAGAACCGCGGCAAGTCGATTTGATCTTGTTTTTCCCGTCGGCTGACTACACCGACTATCTGGAACGGCAGACGCAATTTGAACTCTTTCAGGAAGTGGTGCTTCCCGGTGCCGAAAAAGAGCCGCGCGAGCGTTTTTTGGTGTATCGCCTGTCCTGAAAGGTGCTGAAACTTGGTTTTGTGTAGAAGCTGAGCGGCGACCTTGCAGAAGCGGACACATTCAATGCGGACAATCCACGAAAACGGGGCTCCGGCATTGATATTTTCTCCGATGTAATTCATTATAAATGAATAGACAGTCTTTTCATTCTGTATAAGTTGAACACAAGAATTAACTCTTCCGGATCGCTTCACTTGCGAATGTGCCGGCTCCAGGAAAGTTATTGGCTTAATGAGCAAGGAGCTGTTTTTTTCTATTTCCATAAAAGATATGGAGCAAAACAGCGGAGACTCCAGCGGGATAGCGAAGTGCTGAAATCCACTCGGGCGCCGAGCCCGAGTTAGTTCAGCGCAAGCCCGCAGGAAAGCGCAGCTGGTTTGCGGAATATCGGCACGGAAAGGTAATTGGTTCAACTTACACAATTAATGAAAAGAAATAAATTCTATGAAGGAAGTACAACATGCCTGAAGAAAATATTACGCGTATACAAGTAGACGGCAAAGAACTCATTTTAATCGGCACAGCGCATGTCTCACGGCAAAGTGCGGAGCAGGTGAAGGAAGTCATCCATGCAGAGCGTCCGGATTCCGTGTGCATCGAACTCGATGCACAGCGTTATCAGTCCGTGACAGAAAGCACAAAATGGAAGGAAACCGATATTTTTAAAGTTATCAAAGACAAAAAAGCGAGTCTGCTGTTGATGAGCCTGGCAATTTCCTCGTTTCAAAACCGTCTGGCGGACCAATTCGGCATCAAGCCGGGACAGGAAATGATTCAGGGCATCGAGTCGGCGAAAGAGACCGGTGCAGAGCTGGTACTGGCAGACCGGAACATCCAGACGACTTTTTCGCGGATCTGGGGAAACATCGGGCTTATGGGCAAAGCCCAGCTTCTGACTTCGGTGTTCTTCAGTATTTTCAGCAAAGAGACGATTTCCGAAGCGGATTTGGAAAAGATGAAGTCGCAGGATACGCTGAATGCCGTGCTGGACGATTTCACACAAGCCTTCCCGCGCCTTAAAAAACCGTTGATCGATGAACGCGATCAATACTTGGCGCAGAAGATCAAACAAGCGCCCGGCAATAAAGTGGTGGCGGTCCTGGGAGCGGCTCACGTGCCGGGTATTACGAAAGAGATTCACCATGAACATGACCTGGAAGAGTTGTCAAAAGTGCCGCCGAAATCGAAGTGGCCGAAAATCATCGGATGGTCGATTCCGTTGATCATTATTTCCATTATCGCTTTTACGTTCTACAACAACCCGGTCGCCGGTTTGGAACAGACGCTCAGCTGGGTCCTGTGGAACGGCAGCCTGGCGGCAATTGGAGCCACCGTGGCGCTTGGCCATCCGCTGGCCATATTGACGGCATTTTTCGCGGCGCCGATCAGTTCCTTGAATCCGCTGATGGCGGCAGGCTGGTTTTCCGGTATCGTCCAGGCGTCAATCCGCCGGCCGAATGTCGGTGATTTTGAAACTTTGTCCAAAGACGTTTTTACGATTAAAGGCTTCTGGGACAATAAAGTCACACGTGTCCTGCTTGTCATCGTATTGACGAATGTCGGCAGTTCGCTTGGCACTTTTATCGGCGGCGCCGATGTGATCCGGCTATTTTTTGAAAATTTATAAGAACACTCTGAACCAATCAAGGCAGATGCTTTGATTGGTTTTTTTGTATTCGGTGCACAGTTGCTTTGGGGGTTTATTTCATTCAGCCTGTATTCTTTCGGAAAAGATGGGGTATAGAATAACAAGGAGCAGCAAGCGGGGAAGGAGGAAGAAACAGATGGAATTGTTCGTTGTAGGAATCTTTTTGTGGTTTCTGATTGGCTTATCGGCAGTGCTGTTTATCTGGGGAATATGGAAGCGCTCCTGGAAAGCGCTGGCATGGAGTGGAACCGCGTTGCTGCCGCCGATGTTGCTGATTTTCATGGGAGGCTCAGGAATTTGGTTCCGGTTATGCATCGTGCCCCCTCTCCTGCTGTTAGCCGGTGCCTACTACATGAAACACCACTGGTATAACTTTTCTGACTAGCTGCCGGGTCAACTGGCAGCTTTTGTTCGATTTGCTTTGCTTTAAATTGGTGCTTACGCTGATGATGTTATACAATTGTTATACAAAAGAAAAGGAGAAAGCTTATGACATACATATTGGAACGGGGAAAATTATTTCTGTTTTTGATTTTTATCTTTATGCTGGTGGGTGTCTATACTTTTATGACATTGCCGCAGCGGGAAATACCGGAAACGGCGCCTAATCTCATTCTGGTGTCGACCGTTTTGCCGGGAGCGGGACCGGAAGAAATCGAAACGACCATTACAACACCGATAGAACAGGAGATCCAGAATGTCGACGGGATTTCTTCGATGCAGTCAGTCTCCGCGAACTCCGCTTCGGTTATTACGCTGGAAATCGAGGACGGCATTGAACCGGATGAACTGGTCAATACCATCCAGCAACAGGCACAGCAAGCCTCAGGACAATTCCCGGAACAAGTCCAGGAAACGACTGTCGAGCCGCTGGACCTGACGTTTCCGCTCGTTTCTTACATGTTTTACGGAGATGAGGCAGAACTGGCGGGCATGGAACAGGCGCTGATGGACTTGTCCGCTGACGTGGAGGCAGTCCCGGGCGTTGCGGGGACGACCGTCAAAGGGATAAATTCCCAGCAAGTGGTGATCGAGCTTCAAAGCGAGCAGCTGGCAGCAAACCAGCTGCAGCCGTTCGAAGTGCTGGAATCACTTCGTCAGGCTAACCAGCCGCTGTCACTGGGAACTCATGACAATGGCAATGAACGTCTTTCGTTGACTGTCCGTCAAAACGAAGGCATTGAAAAGCTGGAACAGCTGCAGGTCGGTTCTTCTGCAACGCCTTTGAGTGAAATTGCCGAGATTGAAATTGTTGACGAAGAGACGACGGATATCGTGACGTATGAAGGGCAGCCGGCCATTTCCTATACGGTCTTCCTGCAGACCGGTCAGGATGTCCCTTCTGTAGATGAAAATGTCTCGCGGGTCATCGATGACTTTGCAGAATCTTTGCCTGCCGGCGTTCAGGCCGATAAGTACGAATCGCAGGCTGACAATGTCAATTCCATTTTTGACAGCCTGTATATTTCTTTATTGATTGCTGTGATTGCGGTACTGATCACGACGACAGCCGGTTTGACGTTGTTCGGAGCCTTGGCTGTAGCGTTGACTGTCCTGGCTTCCGTGTTGGTCGGACTGATCCCTATTCCATCGATGGGTGTCGATTTGAATCAGATTTCCGTAATCGGTCTGATTATCGCAATCGGAATCCTGGTGGATGACAGTATTGTGGTGAACGACAATATACAGCGCCGCTACAAATTGGGGGATACGCCGCGCGAAGGGGCGGTAAGAGGTGTTAAAGAAGTGTATTCTTCCATCATTTCTTCCAGTTTGGCGATTGTTGTCACGTTTTCCCCTCTGCTGTTTTTGTCAGGCGGAAACGGAGCGTTCATCAAAGCGTTGCCGAGTATTTTGATTACGACAATTATTGCATCCACAATTTTATCGGTGACACTTGTGCCGATTATGCAATACATGAAAACGAAGCGGAAGCCGAAAGCCATTTCCGACACACCCGGATTTTTAGGGAAGCCGCTTGAAAAGCTGGCTGGGTTTTATTCGCAAAAAGTTTTACGGGGTATTTTGAAGCGTCCGTTACTGGTCGGTATTTCAGGCCTTGTGGTTTCGACAGGCTTGCTGTCACTGGCGTTTTTCACGCCGTTTGAGTTTTTCCCGGAAGCCGACCGCAAAGAAGTGACGATGGATGTCCGGCTTGCTGAAGGGACGACGATTGAAGAAACGGATGAATTCCTTGCTGAATTGACGCAGCAATTGCAGTCGGAAGATGAAGACATTACCGAAACCGCTGTCTTTACCGGAGAAGGCCTGCCGAGTTTATTCGCAGCTTCGATGGATAATACCGGTGCCAACACAGGCCAAGTGGCATTCCGTATTGACCGGGAAAGTACATCAGCTTCCGCGTTTATCGATAAATGGCAGGAGGAATTGCGTGATCGCTATCCAGAGGCGGAAATTTTCCTCGATACGATTGTACAGGGACCGCCTGTCGGTGCGCCGGTAACGGTTACGGTGTCCGGACAGGACCTTGTCGAGCTGGAGAGTCTTCGTGATTCTCTGAAACAGCAGATGCTCGAAAATGGCGCAGATGTCGTGACGGATAATTTGGGAGAATCCATTCCGACAATTGAATACGTGCCGCAGAGGGAAGCGCTTGAACAAAATAACATTGCGCTCAGCATGGTGACCAATCAGCTTCAGCTGCTGACGCAAGGGGTTCCCCTCTATACCGTCTACGAAGGCCAAATGCCTTATGAAGTCTTTTTGAAGCAGGATGGCATTGAAGAAGGCCAGGAAATTGATCTGTCGGAATTCACCATTCCGCAGACAACCGGGGAAGGACCGCCGCAGTTGATCGGTATGGACGAATTACTGGAAGCGGAACAGACAACTTCCATCGCCCAAGTGCCCCATGTGGAGGCGGAGCGTGCCATTACATTAAAAGCATTTGGCACAAGCGATGGCTTTGAAAGCAGTATGCTGGATGTAGTGGACAGCGAGCGTTCTTCTTTGCCGGAAGGTTATACGGTTTCAACAGGCGGGGAAAATTCGGCGCAGGAAGATTTCTTTGCTGAAATCGGAATTCTGTTCATGGTAGTGCTGTTGCTCGTTTATCTCGTCATTGCCTTCCAGTTTAAATCGTTCAGTTTGCCGTTCCTGGTGCTGATTGCTGTATATCTGGGCATATCCGGTGCAATCCTCGGCCTGTTTATCACTCAGACACCGCTCAGTTTCCTCGGCGTCATGGGGATCGTCTCATTGACAGGGATTGTGGTTCGCAATGCCGTCGTGCTGATCGATTTTGTGGAAGCCCGCCGTTTATCGGGTGACTTCGAAATCAAAGAAGCTATTATGGAATCAGGCTATGCCCGCATCAAGCCGATCATTTTGACGTCGGTGACTTCGATTGTCGCTCTGATTCCAGTGGCGCTTTCAGGAGATCCGCTGTTCGAGCCTTTGGCTATCACCATCATTGCCGGACTTGCGTTCTCCAGTCTCTTTACATTGATCATGATTCCGGCTCTTTACCTGGTGTTTCACCGTGTCAGCCACCGGAAAGAGAAAACTGCATAATGGATGGAACGCGCAGCTGAAGAGCTGCGCGTTTTTGTTGTTTTCCTAAAGAGTATGGAATAGTTGAAGATTGTTAAGGGAACAAGGATAATAGAAAACAAACTAATTCGGGTATGAAAATACTTTTAAGACGGTGAGGTTTTGGCTATGACAAATACAGAACCGGCAATGGGCCAAGGCTTCAAAAAAGGGCCTCTTCTGGCAGTTTTGATGGCAGGCGTCTTTGTGGCGATCTTAAATCAGACGCTTCTCGCCACGGCATTGCCTCATATTATGGCAGATTTGGAGATCAATGAAAATACCGCCCAGTGGCTGACGACGGTCTTCATGCTGGTGAACGGAGTGATGATTCCTGTCACCGCTTTTTTGATCGGTAAGTTTTCAACACGGGCACTGTTTTTAACAGCGATGAGTTTGTTTGCGGCAGGTACCATCGTCTGCGCGCTCGCTCCCGGCTTTCCTGTTTTGATTTTGGGCAGAATCATTCAGGCTTCCGGAGCGGGAATCATGATGCCACTGACCCAGACGATTTTTTTCGTCATTTTCCCGATTGAAAAGCGGGGGCAGGCGATGGGGTTGTTCGGCCTGGTTATTTCCTTCGCGCCGGCAATTGGTCCGACGTTGTCAGGATGGATCGTGGAGCAGTACCCGTGGCGCGCATTGTTTTACATTGTAATCCCGATTGCCATATTAGATCTTATTTTTGCTTATTTCTTCTTAAAAAATGTCACCAAGCAGACTTTCCCGAAACTTGATGTTTTTTCGGTGATTTTGTCGACGCTCGGTTTCGGCGGCATTTTGTACGGTGCTTCAAGCGCCGGCAGCATGGGATGGGGAAGCACAGCGGTTATTGTATCAATTGCGCTTGGCGTTGTGTCGCTGGTTTTCTTCATCCGGCGACAGTTCCAGTTGAAAGAGCCGCTTCTCGAGTTTAAAGTATTCAAATACGGTATTTTCGCTCTTTCGACTGTCCTCAGTGTCATCGTCTTTATCTCGATGATCGGCAGCGCAACGATTTTACCGATTTATATGCAGAACATGCACGGCTTTACCGCCTTTGAATCCGGTCTGATGCTTCTGCCGGGCGCGATTGTAATGGGAATCATGAACCCTGTGACCGGCCGGGTATTTGATGCAATCGGAGCCAGGTGGCTGGTTATTGTCGGACTGTCTCTTGTTACAGTCACGACTTTTCAATTCGCTTTTCTGACAGCCACCACGTCTTTCACGTATCTGACGGTGATGCATGCCATCCGAATGCTGGGGGTTTCCATGGTGATGATGCCAGTGACGACTGCCGGTATCAATCAATTGCCTGAACACCTTATTCCGCACGGTGCGGCTATGAGCAACACGATGCGCCAGGTATCCGGCTCCATCGGTACGGCACTCCTCGTCACGGTTATGACGACCACAGCGTTGAATCCGGAACAATACGGAGTGGAAGGGTTGATCCACGGCGTCAACATGTCGTTCATGGTTGCAGGAGTCCTTAGCGGCATCGGTGTGGTTCTCGGATTTTTCATCAAACGGAAGCCTCCTGCAGAAAATCAGCAAGAGCCTGCTCCGGCAGATAATAAATAATCTGTCCATGTTGACGTTTTAGCCTGCCCTTGAAGAGGGTATTAGCGGATTAACGGACTGAAAAGCTGCCCGAATACTTGTGAAAAGTTTTCGGTCGGCTTTTCTTTTTGTCCGTTCCATCCTCAATGAAGCAGAAACTGGAGTGTGAATGAAAGGATTTTATTTCTTTTGACGAAAGTTGAAATCTTTCAATCATTACAACATTTTGTTTCATGAGAGCTGTCACCGGATGTTCATTTACTTCTTTTCAGAGATTTGGTAAGATGTCTGACAGCAGACGGCTTGGGAACAACGTTTGAGACGAAGTGAATAGATAAGTAACGTTAAGCTATATTTTGTAACAGCCGGGGTCTTCTCCGCTGCATTTAGCAAATCCAATCGAACTGCCTGCGGAAGCGGCATAAATTTTTATCAGATGAGGTGAAGAAGTGAATTTATTGTGGGGCATATTCGGTATATTTGTTGTGTTGAGCATCGCTTTTTTGTTGTCGAATGCGAAAAAGTCGATTAAGTTACGAACTGTATTGGGTGGCTTGGCGATTCAGATTACATTTGCATTTATTGTATTGGAATGGGAATTCGGAAGAGCGATGTTGTTGAGGCTGACAGGCCTTGTGCAGAATGTCATTGATTATGCAGGAGAAGGGATTGCGTTCCTGTTCGGTCCGGCAGCTGACGTGGACAACTTCGGCTCCGTGTTCGCTTTCCAGGTGTTGCCGATCATCATTTTCTTTTCTTCTTTGATTTCCGTGCTGTATTATTTGGGAATCATGCAATGGGTCATCAAACTTCTCGGTGGAGCTTTATCGAAAATTCTTGGCACAAGTAAAGCGGAATCAGTATCGGCTGCGGCGAATATTTTCGTCGGACAGACGGAAGCACCGCTTGTCGTTCGACCGTTTCTGAAGACGATGACGCGTTCTGAATTATTCGCGGTCATGACGGGGGGGCTGGCGTCTGTTGCCGGTTCTACACTCGCTGGTTATGCGCTTCTCGGCATACCTTTGGAATACTTATTGGCCGCAAGCTTCATGGCGGCTCCCGCTGGTTTGATCATGGCTAAAATCATTCTGCCGGAAACCGAAGAAGTGGAAGAAAAAGACTTCGTTATGGAAAAAGACAAAGCGTCGACAAATGTTATCGACGCAGCGGCTCGTGGTGCCGGAGACGGCTTGCAGCTGGCTTTGAATGTCGGAGCGATGCTGTTGGCGTTTATCGCATTGATCGCGCTGTTGAACGGCATGCTTGGCGGCATCGGCGGCTGGTTCGGTGCTGAAGACTTGACCATCCAAGCGATTCTGGGATTTGTCTTTGCGCCGCTTGCCTGGGCCATTGGTGTGCCTTGGGCAGAAGCTGTCCAGGCCGGCAGTTTCATCGGACAAAAACTGGTGTTGAATGAATTCGTCGCGTATGCAGCATTTGCGCCTGAAATTGCGGATCTGTCACCAAAAACGGTAATGGTTGTCAGTTTTGCTTTGTGCGGCTTCGCGAACTTCAGTTCATTGGCGATCTTACTCGGTGGTCTCGGTTCACTTGCACCAAACCGCCGGCCGGATATTGCCCGCCTCGGTATCAAGGCGATCGCAGCCGGGATGCTGGCGTCATTATTGAGTGCATCGATTGCAGGCATGTTTATGTAAAGAATCGAAAGCCTTGTGTGGAGGAAATCTCTCCGCACAGGGCTTTTTCTTTTGAGGAGGTTTGCTTGTTTGGCGGATATGCGCGTTCGGGGGAAGATATGCACGCTTAAAAAAATATACGCACGTTCGTCGGACGCTTATGCACGCTTAAAAATTTTTATGTGCGTTCAACAGCACTCTTTGCACGTTCAGCTAATTTCATCCTCCCCCACACACTTAAAACTTTAATTTTTCTTCTTTAATTGGTATACACGGCCTTTAAATTCTCCTGTCGTTAGCAAGTCTTGTTGAGTCAATAGCCTGGTGGCTACTGAACGGGAAGTAATGCCGCAGAATTTCCGGAATTCCAGATTGGTCAAATGTGTATCGATTAATGTGAAATATTCTTGGATCGCCAACTTATGGGCCAGGTTGTCACGATGGCTGCATTGCCTGCAAATCCACGCTCTTTTATGTCGTTGCATCAGATGGTGGTTGCAATTCGTGCAAAAAATGCCGGTTGTTAGGTCTTCGGTTTGAATATGATATTGACTGCATAATGGGATTCTTTTAAAAGGAGTTTGGTTGGTTTGAAGCGTTCTTTTGATTTTGGAAAGTTGGGGGTGCTCAGAGTTGAGGGGGGCGGACTCCACTATCTGTAGCAGGTAATCAGGCATTTGATAAGTCTTGCAAATATGGGCGCCAGGCGGTTTGGAGAGAAATTCACATTGTTTCGCTGTAAATATTACGAGTCCGGTTACAGGCAGGTCGATTTTCTTCGACTTAAACCATGTGGTTAAAAATCGGATGTGTTTCTTTAATTGGACCGTTGGATCTTCCATTATTGTTTTCTCGCCATTCAGGTTTTCCCGTGAGAATTCATCTGTTTTTTCGTCGAATTGGATTTTTCCGCTAATGTTTTTGGATTCCAGGATGACGGCACATTTTCCTGTCAGCAGTAAACCGTCCATTTGAACTTTCCATTCACCCAGGCGTAAACTGAGATTCCATAGTATGTGGTACTCTTCTTCCAGTTGGAATTCTTTAAACCGATCTTTCAATCGCTTTTCTCCTCTTGCGCCAGCCGCTCTCCGGTAAAGCTCCGTTTCAAGAAATTTTCGGTGCGAATGATTGACGGGAAGCCGCATAAGCAATCTCTCCAGCGCTTCCGTTTCCGAAAGCAAACTCAGCTTTTCTTTGATAAGTAAACACCTCTTTCTCTTAAATTAAGAAGATTATACCATTTTGAAATGAGAAGAGCGTGCTTTTTGAAAAAACTAGCTGTTCTTTGCCGTTTGTCAAGGATATGCACGCTTATTTTGATTTATGAGCGTTCAGGAAAATAAATGCGCGCTCGCCGGCGCTTTTGCGCGCTTAAAAAATTTTATGCGCGTTCAACAGCACCGTATGCGCGTTCACCCAAACTTCAACCGCATCCGCCCACAAAGACTGTCTCCTTGACAGCTTTTTCGTTTTGGCATACACTCCTATATTGGCTCACCTATTAATTGGGAAGAGCGGGTTGGGAGAGGGCTAATTTAATAGAAGGTTATCATGATGTTTAATTGGATTGATCGATTTTTCGGTCTTCAGCAAAATGAAACGACTATGAAACGGGAAGTGACGGCGGGAATGATCGGTTTTTTTACGGTCGTTTACATCGTCGTGGTCAATTCCCTGATTTTGTCGGAATCGGGTATGCCAGTTGAAGCTGCGATTGTAGCGACAATCGGGGCTTCTGTCTTTGGTTGTTTGCTCATGGGTTTTTGGGGCAATGTGCCGATTTTGCTCATTCCCGGAATGGGCATTAACGCATTGTTTTCCTATACCCTTGTGCAGTCGCTGGGCTTGTCATGGCAGGAGGCACTGGCGGTCGTTTTCGTCTCGGGCGTCATTTTTGTCGCCGTCGCTTTTACACGGTTTTCCGGTATCATCAGTGCAGCTGTTCCGCATTCCTTGAAAGAAGCGATTACAGTAGGCTTAGGGCTGTTCCTGATGCTGGTGGGACTTGAAAAAGGGGGCATTGTCGAGAAAGGGGCGAGTGCGATTTTGGCACTTGGATCACTCGGCGAGGCGCAGGTGCTGGCAACCGTACTGACATTTCTGGTAGCCATCGTTTTGTTCATCCGCAACGTTCCGGGGAATTTCCTTATCACGATTGCGGTGGGCACGCTGATTGCGTCGCTGTTCGGCTTGATCGACTTCAACCAGACGGATGGCGGGTCGCTGACAGCGTCTGAAGCGTTCGGCGTCTTTGGCGCCATGTCTTTTGGCAGCCTGGTGTCGATGACGTTCTGGGTCGCTGTGTTTTCCCTGACAATGGTGCTGGTGTTTGAAAACATCGGCCTCGTCCATGGGCAAATGGCTTTCATCGGCCGTCCCGAACGATACGGACGCGCATTCCAGGCCACGTCAATTGCTGCGATGGCGTCTGGTGTATTCGGGACGAGCCCGACGGTAGCCAGTGTGGAAAGCACATCGGGTATGGTGGCTGGCGGGCGGACCGGCTTGCCGGCGGTTACAGCCGGTCTGCTGTTTGGGTTATCGGCGTTTTTCATTCCGTTGATCAAACTGATTCCAGACAGTGCCATCGCGCCGATTTTGATCATCATCGGCAGTTTGATGCTGCAGAATATCCGCAACCTTGATTTACAGGACATGAGTGAAAGTTTTCCTGCACTGTTGATCATCGCGCTGATCCCTTTTACGTACAGCATCGCAGACGGTATCGCGATCGGCTTTATCCTGTACCCGATTTTAAAAATCGCCGTCGGGAAATGGCGTGAGGTGTCGGTGACTTTATACGTGATCGCCTCGTTGTTCCTGGTGAATTTCGTGTTTCATGTCATCGGTTGATAAAAGACCTATCAGTAAACGCACTTGCTCATGCAGGTGCGTTTTTTGGAGGAAAGGAAAAAGCCATGTCCCGGTTCGTTTCCTTTGAAAGTGCGATAGGTGGTATAATGAAGGCAAGCATATAAGAACGGAAAGGAGTTGCCGCACGGTGAAGTATACGAAAACGAAAATGGAGCAGCTCGTCAAAGAAAATCCGGAGTTGAAAAAGCGTTTGAACGCATTGATGAAAGAAATGGAGCTTGAAAAGAATTTTGCGTTGAAAGCCCTTTACCACTCAGAAGTGACAGACAATGGGCCTTACCAATCGGCTTACCAGGATTTAGACTTGCCAAAATAGGCAGGTCTTTTTTTTAGCTTATGTTCCAAAGGGGATGCTGCAGAGGATATAACTCGCTGTGAAATCCCAATCAGCTTCTTATGAAATTTTGTTGATCCATTATTTAATGAAAGATTTGGTTTGGCTGCTGTCCGGTTTAAAAAAGGGCGCGGAAATTGGGATTCCAATTTCCGCGCCCTTTTATATAGCAGCCATTTCCGTTCTTTTCATAACAATTCTTCCGTCAGCCACTTTTTCCAGTCATTGTAGTCAGAGCCCATCAATCGGGTGTTTTGACCCGCTTCCATTTTTTCGGCTCCTGCACCGCCTACTACAAACTGCAGTCCGGGAGAAGCGTTGGACAGGTCATTTACGTACTCCTCAATGGTTGGGCGCAATGACGGATGGGCGATGGATATACAAACCAGTTCGATGTCTTGTTTGTTGACCATTTCACTGATTCCTTCAAGCGGTGTATCTGCTCCAATATAGATGACCGGAAAGCCGTTTTCACGCAAAAACAAGGTGAACAGCAGAAGCCCCAGCTGATGGTGTTCGCCGCTCGGGCAAAGCGCCATGACTTTTGGCAGCCGGGGGGAAACCGGAAAGATGCGGAAAAAATGGGCAAAGCGCTGCTGAATGATGTGGCTGATCATGTGTTCATGTGCAACGCTGATCTGCCCATTTTCCCACGCATCCCCAATCCGTATCATCAACGGAACAAGTATAGAGAAAAATACGATGCGGTGGTGAAATAAAGAAAAGTTCAAATCAAGAAAATAATTGAACCGTTCGGTATCCATATCCACCGCTGCTGTATAGAGCTCTCTGATTTGCTTGTCATATTTTTGTTCCGGATCGGTGTCGATGTTTTCATCGGCCGGATGAAATTGTTTTCGTGAGGCGTGCAGTTGTTTGACAGCTTCGCTGATTTTCATACCTTTTTCCTGTACTTGTATTTTCAACCATTTTAAATCTTCCAGGTTCTGATCAGAATACAGGCGATGACCCGATTCCGACCGGGCAGGCGTGATGGCACCGTATCTGGTTTCCCATGAGCGGATCGTCACTTTCGGCATATCCAGCACTTTAGCGGCAGCTTTTATATTGTACATGGCAGGACCTTCACTTCTTTCATTTGACATAGAGAATGTATAATTATTATACAACTTATACAAAGCAAACGTAAAGTTCAGCGCCTTGTCAGTAAAAACGGGAGTGCTTTTTTGAAAGAAAAACCGGCCCCCGAAAACGGAGGCCGGTTTATTGTGCGACATCAGACAAGAGCAGTTGACTTGGCGGTGCGGGAACGTTGCCATGCCACAGTGATGAACAACGTGACCAGCAGCATAGCCAATCCAAGAATGAATGGGTAAACGATGTTCACGTCGTACAACACACCGGCCAGCAAAGGTCCGATGACGTTGCCGATGCTCATGTAAGCGTTGTTCATGCCCATGGCAAATCCCACTTCGCCTTCAGCCATTTTGGAGATCAAGGTATTGAGTACAGGCCGCAGGATGGAAGTTGCCAGGAAAATGACCAGTGATACGGCAAAGAACATGCCGTAGCTTCCGGCGAACAGCGACAGCATAAACCCAAGCGCTGCCACTCCTAAAAATGTGATCAGCACCGCAATCTCGCCGTAGCGTCGAACGATGCGGTCAACGATGAACAATTGAACGATGACACTGACAATGCCGGTAGCAGTGATCATAAATGCAATGTCTTTGGCGCTTGAACTGAACTGGTTGTCGAGATATAAACCGACAACCGATTCATAGGCCAGTAAACCAAAGCTCATGACCAGCGTGATGATCAGTGGAACGAAATACGGCATCTTCGTGGAACGGGCGATCTTCACTATCATCGACTCATCATCAGGCAAAGTGGCCGCCAAGACGGGATTTGCATCTTTTGCGTCGCTCTCCTTCAATAGGGCGACGGAAAACAGAACGGCGGCTAATGACACCAATGCGGAAACAAGGAATGGCAGCTTGAGGCCGTAATCCGCCAGAAATCCGCCGATTCCTGGTCCGACTACAATGCCGAGAGACATGGCGGCGGATACAAGGCTTGTTCCTTTTGCCCGCTGATCGGGTGTCGTGATATCCGCAATATAGGCGAAAATAGCCGGAATCAGCATCGCTGCACCGATTCCGCCGATGACGCGCGATATGTACAATATCGAAATCGCGTCGGAAACATAAAAGACAAACATCGAAGCGGTCAATCCCAATAATCCATAAATAATCATTTTGCGTCGGCCGTATTGGTCCGCCCATTTACCGGCGATGGGAGAAAACAGAAATTGCGCCGCTGCGAAAATAGCAATCATCAATCCTGCCGCCATCCCGCCCTGGTTAATGGATTCCAAATAAGAAGGAAGAATCGGAATGACAATACCGAAGCTTCCGATGGCAATGAACATGTTGATCATGAGAATATAAATCTTTTTTTTCTGGTCTGCAGTCATAAGGCAGCCTCTTTTCTTCTATATAGTGGGAGGGTAATTTTTTCTCAGCTTACTTATATTATTTTAGCTTCCACTTCTTGTCAATCAGTTTGTCTCATTGAGGAAGACATAGAGCTTATACAAAAAACTGAAACCCTAAGCGAGGGTTTCAGCTTCATTTGCGTCGTGTGCATATTCAGTTTCCAGTGTTTTGGCTGTGTTCGTACGGCGCCATGCCACAGCAATTGACAATGTGGCCACTAACAGTCCGAGACCTAAAATGAATGGATAATTGATGTTGACGTCAAACAGCAAACCGGCGGAAATCGGTCCGAGAACATTTCCGAGGCTCATATAAGCTGTAGCCATGCCCATGGCAAAGCCGACTTGACCATCGGCCATTTTGGACACCAGCACGTTAAGCACCGGGCGCAGAATAGCCATTGCCAGGAAAATCACCAGGGAGACACCGAAGAATGTGGCATAGCTTCCGGCCATTTGCGCAAGCAGAAATCCTGTTGTTGCAACGCCGAGGAACGTAATGAGAACAGCGATTTCACCAAAGCGGCGGACAAGGCGGTCGACGATAAAGAACTGCACCGTGACGCTGACAATTCCCGTCGCTGTAATCATCATGGCGATGTCGCCGGAAGTCGAGCCGTATTCAGTCGTTAAATACATGCCGATCACCGATTCATAAGCAACAAGTCCGAAACTCATGATAAAGATGATGACAAGCGGAATAAAATAAGGCATTTTAACAGAACGTCCAATTTGTTCGAACATGGACTCATCCTTCGCGAATTCCTCTGCTTGCTTTTTGCTTTCTTCCGTTACTTCAATTTCTTTCAACATGATAAATGAAAAAGTCATGGCGATAAATGTGACGATGGCAGCCGCTAAAAACGGCAGTTTCAAACTGATGTCAGCCAGGAAACCACCAAACCCAGGTCCGATAACGAGTCCAAGAGACATGGCAGCTGTTACCAGGCCGGTTCCTTTGGCGCGTTGGGAAGCTGTAGTAATACCGGCTACATAAGTGAAGACACCGGGAATCAAAAAGGCGTCCCCGATTCCGCCAACGATGCGGGAAGCATAAATAATCCAAATCGAATCAGAAGAAAAGAACATCAACATGGAAGCGGTCAGCAGCCCTAAGCCAATAATGATGACTTTTCGGGGACCGTATTTGTCTGCCCATTTTCCTCCCATTGGAGAAAATAGAAGTTGTGCACCGGCGAAGATGGCAATCATAAGGCCGGCTGCTGTCCCGCCCTGGCCGATTGACACAAGGTAAGCGGGAAGGATCGGGACGACAATTCCAAAACTGGCGATGGCTATAAACATATTGACCATTAGGATGGCCATTTTTTTGCGTTGGTTTGCAGACATTAAAAAATATCCCCATTTCTAATAAAATTATAGTAGTAGTGCAAAATATTTATAATAAATTCTTGATGTCTTGACGATAACGTGTCGGAATGGACAGGGAAAATCAATTTTTTTGCCAAGAAAATCATCTATTTAATTATCGTGAAATCACAAGTCTTTTTGACAACTTCCCCATAGTATGATAGCTATCGGTTAAAGTCAATGGAATAAACTCAAATAAACATTACAAAAATATAACAAAATATTATCTTATAAAAGGAATTTTCTAATTATTTTTGAAGAGGCTTCACAGAAGGATTTCTGCTAGTTTCAAGATATTTTGTTATATAAGAATTTCTTTTTGATGATAAAAAATTGAAAATTGAGATGAAAAACAGTGATATTAATTTGTTACAGCAATGTGAAAGGTTAGCCCGTGTATGGAACTGAGAAGAGAAATGACACCAGTCCGTCATTTAGCAGACGGTTGTTTCATGATAGAATTGTGGAAGTTACAGGAGGTTTATGATGGAGAAATTCGAACATGGTTCGCTGTTGGATGTCATTGGAGAGTTGTTTTCAGATGAGATATCCATAGCGGTTTCAAATACAGAAGAATATATTTATTACCGTTCCAGTAAGCGGGTGGATTTGAAAATCAAGGCCGGTGATCCGGTGAAAGCCGGAACGATTGCCCATAAGGCACTTCAGTCCAGACAAAAAGTTTCTGAATTCATCGATCGCAATATTTTCGGTGTGCCGTATCACGGCATGGCGGTGCCGTTCGAACGGGACGGACGGCTTGCAGGCTGCGTGATGGCCATTTACCCAACTTTTACGGAAGGGAAGTCGGTGGTCACCGTCAAAAGTCCGGACGGCTGGATTCCCATCCCTTTTGCGGAAGTCAAGTACCTGGAAGTGAAAGATCGTAAAACGCACGTGCATGCTGAAGGCTTTTCGGGAACCAATAAAAACTCGCTGCAGGAATTTGAATACCTGCTGCCAAGAGATACTTTTATACGCTGTCACCGGGCATTCATCGTCAATGTCCATCATATAGAAGAAATTCACCCAGACACCCACTCCACGTTCGTCTTAAAGATGAATAACGGCGAGCAAATCCCCGTCAGCCAATCCTACTCCAGCTACTTCCGGAAACTGCTGGGGTTCTAAGAAAAGCGGAAATGGCCGTGTAGGCTCGACGGGCATAAGCCAACCCCCCGAAGCGGCATGTTTTCAGCCGCACAGGGGGGTGGCTTATGACCCGAGAGCCTGGCCATTGGAGCTGGACAATAGAAAAGCGGAGGTGCCCGTGGAGTCTCGACAAGCGCTGGAGGTCTTGGCAGTGATGGCGTTTTTTGCCATCGCAGCCAAGATCGAAGCGACCTCGAGAGACTGGGCACCGGAGCTGGACAATAGAAAAGCGGAGGTGCCCGTGGAGTCTCGACAAGCGCTGGAGGTCTTGGCAGTGATGGCGTTTTTGCCATCGCAGCCAAGATCGAAGCGACCTCGAGAGACTGGGCACCGGAGCTGGACAATGGAAAAGCGGAGACAGCGGCGGTAATGACGGTGATAAAAAATGCTGTTTCAGACATGGAATTTTCTGCTTTGGTCAATTAACATCTTTTTCAATCCTCTACACTCAAATTCGGTGAAAGATAAGATAAAATTATCTAATAATTATTAAAAAAAGAGTAATCACTTTTCTCCCATGGTGTATGAAAACGCTTTAATACGATTGCTTCTTAAAATGTGCTTATCATAAATATTATCGAAAGAGAGTGATTGATATGGAAAAGAATATACAACGGATCAGAGCGACAGAACTACAGGAACGTGTTGTAACACCTGCTGAAGCTGCTTCTTGGATTGCCGATGGAATGACTCTTGGTTTAAGTGGATTTACTCGGGCGGGGGACGTGAAAGCGGTTCCTTTAGCGCTTGTAGAGCGATCGAAAAATGAAAGTTTCAAAGTGAACGTTTTTACAGGAGCTTCATTGGGGTCCGATATTGACAAATTGTTCGCTGAAGCGGGAATTGTGGGGAAACGCCTGCCGTTCCAGGCAGACCCGGCTATGCGCAGCAAAATCAACGAAGGCGACATGCTGTTTGTCGACCATCATCTATCCCACACAGCTGAATGGATCAGAGCAAATGTAATCGAGCCGATTGACTTTGCCATAGTAGAGGCACTTGCCATTACGGAAGACGGTATGATTATTCCAACCACTTCTGTCGGCAACTCCGCAGTTTTTGCAAAACATGCCAGAAACATCATTGTAGAAATCAATACAGCACAGCCGGAACTGTTTGAAGGCATCCATGACATTTACGATACAGGCAAGCAAGGTGAACGCTCACCGATACCATTGACAAAAGTGGATGACCGCATCGGTTCTGCCGGCATTCCAGTCGACATGGAAAAAATCAGAGGAATTGTTTTCACAGAACAACAAGATTCTCCATCGAATATCGTACCGCCTGATGAAGAAACAAAAATCATGGCCGATCATTTATTGGAGTTTTTCCGTTCGGAAATTCGTGCCGGCCGTCTGGATGAAACACTGGCTCCATTGCAATCCGGAATCGGTTCCGTCGCAAACGCTGTACTGCACGGCATGATCGACTCTGAGTTTGAAAACCTGGAAGTGTATTCGGAAGTGCTGCAGGATGCAGTATTCGACTTGATCGATGCCGGAAAAGTGGATTTCGCTTCATGCTGCTCGATTACCTTGTCGGAACCGAAAATGGAACAGGTTTTTGGTGAATTTGAGAATTACAAAAACAAAATCGTGATGCGTCCGCAGGAAATTTCCAATCATCCGGAACTTATTCGCCGTCTCGGCTTGATTTCCATTAATACGGCTTTGGAATTCGATATTTACGGCAATGTCAACTCGACTCACGTATCCGGCACAAAAATGATGAACGGCATCGGAGGTTCAGGTGACTTTGCACGCAATGCACGTCTGGCGATTTTTGTAACGAAGTCAATCGCCAAAGGCGGCAACATTTCAAGCATCGTTCCATTTGCTTCTCATATCGATCACACAGAACATGATGTGGACGTTGTCGTGACGGAGCAAGGGTATGCAGATCTGCGCGGGCTTGCGCCGCGTGAACGTGTGGAAGTGATCATTGAAAACTGTGCACATCCATCGTATCGTCCGCAATTGCGCGCTTATTACGAAGAAGCTTTGACTCGTGGAGGCCAAACTCCTCATATTCTGGAAAAAGCGTTGTCATGGCACATTAACTTGGCGAAAAACGGCACGATGCTCCAAAAAGAAGAGCAATTCGTATAACAACAACAAAGCGGCTGACCATTGTGGATCAGCCGCTTTTTTTGTGCAGACTTCGGGAGAAAGTGCGGATTTTTCACTGGATTTTATTGAACGTGCATTAACTCCACTGAACGCGCATAAAATTTTTCAATCATGCATAACCCTTTATTTGTTGGCATACATTTCTGAAGTACTGCGGGTGTAGAGCTCGATGATATTGCCGAATGGATCTTCTGTATAAACGAGATAATGCGGCTTTCCAGCTGAGACGTTCCAAATCTTACTTTTCTGCTTGCCGCCATGCAGCACGACGCGTTCAATCGCTTCGACAAGATCTTCTACAATGAGACATATATGGAAGAATCCATTGTGCTTGGCAGGCGGTTCATCGAACAAAGGTGACTGGAATTCGAAAAGTTCAATGCCGACACCTCCGGAAGACATTAAATGTACATTCCGCATTTTTTTGATTTCGTGTCCCTGTAAATCCTGCGTCATATCGGATTGGTCTTCTGCTGCTGCGTCAAAATCGAAAGGGCCAGCCAGCACGTAAAACCCGAATACTTTTCCGTACCAGGAAATGGCTTGATCGAGGTCGGGTACAGCTAATCCGACATGTGTAATTTCGGCCATTGTATCTCCTCCTATCTACCAAGCTTTACCCCGAAAAAAACGTTTATAAGCAAAGGTTGAACACAGAGTTTTCTGTCTAAATAAAAATAGTTGTTGTCAAGCTCTATTTTTAGTATTATAATAAGCAATTGTGAAAAATTGAAATGAGGGTTCTGAAATGAAAAAATCCATTTACGGATTGACACTTGATCAACTGAAAGAATGGTTTTTGGAAAATGGACAGAAGAAGTACCGTGCCGAACAAGTTTGGGACTGGTTATATATTAAGCGTGTAACGGAATTTTCCGCGATGAATAATCTCTCCAAAGAATGCATTCAGCTGTTGGAAGAGAACTTTGTTATCCAAACTTTAAAAGAAACGGTAAAGCAGGAGTCGGCAGACGGAACGATTAAGTTCCTTTTCCAGATGCAGGACGGCAACTTGATTGAAACTGTTCTGATGCGCTTTAAATACGGGAATTCTGTCTGTGTCACAACACAGGTGGGCTGCAACATCGGCTGCAGTTTCTGTGCCAGCGGCCTGTTGAAAAAGAGCCGTGATTTAAATGCAGGTGAAATCGTCGAGCAGATTATGAAGGTGCAGGAGCATTTTGATGCGCAGCAAAAAGACGAGCGCGTCAGCCATATCGTCGTCATGGGAATCGGCGAACCGTTTGATAACTACACGAATTTGATGGGCTTCCTGAACGTTGTCAATTCACAAAAAGGATTGGCTATCGGGGCGCGCCACATTACTGTATCGACAAGCGGCATTGTTCCGAAAATCTATGATTATGCGGACGAAGGCCTTCAGGTCAACCTGGCGATTTCCATCCATGCGCCGACCAACGAATTGCGTTCACGCATCATGAAGATCAACAAAGCTTATCCAATCGAGAAATTGATGGCTTCGATTGATTATTATTTGGAGAAAACCAACCGCCGCATCACGTTTGAGTACATTTTATTGCATGATGTCAATGATCATGTGGAAGAAGCGAATCAGCTGGCGAAACTTCTGGAAGACAAGCGCCATTTGTCTTACGTCAACCTGATCCCTTATAACTCGGTCGACGAGCACGACCAATACCAGCAAAGCAAGCCGGAAGCGATCATGGCTTTCTATGATGCGTTGAAAAAGAAAGGCATCAACTGCGGTGTCCGTCACGAAAACGGCGCGGACATCGACGCAGCCTGCGGTCAATTGCGGAGCAAGCAAATCAAAAAAGAGAAGAAAAAAGCAACAGTTTAACAGCAGCACAAAAAGCACTTCCGGAAACTTCGGAAGTGCTTTTTTGCTTGTTAAAATGGCTTGCCAACCTTCCGCTTCATTCCAGGATGTTAATGAGCTCATTTAGTGGTTTCCTGAAGTTTCTCACAGAATGAAAAAGCACTCCCTGGAAAGTGAGGAGTGCTTTTTTCGCAGAGTTTTGCTATTTCCCGCCGGACGACAGGTTGATGCCTTGGATAAAGTATTTCTGGAAAAAGAAGAACAGGAGAATGACGGGCAGGAGCACGAGAAGAGATCCGGCCATCAGGTAATTCCACTGTGTATTCAATTGTCCTTTAAATACAGCTAATCCAAGCTGCAAGGTATAGAGGTTCTCGTCATTCAAGTAAAGGAGCGGTCCGAGGAAATCATTCCATGCCCCATTAAACGAAAAGATGGCGACGGTGGCCAGAGCCGGCTTTGTCAGCGGCAACCCAATTTTCCACCAAATGTAAAAATGGCTGGCGCCTTCTATTTTTGCCGCTTCGATCAGTTCAGTCGGAATGGTCATATAGAACTGACGGAGCAGGAAGATGTAAAATGCGCTTCCAAAAAAATGCGGAACAATGAGTGGGTAGTACGTATTGACCCACCCGAGTTTGGAAAACAGAACATATTGCGGGATAAGGGTGACAAAGCCCGGAATCATCATGGTGGAAAGTACAATGGCGAACCAGATGTTTTTCCCGCGGAACGGAATTTTTGCAAATCCGTAGGCAATGAACGAATTGGCCAGCACACTTCCAAAAACCACCAGAGTGGTGATGGTCAGTGTATTAATGGTGTATGTCGTGAACGGAGCCACTTGCCAGGTTCTGATGTAGTTGCCCCATTCCCAGGATTCCGGAAAAAAAGAAGGGGGATAAGCCATGACTTCCTGCATGGTCTTCAATGATGTGGCAAACATCCACCAAAGAGGCGACAGAATAAGCAAACTTCCCGCTGCCAGCAGCACAAAATTGAATACTTTCCACATGTTGTTCCGGTTGCCTCTGTGTTCAAAATAACGGGGCTTTGAAAGGCTTTTTGCTTTTTCGCTTTTATCCATATATACGGTTTTATCGTCTGTTTTGGCCATTTACTTCTCCTCCCCTTCATAATGCACCCAGCGGGGAGCGAGCTTCAGGTTGATGATTGTCAGGATAAAGACGATGACAAACAGAATCCATGACATCGCCATGGCATAACCCATGTCAAAACTTTCAAATGCCTGATTCCACATATACAAATTATAGAACAGCAATGAGTTGGCAGGGCCGCCTTCACCGTTGCCGGACATGATGTAAGCCTCCTGGAAAATCTGGAAACCTCCAATAAGACTGGTGACAACATCGAAAAAGATAACGGGTGTAATCATTGGGATGGTGATATGGATGAACTGCTTCCAACGGCTTGCTCCGTCAATTTCTGCGGCTTCATAGAGGGATTTAGAGACCCCCTGCATGCTCGCCAGGTAAAGGAGCATCGATCCGCCGACGCTCCACAATTTCATCAGAATAAGGGAAGGTTTCGTCCAATCCGGGTCAAAAAGCCAGTTTGGCCCGTCAATGCCGACCCAACTCAGGATCAGATTGACCATTCCGGTCCCGGGCTCAAGCAATTGCATCCACAATAGATAGACGCCGACCCCCGACAGGATGGCCGGCAGGTAATACAAGGTGCGAAAATAACGAATCCCCGGCACGTCCTGATTCAAAAGAGCCGAAAGAAAAATAGCGCCAAGTGTAGTCAAAGGAACAGAAAGAGCTACGTAATACAGTGTATTCCATAAAGAAGTCCGAAAAAGACCATCTTCCACGATGAGCGATTGGTAGTTTTCCACTCCGATGAATTCCATCTGTGATGTAATATTATAATCTGTGAAACTTCCCGCCAAGGAAAACAGCAAAGGGCCAGCGGTGAATCCGATGAACCCGACGATAAACGGCATGATGAAAATGTAGCCGTAGATGCCTTCTTTGCGCCTCATGGTCCAGCCTTTTTTTCTCAAAGGACTTCCTCCTCGCTTATCCCGCTTTAATGGATTGTCAGAATCCCACTTTTTCAAGTGATTCACTGAACGTAAAAGCTGGATGGGTTATAACCCTCACTTGAGCGGGAGACGAAGCTCTCACTCAAATGAGGACATTCTTTATTGATTGCTTTCGATTAAAGCTTCCACGTCCGCTTGCGCCTGTGCCAATGCTTCTTCAGCAGTCAAAGAACCAAGGAAGAATTCGTCAACTTTCGGATTGATGTAGTTATAGAAACCAGGTGCTTCAACCGGAGCCGGTGTCAGCAACGTGTTTTCCATACTGTCAACGGCCATCTGGTAAACCATCTGACCTTCTTCTGTAAATTCATCCGACTGAGCGGCTGCTTCAGCAGCTTCGATGTTCGCTACATTGTCAAAGTTTTGTACTGCCCAATATTCCTGTGCTTCCGGTCCTGTCAAATACTCGATAAATGCCCAAGCCGCTTCCGGATCGCTCGAGCCTTCAGGAATTTCAGCTACGAACCCGCCGCCCCAGCTGGTATGGCCGTTGCCCGGCTCGTATTCAGGGAGTTGCGCCACACCGAAGTTCAAATCTTCAGCATAGTCGCGGATTTGTGTGTAAAAAGTAGGCTGCTGAACAAGCATTGCCAAATCGCCGCTGAAGAACGGATTTCCTTGCTGGCTGTCAATCTGAGCCTGGTAGGAATTGACGACGTCTTCACCAATCCGGTCTCTCCATGACTTCAGCCAGTTCAACACTTCCACGTTTGTTTCGGTGTTGACGTTAACGGTATCCACGTTATTGTCTGCACCAAAATAGTTTTCGCCGTTAGCGTTGAGCAGCCAGACATCATAGCCGACGCCCCACAGCGGATAAAAACCGAGACGGTCGTAACTTTCGCCGTTTTTCACATCCAATTTAGCTGCGTACTCTTCCAGCTCTTCCCATGTTTCCGGTGGATCTTCCGGATCCAGGCCGACTTCTTCAAAGGCATCTTTGTTATAGTAAAGCACACGTGTATCGGTATTGAATGGGATACCATATGAATCACCTTCGTAAAGTGTCGCGTTCCAGAGCTCAGGATAGAACTTTTCTGAAAAGCTGTCATCGTAGAATTCCGAGAGATTCATTGCCTGGTTTTCCTGGCCGCGGATGGCGGTGGCGTTGATGTCGTTGATGACTACATCAGGCGGATTGCCTGCAGCGATTGCTGCCAGTTCTTTTGTCCAGATATCTCCCCAGGGGCTGTAGGTATGTTTGACTTCAATTTCATCCTGTGAGGCATTGAAGTCGGCCACAATTTTATCGATAATGGGTCTGCGAAGTTCCGAGCCCCAGAAAGACCAGAAATCGACGACGGTTTTGCCGTCTTCATTGGTATTCCCTTCATCGCTGTTGCTTGTCTGGAAACCGGCGCAACCGCTGAGAATCAATATCGAACATAAAAATAAAACAATTACCTTAAATGAATTCTTCATTTTCTTCACTCCTTATAATTTTTATTTAGAATATTTTGTCTAATTAACTTCGAGAGTCGAAGTAATAGGACATTATGAGCTGAAAATTGCCCTGCAGCCCTGCTATCCTCCTTTTAAATGAATAAACAAAAAACTTCTATGACTTCTAAGGAGAAGTATATAACAACTTCTCCTCCTTTTCCAACCTGTTATTTGTAATTTACAGAAAACGCTTTATAATTAAAGGAAAAACGAAGTAGGGAGAGACAAAATGGCAGAGATCAAGCTGAACCAACTGGGAAAAACATACGACAACGGTGCTCTTGCCGTTTCAGATTTTAATTTACATATAAAAGACGAAGAATTCATCGTCTTTGTCGGTCCTTCCGGCTGTGGGAAGTCCACGACCCTGCGTATGATTGCAGGATTGGAAGAAATAACGGAAGGGGAATTTTTCATAGACGGCAAACGAATGAATGATGTCCAGCCTAAAGAGCGGGATATCGCCATGGTCTTTCAAAACTATGCGCTTTATCCGCATATGACCGTTTATGAGAACATGGCATTCGGTTTAAAGTTGCGGAAATTCAAAAAACCCGAAATCAAAAGAAGAGTGCAGGAAGCGGCAGCAATTCTGGGTCTTGAGGAATATCTGAACCGTAAGCCCAAAGCGCTTTCCGGGGGGCAACGCCAGCGTGTCGCACTGGGGCGTGCCATTGTCCGCGATGCGAAAGTCTTTTTAATGGACGAACCTTTGTCCAACCTGGATGCAAAACTGCGGGTGCAGATGCGTGCGGAAATCGCCAAACTTCATAGCCGCCTGAAGACCACAACGATTTACGTGACCCATGACCAGACAGAAGCCATGACGATGGCCAGCCGCATTGTCGTGATGAAAGATGGGTTTATCCAGCAGGTGGGTTCACCGAAGGAAGTTTATGATTTTCCGGAAAATCGATTTGTCGGCAGTTTTATCGGATCTCCAGCCATGAACTTTTTTGAAGGAACCATTGAAAACGGTTCTTTCGTTATCGGAGAAAAATCCTTGACCGTCCCGCCGGAGAAGTTAGCGGTTTTAAAAAAGGAAGGCTTCGATGGACAGGCGATTACGCTTGGAATCCGGCCGGAGCATATTCATGTGAACAACGAAGATTTATCAGGATTTCCGGCAAGTGAGTTCGAAGCGGTGATTACGGTATCCGAATTGACGGGGGCTGAAACGATTTTATACGCTGCCCATGATGGCCAGGAATTTATTGCGCGTGTCGATGCGAGCGCTTCGATACCGCCGGGGACCAATGCGACATTGGCATTTGACATGTCGCATGCGCAGTTCTTCGATCCCAAAGACGGGAAACGCATCAAAACGGAATAGAAGACAGGGTAACTTTCCCGATAGGTGATTTTATCAGTCAATGAATCTGTCATGCCGCTTTCCCAAAAGGGAGAGCGGCATTTGCTTTTGGCTAAGAGCGTGAATTTTGTAAAGACAGGGCCGAAAGAATCTGAAGTCGGAGGAGATGGCGCGAAATCTCCTGCTAATTTCACATCCGTGTTTAGATTCCGGCCAATTAGGGGAATAAATGTCTATAAACGTTTCTAAAAAGGAGTGGACAGATTATGGTGAGAATTGCAGTAGAAGAACCATTTACATCCGTACATCAAGCGTTAATAAAAAGAGGCTACAAAGCGGAAATGCTGGACGACAAGACAAATTCGATGAATTATGATTGCGTGGTTGTCCGTGACAAAGAAGACTTGGCGGATTTCCACATGAACGTACCTTTAGTTGAAGCGAAGGGACGGACGTTGCAGGAAATCATCGAAGAAGTGGAGGAGCGTCTGGTACGGTCCGGCAAAATAGCAGCACCAAAATCGCAATCGGATAGTGGCAAATCCGGTGGAGGATTTATAGCGGGAGTTGCCACAGGGGCAATTGTCGGTGCAGCAGCCGGTTTATTGTTGACGCCGAAGAGCGGTAAAGAAATGCAGGGAACAGTAAAAGAAAAGATTACCGAAATGAAAGAGAAGCAAAACCAAGGAAAAGATGAAAACCAAGATCAAGGGCCAGGGAAAATGGACCAAATGAAAGAAAAACTTGGGCAAGTAAAAGAAAAAGCGAGCGGGGTAACGGAGAAAGCCAGTGGAATGACTGAAAAAGCGAAAGCGAAACGTGAAGAAATGAAGGAAGACAAGGAACTGAAAAAACGAGAGAAAGAAATTGAAAAAAACGCGAAAGCAGAAGAAAAAGCGCAGAAAGAACACGAAAAAGCTGAAAAACAAGTAGAAAAAGAGCAAAAGAAAGCTGATAAAGAAGCCAAACAAGGTGGCGGTGTGCAACTCGAAGAACTGGGCGATGCTTCTGTTGAAAAGAATTCAACAGGAGATGTAACCATCACCTCTGATGACAATAAAAACAAATAACGTGAGATGTCACTTTAAAAAAGCTGCTTCCTGATTGCTTCAGGAAGCAGCTTTTCCTTGTTCATTGTGGAGTGATTTCATCAACAGGTGCATGTGGCTTTGGTTCCGGTACGCGGGACAGGACAATAAGGCCGATGATAAATAAGATAACAAGGCTGAACACCCCGAAGCTCGAGTTTCCGGTGATTTGTGAGGTAAGGGCGACAAGCAATGGTCCCATAATGGCAGCGAATTTGCCGAAAATATTGTAAAATCCGAAAAACTCGTTGGAATTTTCTTTCGGCACCAGTTTCCCGAAATAAGAACGGCTAAGCGCTTGGATGCCGCCTTGACTGGAGGCGACGAGCATGGCGAGTACCCAGAAATCCGAAATGGTCTCCATGAACATGGCATAAATACAGACGATAATGTAAATGCAAATTCCCACATACAACATCTTTTTGCCGGTAAAGCGCTCAGCCAGTCGACCATACAGCAAAGCGAAAGGAGCGGCTACTACTTGCGTCACAAACAGCACGATCAACAAGCTGGTCGACGAGAGGCCGAGGTCCGTTCCGTATGCAGTTGACATGGAAATAATCGTTCCGACACCATCAATGTAAAAGAAGTACGCCACCAGAAACAAGACGATGGCCCGGTATTGCCGGATTTCACTCAAGGTCTTGCCAATCCGTTTAAAGCTCTGAGCTACAGGATTCGCTTCACGTTCAATGTAATAGCGCTGGCGGACATGGCGGAACATGGGGATCGAAAAGCTGATCCACCAAACGGCGGTAATCAGAAAGGCCGCACGGCTGGCATTGACTGTGGACAATGGAATCGTCCCATTTTGCGCCAATAAAATAATGACGATGGAAATGATGAAAGGGATGGTCGATCCGATATAACCGAGTCCATAACCAAATGCGGATACGGTGTTCATCCGTTTTTCCTCCGTGACATCTACGATAAAGGCATCATAGAACAAGTTGGCACCGGTTGCACCGAGCGCCGCAAAAATATAGCAGATCAGTAACAGCAGCCAATTGTCGCTTGGCACGAATGCCAGCATTGCCGTGGACAAAGTGCCCAGCAGGAAGAAAGCGGTGAAGAACTTCTTTTTCATGCCTTCATAGTCAGCGATGGTTCCCAAAATCGGACCGAGCATCGCCAGGATAAAGGTGAAGACAGCGATGGTGTAGCCAAGGTAAGCGGTGGAATCGGATAAGCTGACACCGGCATCGGTTGCGGCTGCTTTGTAGTACAGCGGAAACACGGCCGTCGTAATAATAATCGAGTAAGCGGAATTTCCCCAATCATAAAACGCCCAACTTTTCTCTTCTTTCGTGAACTTTTTCATATGGCTTATCCCCTTATCAGCAGTTACGTCCATTGTACAAGAAGAAAGACGGAAAGAATTAATATTTCAAAAAATTTACTGAAAAATTATAAGAAGGTTTGCTTTACGGAGGTTTTTATTAAACAGACGGGTCAAAACGGAAGAAGGTTGCAGGTTTGAAGCCTATTTCCATTTCCATTAAAATTGGGGAGGTGACAAAGAAAGAAGGTGCAGCTTTGAAATTTGTATCATGGAACGTCAACGGCCTTCGGGCTGTAATGAAAAAAGGTTTTATGGGGTTTTTTGACAAAGTGAATGCAGATGTATTTTGTCTTCAGGAAATCAAGCTCCAGGAAGGGCAACTCGATTTGGATCTTCCGGGTTATCATACATATTGGAATTATGCCGAGAAAAAAGGCTATTCCGGTACGGCCATTTTCAGCAGGCAACCAGCCCTGTCCGTACGTTATGGATTGGGAATAGCGAGGCATGACAGAGAAGGCAGACTTATCACCTTGGGATTTGAGGATTATTTTGTTGTAACTGCCTACACGCCCAATTCTCAGCATGGTTTGTTGCGTTTGGCTTATCGCCTTCAATGGGAAGACGATCTCCTGATTTATTTAAAAGGTCTGGATGCAGAAAAACCGGTCATTCTATGTGGGGATCTGAATGTCGCCCATCAGGAAATCGATTTGAGGAATCCGAAAGCCAACAAAAAGAATTCGGGCTTTACGCCGGAAGAGCGGGAGAAAATGTCGCATTTTCTGGACAGCGGCTTTGTTGATACTTTCCGTTATTTCCATCCCGACAAAGCGGGAGCTTATTCCTGGTGGTCATACCGTTCGGATTGCCGCAACAGAAACATTGGGTGGCGCATCGACTATTTCATTGCATCTCAAAGGCTTGTTCCGAAACTGTCGGGCGCCAAAATTCATACAGACGTTTGGGGATCTGATCATTGTCCGGTGGAACTGGAAGTGATGATATAAAAAAGCGCACCGAAAGAAATTTCGGTGCGCTTTTTGCTTTCCGATCGGATGGCTTCTCTTTTCCGCTTAGATTCCCATGACTCTATTGGCCAGCCGTTCACAGTTGCGCTGGTCATAGTAATCGATATAGTCGGGAGCTTTTGGGTACCATTCGTTCGTATTGATGCCTTGTTCCACGATTTTCTGAAGGAAGCCGTACACTTCATCGATGGAGTTTGCTTTATAGCCGTATAAATCCGTGTCAAGGCTTAAGTAAGTGCCTCGTCTGGCTATATACTCTTCCTTATCGAACATATGGAAAATGATCGGTTTATTCAAGTAAAGGAAATCCCAGGACACGCTTGTGATGTCTGTCAGCAGCATGTCATGTTCAACAATGGCCCGGTCGATGGTCATTTTATTGAAATCCATGAATTCTATACCGTTTTCCGGATGATCCAGACCGGTAAAATGCTGCTCGAATCTCCTCATGAACGGGTGCAGCACGATTCTCATTTTTAAACCATTATCGGCAATCAGCTGGCGGATGCCTTCGTGGGCGATCAAACCGACCGTACTCTGGAAATAATCACTTTCAAGGAATTCCTCTTCCGTCATGTCAAAGAGCCATTCCCGCCATGTCATCATCATCAGAATCTTTTTTACTTCAGGAGCCGGCTGGTTAGTCGGAAACCGGTCAAAACGGGGAAAGCCGGTGATGATCAATTTGTCTTCAGGGATTTTCCACTCATCCCGTTTCAAATTCCGCTCATAAACAGAAGCGCAGTTGAAATAATTGGTGCGTCTCAACAACGGGACATCTTCTTTCTGGATCAGAATTTTTTTGAACCCTTCTATCCCGTGACTGACATGGGTGATGATGGTCTTTCGGTTCAAGAATAGAAACTTGTCAACAGAAGGGGCAATGTCATACATCAGCGAATGGCCGTGGAAAGTATAATCCGCGTTGAAAAACAACAAGTAATTTTTAAAGCTGCCAAGTGGGACGGCATTGGGGATATTTCGGTCACTCTTAAAGGACTTAACCGGATCATACATCCAGTAAGCGGTTACTTTGTCACTGTGATTATTGACTAAGTAAGAGTGGAAGACTGATGCATTGTCTTCGTATTTTTCGCCCAGGTTGCCCCCTACCAGGACGATTTTTTTGCTTTCTCTATGTCTGAAAAAAAATGCCAGTATGTAGGCGGACATCACTTTGAAAAATACTTTCAGGGAGTCCAGTTTCTTTTTTTCTTTTAACTCTATACTCATTCCAAGCCCTGCTTTCTGATGCGTTTTCATCCTTTAATTTTTTCACACTGCGTCAACTTTGTCCATCTTCGATGAAAAAATGATTTTTTTACCGAAAAAGGTTTAGAAGCATGGCAAACGGGAAAATTATAAGGTGATATAGAATAGAAAAGGAGGATATTTATGAAGGAAAATAAAGAAGAGCAAAACCGGAAAATGGGTACGGGAGAAAACGAAGAATCACTGACGACCCGTCAAGGCCATCCGGTAAGAGATAACCAGAATATCAGAACCGTTGGCAATCGTGGTCCAGCGACTCTTGAAAACTATCATTTCATTGAAAAAATCTCTCATTTTGACCGTGAAGAAATTCCTGAACGGATTGTCCACGCACGGGGTACCGGTGCGTTCGGCTATTTCGAAACTTACGGCAAAGTTGGCGATGAGCCGGTGGAAAAATACACTCGCGCAAAAGTATTTTCAGGAGAAGGCAAGCAAACGCCATTGATGGTCCGCTTTTCAACAGTTGCAGGATCCCGTCACTCTCCGGAAACAGACCGCGACCCGCGCGGTTTTGCTGTGAAGATGTATACGGAAGACGGCAACTGGGACCTGGTTGGGAACAACCTCAAAATCTTCTTTATCCGTGATGCGATGAAATTCCCGGATATGATCCATGCTTTTAAAACGGATCCGGCATCTAATATTCCAGATCCACAACGGATGTTTGATTTTGTTGCGCGGTCACCGGAAGCGACCCATATGATTACGTTCCTGTTTTCTCCATGGGGAATTCCAGCAACTTACCGTCATATGCAGGGGTCAGGTGTAAATACCTACAAATGGGTAAATGATAAAGGCGAAGCTGTACTTGTTAAGTATCACTGGGAGCCGAAACAGGGCATCCGCAATTTGACGCAAAAAGAAGCCAGCGAAATCCAGGCGGAAAACGTCGGACATGCAACACAAGACCTTTATGAAGCAATCGAAAACGGCGATTATCCGGAATGGGAGTTATTCGTCCAGATTATGAGCGATGATGAGCATCCGGAACTGGATTTTGATCCATTGGATGATACAAAACTATGGCCACAGGATAAGTTCCCGTTCCTGCCGGTAGGGAAAATGGTGCTGAACCGCAACCCGGTCGATCACCATGCTGAGATTGAGCAGGCGGCATTCGGAACCGGAGTCCTTGTTGACGGTCTCGATTTCTCTGACGATAAAATGTTGCAAGGCCGTACGTTCTCGTATTCTGATACGCAACGTTACCGTGTAGGTGCCAACTACTTGAAACTGCCGGTCAATGCACCGAAAAAACGGGTGGCTACCAACCAGCAGCGTGGGGCGATGGATGTGAAGAATCCTCATGAGAACCCTTCAAATCCGTCCATTAACTATGAGCCTTCTGTTCTGGGCGGCTATAAAGAAGCGGATTCAAGTGAAACGCCACCTCATACACCGGCCTACAATGACAAAGTTGTCACTCAGCCGATTGACCGTACGAACAATTACGGACAAGCAGGTGAAACTTACCGCAGCTTTGAAGACTGGGAACGTGATGAGCTGATCAATAACCTGGGCGATGCATTATCAGTGTGCGATCCGAAAATCCAGGAAGAAATGATTCATCACTTTACACAGGCCGACGAAGATTACGGCCGTCGTGTTCGTGAAAACATGGAAGAAAAGCTGAAAGCGATGAAAGAAATGAAAGATTCCGGACCAAAAGTTTACGGCAAACCTGCCGCCAATAAATTAGCGCAGGGTGCTTCTAAAAAAGGTCACGAAGCGGAACGGTATTAAGCAACAGCAAATCCGGCAAGCCTTATCGGCTTGCCGGATTTTTTTGTTTATCTTTTTTATCACCCAAGCGATGAATGATTCACGCCAAAAACATTTTCTACATCGATCAAGAAAGCGATTCCTCTGCCGGGAGCATTCAAATCAACCGCATTTTCAATGCTTTCAATGACTGCGTCTGTATAGCTTTCAGGGATAAGCGTCAGCACGACATCTTTTTGGGGGTCGATGGTGAAATTCATGAACTTTTGCCGCTCATTGACACCTGTTCCTCGTCCGCTTATGATTGTGCCACCTTCTGCTCCGGCTTTTGCGGCAGCTGCGATGACTTTCTCGGAATCTCCGCTGTTGACAATCGTCACGATCAATTGGAAGTTTGATAATCCTTGTGCCATAATCTGTTCTCCTTTCCTTCTTCTGCGATCATCAGGCCGTTCTTTTAAGTGAGGGACACCGAGCAATTTGCTCAAGTGAACAGTGAATCCGAGGCCGTATCCGGGTTTCCCCAATTTTCCTGCACGTGTAACGGCTTCCGCTACTGCCGTTTCAAAATGGCCGTCGACAGCAATGAAAATCACGTCTTTTTCATGGGTCATCGGCAACCCGAGAAAAGTCGGTTTTTCGTTCCGCCCAACGCCTTCCCCATACAGGATAGTGGCTCCGTCAGCGCCGGCTTTTTGAGCTTCCTGTATGACGGTTCTGGAATGACCTCTTTTCACAATGGCTATCATCAGTCTATGATTCAGATTCATCGAATTTTTTCCCACCTTTTCTAGTAAAAATCAGCCCGAGGATAAGCACAGCGAGAATGGGAGTCAAGGCCACAAGGGCGATAAGACCAAAACCATCTGCCAAAGGGTCACGCCCCTCCGTTACAGACGCTACCCCCACTGCGAGCGAAGAGATGAACGTCACTGTCATCGGACCTGTGGCAACACCACCGGAATCAAATGCAATAGCGATAAATGTTTGGTTTGAAAAGAAGATTAAAATCAAAGCGAGCAAATAACCCGGTATGAGAAAGTACCATAACGAAATGCCGGATAGAATACGGAACATCGAAAGGGCGATGGAGACACCGACGCCGATCGATAACGTATAAAGCATCACATTGGCGGAGATATAGCCGCCTGTCACTCGGTCGACTTCGTCGTTCATGATGCTGACAGCGGGCTCAGCGAATGTCGCTGCGAACCCCAGGATAAAGCCGATGGGAATCAGCCACCATACAGTGGCGCCTTCCCCGAGAGACTTGCCCATCAATTCGCCGACAGGCATAAAACCGACATGGACGCCCTGCAGAAAAAACGCGAGCCCAAAAAATGTCAATATGAAACCGATGGCTATTTGGCCCAATCGTTTCATCGGCATCCGTAACATGAAAACCTGAAAAACTCCAAAAAAGACTATAAGTGGGAGCAGTGCCAATCCGACTTCCCCCAGAATGCCGAGAAAACCATCGAAAATATGAATTTCCATCAGAACAGCACCCCCAGAATCATCACAGCCAAAATGGGTCCAATGGAAGCGAGTCCGATCAATCCAAATCCTTCGCTCGAGGAATTTTTTCCGGTGCGGAGCACAGTAGCGACTCCCACACCCAACGCAAGGATGAACGGAACCGCCATCGGTCCTGTGGTGACACCTCCCGCGTCAAACGAGATAGGGACAAATGCCTCGGGGACGAAGAAAGAGAGAAGAAAGACAGCGGCATAGCCGGCTATCAGTATATAATGGAGCGGGATGCCGAAAATCGTTCTGATCATAGCTAGCGCAACAAAAATGGCAAGGCCGAGAGAGACGGATAATATCAGTACTCCTGAGCTGATGGCACCTTCTGAAACCTGATCGATTTGCTCAGCGAGAACACGTACATCAGGCTCTGCCACGGTAACTGCAATGCCGAGAAGAAAACCGGTCCCAATGATCAGCCATGTTTTTTTCGTTTTTGGCAATATCCTTCCGATTTGTTCCCCGACTGGCAGCAATCCCGCATTGACGCCCAGGAGAAACATGAAAAATCCCATACTGACAAAGACCACTCCGATTAAAAATTGAAGCAGCGCTTCCCAGGGCAGGCGGATTAATGTGATTTGGAGAATAATGACTACGACGGCTACAGGCAGGATGGCAGCGGCAACTTCTTTAAAAGTGTCTTTTACATTATCCATTGAAAACTCCTTTTTCCGCTTTTTCTTGTTTTTCCCTACAGGTTTTCGATATAAACTGTTATGCCCTGGATTCTGCAGTTATGCCTTAAACGATTTCGTGTACTTTCCTCAATTCAATTCCCGCGTTTTGCAGGGACTGGTGGATATTTTGTGCGAATTCGAGAGCGGTCACTCCGTCCCCATGAATGCAGAGGGTATCAGCAGTGATAGCCAGTTCTGTATTTTGGAGCGTCGTGATTTTCTGATCTTTGACCATGCGGATGACCCGGCCAATAGCCTCTTCGGGGTCGGTGATCAATGCCTGCGGTTCAGTCCTGGGGGTGAGTGCTCCGTCTTTTTGATATGTACGGTCGGAGAACACTTCGTTCGCTGTGCGCAAGCCGATTTTTCTTCCTGCTTCAATCATTCTGCTGCCCGATAAGCCGAACAAAATCAATTCGGGGTTTACTTGATAAACAGCTTCTGCAATCGCTTCAGACAGCGAATCACTGGAAACGGCCATATTGAACAAAGCGCCATGCGGTTTTACGTGCTGAAGGTTTCCGCCTTCTGCCTGAACAAAGGCAGCGAGTGCTCCAATCTGGTAGACAACTAAGTCGTATGCTTCCTGAGGCGAAATGGCCATATTTCGCCGGCCGAAACCGACGAGGTCCTGAAGGCCGGGATGTGCACCGATTGCTACGTCTTTTTCCATAGCCAGTTTGACTGTCCTGCGCATGGTGGATGGATCTCCGGCGTGAAATCCGCAGGCAATATTGGCAGAGGTGATATAGTCAAGAATCTGTTCATCCTGTCCCATTTTATAAGCTCCAAAACTTTCACCCATATCGCAGTTTACGTCTACTTTATATTTCATTTTCCGTTCCCTCCATATTTTAATTGAATGGCCATCTTTATTTGTTGGAGAAGCTGTTCCCGTTCCAGATAAGCTTTTTGAGCTTCTGCAAGCGTCGTTTTCTTGAAGCGGATTCCATCCCCGGGTTTCAGTTGGCTCAGCAGCGGCAAATCGACTGATGCAACCTGTCCGATTTTCGGGTATCCTCCGGTTGTCTGCCGGTCCGCCATCAGCACAATGGGATTGCCGTCAGGCGGAACTTGGATGGAACCGAAAATGATGGCTTCCGACAATAATTCAGCCGGCTCTTCAAGGGACAGCGATTGTCCGGATAACCGGTAACCCATCCGGTCGGATTGCGTTGAAACTTCAAAGCGTTCTGTTACAAGCCGCTTCTGGCTTGCCTTTGTGAATAATTCGTATTGTCTGCCTTGAAGCAGACGGATTTCCGGTTCTGTTGAATAATCGGTTATAAAAGAGGAGGACACTCCCCAATTTGCGGCGGCTGAGCTTTTCACTTTTAATGAAGGAATGCCGATTTCCAATTCATCGCTCTTCTGCAAAGCACGCCCATGAAATCCGCCGATTTGTGCCCGCAGATAAGTTGACTTGCTGTTCATCACTTCCGGTACTCCAACTCCTCCTGAAAAGGCCACATATGTGCGGCACCCGGAACGAAGAGGCCCGAAGGACAGGACGCTCCCTTTTTCCACGAACAAGGGACGCCACATTCTGACAGCATGGCCGTCAATTGAAGGAGACATATCAGCTCCGCAAATGGCAATGACAGCTTCTTCTGTAAATTCCATTGTTGGGCCGGTGATGGCGATTTCAAGAACGGCTTCGTTTTCTGCATTGTTCACCAGTATATTAGCCATGCGGCATGCCAAAAGGTCCATTGCACCGCTCACAATCACACCAAACTTCTGAAACCCTCTGCGCCCCAAATCCTGAACAGTTGTCTGAAGGCCGGCTTTATGTATTTTGATCATAGGAAGCCTCCAATTTTTCATATTCCTGTGGTGAAACTTCGACAAAACGAACGAAATCTCCTGCACGAAGCAAGCTTGGCTCTGATTTCTCGGGAAGGAACAAGCGCAAAGGTGTGCGTCCGATCAGCTGCCATCCCCCTGGTGTCTCAATGGGATAAACGCCTGTTTGTTTTCCGGCGATTCCAACTGAGCGCTCGGGTATCCGCAGCCGTGGGGAATCTTTTCGCGGTGCAGCTATTTTTTCGGACATCCCCTCCAGAAAGGGGAAGCCGGGTGCAAATCCAATCATGGCAACTCTGTACGTTGTGGAACTATGGATTCGGATTACCTCTTTGGGTGAAAGATTGTTGTGGGAAGCGACAAATTCCAAATCAGGCCCCCATTCTCCACCGTAACAGACAGGAAGTTCCACTGTTTTTATTGTGCTTTCCTGATTCTTTTCCAGTTGCTGAAAGCACCTCTGGAGTTCTGTCCTGACTTTGTCATAAGGGGTGGCGAAGGAATCGGAAACCGCCAGAAGAGGGTCAAACAAAACAGCCACTGTAGTAAATGCAGGAATGTATTCAACCAGCCACACAGGCGGATGGGTTTCCAGGAAAGAAACGATTTTTTGAATTTCCTGCTGTGTGTCGTTGGAGCTGTCTGCATGAATTTCAATCATCAAAGCACAATCGCCGAACGGCGAAATCGAATAAGTCAAATAGCTCACTCCTTAAAAGTTTTCTGAATATAGTATATAACAAATGGCGTCTATCCTCCTAGGAAGGAAAAATTAACTGTTCAGACTGTTTTAAAAATAAAGAAAAAGGGTATAGCTAGAAAGCGGATGGAAATGAAATGGTAAAATGTTGATATTTGTTCATTAAATATTCAAACTTTTTACATAAAATTATCTAAATATATTGTATAATAAACTAAGATACAGTATATTTTAAATAGTTAGAATTTAATTATAAAAGGAGCAGGAATGTAAATGGAACAACTAAGTAAAAAACTCAGAGATTTAAGAGAGCAAAAAGGATTGTCGCCGGAAGAACTGGCTGAAAAAATTGGGTTTGCGAAAAGTACGATTTGGGCTTATGAAAGCGGCAAGAAACAAATTTCTGTCAGCCATCTTGCCCGCATCGCCGACTTTTTTGAAGTTTCAGTAGATGGCCTGCTTGATCGGGTGGACCGGACAATTGACCTTGATTTACAAAATGCCAATGAATTAAGTGAATATAAATTGATGATTGACAACAAACCGCTCAATGCCAAAGAAATTGCAGAAGCTGCTTCCTATATCCAAGTCAAAAGACGTATGGGTGGTTACGGTGCAGCCACTTCATAAACCAGGTGATCTGACAGTTGAGTAAACGCCCATTCCGGTTCGGAATGGGCGTTTCTTAATGACCAGGAACAGCAGACCCGGCAGAAGGGGGCGGCGTGGGAACTTGAAATAGTGACCTGTTTTGTTGTCCGGCGGCTGGTGGATTAGGTGACGAACCGTCGGCTGTCTTGTATTCTGGTAGTAACGGACTTGTTTGGTTGTGGTTCTTTCCTATAATCAGCTGCTGGAGTGCATAAAAGAAAAGATGGCAGTTCAACCATAATCATACAAGAGCAAGTAAATTTCTCTAAAGCGGGCGATTAGGAAATGGAACGGTACATATTATATGAGACTTATCGATTGGGTATGCTAATCGATCTATTAAAACGGGAAGACTTAATTCGTGAAATTGATGACTTTATATCCGAAACTCCGACAGAAGAAATTCCTCATGTGTTTTATGTCCTTTCCCTGGCCAAAAGTCGGCGGGACATGCTGGAACTGCTGACGGATTTGGCCAAAGGGGTAGATGAAGAGCTGCCAAGCTGTATTGTGGTGGGTTTGCTTTACCGGAATCGGGAACAATACACGACAAAAGCGCTGTACGGAAAAATCGACTTGCTGCTGGCTCTGCTGAAAGACCAGGACAGTGAACTGGTGATCCAGTTCAGGGGATTGCTGGAAGCTTATGAGGCAGCGCAGGAGGCATATGGCGTGCGATTCAAACGGAAAAAGGCGAGAGAGCGGATGTTGGCTAAAAATGAAAAAGCGTTAATCGATATGCTGTCCAAATTTGAACATTATGCCAACGAGTTCGACGATAAAAACTGGGAAAGCTGAAGTTCCTTCTATAATTGTTTATCCCATTCGCTGCAGGGGAAACACTGAAGTAGACGAAGACAGATAATTATAGGAGGCAAAATGTCATGAGCAAAACGATCTTCATCACAGGAGCCGGCAGCGGGCTTGGGAAAGGAACCGCCCTGGGACTTTCAAAGAAAGGGTACCGGGTAATCGCATCTGTGGAGACAGCGCCCCAAGTAACTGCGTTAAGACAAGAAGCTGCTGCAGAAGGAGCGCAGCTGGAAGTCTTTAAGTTGGATATCAAAAACCCACAGGACCGTGCGCAAATGGAAGAATACGATTTTGACATATTTGTAGCCAATGCGGCCATCAACGAAGGCGGGCCTCTTGGAGAAGTGCCGATGAAAAATTTCCGTGAATTGTTTGAAGTGAATGTGTTCAGCACTTTAGAGACAGTGCAGGTGGCAGCGAAAAAGTTCGTGGAAAAAGGAAAAGGGAAAATCGTTTTCCTGTCTTCCATGGCGGGAATTATGTCCACGCCATACGTGGGACCTTACACAGCCACCAAACATGCCATTGAAGGAATTGCCAAAACCTTGCAGAAAGAAATGCAGGAATTCGGTGTCCAGGTAGCCACGATCAATCCTGGAGCTTTTGCCACAGGATTTAACGATCGCAGCGCCGAGGCAAAATGGAAATGGTACGACGAGGAAAAGCATTTCACCCGGAAGAGTGATATGGAAGAGGCTGAAAAAGGGCTGGAAAACCAGTATGATCCTGCTGATATGATTGCCAAAATGGTGGAAATCATTCCTCAGGATTCCCATAAATTCCGTATAGCTTATCCGCCGGAAACGGAACAGCAGATGAAAGAAGAAGAAGCCAAACGCTGGGATTTGGAAATTTAAAGGAGTGGCGACTGTGAGCGCTGAAATGGATTTCCGCACCATCTATGAGCAAGGGAAAACGGATGTGCATACGGCTTTCGAGCTCTTCGACAAGTTGGAAGCGGTTGAGTTGGAATCACTTGTTGGCACTTGGAAAGGAAAGGAATTTTACACTGGCCATCCTCTTGATGGAGTATTGAAGAAGTTGAACTGGTACGGGAAGGCGTTCCATGACGCGGAAAACGTCGATCCTTTATTGTTCAGGGGTCTCAATGGAAATATTTTTGCAGTAGACCCTGTGCCTTTCATGGATCTGCGCAAACTGGTCAAAGCGCCAGGCGGCAAAGCCCGGATGCGGATGATGGAATACCGCGGGAAAGTGAGCGGGACCATGATTTACGATAATTTGCCGATTCATGACCATTTCAGGAAAGTGAATGACAGCATGCTGCTGGGAGTAATGGACTGGAAAGGTGCCAAGCAAGCGTATTTTTTTGTTTTGGAGAAAGTAGAATAGAAACGGGGTTGCCGCTTGAGCAAAAATGCTTGAGTGGCAACTTTTTTAGTTTGTCCATGAATTTCACCAGTTCGTTAGGGACTTCATAAAATCATCAAAACCGCTGAACAGCCATCAACAAAAATCACTCGAAAATGTGGTAAGCTACACATACGATACGAGTATTAGGAGTGTGTGATTTTGTTGGAAGAAGCAAGACGATTGTTGCAGTCGTATTTTGGCTATGAAACGTTCCGGACAGGACAGGAACAGGCGATTTCGCAGGTGCTGGATGGGCACAATTCCATTTGCGTCATGCCGACAGGCGGCGGGAAATCGATGTGTTATCAAATTCCGGCCCTTGCGATGGAAGGGACGACAATTGTGGTGTCTCCTTTGATTTCCCTGATGAAAGACCAGGTGGATTCACTTTTGGCAGCTGGTATCCCGGCTGCTTATATTAACAGCTCACTCGATTTTGACGAAGTAAGGGAAACCTTGCACGACGTTCAAAGAGGTGCCGTAAAACTTTTGTACATTGCGCCTGAGCGACTCGATTCGGAAATGTTTTTAAACGAATTGCAAGGCGTCCAGGTGCCGTTGATCGCTGTGGATGAAGCGCATTGCATTTCCCAGTGGGGCCACGACTTCCGTCCGAGTTACCGATTGATCAACCGGATGGCTGATCTATTTCCGAATAACCCGACCGTGCTGGCCCTTACTGCCACAGCCACTCCTCAAGTGCGTGAAGACATCTGCCGCATATTGAATATCGATGAACGCCAGACGGTGATGACCGGGTTTGAACGCGCCAACTTGACATTTTCGGTTATCCGCGGACAGGATCGCCAGCGCTTTGTGAAAGAATACGTACAGAAAAATGGCAACGAAGCCGGGATTATATATGCAGCTACACGGAAAACAGTCGATTCAGTATACGAAATGCTGCTTAAAAAAGGAGTCAAAGTCGCCAAGTACCACGCCGGCATGCCGGATGCAGAGCGCCGGCACGGACAAGAACGCTTTTTGAACGATGAAGTGACGGTAATGGTCGCGACAAACGCATTCGGCATGGGAATCGACAAATCAAACATACGATACGTCCTCCATTATCAGTTGCCCAAAAACATGGAAAGCTATTACCAGGAAGCTGGTCGTGCAGGACGCGATGGACTGCCGAGTGAGTGCATTGTATTGTACGCGCCTCAAGATGTTCAGACCCAGCGCTTTTTGATCGATCAGGCGCAGGATCCGAGCAGGATTCCGGCGGAACTGGTGAAGTTGCAGGGGATGGTCGATTATTGCCATACCGAAAGTTGCCTGCAGCAGTTCATTATTCACTATTTCGGGGATTCAGGCGCAGAAGTATGCGGTCATTGCGGCAACTGTGTTGACGATCGGGAAAGCCTCGATGTGACGCAGGATGTTCAAATGGTGTTGTCGTGCGTGATCCGGATGGGACAGAAATTCGGTAAAATGATGACAGCCCAGGTGCTGACCGGTTCCCGCAATAAAAAAGTACTGGATTTCGGATTTGATAAACTTTCAACTTACGGCATCTTGAAGCACCAAAATACAAAAGAAGTGTCGAATCTGATTGAATTTATGATTTCCCAGGAACTGCTGGCAGTAGAACAGGGTTCGTTTCCGACCATCTACGTGCCGGACGGAGGAAGAGATGTTCTGCTGGGTAAACGGAAAGTGCTTCGGAAAGGGGCGGTGACCACTAAGCAAATCGCAGAAAATGACCCGCTGTTTGAAGAGCTGCGAAAAGTGAGAAAGCAATTGGCTGATGAAGGGGGAGTTCCGCCTTTTGTCATTTTTTCAGATAAGACCTTGCGCGACATGTGTGCCCGGCTGCCTCAAAACGAAGAAGAGTTTCTGGAAGTGAACGGCGTGGGTTCCAACAAGCTGGAGAAATACGGGTCGTTCTTCTTAACGGCTCTCCGCGAAAATACAACGGTGAAAAAATGAATTTTGTGAACAAATTTTCCCGCCGGACAGGCGGGATTTTTTTATAGGAGAATATTAAAAAATTCGCTTTACAAAAGGATTTTTAAGCAAATATCAGACCACTTAAGACCTACGCACTGTAAGCGTTTTCAACATTTTTTAGCGATTTTTATTAATTACAATCTTATATTTATTCAGTTTTTTATGATATACTATTCCAACATTATGGTACTCTACCATAACGAAGGAGGCGATTCGATGGAAAAGAAAGAATATCCAATTCAACAGGGGCTGTATCATCCGGATCAGGAGCATGAGGCATGCGGCATTGGAATGATTGCAAACATTAACGGCGAAAAATCGCATGCAATTGTTCAAAATGCAATCAATATCCTGTGCAACCTGGAACATCGTGGGGGGCAGTCTTCTGATACAAGTACCGGGGATGGCGCGGGTATCCTGACGCAAATTCCGCATCGGTTTTTCTTGAAACAATGCGAAAAAGAAGATATTTTCCTTCCCGAAGAAGGAAAATACGGAATCGGCATGATTTTTATGCCACAGGATTACGATTTGCGCATGAAGGCAAAAAATGCGATCGAGCGTATTATTCAGGAAGAAGGACAGGAAAGCCTCGGCTGGCGTCCAGTTCCTATGAATGATTCATTTGTCGGGAAAGTCGCGGCGAAAACAAAACCGGTCATCCGACAGGTATTCATCGGTGCAGCAGAAACCATTAAGGACCGTATGGACCTGGAACGTCGGCTATACATTATCCGTAAACGGATTGAACAGGAGATGGCGGGCGATCCTTCCTACAAGGACGTCTATTTCAGCAGTCTGTCTTCGAGCACAATCGTTTACAAAGGGATGCTGATACCGGAACAACTCGATTCTTTTTATATTGACTTGAACCACCCTGAATTTAAATCAGCTTTGGCGCTTGTTCATTCACGCTTCAGTACGAATACATTCCCAAGCTGGCAGCGGTCGCATCCAAACCGCTATTCAATCCACAATGGAGAGTTCAATACACTGCGCGGAAATGTCAACTGGATGCGCGCACGTCAGTCATTGTGTACTTCGCCATATTTCAACGAAGAAGATCTGAAGAAGGTTTTGCCTGTCATCGATGAAACAGGCAGTGACTCTTCCATGTTCGATAACTGCTTTGAATTTTTGCATTTATCTGGACGTTCTCTTGCGCATACAGCCATGATGATGGTGCCTGAACCATGGGTCAACGATCCGACCATCAAACAAGAGAAACGGGATTTTTATGAGTACCACAGCACATTGATGGAACCATGGGATGGGCCCGCTGCATTGGTCTTTACAGACGGCAAGCAGATTGCCGCATGCCTGGACCGCAATGGATTGCGTCCGGCACGTTATTACGTGACAAAAAGCGGCATGATTGTCATGGGTTCAGAAGTAGGAGCGCTCGATATCTTCGCAGATGATATTGTTTACAAAGAACGCCTGCACCCAGGGAAAATGCTGTTGGTGGACCTGGAAGAAGGAAAGATCATTCCGGACGAAGAAATCAAACTGCAAATTGCAGCAGAGCTTCCGTATAAAGATTGGGTTCAAAATAACATGCTGGATCTGGAAGACTTGCCAGAACCGAAAGATTTTAAAAACAATCTTTATACAGAAGGGGTGCTCGAGCAGCAAAAAGCTTTCGGTTACACGACGGAAGAAGTGCAGAAAATCATCAAACCTCTTGCTACAGACGGCAAAGATCCGGTCGGTTCGATGGGGTACGATTCACCATTGGCGGTTTTGTCGAAAAAACCTCAACTGCTCTACAATTATTTCAAGCAGTTGTTCGCACAAGTCACAAATCCACCTATCGATGCAATCCGTGAACAAATTATCACAGCGGTACGGACAACCATCGGTGCGGAAGGAAACCTGGTGGACCCGCGTCCCGAAAGCAGCCGCCATATTCGCTTAGAGACGCCAATTTTAACCGATCGGGAGCTCGAAAAACTGCGTCAGCAGGACATCAAAGAATTCAAGGCGGTCACTTTGCCGATTTTATTCCGCGCAGCGGAAGGAGAAGGGGCAATGGAACAGGCGTTGGAGGAATTGTTTGAAAAAGCCGACAAAGCTTTTGAAGACGGTGCCACGCTGCTGATTCTGTCTGATCGCGGAGTCAATAAAGAATATGCTGCAATTCCAGCGCTATTGGCAGTTTCGGGGTTACATCACCACTTGATCCGAAAAGAAACACGCACACGGGTGAGCCTTCTTCTCGAATCGGGTGAACCGCGTGAAGTACACCACTTCGCCGCGTTGCTTGGCTATGGAGCGGAAGGGATTAACCCCTACCTGGCGTTCCGTTCAATCAAAGAACTGGTCGACACAAAAGAGATTACTGACGAAAACTTTGAGCAAGCGGAACAAAAATATGTAAATGCGGTTACGGACGGAATCATCAAAGTCCTTTCTAAAATGGGGATTTCCACTATCCAAAGTTACCGCGGAGCACAAATCTTTGAAGCGGTCGGCATTCACATGGATGTCATCGATAAATATTTCACTCGGACTTCCTCGAGACTGGGCGGAATCGGCCTTGATATTATCGCGAAAGAAGTGCTTATGAGACATGAACAGGGTTATCCGGAACGCGAAGGCGGGAACAATGCGCTGCAGGCAGGCGACGAGTTCCAATACCGTGAGAACGGGGAAAGCCATCAATACAACCCGATGACAATCCATACCCTGCAGCAGGCATGCCGCACAAATGACTATGAAACGTTTAAGAAGTATACCCGCTTATTGACGGATGAAAAAGCCAACCTGCAATCCTTGCGCGGCTTGATGTCTTTCAAGAAACGGACGCCTGTGCCAATTGAAGAAGTGGAATCTGTAGAGGAAATATGTGCGCGTTTCAAAACAGGCGCTATGTCCTACGGTTCCATCAGTTCAGAAGCCCATGAAGCGCTGGCTATTGCGATGAATAAAATTGGAGGCCGCAGCAACTCGGGAGAAGGCGGCGAACAAGTATCCCGTTTTACTCCGGATGAAAATGGCGATAACCGCCGCAGTGCCATCAAACAGGTGGCATCCGGCCGATTTGGCGTTACAAGCCATTATTTGGTGAATGCGGATGAAATCCAGATCAAAGTGGCCCAAGGGGCGAAACCCGGAGAAGGCGGCCATTTGCCTGGAAAGAAAGTGTATCCGTGGATTGCTGAAGTGAGAGGATCGACAACAGGCGTTGAACTGATTTCGCCTCCTCCACATCATGATATCTATTCCATCGAAGACCTGGCAGAATTGATTTTCAACTTGAAAAATGCCAATCCTTCCGCCCGTGTCAGCGTGAAGCTTGTATCGGCTGTCGGTGTCGGCACAATTGCTGCGGGTGTTGCGAAAGGTCGCGCTGACCTTGTCTTGATCAGCGGCTACGATGGAGGAACCGGTGCAGCACCGAAAACAAGCTTGAAGCATACAGGCCTGCCTTGGGAAATCGGTCTTGCAGAAACACATCAAACACTCTTGTTGAACGGATTACGTGATCGTATCGTTGTGGAAACGGACGGGAAAATGATGACCGGCCGGGATGTCGTAACGGCTGCCTTATTGGGCGCAGAAGAATATGGCTTCTCAACAGCTCCGTTAGTCGTTCTGGGATGTGTCATGATGCGTGTCTGCCATTTGGATACATGCCCGGTGGGAATTGCCACGCAAAATCCGGAATTGCGGAAGAAGTACACGGGAGATCCGGAGCACGTCGCGAACTTCATGCGCTTTATCGCACGCGAGGCACGCGAGTTGATGGCGGAACTTGGCTTCCGTACCATCAATGAAATGATCGGCCGTACAGATGTAATTGAAGCTAATAAGGCGATTGACCACTGGAAAGCAGGAGGCATCGATTTATCTGCGCTTCTTTACCAGCCGGACCTTCCTGAAAAAGTGGGCCGCTATGCAACCATTAAACAAGACCATGGATTGAAGCAAACACTCGATTATCAGGAGTTGCTGCCGCGTTGTAGAAATGCGATTGAAACGGGTGAGCCGGTGGAAGTCATGACTGCCATCCGAAACATTCACCGTGCGACAGGAACCATCATTGGAAGCGCGGTTTCTAAGCGTTACGGTGCGGAAGGGTTGCCGGAAGATACCATCAAATTGAATTTCCAGGGCTCTGCGGGTCAAAGTTTTGGGGCATTCATTCCAAAGGGAATGACCTTGCGATTAATTGGGGATTCCAACGACTTTCTTGGAAAAGGCCTGTCGGGCGGGAAAATCATCACGTATCCGGCAAATGATTCAACGTTCATACCTGAGAAAAATATAATTATCGGCAACGTGGCATTTTACGGAGCCTCAGCTGGAGAAGCTTACATCTACGGATTGGCCGGCGAGCGTTTTGCCGTTCGGAACAGTGGAGCTAATATTGTCGTCGAAGGTGTCGGCGATCATGGTTGTGAGTATATGACAGGCGGCCGTGTAGCCATTCTTGGAAAAACAGGCAAAAACTTCGCAGCCGGTATGTCGGGAGGAGTCGCTTATGTACTGGATGAAGATGACACATTCGGCGAGCAATGCAACACCGAACTTGTGCATCTGCAGCCATTGGCGGAGCCGGCAGAAATCGAAGAATTGAAACAAATGATCGAAAAACATGTTCATTACACAGGAAGTAAAAATGGCCAGCGTATCTTGGACCATTGGGAAATTTTCTCCGCGAAATTCGTGCGCGTCATTCCGAAATCCTATTTGAAGATCAACGAACGGATCAACAAGCTGCAGGCAAGCGGAATGGAGAAATTCGAAGCTGAGATGGCGGCATTTGAAGAAAGTAAAATGGCTGGTGCAGGAAAATAAAGCAAAGCCGTGAACAGGAGGGAAATGATGGGAAAAGCAACTGGATTCATGGAATATGACAGACAGACACTCAAAGAGCGAAATCCTGCAGAGCGGACGAATGACTGGAAAGACTATACGATTCCGCTGTCGGATGAAGAAGTAAGAAAACAGGGAGCGCGCTGCATGGATTGCGGCGTGCCAACCTGCCAGTCGGGAATGGAACTGGCCGGGACGACCACAGGTTGCCCGGTTTACCATCTGATCCCTGAATGGAATGACCTCGTTTACAGAGGGCAGTGGAAAGAAGCATTAAGAAGAGAACACCTGATGAACAATTTTCCGGAATTTACAGGCATCGCATGTCCTGCGCCTTGTGAAGGTGCTTGCGTACTGGGCATCAATGAACCGCCTGTAGCCATCCGGACGGTGGAACGCTCGATTATCGAAAGAGGCTTTGCAGAAGGATGGGTAGTACCGGAACCGCCGAAAACACGGACAGGCAAAAAAGTGGCTGTCATCGGTTCTGGTCCTGCCGGCTTGGCTGCTGCTGCCCAGCTAAACAAAGCGGGCCATTCTGTGACGGTTTTTGAACGCAGTGACCGCGTCGGTGGACTGCTGACCTACGGCATTCCGGAGATGAAACTGTCTTATGACGTGGTGAAGCGCCGCGTCAACATTCTGGAACAGGAAGGCATCACATTCGTGACAAATACCGAAGTGGGGAAAGATTACCCTGTTTCAACTTTACGTGCCGATTTTGATGCAGTAGTGATGTGTGCAGGAGCCACTGTTCATCGTAATATCGATGTGGAAGGCCGTGATTTGAAAGGCATCCATTATGCAATGGACTTTCTTCACTCCACTACCAAGAGCTTGTTGGATTCCAACCTGGAAGACGGCAATTATATTTCAGCAGAAGGAAAAGACGTTATTGTCATCGGCGGAGGCGACACGGGGACGGACTGTTTGGCAACGTCAGTCCGCCATAATTGCAAGAGTCTTGTCCAATTTGATGTTTACGATCAAAAAGGAGCCCTCCGTGACGAGAAAGGCAACCCATGGCCTCAGTATCCACGCGTCCACCGGGTAGAATACGGCCACAAAGAAGCCGCTGCCAATTTTGGCGATGATCCAAGAGCTTATGCTGTGATGACGAAAAAGTTTGTGGGCGATGAAAAAGGAAACGTGAAAGAAGTCCACACGGTTAACGTTAAACTGAAAATCGATGAAAACGGCAACCGCATTCGCGAAGAGATCCCAGGCACTGAAAAAGTCTGGAAAGCGGATCTGGTGCTGTTGGCAATCGGCTTCAGCGGTCCTGACCAAGGATTGATTCAAAAGCTGGCTGTAGAAACGGATGAAAATTCGAGGGTAAAAGCGGAGTATGGTGAACATGCCACCAATATTGAAGGTGTGTTCGCAGCAGGCGACGTGCGCCGCGGACAAAGTCTGATTGTATGGGCGATCAATGAAGGGCGCCAGGCTGCCAGAGAATGCGATCGATTTTTAATGGGAACCACAATGTTGCCATAAATGACTGAAAAGGACCGGGATGCAATACTCCTGGTCTTTTTTTGAAAAAGTAAATATATTGAATATTTCGATCTTTGTTGTTTATTTATGTTAGTTCATATATACTAATAACAGCGGGTAGTCATAATATCCTATTTTAACTGTGTACCGGGAGGATGAAGTGTAATAAGATATGTATATTGGCTTCCTGCTGACAATGAATAAACAGGAGGAAAGTTTATGTTCAAAAAAGGGGTAATGGCTTTCGGCGTTTCGCTGGCACTTATTTTATCAGCAGGAGCTCCAGGGTTTGCAGCAGGGGCTGAAACAAATCAAGAAGTTGAAAAAGCTCTGAGCGGTATCGAAAAAACCAATAACAAAATCGACTTTGAAATTGAAAAAAATGAAAGTAAAGCTGACAGGTTCTATGCGCATTACAAGAACAAGTCAACACTGGAAAAAAACTCAGCCAAACAGGAGAGGCTGCAAGTAAAATACCAGCAGAAAAGAGATAAGTTAATCGCTGATCTGAGAGTCAAAGCGGAAAAAATGACAGTGAAAGAAATTTCCAAAGCTTCCAAAGCTGGTGTAGAGACTGAAATTTATTTAACACCTGGCCAGTTTGGGGATGTGGAAGCGTTGATCGACCCTATTCGTGTGATTGGTTGGTAAACTGAATGGCCACAAAAGGATAGATGGACTATTATGAGAGTATAGAACTTCTATACTCTCATAATGTATTTAAAAGGATGTGTGAAAATGAAAGGCTTGGACATATTAAAAAATGGTTGTCTGGAAAAAGTGAATAACGGGTTAACATCTCTGAGTCTCCTTGGAAGAGGGGATGGCATCGAAATCATGAAGCAGACGATTCCGAAAGGGAATCTATTTGCTCTTTTTCCAAGCGAAGATGCCAGTGTCCAAGAATATTACTACATATTGCAGGGAGAAATTGAGCTGGAATTGAACGGGGAAAAAGTGGGGCTTGCGCAGGATGATGTGTTTTCGGCAAAGAATTTGCAAGAGACCTTCCATTTTACTGCCAAGACAGACGTTGTTCTGTTGGCTGTTTCCACCGCTCCAACATTTCATTACCTCAGTGAGGAAATCAACGAGTTGCGCAAGGTGGGGGAAGCGGTGGAAAAGAAGGACCGTTACACCTTCAAGCACAGTGCCCGGGTATCTCAATATGCACTAAAGACAGCCACGAAGATGAAATTAAGAAAAGGCAGAATAGAAAACTTGTTTCTTGCATCCATTCTTCATGACATCGGAAAAATCAATATACCGGAAAAAGTATTAAAAAAACCTGGCAAACTGACAGACGAAGAATTTACAATGGTGAAAAAGCATCCTGGAGATGGCGCTGACATGATTCGAAAAACGGCTTATGCAGATCTGGCCGACATCGTGGAACAGCATCATGAGCGGATAGACGGCAGGGGCTACCCTTTGGGATTAACAGGGGACGAGATATTGCTGGAGGCGAAAATAATTGGCGTCTGTGATACGTTTGATGCGATGACAGAAGACCGCGCATACCGAAAAGCGTATTCTGCGAATTACGCCATGAATGAAATTAAAAGCCTTGCTGGCATACAATATGACCCGGAAGTGGTGAAAGCATTCGAAGAAGCCATGTTACAGGATGGAAAAATTTTTTGATAGCTGGCGTTCGCCAAATTGACATAGCAGGATGGCCAAGAAAATTATCTTACTATAAGCCGGCATCCCATTTATTTTCAAAATTATTTGCATTTTTCATTTTCTTAGGTTTGAAAATACAAGGAAAAGGGGATACAAAAGTCGTAGTGTATCTAAAATCAAAGGGGGAATTTACATGGCACGAAAATCAGGTGGACTCATGGGCAAGTTGGTATTACTGGGAATTGGTGCTGCAATCGGCTCTGCAATGGCACAAAAGAAAGTGGATTCAAACGGTACTGGCACACAACAAACCAGTAACGTGAAAGAGAATATGAAAAAAAGCCTGGAGCGTTTAAATGAGCAGTCAGGCGGTATGGTAGATCGGATAAAGCCTGGTGTCAGCAAGGCTGTTGAAGCGGTCAAAGAAGTCATCGACAGCCAGCAGAAAATGATGGATAAAGAGAAAGATACGCTTGATAAGGCAAATCAGGTTCTGCAAAAAGAAGTTGGGGATTCATCTGATAAGAAGACCACAGGCTCTTCAGAAAATACATCTTCCGGCAGTGAACCTTCGAAAACCGGTTCCTCGTCCAATACTGCACCGAGTGGTGGAGTTTATGGCGGAAGCACTCCATACACCGAATCTCTCAAGAAAGACCTGGACGAAGACGGCTCGAAAAAAGATTCCACTTTTGACAAGTGAATGATGGATAACATAACCAATAGAAAAGCTATCGCTCCTATAAAAAAAGAGGGATAGCTTTTTTTCTCTCTATAATTATTTCAGAATTTTTAGTAATCTATTAAAAAGGGGGAAAGCCGATGTTTAAATCTTACTCGACCGACCAATTTTTTGATGAAATGTTCACGGACAAGCTAAAGCCGAAAAAGCATTATCGGAAGTTCTTTGAGATTCTGAACCAGTTTTCGGAGGAGGAATTGAAAGAGAAACACGAAACGGCTCAATTATCCTTTTTGAGACAAGGGATTACTTTCACTGTTTACAATAATAACGTAGGGACGGAACGTACAATGCCTTTCGATTTTGTGCCCATCATCATTTCTCCGGAGGAGTGGGCAACAATAGAAAAAGGGATGGTTCAACGGGCAGAAGCCCTTAATCGGTTTTTGGAAGATGTATATCATGAGCAGAAAATTCTTGAAGATGGAATCATTCCAAGGCATTTGATCGAAGAAAACCCTTATTACTACGCCAAGCAAGTCCAAGGCATTGATATTCCGCTGAAGAACCATATCTTTTTGGCCGGAATCGATTTGATTCGGGACGAGCAAGGGAAATACCATGTACTTGAAGATAATCTGCGTAATCCTTCCGGTATGTCCTACGTTTATCAGAATCGGTATGTCATGAGGCAAGTGTATCCGGAATTTTTCGCGAAATATTCCGTTCACACACTGGAACAGCAGATGGTCCACTTGCATGAAGCTATTTTGGACCATGCCCCCGCCACAGGAAATGACAAACCATTTGCGGTGCTGCTGACTCCGGGCATGTACAATTCAGCGTATTACGATCATGTATTTTTGGCACAGCAAATGGGGCTGCAGCTTGTAGAAGGAAGGGATCTGGTGGTCAAGAAGAATATCGTCTATATGAAATCGATCCGTGGATTAAAACGGGTAGATATCATTTACCGGCGGATTGACGATGACTTTTTGGATCCCGAAGCCTTCAGGGAAGATTCCGCATTAGGTGTTCCAGGATTGGTGCAGGCTTACCGCAAAGGAAATGTGGCCATTTTGAATGGCATCGGCAATGGAGTGGCTGATGACAAAGCGATCTACGCCTACGTACCGAAAATGATTCAGTATTACCTGGGTGAAGAGCCGATCATCGACAATGTCAAAACGTATTTGCTGGATAACAAAGAGGACCGGGAATGGGTGCTTGAGCATTTGGAAGAGCTGGTAGTAAAAAATGTTGGCGCTTCCGGAGGCTACGATATGCTCGTAGGCCCCCATGCCTCAAAAGAGCTGATTGAAAAATTTCGTGAAAAAATTCTTGAAACACCTCACCAATACATTGCCCAGCCGACCATTAAGTTATCGAGGGCTCCCGCGTACCAGGGCGAAGAATTTTATCCTTGCCACGTCGATTTGCGCGTATTTGTTATGCGTGGCGAAAAGACAAGGGTACTTCCCGGTGGTCTGTCCCGGGTGGCTTTGAAAAAAGGGTCACTCGTGGTCAACTCTTCGCAGGGAGGCGGAGGAAAAGATACATGGGTCCATAAAGACGTGGGAGGGGGACTTCATCATGCTTAGCCGTGTAGCAAACTCTTTGTATTGGATGTCACGCAATGCAGAACGAGCGGAAAATAACGCGCGAATTTTAGATGTTCAGCTTCTGCAGATGCTGGAAGCTTCTGATGAAGAACTGGTGCGTGACAGTGACTGGAAGCTTATTTTTGATATATGTGCTTCGTCTGAAATTATGACGCAGCTTAAATCTCTTCCTTCCTATGAAGAGAGCCAGCTCATAGACTTTTTGGCATTGGCTCAGAGCAATTCAAATTCGGTGGCAAGCTGTCTTGGTATAGCAAGGGAGAATGCCCGCGTCAGCCGTGACCACGTGACAGACGACTATTGGGAATCATGGAACAGCTGTTATTTGGCATTACAGCAAATGGAGGGGCAGCATCATACGGTAAAAGAGGTGCGTCAGTTCCTTGATCACGTCAAAACGACTTCACTGATTTCTCAAGGCATTATTGAATCCACTATGTCCAGAGGAGTCGCTTATCAAATCATCAAGATAGGCAAATGGCTCGAGAGGGCGGAAAAAATTGCCCGAATTTTAAATGTCGTATGTGAACGCACACGGGAAAGAGCACTGGAAGCGCAAGCGGAAGATTATTTTTACTGGTTGTCAGCATTGCGTATGACCAATGGCTACGAAGCTTATCTGAAAGCAAATCCTCCTAAGATGGATCCGAAAATGGTGTTGTCTTTCCTTATTTCCGACAAAACGTTTCCACGCTCGATCATCTACTGCCTGGATCATGTAAGAGATGCAGTAAATGAGCTGGAGAGTGGGAAAGTGTCTCACTATTCATGGGAATTGTTTGCGAAACTGGATCAGTTGCGGACGGATTTTGACGAAGTACACATCGATGAATGGAATTCTGACGAAATGATGGATTTCCTGAACCACTTTCAGGACGGCTGCAATGAAATCGGACATATCTTTTCAAAAACCTATTACTTAATCGATCCCGCCATACAGCAGTCGGGGAACTATCAATCACAAACTTTAACGATGGAAGGACTTACTTCTATGAAATATAAAATTGAACATACTAATATTTTCGAATACGAAACAATAGTGGACCAGAGCATGAACACCATCCGGCTGAAACCGAGAACGGATGAATGCCAGCGCTTATTGTCTTACCGTGCAGATATCACACCTGCCTCTTTGACAAAAGAACATGTCGACATATGGGGCAATAGTGTAGAAACTTTCTTTATCGCTGAACATCATCAGCATTTGGAAGTGAAAGCGACTTCCATTGTCAGCATACAAAAAAGTCCCTTTATCCATCGCATTGACTATTCGCCGGAAATGAACGCCATTTTTCATTCCCAGTTATTCAGCGAACATTATTTGGCCTTTTTAAGCAATACTGCATACACTTATTTATCGGTGGATCAGATGAAGCAGGTGGACCGTGAGCTGGGCGTTATGTCAAACCCCGTTCAATATGCCATTGATGTGATGGAGTATATGCATGATCATTTCTCTTATGATGGCGAATCGACAACTGTTTCCACTAAAGGAACGGAATCATTCGATTTGATGAAAGGCGTATGCCAGGATATCACCCATGTCATGCTTGGGATATTGCGGAACAAGCAGATTCCCGCCCGGTATGTCAGCGGATATCTGTATGTAGGAGAAAACTCGGCGCTTATCGGAGATGCGGCCAGTCATGCATGGGTGGAAGTCATGGTACCGGGCATTGGCTGGGTCGGGCTTGATCCGACCAATAACGTCGAAGCGCTGGAAAATCATATTCGCGTTGGAGTGGGGCGTGATTATAATGATGTCAGTCCGGTGCAGGGAGTTTACCGGGGAGGAAGCCAAAACCTTGATGTCAAAGTTTCGGTCAGTCTTCTGGATCAATAACAAAGAGCGCTGTAAAGATTCATTAATTCATTAACGGCAGAAAATAGAAATCCGTGCCATAATAGGAGCAGTGGCAATTCTTCGAACAACAAAGGAGTACGGAAATGAACAGCAAAAAATTTACTCAATTTAAGATAAGCAACTCTATTTTACAGGCACTGGAAGGTCTTGGTTACACCGAACCGACGGAAGTGCAGCAAAAAGTGGTGCCAGTTGCTCTGGAGAAGAATGACGTAACGGTAAAGTCTCAAACAGGCAGCGGAAAAACAGCGGCTTTCGGCATTCCAATTTGCGAATTGGTCGAATGGGAAGAAAATAAGCCTCAGGCTCTCATTTTGACCCCGACACGGGAATTGGCGGATCAAGTAAAAGAGGATATCACAAATATTGGGCGTTTCAAGCGAATCAAAGCGGCCGCCGTCTATGGCAAGCACCCCTTTGCATATCAGCAGGCAGAGCTGAAGCAAAAATGCCATGTGGTCGTCGGAACTCCAGGCCGTGTACTGGACCATATTGAAAGAGGGACGATGCAGTTGGAACGCATCGAATTTCTGGTACTTGACGAAGCGGATGAAATGCTCAATATGGGGTTTATTGAACAAGTTGAGGCGATTATCGGAAAAATTCCTGAACATCGGACGACCATGCTGTTTTCGGCCACTCTCCCGGAACATATCATATCGCTGCAGAAAAAGTACATGACCGACCCTCAATATATTGAAATTGCTTCTGCAGCCACTTTAACGGATCAAATTGAACATTCACTCTACACAGTTGAAGAGCAAAAGAAGTTTTCGCTGCTTCGTGATGTCACCATCATCGAAAATCCGGACAGCTGCATTATTTTTTGCCGTACCAAAGATAATGTCGATTTTGTCATGGAGCAACTTGAGAAACTCGACTATACTTGTGACAAACTCCATGGCGGTATGGTACAGGAAGACCGTTTTGCGGTGATGAATGAATTCAAGCGCGGGGAGTTCCGTTATCTTGTTGCTACAGACGTAGCGGCGCGTGGCATCGATATCGACAGCATTACCCATGTCATCAACTACGACATTCCGTTGGAGAAGGAAAGTTATGTTCACCGTGCAGGCAGGACAGGGCGTGCAGGTAAAACAGGAAAAGTGATTACATTGGCTACACCTTACGAAGATAAATTCCTCCGTGAAATCGAAAAGTTTATTGGCTTTGCTATCGATCATGGGAATTTACCTTCCTCGCAGGAAATTGAAAAAGCACAAAAAGCATTTACAGAAAAGATGGAAAGCCTTCCGCCATTAAAAAAGAATAAAAATGAACAAGTAAACAAAGACATCATGAAGTTGTATTTTAATGGAGGCAAGAAAAAGAAGCTGCGGGCTTTTGACTTTGTGGGCACGCTGACAAGCATTCCTGATGTAACTGCAGAAGATATCGGCATTATCAAAATACAGGATACTGTCACCTATATCGATATTTTGAACGGGAAAGGTCCTATGGTATTGAAAGCGATGAAAGGCAAGACAGTCAAAGGTAAGACGTTGAAAGTCCATAAGGCGAAAAAATAACAAGAATCACATGGCATTGATAAAGCTCCTGTGCTGACACGCTCTCACTGATACGCCAAGAGCTTATTTCCCGGGAAATAAAAAAATAAAAAAAGCATTCCGACAAATGACGGAATGCTTTTTTGTTTAACTTTAGGTGTGTGTCCGATCGCGGTTCGGCTCGTTTGAGACGAATGGGATGAATCTCAATGCATAAAGTGCACATAACCCGACAATGACATAAATGACACGTGAGAAGGCTGATTTTTCACCAACATCTCCACCGAAAATTGCAGCAACTAAGTCAAATGAGAAAAGACCAACAAGCAACCAGTTCAAACCGCCGACAATCAGCAATATCAAAGCGATCAAGTTCAAGGTTTTCATGGGTTTACTCCTTTCTGTTTTTGACTTGAAATCTATTGTTACTATACCCGTCTGGTTTAGCTTGAAACAAATGGAAGAAGGCGCAGGGAGAAGGATGCACATGTACAGAAATTTCTGCCTTTTGTTGCAGGGTTTACCTCATAACTGTATAATTTAAGTACTTGGCCCGGTTTTCAAGCAATTCTCTTTTTCGTCAAGAGAGATTTTGTACTGGCAACGGCAGCATAACAAGGCGACGCGATGCACGTTTTTCCGAATACTGTAAGTCCCAAAGCGCTTTGGCGCTTTGGTCAGTCATAAGAGAAAAGGGGAGATCAAGATGAAAAAGAAGCTATCGTTTTTAGGAGTGGTTTTCTCAGCAGGAATGCTAATGGCAGCCTGTGGATCAGAAGAAGAAGCGTCAAACGGGTCAGAAGGATCAGACACTGGCACTGAAGGTGGAGGCAGCGAGTTGAACCTGGTGGAAGAAGGGAAATTCACTTCAGCATCAAGTGGACTGTACAGACCTTTCAATTTTGAAGAAGGCGGCACTTTGACCGGTTTCGATATTGATATCGGCAATGCCATTGCTGAGGAGATGGGATTGGAACCAAATCCGGTAACTACTCCGTTTCAGACGATTATCCAAGGTTTGACATCCAATCGTTACGACGCGATTCTTGGCTCGATGGCCATCACAAATGAGCGCGCTGAACAAGTGGCTTTCTCAGATCCTTACTACTATTCAGGCGGTGTGATTTTTGTTCGTGAAGGAAATACAGAAATCCAATCAAAAGAAGACCTGGAAGGCGCTACCATCGGAGTCGTTGGGCAAAGCACCTATGACACTGCTGCCCAGGAATATACTGAAAACATCCAATACTATGACAGCGATGTCGTAGCATTGCAGGATTTGGAGATTGAAGGCCGTCTGGATGCTGTTATCACCGCAGATGTAGTCGGATTCGAAGCACAGAATGCAGGTCTCGAAATTGAAATGGTAGGGGAAAACTTATGGATCGAACAAGCTGCCATCGCTGTGCGTCCGGAAGACGAGGCATTGTTGGAAGCGATTAACGAAGCACTTGACACAATCATTGAAAATGGAACTTATGACGAGATTTCCCAGAAGTGGTTTGGACGTAACCTCCTCGATGTAGATATTGAAGGAATTGAAATTCTCGAATAAGCAGCTGCTATACGGAGGAGTGAAGTTTTATGCCGGAAATTTTGGTGACAGTATACGATGTATTGATGCGGACATATCCTGGGTTCCTGGAAGCGACGCTTGTCACGCTCCAATTAACAGCAGTTGGGGTTATTTTAGGGACACTCATTGGTTTGATTTTTGCTCTTATGAAAATTTCCGGATCAAAAATTCTTCAGGGAATCGCAAACCTCTATATCACAGTAATACGCGGAACTCCGCTTATTGTCCAGATCATGTTTTTATATTTTGGTATTTCTGAGATTTACGCAATGCCTGGTTTTTGGGCAGGTGCCATCGCTCTGGGTGTCCATAACGGCGCATACATCGCAGAAATTTTCCGTGGGGCCATCCAGGGTGTAGACCCAGGGCAGCGGGAAGCAAGTATGTCGCTCGGCATGAACCGGAAACAGACGATGCAGCGAATCGTCTTTCCACAAGCCCTGCGCCGGTCCATCCCGCCCCTGGGCAACCAATTTATTATTACATTAAAAGATTCATCCCTCGTTTACATCATCGGAGTTGCGGAAATCTTTTCACTTGCCAACCGGGAAGCGGCGCAATCTTTTCAGCCGTTTGAAACATTTTTGGTTGTTGCGCTTTACTACTTGGCACTTGTTATGATTTTCACATTCCTATTGCGTTTGTATGAAAATAAACTTGATGTGGATAAAGCCTGAGGAGGGATCATATGATTATCGGAGAAAATATTCACAAATCCTTTGGCGATCTGGAAGTTCTAAAAGGCGTGGATCTGCATGTAAAGCCCCAGGAAGTGGTTGTTCTTGTAGGCGTCAGTGGATCCGGCAAAAGTACGCTTCTCAGGTGCTTCAACTTTCTGGAACTGATCAACGAAGGAAAAATAACAATCGACGGCCATACCATCGATCCTAAAAAAGAGAATTTAGCAAAAGTGCGTGCGGAAGTGGGGATGGTGTTCCAGCATTTTAACCTGTTCCCTCATAAGACTGTTCTGGAGAACGTCATAGAAGCTCCGCTTATCGTGAAGCGGCAGAAGAGGGCGGAAGCAGAGAAAAAAGGTCGCGAATTGCTGGAAAAAGTCGGATTGGCCGACAAGGCGGATGTCTACCCAAGCAAACTTTCCGGTGGCCAGAAACAACGTGTAGCCATTGCCCGATCTCTTGCTATGGAACCGAAAGTCATGCTGTTTGACGAGCCGACTTCAGCACTGGACCCGGAACTTGTCAGCGAAGTGCTGCAAGTCATGAAGCAATTGGCGGAAGAAGGGATGACAATGGTAGTGGTGACGCATGAGATGAAGTTTGCGAAAGAAGTGGCAGATCGCATTATTATGATAGACCAAGGGAAAATCATTGAATCTGCTGATCCTAAAACCTTTTTCGAAAACCCGAAACATGAACGAACACGCCAATTCATCCAAATGGTCGAATAATTGCTTGGAATAAGTGTACAGAAACGGTTTCAGCTTGGCGGCTGGAACCGTTTTTCTTATGGAAGCGAGTTTTATTGCTGCCAAAACGGATAAAGAAGAGTAGGAAAAAACAAAGGAGGCTTAATCGATGAAGGTCAAAGAGATCATGACACCTGATGTTGAGACTTGCGGACCGAATACGACCTTGCAGGAAGCCGCTTCGAAGATGAAGGAATTGGACGTTGGTTCCATACCAGTCAGTGATGATAAAAAATTGCTCGGAATTGTGACGGATCGCGATATTGTTACACGAGGAATTGCAAAACAGGTTTCGCTGAATGCACCCGTCTCTGATATCCTGTCTTCTGATATTGTCAAAGGAAATGCGGAAATGGATGTGGAAGAGGCAGCAAGTTTAATGGCTGAGCACCAAATTCGCCGTTTGCCCATTGTTGAAGACGATCAGCTCGTCGGCATCGTTTCATTGGGAGACATTGCGGTGAAAGATAAAACTTACGGAAATGCAGATACCGCTTTGGACGAAGTTTCCGAACCTGCAGAACCTGAAAGATAAGAAAAGGCGTTACTTTCGGGTTTTTCGAATGGATAAATGGTGAAAAAGTAAAAGGCTTACAGTGAATCTTACAAAAACCGGCCCTTCTGCAGGAGCCGGTTTTTTTGTGGATAAATGAATCGCTTCCGGCTTACTCAATGGCTGATACGGAAACAAGCGGCATGCTTTCTTCGGCAAGTCCTTCGTAGATGCCGTGAACGGTCACTGAGTCGTTTACGTCCACTGGAGTTTCAGCCATATTGCGGATAAATACTTCCTGCTCTCCATCCGTTAGAATGAAGGCGGGAAAGGCGTTATCATCTGTCAGTTCCTGTACCGTTCCTGACAAGGTAACAGGTTCACCCACTTCTATTTCCTCATTTACCAAGGCGGAAAAAGTGACAGATTCGGCTTCGTCGACTTCTTCCGGGTCGGTAGGGTCAAGCTCTCCTTCTGGAGCAGAAACCTCCGTTTCGCCTTCTTCAGGGAGGCTGGTGTCTTCCGGGTTTCCGCATGCAGTCAGCAATAAGGCGATTGCTGCAGGTATCCACCATTTTCTCATGTTATATCACTCCCGATTGTATAAAAACTGTTGTAAAGAATATACCCTGTTAGCGAAGCTTTTAAAACGGAAGCCTTGCTGTGGAAAATCGCCGGTAACATACGAGCAATCGATTGAAGGGGAGAGGGCTTGCCTTTGCTTCTAAAAGAAGCTGTTTAGAGATAAATCGAAAGGAAGTTGGGGCGGGTATGGCGAATTGTTGTTACAAGGAAGTATAAGGAGGGATTGGGATGACAAAACAGACGTTGATACATGAAACGACAGTACATAGCCGTTGGTTGGATTACAACGGCCATATGAATGATGCTGCCTACGCAAAAGTATTCAGCATAGCGGGAGGCCGGGTGATGGACTTGATCGGCCTGGATGCAGAAGCCCGTGCCAGCTATGATTACACGATGTTTACGCTGGAGCACCATATTTGTTATTTAAAAGAAGTTCACGAAACGGAAACGCTTAGAACCAGCGTGCAGTTATTGGATCGTGATGCCAAGCGGATTCATTTATTTTTTGAAATGAAGAACAAAGCAGGTGATATAGTGGCGACAAGTGAACAGATGCTGATGGGCATCGATTCCGTGAAAAGAAAGTCAGCTCCTTTTCCGGCCCACGTTGAGCAGGCGGTCCAAAAGATGTGGACGACCCATAAAGAGTTGCCTGTACCCAAACTAGCCGGCAGTAAAATTGGGATTAAGCGAAAATCTTAAGCGCAGCTGCAGGCAGAATTTACACGGGCTTTATTTTCTGACGGATAGGGACAAGGTTAGGAGGAAGCGAAATTTGTGACATTCAGAAGGGTTAAGAGGGTATAGTACCAGTAAAGAGGAGGAGTGGATAATATGGAATTAATTGAAACGCCGGACTTTTTACAGGAAAAAAGGCAGTATATGCATAAGGTGTCGAGCTTTGGAAACACCAATATCGTCAATATTCAATTGCGGGAAAACGAAGTGGTGCCGGAGCACGAAATAGACGCGGATGTCCTGATTGTTGTCAGAAGTGGTAGTGTATCCTTTAATATTGGAGGGGAAATGTCGACAGTGACTCCTGGAAAAATACTGCACATAGAACCGGGCGAAGCCCATAGCTTAAAGGCGGAAAAAGCATGTGATATTATCGTGATACAAATAAGTTAATGATTGAAAAAGGCTCACGTCAAGTAAACGTGAGCCTTTTGTTACCATTCAATCTGTTCCGGATATTCAGCTTGCAGCGGAATTTCGTGAATTGCTTTTTTTGCCGGGGTGGCCGCTTTCAGAACTTGCTGCCGGAATGTCTGGTAATCTTTATCCTGGTTCGCCAATTTGACGGCAATGGTCGACAGACTCTTTTCGCGTTGCTGTTTTGTCATCTTGATGTACTGCAGATTGAAATAATCGACATATTGGGTTGCGTAGTCTTCGACAGAGGCTGCCTGATTGAAAGCTTTCAATATAACCTGGTATTCATCCTCCTTCACATGGCCGTGTAAACAGTCGAGGATGAGCGATTGGAAATGATGAACGATCGGCAGATGGATATCCCATTCCGGAAATTCCACAGACTCGCGGTAAAGCTTTGTAAAATTCTTCAGCGCAATAGCTGTGTACAGAACTTCCGGCCATAAAATTTCAGCCGAGAAATAAACATTTTTGTCAGGAGCAATAAAGCCATGCTGCTTTTTTACCTGTTCATGCAGTCCGTTAAAAACAGATTCCACATTGCGGTCTCCCTGAGCGGCATGCCGGATTTCATAGCATACACCAAGTATCCGCATTCTGGAGCCTTCCAGGTGATAGTAATCGTCTTCATCGCCGATGACACGGTAGATGGCTTGATTGAGTTCATCAAGGTCAAAATAATCTCCACTGATTTTCACTCCAGTATGCCGGGGAGTGGCCGTTATTGTCAGCATATGATTCCTCCTTACCGTTTCGGTCGATAATTTAATTGCTTGAATAATTCATTTCGTTCCTGGTCGGTTAAATCGCGCCATTCCCCAACGCCCAAATCCCCCAACTGGATGTTCATGATGCGGATCCGGCGCAGATTGCGGACTTCATAACCGAGTGCAGAACACATCCGGCGAATTTGCCGATTCAATCCCTGACGGATGGTAAGCTTAAATGTATACTTTGATAACTTTTCGGCTTTTGCAGGCAAGGTTTTGGTATCGAGGATCTCGACGCCTTCCTCCATTTTTTTAAGGAATGATTCAGTGACCGGCATATCCACTTTCACGATGTATTCTTTTTCGTGCTCGTTTTCAGCGCGCAATATTTCGTTGACAATGTCACCGTCATTGGTCAGTAAAATAAGTCCTTCTGAGTCTTTATCGAGCCTTCCAACATGGAAAATTCGAAGTGGATGGTTGACGAAATCCACAATATTCCCCTTTATATGACGTTCTGTTGTGCTGGTGATGCCTACGGGTTTATTGAGTGCAATATAGACATACTGTTGGTCCGGCTGCTCAATGATTGTGCCATCGACTCTCACCACATCTCCTTCTTGGACTTTGCTGCCAAGTTCAGCCGGTTTTCCGTTGATTGTTACACGATTTGCTTCGATGAATTTGTCGGCTCCTCGCCGGGATGTGATACCTGTCTCACTTAAAAATTTATTGATGCGCATAATTAGATCCCTTCACTTCTAAAGTTATATTCCATGGTTACTAGTATACCCTTTCTGACTTTTCCGCAAAACCAGTCAGTCTTCAAGATGAAAAAGTGCTGGTTCTGCTGAATAAAAAATAAATATAGGTATTGCAATCTTCTTACTTATTTGACAATATAGAGGTGGAGCCGTTTGCGCTTTCATGATTTCCTTTGTTTAAATGTAAGCGTATACATAACGGCAATCTCAAAAAAGGGAGGAAACAAAATGGTAATGGATTATTCTGCACCGAACACGGAAGGCGCGAAGAGTTCTTTTAAAGAAAGGTATGACAACTTCATAAATGGGGAGTGGAAAGCACCTGTCAAAGGACAGTATTTTGACAACGTCTCACCTGTAAACGGCAAAAAATTCACGGAAGTCGCACGTTCGACGGCGGAAGACGTGGAAGCGGCACTGGACGCAGCACATGCAGCCAAAGATGCGTGGGGCAAAACGTCCACAACGGAACGTTCCAACATCCTGCTGAAAATTGCCGACCGGATGGAAGAAAACCTGGAAATGCTTGCTGTAGCAGAAACCTGGGACAACGGTAAAGCCGTGAGGGAAACTTTAAATGCTGACTTGCCGTTGGCAATCGATCATTTCCGGTATTTTGCAGGCGTGATCCGTGCGCAGGAAGGGTCCATCAGCCAAATCGACGAAGACACAGTAGCCTATCATTTTCATGAACCGCTTGGAGTGGTGGGGCAGATCATTCCATGGAATTTCCCTCTTTTGATGGCAACGTGGAAACTGGCGCCTGCTCTTGCTGCCGGGAACTGTGTTGTCCTTAAGCCGGCTGAACAGACGCCGGCCAGCATTCTGGTATGGGCTGAGCTGGTAGGGGATCTTTTGCCTCCAGGCGTGCTGAATATCGTGAATGGGTTTGGATTGGAAGCAGGAAAGCCGCTTGCTTCAAGCCCTCGCATCAGCAAAATCGCATTCACCGGTGAAACGACTACCGGCCGGATGATTATGCAATATGCGTCTCAAAACCTGATTCCTGTCACATTGGAGCTGGGCGGAAAATCACCAAATATCTTTTTCAAAGACATCATGGATGAAGACGATGCATTTTTGGACAAAGCAATTGAAGGATTTGTGATGTTTGCCCTGAACCAAGGTGAAGTGTGTACGTGCCCTTCACGTGTGTTGATTCAGGAAGATATTTACGACGAATTCATGGAACGGGCACTGAAACGCGTCGAAGCGATTAAAATCGGCAACCCACTCGATCCCGAAACGATGATGGGGGCGCAGGCTTCACAGGAACAGATGGAAAAAATCATGTCCTACCTCGATATCGGAAAACAGGAAGGCGCTGAAGTGCTGATCGGTGGAGAGCGGAATGTGCTGGAAGGTGATCTGAAAGAAGGCTATTACATCAAGCCGACAGTGTTCAAAGGAAATAATAAGATGCGGATTTTCCAGGAAGAGATTTTTGGGCCAGTGGTGTCGGTGACGACTTTCAAGACAAAAGAAGAAGCGATGGAAATTGCCAATGACACATTGTATGGACTGGGAGCGGGCATCTGGACACGTGACACACACACAGCATATCGTTTCGGACGCGGCATCCAGGCTGGCCGTGTATGGACCAACTGCTATCACCAATATCCTGCGCACGCAGCATTCGGCGGCTATAAAATGTCCGGTGTGGGGCGTGAAAACCACAAAATGATGCTGGACCATTACCAGCAGACCAAAAACATGCTCGTCAGCTACAGCCAGGACAAACAAGGATTCTTTTGATGGGAAAGAAGGGATATCAATGGTCGAACGAGTGATTGCGACAGATGCAGCTTTGGAGTTGATCGAACTGCTGAAAAGCAAGCACGGACCGCTTATGTTCCATCAATCGGGAGGGTGCTGTGACGGCAGTTCCCCCATGTGCTATCCGGAAGGCGATTTGATGGTCGGCGACCAGGATGTGCTGCTGGGCGAAATCGGCGGCAGCAAATTCTACATGCATAAAAACCAATTTGACTACTGGCGGCATACACAATTGATTATCGATGTTGTTTCCGGACGCGGAGGAATGTTCTCTCTTGAAGGAGTGGAAGGCAAACGGTTCCTTACCAGATCGCGGGCTTTTACCGCGGAGGAAAATCAGGAGCTGCAGGAACAACTATAGCGAAAGAGCGGTTGAGGAGTATCTCCCAACCGCTCTTTTTGTTGTTCTGCCAAGCTTTTAAGCGAAAGTTGAGGGGTGCCCGTAATGGAAATGGGGGGTGGAAAATGGTATAATAGGAGAATGAAAGGTGGTCATGATGTTGACGAAATTAGAGAATCGGGTGTCCAGCGAACAAGCTAACCATGCAATTTCATATGCCTCACATTCACTCGCTACCGAAGGGTTTCATGTGACTAGTGACGACAAAAATTTTGTACGGTCAGTATTGACTGGTGAGCGGACGGAAGATCAATTCCATAAGACCATCAAGATGAAATTCGATGTCTAAGTATCAGCATACTTCGTTGTACTGCTATCCCGGTACGGAAGTCCTGATTAATTTATTTGAGATAAAGGACGAAGAAAAGCTGAAAGAGCTGGAAACGGTTTATACTCTTTTCCGTCTTTCAGAACTGCTGATCCAGAAACCGGCCGATCCGCTGGACAAAAAAGCCTTTATCGCAATCCATCATTACATTTTACAGGATGTCTATCCTTTTGCCGGGGAAATCAGAAGAGAAATGATTTCAAAAGGTTCTTCTTCATTTGCCCATCCGAAATATATCGGGCCACAGCTCGATAAGATTTTCAACGACTTGGAAAAAGAAAATTATTTGAAAGATCTGCCGCGGTCAAAGACGATATCGCGGCTTGCATATTTTTTGGCTGAGCTCAATGCTCTGCATCCTTTTCGGGAAGGCAACGGGCGCACAATTCGTGAATTTGCCCGCCAGCTCATGCTGAATGCGGGCTACAAATTAGAGTGGCAAAAAGTGTTGCGACCTGCTGACATCATCAATGCGTTTGTGGACTCATTCCATGCGGACAATCAGCGTCTGGAACAACTCTTGGATGAGATTTTGTCAAAATAAGCCGGCTCACTTATGTGGGCCGGCTTTTGACATGGTTATCTTTCAGAGTCTGCAATGGAGGAGGCCCGTTGCACCGGTGAAGGATTTTCAGAGAGCCAGCGGATTCCAAAATCCACTAAAGGCCGCATGTCTGTGATGTTCACTTCCGCTTGACCCAGAGTTCCTTTCACAATGTCTCCGTCATATTGTTTGACCAGCTCCGGAAAACGATCCGCATCCATATCCACACAATCATACGTTTGCCAAGTGCGTTTTCCGTTCACCAGAACAGCTGCTCCTTGAGGGGAATAACTGGGGTTTTTCTGCATGAATTCGGCAAAGTGAAGAGCCGTGCAAACGTCGAATCCAACGCCGATCAATACAATTTTCACGTCAGTCGCCATCATCTTGCCAAGCGGGGAGCGACTGCCGAACGAATCTTCCAGTGGGTGATCAGCCATCCAAGCGGAGGCGTATTTTCCCCAAGCCATAAAGGAATGGGCGGGATGAGGACTTCTTACCGTGCCCGGATGGCGATGGAAGCATTCTGCGATTTTCCCCATGCCGCGCAGCGCTGTTAAATGTGGGTCATAGGCCGGCAATTGATCCCGGATCGCCTGATGCCAATTTTCAGGGACGGGAGGCTCCATCCAGTAGACCGGATCAGAGTTATCCGCTGATTGAGCTGGCATGACAAGTGTGCCTTCAGGGGTTACGGTTTCCATGAACGCTTCGACCACCGCTTGAGCCCCGCCGGCAATCCAGCCCAGCGACTTAAGCGAAGAATGGATCATCAATGCATCTCCAGCTGATATGCCCAGCTTCCGAATCTGGGCTGTAAGAGTCTGTTTCGATTGAAATTCAGGGGTGTTTAATATGTTCAGTAATTCGGACATGCCGATTCCTCCTTTATCTCAATATATCACGAGCTGCCTGTCTAGTGTTTTGAGGTATAATAAAAGTCATAGAAGAAAAGGAGAGATGGCTATGGAAGGGGTTCCGATGAAAGAATCACGCACCATCCAAACGAAATTAGTGTTACCGCCGGATACCAATCATATGGATTCGATTTTCGGAGGGAAAGTACTGGCTTACATCGATGAAGTAGCCGGCATCGCCGCTATGAAGCATTCAAGGCGTCCGGTAGTGGTCACAGCTTCCATTGATTCGGTCGACTTTTTATCTTCTGCCCATGTGGGGGAAGTCCTGGGATTGGAAGCGAATGTCACCTCCACCGGAAGAACTTCGATGGAAGTATATGTCCGTGTGACCTCTCAGAACCTCCAGACGGGAAAAACGAAACTGACGACAGAATCGTTTTTAACACTGGTGGCTATGGGGGATGATGGAAAGCCTGTCCCGGTTCCTCCTGTTGTTCCGGAGTCGGAAGGGGAAAAGCGATTTTTTGATACAGCTCCTGCGCGCAGAGAGTATCGGAAAAACCGCGTAAAAACGCCACGATAAAAACTGCACCGGTCAATCCGGTGCAGTTAGTTTTTGGTCGGGTGAGTTAACATTCGCCAAAGCGTCTTTCGGTTCGCTGCTGATGATGGACATGCTGCCGTCTGTTTCGAGAACGACCGCTTTTACTTTTTCAGTATCGCCCATTCCGGATGAGCGCATTGCCTGGAGAATCTCAATTTCTTTGATTCTTTCCTCCTTCATGGCTTTTCTCAAAAACCTTCCTTCCAGATAAAGCAGTTTGGGCTCCGATTTGATCAAGTCGTTGAACCAACTGAAATATACAGATCCAATAGCAATAATGTATTGCATAAAAATAAGCACCGCAAAAGCTGTCAGGCCTTCAAACAGTGAAATGCTGCTGTCGAGCAGGATGGTGGCAAGCGTAGAACCGAGTGCAACAGAGACAACCAGGTCAAAAGCATTCAATTTGGTCAGTGTTCGTTTTCCGGAAATCCGTAAAAACAAAATGAGGCCGATATACGCCAAGACGCCGACTGTCACGATACGGATAAAGCTATCCAATGAAATTTCAAACATAGACAAACTCCTTTCTGTGGAAAACGCATGGTTATTCGGTTATCCACATGTTGATAAGTTATTTTTTATACGAATTTTGGAACTTTATCAAATATTTATCCACATAATGTACAGTTGTTTCGATTTTATTGTGAGTAACCTTCTTCATTGTGCATAAGCTGATTGCCTTGCAGGTCTATTGCGAGGACGACCGTATTTCTTGAATTCCCGCTCTTTACCGAAACAAACACGGCTGACAGAATGTTTTCGAGTTTTTTGCATGTTTCAAAGCCAATCGGGAATAGGGTAGTATTGCTGGCAGTTCCCATGGAATACGCGTCTTATGGAGGGAATGGTGATGAAACCTTTTTTAAAACTGCTCCGGTATGCAGGTTTGGCCGTTTTCGGAATAGCCATTGTTTTATTGGTGATCACTTTATTGAATTTTGTTATGAATTTCAGTGAAGTTCATTGGTTTGAAATCTATTTTGCCCGCCTTTATCTTTTCCTGGCGATTGTGGGCATCCTGGCATACATCCTTGTCAGGTTCAGAAGGAGAAAAGAGGATTAAAAAAAGAGCAGCCGGGTAGTGACCCCTTAAAGTTAGAGTTTTATTTACGCAG